>OZ220690.1:4800000-6599949 GCA_965116455.1 Candidatus Latescibacterota bacterium | reverse complement strand
CCCTAGACTGGCGATGACAAAATCCGGCGGGATCAGGGGCGCGCGCACCAGTGCCACCCCGGCTTCCACTACGATCCGGCTCAACGCTATAAAGATCAAAAACGCGACCGCTAAAAACAGGGGAATCACCAGCAGGGGAATGCCCGCAGCCTCCAGCCATACCACCATGACCACCAGCCCACCCACCAGTCCCAGCACCGCCGTGCGGTAGGACATGATCTCATCGGCATCCACCACAGTTTCCCGTCGCCCGAAGGCCCTGCCGAACACATCGCGCAAATGGCTCCGCGCCCGCCACAGAGTGAGTAGGGCGAACATCAGCATGGCCCCGAGGGCTTGGTGGGTCAGGTACGGCGCCTGGGGATTGCTGAACCAGCCCAGTTTGGCCATGCTCTGGATCCCGATGGTATTGAAAACGCCCTGCTGAATCTGGGTCAATAGATAGAATACCCAGATACCCAGGGCCAGCTCCCGGCTGATGAAGTAGGAAAAACCGAGTAAGGAAAAAGATAGCTGGAAGCGAAAGCCGACCGTGCCCCGAAACGCATTGAACCCAGTGGCCAAGTTAAATTCGGGGATCATGGGATAATAGCTGTGGAACGCATTACACGTGATGACCACCAGCGGCACGGCAAACCCCAACCACATCTGCGGTCGGCGCAACAGGGACGGAATGCGGAACCTGCCGCGAGCATTCCCATCGTCCTCCTCGACCATCGCCATGGGGGCTTGCATCATCGGATAGAGCAGCCGTTCGTGCTCGACCCACTGTCGGCGCATCATCACCATCATGCAGATCGACACTAGGTACAGGGCCAGCAGAAAAAGGGTCCAGTAACACAGCGGCCCTACCCAAGCTGCCCAGGGAATGGGTTGCCCCTTGATAAACAGCCCCTCGTAGAACCCCTCGATCACCTCCTCGTCCCGGGGCGCGATCCAGTGCGGCACGTGCGGCTGAATGAGTTCGGCCCAATTGTTCTCGGGAGAGGCGAAGTAGAACACATTGGTGATCATCGGCAACAGATGCGAGACCATGCCAAAGGTAGGCAGAGAAGCCGAGATGATCATCATCACGTAAATCAGCGTCAGCTCCTCCCGCCGCAGGGCCAGCGTCCGCGCGAGAGCCTTTACCACAATGTTGGCCAGCACCAGATAGAACAGGAGAAATAGAGCCACTGGGGTGCTGAAGGCCCAGGCCATGAACGAGCCTTTGATGATGCAATTGGCATAGATGGTGCCGGTGCTGATCAAGACGCACAGCGCCGTCCCGATGCCAAAAGCCCGCAGTGTGGAGCCCGAACCGGAACTCTCCGGTTCTTTCTCTTTTGGCCCGAAAAATTCCTCGGCTGCTCTGGGCCGATTCACGTTCTTGGCTCCAAGTTCAGCAGCCGCTATTGCGAGGAGTGGAGGAGGCCATAGGGGTCGTCCCGGTTTGACCGATTGGTCCAGCGGGTGGTATTGTAAGGATAGCGGATGATTAGCTGAGTTAGGAAGGGCAGGTTGCGAGTGATTTACTCGCCCAGAGTATAGGGCTTGCAAAAACTCTGTGTCAATTTTTTCTGGGGATTAGCTCCGATGTCGGCGATCTGGATTTTAAGACCGCTTCTTAGCGCGATAGGGATCATGGTTATGGAGACAGGTGCCCAGCAGGGCCACGGGCAACTTTCGGACTCTTCCCAGATGGGAGGTGTCGTTTTACTGATCCTGCTTGTAGGGTGCGGCCCCACGCTCGAAGAAGGTACTGATTCGCCAGACCACAGCGGTGCAGAAAGCCAGACACAGCCCGCCCCTTCCAAAGAACCCGCGATTCGATTTGCCGACGTAAGTGCGGAGAGCGGCCTGGATTTCGTCAATGTCTCGGGGAGTGCGGCACAAGACTACGTCATTGAGTCCATGTCGGCCGGAGCCGCTTTCCTCGACTACGACGGGGACGGCTACCAAGATCTCTTCGTCGTCAATGGAACTCGGCTGCGAGGATCTCCGTTAGGGGCAAAAAACAGACTCTTCCACAATGAGCTGGGTACAGAAGCTAACGGCAATCGGACGAAGATATTTCGGCCAGTGGAGGCCGATCTGGGAGCCGGTGGCTGGGGTATGGGGTGCGCTGCGGGCGACTACGACAACGATGGCGATGCGGATCTGTACGCGACCTACTGGGGGCCCAACCAACTCTACCGCAACGACGGCGACGGACGCTTTACCGAGCGGGCAGAAGAGGCTGGCGTGGCCGATGCGCGCTGGGGCTCCAGCGCGGCGTTCGGCGATCTGGATGGCGATGGATTGCTCGATCTATACGTGACCAACTACCTCGACTTCAACTTGCGCAGACCCCCCGGAGGCGGTGGCAAGTGCCTGTACAAGGGAATCTACGTCTTCTGCGGTCCCGGGTATGCGCCTCGCCAAGCGGATCGGCTCTACCGCAATAAGGGCGATGGGACCTTTGCGGATGTGAGCGCCGCTACCGGCGTAAGCGCCCGGTCCCTGCCGGCACTGGGCGTGGTCTTCGGCGACTTTGATGAGGACGGAGATCAGGACATCTACGTGGCCAATGACGGAGAGCCGAACCTGCTTTTTCGCAACGATGGAGACTGGCGCTTAGCCGAAATTGCCACGCGGGTCGGCGCGGCCTACAGCAAGGACGGAGTGGCCCAAGCCAGCATGGGTGTGCACGGTGGCGACTTTGACAACGACGGAGATCTAGACCTGTTCGCGACCAATTTCTCCGAAGAACTCAACACCCTTTATCGCAACGAGGGAGGCGGGCTATTCCGCGACGCCACCATCGAGGTCGGCCTAGGGGGGGTCGCGTGGCCCCATTTGGGCTGGAGCACGGCTTTCGTCGATTTTGACAAGGATGGCTGGCTGGATCTATTCGTGGCCAATGGTCACCTCTATCCGCAATTGGACCGGCATTTTTTGGGATTTTTCTACGCCCAGCGCAATTTGCTCTACCACAACCAGCGCGACCAGTTCGTCGAGGTCGGAGAAAACAGTGGTGCGGGCTGGCGGATTGAAAAAGTCAGCCGGGCCGCGGCCCTGAGCGACTTTGACAACGACGGAGACGTCGACCTGTTTATCATGAATCTCAACGACTCGCCGACCTTGTTGCGCAACGACAGCGGGGACCGCAATAACTGGCTGGGGCTGGAACTAGTGGGCGTGGAGAGCAACCGAGACGCTATCGGCACCCGGGTGCGGGTACAGGCCGGCGGCTTGGAACAAGTGCGGGAAGTACACCGGGGCTACGGCTTTCAGGCCCAGCACGACCCGCGCCTGCTGTTCGGCCTAGGACCGCACGAGCGGGTAGATTGGGTCGAGATCCGCTGGCCTTCGGGCCGGCGTCAGGTGCTGAAAAACCCGCCCCTGCGGCGCTACCTAAAAGTGAGCGAAGCTTGACAACCTCCTCTATTCGGTGAAATGGCAATCGCCTCCTTCCACCTCCATCAGGGATAAATCATCATGCAAGCCAAGCAAACTGCCAGCCGCGAACTAGTGCGGATCTCGGCCGATATTCCCTTCATCTCGCCGCCCCAGTGGGCCATTCTCGAGCGCAGCCTGATCGATCTAATGAACCGCGCCATCGAACCCGTGCTGGCCCGCTACGTACACGGCGACGGCTCGACCATGTGGCCGCCGACCGACGAGATGACCAACTGGGACGGGTTGGACGACGCGTACGAGAGCTTCCACAACTGGCCTCTGTTCTACCTGCTCGGCGGCGACGACCGCCTGCTCGAAGCGTCGAACCGGGAATTCAACGCCATCACGCTGCAATTCACCCGCTACCAATCCGGCCACGGCCATCCCATGGTCGTCAAGGAGTACGAACAGGGCTACGACTGGATGCACCAAGGCGAAGGGTACGTATTCTTTTACCTGTTGTGCATGGCCGATCCGACCAATACCACCAACCGCCGCCGGGCGCGGCGCTTTGCCGGATTCTATCTGAACGAAGATCCAGAGGCGCTCAACTACGACGAGCAGCACAAGATCATCAAATCCCCGCACAACGGCAGCAAAGGGCCGGCCCAGCGCAACTTCGAGCGCTACTACACCAAGTACCGCTATGAACAATGGCAGAAGTGGCCCCTGCCCTTTTACGACGTGCCCGGCTGCGAAACAGTCGAAGACCTGCGGGATCCGGAGATTGAGGATCGGATGGGTCAGGCGGTGATAGCGCGCTTTTCCCGCGGCGACTGCGCCGCCAATCTGGCGGCCACCAGCATGGTAGCCAACGCGTACCTGTTTACCGGGGACATCAAATGCAAACAATGGGTGGAGGAGTACGTCGGTGCCTGGATGGAGCGGCTGGCGACCAACAACGGCATTCTGCCGGACAACGTGGGGCTGTCGGGCCAAGTCGGAGAGTACTTCGGCGGCCGGTGGTACGGCGGGTACTACGGCTGGACTTGGCCCCACGGCTGGCACACCATGGGCGACGCCGTGCTCAGCGGTGCCGAGAACGCCATGCTGGTATCCGGCGATCTGAAATACTTAGAACTCGCCCGTTCACAAATCGACGTGATGATGGACCACGGCGAAATCCGCAACGGCACCCTGCACGTGCCCCACTTCCACCACGACAAAGGCTGGGACGGGTACAGTCCCATGCAGGCCCGCTTTATGGCGCACTTGTGGAGCATTTCGCTGGACCCGGCGGATATGGAACGCATCGACAAACAACGCGACCGCGACGCCCGGGACTGGGAAGAAGTGAGGGTCCAATCGCCCAAAGATCGCGGCGGTCACGAAGCCCCTTGGCTGGCGTACCTGCACGGCGAGTTCCCCGACTATCCCGAAGAGATTCTGCGCTACAACCACGCCCAGGTGTACCAGCGGCTGGCGTACATGGCGCACGACGAGCAAGACCCCGCCACGTACGGCGATCACTACCTGCAGGTGCGCAACCCGATCACGACCGAAGGCCTAGTGCAACTGACCATGGGCGGACCGCTCTTCAACTTCAACGGCGGACTGCTGCTAGTGCGGCTGCGCTATTTTGACTGGCAGCGCCGACGGCCGGGGTTGCCCCAAGACGTGGCCGCGCTAGTGGAAAAACTAGCGCCCGAGAGCGCAGTGCTGCGACTGGTCAACCTCAGCGCCGTGGAGGAGCGGGAACTGGTCGTCCAAGCCGGCGCTTTTGGCGAACACCAGTTTACCACAGCGCGCTTCCAGACCCTAGCAGCGGGCCAGAGTCACGATGTGTTCAGCAGCGCCGACTGGCTGGACGAGGACGCGTACAGGACGGCGATGGCCCGAGAAGTCGAGGAGCGCGAAGTGACCATCGACGCTCCCTGCTTTCGGGTCGCGCTCCGTCCGTGCTCCGAGATCAGGCTGGATCTGGGAATGGAGCGCTTTGTCAACACGCCCTCGTACGAGCTGCCCTGGGCTGCGACCGAGGAACAGCCCGGTTCCAGCAACGAAAGCTAGAACCAGTTTCCCACCTAAACAAAAGACGGAGCCAGACGCATGCCCAAGAATCTGTTACCCAATGCGAGTTTCGAACTGGATTTTGGCGAGGGCTTGTGCACCAACTGGGGGGACTTGCAAAACGAATTGACCCTGCCGCTGTCCCTTACGGGTCAGCAGGAGCGCACGCCGCCTTGCATCGAGACCCGCAACGATGCCGTGGACGGCGAATACGCCGCCCGCTTGACGCTCGATCCAGCGGCAGACGGCGGCGCTGTCGGCCACCTCACCTCGCCGGTCGTATCGGTCAAGCCGGGACAGGTCTATACCCTGTCGGTGTACGCCCGCAGCGACGAACCTTCCGCCCGGCTCGAACTGGGTCTGTGGACGCGGCCCCTAGACTTCCGGCAGCGGCCGAGTAGGGTCAGCCAACCCCGACAATTGTCTGCGGACTGGACCCAGTATCAATTCACCCTAGTCACCGACGAGTTGGAGGACCGGGCCGTAGCAGACCTGACCGTGCGCGCCGACCAAACCGGCGCGGCCCACTTCGACGCCGTCCAACTGGAGGAAAGGCCACGGGCCACCGAGTTCGAGACGCGCTGGCCCGTGGAAGTGGCCCTGCGCAGCAGGCGGAAAAATAGCCTGCATCTCGCCGGCGAACCTTTCGAACTATTCCTCACCGCGTACAACAGCACGGACGAGCCAGTAGAAAAACACGTGGAGATGACCATTGCCAGCGTGCCCGAGGGCGTGCAGGTCTTCGAACACGCCGCGTCTGAGCCGGTTCCACCGGGCCGACAGGAAGGTCCGCTGCGCCTAAACTTTTCCCTCGTGGGTGCCTTTCGCGCCCGGGTTTACGAACACGGCGGCCGCCTGACCTCGGTTGACGACCACCTATTCAGCGTCCATCCGGTGATCGAGCGGGACTTTCAGGGCATTCTCTACTCCCGTCATGGCGAGCTGCAAGAGCCGCAGCCAGCCGAGCGCGTCTGGCTGCCCTGGGCCAACGAGAGAAGTTGGTACGCCGACCCACCCGCCGGGCTTACCGTCACCGACACCGACGCTATCTACGTGACGGCCAGCGACGGCACCAGCCTCTTGCGCACCCGCGACGGCGGCCGCACTTGGGACGTCCTCGAAGTGGAATGTCCGGTTCTGACCGTCTTGCGCAACGGCGCGCTGGTGGGCCAGACCGTCGAGGACGGCGACGTAGTGCTCTATCGCTCGACGGACGAGGGCCGCACCTTTCAGCCGCTCAGCCGCCTAGCCGGGCTCGGGGGCGTACAGGTGGGTCCTATAACCGAATTGGCGGACGGTGCGCTAATCTGGCCGATTGGCCGGGAAGCGCCCGAAGGCCACGGTTCCTCCATTGTGTACGCCTATCGCTCTGCCGACGGGGGCGCTACTTGGTCGGCGGGGTCTCCTATCTGTCCCGGCGGCGAACCGCAGATCGCCGAACTGGCATCCGGCCGCCTGTTGGCAGCCGTGCGCAACAACCCTTCGCTGCACGCCGACGACTGGCGGCGCGCCTTTGCCAACGAGATGCCCTGGCGCTTGTGGATGCGCGCCTTTGGCTTTGCCAACGTCACTTCCTACACCAAGCGAATCATGTTGGCCGACTCCGACGACCGCGGTCTGACCTGGAACAATGTGCGGCCGGGCACCTTCCTCCTCGATGAAATGCACGGCCAAGTCCTGCCCCTGCCCGACGACCGCGTCGTCCTGCTCTATACCCATCGCGGTCCCTGGCCGCGCGGCGGCGAGCGAGCCAAGCTCAGCCGCGATCAGGGCCAAACTTGGGCCCAGGAACTCTATTACCTGAATGCAACCCCGGCCTATCCGGGGTATTCGGCCAGTTGCGTGCTGCCGCCCCATTTGGCCGATGGCGAACCCGGCATGATCCTCAGCGTGGTTGGCGAACGCTCCGAGCGGATCTGGGGCCATCCCGGCACCCAGCCGACTGCAGAGGGCATTGAAATGGCCCCGCGCATGCAGGCCATTCGCTGGCGTCCCCTGCCGTGACTGCACCCCAAAGGCCCGTGCAGGCGCAGCACGCAATTGCGCTTAGCTGCTTCTTCCTCTCCGGCTTCTCGGGCCTAGTGTACGAAGTGGCCTGGATCCGCAAGGCTTCCCTAGTCTTCGGGGCCACGACCTTTGCAGTCAGTACGGTTCTAGCGGTCTTTTTTCTCGGACTCGCCTGTGGCAGCTACCTCTTTGGCCGCATTGGCCAGAGGATTGCGCGGCCCCTGCGGCTTTACGCGCTCATCGAGATCGTTCTTGGGCTTCTAGCGCTGGCCAGTCCGCATGCCTTTGACCTAGTGGATGCGCTGTACGGAGTGCTGTACCGGTCCATGGCCGACCACACCGGCCCACTCTTCCTCGCACGCGTGTTGCTGGTCGGGCTCGTGGTTTTTCCCCCGACGTTCCTAATGGGCGGCACGCTGCCGCTCTTCTGCCGCCAGTACGTAGTCGATCAAGGACACATCACCCGCTCCATTGGCGCACTCTACGGCGTCAACACGCTGGGAGCCGCCTTGGGTTGCGTTGCTGCTGGCCTCGTGCTGCTGCCGACACTCGGTCTGCAACAGACGGTGCAACTGGGGGCTGGGCTAACCATCCTGTGCGGGATCGCAGTGGGGGCGCTGCCCCTCGCCCGCCAGACCGTAGCTGCAAGTCCCCACCCCACCACCGCTGTCGCTGACGACCGCACCCCACGGGTGATCCCCGTCTTGTTCTTTGCCGTGGGTTTTGCCGCTCTCGGTGGCGAGGTCCTCTGGACGCGCTACTTAGGGCTACTAGTGAACAATACCGTTTACACCTACACAATGACTTTGACCGCGGCCCTGATCGGAATCGCGCTAGGCAGCTTTCTCGCCGCCCGCTTCTTTAATCAATCGTCTCAGCGGGCGCGATTCTTCGGCGCTTTGCAGGTGCTCTCTGGTCTGGCGGTCCTGATCCTCATGGTGCAGCCCCCCGACTTCTGGCGGACAATCGGCGACTTGTGGGTTTACGGCGTGCTAATCCTGCCCCCGGCCGTTCTTTCGGGAGCCTCGTTTCCCCTCGCTGTGCGCCTAGTAGTTGGAGAAGTAGCCAAGGCCACTATGGGCACGGGCAGAATGGCAGCACTCAACACCCTCGGCGGTGTGCTCGGCTCCCTATTGATAGGCTTCGCGTGTCTGCCTTTTTGGGGACTGGAAAAAAGCCTCCTGTTGGTCACGGGTGTGAGCCTGACGACCGGCTGCGTCGCCTGGGTCGCGCTCGATCGCGCTGGTTCGTTGCTGTTCCGCAGTGCGGCCGTCGGCCTTGCAGTGCTGGTCTGGCTCGCGATTCCGCGCCTCTGGGGGACGCGAGTTCCAGCCGACTTCCTCGGCGAGCGGGATTCCTTGGTCGCCTTCCGCGAGGGCTTCGGCTCCAATCTGGCCATCTCCCAGAGCAACGACGTGCTGCGCCTCGAAATCGACCGCTGGTGGCAGGGCGACAGCCGCAAGACGCACCAAGTATTGGCCGCGCACATTCCCATGCTACTGCATCCCGATCCCCAGCGGGTTTTGGTGGTCGGCGTGGGCACCGGACAGACGGCCAGCCGCTTTCTCATGTACGACATCGATCACCTCGCCGGCGTCGATATCGAACCCACTATATTCGACTTCATTCGACCCCACTTTGATTCGCGCTGGATGGCCGACGAGCGCGTGGCACTCATCAGCGCCGATGGCGGCAACTACCTGCGGCATACGGACGCGCAGTACGACATCATCTCACTCGAAGTCGGACAACTCCACCGCCCCGGCGTGGCATTTTTCTACACCGCTGATTTTTATCACCGCGCCCGTCAGCGCCTCCGCACCGGCGGCCTCCTCTCCCAATTCGTCCCGCTGAGTTTTTTAACCCCCGCGCAATTGCGCAGCGCGTTGCAAAGTTTCCTCGCTGCCTTCCCCCAGAGCGTACTGTGGTACAATACCGCGGAATTGCTGCTGATCGGCGTGCGGGACAACGACTTCAAGTGCGACGCCAACTCTCTCCAACGCCTCTCGTCCAACTCTCGGGTCTATCGCGACCTAGCCGTCAGTTATTGGGGCGGCCCCGATCATTTTCTTCATCATCCCCGCGTCTTTCTCTCTGGCTTTCTCATGGGGCCCAACGGCTTGGCCGAACTCGCGGCTGGGGCACCCCTGTACCGGGACGACCGCCCAGTCCTCGACTACGCCGCCGGTCAAGAGTTTGTGGGAGGACGGGAGACCCAACATCTCGACGCGTTGCACTCCCACTTGGAGCCTGTTGCGAGTCTGGGGCAGTTCGATTTCTCCGCAGACGCTGACATCGACAAAATCCGCGCGAGGAATCTGGCCGCAATCGCAGTCGGCGACCTCATCAAGCAGGTGTACGACCCCGACTTATCGGAGGAGGGTTTGGTGGAACGGCTCGAAAAGGCCCTACGCCTACATCCCGAGCACTTCGAGGCCAATCTGCGGCTAGCGCAGATCCTGACCCGTCAACGCCGCTACGAAGAAGCGCGGGACTATTATGCAGAGGCCGTGCAGATCAACGCGCTTGATTTTCTCGCCCAGCAGGGGCTGGGACTCGTCCTCCACCGCCTCGGCCGCAGCGCCGAAGCCATCCCGCACTACCGACAGGCGCTGCGCCTGCGTCCCGACCACGCGGAAACCCACCACAACCTAGGAGTGGCACTCGGCCAGCAAGGCGATTTCTCTCTCGCCCAGCGCCACCTCCAAGAGGCGCTCCGACTCCGGCCCGGTTATGCGGACGCCCAGCGCAATTTGGCCCGGATAATCCAGGTCGCCCGGCAGTCGGCGCCGCAGCCATAACTCCGACGCAGGGGACGAGATTCCTGCTATTTGGTGGATCTGCTCTTGTTAAACGGAAGGTGTTTCGGCGGGAAGTTCGATTTGGGGAAGCTTCTCTGCGAAGATCTGCACCTGGTCGGCGTATTCTTCCCTGAGTTGGGCCACTAATTGATTGAAGCGCCGTTCTACTTCGATAAGACGGAGAATGGCCCTTATGCGCTCGTGCTCGTATTCGAGGGAGCGCATCTGGCCACCCGTCCGCTCGTTGACGCGAAAAATGGAATAGCCGCCCTTCACAGCCACTGGACCGACCAACTCGCCCAACTCCGCCTCCATAGCAGCGCTCATCAGCTGCTCGCCGTACAGGCTCTTCTCGTACGAGTGGATATGCACCTTGCCCTTGTTTGCCGACGCGCCGTAACGCGCACTCAGATGGGATAGATCAGCTATAGTTTCCCCTTGGTCTAGACGCTGGCGCAGTTCCTTGGCTCGGTCGAAATCATCCACCAAGATTTCCTCAATGTATATCTCCATTGGAGTGCGGAAGTGTTCGCGATGGTCTTCGTAGTACTGCGCGATTGCCTCGTCCTCGATGACTACCTGATCGCTGATCTCGACCTGACGCAGGGCCATAATGAGCAATTGCTCGGCCTTGCGCTGTTTCCACAAGCGCATATCCTCGGAATCCAAGTAGCCAGCCGACTTGGCCGCTTCCCATACCATGGCCTTGGGGATGGGAAGCTTCCAGGCCGCGCGAATCACTTGGACGCTGTCGCCTAGGGCGGGTTGTTCCTCGGCCTTGCGGAATGAATCGATGTAATCGCCCACGGTTATTTGGCCGCCATTGTACGCAAACAGCGGCGTGCTGGCTTCTGCCGCAGAGAGAGGGGGATAGGTTCCGGCCTTGGCATCCTTGTCGACCAGCACGGCAAGTCCGGCAGATACCGGACGCAGGTCGAGGACAGAGGCCTGCTCCTCGAGCAGGGCGCGGTGTTGGGCGACGAATTCCTCCCTCCACATACTCCTGTAGAGTTCCTCGCGGTACTTGGCAAATTCTGCCTCTCGCTCGTCTGCGCAATAAATCAACTCAAAGCCGCCATCCACGAGCATAACTTCGGAAACAGCCCCCGGACTCAATGCGACAAAGACTTGTGGTGCAATGCCGGCCTGTACTGCGCTCACGCGATTGAGGAACCCCAGGTGCCCTCCTCTGGGCGGAGTTCTCCCGTCGCGGGAATAGGCCTTGGCCAAGGAGTCGAGCGCAGCGCCTTGCGCTATTTGCCGGCGGATTTCCCGGGCATCCTCTAGACTATCGACCACCAGTCGGCTCAGGGACTTTTCGCGCTGGTACTGCCCTTGGTCAAAGCGCTGCCGCATTTTCTCGTCGGTGATCTCAATACGGGCGTACACGGTCCTAGCTTGGTAGGTATTGATCACTTTTTCGCGAAATCTTGCGGCGAGTTGCTCATCAAACCTCTGGGTCTTGTCCAGTCCGCGGGCCCGTGCGGCGCGGACTAGCAGCTTCTGATCTATGAGCGACTGCAAGTAATCGCGGCGAGCTGCATCACCACTCTCCTTGGAGCGCAAACCAGGCCCCAGCGAAGCGATCAGCTCCTCCACATCCTTCTTGTAAATGGGCTCGTCGCCTACCTTAGCGACGACGGGATTGGCAGGAGCTTGCTCTTGTGCAGCACAGCCGAGCAGCACCCAACCCAATCCCAAGCACAGACTTGAGATCATTTTGCGCCACATAAACCCTCTAAGATGTAGGAAAAATTGTCGTGGATCTAAAACGCATATACCGGCTGTTTGCGCGAGAAAATACCCTTTCCTCTTACAAAGAGCAAGAAACCAGACTGACTCACTGCACTACCGGAATAAGTCCGCTGCGCTCTTCCCGTCCCCCATCCGCATCCACCTGCACCCGATACAGGTATAGCCCTAGCAGCACGGACCGGCCATCGTCCCCGAGACCGTCCCACATCCGCCCATATCGCCCGCTGCTGTCCTCGCCCTGATACACCCGGCGCACCCGACGACCCGCCAGATTGAATATATCCACCTTCACCTCTCCAGCCCCTGCCAGTTTCAGCAGAGTGTACTCAATGCGCACTTGGTCGTTGGTCCCATCTCCATTGGGCGTGAAAATCCGCGGCTGCGCCGCCACCTCGCTCACGAGCTCATCCCCTAACTCAATGCCCACGAACCGCTGATTGCTGTCCAAGCGGAAGGTCGCATCTCCGTCCTCGACGAACTGCCCCACCTCCAGCGGTCGCTCGCGGTCGAACACCTGCCCCGAAAACAGCGTGCCGAAATGGTACACCCGCCCCCGAAAGAACACCTCTACCAGTCTGCCGCTCTTGAGCCGGTCCATCCGTGGCACCCCTAGCACCATCCGCTGGTCTGCCAGAGGTTCCAGCAATGCCCACTCGCCATCGGCCAACCGCTCCTCATTGATGCGGACTGAGTCCACGCCGGTAAACTGTCCGGTCGTCTCCAGCGCGATCCGGTCAAACCCGCTCTCGCCCCCCAAAAAAGTCGGCAGCATGGCATAGACGAAAGAGGTCTCTTGACCCGGCATCACTTCGGCGGGCCAGATCTCGCCGACCACCCTCCCAACCACCGGGGGCGAGGTAATGTAAAACTCGATAAAGTCCACCCCGGCACCGTCCAGAATCCGGCGTGATGAATTTGGGCCGCAGTTTGCCCGTCTTGACTTCCAGACCCTCCATTTGGCCGCCCGGCCCTTGGGCAAACTCCTCCCAGCTCAAAAGGACGACCACCACCTCGTCGCTCTCCACTTCCTCGGAGGGAGATAGGGCGTCGCCGCCAATCCGATAAATGGTGAGGCTCCAGGCAAAGCTCCAACTCAGGACATTCGCTGCTAGTACCGCCGAGAAGATAGACCGCCTGTAAAGCCTCATCTGAGAACAGATTTGAGCGCGTCTTCGCCACACAAATTTTCTACCTCTAAGCCGTAAGAAAAAGTATTGTCAGGGGGCGAAAATCGCTGTAAAATGCAGAGTTATGTTAAAGTTGGGTTCTTTCGCAGGCAAGTAAAAGAGGATCAAAACGCGAATTCTCGAACATTCGCCTGCTTTGTCGCCTTGCAACCAGCATTCTCCACGAAAGGTTTCCCATGACGACCAATGCCACCCGCAATCTATCCTGCCTCGGCGATGCCGGGCACTTCATCAGCACCTTTCGCGCCATCTACCTCAACAACCCCGACGGCCGCGCCTTCGCCTTCACCGCACACCGCTACATGTGGCCCACCCGCTGGGAAGGCGATGGCCAAGTGACCCTCTTCGGCCCCGACGGCAAGGAAGTGGCCTGTGGCCAGATCGCAGGCGAAGAGGAGCGCGCGACCATACAGGTCCAAGCCGGACAAAAAGGAGTGTATGCCGCCCGCATTGAGGGTCTGGGCTATCACCTAATGTGGTTCGAGTGTACCCTAGCGCAGATGGTGATCGACTGCGGCGACTGGGAGCAACGAAAAGGGCGTCAAGAGACCTTCGACATGCACACCGTCACGGCACCGCGACGCTGGTACTTCTTCGTGCCGGAGGGTGTGAACGAATTCCAGATTGGCAGTCGGCACGGGGGAGCCCACCGCCAGGACTCGGGCTTGGTGGTCTTTACCCCTCGGGGCCAGCCGGTGGCCGCCCATTTCGGCAGCCGGCCGCGGCCGTGGGGGGCGTCCTTTACCGAGCGCTTCAACATGACGCCAGCCTGGGATATCGTCAACCAAGAACCGGAAATGCACGTCATGCACATCGAGACCGACCCGGGCAGCACCGGCCGCTTCTGGTCCATCTGGCTGTGCGGCGGCGACGGTCACTGCTATAGCCCGATGCAAGTCTTACTCAATGGAGTGCCCACCTATTTGTCTTCTATGCCCGAACAGTGGTTCAACCCGCAGACCGGGCGGCCGGCCCCGGTGGTGCAATACGACTTTCACGTCGGCCCCTCGCAGCGCACCAGCGAGACCTTCTGCGCACCCAGTCCGCTCTTGGGCGATACCGATACCGGCATGCGCGGGGCGCATGCGGTTTACCTACACAACCCGGAAAACCGCCCCTTCGACTTTTGCGCCACGGGCTACATCATCCCGGAAGACGAGTACCTCCCCGTGCAGTTCCAAGCCAGCGGCCCCCAGAGTCAGGCACTGGGCCAAGCCGAGGGCTCGTTCACCCACAAATCCCCGCCAGAGCCAGCGCTGATCAGCGTACCGGCTGCCGGCGCGGGCGCGTACAAGGTAGAGGTGGACGCCGCCCGTTGGTACGGCTGGAGCGAGCCGACCATGGGGATGGTGCTGGCGGGCAATCCTACGGCCGACGGAGGGGCGCGGTTCTCGCTGATGCTGGCCTTGGGACGGCACTGGTTCTTCGGCGTGCCCGCGGGGACCAGGGAATTCAGCGTGCGAGTTGATTTGGCTGATTCCAACCACGTACTGCACGTCGAGGTACACGGACCGGACCGGATCGCGCAGGTCTTATACGCGTACGGAGGCGCGCCACAGGAAGTCCGAGTGCCAGTGCCCCAAGGTCTAGACGGTAAGGTGTGGTTTTTAAAGCTGTCGGTGGGCAGTGCCACTCGCCTGCTCCAACAGGGAGCGCAAAACCGACGCACGGTACAGATCGACCCCGATATAGAACTGCACGGCGTGCCTGGGTACATCGCCCCCACCTACGAGCAGTGGTTCAATCCAGATGAGGTGGGCTAATGTGGTCTTCTGGATCGCGGAAGCACTCACTGTATGCGTCACGGCGGCGGACTTGAGATGATGGAGTTCAAAGGTATCGCAGCCGCCGGTGAGTGGCCCAGTGGTGGGAGAGATCTGTATTAGCCGCTTGAGGAAAATTCGCCCAATTTCCGTGGTCTTGGCATTGGGAGAACTTTACATTAAAACTACGAAGTGATTGTACCACCAATAAAAAAGACCGCCCACTCGGGGAAGCCTTCTCAAACTTCCCGGTGCACCCCGAACCCGAGCGATGAGACGCAAGGAGGCAAACATGCGACGCCCGAGAACCATCTACTTCAACGATGCACGCCACTACTACCTGTTCGTCTTTGAGCCGCCCATGCGCCTCGAAGATGCCTGGAGGCCCATAGACGAAGTTGCCGGCACGGCCGTGGATACCTTCATCTACGGCGTGTCCCGGGCCGATGGCCTGTTCTATCCCTCGGGCAAGGGACGGCGTTTTGGTGCCAACCTGGACTCCTTTGCCGTGGCGCCGTACTGGCGGGTGTGGGAGAACATGCAGAGCCTGATCGACCGAGGCTTGGATCCCCTGCAAGTGCTAGTGGACCGGGCCCACGAGCAGGGCATGGACTTTTTCGCCAGTTTGCGCATGGGCGATTTCCCGGGAATGGACGGCAAGTACACCCTGGCCGGAGGCGGGCGGGGATACGTCCACCGGGAAGTGCGCGAGCACCAGCTAGGCGTGCTGGAAGAGCTAGCCACCCAGTACCCGGTGGAGGGGGTGGAGCTGGACTTTGCCGCGGCTCCGGGCGGCACTGCTCACTGGCTCAAGCCCGAGGATGTGGAGGAGCACACCCCGCTGATGACCGAATACGTCCGCCAGATTTCCCAGACCGTGCGGCAGCGGCCCGGGCAACCGGGCCAACTCGGGGCGCGGGTCTATCCCACCGAGGCCTTGAACCTCCGCACGGGTCTGGATGTGCGCACTTGGCTGAAGGAGGGCCTAGTCGACTATGTGGTGCCCTTGACGTACGCCTATTTCGTCCTCGATTCCCAAATGCCCATCGACTGGCTGGTGCGGGCCGCCCACGCCCATGAGGTATCCGTGTACGCCATGTTGCAGCCCTATTACACCGAAGAAAACCGCAGATTTTGCACCGTGTCCAATGCCACTCCGGCCATGATGCGGGCCGCTGCGGCGAATTTCCAAGCCAAGGAGGTCGATGGACTCTACACCTGGTTCATGGCCTGGCCCCTCGGAGAAGCCGAGCGCAACACCCTCACTGAACTGGGCCGCCGCGGCCTGATTGAGGAAGGCGACAAACACTACTTTCTCTGCCGCAAGCCCGAGTCCGAGCACGTGCTCGGGTACGAGGCCCTGCTGCCGATTCAGATCGACCGCGACGATCTAGGCAAAGCCTTCTCAATCCCCTTCTCCGTGGCCGACGATCCCCAAAATCCCCAGGTCCAGAGCATAGTGCTCAGGCTCAATATCTCCGACTTGGTCGGGGCGGATCGCCTCGAGGTGGTGCTGAACGGCGAATCTCTTGCAGGGGAAGCGTGCGGGCGCTCGAGCGCCCGCCAAGTCGATCCGTACACCGGGCAATGGCTGGAATTCCACCTAGAAAAGGTGCGGCCAAAACGAGGAGACAACCTGCTGGAATTGACGCTGCTGGAGCGGCCGGCCAATCTGCACAGCGGGGTCGTGGTCGAGGATGTGGAGATCGTGGTCAAATACGGTACTTATCCGGCGGGCCTGTGAGGCACCCTAGGCTCCTTGAAATACCCAAAGGCTAGTCTTTGGCCTCGCGCAGAGCCGCGGTACCCGCTTCGTCCACAGTCCAAGTCTCGGTATCGATAACCACGCCGTACAGGGCCTTGGCCGCCTCGACCGAAACCAGTTCCTGACGCACGTCCTCCAGCACCCTGTGCGGCTCGCGCTGCCAAGCCGGGCCGTACCCACCCCCACCCGGTAGCCTCAGGGTGACCGATTCACCGGGCCGCAGCAAGTACTTGGATTTGGGATGCAGCGGCTCTCCCTCCTGCAAAAACAACTCGCCCGTGGCCCCGTCCAGACCGCCGTGGAAGCCCCTAGCCGGGTGAATGGTCCGGTCGTACATGCACGAGTGCAAAGCCGGGCCCCGGCCGCGCACCTCCAGGACCATCTCCTGCCCCAGCCCACCCCGGAATTTCCCGGCCCCACCCGAATCGGGGCGCAGCGCCCGCCGGTGCATGAGGATCGGCGATACGGCCTCAATGGCCTCGGCCGGCACGCCGCGGATGCCGCTGGGGAAGGCCGTGGCGGAAAGCCCGTCAGCGCCGGGCCGAGCGCCCATGCCGCCGGCGGAAAAGAAGATATAGGCGAATACCCGACCATCCCGATCGCGGCCCTCGAACTGACTGTTCCACAACCCGGCCGAACCATCGGCGATGACGCGCTCCGGCAGGGCCTGGGCCAGCGCCCCGAATATGACTTGCGAGAGAAAGTGGCCCACCAAATGGCGCGCGCCCACCGCGGCCGGAAAAGTGCAGTTGAGGATGGAGCCTTCGGGGGCCTTCACCGCGACCGGGCGAAAACTGCCCTCGTTGTTGGGCACGGTCGGACCAATGGCGCAGATCAACGGATATGTGGTGTACGCATGGGTGTAGTTGAACACCACGTTGATGCCCCGATCGACCTGGGGCGAAGTGCCGGCGTAGTCGACCAGCAGATCGCTGCCCCGCACGGCGACGCTGGCGCGGATGGTCAAGGGTGCGTCAAAACCGTCGATGCTCACCTCGTCGCGGTACACCCCATCGGGAATTTTGGCAATGGCGCTGCGCAGGGCTTCTTCCGTACGGGTGAGAATGAGCGCCGACAACCCCTTGAGATCGTCGAGATCGCATTCCTCCATCATCTCGACCAACTTGGCGGCCCCCACATCGTTGCCCGCCTGCTGGGCGTACAGATCCCCTACCACCTGGTCCGGCTCGCGCACGTTGGCTTTGACGATGGCGATCAAATCTTGGTTGATCTGCCCGCCGCGGAACAGTTTCATCATGGGGATGTGGAGGCCCTCTTCGAATACTTCGCGAGCGTCCGCCCCCAAGGTGCGCCCGCCAATGTCCATAGCGTGGCAGGTATTGGCGAACCAGCCAATGCCGCGGCCCCGATAAAACACCGGCGTTACCACCGTGATATCGTGCAGATGCCCCGAGCACAGCCAGGGGTCGTTAGTCAGCAGGCTGTCACCGGGCTCGAGGGAAGCGAGCGGATGGGCACGGACAAAGTCGCGGACGCAATTGGCCATGGTATTGATGTGGCCGGGAGTACCGGTCACGGCCTGGGCCAGCATATTGCCCTCGGCGTCGAAGACTCCAGCCGACAGGTCGCCGGCCTCGCGCACCACCGTGGTAAACGAGGCGTGCATCAGCACTGCGGCCTGTTCGTCGACAATGGAAATGAGTCGGTTCCACAGTACTTCCAGCGCAATGGGATCAATCTGGGCGTCATTCATGGCGTGGTCCTGGATTGACGGTACATGCGGCCTAGCCCGGCCGCGCCAGCAACAACTCTCCATTCTCGCCGACGCAACACTGCCAGTCCGGCCGCACCACGGTCGTGGATTCGGCCTCTTCAATGATGGCCGGTCCTTCTATACTGAGACCCTCCTCCAGGAGGTACCGATCGTACACCGGCACATCTAAGGCACCTTCACCCGCGGCAAAAACGACCCCTCGTCGGCCCTTCAAAGCCCCGGCCTTGCCAGCGGACCGGTCCCGGCGAATCT
The DNA here is from genome assembly GCA_965116455.1 of Candidatus Latescibacterota bacterium. Lineage (GTDB taxonomy): Bacteria > Latescibacterota > UBA2968 > UBA8231 > UBA8231. Next base: position 6,581,254 of record OZ220690.1, on the reverse strand, counting down.
CGACGCGACCCGGCTGGGGCCGCGGGCCGGAGACCGCGACCCGCCAGTGCACGGACTCGATGGGCACGCCGGCGCACAGACGGCCGTACAGGCGCTGGTACTCGGCTGCGAAAGCCTCCTCAATGCGGGATGTCATCCGCTCGTCAAAGGGGACCTCCGGCAACTCCACCCGAATCTCAAAGCCCTGCCCCACATAGCGCATATCAGCGCTGCGCCGCACCTCGATATCAGCCGCGGCCACCCCTGCGGCCTCGACAATGCCGCGGCCCTCCGCTTCGAGGGCGCGCAGCAAATTGCCCAACTCATCGATGTCGAGGTCTTCGAGACGCACCACGTACGTGCGCACAAAGTCGAACAAAATCGGCGCCAGCATCAAGCCAAAGGCCGATCCCACCCCAGCCGCCGGGGGCACGATGACCGCGTCGAGACCCAGCCGCTGCGCTAGGCCACAGGCGTGCACCGGCCCGGCACCCCCGGTTGCCACCAGCGTGTGCGAGCGGATGTCGAGGCCGCGCTCGGCCGCATGCACGCGGACGGCATTGGCCATATTCTCGTCCACCAGTTGGTGGATGCCCCAGGCCGCGCGCTCAGTGCTCATATCCAGGGCCACTCCCAAACTCGCCACGACCCGCTGCGCAGCCTCCGGGTCCAAGACCATGCTCCCACCGAGGAAATAGTCCGCGTTGAGCAGGCCCAAGACCAGATCCGCATCCGTCACGGTCGGCCGGGTCCCACCCCGCCCATAGCAGGCCGGCCCCGGATCGGCCCCAGCGCTTTCCGGGCCTACCACGGGCAGGCCCATATCGCTCAGCCGGGCGATGCTGCCGCCACCGGCCCCTATTTCAATCATGTCCATCACCGGCACCAGCAGGGGCAAGCCGCTCCCCTTCTTGAAGCGGTATACCCGCGCCACTTCCGACTCCGAGGACAGGGCAAAATCGCCACCCGCGGTGAGGATGGCCTTGGCCGTGGTCCCGCCCATGTCAAAGGCCAAGACTTCTCGCCGCCCGGCGATTTTGCCCCAGTACGCCGCTGCCAGAGCACCGCCGCAGGGGCCCGATTCCACCAGCCGCACGGGAAATTCAGCGGCCGTGTCCACCGAGCACGAACCGCCGTTGGACAGCATGATGTGCAGCGGTGCCCGCACGCCACTGGCGCCCAATCCCTCTTCCAAGCCCTTCAGGTAGCGCGCGGCCAAGGGCTGGACATAGGCATTGGCGACCGTGGTCGAGGTGCGTTCGTACTCGCGGAATTCCGGTGCTACCTGGTGGGATACGGCCACCGCCACATCGGGCAACTGCCCGCGCACTAGGGCCCGGGCGCGCTGCTCGTGCGCGGAATTCAGGTACCCGTGCAAAAAGACGATGGCCACGGCCTCGACCCCTTCGGCCCGGAAAAAGGCGCAGGCCTGCTGCACGGCCTCTTCGTCGAGGGGCGTCAACACCGCCCCGCTCGCATCCACCCGCTCCGGCACTTCCCACCGCCGCCGCCGCTCGACTAGGGGCGCGGGCCGCTCGAGGAACAGGTCGTATATATCGTAGCGGCCCTCGCGTCCGATTTCCAGCGCGTCGCGAAAGCCGGCCGTGGTAATCAAGCCCGTGCGGCTCCCCTTGCGCTCAATGAGGGCATTGGTAATCAGCGTGGTGCCATGCACAGTCCGCCCCACGGAGCTGGCCTCCACCTGCCACTCCTCGAACAGGTCTTGCACCCCTGCCAGCACGCCGGCCGAGGGATCGGGATACGTGGTGAGGACCTTGCTGGCCACCAGCGCGTCGGCAGACGGATCGAGCAGCACTAGATCGGTGAAGGTGCCGCCTATGTCGATGGCCAGCAAATGCCCGTTGATCGAATCAGTCACTGTCCTCCCTTGAGTGGCGCGGCCAGACCGCCCTTGTTCGGCGCATTCGGATGGATTACTTGCGAGTTGTTCATCGCCTATGTAGCCCTCTTGTGCCCTCTTCTTTCAGACGTTCCACACCCGCTCAAAGAGACTCATCCAGTTTCCACCCAACAGCTTGGTGATCTCCGCGGCCCTGTACCCGCGATTGGCGAGCGCCTCCGCTAAGTTGGGAAACTCCGCCGGGCTGTCGATCCCCTTTGGTTGAAAACTCAGCTCCGTGTACGGCACCGATCCATCGGCAAAGGTCGAGGGAAATTTCGTGCCCTGCTGCGATACGATGTAATGCCAGAATTCAAGCGGCTGATCGTGGGTGGAATCCGTGCCAATGGCCACGTGATCGAGGCCGATCCGCTCCACCATGTCGTCGATGGCATCGACGAAATCCTCGACCGTTGAATCGAATCCCTTGGGAAGAAAGTTGGCGAACGACGTAGCGCCCACGACGCCTCCCTTTTCGGCGAGGAGCTTGAGCGCCTCTTCTTCCTTGTTGCGCGGGTGGTCGCAAAAACTGCGGGCATTGGCATGGGTAATCGCAACCGGCTGCTCGGACATCTCAATGGCGTCCATCGTCGTCTTCGGGCCGACGTGCGACAAGTCGATGACAATGCCGAGCCGGTTCATCTCGCGCACCGCATCGACGCCGAAGTTGCTCAGGCCACAATCGTTCCGCTCCCAGCAGCCACTGCCCAGCAGATTGGTTTCGTGATAGGTCAGTTGAATCACCCGCACCCCAAGGGCGAGGAACAACCCCAAGCGGTCCAATTCGTTCTCGATGGGCGAGGCGTTTTGAAAACTGAGGATGATCCCGGTCTTGCCGAGTTTCTTAGCGGCGTGAATGTCGGCCGTCTCCTTCACCTGCACGATGTCTTGGCGCTCGCGAAAACGCTGCATCCACGCCGCTAGGTGCGCCATGGTCTGCACGAAATTTTCCCACGTTGCCACCGTGGCGTTGATAGCGGTGATATTGCCGGCTCGCAAACGCTCGAACACCGCGTCGCTCTCCCAGTTGCTGACGTTCAGACCGTCTATGACAATCGCCTCGTCGTAAACCTTTCTCGCTTCACTCGGCATCGCTCAACTCCTCGTTTAAACCTCGTTCCAATCCCGAACAGATCGCGCCGTCAATCGCGCCGTGGTCTTCGCCTAAGTACACGACAGTAATCCAATGGACGTTAGGCATGGGAGCGCTGAGATGCTTCGACTCCGCTGCGCTCCGCTCAGCATGACAGGTGATGACGCCCCTGTTGTCATGCTGAGCGAAGCGAAGCATCTCATACCACTCTACTGTCGTGTACCTAGGTCTTCGCTTAAGCATGGGGCCAGAACTGATTCCACGCGCTCATCCAGTCTTCGGCGCGGCTTTCAACCGAGAGCGGCCCCGTTATCTCAACCCCAGGTCGTCCCTTGAATTCGGCGAGTTGATCGACGCTTGCGAGTTCGATTCGGATGGTCGTTGGCTTTGTAGGGACATACGGCTTAGTCCGCGTCAGATCGGCAAGCGCGTTTTTAGCCCCGTCTTCGATCAACTGACGGGCGCGGACGGGTGGTAACTGGCGCGCGCTAAACCGACTCAATCCCTTTTTCACCGCCACGGTTGGCAGCGCTTCGCCAAGGAGAGCTTTAGCTTCTCGACAGACAGCCTCATCGCCGGTGACGAGAGCAATCGGCACCCCGTAGTGCCCGTTGAGCGCGGCGTTGACGCCGGTTTCCCCAACGAGATCGTCGTTGAACCAGAGGTTTCTATACTGGACGCTAGAGATGGTGTGGCACAGCACTCCGTCGGGGGTGCCGTCGCGGGCGTGCATGCCGATGAGCAGGCAGGCGTCGCATCCCTGCTCCCACAGCTCGTCGTAGCGTCCCCATCCATGATGGGCGACCCATTCGCAATCGGGATCAATTTTGTCGGGGATGAGCGAATTAAAGCTCCAGCCTTTACCCGCACCGTGGCAATCGACCACGACAATTTCCGTCGCGCCAGCGGCTTTGGCCCCGCGCACGGCGGCGTTGATTTCCTCCGTGTAGAGCTGTCGGCCCTCTTCAAACATCGCGGCACCGCCGCTGACCTGATCCCAGACCACAATGCCGCTTACGCCCTCCATATCGGACATGATCAACACGCGCATTATCTCGTTCTCCTCACATCGTCAAAATGTGAATTTCAAGGATGCAACCGTTGGCATATAAGATAGCGCTGAAACCAAAACGTCATAGCCTTTATTTTGTCTCCAACTGCTCTTGCTAAAATCACGTATTGACCTATGGTTTATAGCTTGACCTTTTTGCGCCGTTGGAGCGCAAAATCCATTTATCTTTAACGAGGAGAATCCATGCAACCCTTTTTCCGCGCGTCGTTGGCCGCAGTACTGCTAGCGGCGCTACCTATCTGGGCCCAACAGGGCACCATCCGCGGCACCGTAACCGATGGCGAAGACGCTACGCCGCTGCCCAACGCCAATTTAAACCTAGTAGGCACGGTGCGGGGCACGATGACCGGCGACGACGGCACCTTTTCCCTAGCGGTCCCGCCCGGCTCCTATACGCTACAAGCAACCTTCATCGGCTACCAAGCCACCAAGCAAAACGTCAAGGTCGTCGCCGGAGAGACGGCAACTGTTGATTTTTCCCTGAACCCCAGCCCCGTCGCCTTGGGCGAAGAATTCGTCGTCGTGGGTTCGCGGACGGTGCGTACCGCCATTGAGACGCCGGCCCCGGTCGATGTCATCTCCGAACTCGAGATTCGCCAATCCGGCCAAACCGAAATCAACCAGACGCTGCGCCAGTTGGCTCCCTCCTTCAACGCCTCGCACCAGACCATTTCCGACGGCACCGATCACATCAACCCAGCCAGCCTGCGCGGCTTGGGACCCGACCAAGTGCTGGTGCTGATCAACGGCAAGCGCCGCCACTCCAGCGCCCTAGTACACGTCAACGGCACCTTCGGCCGCGGCACGGTGGGCGTCGATCTCAATTCCATTCCCAAAGCCGCGGTCGAGCGCATTGAGATTCTGCGCGACGGCGCCGCGGCCCAGTACGGCTCGGATGCCATCGCCGGAGTGATCAATATCGTCCTCAAAGACGACACCGAAGGAATCCAGCTCAACAACTTGGTAGGCACCACGGGCGAAGGCGATGGCGATCAAGTCAAGACCGATGTGAACTACGGCTTCGGGCTGGGCGATGGCGGGTACATCAACGTCACCGGCGAATTTTTAAAGCGCGATCGCACGCGTCGCGGTGGCCAGTACACCGCGGATGAGGACGACGCCAACATTCAGTGGATCAAAGACAACAACTTGCCAGACGATGCTTTCAACATGAACATCGGCCAGAGCAAAGCCACGGTGGGTGGGGCCTTCTACAACGCCGCGTATCCCCTGTCCGGCGATGCCGAATTCTACAGCTTTGGCGGGCTGTCGTACCGCCGAGGCGAGGCCACGGGCTTCTACCGCCTGCCGGGAAGCCAGCCGAATCGGGTGGTCTTTGAGCTGTATCCCAACGGCTTTCTGCCCCAGATCAATCCAGACATCGAAGACCGCTCGTTCAGCGCGGGAGTGCGCGGGGCTAAGGGAAAGTGGGATGTGGACTTCAGCGTGACCCAAGGCGGCAACGGCTTCCAGTGGAATATCGAAAACACCAACAACGCTTCCATGGGGGCCGACAGCCCTACCTCCGTCAACGCCGGGCGGCTCGGTTTCAACCAGACCTCGGGGAATTTGGATTTGGTGCGGCCCCTCGACACAGCCATGTTCGAGCGCACCTCACTGGTACTCGGTGGCGAATTCCGCGTCGAAAACTACCAGATTGAGGCCGGCCAGTTCGAGTCCTACTCCTATGGCCGCGGTCCGGTGGATGGAACCAATTTTGAAGAAGGTAAAGCCTCCGGCGCACAGGTATTTAGGGGATTTTCTCCGGCCAGCGCCCTCAATCGCTTCCGCAACAGCATCAGCACCTACGCTGGCTTGGAAACGCAAGCGTCGGCCATGCTAACGGTTGATGTGGGAGGGCGCTTTGAGCAGTACAGCGACTTTGGCAGTACATCCACCGGCAAACTGGCCCTGCGCTTGGCCCTCAGCGACGCGTTGGCCCTGCGGGCGACTGCCAGCAACGGCTTTCGTGCCCCATCCCTGCACCAAGTGTGGTTCAATAGCGTCAGCACCCAGTTCGTCGCCGATGAGGTCACCGGCGAGTTGGTGCCCCGCGAGGTGCTCACCGCCAACAACAGCAGCCCAGTCGCCAAAGCCTTCGGCATCGGTGCCCTGGAGCCAGAGACCTCGGTCAATGCCAGCGCGGGCATCACTGCCCAACTGATGGACAATTTTTCCCTTACGGCCGACTACTACCAGATCGCCATCGAAGACCGGATCGTATTGACCGGGCGCTTCTCCGATAGCAACGAAGGCTACGCCGCCATTTTGGCCCCTTTCCGCGCAACAGCGGCCCAGTTCTTTACCAATGCCGTGAACACCTCAACCAGTGGTGTAGATTTGGTTGCATCGTATAGTGCCGCCTTGGGGGCAGGAGCCCTCAGTCTGTCGGCCGCGACCAATTTCACCCAGACCTCGGTGGACGAGATCATAGTTCCCGAGGGGCTTATCGCGGCCTTTGAGAAGGCCAATGGTCGGCAAGCTACTGCCGAAGAGCGCACGGCCATTGAGGGCCTGCTATTCGACCGGGAGGCGCGCAACCGTCTCGAAGACGCCCTGCCGCGCACCAAGGTCAGCGTATCGGCGCGCTACTCCCAAGACGCATTTAGCGCCCTAGTCCGGGCCACCAATTACGGGCCAGTCGAGTACAAACCCAACAATCCAGACCACGACGAAACCTTCTCGGCCAAGACCTTGCTAGATGTAGATTTGTCGTACCAGATGTTGCCGGGCCTGCGTCTATCGGTAGGAGCCAACAATCTGTTGAATACCTTCCCAGACGAACATGAAAAAGACGCCAATATCGGCTCGCGCGGTTTTGTGTACAGCCGACGGGTGACGCAGTTCGGCACCAACGGTGGGTTTTACTACGGGCGCTTGAGTTTCGATCTATAGCGCTAGCGACCCGAGGCAAGAAAGCCCTGCACTCCGCTGAGGGGTGCAGGGCTTTTTATGTTGTATGGTTCCGGTGTCGCAATCGGATTCAGCAACAGCCCTTCACTTCCCGGTCGGAAGGCGCTTGACAGCGAATGAACTCGTAGAATAGCGCGCCGGCCGCGGCCCCTAGCACTGGACCGGCGATGTATGCAGCAAAAGCCGTCCATTCGCCGGCGGCTAGGGCCGGGCCCAAGCTGCGGGCTGGGTTCATCGAGGCCCCGCACAACGGCCCGGCAAACATGGCCTCCAGCCCCACGGTGCCGCCGATGGCCAACCCGGCTGCTGGCCCTACAGCGCGAAAATCGGTCGCCATACTCATAATGACCAGCATCAGTAAAAAGGTCAGCATGAATTCCCACACTAGGGCCGTAGTGAACGAGCCGTCCACCGGCAGGGTAACCCCTAAATTCAGCACCTGCTTAGGCTGCGTGACGGCCAGCACCGACGACAAACTAGCTACGTGCACATAGCTAGCCACCACGGCCCCGGCGCACTGGGCCGAGATATAGGGCGCAATCTCCCTTTTGGGAAAATGCCGCGTCAAGGCGAAAGCTAGGGTCACCGCCGGGTTGAAATGCGCCCCGGAAATGTGGCCGGTGGCATAGATCATCACCATAATGACCAGCCCAAACGTGGCGGCAATGCCCACGTGGCTAACCGCCCCGCCAGAAATCTGATTGATGGCCACGGCACCGCAGCCGGCAAAGACAATGGCAAACGCGCCAATGAATTCAGCGGCGCATTTTCGCAGCAGATTCATAGTTCCCCATTTGGCCCGTTAGCAAGAGTTGTCCCGCAAAGAAACCGCATAAATGTAGCGGGCCTTACTGCCGTGCTCAATAACTACACTCATTGACCCTATCCATCATTTGTTATACTTTTTTGTGAAATGTATAACATTCATATCCCTCTATCGACGGATTGACCTAACAGAACGGAGAATCATGGCATCGGCCCGCATATCAGCTAAAGGCTGGATCGTCATTCCGGCTCCGCTGCGCAAGAAATACCGCCTTCAGCCCGGCGATCAAGTGCGCATTGTCGATTACGGCGGCGGCTTAGCCCTCGTGCCCGCCCTCGGCGATCCCATCGAAGAAGCCCAAGGAATGCTCGCAGGTCCAACATCCCTAGTGGAAGCCCTCCTCACCCAGCGCGCCGAGGACCGTCGTCTTGAATGACCCCGGAGACCGCGTACTCGACAGTTACGCGCTCTTAGCCTATCTGGAGAATGAAGCGGGTGCTCTTCAGGTTAAATCCCTGCTCCGCCAAGCAGAAACAGGCCCAAGCCGCCTGTGGATGTCCATCGTCAACTTGGGGGAAGTCCTCTATATTACCGAGCGCGAACGGGGCTTGGCTCACAGCCGCAATGTCCTAGCGGCGGTAGAGCAATTGCCGGTGGACATGGTCATCGCCGATCGCGCCCATACTTTGTCTGCCGCCCATATCAAAGCCCGTTTCCCACTCTCTTACGCCGATGCCTTCGCCACGGCTCTGGCCCAGACCAAGGGGGTTCCCCTCGTGACCGGCGACGAGGAATTCAGCCGAGTCGAATCCCTCGTCGCCATTGAGTGGCTTCCTAAGCGTTAGTTCGCTCGCCAAACGATCGTTCAGGGCTGTCACCGCAAACAGCAGGCACCAGACCAGCTTGCTCCGCGCTGCCCGCTCGGTGCTCTTCCAGTACCACAGGCAGGCACAAGGAGCCAACAGGGCCGCAGTGGAGTCGCCGGTCGCCGGCCTAAGGCACGTACTCGTGTAGATCCGCGATCCAGTTATACCCCTCTCGGTCCTCCCACTTGTGGGCCCCACCCATGACGAAAATTCGCTCGCCGACAGTCGCGGTGGCCATCCAAGCTTTTTTCACCGGCATGGGAGTCTCGCTCGACCAAGTGCCGGCGTCGACATCGTACACTTCGACCTCTGTGTGATAGGGAGCCGATCCGCCCCAGCCGCCAAAGACGTAGATCTTGCGCCCCACGGCCAAACAGCCCGGATCGCAGCGCGGCGTGGGAATGGGCGGCAGCGGCGACCAACGGCCGGTCTCTGGATCGAAGACATTGAAGTCGGGCCGAGCTCCGTCGCCGCCGATCCCGGTCGCGACGTAGATCTTGTCGTCCACCACGGCGACTCCCGGCCCCTGCACCGCCACGGGCAGGGGCACCCCCAAGGTCCAGCGGGCCGTGGCCGGGTCGAAGACCTCGACGCGATCCAAGTGCTGCTGGCCGATCTCTGGCTCGGCGTTCATGCTGTTGCCGCCGACCGCGTAGATCTTCCCCTCGCAGGTAACGGCCACCAGACCGGCCCGCGGTTTGCTCAAGGGCGCGGCTGTGGACCAAGTCTGCGTTTTTAGGTTCAAAACCTCGACGCTGTCGCGGATTTCAAAGTGATAGTCGTTGCCGGTTTGCTGCTTTTCTTTTTCCGTGCGCACGCGCTTGCCGCCGCAGGCGTAAATCTCATCGCCGATCCGCGCCGCGCCGAACCACCCTCGCTGCGTGGGAATGGGCGGTCCCTGCCGCCAAGTGTCGCTGGCTACGTCGTAGATTTCAACCACGTGAACCGTGTGGTCTCCGGCCCCGGAAATGGCATAGATCTCGCCGTCCACAGCAATGGCCTGCAGGTCGTGCCGATTGGTCGGCATAGGTGCTTTTTCGATCCACACTCCCATCTGTTCCTCCTGACGCGTTCGTTGCAATTAGACTTAAATGCTGGTAAAGATAGGTCCAGCGCAGACTGGCTCCAACAGCCATCCCAGCCGTTTTATGTAGTCGGATGAGATCGACGACGCGGCCAGTGTCGGCTGCTTGGCGCTCACCATATCAACACGAAATTGCCCTGCTTACCAGTGATAAAATCAATGACCAGCCAAGTGCCGGCCACGACAAAGGCACCCAAAATCATGCCGACGAAAAAGTACCGGGTCTGACGGTACAAAATGCCCCCGCCGTACTTGAGCACCAAGCCCTTTATGGCCCAAGCCAAAAAGACGTTGAACCACATCACTCCAGAGGTGAAAACCGTCCCGGTCATGGCCAAGCCCAGCGGATGAATGGGCCACCACATGACCCGCTGATGCACCCAGATCAGCAGCCACATCAGTCCGGCACCAAAGCCCGTAAACAGCCAGCCGCCTAGCTCCGTAGTCGAAGGATTGCGCATCATCATCGAGATATAGGAGAGGGGAACGGAGGAAGAGGTAAGCCAGAACCAGCCATTGAGATTGATTCCACCGTGCCGATAGGACAGATACAGCACAATCCAGAACGCTCCTGCCAACGTAACCACCAAGGCCAGTACCATGCCCCAGAAAAAGGCCCGCTTTCTCCCCCGCACCACCTCGTGGATCATCTTCAGGCTATTGGCGCAGGCCGCCATGGGAAAAGTGACAATATCCGCAGTCCACGGATAGGTGTAGGCCAGGCCAGTCAAGCCCTTCGGCCCGAGGAAAGAGGTGCCCATACTGGCCATGACAAAATCGGGCGCGATGAGCGGCGCCCGCACCAGCGCCACCCCAGCCTCGGCGACAATGCGCGACAAGGCGATAAAAATCAGCATGGCCACCGCGACTAAGAGTAATACCGCCACCAAGGGGATGCCTGTGGCCTCGAGCCACACTACCATGACGATCAATCCCACCAGCACCGTCGCCAAGGCCGCTCGGTATGACATAATCTCGTCGCCATCGTCTCCGCCGCCGCGACTCCAAGTCCGGCGCACCACCGTCAGCAAGTGGGAGCGTGCCTTCCACAAAGTATAGAGCGCAAATACCAGCATGGCCCCCAGAGCTTGGTGGGTCAGATAAGGGGAACTAGGATTGCTAAACCAGCCCAGTTTTTCCGTACTGTGGATGCCGAAAATATTGAAACAGCCCTGCTCGACGAGGGCCAGCAAATAGAAAAACCAGATTCCCAGGGCTAGGTTGCGGTTGATGAAATAGGAAAAACCCACCAGAGAAAAGGAAAACTCAAAGGGCAGACTGATGGTATCGCGGAACAAGTACATACTGGTGCGAAAGTACAGCGACGGCCATTGCGGATAGTAATTGTGCAAGGCGTTGCAGCAGCCTACTAGGACAGGCAGGGCAAAGCCGACCCACATCTGCGGCTGGCGGAAGACCGCGCTCACCAAGGGCGTCCCCTCGCGTCCGTTGATCATCTCAATGGGGACCTGCATCATCGGATAGAGCAGGCGTTCCCCTTCCATCCACGGCCGGCGCAAAAGTACCATCAGGCCAATCGACACTAGGTAGAGGGCGAGGAGGAAAACAGACCAATAGCCCAACGCCTCCAGCCAGCCTTCCCAAGGCACCGGCATTCCCTTGGGCAGTCCCTCGTAGAAACCTTGGATCAAATTCTCATCGCTGGGGGCGATCCAGGCGGGAACATAGGGCTGGATCAATTCACCCCAATCGTTTTCTGGGGTGGCGTAGTAGAAGACGCCCGTGATCATGGGCAGCAGGTGCTCGACCAAGCCAAAGGTGGGAATCGAGGCCGACACCATCATCATGGCGTAGATCAGCACCAACTCTTCCCGCCTCAGCGCCAAATTGCGAGCCAAGGTTCCCACTAGAATATTGCCCAACACTAGGTAGAAGAACAGGAAGAGAGCGACGGGGTTGCTAAAACACCAAGCCATGAAGGTGCCCTGGATGATGGCGTTGGCGTAGATGGTGCCGACGCCAATGAGCAGGCACAACAGGGATCCTAGCAAAAAGGCCCGGAAGGAAAGAGGCTGGCTCTCCCCGGCAGGGATCTCACCCAAGTTGGCCTGTCTGATAAAGGTCTCAGCCATTCGCTCCCGAGCGCCCGACTTGCTATGGGGATCTACAGGTGTCACGAATTTGGGGCCATTGTTAGTAGAAAGCCCGGTACGCTTCCACCAGCTTGGTTGCCCCCTCCAAGATCAAGTTGCGCTCGTCCTCGGCCTCAAAGAACAAGGCTCCCTGTTCCACCCAGCGCCGAGCCGCCTCTGGCCCCGAAGCCGTAGTGCCGAATGGGATCCCGTGCTTTTTGCACAGTTGTAGAATCTCTTCCATCGGACCGCGTACATCCGGGTGGTCCGGCTGACCCGGCTGTCCCATCTCCACGGAAAAATCGCCCGGCCCGACATAGACCATGTCCACCCCCGGCGTCGAGACGATCTCCTCGGCCCGCTCGTACGCCTGTCGCGTCTCTATGTGCACCACGAGGGATGTTTCCTCGTCCTGTGCCGCCATCCACGCCCGGTGGTCTGCGACTTTGCAGTAGTCGCTGTTGCCGTACCCCGGCGCTGCGGCGCGGGTACCCAAGGGGGGAAACTTGAGATAGCTGCGCAAGGTCTCGATGTCCGCTCTCGATTCCGTGCGCGGCAGTTGTAGCCCCACCACGCCGCACTCCAACAGCTTGGCCACTGCGGCCCGCTCTAGCTGCGGGGTTTTGGCAATGACCGGCAGGCCGTTGTCGCGCGCGGCTTGCACGGTATCGGCTAGCGCGGTCAAATCGAAATAGCCGTGTTCAAATTCAATGTAGATAAAATCGCAGCCGGCCTGCTGGAAACACTTGACCAGCGACGGCCGCACGTACTCGGCAATCATGCCGCCCACCAACACCTCCCCGGCTCGCAAACGGGCCTTGAGCTGGCGTCCGGGACCTCCTTCAGGATAGAGGTACGCATTGAGTGGTTTGTCCGCGACAGGTTTGGGCATAGTCTATTTCCCCTCTCTATATGCTCGCTCTACTGCGAATTTAAACCGAACGATTATCCAGCGAATAGGCGCGGTTGTCGCCGCCTATTTGCCACGTGCCGCGGAACAGCGAGCGGCGTTTGGGCGGCATGGCCTCGACGATCTCGTGGCCGAGATTGAGCCGGTGCCATTGCGCCCACAGTGAATTGTAGCAATTGAAAACAGCGCAGCGCGGATTGTCTGAGTTGCGCCAATCGTTGGCTGCATGCAGCAGGCTTTCGGTGAAGACAATGGCCGAGCCGGGCGGGCAGCTATACTGGGCCATGGCCGCCCGCATGCGTTCTTCCCAAGGCGACTCGCCTATATTGGGCCGGTTGGGGTCGGGGCCGCCGTAGTTGAAATGGGCCTTGTGCGAGCCGGAGAGAAACGTGGTGCCCCCTTGGCCGGCTTTTACTTCTTCAAGCTCCCACACCACCCGCGTCAGCCCGGAAAATATCTTGTTGCCCGCCACTTGGTAGCGCATGGCATTGGCTTGTTGCGGGGGTCGAACCACATGTGGCAGGCCGGTGCCGTTGTCGGTGCTTTTCCAGCCGGCGTGTCGCACCGTAATAAAGGAATTTTCGCAGCGGAAGCTGTAATAATCGTCCCCGAGGTACGGCTCTTCAGCGAGAATTTCGGTGAGAATGCCGACCACCGCCGGATGGTCCAACAATTCCTGCAAGGCACCTTGGTAGCCCTGTTTAGCGCCGTCGTACACTTCGGCCTTCATCGCTGCGATTTCCGCCTCAGACAGCACTGAGGGCAAGAGGATCCAGCCTTGGAGGTCGAAAAAAAACTTCTGCTCTTCAGTCATGGGCACGGGTGCGGCACTATGCTCGCTCATGGCTTTCTCCTATAGGTAGGTCTTGGGCTTCTTCTGGTCGATTCTGCAAACAAACGGTTTAGATCAACTCGGCGTCGCAGCGGGGACAGTGTTCCCACGCGGGCGATTCCACCGGCTTGTCGCAATCCGGGCACAAACCGAGGGGATGCTCGTCCTCGCGGCAGCGGCGACCGTCTTTGTAGGTAATGCGACGCCAGACCGTATCGCCATCCGTGGCGTAAAAAGTCCACGTGCCCTTCTTGCGCCCGTCCGTACTCTTGCCACGGTATTCGTTGAATTGCCCGCTCTGTTTCCGTTTTCCGTTTTCATAGTAGGCCACGTGGTCGCCGGTGAGCTGATTTTCTTTGTAGTGGTTGACATTAGCGGGCTGGCCGTTTCTGTGGTACTCAACCCATTTGCCCGTCTTTTTGCCCATGTCGAAAGCGCCTTCGCGCCGCTTGCCGCCGTCGGCGTAGTACAGCACCCAAGGGCCGTGTTTTTTGCCGTCTTTGTACTCGACGTCTTCGAGATGGCTAGCCATAATTTCCTCCGTATTAATTATTAACCGGCATTCAGGGCCCCATGCCCCTCGACTGATGTGGGTTGGCGGTAACAGCGGTAGTACGAGTGTACGCGCGGGTGCGGTCTGCACCGTCCACGCCTAGAGAAGTGAGAAAGAGGTTATCACCTGCGAGCTGGTACGTGCCGGCGAACTCCATTTGCTCTTTAGTGAGGTTGAAGAAATGGGAATAGAATGCTTCTACGGCGGCGCGGTCTTCCTCAGATATCTCTTCCCCAGCATCTTGCTCGCGGATAAAATCCTCAGCAGAAAATTCAGAGAGCCTGATCTCAGTATCGCCTTCATATATGATGAATTCGTCGTACCCGATCCACAGACTGTCACCAACAGTACGCCAAGTACCTATGCCGTCGTAGGTCCTAGAGTCGAAGAGGCGGCCCCGTTCTGTTAAGTCCGTCAACACTGCCTCGGGCAAGTCGCTGAGGTCAGAAACCCTAACGGAGTTGAGGTGGGCGGTCCCGTCATCTCGGAAAGTCACGCGGCGGGAGGATTGGCCTGCCACCGTGTCGTAAAAAACGGTGGCGTTTTCAAAGGTCTTCTTTTTTAGGGTGTCGATCCAAGTAAAGCGGAACCCCTCAATTCCTTCTTGACTATGTTCCCAAGTGCCCAGCAGTCCGTCCTGACCAGCGGCGGGCAAGACCCATAGAATGCATAAGATAGCTATACGGAGTAGCATGGCAGGTCTCCTCTCTATAATGGGGAATGGTAAGGTAAATCTACATACTCAACTTTTAGGCTCAAAACCTCCATCGCCAACATCGGCTCCCTCAAGTAACGCCGCACTCATAAGGCCCTAAGTCCGGGTCGGTGTTGTGAACACCACGATAAGTGCTCTTACTTCGCAGGTAGCGCACCTCCAATTCCACGTCCCGCACATAGATGAGCGGCGTAGCTTCCGAGTCGCGCTCGTGCAGAGTGACCTCTACGACGTTGGTGCCCTGCACCGGCCAGTGGACTTCGTCCAGCCGGAAGACAAACCAATAACTCGAATGCGAGCGGTAGCGCGGCGCAGTCATCTGATAGATGTGGTCTATCTTGCGCATGATATGCGCTGGCAGCTCGTCCCCGTTCAGCTTGAAGCTGAAGCGGTCGCGGTCGGTAGCGCGCATCAGCCGTATCCGCAAAATCACCTCATGGTCTCGTCCCACCGCTCCCCAGCGCGGCAAATCGTCGCTGATCGGCAGTTCTAGTGCTACGGGCTGGTCTAGCGACAGCGGGGCCGGTAGCTGCATGACGAGTCCCGGCTCGGTCTTCGGCTGTGCGGCTGAACGCCCCGTGGGCGTGGGGATCGCGTAGATTTTGTCCTTGACCGCCATCACGTCCGGGTGCGGCAGTTCGCGGAGTTGCTCGTAGAAAGACGGGCCGTACGGCCAGTTGCCGGCCCAATGGACCAAATTCAGCCCATCGACGCCCTGTGCCCAGTAGTTGGTCGCAGCAGCGCGCACCATGGCAATGGGAGCCGCGCCCAGCCGGTCCGAATCCACGTTGTTGCGGATGACGCCGTGGATTCGACACTCCGCGTCTTGAGCCGCCGCGATCAGAGGCCGGAAATCCGCGGTCGCGTCAATCAGGGACATGGCCGCGAAGTTCTCCGCGACCAATACATCGACAATTCCCTCGCGGATCCACGTTTCCGGGTCTAGGCCAATGGACCGGCAACCGGCGATATTAGTGGGAATGCGCAGGGCCAGCTCGCGGTCGGGGCCGCTTTGCTTAACGGCCTCGCGCACGCGCTGGAGCCAGTCGGTGAAGATGCTCCGGCCGCGCTCCATGTCATCCGGGCGAAAGAAAGCACCGCCAGCGTAGTGATTGAGATTTAGCTCAAAGCCATCCACCGGATAGTTTTGCAGGGTTTCCTCAATCAGGGCAAAGCGCATCTCGCGGACTTCTGGTCGCGCAAAATCGGCCAATTGGGTATCGCCGATCCGCAAGCTCTCGCCTAAGTCGGCCTGCACCTGGAGCGAGGGGTAGATCAGCAGCCCCTTGGCCCGTGCGCGGTCGCAGACGATGTGCAGCAAATCGCGGCCCTCGGCGATGAGTTGCTGGGCATTGCGATAGGCGCGCTGGAAGACGAGGTGATCCCAGTGGTGGTCATCCTCCGGTCGAAACTGAGCAGTGGCCTCTGTCTCTGGACCCCAGTGGTCGGCCACTTGGGTGTCGTGCAAAAAGGCATTGCCGAAGCCGAGATTGAAAACCAATGCCTCAATCGGCGTTCCCAACAGCTCATCGACCGCAGCCTCGCACCCCTCTTGCGCGACGGGAGGCTCGAACATGTAGAGCAAGGTGTGGCGCGAGTCGTTTTCAAACATCAGGCGGGGTTTGGGCATAAGTGTGTCCTCCGCGTATTAAAATTTGGTGCGAAAAACCTAAAACCGTATTATTCCCCCGGTCAATCACCCCACCCTAGGAATCCCCATGATCGAACTCCGCGCCACTGGCCTCATCTACCGTGATTCTACGCTTCACGCCTGGCATCCAACCCTAGCGCTATTGCCCAACGGCGACCTACTGGCCGCCTACGACTTGGGCGAGACCATCGGTGCCCTTGATTATTGCTCCTATCTTGCGCGCTCGACCGATGGCGGCCGTTCGTGGAGCGAGCCGGTGGCATTTTTCACTGATCCCGTTGCCGCGCCCGCCCGCCGCACTGTCCGCATCAGCACCCTAGCCGACGGAACCTTGATCGGCGCGGGACGGCGCAGCTATTGCCACCACCCCGAGACCAGCGGTTGGAATCCCGAGACGTACGGCGTAGAACAAGGCGACTGGTTCGTGCTCCGCAGCCGCGACGGGACCCACTGGCAAGGGCCGCAGGAGATCGAGCCGCCACTGGCCGGTCCCTACGAGGTCTGTCACGCCTTTGTCGAGACCGGCGATGGCCGATTGCTCCTGCCCACGGGCCTGTTGCGGACTTGGGAAGGGGACGCACCCGACGGACTCAAAACCCTAGCGTTGGTTTCTGGCGACCAAGGCCAGACTTGGCCCGAATATATCGAGCTGTTCGCCGATCCCCAAGGCGAGGTGATCTACCACGAGGTCAGTCTCGTGGAATTGGAGGGCGGGCGGCTCCTCGCGGTGGCCTGGCCTTTCAACTCGGTAGTAGGTCAGACCCTGATGAAGGTGCCTTACGCGATAGCACCAGAAGGCAGAACGTTTAGCGTCCGTGGCTCGACCGAAATCGCCGGCGAGACGACCAAGTTGCTGCACTTAGGCGGCGACCGGGTCCTGTGCCTGACGCGCCGCACTGATGCGGCTGGCCTGTGGGCAGTGCTCGCCCAGATACAAGGCGACGAGTGGGTCCATCTAGCAGAGGCTCCCCTGTGGCAGGGCGCGGCATCGCGGATGCTTGGCGAGCGAGACGCAGCTACCGAACTGGCCGAACTGCACTTTGGCTTTCCCAACCTCTTGCACCTGCCCGATGGTGACGTGCTAGCGGCCTTCTGGTGCCGCGAGGACCACATTCACAACATCCGCTGGCTGAGAATTAGCGTAGCGGACCACTAGGAGATCACCATGCACATCGGCAACCAATGGATGCAGTTGCGCAGTCGCGACAAAACCCTCGATGAGACACTCGGCCGGCCCTTTCCGGTCGGCGTCGAATACTACCGCCCACCTGTGCCGCCGCCGGAGTACTGGGACGAGGACTTTCGCCGGATTAGCGCCGCTGGTATGAGCATTGTCCGCGTCTGGTATTCCTGGGACTGGGTTGAAACCTTGCCCAACCACTACGAATTCGACGACCTGGACCGGCTCTTCGACCTCGCTGCCCAACACGGTCTAAAAGTCTGGGTCGATACCCCGCTGGGCACTCACATGGCCTGCCCGGCCTGGATGCTGCGCTCCCATCCGGACATGCGCATCGTCCGCCGCGACGGCAGTGTGCAACAAAATACGACCGGCGCATTTGCCGCACACGGAGCGATGACCCACAACTTCGACCACCCAATGTGGCGAGTCTATGTCGAACGCTATCTATACCAATTCGTGCCGCGCTACAAAGATCACCAAGCCCTGGGCGTCTGGGGCACCTGGGACGGCATTGGCTATGCTGGTGCGTGGACGGCCCCGGAGCCGTATCCCCCCTACAACGACTACACCATCGCCAAGTACAAGGATTGGCTCTACCACAACTACACGCTCGACGCGCTCAACGAACGGCTGCTGCGCCGCTATCGTTCGTGGGAGGACGTCGATGCGCCGCGCAGCAAAGCCGCGCCGGTGGAAATGAGGCTGTACTTGCAGTTCCACCGCGAAAATATGGCCGACCATCTAGGCTGGATGGCCGACTTGATCGACCGGCTCGATGGGACGCACGAGCAGCGCTCGCACGGCGGCTCGTACCCAGCACCCCACCACGAGACAGTCAGTCCGCAGATCGACAGTTGGGGCCTTTCGCACCACTCGTCCAACCGACTGACCACCGACGAGCCGTATAGCATCGCCTGCGAGGCGTACGGCTTCCAGTGGTGCCGCGCCATGGGTCGCAACAATCGGTGGTGGAACGAAGAGATCTACGGCAGCTTCGTCGGCGGGCTACATCCGACCGAAAAAAAGACCTTGGGCCAAGAGTCATCCCTCTATATCTGGTTGACTCTGATCGAGGGCGGAGCCGGAGCCATGTTCTGGCAGTATCGGCCGGAGTACATGACGTACGAAGCGCCCGGACTCAATATCGCCGCACTCGATGGCGAGCCGACCGAGCGGCTCCACGCGGCAACGGCGACCATCGCCCAAATCGACCGCATCGCCGCCCACCTGCCGCTCGCCATCCCTCGGGCCGATGTGGCCATTGCCTACAGCGGCCCGAGCGACGACGCATTTGATTTTAACGATCAGGGCGTCCAGTTCATCCAGCACCACCGTGCGCTCTACCGCACCCTGTGGGCACAAAGCGTGGCGATGGACTTGGTGACCCCGGCGATGGATTGGTCTGAGTACGCGCTAGTTTACCTGCCGCACTTCGCGGTCCTCGACGAGATAGCCATCCACCGCCTGCGCGGCCTGCTGCAAGCGACCGACGGCCCCCGCCTCGTAGCCGACGGCTACTTTGGCACCTTTGCCGACAAGGGCCACTGGAGCTTTAAACCGCCCGAAGGCCTCAGCGATCTCATCGACTGCCGGATCGCCGATTTTGATGTCGTCGCCGATTTCGATGTTCGGGCTGGCAAAAACGTCGTGCAGATGGAGTGTGGCACCTTTGCCCTGCCGGTGGGGACGACCTATTCAATTTTAGAAGACCGAGGCGATACCACGCCCATCGCCACCATCGGCGACGAGGTGGTCGGGGTGCGCTCAGCCGACGGGCGCTTCACCTGGTACGGGTTTGCGCTTTCGGCTACAGCTTCGTCGGGAGTGACCGGGCAACCTGGGGCACCAGCGCCAGCGGGTCTGATCCACGATAAGGTAGCGGTCGCGCTGCTGGCAACCGCCAGCGTCGAGCCGTGGTTTGCGATTACCGGCGACCGTATCGTCGCCTTTCGCCGCCGCTCTCGGCAGGGTGGGTCGCTGATCTTCGCGCTCAACGTAGAACAGCGCACAGCGCGGACGCGGGTGCAACCGCGCTGGCAGATAGGCGCGGCCCGCGACCTGCTAGGGGAACGAGACCTCGCATTCGACGATGGAACCTTTGAACTGACACTAGCGTTTGGCGAGGTAGCGGTGATATATTGTGCGGATAGTTGATCCGTCTTAGAGCGAAAGAGATAAACTATGCGATTGAACCGCGAGCAATTCTTGGAAGAAGGGTTTCTCGTTTCAGAGGGGATTTATCAGCCCGATGGCATCCAAAACGGCACCAATCTTCTCCACCTCTTCATCTGTGGCCGTGACCATAGGTGGACGCAACCAGCGCGAGGCAATGCCATTGAGTTCGAGTGCAGTACGCCACACAGCTTGACCGCCGCCTAGCACATCCGTGGCCACTCCCCAGAAAGGTTCCTCAATTTGGGTAATAATGGTCTGGGCCGTTTTGGCGTCGCCGTCTTGAAAGGCCCGCCAGTAGCTTTGTGCTATGTGGGGAGCAAATGAAGATGGATACGAAAAAAAGGCGCGAATACCGCAGGGCCATTGTGCGAAATTGCGCCACAGGCCCCCGCCGGTCATAAACTTCCACCGATCGCCATAGCGATGCATAGTCGCCTTTGCGTATTCGAGTGTGCCGTCTTCTTTGAAGGTGCAGATGTTGGGCGCGTCGAGTAGTTCGTCGAGGATTTCATAGGGAGGACACCCCACCAACATCAGAGGCATTACTTGGGCTACTTTGCGGTATTGGACGACCTTACCCTGCGATTGGGCTTGTTCCGGTGGCAGGACCATCAGCACGTCGGCTCCCCAACTGCGGCAATACTCGGCGAATTGGACCGCCCGGTCATCTGGCCAGCGCCGAGTAGCTGCCACCGTCAATGCCCGTCCGGCGACCCGGTCGACCAAAAAGCGGGTGAGCTGGGCGACCTCTTCGTCGCTGAGGAACTCGAACTGGCTATCCCCATAGGTCAACAAGCTGACCCGACTGCCGCTAGAGATGCCGATGTCAATTATGCGGCCGACGCCCTCCCAGTCTAGCTGGCCATTGGGTAAAAAAGTAGTAGGGATCGAGTTTACCGGACCCTCGAGTAAGTTTTTGATCTCGTCCGGCGTCTTGGCTGATGGCATGACACGCTCCTTTCGTGAGTAAAGGTAGAGGAAAAGTCCTGTACCCTCCAGCCTAAGATCTCCTCCCAAGCAGGCATTGCTCAGAGCACCGCGGGACACCAGATTATGCAGTAGTCTTGTGCAGCTTACACAATACCAATCAACCGTCGCTGTCAGCTAAACATGAACGCCGATTCGCTCGAAATACAACCCCTGCAAGAGCCACTCGACGCCGTGGTCTCCGTACCCGGTTCCAAAAGTTACACCAACCGGGCGCTGCTGGTTGCGGCACTCGCCAACGGAGCATCGCACCTTACAGGTGCACTCTTTAGCGACGATACCGAGTACATGGTCCAAGCGTTACACAAACTCGGCGTCTCTATAGAGGCTGATCCAAAGACGGCCAGCTTTGCAGTCGCAGGCAATGGTGGACGGATCCCCACCGATAGTGCCGAGCTGTATATTGGCAATTCGGGTACCACTTCGCGGTCGATTACGAGCTATGTCGCACTCGGCAATGGGACTTTCATCATCGACGGCGATACGCCCATGCGCCAGAGCCGGCCAATTGCCGACCTGCTCGACGCACTCGGCCAACTTGGTATCGACGCTCGCTCGCGCTTGGCCAACGGATACCTGCCAGTAGAGGTGCGAGCCAAGGGATTCAGAGGCGGGAAAACCCAACTCGACGCCAGCAAGAGCAGCCAGTTCCTCACCTCGCTATTGCTAGTCGCCCCCTATGCCGACAACGGCTTGGAAATCGAGATGGTCGGCGAGTTCAAGACCGAATATATCGATATCACTATAGCGGTAATGCAGGCATTTGGGGTCGAGGTTGAGCACGATGAGTACCGGTGCTTTCGCGTCGCCGGAAGCCAATGCTATACGCCCCGTACCTACGTCATTGAACCGGATGCTTCCAACGCCTCGTACTTCTTTGCCGCCGCTGCACTCAACGGTGGCCGGGTGCGCGTAGCCGGCATTGCCGCCGACTCGGCCCAAGGCGATATCCGTTTCGTTGATGTGCTCGAAAAAATGGGATGCACGGTCAACCGCTCCGCCAGTGGAGTCGAGGTGATCGGTCCAGATCAACTCAGAGGAATAGATGTCGATATGAAGGCCATATCGGATACCTCGCTGACGTTGGCCGCGATCGCTCCCTTTGCCAAGGATCCAGTGCGCATCTGTAACAT
This sequence comes from Candidatus Latescibacterota bacterium, assembly GCA_965116455.1. Classification (GTDB taxonomy): domain Bacteria; phylum Latescibacterota; class UBA2968; order UBA8231; family UBA8231. The sequence continues at coordinate 6,559,349 of OZ220690.1, read as the reverse complement.
CGAACACACGCGCTGGCAGGAAACTGACCGGATTGCCGCTATGGTCGCCCAATTGCGTCGTCTCGGCGTAGAAGTAGAAGAGCACAGAGATGGCGTTACTATCGCGCCATCTAAGCCCAAAAGCAGCACCATCGATACCTATAAGGATCACCGAGTGGCCATGAGTTTCACCCTAGTCGGATTGCGAGTACCCGGAATCCGCATCAATGACCCCGGCTGCGTCGGCAAGACCTTTCCGACATACTTTGATGTCTGGAATCAGATAAGAGAATCGATGTGAGAGGAAGGCGCGCTGGTGGGGAAACGATAGAAACACAAGAGCCCTACCGGCCGGTTTACCGGTAGGGCACCTGAGCTTTTTACCGCTTAAAGGGTGCTTATTGGGTAAATTGGGTTACGTTGGCGATACCTCCCGGCTGGGTCAACGCAAAAACGATTAGGTTGACTCCGAACTGCAATCCGCGCTCTCGTGCATCAGCCAACGGATCTCCCCAGTAATAGCTAATATTTAGGTCGCTAAAAACCACTGCAACCCGACCGCGCAGTTCCAGCATCTCCAAGTCGAAAACATTGCCAGCGGGCGCGCCGCCCATCGGCGGACCATCGGGGAAATCCCAAAAGCTGTAGTACAGGTCGTGGCTCTTCGGCATTTTTTGCCACTTGGAGCCGTCGCTACCTAGCACCAGCGGATCTTTCATTAGGGCCTTGAATTGGCGGTCAAACGGCGTACCTGAAACCCCGGCTTCCTTGCCGTCAAGCTTGTTTTCAGCGTCGGCTTGGCGAATCTCCTCAGCATAGAGAAAACCACCGTTCTTGAGATATTCGCCTAGGTTGGTCTTCTCTGTATTACTGATTTGCAAGACGGCATCGTTGCCCGTCATGTACAGCAGGGGGGCATCCATGATGCGCGGATCTGAAAATTCCAAAGTCGTGCCCTCAATACGAGCATTAATTTGGGTATGGTCGCGCATATAGCGCATCAACTCCTCTACCGCTGTTGGGAACCGATCGCGGTTCTTGTCTGCGATATCGTAGTCGATGACCGTCATGTTAAAGAAGCCGCGGATCTTGCGTTTGTCGTCTGGATCCTGAATCAAGATCGCTTGGTAACGGCCGATGTCCAAGTCGCCGACATTGAGCAATTCGTGCCTCAGGCTCAGAGCCTCTTGCACCGGTGCCGACGTTTCAGCCAGTTTGATCATCTCGACATCTTCGAAGTCAAAATCTTGGGCCTTAGCACCTGAAAAGGCACCCAAGACTTGCGTACCGGGCAAGACTGAACTCAGCAGGTCACTACCTACCGCACTAACATCGGCTATCGCTGATATATCCTGCGGCAAATCCGGCGGTGCCATCGACTGTAGCATTTCCATCTGCACTTCGGATATCTCAGGACGCTTGGCTAAGTCGAAGTTCTTTTCGAGAATTGGCGGAGGAGCGCGGAAGATGATTAGCTGCTCCTTTTTCTCTTCTACGCCAATGCCAAAGAGATAATCATAAACGAAGACGCCAGCGTGGATGGCTACCGATAGCACAAAGGCCACGCTCATGCTCAGTCGGCGGCCAGTGGTAGCCGTATATAGAGCGTATATCAGCACCCCAGCACCCGCCAAACCGGCGGCGATCACCACCCACTTGGACAGGATAAAAAGTACGTGAATGAAAAAGGCCGCGCCGACCGCTATATAGGCCGTTTTTTGGCGCTGGGCTTGTACTGCTTTTTTATACTCGTCTACCACAGTTCTTCCCCCTCTTGGAAGGGCCTAGAAACCTCACTTAGTTGCGCTGCGGTTCCGTGGCGATGACCTGATCAATGACACCCACTTGGCGAGCAATGTCCATAATCTGGACGATTTGCCCGTGCGTGGAACGCTCATCTCCTTGGATGATAATCATCGTGGTGTTGTCCAGCAGTTGTCTTTTCGCCTGCAATTCCTCTTTGAGGGTTGCAAACGTCACCGACTTGTGGTTCAGCTTCATGTTGCCGTCCTGATCCACGACGATAAAGAGGTTCTCCTTCTCCGGAGCCTGGGCCTCTTCGGCCTCGGGCAATTTGATATCCAAACCCGGAGTAATGGCGAACACAGCGGTCACCATGAAGAAGATGAGTAGCTGAAAGACCACGTCGATCATCGGCGTCAGATCGGGCATGGTCAGTTCTTTTTTTTCTACTCTATCAGCCATCTATTTCATGCCTCCTAAAAAGAGCCGCCCTTAAGCAGCTTGGGTGCCTTGCCAGCGGCGCAGCAGAGCGTCCACGAAACCGTGACCGTATGCTTCAAACTCAACGGCCTTGCCTGTGGCGCGGTTGCTAAAGTACGTGAAGATGGCAATTGAAGGCACGGCGATCACTAGACCGGTAACTGTGGTGATCAGCGCTTCGGAAATACCTGCGGCGACGATCGTCGGCTCACCGAGGCCCTTTTCCGCAATACCTTCAAAAGCGTTGATCATACCGTTGACTGTGCCCAACAGGCCGAGCAACACCACGGACTTGGACACAAAGTCAATAACGGCCAGATACCGTTCGAGATATCCCAAAGCGGCGCGTTCAACTGTGCCGTTCATTTCCTCGCGCATCTCCTCCATCGTGCGTTGCTCGCGCGACAAATGCTCAAAGCGCTCAAGTCCCTCGCCGTACACCTCACCTTCGAGCTTGCCGACCTCAGCGCAGTATTCCCTAAGTTGGTCAAGGGAAGCACCCGAGTCTATACGCGCGTTGACGTCGTTGGTGATTTCGGCCAATTCGTCCTCAGAGCGAAGCCGTGCATAAGTCCAAATCCGCTCGAGAAAGAACGCAATGGAAAGCATAGACCAGAGCCCCAAAGGATACATGAAAGGTCCACCTTCTCGAAAAAGTTCAATCATTTTCTTTATCCCTCCTTAAGTTAGGACGCAAAGAAATCTAAGGTTATAGGACGCGAGCTTCCTGCATTACCTGTAGCTGCTCTCTGGCATAGTCCACCTGCGTCCCGTACTTGGGATTGTCGCCATAGTTGTCGACGACCTCCTGAAAGACGGCACCGGCTTGGCGGAATTCCTCTTGTTTCATATAGGCGGCACCAATGTTGACCAGTGAGTTGACAGCTTGGTCGCTCTTGGGGTACTTTTGCCGCACTTCCTCGAATATCGCCATTGCCTCGTCGAAATTGTCCTCAGCTAAGAGCTTTTCGCCCGTTGCATAAAGATTATAGGCGTCGATCTCAGCCAAATGTCCGAGCAGGGTCCTTGCCTTTTTCGGCAGCGCTCGATCTTGGGCAATCAGCTTGTCAGCGGGAAATCGTTCCAAGAAAGTCTGGTAGCTCTCGGCGGCCTTCTCGTAATCCTTGAGGCCATAATAGTAATCTCCGAGCGTAAATTGGCTGCGTGCCCCATAAGTACCATCGGGATATTGAGCAACGATTCGCTCAAAGATCGGCACCGCGTCTTCCTTGAGATCGAGATTGATCAGGCACCAAGCCTTGTTGTAAAGCGCATCGTCCACGTAGCTCGACTTAGGATAGCGCTTGATGATTCGGTCATAGAAGACCTTGGCATCTAGGAAATTCTGGTTTTTTTCCTCCAAGCCGCTCACGTTAGTCATGTTAAACAGGGCATCTCCAGCGCGAAAAAGCGCTTCAGATGCATAGCGGGACTGCGGGTACTTATCTGCTAGGCTAGCAAAAATATCGCTGGCGGCACGCCATTTACCCATCCGATAATGTGCCCAAGCGTCGTAGTAATAGGCATGCACAGCGCGGTCATCTTCGGGATATTGAGTGTAATAGGCATTGAACGCCTTTGACATCGCTGGTAGTACTTCGACATTGCCGTTAGCCGATAGTCTGTTATAAGCTACGCCGATCTGGAACTGGGCATTTTTGGCCCAAGCAATCTGCGGGTAGTTTTCGATGATGGTGTTATACGTGGCAATCGCTTGAACGAACTGCTCCGACCTGTAGAAACAGTTGCCTTGAACGAAGAGTGCGTTGGCAATGCTCTCGACGTTAATGGCCAAATCAATTAGCTCCTGAGCCGCTTCAATACTCTGCTGGAACTTGTCTAGTTTGAAGTAGGCATTGGCCAAGCGGATGAGTAAGCGCTCCCGGTCTTCGCTAGAGGTAGTAGTAGCCAACATCTCCTCGTAGATGCGCACCGCTTCCTCTGGATTGCCCTTCTTTTCGGCCATTGAGATCAGCTGCAGCCGCGCTGAACGCACTAAGCTTTCGTCTCCTGAGGCAATGACCTCGTTCAGTAGCTTCTCCGCCTCGGCGTCATTGCCTTCCGCCGAGTACGAGAGGGCCATCGAGAACGAGACCTTTAGCTGCATCGCCTTATCTATTTTGGTGTCCAACAGCCACTTGTAATCGATCAGCGCGCGGTCGTAACGGCCCGAATAGTGGTAAGCCAATGCACGCCCGTAGCGGGTATCGCGAATGACATCGCTTTCTGGGTACTCTTCAAGCACCATGGTGTAGCGATCAACTGCGTCGACATAGTTTTTATTGTTGAGGTCGAGCTGGGCCATCTGGAAATGGGCTCTAGCCTCCAAATCGCGGTCGCCGGTCACGCCTTCCAGCAATTGATTGAGCAGAGTACGACCCTCGGCGATGCGATCTTGAGAAATGTAGAGATTGGCCGCCTCAATCAGCGCGGCGATATATGTCTCGCGGGCATCGGAGTCAACCTTGGCAAAAGCAGCAATGGCCTCGTCTTTCTGCCCTTCGTCTCGGTAGAGAATACCAAGGCCATAGTACGCATCGGCCGTATGTGGCGTACCCTGATAGCTCTCCGTTATGGCCTTGTAGGCCTCAATGGCCTCCTGGACTTTCTGCTGCTCGTAGTTGAGCCGAGCGATGCGCAACAAGCACAGCGGCGCTCGGTCAGAGCGGGGGAAGTTGTCCACTGCCTGCGTGTAGCTTGCGATAGCTTGGTCCGTCGCGCCGAGTTGCTCAGCAGACCAGCCTGCGCTGTAAAGCGCTGCGGAGCGCAACCATGTCTCGCTATCCGGGTAGTCCACCAGCAGTTGTAAGTAGTCTTCGCGGGCAGCGGCGTAGTCTCCAGCGAAGTATTTAGCTTCGCCTTTCTGATATTGCGCGTTAGATGGATAAGGCGTATCTCCGTAGAGTTCAATCACTTGGTTGTAAGCGGTCCATGCCTCGTCGAACTTATCCCACTCCATGTAATTGTCGCCGATTCTCATCTGCACCTTGGCTTTGTAAAAGCGCTCCTCGGCGGTTTCTTGGGCAGCGATCAATTCTTGGTAGGCTTCCTCGTACTGATCTGTTTTGCGAAAGATCTCAGCAACGCGCAACGAGGAGGTCTCAAAGAGCTCCCGATAGTTTTCAAAATCGACATTCTTGCCCTCGCGGAACGAACCGCGCAAGAGTTCAAACATACGATCATAGAGGTCGCGCACATCGCGGTAGGCTTTAATCGCCTCGGCGTCGCGCCCCATCTGGTCATAGGCATTAGCCTTCAGATAGAGAGCTTGGGCAATGACCGGACTATTGGGATACTTGTCGAGGACTATCTGGGTCATATCAACGGCTTCAGCGTACTCGCCCTTTTCATATAGCGCACTGGCGATGCGGAACTGAGAATCCGGCGCATAGCGATCTTGCGGATAAGCCGCCAACATGCCGTTGAGCGTTTCGATGGACTGGTCGTATTCTTTTGTGTTAAACTCGCTCCAGCCCGCGTAAAAATACGCCTTGCCGGCTTCCCTCGTCTCGGGAAACAACTCGACATAGTGCTTGTATTCCTTTGCTGCCTCGCCATACTGTTTGGCGAGGAAGCGGGTCTCGGCGATTTGGAACTGCACCAATGACTTAAAGTCCTCGGCTGCGCTCCCCACATCGATAACTTGGCGGTAGGCTTCCACCGCTTTTTCGTGTTGCCCACTCTTTTTGTAGGCATTGCCCAACTGATACCAAGCCGCCGCGACTACAGGCAATTCCAAGTCGTTGCCAAACACCACCCGCACACTATCGGTGCGCACGGCCTTGCTATTGAACTTGACGATCTTTGAATACTCAATGATCGCCCCCTCAAACTCGCCAAGGGCGTAGAGAGATTGTCCGGCGTCAAAATTGGTTTTCAGATTTTGCGGCACCGGTAAGAAAAGGCTAGCTCCTAGCCCCAATCCCAGCGCGATAAGTCCAGCCCAGACCGTCATTTGTGCATCTCCTTGCCTAGGTTCCTAGTTTGGAGTTCATCGGGCTCTTTTTTTGTTTTAGAATTCGTATGCGAAGGAGAACCGATGCGCGCCATTGGTCTCGGTCAGATCTAAACCAATGTCATACGCGTAGTCGAACACCAACTGGTTCCACTGATAACCCAACCCCGCATTCAAACCACTCCCAGCATCCTCCGTCAACAAACGACGACCCCCAGCCCGCAACAACAACCCCTCCACCAACTGCGTCTCCCCACCAACAACCAACGACTGATCCGAACCCTCCCCCGTCAAATCGCGACGCACATACTGAACCGACACCAACGACTGACTGCTCAGACGATACCCAACCCCCACGTGCACGTCCATCGGCAACCCACCCGCATCCGCATCCCCTGCCACCTCACCATAGGCCACATTCGGCTGATTGATATTCTTCAACAACACCCCCACCTGCGCCCCCTGCACCGGACTCTGCCACAACAAACCCAAATCTACCCCTACGTTGCCCGCGCTCTGGTTCGACAGCGGATCCGCCCGCCCATTATCCTCGGGAATCGAACCCACGCTCCAAAACAAATACTTGGCCGACAAGCCCACCTGCAGCCGACGCTCCACCTGATACGACAGCGACACAAACGCCCCATTCTCACTCATCAAAGACGAGCCAATCCGCTCATAGCCCAAGCCCAAGCCCAGCTTGTCGCCTAACGGTTGGGCATAGGAAACCACATGCTGACCCAAATCGTCGCCTTCAATGCCGGCATACAAAAGCGACACATTCGTATACGACACCTGACGCTGCGACACCTGACCTAAGCCAGCCGGATTGGCAAACACCGCATCCGCATTGTCGGCTACGGCCACAAAGCTGTTGCCCAAACCCTGAGCGCGAGCACCCGAACCCACATTCTGAATGTTGACAACTCCCTCGCTTTGTCCCGCGACGAACAGCAAGCCGACTAAAACGCTAAGCATTTTCAGAGATTTCATAATGCAACTCCTCCTTGGTGGTCTCGCTTAAAGGCTAGTCTGCCTTAGCGACTCTAGGAACGACCGTGCCGTCCTTGTAAATCTTGCCGATATCTCGGACGAATTTATAGGAAATATTAGTGGTCTCCACCGGCTCGTTGCGAAAGTCAAATCGCAGGATTACGTCGAGTACTTGGACTTCGATATCACTTACGTCGGGGTGAAGTACGGGAAAAATGACGAAGCCCTCCGACTCTTGACCGCTGAAGATCTCCTCATCTTTGAGCATCGTCCGTCGCAGCAAGTCGCGGCGCTCTTGATAACGGGCATATTCGTTACCCCTATAGCCTATGGCGTAGGCGCGATAATACGTGTCGAGCTGCTCGAAGTTGAGGCTCCAGTACTCGCGCCTATTGCTTGCTTTGACGACGATCTTGCTCGGATCAATCTTAACTTTGGGGTAGGCGTAATTCTTAACGCCAAGGCGGAAGACGGTGAATCGCTGTTTTTCTTCGTCTGTCCCCCAAAATACCGTATTGCCAAAGGTATAGGGGTTTGTCGACTTAGGACCCGCTTGGGAATTATTGAAAAACTGGCGATTCAACTCCTCGTCAGTCATCGGCTTAAGCCGCACTTCAAAGCGATCTTGAGCAAAGGTCAAGGTTCCGTCATCTGCCACGCTGATAGATGAGGCCTGGTCTTGACCGGGCTGCAATGGGCCCGTGTAATAGGTATATCCACAACCCAGCACACTCGAGCCAATAATCAAGGCCAAGAATAATACTCGTGTAAGACTCATCATTCAGAAACTCCTTGGTGATACTGCTCTGTGTACAAAGAGGCTTTCAAGCGTCCCCAAGATATCGACTCCACAGCCGTCACTTGAAAAGTACCTTCTAACGGCATCAGGATCAAGTCGGTGAAGCGATCAGAAAAGCGATTCGAGTTGTACTGGCCCGAAAGCGACCACTTAGCATCATAACGCTCTGAATGCACATCAAAATCGTTAAACTCTACGTTAAAACCAAGGATCTCACCTTCCTGCAAAAGGTGCTCTTCGCTTTGAAAGACCGCATTGACATCGACGCGATCAAAGGGCACGAGCATGACTTCGTAGTTCGTCACTCCCTTTCCTCCCAAGACACCTGCAAACTCGAGCGCCGCCCCGGTATAGGGACCGTCGGGTAGCGCGTACCAAGCGGCGGCGGAGTAATTGACGAAAAAATCCTTGTCAGGCGGAGGACCAGCCAAAACGAAGTGGTTGGCTTCAGCTCCGTTGCGCTGCAACTGCTCTTCGTGGCTCAACTCGGCGAAATTTGCGAATTGTCCACCTGAGTGATCCGCGTCGATAAATAATTCCATCGCGTCGTCTTGAAAGAAAAGCACCGTGGCACTACCGGCAGGACGATCGATCTGGTGTATATCATCGCGAACCTGAGCGGCGATGTAGAGCCTGTTCTCCGCTTTATTCCACCCGACCATGAGACGAGCAGCAAAATCGTCCAAATCGCTCGCCTCAGCTTCTGCTACTAGGTCGTGAAACTGACCCGTTAATATGGTGTAGGAGTCGCCCACAACTTCCCAATCTGTCAGATCTCCATCAATGGCGGGGACCAGGTGATCGGGAAATTGAAAGGCTCTGTAGGCCACTCCTTCGGGGTAATGCCCCAGAGCCGGGTTAGCTAAACCTACTGTTATCTGTAGCGCCAGCCCTAAAAAAAATAACCAAAACCAACACCTTAACCGACGCCTTCTCATCTGTTTTTTTGCTATTTTTACGATTATATAGGGCTGTATGATAATCAATGGCCTAAGACGTGTCAAGATATATTAGAGATAGCCTTGGAAACAATGATCTTACAACGAATAAAACAGATAAATAACAATAGGTTACGTCTATTTAACATCGTGTAAATCACTGCAAACCCCCTCATCCACGCCTCGACTTCACTAATTATCTGAGCGATTGACGACAAAGGCCTCTCTTTTTTTTGCTCGTCGCCCCAATCTTAATTATCTTGAGATGTTCGCTAAGATACTATATAATAGGATGGCAAAACATTCAAACACGTGATTAGCTAGGCGGGTTCAGACAAAGAAAAAGCGCGCAACTGCCGTCTTCGTCTTTGTCATGTTCATCGCGGGCATTCAAGGACTTACATTCTTGCTTGGAGATACTCGATGCTCAGGTTATTGGTAGCGGTGCTCGGCGTCGCGTTTATACTCGACAACAGCTATGCCGAAATTAAGCGGTGGAGGATCGGTGACGATGTGCATCCTTGGACCCTACGACCGGTCACGGGTCGCCTCGACTTGGGCCGTAGCTGGGCCGTCGAACTAATCGCCGACGACGATGGCGACGGACTCATCGACGAAGACCCCGTCGAGTTAGTCGATAATGACGACGACGGCCAGATCAACGAAGACCCCGTGGACCCGCAAATCGACAATGACGACGACGGCCAGATCAACGAAGACCCGGTTAATACTCTCGACGACGATGGCGACGGACTCATCGACGAAGACCCGCTCGAACTGATCGACAATGACGGCGATGAACTCATTGACGAAGACGGTCCCGACCCGCAAGTTGACAACGACGGCGATGGTCTGCTCAACGAGGACGGGCTGTACACTCCCTACGATGACGACTGGGACGGCCTGCTCAACGAAGACCCGATTAATACTCTCGACGACGATGGCGACGGACTCATTGACGAAGATCCACCGTTGCCCGAACACGATGGGAGCATTACCACTTGGCTGCGGCCGGTGCGTCTCGACAGCCTGCGCAACCTAGCCTATCTGCTCAACCAGCGCTTCAAGGCCGGCGAATTCGGCGGTCTCATCCCCGGTAAGGATGCCCAGCGCCCCTTTATGGTGGTGCCGAGCGAATACGGCTTCCGCCGCGAGGTCGCCGATCCCATCTCGGCCGACTACTGGGCGGTCGCGGGAGTAATCGACCGCAAAGAGGCCGAAAAGGCCGTCGATGGCAACCTGAAGACAGACTTCACCTCCACCAAGTATGGTCGTGGTGGGATCGCCGTCAATCTAATGGGCTACTACTATATCAATCGCATCGTCTTCCGCCCACAGCCTACCTTGCCCGGCGGCACCATCGCCAACTACTACGTCCGCTACGGCAATCAGACCTCCATCAACAGGGATGCTGAGACCATCCAAGCGAACCGGACGCTGGGCCAGACCGTCCGGGGCCAATTCAACCCAGTGATTAAGGACCTCCGATTCGACCCACCCTTTATCGCTGGTCGCATCGACGTGCGCTCTATTGATCCCGAGGGAAAACTTAGCCAGACCGCCGAACTCGGACACTTCGGCGACGGCTATGCCATCGATGGGCAGTACACCTCGGCCATCATCGACGTGGGAACACCTGCTCCGCGCATCCGTCGCTACGACCGAGAGATCGAGCAGTTCTCCGCCTCGGATCGCACGGGTTATGAAAGCCAGTTCCCCCTCGATGTTGCCGGTGGCCAAGTCAACTGGGGCAAAGTGCGATGGCGCGGGCGCCGCGATGGCCGCGATGGCGACGTCCGCATCCAGTTCCGCGTCGGCAATGCCCTCGACACCCATATATATGCCCGCCGCTTAGGTCCGGGTCTCTCCTCCACCAAAGACGAAAACGGCGTACCCCTAGACCTTTTCTCTTGGTCTAAGCTTCCCGAAGGCCGCGTCCCCGAGCGCGAGCTTCAATACAATGAGTTAGGTGTTGATCTAGGCGACGACGGCCCCCTAGGCTGGAGCTTCTGGTCGGCACCTTTCAAGCTCGAAGACGCCCTAATCGACGAGAATTTGCCCGAATCCGAGTGGCGCAACGCCGGCATTCAGTTACCCCTGCCCGGAGGGACTCGCTATATCCAGTTCCGCATCTTTTTCGACTCCGCCCAGCACAGCGCGGCCCTATTGGACTTCATCGAATTCGACTACGACGCGCCGCTGGTCTCGGGCGGAATCGTCGCCGAAATTTTTCCCCCGCATGCCTCATTAGGTGAGGAGACTTCGTTCCGCTATTTCGTCCGGCCGTTCTTCAACCCAAGTGAAGCCACCTCCTTCAACCGGATCGAAATCGCCGTGCCCAGCGCTGACACACACATCGACACCTTGCGTTTCGACGGCCAAGACTGGGCCGAAATTGCCTCTGGCACAGGCCCCGATCCTCTAAGCGACGTCCATCCTATCCGCCTCGCCCCGGCAGAAGGTCGCTCCGACAGCCTAGGGCAATTCGCTCAGACCCTGACTTCCGACCCGCTCACCGGCTCGTCTAAGCTACATATCAAATTGCCCGCAATGGGTGCAGAGCATTTCCAACTCGGCCAGAACATCGAAGTCGTCTTTCGTTCCAAGATTTTCCGCGGCTCAGAGGAGTTCACCAGCAAGGTGTGGAACGACCGGATCGGCAATGACGTCGAATTTATCCCCCAGCCGACCAAAGACGGAGATGCCACCCCCGACATAGCTACCAACGCCCGCCTCGTGGTCGCCGACGAGATCAACCAACTCATCGAGTCCCCCGATGTCATTCCCAACCCCTTTACCCCCAACGGCGATGGCATTAACGACGAGGTGACCTTTTTTTTCGATCTTGTCCGCCTCCTAGAGCCAGTCAATGTTCAAGTCAACATCTACGACCTGTCCGGCAGCCCTATCGCTCAGATACACACCGGCGGCTCGTACGCGAGCAACGTCCAAATTAAGTGGAATGGTCGCGAAAATCACGGCCAACTCGCACCACCGGGGATCTATCTCTACCGGCTCGTCGCAGAGTCGGACGCTACCTATACGGCTTATACGGGAACTCTATCGCTGGTCTATTGACCAAAAGGCGCGATGTTGCCCAGCTTCCGAATGCCTAGGCAACGTGTGCGCCTTAAAACGCTTGCAGAATTTCTCTTCCTCGTCCCCATTCTAACGCCATGGCGCGCAGCACCCGCTTTTTTTTTAGCGCGCTCCTGCTAGTCGCTCTCGCACTGCGTCTGGGCTATCTGTGGGAACACCGCGCCAGTCCCTTCTTCGACGCGCCCATAGTTGACGCCCAGACCTTTCTCAAACAGGCACAAGCCCTTGCCAGCGGTCCATTCTGGGGAGGGGACGAACCGTACTGGCAACCCCCTCTCTACATCTACCTACTGACGTTCGTTTGCTGGCTTCTGCCGACCTCGTACTTCGTCGGCATCCGGCTCGTTCACGTGGGTCTCGGCGTCCTTTCCTGCCTATTGGTGTACGCGTTGGCCCGACACGCCTTTGGCGAGCAGGTCGGCCGCATCGCCGGCGTCATGGCAGCTTTGTGCGGTTCCTTACTCTACTTTGAGGGCGAGCTATTGGCTGTACCGGTGGAAGTCTTCCTCAATCTCCTGCTCCTGTACTGCCTGTTGCTCGCGTGGAGACGCGATCGCGGGCGCGACTGGGTGCTGGCCGGCCTCATCGCAGGCCTTGCAGCTCTGACTCGCCCCACTATCTTGCTTTTTATTTTAGCCTTTTGCGCTTGGACGCTATGGCATCGGCGTACATCTGCCCACCGTTCCCTGTTTTCTTTTGTCGTTCCCATAGCGCTAGTCATCTTGCCTGTAACCTATCGCAACTGGACTATTGAGCCAGACCTCGTCTTCATCTCCTCCAATGCTGGTGTCAACTTCTACATCGGCAACAACGCCGACTACGAGCGCACAGTCTCGCTGCGTCCGGGTATGCAGTGGGAGGCCATGATCGCCGAGGCGGCGAACTCGGAGCATGAGACCGCGGCCGCCCAATCGGCCTTTTTCTTTGGCAAAGCCTTCGATTACATAGCCGCGCACCCCCTCGATTATCTCGGCCTGCTCTGCAAGAAGGGATTCCTCTTTTGGAGCGGCCCAGAGACCAAGCGCAACCAAGACGTATACTACGCCCGCCAACACTCGTGGCTTTTGAGTCTCTTGCTTTGGGATTGGCATGTGTCGATTCCCTTCGGCCTGATCGGCCCGCTGAGTTTGCTCGGCTTGGGGTTGAGCACGAGGGGGAAGTGGACGCCGCCAGTCGCTTTGCTGAGGCTCTATGCTTTCGTGTACACAGCCTCGGTTGTACTCTTCTTTCCGGCGGCTCGCTACCGCATGCCGGTCGTGCCGGTGCTAATCGTTTTTGCTGCTTTTGCCGCTTTTCAACTCTATCTAGGCGTGCGTCGCAAAGCCTATATCCGCACCACAGTGCTTGCCTTGCCTCTAGGGGGTCTATTAGTCCTGTGCAACCTCGCCGAGGCCACGCCGACTGCAGAGGACGCTCAGCTCTACTTCGATCTAGGCGAGGTACAGCTGCGCAAGCGAGACTACGCCCTGTCTGCACATCACTCACGCCGAGCACTGGAATTGGACCCAGATTACAACTACGCCCGCCACAATCTAGCCGTGGCGTACTTTCACCAAGAGCGCTATGGGGAAAGCGAACGCGAGGCTCTACAAACACTAGCGGAAAATCCTCGGCGTACCGACACTCGCGTGCTCCTAGGTCGGCTCTATCTGACAATCAATAAGCCACAGCAGGCCGAAGCACACCTACGCCGCGCACTCGAACGGGATCCAGAGTCCGGCATGGCCCACTACTACTACGGTCGCCTGCTCTACCGCCAAGGACGCTACGCTGAGGCCGCAACCCACTTGCAGCAGGCACTTCCTTGGCAGCCCCAAGATTTCTGGCTGCACTACGAACTTGGGAGGGCCTTACAGCAGGCCGGACAAACCAAGGCCGCATTGAGCCAATACCATCGAGCATTGTCCGTTGAGAGACGGCCCGAAGCACTCGTCGCCATAGGCGCGCTACACCTGATCGCCGGACACACCGCAAAAGCACGCACCCAGTTCCTCCAAGCCCTAGAGCTAGCCCCAGACAACCCAGAGGCCCACGTCAATCTCGCGCTCATCGAACTCGAAAATGGGGATCACGCCGAGGCCATTGGCCGGCTGCATCAAGTGCTAACGAGAGGTCCCTCCCCCCACGCGCAGCGTCTGCTCGACGAAGCCTATCGCCGGCTCGAATCGCCATAGGAAGGACCTTGTCCAGCTACTTCCAAGCTCTTTCGTTTCTTGCTTGTGCGCTGCCTGTCTCCAGTGCTGGGCCGCTTTTTAGCGACGAGACCCAAGCATCAATCGCCTCATATCGGAGTAGACTTATGCGCTTTGCCCTGCTTTTTTTCTTTGTATGCGTCGCCTGCACCCGCGAAACACCCGATTCACCGCAAGCCCCCTCCCCGCCCGCCGACTCAGCGGCTCAGACCTTTGCCGCCGGCCGTGCTCTCCAAGCTCGCGGCCTCTTCACCCAAGCCGAACAAGCCTATCGCCAAGCATTGCAACAATCCCCGACCAACCCCCAATACCATTACTATCTCGGCGTTGCATTACACGCCCAGAGTCGTTTTGCCGAGGCGCAGGCCCAGTTTGAGAAAGCTCTCGAACTAAAACCTGACTACGCCGGCCCCCGCATCGCCTTGGGCAAAATGCTCTATGATGTACACGGGAAAGTAGAGGAGGCCCGCCAACTCCTCACCGAGGCATTGAAACTGGCCCCCAACGCTGTCGAAGCGCGGTATATACTAGGCGTGATCGACCAGCGCGAAGGCCAGCTACAAGAATCCCGCGATATTTTTGCCGCCATCATTGCTGCCGACTCCACCCACCTGCAAGCCCGGCTACAGCTAGGTCTAGTGGAACTAAAGCTAGGCAACTACCAAGAGGCCGAGAAACAATTGGGCCAAGTCGCGCATCTCAGTCCCCATGAGCCAACTGCGTTTCTTGGGATCGGGCAGGCTTTGCTGCGCATGGGCCGCACCTTAGAAGGGCAGCGTGCCCTCGAACGAGCGCGCGTCTTGGACGAACAAAACGCCCAACTCAAGCCCCACCAAGACGCAACGCGCCAGTACCCCGACCAACCCCAAGCCCACTCCAATCTCGCCGCCCTCTACAGCCGCTTTGGGCGTTTCAAACTAGCCGTCGAGCACTACCGTCAGTCCATCCTCATCGATTCGACCTATGGCTTGGGGTACCAGGGATTGGGCACTCTGTTCCAGCGCCGGGGCAAGGACGATTTAGCGGCGCGCTATTACCTCAAAGCACTGAGCCACGACTCGACCTTGGCCGAAAGCCACAACAATCTGGGCTTGATCTTTCACAAGCAGGGCCACCTAGAAAAGGCCCTCAGGCGATACGAGCGGGCTGTGCGGTTTGCCCCATCCACGGGTTTCTACTACTCCAACCTCGGCAATGCGCACCTCGAAATGGATCAACTGGACCGAGCACAGGCGGCCGTCGAGCGAGCCATCGAACTGGACGCGAAGCTCTACAGTGCTCACATACTGCTAGGCGATATCCACGCCCGCCGCGGCGAATTCGCGCGGGCCATTGCGCGCTGGGAAGACGTCCCGCTTGGTGGAGCGGCCAGTGAGGCTTTACAAGCCAAAATCGCCGAGGCCCGACAGAAGCTATCCGCGCAAGAGCACGCGCCGCGATGAGCTTGGCTATATCGCTCGCCGCACTATGGGCGATTTTGAGTGGTTGCGGTGTAGGCTCCGGCCCAAAAAAAGAAGGCGACCTCTTGGTGCAGGCCGGGTGCAACTTCGCCGAGGAACACCGCTACGCCGAGGCGCGCCGCGCCTTCGAAGAAGCTCTAGCCCTAGACTCGCTCGACGCCGCAGCACATTGTGCATTGGGCGATCTCGACGCCAAGCTCGGGCACACAGAGCGGGCCGTCCAAGCCTATAAAGCTGCGATCGCAGCCGACTCCACCTATCATCGCGCCCGGCACAACCTAGCTATAATCGAGGCCGACCGGGGCCACCTGCCGCTGGCCATCGAGTTACTCGAAGGCATTCCAACTTACGTCCCCGCTTTCCGCACCCTACCCCTCTTCTACGCCAAACAGGGGCGCTACAATCTAGCCGAAAAAAAATTACACACTGCACTAGAAGTCGGCGGAGAAGACATTGACGTGCGTCAACAACTCGGCCGGCTCTATGTGCGCCAAGGACGCTACGACGAGGCCCGAGCAGCACTCGACCTAGCCCTTGCCCAAGACTCGACCCAAGCTGAAAGTCATCGTCTGCTGGGTTTGTTGCACCTAGCCGAGCGGCGTTACCCAGAGGCGCTGGCGGCTTTTCGCCGCGCGCTCGCGCTCGCCCCACATCTGATCGAGGCCCACTACAACCTTTCTTCGGCGCTTTTGGGACTGGGGCAGCCGACCCAAGCACAGGCGGCGCTGGTGCGTTTTGAGGCTCTCGCCATCCACGCCGCTCAAGTCGCCCACTTGCGCCGCCAGCTCGACGCCGACCCCGACGACCGCGAGACTCGCTTGCAGCTAGCCCGCCACTATCGGCAACTGGGTCGGAACGACGACGCCCTCACCCACTATCGGGCCATATTGCTGGCTGACTCAGCCGACTTAGAGGTCCTAACTTCGCTAAGCGGGCTTTTGTTGGCGCGAGGAGAAGACCAAGAGGTGCTCGAACTATGCCGCCGAGGCATCTCCCAGCATCCAGAGGATGTTCGCACTAGCAAGCTCCATTTCACCTGCGGCTACGTCTATATGCAGCGCAACCAGTATCAAGAGGCCCGCACGGCCTTCGAGCACGCCCTAGCGTTGGATTCTTCTTCGGCCACAGCTTGGAACAACCTCGGCCATGTCCAGCTAAGTTTGGGAGAGGAAGCAGCGGCACAACGAGCGCTGGAATCGGCCATTGCCGCCGACTCGACTCTGGCTGATGCCCACTACAATCTCGGCAGCCTCTTCTTGCAAAAAGGGCGGCTAGCTCAAGCGCAACGAGCCTATCAGGCGGCCATTGCCGCCGATTCGACTTTTGCGCGGACTTATTACGCGCTGGCAACCGTGTACCAAGCCCAAGGTGCGATCTCGGAGGCACGTCGTTGCTACCAAACCTTTATCGACAAATGGCAAGGCGACCCAGACTTCCTGCGCCAAGCCCGCGAGCGGCTTGCCCAACTGCCGAGTCCCTGATATGTCCATACTAGTCCTTCTCATCTGCTTTCTCTGTTTGGCCTGTAACTCCACCGAAGAAACCGCGCCACCTGCACCGCTGCAGCACGCCGCGCCCGCAGTCTCGTCTCTCCATTTTGTCGAAGTAGCGTCTGCCGTCGGCCTGACTTGGCAGCACGAAAACGGCCGCCGTCCTCAGCGCTACTTCCCCGAGACTATGGGCGGCGGGGGTGCTTTCTTCGACTACGACGGCGATGGCGATTTGGATGTTTACGCCGTAAACGGTGCTTTTATCGCCGCCGATCCTCAGAATAAGGCCCCTGTCAATAGCCTTTTTCGCAATGATGGCCAGCGCTTTGTTTCAGTCGCGGCTGGGGTCGCCCACTCAGGCGTCGGCATGGGAGTTGCCGCGGCCGACTACGACCGCGACGGCGACCTCGACCTCTATTTGACCAACTTTGGCCCCAACGCACTCTTTCGCAACGACGACGGACACTTTGCCGAAATCGGACGGCAGACAGGCGTTGCCGATCCGCGCTGGGGCATGAGTTGCGCCTTTGCCGATTACGACCGCGACGGCGATCTCGACCTCTATGTGGCCAACTACGTAGCCTACGATCCGGCCGCAGTTCGAGCCGATCAAGTGCCCTACATGGCCGGCTACGAAAGCTATGGCGGCCAAGTGTCTGTAGGCTATCCGCATCCAGACAACTTCCAAGGGCAAGCCGATCTGCTCTATCGCAACGACGGTGCGGGAGGCTTTGTCGATGTCTCGGCAGAGGCGGGCATCGCCAATGCGAGCGGCAAGGGGCTGGGGGTGGCTTTTGGCGACTACGACAGCGATGGTTGGCCCGACATCTACGTGGCCAACGACGCAGTGCGCAACTTCCTTTACCACAACAAGCAAGACGGAACCTTTGCCGAAAGAGCGGGACTGATGGGGGTGGCTTATGGCCAAGATGGACAAATGGAAGCGGGCATGGGGGTAGATTGGGGCGACTACAACGGCGACGGCATGCTCGATTTGACGGTGACCAATTTCCAGGCCGAGCCTAATGCGCTCTATCGGGGAGAGGGCAGCTTCTTCTCCGTTGCGACCTTTGCTGCCGGGATGGGCCTTCCGTCGCTGCCCTTCCTCGGGTTTGGCACCCAGTTTTTCGACCCGGACCTCGACGGCGATCTCGATCTGTTTGCCGCCAACGGCCACGTCCTCGACAATGTCCGCGACATCGACCAATCCACCAGTTATGGGCAGCGCAATTTGCTCTTCCGCAACGACGACGGCCGCTTCGCTGAAATTTCCGCAGCAGCCGGACCCGGCTTTTCCCTAGAGCGCGTCAGTCGCGGTAGTGCCACCGGCGACTACGATGGCGACGGCGATCCCGATTTACTAGTTTTTAATTCGGGACAACCGCTCAGCTTGCTGCGCAACGATCAAGTCGATACCAACCACTGGATCACCATCCGGCTCGCGGGAGCCAACGGCAACCCAAACGGCATCGGCACCCGGCTGACGGCGACCAGCGGCGACTTGGTCCAGACTAGAGAACTGCGCGGCAGCCGCTCATACCTATCGCAGAGCCAACTCCGCATCTGTTTGGGACTAGGGAAACGGTCGCAACTCGACGCGCTAGCAGTGCGCTGGCCTTCGGGCCGGACCGAACGATTCGGTCCCTTTGCCGCCAACCAAGCCATCTCGCTCGTCGAAGGTGAGGGCATCAGCGTGGCTTCTGACCCGCCCTAATCTGCGCGACTAGTGCGCGGCCGAACGCCTCTTGCTGCTGTTGGGCGGCTATCTGCACGGAGTACCGCTCGGCATCGGCCAAGCGGCCCGCAGTCATCAATTCGGCGACGAGCAGCTCTAGCAAGTCCGTCGTAAACGTCTTGCGGATGTTCGCGTCTTGCGCTGCGCTTTCTAGCGCTGCTAACGCCTTGGCATGCTCTCCGAGCAAATGGTAGGCATAGCCGCGGATAAAATCCTGTAACCCCAGGGAAAAGTCCGGGGCCTCCCTTAAGAAGCGCAAACGGTCCAACAGGCCACTGAGCGCGGAACGTTCAGCCGGCCCAATAGGATCCCCCGCGAGTTGTCCACAACGCATCTGATGCAGCGTGCTCCACAAATCACCCCATATCGTATAAGGTTCCTCCAAACGGGCTGCGCGATAATAGGCCCGCGCACGCTCGTACTCCCGGGCGGCGTAACAAGCGTTTGCGACATTCAGCGCCAATAGCTCCGGCCCCGCTCCCGTTCGCCAGCGCTCAACTCCGTTCTGTTCGCCAGCGCTCAGTTCGTCCCACAGGACCGCGGCTTGCTGACGCAAGGTCTCCACTCGACGCTCGTTACCTTCATCCAAGGGAGGCGCGGCCAAGAGCGCGACCATGGACCGCAGCACAGCCAGCCGCTCGACGGGTAAGTCGCCTAGCCTACGGCGGTATTCGTCAGTCGCCGCCAACTGATCTGCAGCTCCGAGCGCAACTTTCCAAGGGTCCGGTGCCCTTTCCAGCGCAGCGACAATGGACCGGGCCAAGAGCACTTGGCCAGCGGCTGCCGGATGCAAGTGATCGGCCATCAGTTCCCAACCCACACCTGCCTCCGGGCTGTGGTCGCGGAAGCGCGCCTCCACATCGGCGAGCAGCACCCCTTCTTCAGCCGCGACTCGGCGCACGACCTCGTTTAGAGCCGCTGTCGCCCGCCAAGGTCGGGGATCCAACTCGCGCGCCTGCACATAAGCTGCCCGTGCCCTAACCCCACGGCCCAACTGCTCTAAGTGATAACCGCGCAAGAAGTGCAAATAGGCGTCGTCCGTATAGAGCGCCTCGGCTTGCTCCAAGGCTGCCAGCGCAGTCGGCGACGCTTGCTCCCTTTGGCTCTGCGCCAAAAAATCCACATAGCGCGTGCGCTCCTCATCCGGCAAAGGCGGCTCAATGCGCGCTGGCGCGAAACCGCGCTCGTTGCTGGTCACCGTACACAGCACCAAGGGAATGTGCCGCACTCGGCAAAAGGCCGCCACGTCGCGGAGATTGGTCTCCAAATTGGCCGCTGCCTGCGCCCGCCGCGGATCGGACGCCGGGATTGCACCAGCCTTAGACATCACCTCGATTAAGGGACCATCCGACCTCTCTTTGCCCAACGGTCCTATCAGCTTGCCGACCAAGGGCCTCAGCCGCCACTGCACCAACGCGTAGTGGACCCGCTTCATCCACACCGCTTGCCCTCCTTGGGCCAATGAGGCCGCTCCATAAACCCCGTACAGCTCGTTGTGTCCGGTATAGACTACGACCAAGTCCGCCCCGAGCGCGGCGATGCCGTCTTCTACTGCGCGGGCCACGGCAAAACTCGAAGCAGCGGTAATCCCAGCGTTAAAGACTTCGATCTGGCGCTCTGGAAAGAGGTCGCCGAGCATTTCTTGGAGATAAGAAGGGGCCGATAAACGCTTGGGGTGGGGGTAGCCCTGTACGGTCGAACCCCCGGCAAAAAGCACGCGCAACGCGCCCTCGGGCGTGGGTTCGATATAGGGTCTCGGGGTCATGCGGATGCCGCGCCGGATAGGCTCGGCCATGTCGGCGAAGAAGCGACGGGCATAGTCCGGGTTGACCGCGTGCAGTGCCCGGCCTTCGATGCGTGCTAGTTGGATGGCAAACGCCGGTGGATCCAACGCCGGGATCAGCCGCAACCCTCCTTCGATGAGCGCGACCAGCACTAGGCCGAGCAATAGCGCAGCGCACCGACCGCGCATGGCCCCAGAGTTCATTGGAATCTGATGACTTAACGCCCAGCCGCGTAGCGGGAGAGTACTTCCTCGCTGATTTGCACCTGATCGACCTCCGCCCGGCGCAGCGAGTCGATGAACGCATTGAAGAGCACACCTTCGCGACGCTTGCGGATCTTGACGCGAATGGGCCGCTGCACCTGCTTGAAGGGCACTAACGCCATCTCATAAGGCTGGTCGAGGCGGAACACGCTGTATTTTTCTTGGACTTCCATTGGGCCTTGTAAGACCCCGACGTCTTTGGAATTGCTGTCGCCCAAAAAGGTGCGGTAAGGCGACTGATAGAGCGACTCGATGGTGACCCGACCACTGTCGGCGAAGGTGTGGCCGCCCACCGGCTTCATGCTGGGCCGCACGGAGTGGCGAATGGCCAACTCCTCTAGTCGTTCCCCGGCACGCGCCCGGGCGAGGATCGCCTCGGCCTCCGCGCGCGTATCGACCAGCACCTCGGTCATCTCAATGATACCGGGCAAGGACTTGTAGGTATCGAGGTATTTTTCGTAATAGGCTCTAACTTCGGCGTCCGTCACCTCGACCTTACCCTCGACCTCGTCTAGGCGCAATTGGGACGCGAGGAGCTTCTGGTGCTTTTTCTCTTTCCACTCCACTATGTCAGCCCGCTGAGGTAACCCCTGAGCACGGGCTTCGAGGGCCAATAGCGAATCGGGCAGAACCCAAAACTCAAGCACGTGGAAGACCGCTGCGCTGTCGGGCGGCAGCACACCTTTTTCCACGTCGAGCAGCCCCTGTACGAAGTCGCCCACCTTGATCGCACCGCCTGTGTATTCGACTAGCGGTGCCTGAGCTTGTGCTCGGTCCAGTCCGCGGCGATGCAGCCCATCGAGCACGGTGTGGATGCGATCGCGGTGATAGCGCAAGTCGTGCGCTTTCTTGAGCGAATCTATGACCGCTTCGCGCCGACTCCCCCACTTGCGCTGACTCAACTGCTTGGCGATATCGCCGCGCAACTGCTCGAAGGGAATGCGCTGCTTTTTGAGCACCTTGATCACCTCATAGCCGTCAATGGTACGAATCGGCTCGCTGACTTGACCTTCCTCCAAGTGAAAGGTGCCGTCGCGCAGGCTGGACACGGCACCAGATTGGTCGAAGAAGGCACCGAGATTACCGCCTTTGTCTGCGTCGTCGGCTAAGGAACGCTCTCGTGCCAATTCGGAGAAGCTAGCCCCTGCATCCAGCAGGCGGATGATTTCGCGGGCGTCTTCTTCGCTGGCGGAAAGGATGTGCGCCGGCCAGATTTCCCAACCTAACGAGTCCTCCTCATAGGTCGTACGAAGCTCCTCTTCGGTAACTGTGAGCTGGGCATCGACCATTTCGCGAGACAGCTCTTCAACTAAGTGCTTATTGACCATCTTGGAAAGCTTGTGCTTCAGGTCGGGTAGCTGATCCAGTCTGCGCTTCCTAGCCTCGCGCAGCACGAATTCCTTGTCCACCAAGCTCTGCAAATGCGCGCGATGAGCAGCCACGCCCTCTTTCTTTGAGCGCAGATAGTCGGGTAACTCCTGCTCATAGCGAGCGAGATCTAAGACAGTGATGGCCTTCCCGGCGACTGTGGCCAAGACTGCGGCTGAATCGGCGGTTTTGCTCTCCGGGCCGCAACCTGCAAGTACCAAGAGGGCAACTAAAAAATATCTCCACGACATATGTTTCTCACCTGTGTACAAAATCTGCGCGGTACCGCTCTCATAGCGGCACCGCGCACCTAAGTAATATTAGCTAGTGATCCCGCGCTACTTGTTGACTGCCACCTTGCGCCCGTCTGGATAGACGCGGCCGATCTCCCGCTCAAAGTGCATCTCGACGTCCACATACTCAATCGGATCCCCCTTGAAGTCGAACCGCACCACCACATCGGGAATATGAACGGTCAACGCATCGATATCCGGTGCCAGCGGCTTGAAGACGAGATACCCTTCATTCACTTGGGCACTGAACACTTCCTCATCGGGAAACATCGTGCGCTTCAGGATGCCGTCCCGCTCCTGCCAGATGTAGCGAGCGTTGCCGGGCATCCCCGGAGCGTTGCCACCAGTGCCGCTGCCCACGTAGCGGCGATAGTATATGTAGAGCTGTTCACGCCTCAGCGCGTAGTACTTGCGCCCGTTCGAGGTAGTTATATAGACCTTTTTGGGATCGAGATAGACCTTGGGGTATTCGTAATTAGAAACGTACATGCGAAAGACGGTGAAGCGCTGCGGGGTGTCTCCAGTGCGAAAGTACGTCGAGTTGCCAAAAGTATAGGGGTTGCGCGAGTCAGGCCCTTCGTTGGAGTACGCGCTGAACTGGCGGTTCAACTCCTCGTCGGTCATCGGCCGTACGCTAATTTCGAGCCGGGCCTGTCTATAAGACACAGTACCGTCGTCGGCTACCGTCTTGTTAGCCCCTTGTTCGGCCTCGCTTATCGGCTTGAGGTCTTCGGCATAGTAGCGATAGGAGCAGCCCAGAAAAAGCAGCCCGACCAAAAGCAGCGGTGTGAAACATTTCAGCATGGGTAACCTCCTACTCAAACCCGGCGAACACGGTGATGAACATCGCCGTTTCCGTGCGCGCCTTATCGGTCGAGGCTCGATCAATCCGCGACACGCGGAACCCGGCCTGGGTCCATAGGTTATAGCCCAGATAGTCGATATTGTTGGTAAACTGCAAGGCGTAAACCATCTCGTTGCGGTCCGAGCGCAACTGATGATCTTCTAGTTCCTCGAGGAACTGCTCGACGAGCAGGTACTCAATGCCGGTCTGTAGCTCGGTGCGCGACAGGATCGGCATGCGCAGGACCAACGACCAGAGTTCGCTCAACTCGGTAGTCGCCGCGCGCACTTGGGTATCCTCGCGGCGCGACGGCCGCTGGCGCTGGAACTCGCTCTTCCAGCGCGGTTGAAACTTGAGGACGCCTAGGTCAAAGGTGTAATCTATCTTGTTGAGGACGCCAAAGAAGGAAGCCGTCTCGCGGATGTCCTGCTCCTCAATGGGCCGCTCGTCGAAGTTCGCTTGCTTGAAGACCTCCCATTTGAGGCGGTTCTTGAAGTGGATCTGGTCGCTCTGGTACTGATAGCCTAGGTACAAGGTATTGGCCCAGCCATCGCGCAAGGGCAGCGGATCAGCATAGGGCACAAGATCGCCGCGCGATCCCTGGCGCACAATCCACTCGATTACGTCGTCGCGTATATCGTCCTGGACTAGGCGATAGTTGTTGTACACCTGTATGCGCCCCTTGCTTGCGTAGTCCTTGTCAAAGGTCAGCAAAACGTAATTGGTGACGTTCTCGCGGGCATCGGCTAGCTGGCGCTCGTCGAGTCGGCCGACAGTCAGCCTCGCTTCCGGGCCTAAATGAGAACCCACGTAGATGTTGTACCCCCGCCGGTCCCGTTTGTACAGGTAGTCGGGCAACTCGTCGTTTTCAAAGCGGTCGACAATACCATTGTTATTCATATCGATGCCAAAGAGGAACTCGGGGCGATCAGATGCGTAGCGCAAGAACGGCTCATCGTAGTCCGGCACTGTGTTTCGGCGCAATTCGGAGTCGTTCTGATTGAAGTCGTTGATGAAGTCGTTGTTCTCGTCAAAACCGGGGAAAACCCGGTTGTCCGGCGAGAAATTGGCGCGATGCCAGTCCGGGTTGCGATCCTGGTCGTCGTTGTCGTCGACGAATTCGTACACAAAGCGAATGTTGTCGTCGTAGTTGATATCGGCCGCGTCGTTCAAAGTGCCGGCTAAAAAGGTGCTGGTGCTGTAGCTAGGATCAACGTTATAGACCTCGCCGAAGCCGAAGTAGGGATACGCTCGCTTATAGGCATTGATGAACCAAGCGTCGGCCGAAGTATTGTGGGCTTGGTGATTGGTCACATCAATCTCGGAGCGCCGCGGGTAGCGAAAGTGCTGGCGGTTCCGGTCGTATTCGCCCGCAAGATAAAACCCGGCCACATCGGAAACGTCGAGAGTGACGCCAAAAATCTCATTGGCTACCGGCAACCCGTATTTGACGCGCACAAAGCCCTGGTTCGAGCCGTCCTTCACATTGCCGTCAGCGCGTACCGTGCGCTCGGGGATACCCTCGGAGAGCAAAACCGGCTGAAAGTTGCGGTTGGCTTGGCGGTTAGAGGTGACGTCGATCCGGTAATCGTTGGCCAAGAGCAACAGAAACTCAATGCTCTTGATCTGCTCGGGTCGGGGACCGAAGGAATTGCGGTACTGAGGACCTTCGAGGTCGTACACTAGCACGATGACTTCATTGCCATCGGCCGAGAGGAAGCCCTCGCGGCGGAAACCACCTTGCACCGACGGACCATAGTCGAGGACATTGCTATCACCAATTTGGCGGCGATTGCTGATGCGCTCGCCGTCAATGGTCGTAATGATCATCTCCTCCTGAAAGAAGGCCGCACCAGCGATGTTGTCCTCGGGCGAATCGTCGCTCAAGCGCACTTCAATGCGCGTAATGTCGGCGTTGTTCTGGCCCTCGGTAAGCGTTCCTTTGAAGGGATTGCCCTGAAATGCCTGCCCTTTGGTCGAGGAGTTGAAAGCATTGACATAGGTCGCGCCAACCTTGACAAAGTCGCCGATCTGTACCGTGCTACGGCCGCCCAGCATGTTAGTATCGTTCGAGCGGAAGCGAGCGGTACTGGTAGCGCCCGTCAGCGTTTCGACCTGCCCGGGCGCACTGGGACGCGAGAAGAGAACAGTCGTTTCGTACTTGTCGGTGGCTAAGTCGAACTGAATACCGGCGAACGTCGGTTTGGAAAAGGTCATCGGCGTCAGGGTGGTGCGGATGCGGTCGCCGATGGTCAAGGCATAGGCGTATTGGCCCTTCTGGTCCGAAGCAATAACCACGCTCGAAAACCAGTCACTGAACCTGTTTGTCTTGAACAGACTGCTACCCGATGTCTGCGGCGCGGAAACGCTCCAGTCGTAAACGAGCTCGCCGCGGGTGATGTAATTCCCATAAATGTCGTAGAAATACTCGCCTTCTCGGGCGGTCCCGACATAGTGCTGATAATACCGACGGGCGTAATTCGTATAGTCCTGTTGCCGCCACTGGTACTCGTTGAAAAGTTCCTGGGGCACGTACCACTTCTTCACTGCCGGATCCAGCGCGTCAAAGAGAACGCCAGGCCCCACAGGATCGTAATATACTTCCCCACCGCGGCGCACGCCCAGACGCGAACCGAAGTCCTCCTGCGCTGGGAGATGCTCTACCACCACTCCCAGCATCAGGAGCACAACCGCACCGATGCGACAACTCCAAGCTGTATTCACAAAGCCCTCCCTTGTTTATCAAATTTCCGGTCTAAATTGCAGCGTATTCCAATTAGTAGGCGACGTGGACGAGGCGCACGAGTTGGTTATCCTTGTCGTCGGCCTCGACCTCAATCTGGCAGAGATAGATCCCCGGCGACACGACCTGTCCATCCAGATCCCGCCCGTCCCAAGTAAACGTCTGATCCCCCACTTTGCCGCCCTCCATCGCACTCTGCCCCCGGCCGACCAAGCGACCACTCAGATCGTAAAATGCCACCCCCAACGGCCTCTCTTCCAATACCTTCAACAGCGCGAAGTGGACCAAAAGCTCGTCGTTGATCCCGTCGCCGTTGGGCGTAAAAACAGGTGCTAGCACTACGTCTTGGATCAACGAACCCAGCAAGGCCATCAGACTGACCCGCGTCGTCGAGGAGTCCACTAGTTCGGTGGCGTCTCTCGCGTCGGTATCGACCCGCTGGAAGACGCCTTCGTCGGAGTTGGACGCACGGACAAAGGAGATGAACTCAATGCCCTCGCGAAAGCTCTGCGATTCGAACTGTACCTCGATGAGGGCGTGTGCCTCGGCGGGCAAATCGGCGTTGAGCGAGAACGGGAAGCGGACCCAAATCGAGTCCTCTCCCGTCGCTATGCGCTCCAGTACCGAGCCGTCTTCGGCGCGCAAGACACCGTCGTCGCCCTCGGCAAAGGCGCGGTCGAAGCGCGTGGTCACTGCTGAGGTCCGCATTTGATCTGGATCGAGGATCGAGGGCGTCTGGGAGACCTCGACCCGACCGAGGCGGATCCCGGTCAGGCGAGCGGCACGGGGAGTAACAACCAGTACCTCATTGAAGCCATCGCGCACGGCGGCATCGGTCGGATCGGGCGCGGCAGCGCGGATAAAATAGGAAAATTGCTGCGGTGTGAGCGGATTGATATCGCGCGGCGGAGTGTAGTCGGCGGGCAAAACGTCTAAATTCGTCAGCCCCTTTGTCGCTCCCTCGTCGCTTACCAGCGCCAACTCACCGGCCAACTCCAGTGCCAGTGGCGGTGCGAGATCAATCCGCAACCCTCGTATCCGCGCCGTCTTGAAAGGATCCTCAGAGGAGATATTGACCCGGACTTGGATGAATTTGCGCGGATTGGGCGAGGTGATCGTCGCCTCATTGACGCCGTTGGTGGGCAGATAGCTCTCGCTCCACGGGCTCCAGCCGACAAAGGCCAACTCGCCGTCCTTGTCAAAGCTCGAACGCGGTGCTCGGCGCAATTTTTTACCGTCTTCATCGATGAGTCCGTCGCCGTCATTGTCGATGAGGTCAATGGGATCTTCATCGTTGACACCGTCGCCATCGTCGTCCTTGCGCGAGGCGTGTCGCTTGCTGTCGGGCAGGGTCTGCCAGATCTCCCATGCCAACCATTGCAAGGCTATCTCGTCGTAAGCCTCTTTTGTCACTTCCTCGCGCTCTTCGTTGCCAGCGATGCTGATGACCTGATAGTAGGTAAAATTGGTGTCCGTCTGATCGGAGGTGCGAGTCTGTACCTGCAAGCGGACATCCGGGTGAAGATCCAGCGGCTCAATCCGCTCGGTGGCTTGACCAGTGAGCGGGTCAATGTCGCGGATGAGAACGTCGCCCTCCCAAGCAATGCGCGGCAGGGTCTTGCGGATGAAGTTGCCGCGCGAATCGGTCAGCGAAATCGGCGGCGAGTACGCCCACACACTCACCGGATATCCCTCGCCGTAGAGCTGGATCTCAGCTATAGTCGCCAACGCCCCATAGCGGCCCGATTGTATTCCAGTGATGTCGAGATCGCGGACCTGCAGAAAGCGAATTTTGCGGAGGGCAAAGTCTTCTTGGAAAATGCGCACTACTGGTGGCGTGCGGTTATCAATGTGCTCCTCGCTAATGATGTTGTCCCACTTGAGCCCCTCTTCAAGTTGGGTAAAGTCTGCGCGGTCTTTCATGTTCAGGGGTTTGAGCAGGGTACCGTCGGATACCAGAATGTCCGGCCCCAAGAAGGCACCCTTGTTGCTCTGATTGATGCGCTTGTTGACCACCGAAATATTATCGACCCAGAATACGGCCCCTAAATCGTACCAAGCCGTACCCTTTTCGTAAACTGGCGACCAAGTATTGGCAGTCCACTGCGAGTCGTATAACCCATCGGTGGCCAAATCGGGAGCGCCCAATTTACCGTGTTCAAACGAGGCACCACCGCGCTTTTCGGGCTGCAGCGAGTAGTTGTCGCCTCTAGCCCAGATCTGGACCTCGGCGATGCGGGGAACTTCCTTGACATAGTAGAGGATCGGCCCGCGCTTTTCCTCGGGTAAGGTTTGGTACTTTTCGCGGGCGGTCTGGTTGGCATCGTCCTGGATTTCGACGAGTAAACCGCCGGCCGTCTGGCGTTGATAGACGAGCGCGCCGCGCTGCTCTTCGGGCAGTGCTTCATAGGCGAGGCGAGCCTCTTCGCCGTCACCCAAGGAGGAATCGCGCCAGAGATCCGAATTTGTGGCCTTGACGCGGATATATTGGATGAAGGCTCCGCTGATATCGGGCAGACCGTCGAAGTCCCAGTCGGCGTAATCTAGCGGCGAGAGGGGGAAGGTCATCTGCACGTAGCGCCCCCCAGTACCGGGCACGGCGACAGTCTGCACGCCATCCGTCCCAACAATGCCAGTCGAAGCTTCGGCTACGACTGAAAACTGGAGATTGTTGCCCAACGGAAAGGGAAAGCGCTCGCCCATTGAGGCGAAGAGCGCGAAAGCCTTAACCGGTTGACCGAGAAATTCGGCCTCGAACTGCTCGGAGGGAAAAACGATAGTCAGGCTATCGACAAAAACCAGCCTTCCGAGGTCAATTTCAAGCTCCCAATTGCTGAGTCCGTCGAGATTGAAGTCGCCGGGGTCCCTCAAGCGGCGTTCAAAACTAACCGGCGTGTCCGGCTCCCAGAACGTATTTAAGTCGCCGTCGAGAACATTGTTGGCCGAGGCGTCGTTGGATTTGGCGGTCGCGCCGCCAGTAGTTAGCTCGCCAGTGGCACGGACCAAATCGGGATAGGTGAAGTCTCTAGCCGTGGGGCCAACATTGATATTGCGGCGGAAAAACACCGGACGCATCCCATCGGCCCCTACCTCAAAGATATCCGCTTCCCTGACCGGCACGTTCAGGCTCGTGACCAGATCGTTCTGATAGATCCAGTTTCCCCAGAGAGAAGCCCGATCTACGAGGATAGCATTGCCTTGCAGGCGATAGGCATCGCTGTTCTGGGCCAGACAAAAATTCGGCATAAATACTACGACGAGGGGTACCCCCCACTTTAGTAGCCGTTTCATAGCATATCCTCTCTTTCCGTGCTTTCCGACTAAGACTAATACGCTACAGAAATGATGCGCGTTTGAGCATTGCCCGCATCATCGGCTTCGACCGAAATGCGCAATACGTAGAGGCCCGGCGGCACGATCTGTCCACCGTCAGCGCGGCCATCCCATTGCTGCGAATATCCTCCCGACGATAGATGGCGCTCAATAAGACGCAAGCGCCGACCGTTCAAATCGAATATCTCCAGACGCACCGGTTTCGGCGTCAGCAGGCGCTGCACATCAAAGAGCACGGTTATCTCGTCGTTGACGCCATCGCCATTGGGCGTAAAAGGATTGGGCGCGGCCTTAAAATTGCTCACCAGATTCTCGCTCTGCGCCGAAATATCGGCGATAACAGCTAGAGAGTTGCGGTCTGAGAGCTGGTCCGTCGCTACGAAGTCCACCACATCGTTGCCCTCCACTCCTTGCGGCAGAAAAAAAGCCAGCGTATCAAGCGTACCTTCGCCGCCTGTGACTGCTAGAATTCCATTGCGGGTAAAGCGCCGTTCTACATCGGCACCCAAGGTGTCAAGGAAGGCATTGGCAAAGAAGTTGGTGCGGAAATCAATGACCCGGCCTCGGAAGCGGACTTTCACCAGCGCCTCACGCACTTGTCCATCCTCGGCTGGGCCAATGGTCGGAAAACCGACGACGAACTGATTATCGGCGATGTGCAATTCTTGAAATTGCCCTTCGCCAGCCTCGCCTTCGCCGAGTCCGACGCGAGAGAGCACCTCGACTTGGGCGTCGCCCAGATCCACTTCCATTCCCTCAATCTCCTCGGCGCGTGCCGGCGTAAAAACCTGTAGGCGATTGAAACCATTGTTCTCGGGCCCGATAGAAGCTTTCAAGGCCAGAACGAAGGAGGTATCGCGGCCGGCGATTACATCCACTGCCGGAGCGATCTCGCCGAGAACTTGATCGGTGATCTGTGGGGCGGAGTATTCAAGGCGCATGTTGCGGATAACTGTCGCCGACTCCGGCGACTGGCTCAGGAACTCTATCTCAACCTGGATAAAGGGCCGCCCGCTCGGCGCATTGACCAGTTCGCCATTGTCGGCTGTTTGCGCACTGCTCCAGAACTCAAGATCGGGCTCGATGCGCCGCCGTACGCTGACCGGCAATCCTATGTAGTCCTCGCGAGTCAAGCGGATCGCCTCGCGATCCTCGGGCAGGGCGGCACTGAAGACCTCGCGGGCCTCTATGTTGAATTCCGAGGAGTCCAGATGTACGACTTGGCCTTGGGTCGAGGAACCGAGCCGTCGGTCGATGAGAACTGCCTTCTCTTTCCACTCCACCTCGCGGTCGTAGTAGTTGATGCGGAAGAGCACATCGGGCTCGGCAGTGAACCCCGTCCGCACGCGTACGATCGCTCTCGACTTGGTGGGATCGCCGATTTTTTCTTCATCCCAGAAGATCCTCCCCAGAGTAGCTGGGGGCAGCGGTAGCGCATTGGAGGTATATACCGCTTCGGGCATGAAACCGTCGGCTAAGAACTCCATTTCAGCCAAGTCGTAGTCCAACGGAGTCTGAAAATCGAAGCGCGCGTAGCGCATTTTGGGGAGCGGATCGAACACTACTGCAATAGTATCTTCCACGTTGACCGGCACGCTCGCCTCGGGGACGAAGGTCGGAAACGTATCGCCGATTCTATCGAATCTAGGAAAGCCCAATGGTCCGGTTATCGGATCTTCAAGACTGAGACCGGCGATCACCGTCTCGGTCCCAGGCAGACCGCGAAAGAGGGTGTAGGCGGAGACACGCACCGGCTCTTCGAGGCTGGGATAGAGGCGAAAAAGCCGGATTGGAAAGTATTGTCCCAAGTCAATATAGAGGATCCATTGCTGCGTGACGTCTTCTCCCAACCGATCGATGCGTTCAAAATGGGTCAATGGATCACCGTCGAAGACGCGCCCCAAGCCCTCCTGCAACCGTATCCCAGTCAAGGCTCTTTCAAATCTGCCGAGAGTCGTGAGGTTGAGACTCTTGTTGTACTTATCGCCGCCGGGCGGGCGGGGAAAAGACTCAGCCACGTTGATCATGGCCTCGATCTCGGTGATGCCAGCCCGGCGCAACAACTGGACGGCCTCTAAGCTGCGCGGGAAAGGGCTCCAGCGAGGAATCAGCACCGTGCCCTCCTCGACGATCGTACCATCTTCGCGCTCCGCATCGGTCAATGCCACCACATCGGCCCTGGTCACATTGAGCGAAAAGGCGAAGAGGATAGAGTCAATCGCCGCATCTGCTCCGAGGGAAATTTCGGGAACGGGCACCATGCGCGCGGGCACGATAGGGCCAATGCCGTTTTCATAACTTTCGAGGTCTATTAGTTCAATGAAAGTATTCTCTGAAACCGACCTCTGTTTGACGTCGCCCCAAGTGGAATTGCCAGGAATGGCTAACAAGCGCAACTCTGCGGCAGCGTTTACCACCAAACCCGACAAAACCAGTGTGGCGACAAAAATCCCTATTCTCATTCCGTTACTCCCCCGGTAGAGTCTGCGCTCTCGCCCAGGTTGGCATAGGCATTGGGAACGAGCTGTATGCGATACGAGCAGCTATATGAGCTATATGAAACTAATAGATAATTGGCGATTCTAAGCGCAAAGAGAGGGAGGAATTATCCCCCCTCTCTTTGCAGGTTAAAAAAGATGTTCGGTCGCTTATTCGCTCAGCGAGGCCTTGATGCGACCCCAAGAGTTTTCCTCGGTCGCCGTATCACCACCCATATCGCCACCGGCACCGACCAAGCGAGCATCGACAAAGCGCTCGGCAAAGCGCCAAGTTGCGGCCTGACCAGATATGGTGTGGAAGGCGCGATCTTGTCCCGGAGCCTGATCCGTATCAGGCGTCGAGATTTGGTAACCAATAATCTTACCTTCAAAAAGAGGAGAAGCGATACTGTCATCAGGACTGTTCCAGATCAGATCGTCAAACGGCGTGCAGTAAAACTCGATGATACTGACCGTTGGACCGTCGCCTATTGAGACACCACCGCCATCGGCATAGGGCACATCGTTGACCCATTCAGAGCCTGCACCGAGGTAGAAGACGTGGCGACCCGAAGGATCGTCCGCAACGGCGATGTACTGCTGCGCCGTGCGGTTGTTGTTCAGTTTACTCTCTTCGGCGGTCCAGTCCGGGTTGGCCGAACCAGTGTAGTCGCCACCAGTGTGGTCGCCGTCGAGCATGCATTCGATGGCTTCATAATTCCAAGGACTACTACCGTCGTACTCTCTACCGAAGTACACGTTATCGATGCGCTCCATGGCGAACCAGATCGTGCCATTGGTGGCGTTCCAGCCCGACCAGATGCGATAGTCGAGGT
The DNA here is from genome assembly GCA_965116455.1 of Candidatus Latescibacterota bacterium. Classification (GTDB taxonomy): domain Bacteria; phylum Latescibacterota; class UBA2968; order UBA8231; family UBA8231. The sequence continues at coordinate 6,526,545 of OZ220690.1, read as the reverse complement.
CTGCCGGGTCGTACTGAGCACCATCGCCCACTGTGGGATCTTGATATAGATCAGTGGGGAGAAAGTTGGGCTCTCCTACTACATCTTCCCAATCCTCAACGGTACCATCGGTAAAGTCGAGGTCACCTATATCCTCATCGAGCATTTCAAAGAGTAGGTAAACCCGCTCTCCAATATGTGCATTGGCACCGCTTGTCAGGCCTAGTATCAGGCCTATAGCAAGGAGGCCATATAGACGTTTCATAAGCTGCGACTCCTTATTAATACTCCCCTATCGGGAGGTGTGGTGGTTTGGGAGTAGCGACCTTTTCGGTTCGACTTGCATCGTAGCACGAGCTAGCGCTTGTCGCCTCTGTAGGTCTGTCTTCTCCTCGTAGTGAATTAAAAACCCACTGTGAAACGGCATCCGAACTCTTTTCCTAATGAATAGATCGGAATCGCTTTAGCGGGCTTTTATCCGGCGTGAGGGCGTAATATATAATATTCGCCACGATACTGCAAGTACTTATTCATTATCTCCTATTGTGCCTAGTCTGTTGACAAACTCTCGATAAATATTACGGTCAGTAACATTTATTGAGAATTTCCAGCACCATCGCCAGCGCTGTCGGCAGTGCCGTCAGCATCGTCACCGTCTTCAGCGCTTTCTTCGTCCTTATCTTTCCGAAAGCGAATATGCTTTATGTCGTGCATACCAATTGCAAACGGACTCGAACCCACGACGCCCGTAAAGGCCCGGTTGACGCGCTCAAAATAGCTCTTGTCAGTCTCTCCCGAGAGGCGCACTAGGCTCGCCTCAACCGTGCCCATAACGGTTTTTCCCGACCAACGGGTCGCCGTGATCGGCCTAAACTCGTCGCCCATTCCACCGTCCTCAAAGTCGATTCGCGCCACTTTATCTAAAGGGATAAAGCGCTTGTTGCGGCCCTTGAAGAAGTCGAGCCGCTTCTTGCCGCGAAAGCGCAAATTCTCCACCTCAAAGCGCCTGCCGTCTGTCGTGATGATCGTGGCCTTGAGGATCTTTTCTGCCGGCGGCTCCTCGCCTATGGGATGGCGCAAGACAATCTCTTGCACATCGCTAGCGAGGATGAAGAACGGCCCCAACTCTGTCACCCCAGCGAAGCGACGCCCGCTACTTCCACCGCCGACAGCGTCTTGGTGGGGCGCAGAAGAGCCACCTGTCACCATCAAACCCGCTTCTTGGCTGCCGTTTCGGAATACGAGCACGACGCGCTGTTCCTCGTCGCTGCGCTCTCCTTCAAAGCGCAACCGAGCCACCTTGACCAGTTCCACCAACCGACGCTGTCCTTGGACGTAGATTTCCAAATCCTGACGCCCTTGAAAGGTGAACTTATCTACTTGGTGCTGGTTTCCGTAGCGATCTATAATGGTCGCCTTGAGAGGGGAAGTAGCAGCTCCACTGGCCGATACCCATAGCGCGGCCAAGAGTGCAACTCTACCCCATAGTCCTTTGCGCTTCATGGTATTGCTCCGCGATAAGCCTAAGGCTGTGCGGCCCCTTCGCCCCCACTTTCGCCCGGTTGTGCCGGCGAAGGCGGCGGGCCGATGTGAATGTTCTGGGTCTGTCCCATACTCACCTGAACGGGCCTGATGTCGTCCTGACCAGTGGGAGAATTTTCAATCCGCACCTTGTATTCGCCCACCGGCACGATAAAGTAGCGCACCTCTGTCGAGGTCATACCCCGGCCCAGCATAGTCCGCAAATTGTAGTCAAAAATAAGGAAAGGCACCTGACTGCGGCCCTGTGAGTCGGAAAAAATGACCTGAAAGCGCCCAATGGGTATGGTCGCGTACATTTCCTGTCCCATCAGGACATCGACTTCCTTCTCAACGCTGTCGTCGATATCCGTATTGACCACAACTGTGTATCTGCCAGGGTCCAGATCGACGAATTGCGGCAAAGAGCGATAGCCGGTCTCGTATCCTATGGGTGAACTCGCGGCCATGCGCGGCGATTCCGAATGGACCTCTTCGCCAGTCTCTCCGTCGAGTACGTAGTAATTTACTTCGTTGATCCCTCCCGTCTCCAACATGAGTCGCCCCTTGCCCTCGGGAATGGGCGGCATACCATAGCCACCTCCGCTACCTCCGGTGGTGGCACACCCAACCGCAACAGCCACTATAGTGCCGACTAGAAGCCACTTTCGCACCTGGGTACATTCGCCTTGCGACGCCATCTTTCCCTCCTTGTGACGAGCTGTAGAAAACGAACTTCACTGCCTAATAGCCATAATATATAGGCCATCTGCCGCTGTCAACTACTCATCGTGGCCTGCGAGGGACACGAGGATGAAGTGCCGATCCTGTCTTGGCTGCTGGATGACGAAACGCGTAAATTCCGCTTCGTCGTGCCACTGGCGCGGATGCGCCGAAGGGGTCGTCACGCCTCGGCGCAAGAGATCTTGCCAAAAAGACTCGTTCTTCACGACGAATCCAGCCGCCACTAGGAAATAGTCTGCGCCCTCGGCCGCGAGGCTGTCGAGCCGGTCGGGCGCAAACTCGTCTAGGGTTATTTGCCACCCCTTGCGATGGCAGTAGTAGAGCAAAGTCGGACTTTGCGCTCGATGTGGCACTCCGGCGTTTTGGTCCTCATCGCCGATGACCATCATCGTATCTTGCGGCAACTTAGCGTCGAGTATCCGTCCCACCAAGTGGCAGCTCTGGTAGTAGTTGTGCAAATTGTTGGGCTGTGTATAATACGGCCCAACCGCCCAAACGCTGTAGGCAGCGACCCCGACCACCAGAGTACATACCAAAACGACGCGCCAGCGGTGCTTCCAGTTCCGCGCAAACCGACACCACCCCGCCGATGGGGCAGATGCCCCGATAATGGCTTCGAGCACCCGCCCAGCTAGCAGGGCTCCCACCGGGACAAAGGGTAATTGGTAGTAATGCAGTCTGCGATTGCCCTCGGGAACGACAAAGACATAGAGTACCAGCCCTCCCATCCACACCCACAGCGTCCACTCGCGCCGTTGGGTAGGCACTAGGGCGAGTCCAGCCAAAACCAAGACTACCCCCGCAGGCGTATAGACGCTGTTCCAGAAGCGCTCCAAGAGCGTCGCGTAGAAATCAGCCGTAAAGAGCAGGCTGCGGTCCCACTTGTCATAGCCGTAGCGATTCCAGATGCCAAACGTCAGGCCGGTGTCCTCAAAAAGCAGGTTGGCGTGCCAGTACCAGAGTATGGCGGGCACTAAGACCAGAACGAGGTAGAGCCAAAGTGCGGGCTTGAGGACGAAGCGCCATCCCCAGCGCACCCAAGCAAAGGCAACCAGCGGAAAACCGAGATAGAGAGTAGGTATTTTGACGAGGAAACACAGGGCGGCCAAAAGAACAGCCAGCGCGAAGTCCCATCGGCGACCGCTGTCAATCCACCGAGCGAAAGCCCAAAGCGAACCCACGCTCAAAAGAAGCATCAGCGCCTCGGGCATAAAGGTGCGCCCGTAGTAGATACTCATGGGAAAAAGCAGATAGAGCAGAGCAGCCAACAGCGCACCCGGCCACCCCATGCCCAATCGCAGGGCCAGCCAATAGAGAAATGCCGCGGCCGCCGTCGAGCACAGCGCCGCCACTAGCCGCCCGAGCCACTCATAGGTTCCGTCGGCTGCAGCGTAAAGCAGGGCAATGACGAAGGGGTACAGAGGGAAATTCGTCTCCACGTATCCAGGGGTATTACCGCGCCAATCGACGCGCGGATAGAGAAGCGAATAGCCCTCTTCGTAAAAATTGCGGGCTATGGCGGCCGTGTCTGTCTGACGCCAAGCCTGCTTGTCGATCAGGGGCGTTTGCAGGTTTACAAACCGCAGGGCCAGCCCTAGGGCGAGGACAATATAGAGATAAGAAGCGCCCGTAGCCCCCTTTGTTTGCATGTCAGATCAGTAGGGGCGCCAGCTTGGCGACATATCGTCGCGGTCGTCGTTGTCGGTCAGGTTGATTGGCATCAGCGGCGGCGCGTCCATCTCGTCCAAGTCAAATCCAGCCGTGCCGACCAAGTAAATGTCGTATTCGTCGTCGCCCATCCTGCCCGCATAAGCTATCCCCTTGCCATCGGGCGAAAAGACAGGCTCTTGCTCATAGGTCCCCTCGGCAATGGAGATGCGGGTCTGCCCTTGTCCATCGGCCTGCATGAGCATCAGCTCTTGGCCGCCAAATTCCTCTGAGTTGTAAACCAAGCGATTGCCCTTAGGGGCAAACGACGCGAACCCATCGAGCTTGCGCCGATTCTCGGTGAGGCGCGTTCGATTCGATCCGTCTAGATCGATGAGGTATATCTCATCATTGTCGTCGAAAGCCGAAGAAGTAAAGGCGATGCGGCGGCCATCGGGAGAAAACGAAGGCTCGCGGCCCTGGACCAACTTGCGTGGGTTGGACCCATCAGCGGCCATGAGCCAAACGGCCTTGTCGCCATCGCGCTCGCTGACGAAGGCGATCGTCTCGCCGTCGGGAGAAAAAACGCCGCGCTGGTCGCGCTCGGGATGTTCGGTTAGGCGCACGGCATTAGAGCTATCGGCATCCATGACGTAGAGGTCAATGTTGCTCATCACGTCGCCGCGAGTGAAGAGGATCTTCTTGCCATCGGACGACCAAGAAGGATGCTGCTCGGGTTCGGGAGTGTGGGTTAGCTGCTGGCGGTCGCTGCCATCGGCCTTGATGATAAACAAATCCCAGTTGCGGACGTTTTTCTTGGTCGAGGCGTAGAGGATCGTACCCTCGCGTTTGAAGGCAGCATTGCTGCTAGCGGGAATATCGAAGATCGCCTCGTATGTCCGCACGCCCCATAGCGGCGGCGATTCCAGTTGCAAGACCTCATTCCCCAGATAATCCCCCGCAGCGACATTGACTGCATAAGAGCCACCATCCAATTCGATTTTGCTATCCGACTCGGGCAAGACGTAGGTTCCAGCTTTGACCAAGTGGTTGAATTTGTATTGGACGTCATTGGCGTCCAAGCGCACGAACTGGCCATCCCCGCCCCTGATCTCGATTTTAACTTGGTTGGAGCCACACCCTGCGATCGCGACAGCTAAAACTAATGCAGATAACTTGAACATGTATTCTCCTTACTGAATTATTGCACACTCGGCAGATCAGGCTAGACCGCTAAGTACTCGCAAGCGATTGCCGAGATGATCCATCAACTCGTTAACATTGGCGAAGGAATCCACGTAGAGCGGTTCGTCAACCCGAAAGTACACCCGCGCCCCTGGCCGAGCGTAGCTATCGTACTCCAGTCCAACGGGAATCAGCGGCACGCGTATCCCCAACCGCTCTTCGGCCTGTACCAAATGCTCGACTACTTCCTTTTGCAGTGGCCCTAACTTGTCCTGATAACGCATGCCTTCCGGGTGCGAGACGACCAATTCTCCACTCTGGTATAGCCCGTCTAGATAGGCTTGCATCTGTTGGTTGGCCGCGCGGGCTCGCCGAATCTCAGCGCGGCGTTGCTCCCGGTCTGCGATGCGCCTAATGTCTTTCGGTCTCACCACTTTGACCCCCCCCATCAACTCTAGGAACCCCCATAGACCAACCTTCATAATGTAGTTGGCATAGCGCCGGGTGAACCTGTACAACAAGACTCCTTCGAGCAGAATGTCGCGGTATGCGCAGTGCTTGGGCAAAATCAGGGCCGGCCCCTCGCGCGGCAGATTGCTACCGCCCTCGACTGCCAAGCGGTGATACCGCATGGCACCTGCCGCGAGCAGGCGAGCGCCGCAGGCAAAGGCATCGATGCGCTTGATAAAAAAATCGCTGTGCTCAGGCTCTGCGGACATGGGCCTATCTGAACAAGTCCTTTACCTTGCCCCAGGTGCTTTCATCCACTTCCGTGGACAAGGGTTGCAGCAGGTCTTGTCCCGGGCCGGCCAAGACCAAAGTGCCCTCGGAATCTATGGCTGCGAAATAATCCCCGTCGGCGTCCAGCCGCGCTTTGATGTACGCGGGCACGTCCGCTGACTCTGCGGCCATAGTGGCCGACCACAGAGTCAGCCCTTCAAGCGATGGCATGGGGCCTTCGCGAGCGATGGCGACAAACCACTGCTCGGAATCCTGCACGCGCTTCACCTCGCCCTTTAGGCGGGATAACTGCTGCCATAGCTGCAAGACCCGCTGGCGCTGCGGGGCCCTATCGTGCGAGAAAACGTAGAATACGCGGCTGTCTTCCGGCAGGACTTGAATTTCGCTGCTGCCAACTCCACTGCCTGCGACCAGCAACAGGGCCAAACCCGTCGTCCATGTCGTTCGTAGTGCGTTCATATCGACCTTATTCGGCGCGAATTCCGTAATCCTTTTGCACGGCGTCTTCCCCTTGGAGAATCCTCACCAGCGACAGGTGTTGACTGAGCACCTGTTCGACTTGCACGACGCCGACCCGGCGTGGCAGGGACGTTCCCAACACTTCGCCAGTATCCGGGTCTTTCAGTTCTCTCCCCTTATCCCACACGCCGTACTTGTTGCCTTTCTGTACTGAATCGGCTAATCCCACATTAATATAGGCGCTCAACCGCACTCGCACAGCTTGGCCGTTCTCCCCTGTATCAGCCTGCACTGTATCAGCCACCACCTCTATGATTTTCGGCTCGGAGACCTTGTTGAGTGCGGCCGGAGGTTGGATGAGGCTGTCCAGCCCGGCGGCCAAGTGGTCCAGACAGCGGCCTATCGACTTGCCTAGCAGGGTGTTGTGGAATTCCTCGCTGCCCCACTCCATCTGCCCCAAGAGGAAGTACTCCTTTTCCAGCGGCACGTACGCTGCCGGGTTGGTGATCCCATAGCGCTTGCTGTCCTCAGCTACTTCCCGCATCACCTCACCGGCTGCTTCCCCGTCTATGACCTTATAGGGATATAACCGCACCGTGGTCAGGCCCTGATAACTGCGATAGCCGCCGATGGGCACGGTGGCGCGAAAGCGCTTCATGCTCATCTCGTCGATTTGCCCCAAGACGACGTAGTCGGCGTCCACCTCGCGGCCAATGGCCAAAGCGAGCGCTACATCGAGCTTGCCCTGCAATTCTTTCTTTTTTAATCGCACGAGTGCCGAATCAATGGATACGGTGCTGAAAAAAGCACTGCCGCGCAGCGAATCGGCCAAGCCTCGGGGTATGGCCGAGTATATGTCCCATTCGCCTTTGTATTTCGACTTGTCGCGAAAGGGCATGAAGAGCAGCCGCTGCTTCAAACCCTCCGAGATGGTGCTGTCGCTGACCACCGAATCCTTTGGAGCTTCCTCCTCTTCATTTTGATCGCCCAACCCCATAATCGGCACCACAGCCGCCCTTCCATCTGCCCCCCAGTACAGCGCGGCCAATAAAGCAAGTCCCCCTTGCAAAAACCACCTGTGTCTAGCGGACATCAGTGCTCTCCTTTGGTTTGCGTGAGTACGTAAGGGCCTTGGGGCACGACCGCTATGCGCGCCCCGGCACCGTGCCGCGCCAGCGCCTCGACTAGCCCTTGCTCCACAGAGGAAATGACCTCGACCCACACCTTGTCGCGGTACTGAGGATCAATGCCCTCAGAGTAGAACATGACCTCGGCCTTGTCGAGTACCTTGCACAGCTCTTGCAACTGCCATTGGTCGATGGCGAAGAAATCGGGATCCGCGAGGCGGGCCGCGAATTCGGCGGCACCAGATGCGCCGAGCAGCATCTCTACAAATTCCGAGCTGCCCAAGCCCTCGGCGCAGCGAGCGGCAATGAGGATCGTCCCGCCCTCTTTGACGACGGGCAATACCGCCGTCAGGCCCTTGACAGCTTGGTAAAACGTCAGGTCGAGCGGCCAGCCAGCGCTGCTAGTGACTGCGATGTCAACCGGCTCGTCAATCAAGACGCCGTTCTGCTGCTCGACAAAGCAGGCCCCTTCGGCATGGGCCTTCTCTAGGTCGCCGCAGAACAGGCCGGTGATTTGTCGCTGGTCATTCATGGCCACATTAAATGTAAAATCAACGCCAGCGCGCTGCGCCACTTCGAGAGCTTGTCGATGGAAGGGGTTGCCTTCAATGGATCCTTCGCAAGCCCGAGGATGACTCAACAGTTCGGGGCCGTGCAGGACGCGCATCGTCTCAATGCCCATCAATCCCGGACAAATGGCCTTGCGACCACCCGAGTACCCTGCCATCAGATGCGGCTCAATAAGCGAGGTCGCGATTTTCAGGTCGGCCTCCACATAGAGCGCGGTGATCCATATTGGGGCACCGCCCGAGGTTTCCCCTAAGTACGTCAGGGTCTCGCGACAGCGGGCTGTGTGATTGACGATGCGATAGTTGCGGGCGATGTCGGCCCCGACGAGCTGCACCAATTCCTCGCCTTCGTTGGGCCGGTGCAGGCCAGTGCCGACCAACAGAGTGATATCCTCGCGAGCGATACCCTCCTCTTCGAGAATCCGCAGCATCGGTGGCAAAATGACCGCGTTGGGGACCGGGCGGGTAATATCGGCAATGACTATGCAGACGTTTTTGCGTCCCTGCGCCAGCCGTCGCAAGGACGGAGTCCCTATCGGGCGGGCCAGCGCGAGATCAATCCGCTCCTCGATCCGGTCGAGTCCCTCACTCGGAGCCATCTGCAATACCGCGGCCGAGTTGGGCACTTCGATTTCAAGGCCGTCGCGGCCATAGTCGAGCTTTACTTTCATTGCGTATGCCTAGGCCAATTTGTCCTCTAGATAGGCGCGAAACGCCGCGCCGAACTCCTGGTCGGCCAAGGCGAAATCCGCGAAGGCCCGATAGTATGTAAGCGGCGTTCCTATGTCGTACCGCGCCTCGTCACTTGCAAGGCGTGTGCAGCGGACCTCGGCCCCGCGCTGGATCAGGACGCGGATGGCATCAGTCAACCACAACTCGCCGCCAACCCCAGGCTCAATCTCATCAATAGCGGCGAAAATCTCCGGCGAAAAAATATACCGGGCCGCAACTGCAAGACAACTCGGCGCGGCTTCCACCGGCGGTTTTTCAACGATGTCGGCGATGGCAAAGTCGTCGTCGGCCTCACCTTGTGGTGTAACGACCCCGTACTTGTAGGTCTCTTCGCGCGGCACTTCCCATACGGCAATAGTGGCGGCCGCACCCCGCTGGACATGCGATTGCATCATCCGGCCGACCACGCCTGGCACCCGCGGCGAGGAGACGATCGTGTCGCCAAACCCCACCACAAACGACTCGTCGCCGACGAATTCCCGCGCCTGGCGCACGGCATCGGCATTGCCGGCGGGCCGCCGCTGCCGCACATAGTAGAATTCAATACCCTCGGCCGCGTAGTCAACCTCGCCAATCGCACCATCGCCCAAGCGCGCCGCAAGCTCTGGATCGTCGTCGAAGTGATCCTCAATCGAGCGCTTCTTGCGGCCCGTTACAAAGAGAAACTTGTCTAACCCCTGTTCGATCATCTCCTCGACCACGTACTGCACGACGGGCTTGCAACCAACGGGCAGCATCTCCTTGGGTTGGGACTTGGTCGCCGGCAGCAGGCGAGTGCCCAAGCCTGCTACGGGGAACACGGCTTTGCGAATCGGCACGTTTTCTTTTTATTTTAAGTTTAAGAGAATCAAGGACATAACTAAAGACAGCACCTAGTGAAAATAGGAAGCTATAGGTGCTAAATCAAGTCCGACTTACCCGTTCTTGCGCCAATCCCATGTTTAACTTGTCCCCGACTCGCCTGCGTGCCCTCGTGGAAACATTTCCCACGCTACGCATCGGCGTAGTCGGCGACTTTTTCCTCGACTCCTACCGCGAATGCGACCCGGTCCTCGACGAAAAATCACTGGAGACCGGCAAGACCTGCTATCAGGTAATCGGCTACCGCCGCCAACCCGGAGCCGCCGGCAATGTCGCCGCCAACTTGCGCGCCCTCGGCGTAGGAGCAGTCGAGGCTGTAGGCTATTGCGGCGACGACGGAGAAGGCTACGTAGTTGCGGCGGGCCATGCGTCGGCTAGGCCTAGACTTGACGGGATTTCTCACGGCTCCGGGCCGCTTGACTCCGACCTATGACAAGCCTTGCTACGTCGATAGCAGCCGACGCGGCCGACCCGTACTCGAAGAACTGGAGCGGCTCGATGCCAAAAACCGCCATCCGCCCCCTGCTAGTCTCCAGAACGATCTCATCGCCTACATCCGCCAGCGTCTGAACCAGTGGGATGGGCTCGTACTCATCGACCAAGTCGCCGAAGCCAATTGCGGCGTCCTCACCACGCGCGTGCGCCGTGCCATCACCGCTGCGCTCGATCCTCAGCCCAAGCTCGTGGTCCTCGCCGATTCGCGCACGCGCATTGGGCTCTTTACGCGCGCCATCCTCAAACCCAACCAGCGCGAAGCTTGGGCCGCACTCGGCGGCCACGGGAGCTTGTCGCTCAAGACAGCGCGAAACCACGCCCGCGTACTCAGCAACCATACTGGTCGCCCGGTATTTCTAACGCTTGGCAATAGGGGGATACTCGTAGCCGACGGCAGCACGGTCGAGCACGTGCCAGCTATGGACCTCACCTCACCCGTTGACCCGGTTGGCACCGGAGACACTTGTGCGGCTGCCCTCAGCGCAGCCTTGGCGTCAGGTGCCAGCCTGACGGAAGCGGCCGCGGTAGCCTGCTTGGCTGCGTCAATAACCGCTCAGCAGGTTGGCACGACCGGCACGGCCTCGCCAGCCCAACTGTGCCACCGCCTGCATCAGTTACGGCGGCACTAAGATGCCGTCTTAAACGCACTCCAATCAACGTCATCTCACATCTGCGTTCATCTGCGAATTCTAAGATGCGTAGGTCTGTTCGACGACCGTGCTATACCGCTCTATAATCGCCTTGGGCACGATTTTCTTCAGGCCCTTGGTCAGAGTCCCGGCGTCCTCGCTCAGCGGCTCGGGCAAGAGCGCAACGCGCTGCGGCCGCTGGTAGCTCGGCAGGCCGGCAGCCGTGGCCTCGGCGAGGAACCCTTCGCGGATCCGCTCGCCCAAGCTCGGATGCGTGCGCAGGGCGTCCTCGTCCTCTAGCGGCAACCCGTCAATGCCGCTGTTTTTTGCCTCCTCCACATCCACCGTCACCAACGGCAGGGGATAGTCGCGCTGCTGGTCGCCGTACACGATCACATGCTCGACTAGGGGCACCCGGGCGAAAATCCGCTCCAAGGCTTCGGGATTGACGAACTCGCCATTGCGCAGCTTGAACTGTCGGCCAACTCGCCCGTGGAACGAAAGAAAGCCCTCGTCGTCCATGCTGAACAAGTCGCCGGTCCGGTACCATATTTGGCCGCCTTCCTCTACTAGCACCTGTTCGGTCTGCTCGGGATCGTGCAAATACCCGCGCATGACGTTGGGGCCGCTGGTCCACAACTCCCCGACCTGATCTCCACTGGGCCGACACTCGTCCTGCGCTGGATCGTTGTACCCAATTTCCGACCCGTCTTCGGCCACGATCCTCACTGCCTGCAACGGCCTCCCTACCGTACCGCTTTTGCGACCTTCGAGATGGTTGGCGGCAATCAGCGGCGCACACTCGGTCGTGCCGTAGCCCTCGTACGTGGTGATATCGAGCACTTCGTGAAAGAAGTCCAACGCCTTGGGATCGGCCTTGGCCGAGCCGACGATCAAAAGCTCTAGATGAGGCCCGACTCGCGTGGCGAGCTGGGCGCGAATTTTGCCGACGATCGAACGGCCAATGGCTGCCAAAAAGAGCTTGTCGCCCAGCCCAGCTTGGCCGCGCGTCAACCGCTCTTTGGCCGCAACCGAGCGCTGAATTAAGCTCCCCTTGAGGCCGCCGGCGTCGATTTCCTTGCGCACATTGCCGTACACTTTGTCGAGTATCAGCGGCACGGTGAGGAAGCCCTCCGGCTCTGAGAGGCGAATATCGCTGAGGACGCGGTCGGGCGAGCGCGCCAAGTCCAAAATCCACCCCTTGGCCAAGGGATAGTAGATGTTGAGAATTCCCATAGAGTGATAGTCGGGCGCAGACTTGAACATGCGCAGAGGCTCGCGCTTGCTAATCACGTCCCAAACCTCTTCGACGTTGGCGACGATGTTGGCGTGGGTTTGGATCACGCCCTTGGGCAGGCCGGTTGAACCCGAGGTATAGAGAATTTTCGATTCATCTTCCGGCAGCACCTCAACCTCGGGCACGGCCGCGCTGCTCTCCGCCAGCTCTTCCCACGGGATCACATCCTCGCCCTCGCCCTCAGTCAACGCAATCCGCGGCGTCTTATCCAGTCGCTCTCGGATGGTGTCAAACCGCTCGTATCCTTTGCGATCTACGACCAGCAGTTCAACCGCAGAGTGTGCGATGCTATGGGCAAGCGCCTCGTCAGGCGACTGGATACACAGCGGCACCGCACTGACCCCAATGCAGTCGGTCGCCAGAAAGATCAAGAGCGGCTCGCTGCCGCCATCGGTGAGGATGCCCACGCGCTGGCCCTTGGCCAAACCCTGCGCCGCAAGGCCAGCCGCGAGTTGGTCGCGGCGGTTTTTGAGTTCGGCGTAGGTCACGGGCTGGTAGCTCAATGTGCGGCTGCCCTCTACGGGCTTGAGTTCTCGAATGGCCGTCTGTTCGGCACAGGTTGCGAAGCTATGGTCGAGTAAATCTCTCAGCGTTTGTCCCATCGCAAACCTCTTTCTGGTGAGTTGTATAGTTGTCGTTTGCGGCGCGCAAAAGGACCGCCTTGCCATTGCACACGCGGCCCGGCGACCGCATCTTCCCTTTATGAATTTTCGCTGCAATCGCGCCTTGGTCTTACTGCTCTTGTCCTATCCGGCCATCGCCTCAGCTCAGCCCTCGGTGGCCATGTTCGGCTACTCGCTCAGCATGGGCAGCGTCACCGTTGACCAAGAGCAGCTATATCGCCTCAGCCTCCGGCCCGACTTCCCCCTAGGCCGCTTGGGCATTGGCCTCGACTTAGAGCTGTTTGTCGAGCGCAATGGCGACCTCGGTTCACGCGGCTGGGAGGCCGGCTCGTCAACCCAAACCTTCGACTCGATCCTGCGCAAAATCTACTACGTGCGCTATGGGCGTCCCAACGACGCGGTGTACGTCAAAATTGGCGCGCTCGACAACGTGACGTTGGGGTACGGCCTCATCATGGACAACTACCGCAACACCCTGCACTATCCCGGCATCAAGAAAACCGGATTCCAGTTCCGCATCGCCAATTTCGCTGGCACTAATATCGGACTCGAAGGAGTGATCAACAACCTCCAAGACTTCCAAGAGGGCGGTGCCCTCATCGGGCTGCGGACCATCGGCTACGCCGCCGATCTCGAGGTGGGCGTGACCTTTGTCGCCGATCTCGACCAGTACAGCGGCCTACGCGACAGCGATTCCGACGGCGTGCCCGACCCCATTGACGCCTTCCCAGACGATGGAAACTTCGCCCTCGACAACGACCGCGACGGCGTACCCGACCACATCGACAGCGACGACGACAACGATGGCATCATCGACGCCGACGCCGGCAGCGGGCTCTCCGCCGACATTGCCTCCGCCTTGTTGGGACTCAACGCCAATTACGGCAACGCCTTCCCAATAGACCAAGACGTGGACCGCCACAAACCCTTCAACAAAAACCGCGTTGGCCAAGACTTCTTTTCGATCTTGGGCGTGGACTTAGCCTACCCGCTCATCCGCGACCTAGGCTTGGAGCTCAAGCTCTACGGCCAATTCGCCCTGCTGATCGACGACGACGACGCCCTCTCCAGCTTCGAGGCGCAACAGCAGGGCGTCTCCCCCGGCAACCACCAAGCGACCGGGTTCGGAATCGCCGCCCCGGGCCTGTGGCTGTCTTTAGGCCCGCTCAACGGCCAACTGGATTTCCGCCACTTCCGCCGCGATTTCGACTCGCGCTACTTCGACGAACTGTACGAACTCGACCGCGCTCATCTCGATCTCGCCACCGGACAGGCCCAGTCCAAGGACGCGAGGCTAGGCTACAGCAACGACCTCTCCGGCTTCTTCGGTCACTTGGGTACGGAACTCGGCTCGTACGCGTACGCCTCGGTCTCCTATCAGTATTTGACGGGCACTGGCGACCCTAAACAGCAGCTCATCGCCAGTGCATCCTTGTCGCGCAAATTGCTCAAATACTTTCCCCACCTCAAGCGCGCGTACGCTTATTTTCACAAGAACAACATCGGCCGGAATCCCAACGAGGACGGCACCGGCCAAGACGACTTCTTCGAGCCGACCCAAGACACCTTCTACGGCTTTGACGTTGGACTGAACATAAAAGAAGGCGCATCCGTGCGCTGGGATACTCGCTTCCTCTTCGAACGCACCGCCAATAGGCGCTTGCAGCGCCACAAAGTCATGACCCTCGAAACCGTATTCGACTTTTAATATGAAAATCACTCGCGTATCAGCCCATTATTTGCGCCTGCCCGATGTCACCGCTCGCTGCGACGGCACGCAGGACACCTGTCTAATCCAAATAGAAACCGACGCCGGCATCACCGGCTGGGGCGAAGTTGATTCGGCCCCCACCGTGGTCAAGGCCGTCGTCGAGGCCCCGCTCTCCCACCAGATTAGCAACGGCCTCGCCAATGCACTAGAGGGCCTGGACCCGCTAGCCATCGACGTATGCGGTGCCCGCATGCTCGAAGCAGCCAACTACTACGGTCGCGTCGGCGTGGGCACGCACGCCATGGCCGGCGTCAACCTCGCGCTGTGGGACATTGCCGGCAAAGCGCGCAACTGCCCGGCCTACGAGCTACTCGGCGGCCCCTATCAAACCAAATTTCGCGCGTATTGCTCCATTCTCTTCGGCGACACGCCGCAAGAGACCGGCGAACTGGCCCGCCGCTTTGCCGACGAGGGGTTCACGGCCATCAAGTTCGGCTGGGGTCCGATGGGACAGGACGAGGCAAACGACATCGCCTTGGTGCGCGAAGCAAGGAAGGGGGCCGGAACGGATGTGGACATCTTGGTAGATGCTGGGCAGGTGTGGGACTGGAAGACCGGTCTCAAGCGCGCCGAGCAGTTTGCCGAGTACGGCATATTCTGGCTCGAAGAGCCCTTGCATCCCGAGGATGTCGCAGGCTATGCGCACCTCTGCGAGCGCAGTCCAGTGCCCATCGCCACGGGCGAAGCCGAATCGCGCTATCAGGACTTTGAGCGGCTGCTCGTCAATGGCCGCATCGACTGGGTGCAGCCGGACCCGGGCCGCTGCGGACTTTCGACCATGGTCGAGGTCGGTCGCCTCGCCCACCGCCTGCACCGCAAGGTCGTCAACCATTCGTTCAAAAGCGGCATCACCATCGCCGCCTCTCTGCACGGACTTGCGGCAGTCCCCCACGGCGAGGTATTCGAATACTGCATGGCCGACTCACCCTTGCGCCACGACCTGACGCACGAAAAATTCGCGGTCGTCGATGGCTACGTTCACGTGCCAGAGGGACCGGGGTTGGGCGTGACGATCAATGAAGAGATAGTAAAAAAGTATCTAGTGAATTAACCCAAAAGGTTTCCACCATGACCGATCGCCCCATGCTCATTATAGACGGGCACCTCGACTTGGCTTTCAACGCCCTGCACCACCGCCGCGATCTCACTCAAGATGTCCACGTCCTGCGCGAGCGCGAAGACCCCAAACCTCCAGGCCCTTCGCATCCCGACTCGCTGCGCGACAGAAAGCGCCCCGAAAGCACCTCGCGCGGCACGGCCACCGTATCCCTGCCGCAGATGCGCCAAGCCTGCGTCGGCATCGCGCTCTCGACCGTCATGTGCCGAGTGCAAATGCCCACCGGCCTCCTCGACGACGGCATGAGAACCCAAGAAGCGGCGCACGCCATGGGCCAATCACATCTTCACTATTACAAAGCGCTAGAGCGCGAGGGCCAACTGCGCTTTATCCGCGACACAAACGATCTCGACGCAGCCATTGCCACTTGGCAAAATCCCGATTCAACGACTCCGATCGGCCTGATCCTGAGCATGGAAAGCGCCGACCCCATCTTAGACCCGGAGCAAGTAAGCTGGTGGTGGGAACAGGGCCTGCGCTCGGTGGGGCTGACGCATTTTGGTGCCAATACTTGGGGCCACGGCACCGGCACTCGCGGCGGGCTATACGCCGATGCCTATCCCCTGCTCGACGCGCTCGCTGCAACGAATATCGCCCTCGACCTTACCCACGCCTCAGACTTAGTCTTCTGGCAGCTTTTGGACTACTGGTCGGGACCGGTCCACGCCAGCCACTGCAACTGCCGCGCCTTGGTCCCGGGCCAGCGCCACCTCAGCGACGAGATGATCCAAGCCATCGCCGAGCGCGGCGGCGTTATTGGCGCGGTCTTCGCCGAATTCATGCTCAATCCCGCGATCAACTTCGACGACCCGGCGACTTATCCACAAACCGCTCGTCGCTCCATGTCGGCTGTCGTCGATCACATCGACCACATCTGCCAACTCGTCGGCAACTGCGACCACGTCGCCATCGGCTCCGACCTCGACGGCGGCTTCGGGCGCGAAATGGCACCCATTGACTACGATACCATCGCCGACCTACAGCGCTTCCTCGCCATCCTCGAGCAGCGGGGCTACTCGACCGACGACATTGCGGCCATCGCCCACGGCAACCTCGCACGCTTCTTCCGCCAAGCCTGGGAGCAATAGCCTTGAACCAACCACTCTGCGCCCATCTGCGCCCATCTGCGGATAACTCACGCCCCACCAACAGGATTGTCATACAATGACCGACGCGCGCCCGCTGATCCTCGACAGCCACCTCGATCTCTCCTTCTCCGCCCTGCAAATCAACCGAGACCTAACGCAAAAGGCGACGACCGTCCGCGTCCACGACTCCGTGCAGACCATGGAGGGCTTTGGCTCCTGCACGGTAACTTTCCCCGAACTGCGCCGCGGCAAAGTCGGCCTCTTCTGCGGCACAGTAATGTCGCGCCTGGACCCAGGCGACCGCTGGACCCGCACTGGCATGTACTGCCAAGCCCAATGCCACGGCGTCGGCCGCGGACATTTGGCGTACTACCAAGCACTCGAACGCACGGGGTTGCTCCGCTTCGTCAAAAGCGTCGCGGATTTAGACGAAACCATCGCCGCCTGGCAAAATCCCGCACCAACCACTCCCTTCGGCCTGATCCTCGCCATGGAAAGTGCCGATCCCATCTTAGGCCCGGACCAAGTGCCCGAGTGGCGCGAACTCGGCTTGCGCCTAGTGTCGATCTCGCATTACGGCACCAGCACCTATTCGCACGGCACCGGCACCGAAGGGGGGCTGTTGCCACCGGCCAAACCCCTGCTCGACGCGCTCAAAGCGGCCGGCATCATCATCGACTTAACCCATTTGACCGACCAAGCCCACTGGGAACTCTTGGAAGTGTACGATGGCCCGGTCTGCGCTTCGCACCACAATTGTCGCTCCCTCGTCCCCGGCCAGCGCCAGCTCACCGACGAAATGATCCGCTCCATCGCCGAGCGCGATGGGGTCATCGGCGCGGCCTTCGACGCCTGGATGCTCGACCCGGGCTGGCAGCGCAAAGTCCCCGCCTTTGAGCAACTGACCAACGCCACGTTGGCAACCGTCGCCGACCACATCGATCACATCTGTCAGCTTTTGGGCACTTCTCGCCACTGCGGCATTGGCACCGATCTCGACGGCGGCTTCGGCACCGAACAAGCCCCGCGCGACCTCAACACCATCGCTGATCTGCAAAAACTCCAGTCCATCCTCGCGCACCGAGGTTATTCGCCAGCAGATATCGCAGGTATCTTCTCTGGCAACTGGATTCGATTCTTCAAAGACGTGTGGAGTCGCTCTTAATCTGCAATAGCCTCTAAACCTGACTTTACGTTCTATCCTTTTTCATTACAAATCGTTCAAATTTTTCTCTCCTTCTTGTCATTATCTCCATTTTTTCCTATACTTTGCTCAAATTAGTTACATAATAATTCTCAAACCATCCATTTTTAGGGAGAAATTGACATGGCGAGAGGAGCCGACAAAGTCATCGAAGCGCTCGACCGCTTCGGCGTCGAGTATGTCTTTGGCCACCCGGGCGGCGCGGCTATGCCCATTTTCGACGCACTGCTCAACTCCGAGCAGATCCGCTTCGTCCTCACCCGGCACGAGCAAGGCGCGACCCACATGGCCGACGGCTACGCCCGCGCCACCGGCAAGCCCGGCGTCGTCCTCGTAACCTCCGGCCCGGGCGCAACCAACACCATCACCGGCCTGCTAACCGCGCTGATGGATTCCGCGCCCGTCATCGCCCTCACCGGCCAAACCGTCACCCCCATGCTCGGCAAAGACGCCTTTCAGGAGGCCGATGTCTTCGGCATCTCCATGCCCGTCGTCAAGCACTCCTATTTGGTCAGGGACCCCAACGACATCCCCCGCGTGATGACCGAGGCATTCCACATCGCCACCACCGGCCGACAGGGGCCAGTGCTCGTCGATCTGCCCAAGGACGTCACCCAAGGCGACCCCTTTCCCGAATGCACCGCCGACTTTCCAGAGAAGGTGTACCTGCCTGGTTACACTTGGCAGACCAAGCCCGCTCCCGAACTGCTCGAAGCCGCCGCCACCCTCCTGCGCCGCAGCAAGCGTCCCCTACTCTACTTGGGCGGCGGCTGCATCGCCTCGGGCGGCCACGAGGCGGCCAAGGCATTTGCCGAAAAAACGCGGATGCCAGTGACCAACACCCTGCTCGGCAAGGGGGCGTTCCCCGAGCAGCACGCGCTCTCGGTGGGTATGCTCGGCATGCACGGCACGGCCTACGCCAACAAAGCCGTCGTCGGCTGCGACCTGATTATGTCGGTAGGTGGACGCTGGGACGACCGAATCACGGGCAAGCTCTCGGAATTCTGCCCGGACGCGAAAAAGATCCACATCGACATCGACCCAGCCGAATACGGCAAAGTGGTCATGCCTGACGTTTTTATCGAGGGCGATGCGCGCCAAGTGCTCGAAGAGCTAATCAACTACGTCGAGCCGATTGACACGGCAGCTTGGCTGGCCCAAATCGACGAGTGGAAGGAGAAATACCCGCTCAAATACGGCAAGCGCGGCGGCCTCAAGATGCAGGCTATCATCGACCGTTTGTACGAACTGACCGCTGGCCGCGCCGTAGTGACCACCGACGTCGGTCAGCACCAGATGTGGGCGGCCCAGTTTTACAAGACAGCCCATCACCGCCAGTGGCTTTCCTCCGGCGGCGCTGGCAGCATGGGCTTTGGCTTTCCCGCGGCCATCGGCGCCCAGTTTGGTCGTCCCGAAGAGACCGTGGTCGCCATCTGCGGCGACGGCGGCTTCCAGATGACCCTGTGCGAGCTATCCACGGCCGCGATCCACGGGCTGCCCATCAAAGTCCTCGTCCTCGACAACAAGTACTTAGGCATGGTTCGCCAGTGGCAGAATCTGTTCTTCGACAATCGCCTCTCCGGCGTCGATCTAGAAGGCAACCCCGACTTCGTCAAGCTAGCTGAGTCCTACGGTATCAAGGGCTTCCGCATCAAGCGCACGGCCGACATCGACAAGGTCCTCAGGCAAGCGCTCGACTACGACGAAGGTCCCTGCGTCATCCACGCCGAATGCGAAAAAGAAGACAACGTCTTCCCCATGATCCCCGCCGGGGCCGCGCTCACCGATATGCTAATCGAGGCCCCCAAGCAGAAACTGGCCCAACCCAAAGGAAGTACCTAATGCCTACGACCGCCATTGACTTTGCCGCCGAGGAACTCAATGCCCGCCAGGAGGCCGTTGACGCACCACAACTCAGGCCGACCGAACCCCAGCACAAGACTACCATCGGCCTGTTGGTCAACGACCGGCCCGGCGTATTGGTGAGAATCGCCCAGTGCTTTGCCCGCCGGGCTTACAACATCGAAAACCTAGTTGTCTCGCCAGCCCATATCCCCCAATGCTCGCGCATGACCATCACCAGCATTGGACCCGCAGCCGAGCTGCACCAAATCATTCTGCAGCTCAACAAGTTAGTCGATGTCATCCACGCCAAAGACCACTCGGCCGCCGACGCCATCACCCGCGAGTTGGCGCTCTTCAAGGTTGGCTGTTCAGTCGAAGAGCGCACCGAGGTCTTGCAGATTACCGAGGTTTTTCGCGGCAAGACGGTCGATATCTCAGAGGCCACCATCACCATCGAGGCCACCGGCACCACCGAGAAGATGGACGCGCTTGAATCGCTCTTGAGCAAATTCGACCTCAAGGAAATGGTGCGCACCGGCAAGGTGGTCATGGCCCGCGGCAACGAGCCGACATAAAAAAGGGGGACGGACATCACCCGTCCCCCCTTTTCCCTTCTGTATCCTCCCTTAAAACGCCACGCCCAATTGCCCAAAGACCAAACGGCCGATCTCCGGTGCCCCGATAAAGGTCCGGTGCTTGGTGTCGAGCGCGTTGGAAACATCCACCCCAAGCCGTAGGTTGCTTCCGAACGGCAGCAAACAACTCGCGTTCAAGTCGAGTAGCGAGTACGCGTCCACATCCCCGACGAACACGCCCGACTCCTGGCGAAACGCCCCCACGTAGCGCCACTGCGCCCCTAGGGTTAATTGCTCTTGGTCGAAGGTGTAGGACGTACCTAGTTTAAATTTGTTACCTGGCGCGTTAAGCGCTATATCGGCGATGCCATCGACGTTCTCAAATAAAGTCTTATCGACATAAGAGTAGCTGCCCGTTAGCGACCATTGGTCGCTCGGGAAATAGACCAAGTTCACATCCAAACCGTTAAGGGAAATCTCGCCGAAATTGCGATAGGTCAACATCACCGCCGTCGGCTCAAAGGCCTGCTCCGGCGTAACCGTGCCAAACGGTATGCTCGCGGCCCCTTCGGCAAACAAAGTGACAATTTCATCCACCGGCGAGCCGTTGCCATTGCCAGACAAGGTGCCCGGTACCTGCATGTTGTCGAGCGGGGCGACCGCCGCGGCCAACTCTGCATCCGAGGCCAGCGCCTCGCCAATGCTAGCACCTAGCGCCGCTCCGAGGCTAGCCGGATCGAGGAAGACATTGGGCGTCTGTACCTGAATCGGGGAGACGAAATCCTGGATCCGGGTGTGATACAGGTCGGCCGCCACCACCAGCTTCTCGCCGACCACCCCTTTGTAACCAAACTCATAAGTCTCGGTAGTCGTCGAGCGGGTTAGCGGCACGTCGATCACATCGGCGACCGGATCAAAGGGAGCCGGATCGCCAGCCGCCACCTTCTCGAGGTTGAGCATGAGTAGGGCGTTGTCCAATTCCGTCAGTCGTGCGGGCACCAGCGCATCTAACCCGCCCAATAGCTGTTGGGCGGCAGCCTCCGCCGTTGCTCGGTCTAACTCTTGCAATATCCCTATCTGGGTTGTCGCTAGCCCCATAAAAAGCGGTGTATCGAGCGCACTCAACACGCCGCTGCGGCCCAAACCCCACATCACATTGGTAAAAACCGGATCTCCCAAGTCGATGAAGTCGGCCGGATCCATCCCCGCTACTGGCGCAAAAGACGAACGGAACTTTGGCCGGCCATTGTCCGAGCGAGCAAAGGTCCAGCCGCTGGCAAAACCCTCGCGATAGGTGCCTTGTGCACGGATGTCTATGGCCGGCGCAAACCCCAGTGACGGCTCAAAGGCTGCGCCAATGCCGAAGGGATCCTTCAGGGAGCGGATGTCCAAATAGAGGTTGTTACTCGACGGGGTCGCAAAGGCGCGGTTGTACGTCAGCCGCAGAATCTGAGTCTCCTTCGGCTTAAAAACTAGCCCGGCGCGCGGCGAGATTTCGCCTTCGGGAATGCGGTTGTGGTCGTCGTAGCGCAGGGCCACCACCAAGTCGAGCATCTCGTTCAGGGCCGTCTCACTCTGCACGTAAGCCCCAAATTCATTGGTCTGATCGTAGTCTTCGTTCCCGCCGGTGATGGTCCCCTCGGTATCGGGCCGCGTCAGCAGCGCATCGGCCCCGTAGGTAAAGCGCTGTCGCCCCCCCAGCGTCACTGAATGCTGGAGTTGGAAGGCGGTCAGCTTAGATTTATCGACGATCGGATTCCCATCGCGCAAGGTAAAGGTGTCGCCAGCGTCGCTCCCGTTCTGGAATACCTGAGCGAACCAATTCTTGTACAGCAAGCGAAGCTGGACATAGTTGTACGCCCAATCTTGGGCTTGGCCAGCCCCTAGGCCAGTCAATTCGATCTGATCGCCCTTGTTGTATCCGGCTGCTAAAATAGCCGTCAAGTCGTCCGAGGCTCGGTAATCCAAGCGCACTTCGGCGCTCTGGCGCTCAATGTCAAAACTGCGCGGTTTGATGGCTGGATTGGCGGCCCTAGCCTGCACCTCTACCGGGTCTTCGTATTCCCAATCCATCCCCGTATAGTACTGAGCCGAGATCTTGTAGCCGAGGCGGTCATTAGCAGCCCCGGCGTGGCGCATACCCACCTTGCGCACACTCCGCTCGCCCAAGCCCAAATTGACATTGGTCCCCGCCGAAGTAAACGGCGAGTGAGTGATGATGTGCATCACGCCGTTGGCGCTATTCGGCCCGTAGAGTGCCGCCCCCGGCCCCAACACCACCTCGATGCGCTCAATGTCGTCGTTGGTCACCGGAATGAAGTTGTAGGCATTCAACCGCAGCGAGGGAACGCGGGCGATGCGATTGTCGGTCAGCGTCAGCAAGGCCCCCGAAAAAACATTGTTAAAGCCCCTCACCACCACATTGCTCTGCGCCAAACCAGTCTGGGAAAAGTCCACCGCCGGCAGATCCCGGATGTGTTCGGCAACGCTGAGCGCCGGCCGATTGCGGATCTCCTCGGCCTCAACTATCGCCACCGAGGCCGGAGCTTCGAGGACTTTTTCCTGCCGCCGCGAGGCCGAGACTACGTTCTGGTCGAGGAAGATGATCCCCGTCTCCAGCGTCAGCATCAACTCCTGCTCACCGCTGACGATGCCAACGCCTTCTCGCGTTAGAGACCGATAGCCGATATGCGTGACGTTGAGCTGATACTCGCCGGCCGGCAGCCCCTCCAAGCGGAAGCGACCGTCTTCGTCGGTGGCTGTGCCGATCTTGCCGCCCGGCAGCAGGTCGCTGACGAGGACGACGTTGGCACCGGGGATCGCTTCTCCCTCCGACCCCATCACGACACCGGAAAGCGTCCCCTCTGAGCCGAAGGCGACGCCCGCCCACAGCACGAGAGCATATAAAAGCAATTTGTACTTCATGGCTAGCTCCTTATTTTGGGCCTAAATCTACCCCCAAGCACCCGACCCCGCTACCTCGCTACCCAATAAGTAATCTCGTAGCGCGTTGCCGCGCAAAGGCAAATTATTTCTTTGGGAATTTCGTCGCCTAGCGGTAGCGCGGTCTATCTCCACTTCTCATCCCTTCTCCGCTACAGTTTTCGTCCGCTCTATTGATTCCCCGCGTCTCCATTGCGTATTTTCCCAGCCCTAATTCACCTACCCTATCGGAGACTTATTCCATGCCAGACAAACTCAAGCTCGCCTTTATCGGCTGCGGTGCCATCGCCCGCTTTCACCTCGACGGCATCAAGAGCCATGCTCCCCGCATCGACGTCACCGCGTTAGTCGATCTCGACGCATCCAAAGCCCAAACTTACGCCGCTGAAACCGGCGGACAGGCCTTCACCTCGCTCGACGAAGCACTCGCCAAAGGCGACTTCGATGCCGTTGACATCATGCTGCCCCACGACCTACACGAACCCATCGCCCTCCAGTGCTTCGCCGCCGGCAAGCACGTCCTCTTGGAAAAGCCCATGGCCCCCACCCTCGACGCCTGCGACCGCATTCTCGCCGCGGCCAGCGCGGCCCCGGGCGTTTTCATGGTCGCCGAAAACAGCCAGTACTGGCCCGAAATTGTCGAGGCGCAAAAGCACCTTGCCGCCGGAGCCATCGGCGAGATCATCACCGCCCGCGCGGCCTTTGTCTATCCTTTTGACGACTACTGGTTCAAAGAAGAGCGGCCCTGGCGCTATGAAAAGGGGCGCACCGGCGGCGGCATCGCCATCGACGGCGGCTCGCACTGGATCCGGCCTCTGCGCATGTGGATGGGCGAAATCAAAGAGGTGGTCGGCGTGCTGGGGCATCCGCTCGCGCAGATGGAAGGCGAGTCCCTCGCCCGCGCGCTCTTCCGCTTTGACTCGGGCAAGACCGCCATCTTCGACGCCATGATGATCGACACGGTCTTTGCCCCAGACCCTTGGTGGCGAATTACCGGCACTAAGGGCGAGCTGACCATCAACGCCGCTCTCGACGGTGCCGAACTCTATCTGTGGGACGCAGACCATCCCGACGGCAAGCGGCTTTTTGCCAGCCCAGGTTACACCGAATCCTTTGGGCCGGAGCTAGCCGATTTTGCCGCTGCCGTCCTCGACGGCAAAGCCCCGGACGCGCCGCCGGAACACGCCCTCGGCGAGCTGCGCACGGCCTTGGCTCTCTATCGCTCGGCCACCAGCCAGCGGTGGGAAAAGGTGTGGGCGTAATGCTTGCACGAACCTCTCCTTTGGGATATATTCAGCCCTTTCAGCCCTGTGAGGCGTTCCTCGATGCACCGAACATGTTCGACCCTTGGCTTCCCAACACCAAAATGTGCCCCCTTTTCGATCTCAGCGGCAGAGGCTGTCAAGGCCGAGATGCCCTCTCGATTTAAAACGCATTAGCTATAGAGAATAGGAAAGCAATGACGGAAAAGTACGTATATCTGTTTGGCACCTCTCAATCCGAAGGCGACAAGGAAATGCGCAACCTGCTCGGCGGCAAAGGCGCCAACCTCGCCGAAATGGCCCAGCTCGGCCTGCCCGTCCCAGCCGGTTTTACCATCACCACCGAAGTTTGCACCTATTACTACAACCACGACAAAACGTATCCCAACTCGCTCAAAGGCCAAGTAGAACGCGCCGTTGCCGAAGTCGAAAAAACCATGGACATGCGCTTTGGCGACGCGGCCAACCCGCTCTTGCTGTCCGTGCGCTCCGGTGCCAGAGTGTCCATGCCCGGCATGATGGAGACCGTGCTCAACCTCGGCCTCAACGACGAGATCGTCCAAGGGCTTATCGAACAATCGGGCGACCCGCGCTTTTGCTACGACGTGTACCGCCGCTTCGTCCAGATGTACGGCGACGTGGTCATGGGCTTGCGGCCCGAAGACGAAAAAGAAACAGACCCTTTCGAAGCCCTGCTCGAAGCGAAAAAGCACGCCCGTGGAGTCGCGCTCGACAGCGAACTGAGCGCCGAAGACTTGCGCGAATTGGTCGCCGAGTTTAAGGCCGAGATCGCCAAGCGGCTCGACCGCGAATTCCCCGAAGACCCTCACGAGCAGTTGTGGAATGCCATCGGCGCGGTCTTCGGCTCTTGGCAGGGCCAGCGCGCCATCCGCTATCGAGAAATCGAAGACATCCCCCACGACTGGGGCACGGCCGTCAACGTCCAGTCCATGGTGTACGGCAATATGGGCGACGACTGCGCCACGGGCGTGGCCTTCACGCGCAACCCCTCCACCGGGGAAAAACACCTGTACGGCGAGTTCCTCATCAACGCCCAAGGCGAAGACGTGGTCGCTGGTACCCGCACGCCCCAGCCCCTGTCCCAACTCAGCGGCCAAATGCCGCAGGTGTATAATCAGTTCCAAGCAATCTGCGACCAGCTAGAGCCGCACTACCGCGACATGCAGGATGTGGAATTCACGGTCCAGAAGGGCAAGCTGTGGATGCTGCAAACCCGCAACGGCAAGCGCACTGGGGCGGCGGCTGTCCAAATCGCCGTGGACATGGCCGCCGAGGGGCTTATCTCACAAGAGGAAGCCCTCCTGCGCGTCACTCCGGATCAACTCGACCAGCTCCTACACCCCACATTCGACGAAGCGAGCTTCAAGGACGTCATTGCCGAGGGACTGCCCGCTTCACCTGGGGCGGCGACCGGCCAAGTCGTCTTCAACTCCGCAGAGGCCGAAACACAAGCGGCCGAAGGCCAGCAGGTCATCTTGGTGCGCCAAGAGACTTCGCCCGAAGATATCGGCGGCATGGACGCTGCCCAAGGCATTCTCACCGCACGTGGGGGCGCGTCCTCTCATGCCGCCTTAGTCGCGCGCGGCATGGGCAAGTGCTGCGTCGCCGGCTGCGAGTCCATAGCAATCGACTATCACCAAGAATTGTTTACCGCCAACGGCAAGACCGTCAAAAAGGGCGACTGGATATCCATCGACGGCTCGTCCGGCCAAGTCATGCTGGGCCAAGTACCTACTGTGGAGCCGAGTTTCTCGTCGTCGTTTGGCACCATGATGAGTTGGGCCGACGACAAGCGCCGACTGGCCGTGCGCACCAACGCCGACACGCCGCACGATTCAGAAGTGGCCCGCAATTTCGGAGCCGAAGGCATCGGCCTATGCCGCACCGAGCACATGTTCTTCGAAGGCGACCGCATCGTGGCCGTGCGCGAGATGATCCTCGCCGCCGACGAGGCCGGCCGACGCCAGGCCCTAGCCAAGCTCAAGCCCATACAGCGGCTCGATTTTGAAGGCATTTTTACCGCCATGGACGGCCTCCCAGTCACCATCCGCCTGCTAGACCCGCCGCTGCACGAGTTCTTGCCCCACGAGCCGGCCCAGCAAGCGCAGATGGCCGAGGAAATGGGCGTCCCCTTGAGCCAGATCGAGGCTAAAATCACCTCCCTGCACGAGTTTAACCCTATGTTGGGACACCGCGGCTGTCGCTTGGGGATCACCTACCCGGAAATCTATGAGATGCAGGTCGAGGCCATTTTTGAGGCCGCGGTCAACGTGCGCGCCAGGGGCATCAATCCCCTGCCCGAAATTATGATCCCCCTCGTGGGAACCGAGCGCGAGTTTAGTGACCTAAAAGCTATGGTTGACCGCGTCGCCGTTGCCGTCGGAGACACTATCGAGTATCTAGTAGGCACCATGATCGAAATTCCCCGCGCCGCCCTCCTCGCCGACCAAATCGCCGAGCAAGCCGAGTTTTTCAGCTTTGGCACCAACGACCTGACCCAGCTTACCTTTGGCTACAGCCGCGACGACGCTGGCAAGTTTCTTCCCGAATACGTAGCCCAGGGCATTCTCGCCGACGATCCGTTCCAAAGCCTCGATCAAGAGGGCACCGGCCAGCTCGTGCGCCTTGGCACCGAGCGCGGCCGCAGCACCCGCGCAACCCTCAAGGTCGGCATCTGCGGCGAGCACGGCGGCGATCCGAGTTCAGTGGGCTTTTGCCACGAAGTAGGTCTCGACTACGTTTCTTGTTCCCCTTACCGGGTACCCATCGCCCGCTTGGCGGCCGCCCAAGCCGCCCTTGCCGAGTGAGCTTCTGCCATGAGCCGGGTCATCGCCATATCCAATCAAAAAGGAGGAGTCGGCAAGACTACTACAGCCGTCAACTTGGCGGCCAGCCTCGCCGTGGCCGAGCAAAAGACCCTGCTCATCGACATGGACCCGCAGGCCAACGCCACTTCGGGCTGCGGCTTTCAAAACAGCGAGGAAGTCGAAACGGCCAATATCTACCACGCGCTGATCGGACAAAAGGAGACCTCTGCCGTTACCTACGAGACCAAGATATCCTTCCTGTCCTTGATTCCCTCGCACATCAACCTGACGGGTGCCGAGGTGGAGATGGTCAATATGATCGCCCGCGAGCAGAAGTTGGATGGGCTGCTCGGCCAAGTCCGCGACCAATACGCCTTTATCATTCTCGACTGTCCGCCTTCTTTGGGACTGCTGACCATCAACGCCCTGACCGCAGCCGACTCGGTGATGATTCCCATTCAGTGCGAGTACTACGCATTAGAGGGTCTCGGCCGGCTACTCAACACCGTGCGCCAGATTCAACGCCACCTCAATCCCAAGCTCCAGATCGCCGGCGTCCTGCTCACCATGTTCGACGGACGCTTAAACCTATCGCGCCAAGTGTCTTCAGAGGTCAAGTCCTATTTTGGCAACAAGGTTTACAAGACCTCCATCAGCCGCAACGTGCGCCTAGCCGAGGCTCCTAGCCACGGTCAACCTATCGTGCTCTACGACATCTTGTCGCAGGGATCTCAGGATTATATGAGTCTCGCAGGAGAAGTGATCGACCATGGGTAAGAAGCCGGTCCTCGGCAAGGGCATCAGCGCCCTCATCCCGGAATATGCCGAACCTAGCGGCCAAGGCGATACTACGCGCCAGGTCGTCCATCTCAACGTCGACGAGATTGAACCCAATCCCTATCAAGCCCGCACCGAGTTCGACGAAGAGAGCATCGACGAGCTGATGCGCTCGATCCAAGAGAAAGGCGTCATCCAGCCCATCGTCGTCAACCGCATCGGCCAGAGCTACCAGATCATCGCCGGTGAGCGCCGCTGGCGAGCCACCAAGAAGGCGGGGATCCAAGAAATACCAGCGATCGTCCACGAAATCGAGTCCCAGCAAGACTTGATGGAGTTGTCGCTGATCGAAAACATCCAGCGCGAAGACCTGACCCCAATTGAAGAGGCCGAAGGCTACCGCTCGCTGACCGACAAGTGCTTCCTCACGCAAGAGGAAGTCGCCCGCAAGGTGGGGAAAAATCGCTCGACCGTGACCAATCTCCTCAGGCTGTTGCAATTGCCGCACGAAGTCCAAGAATTCTTGCGCCGCGGCCAATTGCAGATGGGGCACGCTCGCGCCCTGCTCGGCCTCGAAGAAGACGAAGACCGGCTCGCGCTGGCTCACCGCGCGGTCGAAGAAAAAATGGCCGTCCGCGAAGTCGAAAAGGCGGTCGCCAATCAGCGCACGAGCCGCAAAAAAAAGAAGTCTCCCAAAGAGATTTCCAGCGACCCCCACATCCGCGACTATGAGGAGCGGCTGCAACACCGCTTCGGCACCGC
The DNA here is from genome assembly GCA_965116455.1 of Candidatus Latescibacterota bacterium. Classification (GTDB taxonomy): domain Bacteria; phylum Latescibacterota; class UBA2968; order UBA8231; family UBA8231. The sequence continues at coordinate 6,497,767 of OZ220690.1, read as the reverse complement.
GGTCAACATTCGTCGCACCGCGGCGAACAAGGGGGCGATCCAGATCGCATTCTACAACGATGGCGATCTAGAGCGGCTACTCGACCTAATGATCGACAGCGAATGAACCTTGGTTGGCGCCTTTTGGCCCCACTCCTCGCCCTCGGTGCCTGCAGCTTGCTCCACGACGAACTCCCCAACGATCCCCCAACCGTACATTTGGCGCGGATGACCTGCCAGTCGCCGAACACGGCCTCCCTAGACACCTTGATCAATAGCGCGGATGCGGTCTGTCAGGTCCAACGCGGCGGCGAGGTTCGCTTTGAGGTTCGCGCAGCCGACGAAGACGACGATCCTGTGTTCTACGAGTGGAGAGCCCTCTCTGGAGGTAGCTTCCGCGATTCGCAAGCCCAAGAAACCAACTCTTGGTTCGCCCCCCAAACCATCGCCGGCTCCAGCGAGCAATTTGTCGTGCAGGTTCTCATAACCGACCGCAACTGCGATGCCAATGCCGTACCCGATCTAGCCGATCGCCAGCGCTGCGCCGAAGACGCTCAGGTGTTGATCGAAAACTTCCTCGTGGAGGTCGTGCAGCGCGAACCCGTCTTGGAAGTAATGACCGACGTGACCAGCGCGTTTAGCGCGCCGCAGCTAGTTATCGACGCGTTTGGCATCGATCCAGACGGCGACCGGCTCGAATACCACTGGGAGCAGGTGGCCGGACAAGACAGCCTCAGCATCTGGCCAGAGGCCATCCGCGACGAGGAAACTGGTCGGCAGATCGGCTCGCGCGCCGTCGTCGTCGCCTTTTTTCCCGGCAGCTACAAACTGCGCGTTTCCACGAGCGACGGCGCAGCGGACGCAGAGCGCGAAATCGCCCTCCACTTTCCAATCGAGCCGTCACTGCCGGCCGGTGGCATGGTGCGTCTGGTCCAGCCAACCACCAGCCAAGCATACGAAATTGATGCGTACGAGTATCCCAACGCCAAAGGCGAGCGGCCACAGCCCGCGTCGTTTTTCCAAGCGGCGAGCCTGTGTGCGGCCGCAGGCAAGCGGCTGTGCAATCCGAACGAGTGGCGCGCAGCTTGTCAAGCCGACCAAATGCGGAGCTTTTCTTCGACCGACGATTTGACTGCCTACGACAGCCGCGACCACTTTGGCGTGCGCTTCTGCAACGTGCCGGGTTCGGCCTTTTCCCAATTCAGCAGCGACCCAGCCACACAACTCGCGCCCTCCGGCTCGTTTCCCAACTGCGGCGGCGCGACCGGCGTCTTTGACTTAACGGGCAACATAGAAGAGTGGGCCGCCGCTATCGACGACGCCGGCGACTTAGGGGTGTACATCGCAGCAAGTAGCGTATCTTCAAGCGGTGCCTGCGACGACGTGATTCTTTTTGGTACTCTGTCCAGCGGAGGCCGAGACCCGTATGATTTAGAGGTCTTAGCAGAAATCATCGTCGACTCGCCCTTGCAAAACTACGAGCAGCCTCTCCTCGGCTTCCGCTGTTGCCGTTAATCCTAGGTTTCCACCCATGGACCAAGACCAACTCCGTCACTTGCTAGCACAAGTCGCCGCCGGGGACCTCGCGCCGAGCCAAGCCTTAGAACGACTTAGAAATCTGCCTTTCGAAAACCTCGGGTTTGCCCACGTCGATCACCACCGCGCCCTGCGCACTGGGTTCCCTGAAGTCATTTTCGGCCAAGGCAAAACCTGCGAGCAGGTGCTAGCCATCGCCGAGCGCATAACTGAGAACGGCGCGCAGATGCTGGCCACCCGCGTCGAAGCAGCCACGGCCCAAGCACTCGTCGAGCACTTTGACCGCGCCGAGTACGATCCCCTAGCCCGCACGGTTCTAGTACCAGGAAACGAACGCCCCGCACCCGAGGGCCTAGTGGCCGTAGTCGCGGCCGGGACCTCGGACTTGCCCGTGGCCCGCGAAGCCGTCGTCACGGCCCGCGCCATGGGCGCGCATGTCGAGGAGGTTTGCGATGTCGGCGTCGCCGGCCTGCACCGGCTTCTAGCGTACCGCGAGCTCTTGCAGCAGGCGCGGGCCATCGTCGTAGTCGCCGGGATGGAGGGCGCCCTCGCCAGCGTCGTCGGCGGGCTGGTGGATATTCCAGTCGTGGCCGTACCAACTAGCGTGGGATACGGTGCGAGCTTCCACGGCCTCGCCGCTCTCTTGGCCATGCTCAATTCCTGTGCGGCCGGCGTGGTTGTCGTCAATATCGACAACGGCTTTGGCGCTGGGTACGCGGCTGCCCAGATCAATCGCTGCTCTAGCCAGCGCCCCGAATGATCCACGTCGCCGTGCTAGCCGGTGGCCAGAGCCGACGCATGGGCCGCGACAAGGCCCTCCTGCAACTAGGCGGCCAGACCCTGATTGAGCGCGTTCTCTCTGCGGCGCGCCCCCTCGGCTACCCCCGCGTCATTATCGGCGACCCCGCCGCCTATGCTCACCTCGGGTTGCCCGTCCATCCCGATCGCCGTCTTGGACTTGGGCCGCTAGGCGGCCTGTACACCGCGCTCAGCACAACCGGCGCACCCGTGCTCCTCCTCGCCTGCGACTTGCCCTTTCTCACTTCAGACTTCCTTCGCCACCTCGTCAACCGGCGCGGGTCGCATCAAGCAGTCGTGCCACACACAGCCACAGGGCTACAACCACTCTGCGCGCTCTACGAGCCGTCCTGCTTAACAGCCATAGAAGCCGCCATACAGGCCAATCAGCTCGGCCTGCGCGACCTATTGAGCAATCTGAGTCTGGATCTGGTAAGGGAAAAGGATTGGCGGCCCTACGACGAGCACGGCTTGCTTTTTGCCAATCTCAACGCGCCCGAAGAGTACGAGCGGGCGCAAGCCGCACTCCTAAAATCCGGCATCCACCACGCTCAGCATCAACAATAGCGGCAGATAGAGAACCGAAGCCTTGAGCAGCCGCCGCGCACTGGTCACTGAACGCGAGAAGCTAAGCGCGAGACCGGAGGCGAGGAAAAGCGTGCCCAACACCAGCGCCCCGGCTAGGTAGAACGGCCCGGTGAGCCCCATAAACGAAGGCAGCACCGAAAAGATCAGCAGCAGCACTAAGTAGCCCATCACCTGCCAGCAGGTGCTGTTCCCATCCGGCTCGACGACAGGCAACATCTTGAAACCACCGCGCCGATAGTCGTCGCGGAAGATCCAAGCAATGGCGTAAAAGTGCGGGTGCTGCCAAGCAAAGAGAATGAGAAACAGAACCACGGCCCCCGGATCAATCGCGCCGGTCGCCGCCGTCCAGCCCCCTACAGGCGGCAGGGCACCTGGCACGGCCCCCAGCGAGGTGTTGAGCCAGTTTTGCCGCTTCATCGGAGTGTACACCACCACGTAGAGAAACGCGGAGAGAAGCGCCAAAAACGCCGTCAACAACCCCGCGGTAAAAAGCAGAAAAAACACGCCGCTCAAAACCAGCACAAACCCCATCGACAGAGCCGTACCCGGCTTGACGCGCCCAGTCGGCAAGGGCCGATTGCGCGTGCGCTTCATCAACCCATCGACATCGCGCTCCAGATAGTGGTTGAGCACCGACGAGCCGCACGTGGTCAGGCCCGTGCCGACGAGCAGACAGCCAAAAAGCAGCGGCGCGTGGATGCCTTGTCCGCCCAAGAAAAACCCAAAGGCGGCCGTAACCAGCACCAAAAAGGCAATTCTCGGTTTCGTCAGTTCCCAGTAGTCGCGCCAAGTAGCAGTCATATCTATCTCGTTCCGCGACAAAAATATAAGGCTGGATTCATCGACGGACAATACGCGGCCGGTTGACGCGGTTCGGTGCCCCGCCTATCGTACTTTGTACCATGACCCAAGACATCGCCCAACGCATCGCCGCGCTCGCGGACGAACTGGAAGAGCACCTTTACCGCTATCACGTCCTCGACGCCCCGATCATCTCCGACCGTGAATTCGATCGCCTCCTCGCAGAGCTGCAAGCCCTCGAAGAGGCCCACCCCGCACTCAAGCAGCCCGACTCTCCCACTCAGCGCGTCGGCGGCACGCCCACCAGCGACTTTCCCACCGTGCGCCACGCGAGGCCCATGCTCAGCCTCGACAACAGCTACTCGCGCCAAGACGTGGAAGACTTCGACCGGCGGGTGCGCCAGAGCCTGCCCGACGAAGCGGTCGAATACGTCTTCGAGCTAAAAATCGACGGCGTGGCCCTCAGCCTCATCTACCAAGACAGCCTACTCGTGCGCGCCGTCACCCGTGGCGACGGAGTCCAAGGCGACGAAATCACGGCCAACGCCCGCACCATCCCCACCATCCCCCTCCGGCTGCGGCAACCGGGAATCGATTGCGAAATCCGCGGCGAAGTCTATATGGAAAGCAGCGACTTCGCCCAACTCAACGCCCAGCGCGCGGCCAACGGCGAGCCGCTCTTCGCCAATCCGCGCAACTCCACGGCCGGGTCGCTCAAGCTGCAAGACCCTAACCTAGTGGCCAAGCGCAACCTGCGCTTTTTCGCCTATTGGATACACGCCGAAAGTGGCAGCCAGACGCGCCACAGCGAGTGTCTCGAAACACTCCGCAATTGGGGCCTAATGGTCCCTGAGCACCGGCGCTGCGCCTCGCTGACAGACGTGTTCGACCACTACGACCGCTACGCCGCCGCCCGCGCTGATCTCCCCTACGAAATCGACGGAGTGGTCATCAAGGTCAATATCCTCAGCCAGCAGGAACGGCTGGGCTATACCGCCAAAAGTCCGCGCTCGGCCATGGCCTACAAGTTTCCGGCCTATCAAGCCCGCACTCGGCTTCTCGACATCCACCTGCAAGTCGGACGCACGGGTGCCGTAACTCCGGTAGCCGTTTTAGAACCCGTGCCTTTGGCTGGCTCGACCATCGCCCGAGCCAGCCTGCACAACGCGGACGAAATCCACCGCAAGGATATTCGCATCGGCGACACCGTGCTCATCGAAAAGGGCGGCGACGTTATCCCCAAAATCGTAGATGTAGATCTCAACGCACGGCCCGACGACTCCGCAGAATATGCCTTCCCCAACCAATGCCCCTCGTGCAGAGGACCACTCACTCGCGATGCCGAAGAAGCCGTCGCGCGCTGCGACAACCCCACCTGCCCCGCCCAACTGCGCCGCCGCCTCGAACACTTTGCCTCGCGCAACGCCATGGACATCGAGGGCTTGGGACCGGCCGTGGTCGAACAATTGGTAGGGCAGGAATTGGTAAAGGACTTGAGCAACCTCTACGAACTCAATGTAGCATCCCTTGGTGCCCTAGAGCGGATGGGCGAAAAGTCGGCGCAAAACCTCCTCGACGGCCTCGACCGCAGCAAGGAGCAGCCCTTCGACCGGGTGCTCTTCGCCCTCGGCATCCGCCACGTAGGCGCAACCGTGGCCCGCACCTTGGCGCGGACATTTGGCAGCCTCGACGCTCTGTGCAAGGCCAGCGTCAAAGAGTTGGAAGACACTCACGAGATCGGCCCGACCATCGCCCGCAGCCTGTACGTCAGCCTCCCCGATCTCCCCGCGCTAGATCGCGTGCTCTACAAGCTTAAGAATAAGGCTAAGTTGCAGTTCGAAATGGAAGCGGAAGAAGAAGCCGCGACGTCGTCTCATTTCAGCGGCAAGACCGTAGTCATCACCGGCACCCTGTCGGCCTATAGCCGCGACGAGGCGGCCGCGCTGATCGAGCGTTTGGGGGGCAAGACCACGTCCAGCGTCAGCAAGAAAACCGACCTGCTCATAGCAGGCGAAAAAGCGGGGTCCAAATTGGCAAAAGCGCAGGCCCTCGACGTCGCAGTGCTCGACGAAGCGGCCTTTATCGCGCAACTAAAAGAGGCCGGGGTAGCCTAATCTCCTTCTAGTTGCTGCTTGCCTTTCTCAAAGATCTCGTCGGCCTTTTCCAGCAACGCCTCGCCCCACACCACAACCTCGCTGCCGATCGCTTCGACCCGTTTCCACCAATCTGAGTCGTCGCCTTGGGTAAGGTACAAGCCGACCAGTAAGACAATCGCGCACACCACCGCGACCTTGAAAACCTTGCGCAGCAAACTGCCTAGCAATACCAGCGCCACCAACAGCAACAAGGTGGCGATGAGCGGGTGCGCCTCCGCATAAGCGACGAGTGCTTCTAGGGAAAAATCGTCTAGCATAGCCATCTCCTAGCTCAGGCCAACGACGCAAATTCCCATTCCTCCAATTCCACCATCTCATCCACTGCCACCGGCACTCCCACACCCAAACCCACCACTTGCAGCGACCCCACCTCAATCTTCCCCTCCCGCACATCTAGGGCCACCAACCCACTGTCCACCTCCCGGTAGAGCTTCCCGTGCGTGGCCAAGCAGGCCGCCTGCTCGTCTGCGGTCAAGTGATCCAACCCCCGCACGTAGTGGTGCCCGTTGCGCTCGACGTGCCCGATCCCCAGCGCCGCCACGTGCGCCAAATCCTGGTGCAGGGGCACCACCGGCAGATTCATCAGATCCTCGCCCGAGAGAAAGCAGCCCTCCCGTCGCCGCGCCAACGCCAGATTGACCAGCGCCTTGACCAGCCCTTTGCACGCCTTGGACGAAACGCCCTCGTATCCCAGCGCCAAAGCCTGACGGAAGGTATCCAGCGCATCGTCTGACTCGTCGATGAGCAAGGGACGACGCGCAGCCGCGGCCCGGATGCCCGGTTCCAGTGCAGCATCCAAAGCCACGCTCCGCTCTAGAGGCTGCTCGACGTAGAGGATGCGCTCGTACAAACGCGGCTGCGCGGCTGCAAGGGCCTCAATCAAGCCAATGAGTGCGTCCATTTCCCGATATTGCTCGTTGCCGTCGAGCGTGACCTTGTACTCGGCGTCGCGCCCGTCCAACAGCTCGGCAATCGCGGCCAACCGCGCCAAGTCGGCCTCCAAATCGCCGTTCACTTTGACTTTGAAATACGTCAGCCCTTGGCATTCGACGCAATCGGCCAGCGACTGCGGCAACCCGTCGTCCAACCGCTCCTCGGGCGCAATGTCGCTTGGGACAATCGGATCGGCCAATCCCACCGTGTGCCGCACATGCAACTGCGCAAGTGGCGCAGCCCCTATCACTTGGCCGGGTTCCACCCCTTGCAACTCAGGGTGAATCGCCCCCAGGTCCAAGCCTAGGAGATTGGCCTTGAGCAACTCAAAGTAACTCGCGCCCACACCGCATCCCACCGCGTCGATCAGGGCGCGTTCCATCAGCGTACTGCCGTGGACGGCCGTCAACCGATTCAGGCCGTGTGCGTCTCCAGCGGATACCGTCTGCGCATAACCGTCCTGCCATATGGCAAAGAACGACGCGGGCGACCGCGCCGCATCCAAGTACGCCGACCGCGCCGCACGCGCCGCCCACAGCAAGTCGGCGACATTGTCTTCGTAGCTTTTGGCCGGGTCCTTGTCAAACCACTTAGGCGGAAGGATATCGGCTGCAACCCCTTGTACCGGAGTGCCGTCTTTTAGCGCGCCGTGAGCCACCACGTGGAGGATCGGCACCGCAGTCAGCACAGCCGCGCCGTATTTGAAGGGCATGCGGGTATGCACATTCCGCATGTAAAACCGCACATCCTCAAGCCTTATTTCTACGGCACTCACGAGAGTCGCGTCTCCGCCAGCGGCTGCATGGCCTCAATATCGACCGCGCCATCAACCCCGAGACCAGGCCGTTGCAGAGAACCGACCGCGATCTGGCCGTCGCGAATGTCGAGCAAGCCGCTCTGGCCCTCGGCGCGATACAGATCGCCGTGCCGCTCAAAGCACCACATCCGCTCCACAGCCGACAAGTGATCCAACCCCCGCACGTAGTGATGTCCATTGCGCTCGACGTGATCGATACCCAACGCCGCCACGTGCACCAAATCTTGGTGCAGCGACACCACCGGCACCACGGTCAAATCCTCAGCCGATACAAAACAGGGATGGCCCGCGGCCGTGCGCTGCCAAGCGAGTGCGCTGTTGGCCAGCGCCTTGACCAACCCTTTGCAGGACTTGGACGAAACGCCGCTGTATCCCAAGTCCAACGCGCGGCGGAAGGAATCCACGGATTCGTCCGACTCGTCGATTAGCAAGGGGCGCTTCGCCGCTAAAACCCCGAGGTCTTTCTTTAGCGCGGGGTCGAGAGAAAGGGCGCGGTCCATGGGTTGCTCGACGTAGAGGATGCGATGGTAAAACGCACCCAAGTCCTGTTCAATCCGCTCCAACAAGGCCAGCAAATCAGCCGCGTCGCCGTACTGTTCGTTGCCGTCGAGCGTGATGTGGTACTCCCCACCGCTTTCGTCCAAAAGCGAGGCGATCTCTGCTAAGCGCTCGAAGTCCGCTTTGGGATCGCCGCCGATCTTGATTTTGAAATAGCGCAGGCCCTGGCTCTGAATGCACTCCTCCAAGGACTGCGGCAACCCGTCGTTCAACCGCTCTTCGGGCGCAATTGCGGCCGTGCGGATGGGATCGACCAAGCCGACCGTATGGCGAATGTACAGCGAGCGCACTGGTGCCTCCGGCAACACCGACGCAAGCTCTAGCCCCTCTAGCTCCGGGTGAATCCTCTCCAGCGCCAACCCAAGGACATTGTCCTGCAACAGCGCAAAATAGGGCTGCTCCAGCGCGACCCCCAAGCCGTCGATGAGTGCCCGCTCCATCAGGGCCGCGCCGTTGGACGCCAGCAGATCGTTCGTGCCCCGCTCTCGGCCCCATGCCCGACCCGCCTCGTAGCCCGCCTCCCATATTGCGAATGGGGTCGCGCCTCCTCGGCTCGACTCCCGATAAGCGGTGGCCGCAGTTTGCGCTCCGTCCACCAAGTCGCGGATGCCCTCGGCCATTGTCTTGTCTGGGTCCTTGTCGAACCACCTAGGCGACAGCATATCCGAAGTCCAACCCCGCGCCCGACGGCCATTGCTCAGCTCTAGGTCCATGGCCACGTGCAGCGCGGTCAGGCTATCGGCAACCACGTTGCCGAACTTGAACGGCATGCGCATTCGCATCTCGCGCACGTAAAATTCGATGTCTTTAATCGCTACTAACATTCTGTCAGCTCCCGGTCCATACCTGCTGCGCCTTCTCCATCTGTTCGGCCACGGCTTGCGGGCCAGTACCGCCCTCTATATTACGACGCGTCAGGCTGTGGCGCACGTCGAGCAGGCCCATCGCGTCCTCGCCGAAATCCGCGCTGTGGGCGCGCAGATCTTCCAAGCTAAGGTCGGTGAGGTCGCGGCCTTGCTCTAGCGAAGCCCGCACCAAGCGGCCGACGACGCGATGGGCCTCGCGGAAAGGCACGCCTTGGCCCACCAAATAGTCGGCCAAATCCGTTGCCAAGGCCGTGGAATCCACTGCTGACTCCATCCGCTCGGCGCGCACCTCCATGCTCTCCCAAGCACCAGCGAAAACCTCTAGGCAAATAGCCGAGGTTTCCAGCGCGTCGAAGAGCGGCTCCTTGTCTTCCTGCAGATCCTTGGCGTACGTCAACGGCACGGCCTTCATCGTCGTCAGCAATGCCATCAGGCTGCCGTACACCCGGCCAGTCTTGCCGCGCACTAACTCCAGCGCGTCTGGATTTTTCTTTTGCGGCATCATGCTAGAGCCAGTCGCGAAGTGATCGTCGAGTTCGACAAAGCCAAACTCCGACGACGACCAAAGGATCAAATCCTCGCAGAAGCGGCTCAAGTGCATCATTAGAATTGCCAGCGCAGACAGGGTCTCAAGTAGAAAATCCCGGTCGCTGACCGCGTCGAGGCTATTGGGAGTCACCTGCGAGAACCCGAGTTCGCGGGCGAGAAAGGCCCGGTCGAGCGGAAACGCGCTCCCGGCCAACGCCCCAGAACCCAACGGCAGAAAATCCGCCCGCCGCCAAGCGTCCCTCAGTCGCCCGCGGTCGCGCTCCAACATCCAGAACAGCGACAGCGCGTAATGGGGGAAAAGCACTGGTTGGGCCTGTTGTAAGTGAGTGTAGCCGGGCAGCACCACGCGGCTGTGCCGCTCGCCCGACGCCAGCAGCACGCCTTGCAGGTGGCGAATCTGCGCCTGAAGCGACGCAATCGCGCCCCGCAGGTAGAGCCGCTCATCCACGTTGACTTGGTCGTTGCGGCTGCGCCCGGTGTGCAGCTTGCCCCCGACCGAGCCGATCAGCTCGGTCAGCCGCTGCTCCACCGCCATGTGGATGTCTTCAAGCGCGTCGGGGAGCGCGCAGTCTGGGGCTGAAAATTCTTCCTGCACCTGCTTTAGCCCCGCTTCGATTTGCTCCAACTCTCCAGCGCTGAGGACACCGGCCCGCTGCAGGGCGCGGGCGTAGGCCACGCTGCCCGCAATATCGGCCTCCAATAGCTTGCGGTCGAAGCCAATAGAGGCGTTGAAGCGCTCCATCAGCTCGGCCGGCGCAGACTGAAACCGCCCGCCCCAAGGCGTTTGTACCGCGGCCATCAGACACCTTGGCGCAAGATCTCGTCGAATACATCTACTACTTCGTCGATGCGGTCCCGCTCGACGACCAGCGGCGGCAAAAAGCGCACCACATCGGCCCCGGCCGTGGCCACCAAGATGTCGCTCTGGCGGAAGGCGGTCAGATAGTCAGCGGCTGGCTGGCTGGTGACCGCACCAGCGATCAGCCCTTTGCCGCGCACTTCGGTGATGTGCTCAGGCCAGCGCTGTTGCAGCTTTTGCAGGCGATCGATCAAGTGTTCGCCTTTTTCGCGCACTCCGTCGATAAAACCCGGCTCCAACAGCTTGTCCAAAACCGCGGTCGCCGCGGCGCTAGCCACAGGGTTGGCACCGAACGTCGCGGCGTGATCGCCAGCCTCAATGGCGTCGGCCACCTTCTGCCGCAAAAGCGCGACGCCGATTGGCAAGCCGCCGCCGAGGGCCTTGGCCAAGGTCATAATATCCGGCTCAACCTCGTATTGTTGATAGGCCCACAGCGAGCCTAAGCGCCCGCAGCCCACTTGGATTTCGTCGAAAACCAGCAGCATCTCCCGCTCGTCGCACAGGTGCCTCAGCCCGGTGAGAAACTCCGCCGTCGCGGCGTGAATCCCACCCTCGGCCTGCACCGGCTCGACCAAAATCGCGCAGGTCTGATCCGTGACCAGCGACTCCACAGAGGCCAAATCGTTGAATTGGGCAAAGTCGATGCCTGGCAGCAACGGCTCAAACCCCTTGTGATACTTGGGCTGACCGGTCGTGGAGATGGACCCATACGTCCGCCCGTGAAAGGAATTTTCAAAGGCGATGAGGCGGTTTTTGGGCGAGCCGTGAGTGGTGTTGCCCCACTTGCGGCAGAACTTGAGCGAAGCCTCCCACGCCTCGGTGCCGCTGTTGCAGAAGAACACCCGATCGGCAAACGAGTGTTCGACCAGCCGCTTTGCCACCTCGACCGAAGGGATTGTGTGGTAGAGGTTGGACACGTGCATCAACTTGGCGGCCTGGGTCTCAATGGCCTTGAGCACCTCGTAGTCGCCGTAGCCCAACGCATTGACCGCCAAGCCGCTGACAAAATCGAGGTAGCGGTTGCCGTCCATGTCGAAGAGATAGACCCCATTGCCCCGCTCTAGTACGAACTCGGGCCGGCCGTAGGTCTGCAAAATGTATTGCGCCTCGCCCTTGATAATGTCTTCGGTTTTCATGGTTTTCTCCGTCGTCCTACTGGACAATTTGGGTGCCAATGCCCTGCCGGGTGTAAAACTCGAGCAACATCGCATGCGGCACGCGCCCGTCAATGACGTGGGTTTTGCGCACGCCGGCTTTGACGGACCTGACACAGGCTTCGACCTTGGGAATCATTCCGCCGTAGATCACGCCTTGGTCAATCAACTCGCCCACCTCAGAAACATGCACGGTTGATAGCAGGGACGCATCATCTGCAAGGTCGCGCATAATGCCCTGTACGTCCGTCAAGAAGACCAACTTTTCAGCGTGCAGGGCCGCGGCGATTTCCCCAGCCGCCGTATCGGCATTGACGTTGAAGCTTTCGCCCTCCGGGCCGCGGCCAATCGGCGCAACCACCGGGATCATGCCCTTGCCTATCAAGTCCAACAAAGGCGCGGTATCTACATGCTCAACATCGCCGACATAGCCGATATCCATAGCATCGCCATCAGTCTGGACCCAGTGCTTGCGCACCTGCATGATCCCGGCGTCCTTGGCCGAGACGCCCACGGACCGTCCGTCTAATGCGCTAATTTCGCGGACGATCCGAGCGTTGACCTCGCCAAAGAGCACATCCTCGACCACCTTCATCGTCGCCACATCCGTCACCCGCAGCCCATTTACGCGCTGACTCTCAATGCCCAACTCTTTCAGGCGGCGGGTGATGGCTGGGCCCCCACCGTGGACCACGACCGGACAGATGCCGACCGCCTGCATAAAGACAATGTCCTTGTACACAGTGTCTCCGCTGCCCATAGTACTGCCGCCGTATTTGACGACCATCACTTTGCCGCGGAATTCCTGTAAATAAGGCAAAGCCTCTAGCAGGGTCTCGGCTTTGCCGATCTGGACCTGCAAGTCCTGCAAGACTTCGGTGTCCATCACTTCTCCTCGCCGCACACAGCGTCGATCTTATCGACTAACGTAGCCGCATCTTGCTCGGAACGAGTGACGATAAAGATCGTGTTTTCACCGGCAAGCGTGCCCGCGACCTCAGCCCAACCAATGCGATCAATGGCCTCGCAGACGCTTTGGGCATGCCCCGACGCAGTCCGCACCAGCACCATGTTGATCACCTGTTCGGTCTGGACCAAAAAGTCCTGCAACTCTCTCTCTAGGATGTGCAGGTCGCGCAACGTGGAACCGGATTCGGGCAGTGTATAGCGAAAGCCCCCATCGGCCTGCGGCACCCGGACCACGCCTATTTCGCGCAAATCTTTCGACAAGGTCGACTGGCTGACCTCAATGCCCTGTTGCTGGAGGACTTCGGCCAACTTCTCGTGCGTATCAATGGTCCTTTGGTAGAGCAGCTCGCGTATGCGGGTCTGCCGCGTCTGTTTATTTCGCATAATTTTTAATTTTTATTATTTAATAAAAATAAAAATCGAAAGTTAGAGTACCACAGAGACCGTGTCAAGCAAAGTGCAGCCGCGCTACGCTCGGCCCTAGGCCATCTGCTCTTGTAGGCGCAGTTTGAGTTGCCGGCGGTCCAATCCCCGCCAAAAGACCCCGCCAACGGCCAGCGAAATGGTGCTGTTCTCCTCGGAGACGACGATAACTACCGCGTCCGATTCCTGCGATAGACCCAATGCCGCCCGATGGCGGGTTCCCAACCGCTGGTCTTCGACCTCTTCGGGCAAAGGCAAGGTACAGCGGGCCGCTACCAAGCGCTCGCCTTGGATGACGACGGCTCGGTCGTGCAGCGGGGTTCGCGGGCTGAAGATCGTGGCCAGCAAATCGCCCGATACCTCCGAGTTCAGGGGCACGCCGGTGTCAATGATCTGCCTGATCTGGACTTGGCGCACCAGCACGATCAACGCCCCGTAGCCCAAATCGGCCAAGCGCCCGACTCCACTGACGATCTCGTCGATAACCCGCGACGAGTCGGCCTTGTAAAACCAGCGGAACGCCGGGGTCTGCCCCAAGACTTGGAGGAGCCGTCGCAACTCGGGCTGGAAGAGGATGACCAGCAGGATCAGCAAAATAGAGCGCACCTGCTCCAAAAGCCAAGACAGGGCGTTCATCTTGAGCCAAGGCGCGGCCAAGGCCACGATCACCATTAGCAGTAGCCCGGTGACCATGTGCGCGGCTCGAGTTTCCTTGATCAGGGAAAGCAAGCGAAAAAAGATAAAGGCCACCAGCAGAATATCCACTACCGAGGTCAGCGAGACGGGCAGAAAGCCAAAGAGACGGAACAGGACCGGGTCTTTTAGCACGGCACTTGGCCTCGCACAGCCTCAACTAAACGGACGGTCCGCAGCGTCGCGGCCACATCGTGGACTCGCAGCACATGGACGCCCGCCCTAGCCGCTAGAGCCGCCGCCGCCAAGCTACCCTCCAAGCTCTCGGCGACCGAGAGTCCGAGCGTCTTCCATATAAAAGACTTGCGCGAAGCGCCCACTACTAACGGACACTCTAAGTCCAAGAAGCACTCTAGCATCCCCAACAAGGCGAGGTTGCCCTCCGGCGACTTGCCGAACCCCAAGCCCGGATCCACGGCCACGCGCTCGACACCTTGGGCATGGGCGACGCGTACGCGCTCTTGTAGAAAGGCGTACACCGAGCCGAGCAAGTCTTCGTAGTGGGTATTCTGCTGCATGGTAGCCGCCGTGCCCCGGCGGTGCATCAGTATCACGGGAGCCTTGGCCTGTGCGGCGACCTCGGCCATGGCCGGATCGTGCCGCAGGGCGCTAATGTCGTTGACGATATCGGCCCCCGCCTCAAGGGCCCGGCGCGCCACCTCGGCCTTGACTGTGTCAACCGAGATGGGCACATCGCTCTGGTGGCGGAGGCCCTCGACGACGGGGAGAACCCGGGCGCACTCCTCGGCGGCCGCGACTTCCTCGGCGGTCCCGTACATTGGCGGCCGCGACGATTCACCGCCAACATCGACGATTGCCGCCCCTTCCTCCACCATCTCCAAGCCGCGCTCCACCGCGGCCCGCGGCTCGCAGTAGCGGCCCCCGTCGTAAAACGAATCGGGCGTCGCATTGAGGACGCCCATGATCTGTACTTGGTCACCAAAGTGGAGGGTGCGACCTTCCAACTCCCAAATCACGCCTCATCCTCGTCGCTCAAAGCGCGCACCGGTTCGCGAGCGAGAGGCTCTCCAGCCAAGACTTGGTCAATCTCCGCGTCGTCGAGGACCTCGTACGCGAGGAGGGCGCGGGCCAAGGAGTGGAGCTTGTCCTCCTTTTCCCCGAGGATGCGCAGCGCCGTTTCCTCGGCCTCCACCACTAGCTTGCGGATCTCGCGATCGACAGCTTGGGCCGTCTCCTCGCTCAAGTGGCGGCTGCGGGTGAATTCCTTGCCGAGGAAGACCTCGTCGTCGCCGCCGCCCAACGAGAGGGGGCCAAGCTCTTCGTTCATACCCCAATCGCAGACCATCGAACGGGCCAAGCGCGTCACTTGCTGGTAGTCGCCTTGGGCTCCGGTCGAGCGCTCGGCAAAAATCAATTTCTCGGCTGCGCAACCGCCCAATGCCGTGGCCAAGTGCGCCTTTAGCCGCGTCTCGGTCAACGAACGCCGCTCGTCGGCCAGAAAGGAAACCATGCCCATGGCCTGCCCGCGTGGGATGATGGTGGCCTTGCCAATGGCCGGACCGCCTTTGAGGTTCTTGGCGACCAAGGCGTGGCCCGCTTCGTGGTACGCCGAAAGCCGCTGGTCCTCCTTGGTCAGGACCATGCTGCGGCGCTCGGCCCCGAGCATTACCTTGTCTTTGGCCGCTTCAAAGTCGCCCATGTCAACGGTCTTGCGATCGCGCCGCGAGGCCAGCAAGGCCGCTTCGTTGACCAAGTTCTCCAAGTCGGCACCGGAAAGCCCAGGCGTGCCCTGCGCCACCTTTTGCAAATCGACATCCGGGTCCAGCGGCACCTTGCGCACGTGGACTTTGAGTACGCCCTCCCGACCCCGGACGTCGGGCAAGTCAACCACCACCCGGCGATCGAAGCGCCCGGGCCGCAACAGCGCCGGATCGAGTACGTCTGGGCGATTGGTTGCGGCAATGAGAATAACCCCGTCGTTGGACTCAAAGCCATCCATTTCCACTAGAAGCTGATTGAGGGTCTGCTCGCGCTCGTCGTGGCCGCCGCCAATGCCCGCGCCTCGGTGGCGGCCCACCGCGTCGATCTCATCGACGAAGATTAAGCATGGGGCATTGGCCTTGCCCTGTTCGAAAAGATCGCGCACGCGCGAGGCTCCGACACCGACAAACATCTCGACGAAATCCGAGCCGCTAATCGAAAAGAAGGGCACGCCTGCTTCGCCGGCCACTGCGCGCGCCAAGTGCGTCTTGCCCGTGCCCGGCGGCCCGACCATCAAGACGCCTTTGGGAATCCGCCCGCCGAGGCGCTGGAACCGATGAGGATCCTTGAGAAATTCAATGATCTCCTCCAACTCTTTCTTGGCCTCGTCGGCCCCGGCCACGTCGGCAAAGGTCGTCTTGTGCTTGTCCTCCATTAGGAGCTTGGCCCGGCTCTTGCCAAAGGAAAACAGCCCGCGCGCGCCGCCCTGCATCTGCCGCAACATGAATATCCAGAAGGCGATAAACAGCAGCCACGGCAAAAAGCTGAAGAGGAAATTCTTCCAGCGGAAGGGTTCTTCCTCAAAGCGAAAATCGACCCCTCGTTCCCCCCACTCGCGCTTGGTCTCCGAGTCTATTGGACCCAAGTTGACCATAAAACGAGTCCCATCGTATAAGACGCCCTTGAACTCGCGCTCGCCGACGATGACGGCCTCGGCGATGCGGCCATCTTCCAAGTATTGGCGGTATTCCTTGTAGGAGACGAGTTGGGGGTCGGAGGGTTCGCTGCCAAAGAACTTGGCGGTGAAGATCATCACCAACACGAAGAACAGCCAAAACGCTTGGGTCCGCGAGGGACGGCGCCAGCGGCGCGGCCGGTCTTCGCCGTCGCCCTCTTGGCGGTCCAGCCCACGGTCGTCCCTAGGGCGCGTGGGGCGCTCCTCTTGGGCCTGCTTTTTTCGTCCCTCCATGACAGATGCTCTAGGTCAATCGCCGTCCCAATGCCTCAGCGTGCACAAGGCAATGCGGCGCGTAGTGGATTTTATTTTGAAGGCGTGACTAGAACGCAGGGGCACCACCCAAGCTATTTCCTCTCCTCGGGTCAGCACCAACACTTCGTCGCGCGAGATTTTTGGCCATTTGGCGTCGATGAGAAAGTCGCTCAGCTTTTTGTGCCCTTCCATGCCCAGCGGCTGGAAGCGATCGCCCGGCCGCAGGCTGCGCACTTGCACCCGCGCACCGAGGCGGTCCGCGTCTAAAGCCACCTGCGCACCCCCTAACTGGGTCTTGTCGAAGTGCTCCGAGGAAACGACTTGAACGCGGATTTTCACGCCGTGCTCTCTCAACACGAGCGCACCGGGTATATCGAAGCCGCGTGCGACCGGCGGCCGCTGACCGCGACGCAGGATATAGCGCGTGCCGCAACCTTGCCCCTTCAGCCCAGCACCCAACACCCGTAGGCGCTTGTCGCCGGTCCCGATCCAGTTCCGCACTTGCTCGACGCGGGCAAAATCAAAAGGGCCATCTGCGGTGGCGAGGCCCTGAAGCGCGGCGCGCAGTACGCGCCTTTGTACTGCTATATGATAAGTGAGAAGCCTAGTACTATCAAGGGCCACCTTGTCGTTGTAACGCTCACAAATCACTGTATCTAAAGCCTCTTGGGTTAGCTCCGCAAGCAAGTCGTCCTCGGCCTTGAGAATCGCGGCCGTGCGATTTAGAACCTCGGCGATGTTAGGATTATAGCTCTTGAGCAAGGGCATTAGTTCCCCGCGCACCCGATTGCGCAAAAAGCGCGGGTCGCGATTGGAGGGATCCTCTCGGTAGCGCAAGCTCCGCTGGCGTGCGTATTCTTCGATCTCAGCGCGCCGCACGCGCAGCAGTGGCCGCAGATAGCGGCCCTCGCGCGCAATTGCCATACCTCCTAAACCAGTGGCACCGCTGCCGCGCAACAGGCGCAAGATCACGGTCTCTGCTTGGTCGTCGGCGTGGTGCCCCAAGGCGATGAACTCGGCCCCGGTCCGGTCGGCGACTTGGTCGAGAAAGGCGTAGCGCAGCCGCCGACCCGCTTCCTCCAGCGATAGACCCTCGGTGCGGGCGTAAGCCTTCACGTCGCGCCGCTCTACCGAGCAGGGCAGCCCGCGCCGCTTCGCCTCGGCGACGACAAAACGGCTGTCGGTTGCTGAATCCGACCGCAGCGCGTGGTCCAAGTGCGCTACATGCAACCGGTACCCTAGGCCATCCAAGACATCGAGCAGCACGGTCGAATCGACGCCGCCCGACGCAGCGACGACTAAGCTAGCATCGGCCTCCAAGCCCGCATCATGTAGCACTTGCCGCACACTGGCGACTATGGCTTCCATGGCCTTCGTTCCCGTCGTGCGAAAACAGAAAATTCCCCTGAACAAGTAATGAGGAGGGCAAATTAGACGAAGAGGTGCCCCTTGACAAATGAACTAATGTGCAGTAAGTATATATAAGTTCAGGTTGCTGTTCATCTTTCCTCCCCAATGGAGGCACACTCATGCCCAAACCCCTAACCGAGCGCCAACAAGCAATTTACGACTTCATCGCCGATGCAATTCGCTCCGGGGGTCCCCCCACGATCCGCGAGATCATGGACGTCTTTGGCATCAACTCTACCAATGGCGTGCGCACCACCTTGGAGACTTTAGAGAAAAAAGGCTACATCCGCCGCCGAGCGCGCCGCTCCCGGGGCATAGAGCTCGTCGATTTCGTCAAGCCCGCTTCCCTTTCCGCCGACTTGCGCGAAGTGCCCCTCGTGGGCCGGGTCGCTGCGGGCACCCCCATCCTCGCCACCGAAAACATTGAGAACACGCTCAACGTCGATCCATCGCTCGTCCCCGCTTCGGGCGATGTCTTCGCGCTGCGCATCCACGGCGAGAGCATGTGCAACGCCGGGATTCTCGATGGCGACATCGTCATCGCCCGCCAGCAAGACCGCGCCGAGCGCGGCGATATCGTCGTCGCACTGCTCGGCGACGAGGCCACGGTCAAGCGCTATGCTCCCGATCCCGACGGCATTCGGCTCCTGCCAGAAAACGAGGCGTTTGAACCCATCGTCGTCTCGCCCGACGCCGACGAGTTCAGCATCGCTGGCAAAGTAGTGGGCCTCATGCGCCGCTTCTAGGGTGCGCTTAGTTGGATGCTGCTTTGCGGCGCGTCCACGCGCACGCCATTTTTGACGCCGGGGTCGCTGCCGCCGACCCCGGCCGTTGTATCCACCAAGCCCTCGCGGTCACAGGCAGTGAGTTGCGCTGTGGCTCGCTCCGCTTCCCTCTCGATACCATTTCCAGCCTGCGCCTAGTCGGCGCTGGCAAGGCCACTGCGGCCATGGCCGCAGCCGCCGAAGCAATCCTCGGCGACCGCATTGACTGCGGAGCCATCAACACCAAGTACGGCCACGCGCTGCCATTGGCGCGGGTCGAGACCTTTGAAGCCGGGCATCCGGTCCCAGACGAAGCCGGCGTGGCCGGTGCACGCCGCCAGCTCGAATTGCTAGCAGGCTTGGATCCCGACGCGCTAGTCCTCGGCCTCTTCTCCGGCGGCGGCTCGGCCCTGCTGCCCGCCCCAGCCGCAGGCCTGACCCTCGCAGAAAAGCAAGAAACCACCCGCCTCCTGCTCGCCTGCGGCGCGACCATCGACGAAATCAACGCCCTGCGCAAACACCTCTCGGCCATCAAGGGTGGACTGCTCGCTCGGGTAGCTGCACCCGCCCGCGTCGTCGCCCTCATGCTCTCGGACGTCATCGGCGACCCCCTCGACACCATCGCCTCCGGCCCCACCCATCCAGACGCCACGACTTTTGACGATTGCCTAGCAATCGTCGATCGCTACGACCTGCGCCACCAGCTCCCCGCCCCAGTCCGTCAGCACCTCGAAGCTGGCACCCGAGGGGAGCGGCCGGAGACTCCCAAACCTAAAGACCCTTACTTTGCCCGCACCGAGAGCTTGGTCATTGGCAACAGCCGCTTGGCCATTGACGCGGCCGCGCACAAAGCCAGCGAACTCGGCTACGAGGTGTGCGTCCTCACCAGCCGCTTACAGGGTGAGGCGCGCCATGCCGCCACAGCATTGGTCTCCATCGCCCAAGAAACCGCAGAGACCAACCGTCCCATCGATCGGCCCGCCTGTCTCATCGCCGGCGGCGAGACGACCGTCACCCTGCGCGGCGACGGCAAGGGCGGGCGCAACCAAGAATTGGCCTTAGCCGCATCTCTCCAACTCGACGGTTGGCCCACCATCACCCTGCTCTCCGGCGGCACCGACGGCACCGACGGCCCCACCGATGCCGCCGGTGCCCTAGCCGACGGCCAGACTTTGAGCCGCGCCCGTGCCCAAGGTCTCAACGCCCACGCCTTTCTCGACCGCCACGATTCCTATCCCTTCTTCGCGGCGTTGGACGACCTCGTCATCACAGGTCCTACAGGTACCAACGTCATGGACCTGCAAATCATCCTCATAGCCTGAAAATCGTCCATCCCGGCGGGAGATGATGCAGTG
Organism: Candidatus Latescibacterota bacterium; assembly: GCA_965116455.1. Classification (GTDB taxonomy): domain Bacteria; phylum Latescibacterota; class UBA2968; order UBA8231; family UBA8231. The sequence continues at coordinate 6,477,627 of OZ220690.1, read as the reverse complement.
AGCCGATTTGACACTCGGCCACCCTTCCGCTAGCTTTTTACAACCCATGTCCAAGAGTCTTCTTCCGCTTGCATTAGCCCTGTTGCTGACCGGGGCTGTACACGCCGCCTCGCGCTACGCCGGTGAGTTTCTCAGCCTAGGAGCGGGTGCCCGCTCTGCGGCCTTGGGCAGCGCCTATGTAGCCCTCGCAGACGACGCCACCGCGGGCTATTGGAATGCAGCCGGTCTATCCGCCCTCAATAGTCGCCAAGTTCACCTGACGCATTCCGAACACTTCTCCGGCCTCATCCAGCGCGATTTTTTCGCCATTGCCCAGCAGGGTCGCCTTTTGCACGGTATGGCCCTGAGCTTGGTGCGCATGGGCATTGACGACATCCACTTTACCAAACTCCCGGATCCTCTACAGCCCCCCAGCACTGACAACCGTCCGCTCATCGCCTCGACTGAGCAAAGCGCGGATTACGCCCTGTATCTGTCGGGCAGTCGTCGGCTCGGTGCGCGCTTATCCTTCGGGCTAAGCGCCAAGGCCATTTACCGCCAAGCAGCCTCCATCAACGCCTATGGCTTCGGCCTCGATCTAGGCGTGCGCTACCAATTGAGCCACCAGATCGCGCTGGCGGCTAACGTGCGCGACGCAACCACCACGCCTATCGTCTGGAATACGGACAGCACCGACCGCATCCAGCCCTCGCTGCTGTTGGGCGTAGCGTACGCCATACCCATCGCCGAGGGCCAGACCACCGCCCTCCTAGCCACCCGCTCCGGCGGCGATGCATCCGCTGCGACCGATGACGTTCCGCTCAACGCCGGCTTAGAATACCGCCATCGCTACATCGCCTTGCGGGCCGGATTGGAGGAAGGCCGCCAGTCCTTTGGGCTAGGGCTTACTCCCCACCGCAACCTCGACCTCGACCTCGCCTATTTGCAGCACGATGCGCTCGAAGCAACCTACCAGTTGTCCGCCAGCTTCCGCTTCTGAGCAACCTCGCGTCGGCTACGTAGCCCTAGCCGGTCGCCCCAATGCGGGTAAATCTACCCTCTTCAACGCCTTCTTGGGCCAACGGCTCTCCATCGTCACCGCCAAACCGCAGACGACGCGCAGCCGCATCCTCGGCATCCTCACCCGTCCACAGAGTCAGATAATTTTCTTGGACACACCGGGCCTGTTAGAGTCCTCCTACAAGCTGCACGAGACCATGGCCCACCAGATCGACCAAGCCGCCCGCCAAGCCGACCTAGTCTTGCTGCTATTTGACGCTTCCCGTCCCAAAGATCGCAGTGCGCTGGTCAAAGATTTCTTAGCGCGCGCACGAGTACCTGTCTTAGCCGTACTCAACAAGGTCGATCTAGTACAACCCACCCAGCTAGACGCCCTGCAAAAAAGCCTCGAAGACGAGTTCGGCATCGCCAGTCCGACCTCGGTCTCCGCCCTGCGCGGCGACGGACTTGGCAAATTGCTGTCGCGCCTAGAGGCCCAGCTACCCTGCGGCCCCAAGCTCTACCCGGACGATATGGTGGCCGAACAGCCCGAGCGGTTTTTTGCCGCTGAACGCATCCGCGAGGTAGCTTTTGAACACCTTGAGGACGAGCTGCCCTACGCCATCAACATCCACATCGAGGAATTCCGCCAGCGCCCCAGCCACAAAACCTACATTCGCGCCATTATCTACGTCGGGCGCGAGAGCCAAAAGGGCATCGTCATCGGCAAGAAGGGCATGCGCCTGCGATCAATCGGACGCAAAGCACGCGCCGCTTTAGAGGAACTACTCGATGAACCCGTCTATGTAGAGCTGTGGGTAAAAGTCCGCTCAGACTGGCGCGACAAAGAGCGCGATTTGCGAGAATTTGGTTATCTCTGAGCCGCAGATGCGGTTTAACAACATATCCGCAGATGAACGCAGATGAACGCAGATGTGAGATGATGCGGTTTGGGGTACTCTGAAATGTTAAAACAGCCTCTTAGAAAGGAACGCCCATGAACGTCCTAGTCGTCGGCAAAGGGGGGCGCGAACACGCCCTCGTGTGGAAGCTGGCGCAGAGCCAGCGCATCGACAAACTCTACGTCGCCCCCGGCAATCCCGGCATGGCTGCCCTCGCTGAATGCGTCGATATCCGCGTCGATACCCCCGTAGCTGAACGCGAAAAACTCGGCGGCGAAATCGAGCGCCTAGTCGCCTTTGCCCACGAGCAGCAAATCGGGCTGACCGTCGTCGGTCCAGACGACGCCCTAGCCGGCGGCATTGTCGATCGCTTCCGCGCCAGCGGCCTGACGATCTTCGGCCCTACTGAAGCCGCCGCCCGCATCGAAAGCAGCAAAGTCTTCGCCAAAGAACTGATGGAGCGCGTCGGCGTCCCCACTGCCCAGCACCAAAGCTTCACCGACAGCCACGCCGCCAGCGCCTATATCCGCGAGCAAGGTGCCCCAATCGTGGTCAAGGCCAGCGGCCTAGCCGCCGGCAAGGGCGCGGTCGTCTGCCACAGTGTAGATCAAGCCCTCGCAGCAGCACGCGAAATGCTCGACGAAGGCACCCTAGGCGGGGCCGGCCACCACATCGTCGTTGAGGAATACATGGTCGGCGAGGAAGCCTCGCTCTTTGCAATTTGCGACAGCGAGCACTTTATCACCCTGACACCCGCCCAAGACCACAAACCCATCTACGACGGCGACAAAGGCCCCAACACCGGCGGCATGGGAGCCTACGCTCCGGCACCGGTGATGACCCCGACCCTAGTGCGCGAGGCTGAAGAGCGCATCATCCGACCCGTGCTCGCCGAAATGCGTCGGCTGGGCACTCCGTACCAAGGCGTGCTTTACTGCGGGCTGATGTGCACCGACGCGGGCGTTAAAGTCGTAGAGTTCAACGCCCGCTTTGGCGACCCCGAATGCCAGATCCTCATGCCCCTGCTCAAAACCGACCTCGTCGATTTGCTCACCGCCGCCTGCAATGGTCGCCTAGACCAGGTGCAAGTCGAATGCGCGCCCGGAGCGGCCGTCTGCGTGGTCATGGCTTCGGACGGCTATCCGCAAGCTTATGAGAAGGGCTTTGAAATCCGCGGCTTGGAGGCGTTTGCCGACCGCGACGACATCGTCGTCTTTCACGCCGGCACAGCCCAGCACGACAGTCGCGTCATTACGGATGGCGGCCGAGTGCTCGGCGTGACGGCCACGGACGCCGACCTCCAAGCCGCCGTCGCCAAAGCCTATTCGGCAGCAGATCAAATCGCCTTCGACAACGCCTATTGCCGCCGCGACATCGCCTATCGTGCATTAGGTCACGCCTGAAGCTCTTGCCATGCCCAACGACGCACTCCGCTTGCGCAACATGCGCTTTTTTGCCTACCACGGGCTTTTCCCCGAAGAGACCGCACTCGGCCAGCACTACGAAGTCGATGTCGAACTCTACGGCGATTTTCGCCAAGCAGGGCGCAGCGACGATATTGACGCGGCGATTAACTATCCAGAGGTATACGCGTTGGTAGCCGATGTAGTCACCGGTGAACCCTGCAAATTGGTCGAAGCCCTCGCCGAGCGCATCGCCGAGAAGGTGGGCACCCACTGCGCCCCGGTTGAACTCGTCGTCCGCGTGCGCAAACCCAACCCCCCGGTCGCCGCGCACTTTGACGGCATCGAAGTCGAAATACGCCGTTCCTATGCCTGAGCGCGCCTATATAGCCATCGGCAGCAACCTCGGCGACCGCCGCGCGTACCTCGAAGCCGGGCTCGGAGAAGTCGCCGCGCTCTCCGGCACGCATCTTGCGGAAGTCTCCCATGCCTACGAAACCCCGCCGCTGGGACCGATCGAGCAACCCGATTTCCTCAACGCCGTCTTTGCCATAGAAACCTCTCTCGCTCCCGAGCCATTGTTGGCCGCCCTGCTCGCCGCCGAAAAAAAATACCAGCGACAGCGCCGTATTCACTGGGGGCCGCGCACCCTCGACCTCGACCTGCTGCTCTACGGCGAGCGCATCGTCGAGAGCGCGGCTCTGACCCTGCCGCACCCGCACATGCACGAGCGCAGCTTCGTGCTAGTGCCCCTCTGTGAAATCGCTCCGCGCCTTAGCCATCCAGTCACCGGCCGGCCATTTGCTGCGTATCTCGCCGCACTCAACGGTAGCGAAGCCAAGGCCGTCGGCCCCCTCGCCCTTCCCGCCATCCCATGAAACGCATACACACGGTCGTGGAAATGCAGGCTCAATCCGACGCTTGGCGCAGCGCAGACCTGTGCATCGGACTAGTACCGACGATGGGTTTTTTACACGAGGGACACCTCAGCTTGGTCGACCACAGCCTCAAAGCCGCGGACCGCACGGTCGTCAGCATCTTCGTCAACCCGCTGCAATTCGGGCCGAAAGAAGACTTCGCCATCTATCCACGCGACATGGAGCGCGACCTCGCCCTACTGTCCCGCCGAGGAGTCGATGCAGTCTTTCACCCACAGACAGTAGAATTCTACCCCCCCGACTTCTCGACCTTCGTCGAGGTCGAAGAGTTAACCAAAGGTCTATGCGGCCCCTTCCGCCCCGGACATTTCCGCGGCGTCACCACCGTAGTGACCAAGCTGTTCACCGCCGTCAAACCGCACCTAGCCGTCTTCGGCCAAAAAGACTACCAGCAGGCGGCTGTCATTCGGCGACTAGTGCGCGATTTGAACTTGGATTTGCGCGTCGAGGTTGCCCCCACCGTGCGCGAAGCAGACGGCTTGGCCATGAGCTCGCGCAACATCCTCCTCAGCGCAGAAGAGCGACAGCGTGCATCAGCGCTCTACGAAGCGCTCACAATGGGCCGAGAACAGATCGAACAGGGCGAACGCGATGCCAGTCGGATCGTCGCCGCGATGCGGGCGCACATCGAACGCGCACTCGACGCGTCCATTGACTACATTTCCATTGCGCACCCGGACACGCTCGAAGAGATATCCCATATCAACAGCCCGGTCGTCATCGCCCTCGCCGTGCGCCTGTCCAACGTCCGACTGATTGACAACATCATCGCCGCGCCGCTCGACCGCTAGGTAGCCTACTCATATAGCAATCCTAAATGACTTGAACGATTCGGTATGTGGATCGTCTAGTCATAACTATTCTGCGTCCATCTGCGTCCATCTGCGGATTATCTCGCAAATGATGTAGGACTGCTATATATGGTAGATCGTCAAGCACAAGGTATCCTGTAAGCGGTTAGTCCAGCCTTCACCGGACCAACATCAACCGGCGCGTCCGCGTTTCCCCGCCGACCTTCAGCACAGCCCAGTACGCCCCGCTAGCCGCGCGCTCACCGCCCCAGCGCGCCAAGTGCTCCCCGGCCGCGAGCTGCTCTGCCACCAAAAGGGCCGCGCGCTGGCCCAAGGCATTGTATATCGCCAGCTCGACATCCGCTTCCCTCGCCAAGCGAAAGGGTATGTTCACAGCGCTGTTGGCCGGATTCGGATAAGCCAGTGCCAAGTCGCTAGCCCCGGCCCTTTCCTCTGCCTGCATCGCTACGACTGTAGGCGTAAAATACCGGGCCGCGAGGGTAAAATCCCCACCCATCGGCGAGGCCCTGCCCACGATGACCGCTGCGCTATCTACATCCGCGGCCTGCACCTGCCCAGCGTTGTCCGCGCCAAGTTCCATCGCGATCAGTTCACCGCGCTGGTCGCGCATGGCGTACACCCACGCGGCATAGTCCCCCTCGGCCGCACCAGCGAAATCGACGACTACATCCCCCTCCGAGCGAATGACCACATTGGCCGCGCCCCATTGGCTGCCAACCTCGCCGGTCAGTTCCGCGAAAGGCACCTCGGGCGCTGCAACTGCGGCGGCGCGGCGGCCGCGCAGAGCCTCGTACCCACCCGCGTAGTTAGCCGCAATCCACAAACGCCAAGCGCCCGCATAGTTCTCGACCCAATTTTGTTCTTTGAAAGCGTCGTCAATGCCCAAAATGCCGTTGCTCGGCTCGGCGACGATTTGGCGAATCAGCCCCGCACCATAGCGCTCGGCCAAAAACGAGGCAAACAAATAGGTCTTACCGTAACTCGCCGACTCGGACACCCAGTGCGTTAGATTGATACTGGGATCCGCGAGAAAACTCGGCACCATGCTCGGATCGGCCTCGGGAAAACCCACCAACTCTTCGGCGTACCCAGAAAGTCCTTCGTCAATCCACGTCTCCTCGTCGGAATCGTGGCCCCAATGGATGAGGTGCTGGAATTCGTGTGCTAAAGTTGCGTGGGCGAGATAGGCTTTATGGACCAGCTTGTTCGCGTCGAGGTAGATCGTATCGCGTCGAAGTTCGGGCAGCAATGACTCATACTTACCGTCGAAATAGCCGACTAAGGTCTGGCCGAGCAGGTCGGGCAGGGCCAAAATCAGAATGAAGATGCGAGGATCGCCGTCCTTATCGGCAGGCTCGCCAAAGGCATCGACCGCTATTTCAAATATCCCGCGCTCGGGATCAGCCGGAGTCGCCACGTCAAAAAGCTCACCCAGCTTATCCACATCTTCTTGGGCTACGATAATGTCCCACTGGCTTTCTTCAACGAAGATGTAACAGTGCGTTCCCTTGTAGCGACAGGTGGCCCACTTGAGCACGAGTTCGAGCGGTGTATCAAAGGCGAGCTGAGTCCCCACCTCAATGGGGCCTAGGTCTTGACTTGTGCCGACTGCCTTGGCGGCTGGCGCGGGTAAAGACGCGCGGTGCTGGTCGAGCCAGCGCGTCCCGCATATCCGCTCTTCGGCTGCGGCTGCCAACGGCAGCGAGAGCATCCACGCAACCAAGGCTACCCGTGGGAAAAAGCAGGCCATCAGTAGAAATGCCGCACCAAGAAGAAAGCCGCTCCCGCAGGCCCCACCGCCACCTTGGGCGCGAAGCCGGTCTGAGCTTGATCCGCGCCAGCTACCCGCGCCGCATGGATGGCGGCCACGAGATGATTGACGACCACCAAGCCCGTCACATAGAGCGCCTGCCGCTGCGCGTGCCGGCTCGAATTGCGCAGCTCGCGGTAGCGCAGACGCGACTCGGTGCGATCCCATTCCCAGAAGAAGTCCGCATCCACCGGATAGAGCTCGGCGTCTGGGCCGTCTTCGTAGCGGGCGAACTGGTTGTGCTCCAGCCGGCTCGCATAAAACCCCAAGTCGTCGAAATAGTCGCCCCCCTTGCCCTCGGGCCGGGCACCCGCGCGTTCCGCCGCATGCGCTCGGTACTGATCGCGGCGCACCTGACCCAGCCACTCAAAGCCCCAATAGCCACCCCAAAGCGCCAGTTCAGCGGCTAAGAAGCCACCGCCGCCGCCACGGGCGTATTTCTGCCCCCAACCGGGCACCAGCAAGGAGCGCCAAAACGCCCCTTGGGACGTCCCGGCCTCAGCTATGCCGGGCACCAGCAAAATCAACGCGATCCAGCGCCACATCAGCTCAATCCAACAGCTTGTACGCCACGAGCATGGGCACGCGCGTCCGCACCCAGGGCTGCATGACCAACGCGAGGCGCGTCCGCCGCCGCAGGGCTGCTTCGTCCGCGCCCGCAGCGCGCGCGCGCGCCACCCGCGCCGCGTCAATGGCGCTGATAACGTGGTTGATCAGGATAACCCCGCTTATAGTGGAGGCTCGCTTGAGAAAGCGGTTGCTCTCGTCGCGTTGGTCTTCGTAGCGGAGCCGTCGGTCGGAATGGAAATTTTCGACGGAATCAATTTCGGCCGGTTTGTTGTCATGGGAATCGACTAGATCCTCCCAACCGGCGACAAATTGGTCGTATTTGCCAATCAACTCGTAGTATTGCTGGATCTGGCTAGACGCGCACCCACCAAAAACCGCACTCCTATCTAGCGCATCTGGTTTTTCCCCTGACCGTAGCTGATTCTTCCACTCCCTTCGCGCCGGAATGTACACATCAATGACTTCGCTACTACAAGGCAGCGCGTGGGTGATCGACGAATTTTTCGACTCTGGCGAGTCGCGCCAAACTAAATAGTTGATCGGATCCCAGTGTTCGTCGGCCACCGTCCGGAACTCTTCCTCTAGGTCGTTGCCCTTGCCCTTCCAAGCCGCCCACAGGCCCACCAGCGCGGCTTCAGCCCCCAAGAACGCCAGCCCCCGCTTCTTCGACCCAGCATACCAGTGGCCCAATCCCGGCACCAGCGCGGACAGCAAAAACGCCCGCTTCGACGACTTGCCCTTGCGCGCCTGTGTGCGAGGCACTGGCTCAGGATCAGCATCGCCTTCCACCGCCCGCAATCCCACCAAGAACGCCTGCCCCTCCTCGCTCAAAATACTCGGCAATCCCTCGGCCCGAACGCCGCCAGCAGTTAGCACGGCAACCACCAGCGCGACTCCTGTCCTCGTCATGCTCACTCCTTTCTATTGCGGCAGCACCCAAAAGCGCGATCGGCGCTTCACTATCTCTATCCCCCTACAAATACCCGAACAACACCGTAAAATAAGACTTCCACCGCCCCTTATCTGGCACCTCGTCAATCCCATAAGCCACATCCACCTGCACCCGCGTCGGTATGCTGTAATATGAAATCAAGTCAAAGCGCAACTGCCCCCCCACATCCCGCAGCGGGCCGTCGCGTCCATATCGTTCGTTCCACTCGCCTATATTCCGGTCCCAAGCCTTGCCCATGCTAGCGTACACCGCACCATACACTTTGTCGAAATATAGCTGCGCAACGCGCTTGTCCATATTCGGCAGCAGGGGAAAGCGCAGCGTCGCCGTGCCCATCAGAGCCTTGCGCCCCTCAATGCTGTAAAAAGTATAGCCCTTCATAAAGTTGAGGCCGCCGAGGCGGTAGTCGAAGAAACCGCCGACCAGCGACGTGTCGTTCACTGCCTCGTTGTCGATCCAGCCACCGTACAGCCGCAGGCCCAAGCGAGTATTGCCGGGCATGCTCATGTGCTCTTTCCAATCGACAGTAAACTGATTGTAGAACAGCTTGATGTACTCCTCGTCGATAAAGGACGACTCTAGGTTAAAGCCCTCTTGGAAATAGTTGAACATCCGGTCGTAGCGCACGTAGAGTTGGCGGCCCAACGGGCTTATATCGCGATCCCGCCGCCGCGCAATCATCTCCATTTGATACGTTAGCCCCAAGCCAAAGCCGTTGAGATAGGTAAAACCAAAGGGCCTCTGTCTGGTGCGTTCGAAACCGACCTGACCGTCGCCTTTGGCTTTGCAGACGAGGCAGTCGCTCTCGACACTGGCGTCGTAGCGGTCATACGTAGCCGAGGCCGTCAGCTCCCCATGGCGACCTAATTTGCCACGCACCCCCACGCTGAGCTGGCTCAAGCTGTAGTTGACGCCCGTGACAACGATCGTCTTATCCTCCGTACTATCGCCGCGGGCCGAGTGACGACGCTGGTTGAATAGCTCTAAAAAGAGTGTGGGGCGAAATCTCTTGAACTCGTATATAGCGAACAGATCGCGGTCCGCATTGGCCGGCGCGATGGCCCCCCCGGCGAATACGCTCTGGCGATTGAGCACATCGCCAGAGGCGATGTACGCGCCCGGCTTGAAATGTCCCTCGTCTATGAATAGTCTCGGCAGGATTCCGGTTTTGAGATAGTCAATGCCATACGCTTGCGGCGCGCTCGGCAACGCGGGCACTGGCATGCCGTCCCAATCCAGCGGCAAATTTTGAGAACACCACGCCTCTTCAGCCGCCACCGGCGTCCCCTCGTCGTGCAATCGGCGAATCTCAAAGCCAGCCGCCGTATAAGCCACAAAGATAACCTCACCATCCGAGCCGACCGATGGGCTAAACGCGCCGCCAACAGTATTCGTTATCTGCCGCAGCGCACGCGTTGCCAAGTTCAGAGCATAGATATTGAAAATGCCGCTAAAATCCGACGCAAACACGATCTCCGTACCGTCCGCGCTCCACGCTGGATCGCGGTCCGTACCCGGCGTGGCAATTATCCGCCCACCCCGTAGGGGCAACCCTTGTGGTTGCCCTCGTTGTCCCAACCCCGATGGTTGCCCGCTCGGACCACCCGTCCAATCGCCCCCCGCGTCCAATTCCACCACGGCGATGTCGCGCTGTCCCTCGCGCGCGATCGCAAACGCCAGCTTGCGCCCGTCGGGCGAAAAGCGCGGTGTGTAGAGCTGGGTGCCGTCTGCGAAGTGGGTTAGATAGCGCAGGCCCGTACCGTCGGCCCGTATCATCGCCAAATTGTTGTTAGTGCCCTTATTCTGCACGAAGACGATCCACTCGCCATCGGGCGAATAGGTCGGATACAGCGCCCGCATACCGCGCGTCAACCGCTTGACACTCGGCGGCTCCGGTCCCGTGCCGCTAACCATAGCCGGCACCAACCACAGCATACTGCGCCAAAAACTAGGGCCAGCAGCCGCGGAATCCCACTCGTAGATATCCGCCTGCCGCGAACCGTATTTGTCCGCCCGGTCGATGCGCGAAAAGAGCAGCTTGCGCCCGTCCGGCGACCAATCCACGGTCGAAGCCGCGGCCGGAAAGGCTGCCACTTCCTCCTCGCCAGTAGCGAGGTCGCGCACGATCAAGCCGTGTGGGTAGTGGTGCCGCTTGCGCGTCGATAGGTACGCCAATTTCTCGCCATTGGGTGCCAGCCGCGGCCGCAGATTGGAAAAACCGACATCCACGACCCGCTCGCCCTCGCGCAGCGGCCCCAACGCCGCTACCTGCGCCCGATAGCCCTGCCGCATGGACGCGGTCCACTCGCCGTACAGCTCGTCCGCGCTCTTGCCCAAGACCTTTTTGCACGCCCCGTCAATGGCGAGGGTGTGCCACTTAGACGCGGCCCGGTACAGTTCGGCGACTTTTTCTTCCCCGTACGTCTCGGCGATGTAGCGCACCAAGCCAAAGCCGTGATCGTACACGTATTCGTTGCCAAAGCCCTGCTTGCCAAACACGCCCATCTGCTCGAAGGATAGCTGCTCGTCCGCCAGCACCAAGGAACGCAGTACCATGTCGCGATTGGCATCCCAGCGGTCGTGCCCCGTAGTCGCAGTACCATATTGGGCCGCCCCCTCGGCCAGCCACATCGGCATCACCGTGCCCATCACCGGATAGGAGGCGATGACATCTGGATAGCCGATGAGAATGTCCGGTCGGTTTTTCTCTCGTTGATAGCCAAAGTACTGCAAGTAAAGCGCGGGGACGCGCTGCACGCCTTTGCGCGCTGCCCCCAGCGAAATGATGTGGGCAAATTCGTGGGTAATTACGTTGCGCAGCCAGTCCGAACTACCGCGCAAGTCGAAGTCGTGGTCCAGCGACGTAGCCCAAATTTCAATGGTGTCTTGATAGAAAAAAGCCGCGCCATTGGCGTAATCGTCGTGGTCCTTGAGCACGATCCGCACCCGCCCGTCAGGCGCGTACCCATACAGCTCGGTAAGGGGGGCGTACGCCGCTTCGGCAATGCGCGCCGCCCGCGCGGCCGCTCCTTCCAGTCCCTCGTGGAAGAAAATGCGAAAGTGCTCGGTCTCCACCACCTGCCAAGCTAACTCTGGGTGGTTTTGGGCCAAGGACACACCCGCCCAGCCGAGTACTAGGCCAGCCAGCAGCAGGGTCGCCAGTTTCCTCATCAAAGAGTCCTCCTCAACTCACAATACAATGATGCTTCTAGTACTAAGGCGATCTCACTACTGCAAAGGCACTCCTCTCCCAATTCCTAATTCCCAATTCACTGACTCACCGCCATTTTGACCACGGCCTCTCCTCGCCGTCCGTCGTCACCGTGCGCGATCAATCGGCATAAGTACAGGCCACTCGCATAGTCTGTTACCGACCAAGTAATCTCGCGCTCACCAGCTTCCAAACCGTCGCTGCGAAGCGTGCCAATGCGCCCGCCCAACGCATCGAACACCTCCAATTCAATGCGTCCGGCCGCGCTCAGCGCAAAGCGCAAATGTGCTTCTTCATTCGGGCCGACTGGATTGGGATAGCAATAGACTCGGCCCAGTAAGGGCAGTTCGGACCTTACAACGGACCGGCCAGCCGCCCGCGCAGTCCGCGACCCGGCTGCATCGGCACCCGCCTGCGGCCAATGGGCTGGTCCCCCGGTGTACCCCGTCGCCATCCTCTGTAGATCCCACGCGTACACGGCCGTGCCATCCAAAGCCGCGAGCGCCAAGCCGCCAGCGCCGTCTAAGTCCAATACCACCGGCGACCCCGTCGGGGGAGCGGCCATCAGCAGGGGGAAGCCCGGCAAGAGCCGCCCATCGTCATCCACGCCGAAAATTCCGCTGTGGCCGGCGACGAATATCTCCTGCTTGCCGTCGGCATCCACGTCGCAAAGCACCGGCTCGAAGACGAGATCGCCAACCTCGGCAAAGCGCGGCAGAGCAGCGGGAAAATTGGCTTGGCGCAATCCGTCGGCCCGCAGGGCGTGTATCGCTCCACCGCGCGCAAGCAAAACCACCTCCAACAGGCCATCGCCGTCCAAATCACCGAGGACCGGCGGCGCGGCTAGGGAATCGCCCAACGCGACGGCATGCGATCCAATCTCGACCTGTCCCCCGGCTGTGGCAAAGACCCGCTCGACTTGGCCATCGCCGTCCAAATCGCCTGTAGCCGAGAGCATCATCGGCGATCTTTGTTCCTTTAACTCGCCACTTATAGCATCTACTACGTAGGTCTGTTCCGCCCCGACGAGTAACAGCTCGGCCTCCGCGCCCGCGCTGAAACGCGCGTCCAACGGCACCTCGTCTAGCGCGACCTGCCACAGCGGTTGATCGGCTCCAGCGTCCCACGCGCTGACCTCTGCGTCGCGCCGCAAAAAAATCGCCGGCCGGCCGTCGCCGTCTCCAGCCGCCAAGAGCCGCGCCCCTGGTACTCGCCACGCCGCCACGCCATCGCCGGTCGCATACCCGACCCCGCCTCCGGCCTCAAAGAGCAACTCTTCTACTCCGTCGTCATCCAAATCCGCGGCTTGCAGCCGACCATCGCCCGGCAGATCCCGCGGCCAGCCCGGGCGTGCGCGCCCAAAGCGTATGGCCACCTGCATGGTATCGCCGGGTGCGGAAAGCACTTCGATCTCAATGCCAGTCTCCCACTCCCGATTGCTGCGCGAATCGGGTCGAGTCGCCGAGCCGAATAGCGTTTGTCCGCCGACAAAGAACGGGTCGTCGGGCCATCCATCGACTTGCAACTCCCACGCACGGCGCGGATTGCCAATGTCGCGGTACCCGTCGGCTTCCTCCAAGGCAATCCCCTTCCAATGGAGCTGATTGTTCGCGGCATTGGGGTCCGCAGCACGCGCTATCACGCCCTCATCTACGTGCCATATCAGCACCCCCGATCCCGGGACAAAGGCGTCGTACTCCTCCATCGCCACCCACACGCCCTCTTCTATGACGACCTGATTGGGGTCAATCCACACCTTCTCCTCGTCTTCGTCCTCCACAACGCCGCGCTGCCCGCGCTGCTGCCTGTTCTCCAGTAAGAAGTATTCGCGCACGTCAATGGGGATGCGCACGGCCTTGGGGAAATCGCCGCTGCGATCAGTCGCCAGCAGCGATAATACGGTGTCGCGCCGCACCACCACCGGCTCGATCCACCCTAGCTGCATCTTGCTCCAAGCCATGGGATGCGGCGGCGCAAAGCCGCGCACCCACGCGAGGCTGTCGGTCCGCACATAGCCCAAAGCGTTGGCCCCTACGTCCATCAGGCTCCAGCTACCTAGGGCCGGCAGACCAGCGGCGAAATTGGACAACCCCGGTAGGCCCAACTGGTGGCCAAAGAACTTGGCCAGCAAGCCATTGAGACCGGCTCGACCGTTGAGGCTGGGCGACTCCGGTAGGATCCACGCCTGATGGATCTCCACGTCGCCCACGGTCAACGGACCATCGTTAAAACGCACAAAATCGCTCTCGGATAAGAAGACCGAGCGGATGTCGTTCAGTGCGAAGCCGGTCTCGTAGCCAACCCCAGCGTGGAATACGAGAAAGCTGTTGAATTCGTCCAAGCGCGGGCCGTCGGGATCGGCCAGCGCGGCGTGCAGGGCATCGCGCATCAACTCGACCCACTTCGCGCCGATCTCCTCAGTCGTGCGTCCGTTGCCGTAGTGTAGCATGGATTGGGGAAGCGCGTACGCCTGCTGCGCAGCGCGAGGGAACACCTCAGCGGAAATCGCCACCCGACCTGCGGAAACCACCTCGTAATAGCGCGCCAGCGCGGTCAAATGTCGCTCGAAATAAGCGCGGTCGTGCGGCGGCAGGTCGTAGGGAAGCACGTAATCCTCAGCCGCTTCCTCGGCCGAGCGCAAGTCAAAGGCCCCGATGCCCGTCGTCGTCAACTCGTCGGGATTCTCGTGCGGAAAATCGACGCGCAAAGCCAATATTCGCCACTCGGCATCGACCGCAGTGGCTACTGACAACAGCAGTGTGAAGCAGAAGCCTAAGAGGAGCAAGGGAGCTAAATCGCAGCGTCGCCGCGCGAGGCAGCAACAGAACCAGCGTCCGATTGGAACATCCTCAGAAAACGATGTTCAAAGAAATTGGCGTATTGTCTCCCACCACCGTGTCCTCGCTGCCAATTATATACGCCACGTCAAACTGGAAGCGATTGTATTTTAGCCCAACACCAAAGGTTTTGGTACTCACTTCGCCGTCAGTGTCCTGCGAAAGGCCCGCCCGCAACGCGATGAACGCCTCGCCTTCGCGCGCGGAAAGCCCGTATTGGTATTCGCCACCCATGTGCAGATCCATCTCCTTGAACTCGTTGCTCAAACCCTCGTCGGCCCATGCCTTGGCCAAGTTGTTGACAAAAGACCCATCGGCAATCAGAGGTTTGTACAGGTCAAAAGAGAGCATCAGGTCGTTGTATTGGGTATCCATCACGTCGTAGGCCACCCCGACGACGATGTGCTGGGGCAGCGGATCGGCCTGGTCGGCGTCGATATAGGCGATCTTGGGGCCTAGATTGCGCAGGGCCGCGCCAAAGCTGAGGCTGGGAGCAGGCTTCCACAAAAATCCCAAGTCCGCGGCAAAGCTGTTGCCCACGCCCCGGCCCCGCTCAATGCCAGCCCCCGCATCGGCCAAGTTGCTGCGAATGAACTTCAAGCCAATGCCAGCAGATGTATTGTCGCCGATATGCGCCCCGTAGGCCGCAGACATGGCCACGTCATAGCTGCGGAAGGTGCCTTGTTGGTTGCCGCGCTCGTCCGTGCGGATCTGCTCGCCCAAGTTTAGCAGCGCGACGTTGAAGCCGAAATTGCCCCACCCCTCCACGGGCTGGGAATAGGCCAAAAACTCGTAGGACAAGTCGTCGGCCAGCTTTGGCAGCCACTTGGTGTGCGAGAGGTGAATCTTTTTCTTGCTCTGCCCGACGAGGGCAGCCGGATTGAAGTAGCTGGCCGTGGCGTCGTCGGCCACTGCCACGTACGATTCGCCCATGGCAATGGCGCGGGAACCCGGCTCAATCAACAAAAGAAGCGGCGCACTGCGGCTCTCGGGCGTAGCCCGGACCCCATCGGGCAATGCACTGATGCAAAGGCCGGCCAGCAGCAGGGTCGTCAATTTCCTCATAGCGGAGTCCTCCTCAGCTGAGAATAAAAATATAAAAATGATGCCTCCTAAGTACTAAGGCGATCTCACTGCTACAAAGGCACTCCTCTCGCAATGCTCACTTGGCGACCTGCAAGACGGCGCGGCGCGCGACCGCAGCACCACTTTCCCGCTCGGCCTCTATTCGATAAATATACGAACCGTTGGCCAAACCCGCCGATGGCGTCCAAGACACTTGATTGTAGCCAGCGCGCGTCTGTCCGTCTAGCTGTTCTATCAGCCGACCGGCTAGCGAAAAGACCTCTATCTGCACAGCGCTCATGTCGTCTGCTAACTCATACGTGAAATAGCCGCTATCGCGCATGGGATTCGGGTAAAATAGGACGTTGGCAAGACCCGCATCGCCTTCGTCGTCCCCGACCTCGACGACCACCGTCTCACGCGACGAATTGTTGAAGTTATCCCACACCTTAAGGCGGATCTCGTGTTTGCCCTCTTCCAGATCGGGCAGGGGAAATTCAATGACCCCCTGCCGGTAGTCCCCGCCCTGCACGCTGTAAAGATCCGTCAACGTGAAGAGTTCTCCGTCGATGGCCAACTCGATTTCGTGCCCGGTTTCTCCGGTTATATTAATGCCGCTGGGATCCGCAATCGAGGCCAACAACACGGTCTGACGCGGAATCTTGGTGCCTTTGGCCCCCTCAAAGCGCAGGGAAATTTCCGGCCCCTCCACGTCCGCTTCCACGCCTTCGGCCGTGCCCGCCAACACCAGTCCGTCCGCCGCGCCAAAGGCCGCCGGGCTGTCATCGCTCCAGACGTAGGCGCTGATGCGACCGTTTTTTCCTCCATAGGTGATGTCTTTAGGGACCCGGAACGCGACGTTGAAGCGACCCTCGGCTACTGGAAAGCGGCCGCGAAAGATGGGGGCACCGGTCTGGACGTAGGCAAAACCCTCCAACTCACTTTCTTCACTCGAATCAAATGCCTGCAACCACACTTGGCCTTTATAAGCGGTAGCCGGCGCACCAACCGCGTCCAAGACTCGACCGGCGAGGGCCACTTCGCCGAGGGCGCGGAGCGAGTCGGTCACATCGATCTGCACCTGAAAGCGCGGCACGGCCAAGCGCGTTGCCGGGTCGCCGAAGAGCGAGTAGCGCTGAATATTGCGAAATGAGTCGTAGGCACTAGGGTCATACCTCGGCAACAGCAATAGCTTAGCCTCAAAAAGAGCCAACCCAATCGGCACGTGCTCGCGCCCAGTGCGGTACATCTGGTCATAGAACGTGTTGGCCAACACGACATTGTACCCGTGGTACCCCACCCGAGTCGCGCAAATCATGCCGATCACGCCCCCGTCTTCCTTCTGCAGGAGCGCCTCGGGCATGGAGATGCGCACTGGATCGTCAAACACCCCGACTTGACTCGCAGCCGTGTAAAACAAGGGCAGGCGACCGCCGTTTTTGATCTCGTCCAAATCGCGGGCAAGCAAGAACATGCTCTCGTGGGCCAAGCGGTCAAAGCTGCCGTGCCCCAAATAGGTCACAATGAGCGCACCCTTGTTGAAGAGCTGAATGAACGCGTCCCGCGCCCGCGGCTTCGTCCGCCCCTCTAGGGGAAAGTGGGCGATGTAGAGCTTGATTAAGTCCAGCGCCTTGGGCATGACGTACTTGGCCATGTATTCGCTGTCTCGGATGAAATAAAATTCGACCTTGTTCGGCTCGTCCCACTTGGTCAAGTCGTCCGAGACCAGCGCCACTCGGCTCTGCCAAGGCCCCACTTCGGGTGCGCGGTCGTAGGCAATGATCTTGTCGACTACCACATCGGCCTCGGCCGCAGTCTGCGCTGACAGCCGGCCAATGGCCATGTCGGGGAACAAATCGCCACCCACCACGCGCGTGTACCATTCGTCGTACGTGCTGTCGCCATCTTGGAACGCCGGAATCCAATTGCCCTGGCTAATGGACGAATTATTCTTGTAGTCGTACGAGCCGTCGCCGATCAAGGTCACAAATAGAGGTGCGGGATCCCAGTGCTCGGCCGCATAGGCGAGAAAATTGCGGATCGCCGTCGGGTCCAAGAGTCCGCCAGAAAACTCGTCGTAGATATCCTGTACGTCGATGGCCACCGTTCGCAGGGGTCGGCCGAAGCGGTCGTCTGTAGCCCGCCATTGCGCCAAACGGTCGGCCGCAGCGCGGAAATCGCGGTGGTAAATCGCCACCCAATCGGCCCCCCAAGCCCCGGTCGTCAAATTGCCGGGCGAGTCGAGCTCGATCCGCACGGGTCGCTTCCAAGTCGCCGGACCGCCAATTGCGTACTGACGCGGTACATCCCCGGGCCGATCCTGAAAAATTACCGTTCTGGCTTGCGCGTCGTACGCGAAGTCCACGACCTCGGCCAAGCCCGCAGAGACCTCAAAGACGCGCGGCTGCTCGTCGGCAAAACCAGCGAGGCGGAATTGGGTGGTGCCCGTCAGCGGATAGGAAAAGAGCAACTCGCCGCGCTCGGCGACAAAGCCGCGGCTGTATTCCACTTCGTACCAATCAAAGCGGGACGGATTGCCAGAGTGAAAGATCCCCAAGTGGTTCAGCCCCTCCTGCGCCCCCTTCGGCGCCGACAGCGTCTTGGATACATAGGGCCTGTTGGTTGTAAAAGTCACCGTTCCGATGGTCTCTTCGTTCCAGCGCACCGAAAACCGCGGCCGCATCCCACGCACCCCGATAAAGCCCAAGCGCACTGCCACCGGCTCGGGTACGGCCTGCCGCACCACCACCGGGAAATTGCGCGCATTGCCGCGAAAGTCCTCCCAGTACCAGGTGTAGCCGGACTTCATGCCATAAAGCTGGTTGAGGACGAACTGCTCGGCTTCCTCGTGGATCCGCACCCGATAGCTCGTGGGCTGCTGCGGATCGGACGCCACTAGAGCACCGCTTCTTTGCTCGGCCCGCCGCCCCTCGTCCCCACCGCCAAAACCCAGCCAGTACGCGTTCTCGCGCGTGTAGAGGTTGTGCCGATACTGAAACGAGCGGCTAGCTGGCGCATATTCCCAGCGGCTGACCGACTCGGCCCAAAACAAGACGAAGTCGTCTGCGTCCAAGCGACCATCGCCCCCGTCTTCTACGACCAAGCCCATCTCCGGAATGGCTTGGGGCGGGTTTATCTCGTTGATGGGCAAGGCGTTGCCACCTCCATAGTGCAGGCGTAAACTCGCCGGATCGACGTCGCCGAGCGACACCCCGACAGCCTCTAAGTCGGCACCCGATATCCTGTACATCCCCCCTTCTAACACGAAGATCCGCAGCCAAGTCCCTTCCTGCAACGCGACCTTGCGCGCTGGTCGCCGCTTGGGTGGCAATCGCCAACGCTTGGCTTGCTCGGGGTTGACGAGTACCCCTCGGTAGAATGCTTCGCCCCAAGGATCGGCGACCCGGGTGCCGCCGCCACCCGTCATGTGCAGATCAACGACGATGCGATCGTACAGGGTCCGCGTCCCGTCCGCTTCGACGCGCGGGGCAAAGGCCACTGGAACGACGCGCTGGCGCCGCGCAAAACCGCTCTCGCCGAGGAAGACCGGGCCGGACGTGGGCGCGTCATCTTCAGCGGCGCGATCCGTCCGTGCCACGTGGGCTTCGACCAACTCCAAGCGAACCTGTCCGTCGATTGGGACACCGATCAAGGCACCGCGCCCTTGCTCTAATTCTTGGCCTTCGGGGGTCCAAACCAACCGCAGGCGCTGCGGCGTCTGTTCGCTTACGCGCAATTCCGCCATGGCCGCGCCCCCGTAAAAAAGGGCTAGCGCACAAAAGCAGCATGTGAATCTCATAAAATGGTATAGGTGGGGATTGGTCATTTGGTCATCGCGATTGGCACTTTTAAGGTCATTCCAAGCCTCTTTTTTGTCAAGGGCATCCCACCTTGACTTATCGGTTTAGCGCCGCTACATTTTATAGTTTCTTACAGGGAGACACTCATGGCCAGACAATGCAGCCTGACTAAGGTCAAGGGCCTAGTTGGCAACAACGTCAGTCACTCGCAGCGCAAAACCAAGCGCGTCCAACAGCCCAACCTCATCAAAAAGCGCATCTTCATTCCCGAAGAAAATCGCACCGTCACCTTGCGCCTGACCGCCCGCGCCCTACGCACTTTAAACAAAAAAGGCGTCCATCAGTTCCTAAAAGAAAAAGGGATCAAGGTCTGAGCGACAAAAATCCTCCGCGCACATGAACCACGGCGACGACCTAGCCGGTACTATCCAAGAGCGCGTTCGCCAAGCCCTAGCCGAAAACGCGGCCCTAAAAATTTTTGCCGGCCGCACCAAGTCCTTTCTCGGACGCCGACACGACGGAACTCCACTCGACCTCTCTGCCCTGACCGGCATCATCAGCTACGAACCAAACGAGTTGATCCTAGTTGCCCGCCCAGGCACCAAGCTAAGCAAAATAGAAGCCCTGTGTCGCAGCGAAAACCAGTACTTCGCTTTCGAACCACCCGCTTGGGGTGCGGCCGCGACCATCGGCGGCACCGTCGCCTGCAACCTTTCGGGACCGCGGCGCTTCAAGATGGGCGCACTGCGCGACCACTTGCTCGGTGCCGAGTTGATCGACGGCCGCGGCGAGCGAATTCGCACCGGCGGCAAAGTCGTCAAAAACGTCACGGGTTACGATCTGTCCAAAGTGTTGGCTGGCTCTTTTGGAACGCTGGGGGTGCTCACCGAAATCTGCCTCAAGGTCTGGCCCCGCCCTGAAACCCAAGCAACCCTGTTCGTTCGCGGGCTGACGCCCACGGCGGCGTTGGCGCGGATTCTCGACTGGGCGGCGCGGCCCCTCCAGATCACGGGCCTAGTCTGCGACGGCGACCGGTTAGCCGCCCGCGTCGAAGGTCCGGCATCAGCAGTGCGGGCACAACTAGCAACGCTGCGCGAAGAAGAATCAGCAGAGTCGGAGGTCGTGGAAGAGGCCGAATCACACGTCTTCTGGCGGCACTGGCGCGAGCTCGAATGGCTGATCCCGGCCGAGGGCCAACAGCGCTGGCGCTTTTCTGGACCGCCGACCAAGATGGTGCAGCTAATGGAAGCACTAAAAGCCGAGGGCCTGAGCCGCTGGGGGCTGGACTGGGCCGGCGGCTTGCTGTGGGCGCTGTTGCCGGTGGCCGCCCAAGCTTCGCACTTGCAGCGCACCGCAGCGCACCATCAAGCCCTTGGCTGGCGCTTTGCAGCCGACGAACACAATGAAGACGCTTTTACCCCGCTCAGCGCCGGCGCGGCGCGCATGAACCAGATGCTCAAGCGTTCCCTCGACCCACAAGGCATTTTCAATCCGGGCAAAATGTACGCCTAGTATATCTCACCTGGACGATAGTCCGGCGGCGGCATCTCCCGTTCGCTGAGCCACAGCGCCCGCCCAACCCGCGCCTGAACGTATTGATAGTCATAGCTCGTATCTGGAGCGGCGATGTTACCTTGTGACGGGTATTGGGCAATTGCCTCCTCGACGAGATCCACGCCCAGTCCGGGCGCATCCGGCACCGCAATATGGCTATCGACCACTTCGGGCTGGCCAGTCATCACCTCGTAGCGCTGCGGCACATCGTCGGCTAGGTGCTCCAAGATCAGGAAGTTGGGCAGCGTGGCCATTAGGTGTACGGCCGCCATTTCGGCCACCGGCCCCAACGAGCCGTCGTGCGGGGCTACCGTGCAGTAGTGAGCCTCGGCCATAGCGGCGATCTTCTTCATCTGCGACAGTCCCCCAGCGCGGCCTGTATCCGGCTGTACCACATCGATGATTTCGCGCTCAATCAGCTCTTTTACCCCCCAAATGGTGGCGTGGCGTTCGCCCGCGGCAATGGGAATTTCTACGGCGTCGGCAACCCGAGCGAGGGCGTCGATGTTTTCAGGAGCTACTGGATCCTCGTAAAACAACAGGTCGTAATCTTCAAGCGCGTGGCCCAAGGCAATGGCGTCGCGCGTCGTCAGCCAAGGCGGCCCGTGGACATCGACCATGAGATCCACCTCGTCGCCGACCTCCTTGCGGATGGCAGCGACCGTTTCGACGCAGTTATTGATCCCTCCGGTCTTGATCGCCGTATAGCCTTGATCGACCAAGGCGCGTGCCCGCTCTTTCTCGTGTGCGTGGGCATAGACCCGCACCCGGTCGCGCATCTTGCCACCTAAGAGGTTCCACACCGGCTGCCCGAGGGCCTTGCCCTTGATGTCCCACAGGGCCATCTCAATGCCGGTCATGGCACCAGAGCCAATGATGCCGGTCATGCCGTGGCCCATCATCGCCACCTGCATCTTGCCCCACAGCCGCTCAATGTGGAAGGGCTCTTCGCCAATCATCAAAGGCGTCAGATCGTGGATGGCCGTTTCGACCACGCGCGGCCAGCCCGACGCCTCGCCCACGCCGTAGATGCCGGCGTCGGTCTCGACCTTGACGAAGAGCCAATTGCGCGCCGACCAACCGCTCGCCTGCGGAGGAGCACACTGCATCAAATAGGTCTTAATCTGGGTAATTTTCATAGCAATCTCCCCGTGTTGCGATGGAGTGCCAAGTATAAACCATAGAGCGCAATCAATCCATTGCCAGCACCCCGTGCGCAGATTGACAGGCATATTTTCAATACTTAGCTTCTAAATTTTCTATTCAGATTTAATTCCGACAGATGTCTTTCGCATGGATCCCTGCATAGGTCTGATCGATCAAGAACTGGCCCGGTTTGAAAAGCGGCTCAACGCCGAGCTCAACGCCGATGTCGAGCTGGTCCACGTCATTGCCCGCTACATGGCCACCCTCAAGGGCAAGCGCCTCCGGCCAGCCCTCATCTTGCTCGTGGCTAAAGCGTCTGGCGACTGGAACGAACAGTTAATCGACACGGCCGTGGCCGTCGAAATGATTCACGCCGCCACCATGGCCCACGACGACGTAGTGGACTCAGCGACCGTGCGCCGGGGCCGAGAGACGGTCAACGAGCGCTGGACCGGACAGATTGCAGTACTCATGGGCGACTTTCTCCTCGCGCGCGCACTACGCCTGCTAATTGGGACCGGCAATCTGCAGGTCCTGAGCGCAGTCGCGCACGCCACCGAGCGGCTGAGCATAGGCGAAATTTTTGAAATCCAGATCGGCACTCAGTGCGACACGCGCGAAGAGTCGTACTTTGCCATGGTCAGCGACAAGACGGCCTCCCTGATCTCGGCCGCAGCGCGAATTGGCGCGATTCTCGCCGGCGCATCGGACGAGATCGTGCAATCCATGGGGCGCTACGGAGAGTCGCTCGGCCGCGCCTTCCAAGTCGCCGACGACGTCCTCGACCTCACCAGCGATCAGGCGACCATGGGCAAGCCCGTCGGGCACGACCTGCGCGAAGACAAGATCACCTTGCCACTGATACGCGCCTTACAGCAGGCTCCATCAAAAGCTCGGGCCGAGATCGAAGCCCTTTTGGCCCGACCAGACAAGGACGAAGCCGAATGGGGGCAGATCGTGGCCTTTGTCGAGGAGCACCGAGGAGTCGCCGCTGCCGTCGAAACCGCACGCGAATACGCCGCCCAAGCTCAGAAATGCTTAGAGGTACTGGCCCCTTCCCCGGCCCGCGCAGCGCTAGAACGAGCCGTGCAGCTCGTCGTCGAACGCAACAATTGACGCGACCAGCCCATGCTCAAGCGCAGTCTGCTGGCCGTAGGCGGTTTGGCCGTGGTCTTATACTTTCTGCCGTCGCCTCGGCCCGCCGCGCCGGTGCGCGCAGATCGCCTCTTGTTGGGAACCCTCGTCACGGTCAAACTCTACGGAGACGGAGCAGTGGTTCGCCCGCACATAGAGGCGGCGTACGCAGAGATCGCCCGCGTCGATTCGTCGATGAGCCACTACCGCGAGGACGGTGTACTGCGGCGACTAGAACAGCAGGCACAGCTCGCTCCAACCCGTGGCCCAGCCGGGTTGATTGCGGTCTTGACGCGCAGCCAGCATTTCGCCGCGTTGACCGACGGAGCTTTCGACTGCACGGTGGGTGCATTGACGAGCCTGTGGAACTTCTCCGATGCGGTAGCACCGCCTGCCCCGGCGCAGATCGATTCGGCGCTGACGCTGGTGGGTTACGAAGGGTTGGAAGTTGCAGCCCAGTCCTTTCGGATCAACAAGCCGGGACTGCGGTTGGACCTGGGAGCAGCGGCCAAAGGCTACGCGGTCGACCAAGCCGTAGCGGCCATGCAGGAGTTGGGGGTGGAGGCCGGAGTTATTGAGGCCGGCGGCGACATTCGCTATTGGGGCGAAAAGCCGGACGGCCAGCCTTGGCTCTTTGGGGTCCAGCACCCGCGCGCCCCAGAGCAATACATAGCAGTAGAGGACCTCGGGCTGGCGGCGATTGCGACCTCCGGTGACTACGAGCAGTACTTTGATTGGGAGGGCGAGCGCTATCACCACCTGCTCGATCCCAAGACCGGCCATTCAGCGCGGTCGTGCATAAGTGCTACTGTGTGGTCTGCTACCGCACTGGACGCCGACATCTTGTCAACCGCGGTCTTCGTCTTAGGGCCCGAGCAAGGGCTCGCGCTCGTCGAGGGCCTACCGGACGTCGAGAGCTTTATTTTTTTTGAGCGAGAGGGGCAACTCATGCACCGGACATCAACCGGAATGCGCGGCCGCTTTCGCTTTTGCAATAGCAGCAAACCTTCGCCGGGCTGCGCTCGGCAATAGCGGAGTAAAGACAAATCTATGAAACGCAACCGGAAACTCGTGCTGATCGTGGCACTGATCGCCGCGGCAGTGTACTACCTGCTGCCAAGCGTAGATTTTTACAGTATGACGGACGACGAGCGAGAGACCTTGGGGTTGAAGGCCCCCGAGCAACTCGTCGATCTGAAAAAGCGCTCGCTCAATCTAGGACTGGATTTGCAGGGCGGCATTCATCTCGTCCTAGAAGTCAAGACCGAGGGGATGGGGGAGCAGGAAGCCCAAGATGCGGTCGCCCAAGCACAGGAAGTCATCCGCAACCGCGTCGACCAGTTCGGAGTGGCCGAGCCGACCATTCAGCGCCAAGGCGACAACCGCATCATCATCGAGTTGCCCGGCGTCCAGGACGTGCAGCGCGCCAAAGACCTAGTGGGCCAGACCGCGCTCCTCGAATTCCAGCTTCTCGAACCTTCTGAGGATCGCACTCGCCTGATCCAGCGCATTGACCAGGTGCTAGCCCCGCAGGAGGAGAAAGAAGAGGAAGAAGAAGACCTCCTCCTTTCTTCCACTCCAGAAAGCACCCCTCTCTCCTCCATGCTCAGCCCCACCGGCGAAGACCTCGCGGTCTCGGGCCGCGACTTGCAGCGCGTCAAGAACTTGCTCAACGCCCCAGAGGCCCAAGAACTCATCCCCGCAGACGTGGAATTTCTCTTTTCGAGCAAGCCCGCCGGGGCCGAGGGCAATGAGTTCTACTTCCTCTACTTGGTGCGCAAGAAACCGGAGATGACCGGGCACATGATTCAGGACGCCTTTGTCTCCATCGGCCAAGTAGTAGAGTACATGGGTCAGCCCATCGTCAATTTCTCGACCACCGACGAAGGGGTGCGGCTCTTCAGCCGCATCACGGGTTCGCACATCGGCGAGCGCATGGCCATCGTCCTCGACCAATCGGTGTACTCGGCCCCAGTCATCCGAAACAAAATCAGCGAAGGTAGCGGCATCATCACCGGCAGCGGCACCCAAGAAGAAGCCAAAGACCTCTCCATCGTGCTGCGGGCCGGCGCGCTACCGGCCGAGGTCGAGATCATCGAAGACCGCACGGTCGGCCCCTCGCTCGGGCGCGACTCCATCGAGCAAGGCAAGACCGCAGCCATCTACAGCATGGTACTGGTCGTGATCTTCATGGTCCTCTACTACCGCGTCGCCGGAATAATCGCCGACTGCGCCCTCTTGCTCAACATGCTCTTCATCATGGCAGTGCTGGCCGGTTTTCACGCTACCCTGACTTTGCCCGGTATCGCCGGCATCATCCTGACCATCGGCATGGCCGTTGACGCCAATGTGCTGATCTTCGAGCGCATCCGCGAAGAGCTGCGCTCGGGCAAGACTGTTCGCGCGGCCATTGATTCCGGCTATGGCCACGCGCTGTCGGCCATCATCGACGCCAATGTAACCACATTCTTAGTCGGCATCGTGCTCTATCAGTTCGGCACTGGGCCGATCCGTGGCTTTGCATTGACCTTGTGCATCGGCATCATCTCCAGCCTCTTTACGGCCTTCTTTGTAACCCGCACGATCTTCGAGCTGATCACCCGAAAGTCGGAGCAATCGGGCTTGAGCATCGGGCCGGTCACGCTGTTCTCCAATTTGAACATCCGCTTCCTCTCGCTGCGCAACATTGGTTTCGGCACCTCGGCGGCCGTGCTGCTCATCGGCATCGTCTCCATTTTGGGCATCAATGGCATCCGGCAGGGCATCGACTTCGCCGGCGGCACCTTGCTGGAGTTGCACTTCGATCCAGCCGTAAAAGTCGAGGACATCCGCAGCCAGCTCGGCCGCGTCCCCGTGGGCGATGCCGAAATCGACCTGAGCAAGAGCGAGATCAAGCAGTTCGGCTCGGAAAACGACATTCTCATCCGCGTCAGCGAAAGCGGAGCAGGCACCGAGGTGGCCGACGGCATCATGGGAGTGCTCAAGGCCGGATTTACCAACAGTATCGAAGAAATGGAGTGGATCCGGCGTCAAGAAAAGGTCGGCCCCAAAATCGGCAGCGAACTGAGCAACGCGGCCGTGCGCGCGGTGCTGGTGGCACTGGCGCTGATTCTGATCTACATGGCTTGGCGCTTCCACCGCTTCCTCTACGGCATCGCCGCGGTCGTCGCGCTCTTCCACGACGTGCTCATCACCCTCGGGCTGCTCTCGCTCTTCAACATTGAGATTACCCTCGCAGTGGTCGCCGCTCTGCTAGCTATTGTCGGCTACTCGCTCAACGACACGATCGTGGTCTTCGACCGCATTCGCGAGAACCTACACACAGCCCGGCGGCAGGGCTTTGACGGCACAGTCAACCAGAGCATCAACGAGTGCCTGAGCCGCACGCTGATCACCTCGGCGACGACCCTCATGGCGGTGTTAGTGCTGATGATCTTTGGCGGCGAAGTCAACCGAGACTTCACCATCACCTTGATGATTGGCGTCGTGGTCGGCACCTATTCGTCTGTATTCGTCGCCAGCCCGGTGCTCTACCTAGGCCACCAGCGGGCCGCCGCCAAAGAGACCGACTAAAGCCAACTGGGCGGGACGCCTCTCGCCATGAAAACGATAGTAGTAGCTGCCTTTGTCCTGCTCTTGATCTACTACGGACCGCCGCAGGATCGCTCCAGCCCCTTTGATGCCGCGTGGATGCTGGGTGCTCTGGCCCTCTTGGCCGCGGCTGGAGGCCAATTGGCGCAGGCGATTCGTCTGCCAGCGCTGGTCGGGTGGATCGGAGCCGGGATCTTGCTGGGCACCGGCGGCTTACAACTCGTCGATCTAGACGCGTTTCCCCTGTACCAAGTGCTCTTTCTCACGGCGGGCCTCGGGGTTGGATTCCAAGTGGGGTTGCACGTGACATGGCCAACGCACGCTTGGCGCACGCTTGGGTTAGCAGCGGCGGCGACCGCGCTGGTCTTTGCCGCGGTGACGGCGACCACCGCATTGCTCGGGTTGCCTTGGGAGCAAGCCGTACTCCTCGGAGCATTGGCCAGCCTATGGGGACCTTTCACTGGCGTACCGGAATTTGGCCGGCGCGGTGCGCTGCTGCTAGCCGTGTTGGGGACGGGCTGCGCCCTCGGGGCGTTGGGGGGCACACTGGTCTTGCTGGAAACTGGGGCTGCCGGATGGGTCGGGCGCGTCGGCCTGTCGCTCGTGGCCGGCGGAGGGCTAGGGCTGGGTCTGCGCCTTTTAGGTCGATTCGCTACCCCGAACGCGACCATAGTCTCCAGTCTAGTGGGGGCTTTTTTCTCATTAGCGCTCGCGCTGGAGGTCCTCGGGCTGATGGCACTACCCTGTGGGCTGGTGGCGGGTCTTGTGCAGGACAAGCAGCAAAGCCGTCGCGTGCGGTTGCTGCTGCACCGGGGTGCGCCAGTAGCCTTCATGCTCTTCTTCGCGTTTGTAGGAACCGCGCTCGATCCCGGTGCGCTATGGCCTCCTGCAGCCGGGCTGTATGAGGCCGCGCTCGTGCTGGTGGCCGTACCGCTACTTTTGCGAGGGCTGGCCCCCATGGCGTACTATCCGCTATCCGGCCCCCCCCATCCGGGGCGGCGCATTGGCTGGCGGCTCCTGCCGCGTGGCGCCTTGCTATTCGAGTTGTTCTGCGGCCCGCACGGGCTGGCCCCCTACGTAGGAGGCGAAGGTCTGTTGGCGCAGGCCGTGCTCTTGGACATTCTCGTTTCGACCTTGCTCTTCTCCGTCTTGGCATTGATAGTCGATGAGAGCCTTTTTGCGCCGGAAAAGGCCCCCTCCTCAGAAGACGGAGCAGCGGCCTGAGCCAAGCCGCTGCTCGTTTGTGTCCGACTAGGCTGATTCGTATCTTTAACGGTCTAAATGTTTTTATGGACCACATTCGCGAAAACTGGGAATTGTTGCGCACCCGCATCGAGCGAGCGGCC
This sequence comes from Candidatus Latescibacterota bacterium, assembly GCA_965116455.1. Lineage (GTDB taxonomy): Bacteria > Latescibacterota > UBA2968 > UBA8231 > UBA8231. Next base: position 6,449,578 of record OZ220690.1, on the reverse strand, counting down.
GAGCGCAGCGAGCGCGCAACGAGCGCGATTGAGGTCGTCGCCGTCAGCAAAACGCGCAACGCACGCGAAATCGAGGCCGCTTACGCCTGCGGCTTGCGCCTCGTGGGCGAAAACCGCATTCAAGAAGCAGCGGCCAAGCGCCCGCTGGTCGCCGCGCCACTCGCTTGGCACTTTGTCGGCCACTTGCAGACGAATAAAGCCGGGCAGGCCGTCGAGCTTTTCGACCTCGTGCAGTCGGTTGATTCCGCACGGCTAGCGAGGGCTCTCAGCCGCCGGGCCGAGCAGACCAGCCACACCATCGAGGTACTCTTGCAGGTAAACACGGCCGGCAGTCTGAGCCAAGGCGGAGTGGCACCCGACCAACTCGTCGATCTAGTCGCTGCCCTCGCGCCCCTGTCGCACTTGCGGATTCGCGGCCTGATGACCATTGCTGCCCACAGCGAGGACGAGGCCACAGTCCGGGGCTGTTTTCGGACCTTGCGCGAGCTCGGCGAAAAAGTCGCCGAGTGCGAATTTACAGGCGTGTCTATGGACTACCTATCCATGGGCATGAGCGGCGACTTTGAACTCGCCATAGCCGAAGGGGCCAATCTGTTGCGCCTCGGCACGGCCATCTTCGGCCCGCGGCCGACTTGATACACAGGAGATAATCGTGTTCGATTCCGTCGGTTTTTTCACAGACGTCAAGGGCCTCATCATTGATCTCATCCGGATCTATAGCTATGTGGTTCTCATCCGGGTGCTGATTTCGTGGTTTAATCCCAACCCCCACAACCCGCTCGTCCAATTCCTGCGCGGCGTCACCGATCCGGCCCTCGATACAGTGCGCTCCTTCTTGCCGAGGTTTTTCTGGTCAACCGGAATAGACTTTACGCCGATAGTCCTGTTTTTTCTGCTAAACCTCGTCATTGCCTTTCTCAACCATATCTTCCCCGAAGCGACCATCCCTTCCCCGTAGCTGAATGAGCATGGCACCCCAAACCCCTTTTGCCCCAGTCCCATCCCAAGTGGACTTTCCCGCTCAAGAACGCGAGATCCTCGAGTTCTGGCACGACGGCAACCTGTATCGCAAATCCGTCGATGCCCGTCCCGTTGAGCAGCCCTTTCGGTTCTACGACGGACCGCCCTTTGCGACCGGACTGCCCCACTACGGACACCTTTTGGCGTCTATCACCAAGGACGTGGTGCCCCGCTACTGGACGATGCGCGGCTACCGGGTCGAGCGCCGCTGGGGTTGGGACTGCCACGGCCTACCCGTCGAAAACGAAGCGGAACAGCAGCTCGGGCTCGGGTCGCGGCGCGACATTCTAGAATACGGCGTATCTCAGTTCAACGAGGCTTGCCGCGACTTGGTGCTGCACTACACGGCCGAATGGCGCACCCTGATCGAGCGGCTCGGGCGCTGGGTTGACTGGGACAACCAGTACCGGACGATGGACCCCGATTTCATGGAGTCTGTGTGGTGGGTGTTTAAGTCGCTGTGGGACAAGGGACTCGTCTATGAGGGCTACAAGTCCCTCGCCTACTGTCCCCGCTGCGCGACCCCCCTGTCGAACTTCGAGGTCAACCAAGGTTATCAAGACACTCAGGACCCGTCGATCACAGTGCGCTTCCGCGTCGCCGGCCAGCAGCGCCTGTCCCTGCTCGCTTGGACGACGACCCCGTGGACCTTGACCTCCAACATGGGCTTGGCCGTCGGCCGCGACATCGACTACGTGCGCGTCACCACCCGCGACGGGGAGCAATTGATCCTCGCCGCTTCCCTCGTCGAAGATCTCTTCCGCCGACACGACAGCGAAATCGCCGAAGTAACGCCAGTCGCCGTCGAAGCCCTCGTCGGATTGCGCTACGAGCCCCTGTTCGACTACTTCGCTGGCCATGCTGAAGAGGGCGCTTTCCGCGTCGTGACGGCCGACTTTGTATCCACCGAAGACGGCACCGGCATCGTCCACATTGCCCCGGGGTTCGGCGAGGACGACTACCAGCTCGGTCTGGCCGAAGGCTTGCCCGTGGTCTGCCCCATCGACGCCGACTGCTGCTTCACCGACGAGATCCCAGACTTTGCGGGCACTTTCGTGAAGGACACCGATACGCCTATCATCCGCCGCTTGCGCACCTCGGGCCAGTTATTCTCCGAGGGCTCCATTGAGCACTCGTACCCCTTCTGCTGGCGCTGCGACTCGCCCCTGATCTACCGCACGATCTCTACTTGGTTCGTAAAAATCGAAGGCGAGGTAAAGGAGAAGATGCTCGCCGCCAATCAGCAGATCTGGTGGATTCCCGAGCACATCCGCGATGGTCGCTTCGGCAAGGGCGTTGAGTCGGCACCGGACTGGGCCGTCAGCCGCAACCGCTACTGGGGAACGCCGCTGCCGATCTGGCGCAACGAGGAAACGGGCGAAGCCGTGTGCGTCGGCAGCCGTCAGGAGTTGTGCCAACTCACCGGCCACGACGTGGAAGACCTGCACAAGCACTTCATCGACGACCTCGAGATTCCGGCTCCGTCCGGGAACGGCTCGCTGCGGCGCGTGCCCGAAGTCCTCGACTGCTGGTTCGAGTCCGGATCCATGCCGTACGCGCAGAGCCACTACCCCTTTGGGCGGCGCGAGGACTTTGAGGCCTCTTTCCCGGCCGACTTCATCTCCGAGAACCTCGACATGACCCGCGGGTGGTTCTACACCCTGACGATCCTCGCCGCGGCCCTGTTCGACAAGCCAGCTTTTCACAACTGCATCGTCGGCGGCATGCTGCTGGCCGACGACGGACGCAAGCTGAGCAAACGCTTGAAGAACTACCCCGACCCGGCCGAGATGCTCGAGACCTACGGTGCCGACGCCCTGCGCCTCTATCTGCTCAACTCGCCGGCCATGAAGGCCGAGGAGCTGCGCCTTACCGAAGAGGGCATCAAGCAGAGCCTGCGCGATGTCATTATCCCCTTGTGGAATGCCTATAGCTTCTTCGTCACCTACGCGGCCATTGACGGCTGGACGCCAGACGAGCGCCGCGCGCAGCCGCTCGACCACCGCCTCGACCGCTGGATTCTTTCGGAGTTGCAGACCCTGCTCCGCGACCTCAACGCCGAGATGGAAGCCTACCGACTCTATCGCACAGTGCCGGCCATGGTGGCCTTTATCGAGAAGCTGACCAACTGGTACATCCGCCGCAGCCGCCGCCGCTTCTGGAAGTCCGAAGACGACCAAGACAAGGCCGCGGCGTACGACACGCTCTACCGAGTGCTAGTGACCTTCATCAAAGCCTTGGCACCGGTCTTGCCCTTTATCACCGAGATTATCTACCAGAACTTGGTGCGCCGCGTACATGCCGAGGCACCCGAAAGCATCCATCTGTGCGACATGCCTCAAGCCGACGAGCACTTGCGCGACGCCGCTTTGGAGCAGCAAATGGAACTGGCAACGCGGGCCGTGGTTTTGGGCCGCTCGCTGCGCAGCAAGCACGAACTCAAAGTGCGCCAGCCGCTGCGGCACCTCTATCTTCTGCCCCCCAACGGACACAGCCACCACGGGCTGGAGCAGATGACCGACCTGCTAGCCGACGAACTCAACGTCAAAGAAGTAGTGTTGGTGGAGGACGAAACCGAGTTCAGCGAGGTTTCCTACCGACCCGACTTTCGCGCTTTAGGACCGCGCTTTGGCAAGCAGATGCCAGAAGTCGCCGCCCGCATCCAATCCCTGACGGCTGAGGATATAGACCTCCTCAAAAGCGGTGGCCAACTCTCCGTAGCCGGCGGCGAGATCGGGCTAGCCGACATCGCCGTGCAGCGCCGAGAGAAAGAGGGAGTAGTGGTAGCCCTCGACAACAACCTCGGGGTCGGGCTAGACGTCCAACTTGACGACGAGTTAATCGCCGAGTGTACTGCGCGCGAATTCGTCAACCGCGTGCAAAACATGCGCAAAGACGCCGGGCTGGACGTCGCCGACCGCATCCACGTCTGGGTGCGAGGCGCGTCCGCTCTGGAGGAAGCGATTCAGCAGCACAGCTCGTACATCGCCTCCGAAACCTTAGCGCTGGCCCTTCACACCGGTGAACTGCCCCAAGAGGCACTCTTGCAGCAGGAGCGGCAGGTCAACGGTTGCGACGGCACCATTGCTATCGCTAAGGCCTAGTAGAAATAGAGAGGTAAAAGTAAAATGGCCAACAAACCCCAGCAGATGGACCAAGAATTCCTCGATTTTTTTAAAAAATTGCTGCGCGAAAAAATCGCCCAGACCTCGGACGACGTCGAAGCCATCGAAAACACCGCGCGCAACGACGCCCGGGAAACGGCCTCCGAGGACCGCTCGACCTACTCGCTGCACATGGCCGACCACGGGACCGACGCCATGGAGCGCGAAAAATCCCTACTCCTCGCCCAGCGCGGTGGCGATTACATCGACTACTTAAACGAGGCTCTGCAACGCATCGAGGACGGCACCTTCGGAATCTGCCGCACCTGCAAGGGGCCAATCGGCCGCGGCCGCCTAGAGGCCGTGCCCACCGCCACCCAGTGCATTAACTGCAAATCCAAGCGCGAGGGGGAGTCGGACTTAGAGTGAGGTTCCTGTGGATCATACCACTGGCCGTGGCCCTCGATCAAGCTAGCAAATTTATCGTCCGCGGCTCCATGACACTGCACCAGTCCGAGCCTGTGCTAGGCGACTTTTTCCGCCTGACCTACATCCACAATCCAGGCGCGGCCTTCGGGCTAAACATGGGTAGCCCGCTTTTGCACACCGCCTTCTCATTTCTCGCACTCGGCATCCTCGTTTACCTCTATCGCTCGCTCACCGAAAATGAGCGGCTCTTGCGCCTAGCCCTCTGCCTAGTATTAGGCGGTGCTGTGGGCAACATCATCGACCGCCTGTACTTGGGAGAGGTAGTGGATTTTTTCGACTTCGGCCTCGGGGATTTGCGCTGGCCGATCTTCAATTTTGCCGATTCCTTCGTCACCGTCGGCGTCTTGCTCTTGGCCTTGGGCTACTCGCGCCGCGAAAAGACGGACTCCTCCCCAGAGCAGCCGTCCTCCCCTGAGTCCGAAGAGGAAATCGTCCGGGAGTAAATTCCCATGGACCTCGCCGTCCCCGTCGAATCAGCCGCCGAGCGGCTCGATCTTTTCCTCCGCACCCACTGTCCCCAACATTCGCGCAGCAGCATTCAAGCACTCATCAAGACCGGAGCGGTCCGCGTCAACGGCCAAAAGACGCGCCCGGCCTACTTGATCCAGCCCGGAGACGAGATCGCCGTCGAACTGCCCGAGCCCGAGCCATCAGCCGCGCACCCCGAGCCGCTGCCCCTGTCCATCGCGTACGAAGACGATGATCTGCTAGTCGTCAACAAAGCAGCCGGCATGACCGTACATCCGGCCCCAGGTGCGACCGAGGGCACTCTCGTCAATGCGCTGTTGTACCACTGTCGCGACCTGTCGGGCATCAACGGCGCGCTCCGACCGGGAATCGTCCACCGGCTCGACAAGGAAACCAGCGGCTTGCTGCTAGTGGCCAAGCGCGACGCCGCCCACCGGACACTGGCCGCAAGCCTCCAAGCACACCAGATCGAACGCCGTTACGCCGCCTTAGTGTGGGGCGTCTTGCGCGAGGAAAATGGGCGGGTCGAGGCCCCGATTGGCCGCCATCCCAAAAATCGCAAGAAGATGGCCGTGGTCGCGGACGGGCGGGCTGCGGCGACCCATTTCAGCGTCGTCGAGTACTGTCCTTTTACGACCTTGGTCGAGTGCCAGCTAGAGACAGGACGCACGCACCAAATCCGCGTGCATCTGGCCCACATCGGCCATCCAGTCTTCGGCGACCCCGTGTACGGAGGCCGCGACCAAGCCAGAGGGGTCCGCCCCGAATACCGCCGCCAAGCCAACTGGATGCTGAGCTTGATCAAACGCCAAGCCCTGCACGCACAGCAACTGCGCTTCGCGCATCCGACCACTGGCGAGAGGATGGAGTTTACCGCGCCGCTGCCGGAGGATTTGCAAGCCGTATTAGAGGCGGCGCGGATGGAAGGCGGCTAGCGCGATGACCATAGACAACCGACGAGGAGGACGGCCTGTGGACTTTCGACTCAACGACGACGAGATACTCGCCTTTATCGCGCGGGGGTACCACATCTTCCACCCCGCTATCGACGCGGACATACACCAAGCGGTTTGCGCGCAGACCCGCGCCGCCTTTGTCCAAGGCAAAAATCCCGGCAACGCCATCTACGAGCAGGTCCCAGCACTTGCGCAAGTATTGTCGCATCCGCAGGTGGTGGGAGCGCTGACGAGCATCTTGGGCGCGGATTATCACATGCTCTGCCACCGCCATGCCCACCTGACCCAACCCGGCCAAGCAGCCGGCGGATTTCATCAAGACGGGACGCCCCGAGTGCTGCGAGGCTGGACCCGCCCCTGGCGCTATGGACACCGGCCGCGCAAGGTGTTGCTGGTGTACTTCCCCCATGCAGTGCCCAAAGAGTTGGGACCGACGACCGTGGTGCCCGGATCGCAGTACTACCGGCAGCGGCCTGAAGCGATGGAGACCTTGGAGTGCGGAGTCGAGGGCGACGCCGGGATGATGGCCATCTGCCACTTCTCGTCCTGGCACCGAGCCGGGGCCAATACGAGCGACACCGAGCGGATTATGCTCAAGTTTGTCTTCGACCGCCGGGGCGAGCCGCAAACGCCTAGCTGGCAGGCCGCAGCCGACTACAATCCCGATTTTGCTGCAACCGCGCGCCAATGGTCGGCGCTCCCCGACGGGCACTTGTTGTGCCTGCCCAAGACTTGGCAGACGATGTGGAACTGGCTTGGCGGCCGCGGGGCCGAACGGCTCGGCGGCACGGCATCAATGGAGTCGCTATTCCAAAATTTAGCGTCGGATCAAGAGCACGAGGCTCTAGAGGCGGCCTATGGTCTGGGCGGACAAGTAGATGCCGATGGGGCGCGGGCTTTAGTCGCTCGGATGCGTCACGGGGACGAGCAAGAGCGCGAGATGGCCGCGGTGGCACTGAGTGCGGCGGGCCGCGTCGCCGTGGATGCGCTGCGCGAGACGCTGGTGGCCCCCGACCCCTGGCTGCGGGCGATGGCCGCGGACATCGCGGGCGACCTAGGCCGCGAAAGTCTAGCACTGGTACCCGACATCGAGCGCGCTATCGACGACGAGGATGTCTGGGTGCGGCACAATGCGCTACAGGCGCTGGCACTATGGGGCCGGGAAGCACATGGTGCGGAGGATCGAGTAGTAGAGGCACTGACCGACGCCGAGCCTTTTGTGCGCTTTAACGCCCTCGGCGCGCTGATGAGTATGCGTCCCTTGGATGCGCGTTGCGCCGAGTGGTTGCAGCACATCGCCACCAACGATGAAGCGCATCCCCAATGGCGGGCACAAGATGCGTTGTCGCGGTGGGACAACGCCGCATTGCGCTATTAGCTGCGCCAAAAGGAAAAGTCATGCACGAGACCAACCTATTAAGAGCCGGAGCGGCGACGATCGACATCACCCCGCCGGCGGGGACGCATTTAGCAGGCAGCGGGGCTGGCGAACACCGCCCGGCCCAAGCCGTGATGGATCCACTCTTTGCCAAAGCCATCGTCTTTGAGGCAGGCGAGCGACGCGTCTGCATGGTGATCTTGGATCTCACCATTGTCACCGGCGACTACACGGACCAAATCCGCACCGCCATCGGCGAGCAAACGGGCATCGCACCCGAGGCGATCATGGTCCAGGCGACCCAAACGCACTCCGCCCCGAGCCTCGGCTACTTTATGCTGGACCCAGATTTCCCATTGGAGACAACCGCAGAGACCGAGTATCTGCGCGGGGCCGAGCGCGTCTACGGCGACCGGGCCGCTGCCGCCGCAGTGGAGGCCGCAGTCGAAGCGGTGGGCAAGCTGCAACCTGTGCGCATCGGTTTGGGACGCGGCGTATTGGGGGATTTGGCCTTCAACCGCCGTGGCATACGCCGGGACGACACCATCGCCATGCCCAAGCCGCTAGGTCGAGAACAACAGCCATTCGGGATCGCGGATATCTGCTATCTCGAAGGGCCGATGGACCCGGAAGTCGGCGTGTGCTGCATCCAAGATATGAATATGCAGCCGCTGGCCTTTCTCCTGCATTACACCTGCCACCCAGTCAATGCGTTCGGGTACCCCGAGACCTACCGGGCCGTGTCGGCGGATTGGCCCGGCGCTTGGACGCGACAGATGCAGCAGCTATTCGGCTCCGACGCCGTGCCGTTGGTCGTCAACGGCTGTTGCGGCAACATCAACCCCTGGCATCCTTTCGACCCGGATTGCCGACCGGATCACCAGAGAATGGGGCGCGAACTGGCCCAGATGAGCGAACGAATCGTCCACAATATGACGTTTGCCAACAACGCCGCATTGGATTGTAAAATCGAAAAGGTCAGCCTGCCCTTGCGCGATATTCCGGCCGAGCGCTTGCGCGAGGTCAACGCAATGCTCGCTGAGAATCCGCAACCGCCGCGCGGAGCAAACGGCGAAGTGGACCCGCACTGGTTCCGCGCCGCATCGACCCACAGTGTCGAACTGTGCCGGCAGCGGGACGCCGAGTTCCCCTATGAAATCCAGGCTTTCCGCATCGGCGACCTCGGCGTAATCGGCCTGCCGGGGGAACCTTTCGTCGAAGGACAACTCGCGCTCAAAACGAACTCAGCGGCCCCTTTTCTCTTTCCAGCGCATCTCACCACGCACTATGTCGGCTACCTGCCGACGCGGGCAGCCTACGCCCGAGGCGGACACGAGGCCAACGAAGACGTTACCTACTGGGCCAAGCTCGCCCCCGGCAGCCTCGAAACGGTCGTCGAGCAGGCCCGGATGCTAGTAGAAGACCTGTTCGTATGAGCTAGGGAGATTGCAGACGTTCAGGTGCAGGTGGATGGGAAACCAAGTTTGCCAAATAGAGCTAGTCGCTAAACGCCTTGAACGCCAGCCCGGCAATCGCTAAGATCGTCGTTATCTGGAGCGGTACAACCCAACGATATAATCGGTCAATCTTGGCTTCCAGCGACTCGCGGGTGGCATCGATTTTACCGTCGAGCGCCTCGCGGGTGGCGTCAATTTTGGCTTCCAGCGACTCCCGATTGGTGTCAATTTTGGCTTCCAGTGACTCCCGATTGGTGTCAATTTTGCCGTCTAACTCCGCACGGGTGGCGTCGATTTTGGTTTCGATGCGGCCCAACCGCACGTCGATTTGCTCGACGATGCCCTCTAGCCGGGCGATGCGCCCCTCGTGGTCTAACGGATACGGACGCTCTGGCGACGGATGGTGCTCACTCACGATCCGATCTCCTCGGTGTTAAAGCGTGAACAGCGCAAAACCCTCGCATCAGATATTCGCAAAATTCATGCCACGGCGGCAGTGCAGTGGGGAAGACGGGGCCGTGCGGGTCAGACTGTATCGGGCACAACCCATACATGAAACCTTTAGGGAGCACCCTCTAAGGGTAGTGCGTCAGGTCGAAAATTTCAATCCCTTGGTAAATTCGGAATCAGCAACTTAACTACTGAACCCAACCTCGCGCTCCCCCCTGTCGGCCGCCTCCTGAATGCGAATGACGTTGCGCGTCGAGCGCAGTACCGCAGCGGTGTCGAGGCCGTTAGCGGGTACTTTGCCGGCGATGTCGTCTAGGAAGGAGTGCAGGTAGCCGCCCCGTTGGGCCGGAGGTAGCGGCTCGATCTGCACGGTGTCATCTCCCCTGCCGAGCACTTGAATGTCCTTGGCCGTAGTCGCAGTCTCGATTACTCCATCCCGTCCCCAAAACGTAGTCCTCCAGTAATAGGGCATCGCATACCCCGCACTATCAGGTGCGAAGTACGACACGTCGCCCAAGACCCCGCAGCCATTGTCCATCTCCAACATCATCTGTCCGGCGTCCTGCATGTGGAGATCCTCGGGAACAAGAGCCCGCCAGCAGCGCGCGGCGTTGATTTTCGCCCACTGGCGACCCGTGACCCAAGGCAAAGCGTCGATGGCGTGGATGCCAATATCGGTGATGGTTCCGCCGTGCTTGCCCTGTTCAAAGTACCAGCCGGGCCGCGAGCCCAAGAGCAGCGGATGTTGGCCACCAAAGGCGATGGCGTGAACTTCGCCGATGCGTCCAGCTTGGATCAGGTTGCGCGCGCCGATAAACGCAGCGGAATCGCGCATGGTCAACATGCAGCCGACCTTGAGATTTTTTTCGTGCGCCAACTCCTCAATGCGGTCGAGGTCGGCCATACCAGTGCACAGAGGTTTGTCGCCAATGACGTGTTTGCCGTGCGCGAGGGCTTCAATCAGTACCGAGCCACGACCAGCGAAATAGGTACCAGTGGCGACGATATCGCAGTCCACCTCGTCGAGCATTTGCTCAATCCGGTCGTGGGTGACCACGGCAGTGCCCTTTGCGCGGATTTCGACGCGCGTCTCCGCGTGCTCCTCGCACGCAGCTACCACTTCGAGCGCAGGCGAGTCGCAAGCTAGCGCGTAGAGGTCGAAGATGTGGCCATGGCGCAAGCCAGCGAAGGCGATTTTATGGGGAGCTTCACTCATCCCTACCTCTACGCTTCCTCTTCTTCGTCGCCGTACGAGTGCCCGCCAAAAATGGCCCGCAGTTCGGCTGCGGAGGTGGCTTGGCGCATCTGGGCCATGCGCTCGGCCTCGTGTTTTTGCAGAGCGCGGACGTTTTCCAGCACCGCGCTGAGCTTGTCAGCGGGGAATTTCACCGCGCCGTTTTCATCCATGTGGATGATCTCGCCAGGGGCTACGTCCATACCGGCAACCGAAACCGGCACATTGACCGCGTGAATGGCTTGGGCACCGTGACCAGCGGTGACGCCGCTGAGCAAATACTGGAACTTCATCGGGCGAATCTCGTCGATGTCGCGCGAGGGCCCGTTGGAAATCGCGCCGACACAGCCAATGGCCTGCATGGCAGTAGTCATGTTGCCGCCGGCCAGACCGACCTTGCCCTGGATTTCAGGTGGGAATTTCTGCTGGAAGACCAAGATCGTCGGCTTGGGCGAGGCGTCGAGGGCGTCGAGAACATCCATGAAGCTAACGCCGTTGTAACTGGGATCGGGCAGACCGAATGTGCAGGTGACCGCGTAGCCGACCGTAGGCCCGAGCTCGGGATACATGCAGCGCAGCGACTGATCCGTGTACCAGTTTTCGCTCCAAGGATTGTATAGCCCTAAGCACAAGGGATCGCCCGGATAGGTGGCGACGACGTTGGTGATCGAAGGCGTGTCAAAGTTTTTCAGCTCGTCGAGCATTTCTTGAGGGGTCATTAGAAGCTCCTGATTGGGTAATGGAAAAAAATCGTCTCTCGTCAATGCTGATCGCGCCGCGGCAAGATCGGCTGATTCTTCAGCTCGCGGACTAGCTCTACAAGCCCCTCAGTCGCCGCTGCTAAAAACTTTTCGCCCTTTTCCTTGGTAGCTTTAGTCGCGTCCCCCATAACCCCGCTGCCCGTCTGCTGGCTCCAGTAGGGTATCAGCCGCGCGCCCGATCCCTCGGGGTGCGTGCCACCCAACAGGTCGGTGCGGAAGCTGGGCGACAGTGGCGAGCGCTCGTCAACGGCCTTGTCCATTTCGACGAGTTCCGGCTTGAGCGCCAAGTAAAGCGAGGTTTCGTATTCGCCGGCGTGCGAAGTGCCGCCGTAGTCCGAGTCGCGCAGTTCGTTGCCCACGGTCTTGGCGCGGCGTATATCCCAGTGATTGACCGAGGCGCAGAGGATCTGGCCCTCGTATTCGAGGACGGTGAGGCGGGCTGCTAGGTCGAGCGGCGAGGTGTTGGAGCCGTGGCCATTGACGATGAGGATGCGCTTAAAGCCGTGGTGGGCCAAGCTGCAACACACGTCCTTGACGTAGCGGATGAAGGTGTCCCACGTAATGGTCAGGGTGCCGTGGAAATCCATGTGGTGCGGGCTGTAGCCGTGAGTGACGGGCGGAGCGAGCACGGCTTCTTCCGGGATGCGGGCCACGGCGCGCTCGCAGATGCCGTGGCACAGCACCACGTCCGTATCCACTGGCAGATGCGGGCCGTGGTCTTCGTGGGTGGCGACGGGCAGCACGGCCACGCGGCCCGCGGCTGCGGCGTCCCGGGTCTCGTTCCAGATCATTTCAGCATAGCGGTATTTCACGGCAGTTCACTCCTTGAGTATAGTAGAGTCAGCGCACGAGAACGCGGGAAGAAATACGCAATTCGCGCCGCAGGGGCAAGTTGCCGTTCCTCGACAGTTTTTGGCATCCCTTCTATATTGGTAGAAGGGGCAACTATACTGGCAACTTAACCGAAGGAACAGCAACACATGGGTCGCAAGATACGCCTCGGTGTGCTCTGCGGCGGGCGCTCGGCCGAGCACGAGGTCTCGGTGATTTCAGCGCGCTCGATGTTGGAAGCCATCGACAAGGACAAGTACGAACTGGTGATGATCGGCATCTCCAAGGAAGGGCGCTGGCTATCCGCCGCGGACACCCAGCAACTTCTGGCGTCCAGTCAGGTCCACGAGGACGGACTAACGCCGGTGGTGCTGGACTATCTGGGGACGCGCACGCTGGTGGCGCAGCAAGGCGATGGGCAGGACCAAGCCCTCGACGTAATCTTCCCCCTTCTGCACGGTCCCTACGGCGAAGACGGGACCGTACAGGGCCTGATGGAACTGGCCAATATAGCGTATGTGGGGGCTGGGGTCGTCGGCTCGGCCGTGGGCATGGACAAGGAGCTGATGAAGCGGGTCTTCAAGGCCGAGGGGTTGCCGCAAGTGGACTACCAGATAGTCCGGCGCAGCCGTTGGGAAAAGGACCGCGCCGGAGTGCAGGCCGAGGCCGAAGCCGAGCTGGCCTACCCCGTCTTCGTCAAGCCGGTAAACCTTGGTTCGAGCGTCGGAGTGAGCAAAGCCCGCGATGGTACCGAGCTAGAACAGGCCATCGACGAAGCAGCGCAATACGACTACAAGATCGTGGTCGAGGCCGAAGCGAGCGGCTGCCGCGAAGTCGAAGTGGCAATCTTGGGCAACGAATCGCCAGAAGCGTCCATCACCGGCGAGATCGTGCCGGGCAATGACTTTTACGACTACAACGCCAAATACATCGACGACAACTCCGATCTAATCATTCCAGCGCGCATCTCGCCCGCCACCCAAGAAGCCGTGCGCGAGCTGGGCATCCGGGCCTTTCAGGCGATAGAAGCCTGGGGATTGGCGCGAGTAGATTTCTTCGTGCGAGAAAGCGACGAGGCAATTTTCGTCAACGAGATCAACACCATGCCGGGGTTTACGCCCATCAGCATGTATCCCAAGCTGTGGGAGGCGAGCGGCGTGAGCTACGGGGAGTTGATCGACCGGTTGGTCCAGTTGGGGATCGAGCGGCACGAAGACAAGCAGAAGACGAAGACGGCCCGGTAAGATCGATGAAGAAAACGCGCTGGGAAAAGGGCAACGTCAGCAACCTAATTTCGTTTGCCCTGTTGATAGCGGGCCTCTGGGGGCGCGTTGAGGGCATCAATGGCAGCGAGTGGGTGCTGGCGATTGGATTGTTTGGCTTTGCCGGCGGCGCGACCAACTGGCTGGCAGTAAAGATGCTCTTCGACCGAGTGCCCCTACTATACGGGTCGGGGGTGATCCCAGCTCGATTTCGCGCCATCCGGGAAGCAGTCAAAGACGCCATCATGCGCTACTTCTTCGACGAGGAGTACCTAGAGCGATTCTTCGCCGAGCGGATGGCCGGAGACGATGTGGGCGAAAAGGTGCAAACGGTGCTAGCGTCCGACGAGGTTGACGCGATCATCGACCGCAAGCTCGAAGAGTTAGCGGAATCGCCGCAGGGAATGATGCTTCAGTTGGTGGGGACGCAGACGGTCAAGCCGCTGGTCAAGCAGTTCGTAATTGGGTTCGGAAGCGAGATTGCGCCGCTTTTGGCCGGCGAAGCAGGCCCTGACATCAGCGCCATGCGGACACAGGTTGACGAGCTGCTGGAGACCAAGCTAGAGGAACTGACGCCCGACCGGGTCAAGGAGATGATGGAGGAAGTAATCCGCGAGCACTTGGGCTGGCTAATCGTCTGGGGCAATGTGTTCGGCGGCACTATTGGACTGTTATCTAAAGCACTGGGGTATTAAAAATGAGTCAATGGAATTTGCAGGGCGAAGTAGCAGTAGTCATCGGCGGCACCGGCGTATTGGGCGGGGCGATGGCCCAGGGATTGGCCGAGGCCGGAGCCTCCGTAGCGGTGTTGGGACGAGACCACGACCGGGGGAATAAGCGAGTAGCGGCAATAAAGGCCGCAGGAGGCACAGGCGTTTTCGCCGCCTGCGACGCCACGGACAAAACATCCCTCAAGGCCGCCCATGAAGCAGTCGTCGCGGCGTTGGGTCCCGCCAACGTCCTACTCAACGCCGCCGGCGGCAATCAGCCACAGGTGACCCTGAGCGACGACCTAGACTTTGCCGCGATAGCAACCGACGATTGGCAGCGTTGTTTCGACCTGAACTTGGGGGCTGGCGCGCTGTTGCCCTGCCAAGAATTCGGCTCCGCCATGGCCGCACGGGGCCGGGGCAGCATCATCAACATCGCCTCAATCGCCGCCCACCTGCCGGTTTCCCGAGTAGTGGCGTACTCCGCGGCCAAAGCGGCCGTATTGAACCTAACCCAGTTCCTCGCCCGGGAGTGGGCCGCCAAAGGCGTGCGGGTCAACTCCATCACCCCGGGCTTCTTCCCCGCCGAGCAAAACCGCCGCTTGCTCTTTGAAGAGGACGGCACCCCAACCGAACGCGGCCAACAAATCCTCTCCCACACGCCCATGGACCGCTTTGGCCGCCCCGAGGAACTGGTCGGCGCAGCGGTGTTCCTCGCGTCGGACGCAGCCAGCGGGTTTGTCACCGGCACAGACATCCGCGTTGACGGGGGATTTTTGTCGACGACGATCTAAGAAGTGCATAATTGTTTCGATTGGCCATCCTACACAAAATCAGAGGAGAGAGCTCCTCGAAATCCAACTCGCTTTTCCGGATCTCGGTATTGAATCAGTTCGTAGTGCCCAATCATAAATCCTTGTGCTTCCCAGAACTTCAAGGCTGCTGGATTGTCCCGCCGGACATT
Source organism: Candidatus Latescibacterota bacterium (assembly GCA_965116455.1). Classification (GTDB taxonomy): domain Bacteria; phylum Latescibacterota; class UBA2968; order UBA8231; family UBA8231. The sequence continues at coordinate 6,434,494 of OZ220690.1, read as the reverse complement.
TAAATCGATCCGGTCAACTCCCATGCTGTCGGTAATTTCTATGACTGATTTTACCAAGAACGTCCCAATGCCCTTCCTGCGCTCGGAAGGAACGACGTAGAAGTCGTTTATCTTTGCGCCAGTGCCAGAGATGGCGAATGAAATAAATCCCACCGGGGATCCTCCGCTTAGCCCCCAAAATACCCTTGGTTCCGTGTTGGAAAGGGGAAATCGCTCTGCGAAATACGCATCCCGACCATCAGATGTACATACCGTATCTGCATGTGGCATGATCTCCAGCCAGTACGCTTCAACGAGTGGACGAAATCGATTCAGGTCAGTTGGAACTACCCGTTCGAAATTGATGCGTTCCATTGGTTCTGCACCCAACTCTCTTTCAATTGAGAAGCCCGCTCAATCGTCACTCGAAAATGGGGTCCCTTGATGGAACCTCAGCTTCCAACCACCAGACGACCGCGTCCAGATCGAGCTCCTTCGTGCCTCCTCGATATTTTCGCCGTAGGAGACAACACTATTGTACGTTACCTGTGCGACGCCTTCAGCAAGAAGACGCGCCTCAAAGCCTGGAAGTGGAATCACCGCTTCTATGGGCGTTGAAGGTACCGAAAGCGTGTCGGCGCGCTGATAAATACGCCCAGACCTGCCAAACTCAAAAAAGTCCTCGGCGATGACTTCCTCCATTCTCGATACGTCGAAACGCGTTTCCGCTCGCCACAATTCTTCTTCCAAGCGCTGTAGGAGTTGCCGATCTTCGGCCGTAAGTTCAGTCGCCATTATTTCTCTCTTAGTCTACGAAGTCATGGATCCTTTGATACACGCTCAACTTGGCCTGATCTAACTCTTGCCCATACTCCCGAAAAAACAATGGAATCAAGTGTCGCTGTTTCCAGTATGCCAAAGTGTATCCCGGTTCCACAGCCGGCATCAATACAAAGCCCGGTTCCTGAACCCACAAGGCGACAAACATGCTACGAACTCGTAGACAATGCGGCGGAACTCCTGTGGCTCCTCAATGTGGGGGAAGTGACCTGATTGCTCAAGAATACGTAGCCGGCTCTGAGGTAAGCGACGAGCTACTTCCTCTGCATGGCGTGGCGAGATTACCTGGTCGTGCCGTCCAGTCACCACCAGAGCGGGCTTCTCGATCTGGTGAAGCCTGTCCAATACCGAGTAGATTGTTAAAAGGCCCTGATCCCAGAATCGTCGGCAGATCCATTCGACATCCGAGGCGACCTCGTCTGTGTAGCCCCATCGTCTATACCAATCTTCGAGAAACCTAAGCCCTTTCGCATCCGCGTCGTACCAATAAAGCTCTTCTCGCAACTCATCGCCAGTCATCAGCTTGTCAGAGAACTCACTAAATGAAAGCGCATGCCCCTCTTGATACTTCCTAACCACGTTCTCTACCTCTGGAAGACTTACTCTTTGGCACAAGTCAAATGCTCCTTTAACTCGGTCGTCCATGGAGATACGTGCATCAGCCATGCCGTTCTCAAGGATAACCCCTTGCACACCATCTGGATGAGTAAGGACGTACTCGAGAACAACAACCCCCCCGAAGCTATGACCTAGGAGGATCACGTCCACGGCCTTTCTATCTCTGAGGAGCTCGTATAAATCCTCAACGTAACGATTAATGGTGATCGACGATTCTTTGACGGTCCTACTGGAGAGACCTGAACCCCGCTGATCATATAGAAGGATTCTAAAATCATCCTTTATACTTGGGGCAAATCCACCAAGATATGCGGAATTAGATCCGGGACCGCCATGGACGAATACAATAGTACCCAATCTAGGGGTGCCTTCATCTACGTATGCAATTTCAGCACCGTCAGAAACTATAAATTTTTCCATCGGAGTTTGCTCCTCGGCGGAAGAAATCTGTTGTAATAAGTCGCTATTTGATCCAATCAGCACCTCATAAGGTGTTGGGAGATCCCGGCACTCTCCAGCAATTCGGCTCCCATCTCGATTCTTCGCTTACACTTTCCTCCTGAGAGACACCCAGATAAGCAAATACTTGAGTGCTTCGCCGGTCAGTAGGCTGATTAGCCATGCGGGGCACAATGTGGAAGTGTACATGCGGATGATCTTCGTGTTCAGCAAACTGGATCACATATGTTTTCACGCATCCGACTACAGCCTTAAGAGACAAGGAAACACGCTGAATCAAGGACCCTAATTCAGCGGCTTCCTGCTCAGTGAGTTCATCAAGCGATTCAATATGTCTTTGTAGAACCAACACCAGCCATCCAGGCAGAGAGGTATCGAACGCATGCACAACATCCCAGAAGTTGGTCTGGTAAATACTGTCCCAAAGTGGCACCTTCCCCAGCCTTCTTCGAGCCGTCAATTCGCACGTCTTACACGTGTCGCTACCGTTCATGTCTGACCTCTCATTGCATCTTCATGTCGTCTAACGTTGTGCGGGTTGGTGAATCCCGAAGAGGTTGCCTATTAGGCCAAACGACGATGGCCACTAGCAGATATCTTCGATGGCGTCTGGCTCAGGCATCTGTGCAAATTGGACAGCCTTGATCGTCGTAGCCCCTTCAAGCAAGGCTCGAGCCAGACGGTGACCGCCGTCCATCAGACGACCGTTCTCGTTTATAATAACGGGAAATTCAGTGTTGGCCTCGTTGATCCGTTTGCAGTGAGCGGCTATCTCTCGGATGGTAGGCGTACGACCCGTGCCAAACCAGCAGTCCTGGTCCAGTTCCTGAAAGCTCTCCACCTCGACTTCAAATTCAGGTAGTTCCTGGGCTAGCTTCCATAGCCGATCCGTGTACCAGATGTACCGCTTACCCTTGATTTCCGTCGAATGGGTTTGTCGTTTACGCCGCTGCAATGCTTCTCTCCTTTTGGCTTTCGCTTAACGTCTGCTGGTTTGCGAACCCCGAGCTTGTCGAGGTTGGGACGAGGGCCAAGTAAAAGTAGAAGCCATATTGCCCTGATTCTTTAAAGCTAAAAGGCCCAGACTACGCTTTATCATCCTTGGAATCCTCTCTACGAGGCTATGGTAATGCGTTTCGATCTGATTCCTGCCTTGATCGATTCGTAGGCCAAGGGTGAGAGTAAGGGCTTCCCTCGCTCAACCTTGGCCTCAAATTCGTCAAGTTCCTCAATCGTGAAATGGGTTCTCGGCATGAATTCTAGATAGTTGGCCACTTCCATTTCAATAAGGTCGCGAAGATCAGCTTGGGTGACGGGTATGTTCTCCTCGTGAATACGGTCCCACACAGTTGCTTTCTCCTTTTCTATCCCTTCGAAGAACCCACTGCGGATCGAAACGCTGAAGAGAAAAGCCAATCGCTCGGCCCTCTCGCCAATCACTTCCCGAATGCGTTGCCGATCTTCAAGGGACGCTGACTGTGTCTTGTAGGATTGCGTGCCGTAGATGCTATGAAATAAACCTCCAAGACACACGGCTTGGTCGTTGCCCCAATCCTGGAGGAAGTCATGTGTTCCCCGAAGATGATCCAAAAGATCTCCGCCGCTGTGAGGGTTTTCATCCGTGTTCAGGTCGAGCAAGAGGTCTAGGTGATTCTGTTCGATCATTATGGTTCCCCTTATAGTGATTTCACATAACGTTTTACCCGTTGCCGACAGGCCAAAACTGGCGAAGCCAGCCGTAGCGGCAAACGAGTTGCTAGAAGATATGGGCCTCCAGTGGCATCGTCTCATTCTCGGCAATTGGGGAGAGATACCAGCTTCTCCCTCAGTTTGATCGCTGTTTCGTACGCATCTGCAAGAAACTCAGTGGGCGGTTGAGCGCGATCTTGGGGCACGGCCTCAATCATGATTGGGCCTTGGTGCGATGTGGGATATACTCTCGAAACGGCATCCCAATCTACGATTCCTTTCATCGGCAACCAGTGAACGTCGCCCTGTCCGTCGGTGTCTGAAAAGTGCGTCGTGATGAGACGATGCGCCCATTTGTCAAGCACAGCGCTAGGAGTGCTGGAATGCAAGTAGTCGTGTGAGCTATCATAGCACAAGCCCAGGCTATCCAAAGGAACTTCACTTAGAATGAGGTCTAAGTGATTGGTTCCCCTTGTATTCTCAAGCGCCAACTCGATCCCAGCATCTGCTGCCTCCTCGCCCAACCGGCGAAAAATCTCCAAGCCTTCCGCGTGCGGCGGAGGCGGTGTTGATCCCTTGGTTACGTGAAGCACAATGCAGGAAATCGAATGCCGACTGCAATACTCTATTAACTCGAGATTCTCATTGACTAATGCGTCGCGTTCGCTGGGCTTATCAGACCAGAAAGCATTTGCGTTTTCGTATGTTGCGTGGACGTGATCGACGGCAAGCCCGGCATCTGCAACCATTCCCGGCATTTCGTGAGCACGACCCGATTCCACCAAGGGTTCCGAACTTCCCATCCACAGAAAGGTGTGACTGAAACCACTCTGCTTGATCAGCTTCAAGCGTTTAGCAAGAGGCAGTTGGTAGCCGAACCAAGCGAACGTGCCGAGAGAGGTTGTGGCTTCACTTGAGGTCATGAACGAGACGCTCCTTGATGGAGTCGAACCACTCCCCAAATGGTTCCTGCAATTTGGGATCTTCGGTCAACGGATGCCACATTAAGACAAACTTGTGGTGATCAGAAAAGACTTCCCACTCAAGCTCGTCACTTGCTGCGCAACTTAAATGATAGTGCTTACGCTCAACAGCGGTTGTCAGAGCATCTTGTGGTATCCAGCCAGTTATTTGAAACGAGATCCTATCCGAACCGAGCGACTCTTTTTCCACATAATCGATTTGCACGAAACCGTTTTCAGTTTCTCGGGTATCAACGCGAATACCTCTTCGAATCGTGACCCAATCGAAACTGCCAGTGTCCGGTCGAGAGTATACAGTGGAAGTCTGCTGGATGACGGCTGTGTTGGGAGGTAGCTTCTCCCGTTCCGACAAGAGTTCCGCAACGACATTCAACGCGGCTAGACCCGTTTCTTCGCGGGCCTCTCGGAGTGCTGCGGCGACAAAGGACTCTCCCTTTTCCACCGTCCCGGCAGGTATTTGATTTCCGGCGTAGGGGTGCTTTAGTAGGAGAACGTGCTTTCGACCGTCCAAGCTACGCGTTATAAAACAAGTGACCTTTCCCAGCGACATATCACATTATCCTCTGCATTCCTGATTTACCTATTTCCACAGCAGCCGGAGGTAAAACAGCGGATTCGTCAGCATCTTGCGCGGCACGGCGTCGGCCATCATGCCGCAGATCATGTCGCTGACCTCGGCATTTTTGGCGGCCTTGCGAATGACCAAGTTCATCAGGTAGGGCCAGCGGCCCAAATTGTGCAACTTGGTGCTCAGCTTTAGCTCGCTGCCCAGCGCATCCCACAGCCGATCCTCATAGCGGCGCAAAAAACCAGCCGAATAATCCCCGACCTCCCGCGCTTGAGCCGCAGTCTCCACGGCAAAGCGGGCCGAGTACAGGGCATTGCCAATGCCCTCGCCCGTGAACGGGTCGATCAGGCCAGCCGCGTCGCCCAAGAGCAAAAAGCCATTCCCGTGCGCCGGTCGCCGCCGCGAGCCAACCGGCAAATTCCAGCCGACCGGGTCTTCGAGGGGGCGGGCGTCGCGGAAGCGCGCGCCAAAGGTTTTACTCGCCACAGCGGCTGCAAGCGCGTCCTTGAGGTCGATGCCACGCGCCTTGATGTCTCGGTGATCCATGCCGATGCCCACATTGGCACGGTCGCCCTCTATGGGAAATATCCAAAAATATCCAGGCCGCACCTCGTCTATAAAGTGCAATTCGATCTGATCGCTCAGGCCCGTCACACCCTCAAAGTACTGCCGCAAGGCCACCATCCAATCGCGGCCCTCGTGGCGGTACAACCCGCTCTTGCGGGCGACAATCGAGTTGAAGCCATCGCACCCCAACACCAAGGGCGCGCGAAATTCCAGGCTCGTGCCGTCCGCGGTACGCCCCTCCACCCCACAGACCTGCCCGCCCTCTTTCAGAAGCTCTCGCACGGCAAAACCCTCTAAGGTGTGAGCGGCTGCGGCCCGCGCTTTGGCAAAGAGAAAGTCATCGAAAACCTCGCGGCGGATGACAAAGCCCTCCATCGGCAGCACCCGACCAGTCAGAGCGTTGTGCAGTTCATAACGACTCAGGTCGATAGACGCGGCGGTCTCGTCTGGGCTGCCGAAGACAATGCGGGCAACAGCCGCCCCAGGCAGGTCGCACACCTCCCCAAACAGCCCCAGCTCGTGGAGGATGGCCACCGTCTTGCCAGAGAGGGCGTCACCGCAGATCTTGTCGCGGGGGAAGCACTGCTTGTCCAGCAACAGAGCCGCCAACCCGTGGCGCTGCGCATACAGCGCGGCCGTGGCACCAGCCGGACCGCCGCCGACGATGATGAGGTCGTAAGTTTGCACGTGGCCAGAAAATAGCCCGTCCAGCCCCCGCTACAAGGGCGCGGGCCGAATTTGCTTTGCAGGTGATCTTCCTTACCTTTTTGGTTTCGTCAACGCAAGCACCAAAGGAGCTGTAACGCGATGTCCGAAGACGTCCAAACCGAAGATCCACAGGTTGAAAAACGGGCTTTCCAAACTGAGGTCCAACAGCTACTCCACCTGTTGGTTCACTCGCTGTACACCCAAAAAGAGATTTTCTTGCGCGAGTTGATTTCCAACGCCTCGGACGCCCTAGACAAAATCCACCACCGCTCGCTGACCGACCGCAATATCCTCGACCCAGAAGCCGAACTGGACATTGAGATCGAGGTATCGAGCAGCAACAAGACCCTGACCATCCGCGACCGGGGGATCGGCATGACCCGCGACGAGGTCAGTGAAAATATCGGCACCATTGCCCGCTCTGGCTCAGCCGAGTTTGCCAAACAACTAGCCGAAGCCGACGACGAGCAAGAGAAGCTCAAGCTGATCGGCCAGTTCGGGGTGGGCTTCTACTCGGTCTTCATGGTGGCCGACCGAGTAGTGATCACCACGCGCACGGCCGACCCAGAAGCCGACGGGGTCCTGTGGGAATCCACCGGCGATGGAGCCTACACCCTATCCCATGCCGACAAAGCCGACCGAGGCACTGAGATCAAGATCTACATCCGCTCGGACTGCGAAGAATTTCTCGACGCCCACCGGCTAGAGGCCATCATCCGCAAGCACTCGGATTTTGTCGCCTATCCCATCAAGGTCGCCAACAAACAAGTCAACGACACGGCCGCGCTGTGGACCCGGCCGCGCAACGAAATTACCCCCGAGCAATACAACGAGTTTTACACGCACCTGACCGGCGACCCCGACGAGCCACTCGCGCGCGAGCACATCGTCGTGGATGTGCCGATCCAGTTCTACGCCGTGCTCTACATCCCCAAGCGCGCCCCAATCCAATGGCTGCACACAGAGCCGACGATCTCGCTCAACCTGCACGTCGCGCGGGTCTTCATCCAAGACGACTGCAAGGAGCTTTTGCCGCTGTGGCTGCGCTTTGTGCGTGGCGTGGTTGACTGCGACGATCTGCCGCTCAACGTCTCGCGCGAAACCCTCCAGCAAAACCCCATCATCACCAAAATCCGCGCCACCCTAGTGCGGCGCATCATCGGCATGTTAGAGGGCATGGCGAAAAAGGACGAGGAGCAGTACATGACCTTTTGGCACGCCTGCGGCACCATCCTCAAAGAGGGCGTGGCCACCGATGCCGCGCACCAAGCCCAGCTCGCCAAGCTCCTGCGCTACCGCTCCTCGCTAGCCGACGACGACACGCCCTACATTTCATTGCAAACCTACGTCGATCGGATGCAGAGCGATCAGGACAAAATTTACTACCTCGCCGGCGAGAGCAAAGAAGCCATCGCCCAAAGCCCCCTGTTGGAGGCTTTCCGCAAGCGCGGCCTAGAGGTACTCTACTTCGACGAGCCGGTCGATGAATGGGTCGTCCAAGGGCTGCAAAAGTTTGCCGACAAAGAGTTCGCTGGCGTGGATGCGGCCGAACTGGACTTGGGCGAGGACGCAGTTGAGTTGGAAGGAGTCGATGAGCAGAAGGCCGAGACCATCGAGTTGATCTCCTTTCTCAAGAACAAGCTCGCCGGCCGAGTCGAAGACGTGGTCGAGTCCAAGCGACTGACCGACAGCCCTTGCCTGCTAGTCGCCAGTCAAGGCGGCTTGAGCCGCAACATGGAGCGGCTAATGAAAATGACCGACCAAGAGTTCAAAGGCTCGCTGCGCACGCTAGAAATCAATCGCCAACATCCGATCATCCGCAACATGGCCGCGGTGCTCAAGCGCGACCGCGACTCCGAGCAGTTGGAGAGTTGGGCGCATTTTCTGGTTGATTTCGTATTGCTAGGCGAAGGCACGGTCGAGGATCCACAGCGGCTGAGCCAGAGCTTGCAGTCCATCATGGACGCGGCCACAGAACACGCGACCGAGGAGAGTTAGACATGTCCGATCAAGTGCGCCAACAAGCCCTAGCGGCCCGCGCAGCATCGCGCGTGCTCGCCGCGACTTCCGCAGAAGTGCGCAACCAAGCCCTCGAAGCCATTGCCGCAGCCCTCGAAGCAAATCGCGAGCGCATCTTGGCGGCCAACGCCGAAGACCTAAAAGTCGGCGAGCAAGATGGGCTGGCCTCGCCCTTGCTCAAGCGGCTCGACATGAGCGGGCACAAATTCGCCAGTACGGTGGAGATGGTGCGCGACGTCTGTGCCCAGCCCGATCCCCTCGGCCAGACCCAGAGCGCGACTGAGCTAGACGACCAACTCCACCTCTATCGCGTGACCGTGCCCATTGGCGTGATCGGCGTGATCTTTGAATCCCGGCCCGACGCCTTGGTGCAGATCGCCTCCCTATGTCTCAAGTCCGGCAATGCCGCCCTGCTCAAGGGAGGACGCGAGGCCACCGTGACCAATCAGACCCTCGCCGAGATGATGTGCCAAGCCACGCAAGGCATCCTGCCAGAGGGGTGGATGACGCTTCTGCCCGGCCGCGAGGAAGTCCGCGCCCTCCTCGGCGAAGAAGACCTGATCGATCTGATCATCCCGCGCGGCAGCAACGAGTTTGTGCAATACATCATGCACAATACCAAGATCCCGGTCATGGGACACGCCGACGGGATCTGCCACGTGTACGTCGATGCCAGCGCGGATCTGGACAAAGCCGTGCAAATCGCCGTCGATGCCAAGACTCAGTACGTGGCCGTGTGCAACGCAGCCGAAACCCTGCTCGTCCACAGTGACATTGCCCCGGCCTTTTTGCAACAGGCCGTGCCGGCGCTGCTCGCAAGGGACGTGGAGCTGCGCGGCGACGAGCGCGCCCTCGCCCTCGCCAACGCCAACGGGCAAGTCAAACCAGCTACTGAATCCGACTGGTCCACCGAATACTTGGACTTGATGCTGGCGGTAAAAGTCGTCGATAGCACGGCCGAGGCCATCGAACACATCAACGCGTACGGTAGCCACCACACCGACGCGATCGTGACTGAGGACTTGGAGGCCGCGCACACCTTTTTGCGCGAGGTGGATTCAGCCTCAGTGATTCACAATGCCTCGACTCGATTTGCCGATGGCTTCAAATACGGGCTAGGGGCCGAGGTCGGCATCAGCACCAACCGCCTGCACAGCCGCGGCCCAGTGGGCCTAGAGGGCCTCGTCATCTACAAGTACATTCTCCAAGGGGACGGCCACATCGTCGATATGTACGACGGCCAGCAGCAGCGCCCCTTCACCCATCGCCCCCTCGACCAACACTGGCAGGCCTAACATGAGCGAGCACACCACAGATCCGACCTACACTCCGGTAGAGCGCCACATCTTTCTCTGCGCCACGCCCACCAAGCCCAAGTGCCACAGCGACGGCACCGGGGCCGACTGCTGGGAGTACCTCAAAAAGCGATTGTCCGAATTGGGCTACGGCCATCCAGGCAAGGGCGGCATCCACCGCACCAAGGCCGACTGCCTGCGCGTCTGCGAGTCCGGACCGACCGTCGTGGTGTATCCCGAAGGCGTCTGGTACCACTCTATGACCATCGAAAAGCTAGAGCGCATCATCCAAGAGCACCTGATCGGCGGACAGGTCATAGAAGAACTGGTCAATAAGGAACCGTTCCGCAGCCTATAGCTGATCCGGCCACAAAAGCGCATGGCGAAATCCAAATCCAAACACATCGACCTCGAGATCAAAGACGCCAGCCTGATCTTCGACCGCGTCTGGAGCGACCTAGAGCAGGAATTCGGTCGCGCCAAGCTCTGCTTCCCCGGAGAAATCATCTGGCTCGGCGGCGCGCCCGGCGCGGGTAAGGGCACCAATACCCCCTTCATCCTCGAGGCACGGGGCATTACGGCCGCGGCCATCGTGATCAGCGACTTGCTCGACAGCCCCCGCGCCCAACAGATCAAGGACGCCGGCGGCTTGGTCGGCGACGAGGAGGTCACCTACCTGCTCTTGCACAAGCTGCTCGACCCAATCTACGAGCGCGGCGTGATCGTCGATGGCTTCCCGCGCACCCAAGTGCAGGTCGAGTGCCTCAGGCTGTTCTACGACAAGATGACCGAATTGCGCGAGGAATTTCGCAATCACGACTTCCCGCGCCCCCTCTTCCGCACCGTGTTGCTCTTCGTCGATGAAGAAGTCAGCGTCGAGCGCCAACTCCACCGCGGCCGAGAGGCCCAAGAGCACAACCGCAAGACTACGGAGTTAGGCGTCGGCCAGCTCGCCGAGATCCGCGCCACCGACCTCGACCCAGAGGCTGCGCGCAAGCGCTACCAAGTTTTCAAGGAGACGACCTTTGAGGCGTTGCGCTCGCTGCGCGCCATTTTCCACTTTCGCTTCATCGACGCCAGCCAGCCGCTCGCCAAGGTGCAACAGGAGATTGAGGAGGAATTCTCCTACCAGAGTTCGCTAGAGCTTTCGCACAAGACCTTCGACCGCGTCCGCACCATCACGCCGGCCAGCCGCCTCGTGCTCTACGCCCGCCAAGAGCTGGTCAAGCGGCTGGAGATCTACAACGAGGATCATCCCGAGCTGTTCCAGCGAGTCATAGACAAAGTCAACTCCAAGTTCATGCCCATTGTCACCCGCTATGCCATCACTGGCATGACGCTCGTCAACTCCGAGGACGCGCTCTTTGAAAATCCTTTGGCCTTGGCCATGTTGATCGACATCTTTTCCGAGCGCGGCTATCAGGCCCTCGCCGATGTCAACCACATCGAGGTCCCCCACCACATCGACCCCCACACGCACGAAATCACCTGCCGACAAAAGCGCGTCTATCGCTTTCAGATTCGCTTTGCAGCCTCGGCCATCCGGCACGGAACCGACTAGCCCGGCCCGATCTGTCCCTCTTCCAGCATGGTAATCAGGGCCGAGTCCTCCGCGTCGAGGGGGAGCACCACCCGGCCGCGGCGACGACTCGACTCATAGGTGGCAAAAATCAGTTCGGTCGCTTGCAGGGCCTTGCGCGCCGACAAGCGCGGCTCCGCACCGCTTGCGAGACAGTCGATCAAATCGAGCACCGACAGCACAGTGTCGTCACCCGGCGGCACGACATCGGCGATCTCTTCATCCGCAAAGTCCTGCCACGCCGCACCCGCACGCAACAGCCGCAGGGGTGCGCGCTCCGCGCCACCGACTTCAATGATGCCCTCGCTGCCGATGAGCCGATTGCGCGGGCCTTGCACATGCGCGGCCCCCGTGCAGAGCAGGCCCTCGACGCCGTTTTGCCAGCGGATCCACGACAGGCCGCTGGTATCTAGGGGCACGCCAAACACCGAGCTCTCGGATTCGACGGCGATCTGGCCCATGACCCATTCGGCGGGCACTTCGTCGTTGTAAAAGAAGAACATGTCAAACCAGTGCGTGCCCCAGTCAAACAGGTTGGAACACGCGCCTTCGAGCCGCTGGAGTGTGCCTATGGCTCCTGCGTCGAGCAATTGCTTGGCCTTGACAAACACAGCACCAAAACGGCGTTGATGGCAGAAGGTGAGGAGCACGCCGCGGTCGGCACAGGCCCGAGCCAGCGCCTTGGCATCGCCCCACGTGCTGGCCATGGGCTTTTCGCAGTGGATGGCTTTGACGCCGGCAGCGGCCGCGGCTTCGACCATTTCTCGGTGCAGGCCGGTCCACGTGCAGATGCTCACCACGTCGAGGGCTTCGCGCTCTAACATGGCGCGGTAATCTTCGTACTGAGACGCTACGGCAAAGTCCTCGGCAAGGGACGCGCGGGCCTCTTCCACTGGATCGGCACAGGCTGCGATGGCGACTTGGGCGGAGGCTTGGTAGCCCTCGGCGTGGCGGCAACCGCGATTTCCACAGCCGATCACGCCGACTTTGTACTGAGTCATTTTGTTCTCCCTATGAGTTTGCGTAAAATTTGCGCGTTGTAACTGACGTTACGGACAGACTTCCCCTGTATGAGATACTTCGCTCAGCATGACAGGTGCTAACGCGCTACTTCTCAATGTCATGCTGAGCGGAGCGCAGCGGAGTCGAAGCATCTCATACCCGGGCCTGTGCGCAACATCAGTTTGTAAAATAGAGCTTCCATCGCCTCGCCAAAACTCAACAGGAGAACGCCATGCCCATCACCGACGCCCTCCCCAACATGGAGCGCGTACTCAAATTTTTCAGCGCGACCAACGACAACCCGCAAAAGCTCACCCGCGCCCAGATCCGCCAGTTCAACGAACAGGGCTACATCTGCCCCTTGGACGTGTTCACGCCAGAGGAAGCCGCGGCCAATCGCCGCTATTTCGACGCGCTCATGGCCGAGGCCAAGTCCAACGGGCACAACAGCTACTCGATCAACGGCTGGCATCGCCACTGCCGGGGCATATACGACTTGTTGCACGAGCCGCGCATTCTCGACTACGTCGAAGACCTCCTCGGCCCCAACCTCGTCAGCGTTATGACCCACTACTTTTGCAAGGAGCCGGGCGACCAAAAACAGGTCGTTTGGCACCAAGACGCCTCGTACTGGCCGCTGACCCCAAGCAAGGTGGTGACCGCTTGGCTGGCCATCGACGATGTGGACGAGGAAAACGGGCCGATGACCGTCGTCCCCGGCTCGCATGTACACGGCCAGATTCCCTTTGAGCACAGCACCGCCGAAGAGCAAAACGTCTTGGGGCAGAGCGTGCACGATCCGCTCCAATGGGGCGGCGAGCCAGTGACCTTTACCATGCGCGCTGGCCAGATGTCCCTGCACACCGACCTGCTGTTGCACGGCTCGGCCCCCAACCGCTCCACGCGCCGCCGCTGCGGCCTAACACTGCGCTACATGCCGCCCGAGGTACGCACCCGCGAGGAGAAGCGCGCCCACGGCTATATCTGCCGTGGCACTGACCCGAGCGGCTACTGGATCAACCACCCCGTGCCGACCGGCGACAAGATGCCCCCGAGGTAGCTGCCGTGCCTCTACCGGAAGCCTTTCGCGCCCGCTTGCAGGCCATACTCCCAGCCGAGCATTTTGACGCCTGCTGGCAGAGCTTGGCCGCCGAGCAGCCTACGGCCTTCCGCGCCAACGCACTCAAGGGCACGCCTGACGCGCTCGTAGCCGAGCTAACAGCGGAGGGCTTTGCCCTGACGCCACTCGCTTGGAAGGCCGACGCCTTTGTCGTCCCGGCTGCTCAGCGCCGCGCCCTCACCGAATGCGCGGCCTACCGCGAAGGCCGGCTCTACATCCAAAACCCCTCCAGCATGGTGCCGCCGATTCTCCTGACACCGCAAAGCAAGGAGTGCATTCTCGACCTCGGGGCCGCCCCCGGCAGCAAGACCTTGCAACTCGCCGAACTGATGGGCAATCAAGGGAGCATTTGGGCCGTGGAGTCCGTGCGCGGCCGCTTCTTTCGCCTGCGGGACAATCTGGCGCGTCACGGAGCCGAAAACGTGCAAGCCCATCTCGCCGACGGAACCCGCATCTGGCGTCGCCACTCGGAGCGCTTCGACCGCGTGCTCCTCGACGCGCCGTGCTCATCCGAGGGACGGTTCCGCGCCGATGCGCCCAAAACCTATGCCTATTGGAGCGAGAAAAAGATCGCCGAGGCCAGCCGCAAACAGCGGCGGCTCTGCTACTCAGCCATACAATGCCTCAAGCCGGGCGGAGTGTTGGTCTATTCGACCTGCACCTTCGCACCCGAAGAAAACGAGGCCATCATCAACCGGGTGCTGCGGCAGTTCGCCGGTGCCCTAACCGTCGAGGACATCGAGTTGCCGTTTGACAATGCGGCGTCAGGCTTGAGCCAGTGGCGGGGGAAGAAGGCATTTGATGCCCAAGTACAGCGGGCCAAGCGGATTCTGCCGCTGGGGGGAATGGAGGGATTTTTCGTGTGCCGATTGCGGAAGACGGCGAGTACCGTTTGAACAATTTTGCGGAATATCACCTAGCGCGTAAAGCATCTGACAGATTTTTGGGCCGATCACATCGCGCGGTTTTGATGGTCAAGTTCTTGCCGCGAAATCGCACCTTAGCACGGTTGAGGATCCTACGTTGAACATCGTGCAGCCCCTTGCCGTGGATTAGAATCGGATGGCAATGGGCATCTCTTGCCGCGAAATGCGCCGCAAAATTAGCACCTTGTTGCAACTGGTCAGCCGCCGTTGACGCATCGACATGGCCACTTTTTAGCTCTATCGGCGCAGCGACAAGTTGTTGCCCGGTACCATGAAAAAAGAAAAGCACATAATCGCACTTCTTACCTTGGAAGCCGTGTGCTGCAAACGCTTTATCCGCGTCTATGACGATCCGCTGCGATGGTACGCCCTCCATTGACACTCGGCAGCCATCTCGGCTGCAAGAGTTACTGAGGTATCGGACATTAATGGGTGAACGGAGAGCGGCTAGCACCTTATTCATCTTCCGTCTCTTCTTCAAGGCGATTCTGTAGGTGCGCCGATCGGTTGTACAGCTCTTCGGCGACATCCTCATAATCTGGCGGTGCTACGCCTTCAATGCGGTCAAACGGGATTTCCTCAACAGCCGAACCTACCTCGGTTTCACTGCGGAATAGCCAAACTCCTACATCGCTTGGCCGCAGAAAACTTGGCAACCGCTCCTCGCTTTCGCTCTCACCGGCTCGTTCTCTCAATTCCCCTTCTCGCAGGAGATTGCCGAATTCTTGCAGCAACCAATCGCTATGCGTCGTGACCATCACGCGCAAACCTGCGCGCACCATGCGGGCGAGGGTGGAGGCTACTTGGGTTTGCGCGGCCGGATGCAGATGTGCTTCTGGCTCCTCAATGACGATTGTCGCGCTCTGCGGAATTCCACTACGTAAAATCAACACGACGGGAGAAAGCTCGGACACCATCGACGAGGTGCGGTTCAAGCTCATGTCCTGTTTCGTTTTGTTTGGTCGATACACAAATTCTGGATACCCACCCGATGCCGATCTTTTCGTCCGTATCTTTCCTGCAAGGGTATCTTGTTCCAAAGAGTTGGCAATCTCATCCAGCAGCCTGCTAGGCTTTCGCTGCTCTTCGTACAGAATAAGCCACTGCATGAAATCAGCCACCACGCCCGAAAAAGTCGGCAGTTCGGGAAAGCGATCTACCCCTGCACGAGTAGATCGTCTCACAAGAGAACTCGCAATAATTCGGTGGCTTTGCATGATGCCGCTGCGGGCAGCCGGTAAGTAATGTGTTTCTGCCGGCAGATTTGGACTGACGGCACGAGCTTGAAAAAGGATATATTGGAGTATATCAACAAAGAACATATTTAAGGAAGAACGGCGATTCTTGAATCTTGATTCATCCCTCTCCAAACTCGGCAATTGGCTGAATCGCCGACTTAGATTTTTTCTTTTCCGACCTGCGGGCAGAAGAACCATGTCTTCAATAAGCACACACATCTTAACATCCGATTCCACAATTTCCAGCGTCAAACGCCAGAGCTCCCCACCGTTCTCACTGACGATCACTAAGACTTCCGCCCGGTTGGAATCTCCAAATAGCGAAACTATATCAGAGACCGATTCAAGATCAAAACAACGAACGAGTTCATCTTTCCAACCTACTTCCTCAGCGTCCTCAAGAATCGTCTGCGATGCGTCGTGCATACTTTTGGGCAGGTCCGAGAACCTAAATGCCCTATCAACATCTTCTAGTTTGTCTATAACCTTGCGGAGTTCCTCTTCTATCACATCCTCCGACAGAGAATTGTCTGTATTGTAGGCAAGAGGGAAGATGTGGTTAAAAACAAAGAAAGGGAACCGCGAAAACCCATCCGTTATCCGGCGTAGAGCGTAGATTAGGGTGGCTAAATAGGTCTTGCCCGTGTTGCTCTTGCCAACGAACACGGTCAGAGGCCGCAAATCAACGGAACCCTGCGCGATGGGACCGAAGTTTTTCACCTCTATCCGAACATCCGGGGGCGTCGAAAACAGATCATCCGCGACGTTGCTCATGGGGATTTCTCCTGACGTTTTCTACTTTGGCATTAACTTGCCACAAGCAGCTATGCTAGTCAGGCACCTGACCTGATAGCAGACGACGGATTCCTACCTCGCTCAGTACTTGATGCCATATAGCATCTTCGCTGTGTGCTAGATGCTCCACGACGTTATTGAAAAGCTCTCGCTTGGTTTCTAAGATTCGCTCTAGTACTTCTTCGATCGTCCCACGACAACAGAATCGGTAAATACGCACCTTGCGGCGCTGACCGATCCGTACCACGCGGTCGCGAGCTTGGTCGTTGGCCGAGGGGTTCCACCATTGGTTGAACAGAAAGACGTGGTTAGCCTCCACTAGCGTGAGCCCTTCGCCCCCGACACGGCTTGAAGCAAGTAGCGCAAGCACTCGCTTATCATCCCGAAAACGGGTCACGGCGTGATTCCGTTCATCGCTATCCATTTCTCCCAACAAGAGCTCCGCTGATTCCTGCCCCCAACGTTTGGCAATCCTAGCCTGCAATTCTCGCAGCGGTTCAAGCCGATACGAAAACACTACTGCTTTCTCATCCTGTTCAAGAATGCGTCCGAGCAGGTAAAGGATGCGGTCCACTTTGCAGCTCTCTCGGCTATCGGGGTCAATGTCGCAAAGCATTTGCAACTTGGTCAGGAGCGCCAACTCCATTCCCTTTTCATTCGACCGACGATACTCATTCACTACCGCTCGATAGGTCCGTTCCTGTGCCTCCGATAAATCTAGCGTCTCGGTGGTATCGAGTACAGGCGGTAATTCCTGTAGGACTTCCTTCTTGCGACGGCGTAACACGTATGGTTTCGCCCGACTGCGTAACGATGACGGGTGCAGCTTCGCGTCGGTAGGCGCAAAGCGATTAGGGGCGACCAGAGATAATAACGTGGCCATATCCTCGAGATCGCGTTCCAATGGAGTGCCAGTGAGTGCCCAGAAACGCTTTGGTCTCAGTTCAAAAACCCCCGAAGTTACTTGTGCTCCGGGTCTTCGCAGTCGATGAGCTTCGTCCGTGACGATTAAATCCGGCGGCGTCCGTCGCAAGATTTCTGGAGGAGTGCGGAGTTGTTCATAATTGGTCAATAGAACATGCCGCCGTCCGGCCACAATTTTCCAAGCATCTTCGCGAAGACGCGCTGGAGGGACTAGTACCGCCACGCCTAGTTCGGGAGCCCAGCGGCTAAACTCACGCTCCCAAGTTGCAATCAAACCTTTAGGGCATATAACCAAGGCCGTTCGGAGTTTTGCTCGGTTAAAAAGCAGGCGCATAGCTGAGATCACCTGCACGGTCTTCCCCAACCCCATGTCATCAGCCAGAATACCGCCACTTCGGTTGATGAGCCACTCTACGCCTTGATGCTGGAATGGATATAGCTGCTCTAGCTTCGGCGTATCTAGCAACAGGGGGCGGATCAGTGCGCCGACACTTAGCCGGAGTTCTCGGTAATCGGTGACGGTTTCACTCTGAACCCGCCCTGTAGCGACTAGAACTGTTGCGGGAACATCCACTTGAGGACTACGTCCCGCTCGGATGAGATCTCGGTAATGTGCATCTAGATCCAGCACCCACTCAACGGCCTGGGCGAGGCGGTCACTGGTGATAGA
Source organism: Candidatus Latescibacterota bacterium (assembly GCA_965116455.1). Classification (GTDB taxonomy): domain Bacteria; phylum Latescibacterota; class UBA2968; order UBA8231; family UBA8231. The sequence goes on along the minus strand of OZ220690.1, from coordinate 6,416,515 downwards.
TTCTATATCGAATCGTCCGCGCAGACATAGGCGTAAACTCCCGGTGTCAGCGCTATCTTCCTTCGCCGGTCGAATGGAAAAATTAAGCTCGTCATCAGCGATCATTCGCTAGTGCCATCCGTCGCGATGTGTTCGCGAACACCCTCTACGTCTTGCCACATTTCGTTAATGCGGGTTTCCGCTGGCATCGGATACAGCAACTCCTGCCAGTCCTCTCGCAACGTCACTATCTCACCTTCGTCAAGGGGATCAATTTCCAGCATCCAGCGGAGCAACCGGTATGCAACATCCAATGCCGGCTTTCTACTCTCGTTGCGCATGGTCCAAGAGTTCTCCTCAGACGACTTTGGAACCAGCAGAAGATAACGCCAAGGTGCATCATGGAGTGCCCAAGGAATTCCTGCCAGCGGACGCAAGACCTCAATCATATCGGAGACGTCCGTATGGCCATTTTCTGGAAAAGCACTATCAAGCTTGCTACGAACAACTCTGGCAAATAGTTCTTGGCCTATAGGCCAAAACAAAAGATGATCGTTCGGATCGTCAATGCCAGGACTAGACAGGTCATGACAACGCATCGACGCAGGTTCCTTGTACAGATCTGGAAGAGCCTTCAGTATCGCATCCCAGTAATCTGAAATTTCCACATAACGTTCGTCTATGTAATCTTCATCTGGGCGAAACTGCACGTTTATGTCTTCTCCATTAGACATCCAACCTGAATTAATCCTCCTACGAGTTGTCAAAAGAATTTCATTGATGGCGTATAGAGTTTGAAGAGTTGTGAAATGGCTGACACCTTGCCTAAGATTTTTTCCCTTGGTTTGAACCTTGAAGGAATCTTTCTCCCTACCGGGTGCCTTGAAAAACTCGTGCTCGGTGATTAGACGACGGGTGAGAATAGCGAAAAGATCATCTTCATCCATAATGATGTTCGTATCAACATCCGTTTTCTTAGTCCAACGATTCAAGCTCGAGAACAGTCTGCGATAACGGCGCATCCATTCTCCATCTTCCATATCTTGCTCTTCTCGCAAAATCACGATTACGGAAAGTAAGTCGTTGTCAAAATCTTCAGGAGCCGCGACGTCTGCCTCATCATTAACTAATAACCGAATCGCCGCCACACGGTGCTGTCCATCTAACGCGTAATATTTAGGCTCATCTCCAAAAGAGAGAACACCAAAGCTGTCGTTTAACGACTTAGATTGCGAAAAGATAGCGGGCACAACGCTATCATCCATTTCAACTGGATGCCAATGAGGCTCGCCTTCCAAGGCAGCTACAACGATTGATGAGAAGAAGCGATCGGGACGGCGTGCAAGGTAGCCTACAAGGTCTTTCTTCACACGCCTTTCACCGAGTTCTCTCTGGATTGCCTCGCTCAAGGTTCGATCTTCGTAGATATCTTGGGCGAGTTTGATGTCATGAGCTATTTCGCGCATTTTCATGCGCACGATGTAGTAATGCCAGTCACCCATCTGGGCTCGGATCGCAGGATAAATTCTCATCGTGTCCTCCTACTCGGGTTGAGGTTGAATGTTAGCACCTATACGCCTTCCAACTCCCAAGCGAGCAAGCAAAGTCGATGAACCAGGTGCTTTTTTTATATTACAGGGCGGTTTAAATGTTTCTATCAATAGACTTTCCAATTCATTGATTCGAGATGAGTCCTTTACAATTGAGAACCAAAAATCAAAATTCGGATAGTAGCAATTCCGAAATAATCGAATGATCTCTGTGGGCTTTTTTATATGTTCGAGAAATCGAGTTCGCAAACCACGATCGAAGCTGTTGACCTGTCCTGCATACAAAACCGTATAGGCGTTTAAAGACTTAACTGAATTGGCCGGAGGACTGGCACATATCAAGTACACTCCAATGTCGTTTTCTGGTACGAGGTGTGAAGAATTCGGATCAGACGGAACTTTCTTCCACGATAAACTTTTGCCCAAACGTTCCAATTCATCCCATAGCTCTTTCTGATAAGACCATCCATGGAATCTTTGCTTAGTGAGGCTCATAACACTATTTCATGGGTATTAGACTGACGTCTATTTTTCCCTCACGGTGAACACACCGTACAAGCCTCAGTATCGCCCTCATCGTCGAGAGCTTCGGCAAGTACTTCAACCAATGAGATGTTGGTCTTCTTCTTGCCGGCGCGATCCATAGAAGCTTTGAGTTGTACGACATCCCTAGTTCCAGCACTGTCTATGCGCAAGTCTTGAACAAGCCTCTTACTTCCTTGTCTGAGACTAATGGAAGAACGTCTTTACGGTCCCTATGCTGCCTTTTCTTCTCTCAAGAAATCGTCAACAGCATCGGACAGATTCCAGATCGGCTCCGCATTCCCATCCTTCAGCATTTCAATAACCTTTGGTAGCCCGGCCACGGCGAGACCACTAGCGAGCGCCATCATCTTTCGCGGTTCCGATACGATCTGCACATCGCCTGTCATGCCAACTGCGATTAACATCAGTGTTTGGACACGCCACGGATCGCTGCCGAAAATGGAGCCGTCGATAATTTTCCGCGTATCGTACTTGCTAATATCAGCCGGTTTTAACTCAAGACGCGCAGCAACACAGACAGAAAAAAACCAGAGATCAACCATGCGTGGAAACGGCTTATCATCAATTCGCGTAGACGGCTTATCATCAATACTGCTACTATCGCTCGTCCCTTGGCAGTACCGAACGAACGCTTCGTGGTGGCCGACCGGCACATTGATGTCAGTAGATTGAAACGGATTGAAGTAGCGATCCACCACCATCTTCGCCTCCTACAACACTATTTCTGGTTCGACATTTACATCCGTGCGACGCTGGCATAGTTGGCATTCGCTCCTATGATCGCAGTCGCAGCGCAGGACCTTGCGTTCGACATCACCAGGATCATTGACAAGCACCTTGGGATAATGAGCTGGGTTAGTCAGCGTGACGATTTTGCCTGCGGCTTCGTCGATAATCTCTTCACATCCGGCGATCTCGTCGTGAGTCAGAAACAACACGAGCTGCGCGCTCTTCTGCACTGCTGTCCTCAAGATAGAATTTTTGACATAGCCGCTCGTCATGCCGAGCGGCGTATCAATGACATTCGGTGCTTTGGCTTGGCTGACCTCCGTCAGCGCTAAGATGAAAGCAAGCGTCAGAGCTCGGCGCGACGCACCGTTCAGGTCGCGATCCGGGTTGAGCATTCTCTTTTCGGGACCATAGACGATAATATCGAAATCTTCGCTAATCTCCGCCCGTCGAATAATCGCTCCCTGATCTGGATCTGCCCCGATCATTTCGAGAAAGTTGTCGTTCATCAGCTTACTTACTTTGGTGAGTTCTTCGTTCGTAATTCGCTCATAAGAGCTCTTTAGCACCTTAATCACATCCTTTTTGACATCCAGTCCTGACAGGATGTGCATGGCTTTTTTCTCTTTTTGTAACAGCCGCTCGTGTTTGCCTTGAACTTCTTTGATTTCTTTCTGCAAGTCGGTAAGCTTCGTTTCGATTTCCGTGATAGTCCTTAAGTATTCATCGCGCTGCTCCCTATAAATAGAGAGCCTTGCCCTCAGCTCCCGGATGTCCGTGTCAGACAGTTTGTCTAGTTGCTGTTCTAGCGTACGGAATCTGCGACCCACTTGGTCGCGCTGGTCTTCCAGATTGTTCCGTTTTTCTAAGACTATCTTGTAGTCTTCTAGCCAAGTTTTACTCTCAGTATTTCGCATCTGCGAATAGCGAAAGAGACTCGTGATGGTCTTTTGGGCTTCATCAGCACACATGCTACTTTCGATAAGATGTTGAATATGTTCACGGCGCCTCTTTCCGTCTGGATTATCGGATTTCAATGCCTCGCCGCAAATGCAGATCTCTTCCGAGAGCCGCTCCTGAAGCATAGGAATCGTCGTATCCGTGATCTTAACTTGGTCATGCTCCTCAAGTTTCTCGTGAGCTCGACTGAGAAGGGAGGCTAGCAGGTCTCTCGCAATAGCATGGCTGCGGAACAATTCCGAATGCTCTTTTTTCGCATCAACTAACTTATTATCGAGTTCTTTGATTTCGCTTCGCGTGTTTTCAATATCTTTTTTCAGCTTTTCCTCATCGCCTTTCTGAAGTGCTACCATGATCTTGCTCTCGATTTCGTTCACCTTCTCGCTATTCGCATTGAACTGCTGTTTAGCGCCTTTGAGTCTGCATTCCAGTTTGTTCGTGTATTCTTCGAGCTTTTCAAGCTGCAAGGCGGTAGCTGTCAACTCATCACTGCTACTGACCTTTTTCGATTCCTTTGTTGCTGAGGCTTCCGACTTTTTGACATGGCCGATCGCGTCCTCAATGATACCTAAACCGAGAAGGGAGCGAATGGCGTTTGCCACACGCTCACGCTTGATTGCTTGGCTACCATGAGCTTCAATAAAGCTTAGTGCCCTATCGCCGTCCGTGAAAAAGACATCGCGCAATTCAGATGGCATCTCCTCGTTAATAATCGCTTCAGGCTCTTCAAAGGAATGCGCCCCACTCTCATCTAGCTCAAACAGTTTCACGGTTGAGCTTGGACGGGGAGACTGACTGTCCACAACCTCAAACGCGGATCGCTCAAGCCTGTAATGCCGCTGAGTCTCACGTGTTTCACTACCCACTCTCCTATAGGTTGAGACCTTAAATTCTACTGTCGCGGTGATTGGAACGCGCGTATCATATCTTGTATCCCAGTCAATGGGATATAGGCGGAATCCGTTGCCATTGTTAGGCAATGCATCGTCTCCGTAGAGTGCCCATTTTAAGGCATGGAGAATCGTCGTTTTACCCGACTCGTTTGCCGCTCGGATGACCGTCAGATTTTTGTCAGGATCGCTAGCAAACTCAAGCTCCAAATCCCGGAGCAACCGAAAGTTCTGGAATTTCGCACGAATCAGCTTCATGAGTCCGATTCCTCCGAACCCGTATGGGAACCGCGTTTTTTTACAAGGATCTGAGCAGCGTTATCGAATCTTTTGTTTATATCCTTTTGGATATTCGTTTTCGAGACGCGATGGCCATGTTCATACATAAGAATGTCGGTAATCACATCGCCAATATCTTCCCTGTAGCCGTTGTAACGTTCGTCTATTCCGGCACATTCTTCAGAGATAATCTCGATTATCTTTCTTTCGTTTAGCGGCATCTCTCCTCCAGTCCCTTACAGATCGGCGTCAACAATTCCTCACAGCGAACACACCGTACAAGCCTCTGTATCATCTTCATCGTCGAGAGCTTCAGCAAGCGCTTCAACCAACGGGACATTGGTCTTCTTCTTACCGGCACGGTCCATAGCATCTTTGTGCCGTGCAAGAATCTCCTCGCGGCGCTTGAGCAGTTGGACGAGGGTCTCGCCACCCGACCATGTGTATTGGCGACCACGCATAGCCCGGTCGGAGAAGTCGGCGTCGCCATCAACACCAGCGTCACGCAGCACTTTCTGTTCGATGGCAATGGCGCGCTCGAAGAGTTCGGGATGGCGCTCGGCAAGGCCGATCCACTCGGCTTTGCGCTGGTAAAAGCAGAAATAACACCCAGAGCGAGTCCGCCACTCGTAGTATTCGGGGAGGCCAATGCCAGCATCTTCGAGGATGCGGAGGACGTCGTCGTGTGTCACGCCATCTTCGACAAACGGGAAGCGAGTCTTGATGTTGGGCTTGGTGGAAATGTAGCCTTTGCGATTGGACTCGTCGGCGCGAATGGCGACGTACGAAATGACCGGCTCATCGCCTACCCACTCCTCAATCGGCTTGATCTTCATGTTTCTGGTACACCACCGCATCTGCGGAGACGGCAGCGCACCCCGAAACACCTCAAACCAGTGGTCAAAGCCACGCGAGGCATTGAGCCTAGCTATCGGCTTACCGAGTACGACCTCAAGTCGAGTCAAGTATTCGTAAGTCTCGGGAAGCTCGGCCCCGGTGTCGCAAAAAAAGTACTCCATATCCGGAACCTCACGGCGCATGTACACAGCGAGAGCGCTGGAGTCCTTGCCCCCTGAAATGCCACAAATGTGGCGCGTGTTATCAGCCATGCTGTCTCCTCTCTTCAGTAGGCGCGTCCTGTTCGGGCGCGGGTAGGAGCCGTTCGCCGAGCAATGCGAGGAGTGTTTGCTGGGCACGGGCTGGGGAGCCGGTAAGGTCAGTAAGGCGCGCAAGCGCAGTGTCGAGAGCCCCCTCGCAGGCATCTCGCTGGTCTTGGTCAACCCCGACGAGACGGACGTACTCAGTTCCGTCGGCGCGAGTGACGGTCAGCCTCATAGCGTCTGAGTCAACTCCGGCGGCGTGGAGAGCGACGAGCCGTTGGAAAGACGCGACTTGCTGAGACAGCTCTGTGCGGAAGCGGTCGCTGTCGGCGTCTGTCCACTCGGCCGGAGCTTTTTTGGCTACAACAGTCGCAATGGTCTGAATCCAATCAATATCGGAATCAATGCCATCGTTGGCGAGTGCAAGGACGAATGCACGCACTTCAGGATCAAGGACCTCGCCATCAAGTGCAGCGGCTTGTTCCGCAATAGCGAGGCGGGAGGTTTCTCCACTAACAGAAAACAATTCTTCGAGCATCTCATCCACAAGACACTGGTAGGAGCCAGTCAATTTTTCGAGCGCACCGGCTACTGCGTCCGCATACTCGCTCGCCTCGCTATAGTCTTCGGTCGCGGCTGGTACAGGGGGGTAGTCGAGGGCCTCGGGGATCGCAGTGAAGAGCAATTCGTCGGGCTCCACGGCGATGGCGAGGACCTCGCGAAAGGCGATAGCGTCGTCCGAAAGGTTGCGCGTGCGCCGCGTGTAGTTGTCGATCTGTCTTACCTGCGACACGAGTTCGCCGACGACAGCGAGGACATTGGAGACGCGGTGCTTGCGGAAGCGCGGACGGACCTCAAGCCGAGCGGCGAGGGCTTCAATGACTTGGCGTCGCGCACCGGACGTGCTGGCGAAGTGCTTGATATCGAAGTGCTTGGGGTTGCGAACCATCCGCTCGGAGAGATCATCGGTGAGAAGCGGCCTGAACGTCCCGTGCTCGTAGATTGCGACTTCGTTGCTATATGCTAGTAGCCCAACCGTGACGAAGACGGGAATCACCCCGGCCTTCATCCCAATCGGGGGCGACAGCAGGGCTGCGTAGATGTCCGCAAGATTGATTCGACGGGTGCGAGCGCGCTTGAACTCGGATTCGAGAAGGTCCCACGCCGGCCCCAGCTTCTTATCAGTCGGCGAGCGGAAGACCATGACCTCATTGCGCTGATCCCAGCCGTGCATCCCGGTCTCTTTGAGAAAGGCATGATACATAGCGACTTCGGGGCCATGTCCTTCAAGCTTGAGGCCGGCATGGTCGCCGAATTCTATCATCGCTTCAAGTAACATGCGCCGGGCTTTAGCCCCTTGCGAAGTGACTACAGTTCGGTTGAGCATCTCGTTGTGCACGGTCGGAGTCGCCGAGTAAGCGCGACCGGCTGCCGCTGAGAGCGCAGCACTGCCCCGTCCGGCTGGAAGATCGGTCGGCCCGTCGGGACCGAGCAGAACCCAACGGCAAACCTCAGCGTTGAACGTGGCTTCTATAGCATGGCCCAACGCGGCCTCAGCTTGGGCGAGTCGTTCGCCGATTTCGCGCCGCGCAACCCAATCGTCTTTTACGCTATCGTGATCGAGGACATCGGCAACGGCTGCAACCTCGCGGGCCGCATTGTCGAGGAGGGAAAGGTCGTCTGGAATAGCCGCGACGACAGGTTTTGCATTCTCACCAGCTTGTGTGAGTACCGGCATAGCGTCCTGCGCGACCTTCAGCAGAACCTCCCCGTCGTAGGGAGAAAACGGATCTAACGGAGCGACCGGCTCGGTGCCGTCAACGTAACGGCGGGCAAACACGCGCAGGATATCGTATTCGGCACTGTGCCGAGCCGCGACCACGGGTTCAGGTTCGTGGATTGCAGCGAGTATCTCCACGAGCGGTTGCCGCTGCACCTTAGCGTGAGCAGCCTTGATAAGTCCGCGAATGTCAACATCCGTGCCATGCCAAATTCGGAACTCGTCGGCAAAATCGCGATACGTGACGATACCGGCGTCTTGCAGGCTCGTTAGGGCCTTTGCTGCGCCATTGAGAGCGATGTCGAGCACTTGGGCGGAAGCGCGGGCAGCCCCTCCGGTAGACACGAGGTTAAGGATAGCGATCGACTTGGCCAGCTTCGTCTGGCTCTCTGTCAGGCCATGAGCGTCGCGCAGTCGGGTAGCGACCTCCGACCATCGCTGCGAGTAGCCAACCGCGCCCGCTCCGCCCACGACGAAGTAGTTATAGACAGCGTCCAAGCCGAGCGATGGCAATACGCCCCGATTCGGTAAGGGGGTAGCGGACAAGAACGAAGCGGCAGTGGCCGAATCAGCACCGGTCAGGAACGAGAAAAGGGTGCGCTCGTGTTGTCCGTAGCGGCTGCACAGCTCTGGAAGCACTAGGGCCGTAAGAGGATGCAGCGGATAGCACGCCTCGACCGCAGCGGCGGTGGCGAGGTCGGCAACTCCGAGGGTGCGCATCTCCTTAGCATGGGTCTCAGCCCATCGCCTGATGCGGGGTTGCAGATTGTCGTCAATCTCGAAAACCGTCCCGATTAGAGCGCGGGTCTGAGCGGCAGACTCGATGTACGCGACATCTTCAAACCGGCCTTGGACCTTTGCCCACTCCCGCCGTCGTGGTCCATCAATACCGACGAGGTAATCCTCAAAGGACAAATGTTGTAGCGTTAGCGCAAAGATCGGGAGACCGGCTCCTTGTCCGGCCTCGGCGAGTTGTTGCAGGAGATAGGGGTCGGCATCCGAGCCATCGCTGATCGCTTCGAGGTTCTTGCCGAATTCGTCGATGATGAGCAGCAACGGAGCGTCTTCGGCCAAGCAGCGGGCCACTTCTAGCAGGTCTGCCGGTGAGGGGCCGACTCTACGTGGATCATCGGATGCGGCGTCGGCGAGTGCGGTCTTGAGTGTTTTAGCCGCTCGGAATGTGCGCGACGAGGGGACGGTTCCGTAGGCCCGGATGACGGCGGACTCAAGCGCTCGCAACACGGTGTGGTGCAGCGGCTCCCGGCTCGCAGTGACTACGGCGCGATGGAATCCCCGATCATTGGTTCCACGAGCTTGATGTGCGCGAGCGAGGAGGTCGGCTACAGCTGGTGATGTCGCCTCAATCAGTTCGGTCGCAGCCGCTCGCGTGGCATCGGGCTCACCGAATGCGGCGTCGAGAAGCAGAGCGAGCGATGATTTGCCCGATCCGTAAGGGCCGGTCAATGACCACGCTCCGCCCGCAGCACCATTTGCGGCCGTGGCGGCGATGCGCTCCACTACATCGAGCGCTCGGGCGGTAACGACATAGCCATCGAGCGGCTCGCGCTGGGCAATGTCGCGCTCTAGGCTGGCCGATCGAGCAAAGCGCCCGACAACGGCAATATAGTTTGCTAGTGCTACCATCAGCTTGGCCCCACGGTGACGGCATTCTCCTCTAGGTCAAACAACTCAAGTTGGTTGCCTTCGCCAATCTCAGTCTCCGGGGCGGTATCGTAGTAAGACGAAAGTACCTCGTTAGCCACAGTCGCTGGATCGCCGGACCAAGATAGCTGAGGCGCGCCAGTCGGCGAGGCAAGTTCCAGCACATTAATGATCGTCGCTGTCTGTTGAAGCGCATCAAACATATCCGCTTCTGTCAACTTGAAAGCATGGCCCGGTGCCCCAGGTTCGAAAGCTAGGCGGCTGAGGGTCGCCGTGTTCCCTCCGGTGTCAGTACGAGCGAGGTAGTCGAGCACGGCATAGCTCACAATCTCCGGCGGCAGCGTTGGTTTCGCCCCAAGGACGAATCGGTAGCTACCGGTGGCTTGGGATCGTCGGATCAAGCCCAGTTCGCGCAAGGGACAATCGAGAAGGTCGTCAATGCTGTGCCCCGAGCGTTTTGAGCGCTCGGCTGGTGCATAGGTCCGCAACAGAGCACTGACGTCCTTCTTTACGGATGAAGGATGAGGCTGCTTCGCCCACTCCCCTACCGATTCCAGCCCCACGGCAACGGCGTGGTCAAGCGTTTCGTCAGTGAACTCAACCGGATGGAACTCATTGAATGCAATCCACCACACAGGCAGGAGCGATGGCGGTGCCAATAACTGCCAGTGCAGCAACCAGAGCGTACCTGGATCCTCCATGTATGGATCCCAGCCCGATTCGCCGAACAGCGCGTGCCCGAACTTCGTCGGGACCAATCCCGGCCCTTGCCGATCCTCGGTAATCAGCTTGGCCGCGAGTCCCCAAAACCGAATAGACCGGACCATGTTCTTACCAACCCCAATCAAGACCGGGGCATCTATATGGGTAAATATCTGAGAGTCGCGCTTCGTCACGGCGTACGCCTTGCGGAACCAGCCGTAGCGAGGATGGAACGTCTCGTGCCGAGCGAAAGTTGGCTTGGCCGCCTCGACCAATCGCATTACGCTTCTCCTTGGTTCATAGCCCGCACGTACTCGACTGCGGCAACGGTTTTCTGAGATGCAATCTCGATTTCCTCATCCGTAGTAAACCGGCCCAAGCTAAACCGCACAGACTCAAAGGCCGCTTCCCGCGACAGCCCCATCGCTAGCAACACCGCTGAGGGTTCAATCGCACCGGCACTACACGCACTGCCGGTCGATACCGCCACCGGGTCCATGTTGGCGACGACTGCCTCGGCGTCGGTACCGGTGAAGCGGATGTTCGCCGTGTTAGGGAGCCGGCAGTCAATATCTCCATTTTCCTCGACCCCAAATAGCCCACACTTCAACTCGGCGACAAGGCGGTCGCGGAGAGGGCATATCCGATCCGCTTCCTGCACGCGCTCTTCGAAGGCAATCTCAGCAGCGGCCCCAAACCCAACGATACCGGCGACGTTCAGCGACCCAGAGCGCAAGCCCCTTTCGTGACCGCCGCCGTGAATGATGGGACGCAGCCGCCCGTTGGATTTCGCGGCGACGAGGGCACCAACGCCGCCAGGACCACAGATTTTGTGGCTGCTAAGTGACACCAAATCAGCACCTATGTCGGAGAGATCGAAGGGGAGTCGACCCGCGTATTGGGTCGCGTCGCAGTGAAACAGAGCACCGGCGGCATGAGCGCGCTCGGCGATCTCTACCACCGGATTCAGTACGCCGGTCTCGCTATTAGCAGCCATGACCGACACGAGGAGGACATCATTGCCGAGCAAAGCCTCAAGCGCGTCGAGATCGACGACCCCGCCGCTAGTCACCGGGATCGCATCGACTTCGGCAAGCGACTGATCGCTTAACCACCGAGCCGTCTCCCGGACTGAGGCGTGTTCCACTGAGGAGATAAGAATCCGACCCCGATCCGCTGGCCGACTAGCAACCATTCCGCTAAGGGCGAGGTTGTTGGCTTCGGTAGCCCCGGCTGTAAAAATAACATGCGTTGGCCGACCCCCAACGAGCGACGCGACGCGAGCGCGAGCATCTTCAACCGCAGCAGCTTGCCGCCGACCAAACCGATGCGTAGATGAAGCGTTGCCGTACCACTCTGCGAGAGCAGGCCACATGGCCTTGCCCACGCGGGGATCAAGAGGGGAGGAGCCGTTGTAGTCGAGGTACACCTCGATCACGATGCCACCTGCTTAGGTCAACAGATTGAACTGACACATACGGCTGAATTTTGTTCTCGGAGTATTTATAGAATCAAGCCATTTACTGTGTCTGAGTCAATCTACAAACCGCAACTCAACCCCCAATCCATCCCCCAATTCCCAAGCGCCAAGTGCGGCCCGGAGCGGGTTCAAAGAAGCGGCCCCCAAAGGCATTGGGAACCACTGATCCGTTGTATTGGGCATCAAACAGGTTATCGACCGCGACAAAGGGCCTCGCTGCGCGATAGTCAATCCCCAAGCGTAGATCGACTCGCAGATACGCGCGGTTGAAAAACTCGTCGGACGAGGCATCGCTTCCGGGTGGCGGGCCGTTGAAATCATTGGCCCAATAGCGGCCAACCCGCTCTAATTCGACCTCGGCAAACAGGCCCTGCGGACTGTCGTAGCTCAGTGCGGCGAAGAGCCGATGGCGCGGCACGCCCGGCACCTCGTTGCCAGCGAGTTGGACAAGCTCGTCTCCGTCCTCAACCTCGTAGTCCTCAAAAACATAGTCGCCAAAAGTGTACGCGAGCGTGGTCCGCAGCCCAGGATGTGGCACCGCCGACAGCGACAATTCCAACCCCCGATTGCGCGCCTGACCGGCGTTGCGGAAGTAAATCTCCTCGCTGTCTTCACTCTCGACCTGAAAGGGAATCAGCGCGTCGGCGATCTGGAGTTGATATAAAGCCACCTCCAGATCCAAGCGCGCCCGGCGCACATGACGGCGCAACCCCGTCTCCAACCCGAGGACGCGCTCAGGACCTAGGTCCGGATTGAAGCCGCCCTCCCCGCTGGGCCGATTGCCCAACTCAGAGGTGGTGGGCGTCTGGAAGGCCGTGGCAACATGGGCGTACCAGCGCGAGAAGGGGTCGAGGCGGTACACCACGCCCGCCATCGGACTGAACTGGCCCATGTCGCGCGACTGGTCGTCCACGGCAAATCGGTAGCGGTCGTAGCGCCCCCCCACGGTCGCGGTCAGCGCGGCCCCCAAATCTCGCTCTAAGGAGACAAAGGGGCCGAAACTCTGCACCTGTTCCTCCTGATCCACTTGGCTATCGCCGTATTGCACGAGTGCGAAGACGCGCTCATCGTCCACGCGCTCGCCCTCGGGCAATCCTTCATTGGCAAACTCGCGGCGGTCGTCGCGCTGGAAGTCCAAGTCGAGGCCGGTCACGAGGCGCGTACTGGTCCAAGCAAATTGGTGCTCAGTGCGCAGGCCACCAGCGCGGCGGTCGAGCTCGATGATGCGGCCTGGAATGGGGTTTTTGAGTGCACGGCCAACGCCGTACAACACGAGACTCGATGCGCGGTGGTGCTGTGCGTGCGGCGGACGATATTCAAGACGAATGCCGCCTTGGCCCTGCTGCACCTGTTTGGATGCCCCCTGCCCTACCACAAACCCACGCGCACCGCGTGGAGCATCTCGGGCAGCATCCGCAGCGAGCGAACTCGGATTAAACAAGTACGGGGCATCGTATAAATGCAGCAGAAGCGTCAACTCAGTATTAGGGGTGAGGGCGTGGCCGACGAGTGCGTTGAGGCCGCGAGCGCGGGCGGCGGCGTGGTCGCGGTAGCCCTCGCTGCGCAGCTCGTACAAGCTGGCGAACGCGTGAGTATTATCAGCTCGTCCCGCAAGGCTCGTCTGCGCGCGAAACAGGCCGTTGCTGCCGGCGATCAAGCGCGGCTCCACGCGCCAAGCTGCCTCTGCCGGAGCTTGGGTGTGGGCCGCGAGCACGCCGCCGCCCGCATTGCCGTACAGCGAAGAGCTGGGGCCGCGCAGAACCTCAATGCGGCCGGTTGACCCCAAGTCGAGGTTGTTGAACTGGCTCTGGCCGTCGGGCATAGTCAGGGGGATGCCGTCGAGCAAGACCTTGATCCCGCGAACGCCAAAGGCCGCGCGCGCACCCAAGCCGCGCACGCTGAGTCGGTCGCCTTGGGAGAGGTTGTGGCGGTTGGCGATAAACAGCCCGGGCACCGGACGCAGTGACTCGGCCAGCGAGAGCCCGGGCCGGGCGCGTCCGACCTCCGCGACCACGGCCGTGGCGAGCGGCAGGTCAAATCCCTCGCGGGGCGCACGCGTCGCCGTGACTTCGATGGGGGGCATTTGGTAGCGGGGCTCAGGATCGTCGGCGCGGGCAGTTCCGGCGATTAGGATTAGCGCTAGACACTGGATTAACTGGAGTTTTTTCATAGCATTAAAAGAACACCACGAAGAAATACAGACGCAAACCGGGAATTTAGACAAGCCATGAGCATGGTAATCGCCCTAGTGCTGTTGTTGGTCGGGTGCTTTGCCGCAGAGGACGGACCAAGTGACGCCGTGGACGTGTTGCGCAGCGAGGTGGAGTTTGTCGAGGACGAAGGGCTAGCAGGCAGCGTAGCGATCGACAGCTTGACTTGGTTGCCGTTTTTGCCGCGACCGGGGTTCGGGACAACAGCGGAATTCGAGGGGGTCTTTGTGGCTGTGTTTCGCAACGTTGGCGCAACGACCGTGTGGGTGCGCTACGACTTGCGGTTTTTCGACCAAGAGGAATTTCTAATCGACGCATTTATACCGATTGGACAGCCGGTAATTCTCAGCGCCGGGGAAACGCGCCGCGTAGAGGGAGATTTTCTAATTCGCACTGACGATCCGCGCGATTTTGACCGACTCGCCCTAATGAGGCTCGTAGCGCGCATCAGGCGGCCCGAGGAGTGAGATCAACCTATATCAGAAAGCCACAAATCCTCCGCACACGGGAATGCACTGGCCAGTGACGTAATCCGACAGATCGGACGCCAAAAACTCCACCACCCGAGCGCAGTCTTCGGGCGTGCCCAAGCGGCGGAGGGGAATCTGTGGCTCTAGGTGCCGGCGCGATTCCTCGCTGTTGCGGCCCTGGGCCACGGCGCGGGACGACAAAATTAGGCCCGGGGCGATGCAGTTGACGTGGATGCCATACGGGCCTAGCTCGGCGGCGAGCACCCGCGTGTAGTGGACGATCCCGGCCTTGGCCACCTTGTAGGGCATCCCGCCGCCGTCGCGGCCGCTCCACAAGCCCGCTTGCGAGGCCACGTTGATGATTTTGCCGGACTGGGCTTCCTTCATCGCCGCACTGACCGCTTGGCAGCAGTGGATGGTGGCGGTGAGGTTGATGTCCATTATGTAGCGGTAGTGGTCTTCCCCAGCCAAGGAGGCGGCTTGCTCCTCGTGCGAGCACAAGTTGCCGCCGGCGTTGTTGACGAGTATGTCGATGCGGCCAAAGTTATCAAGAGCCTCGGCGACCAAGGCATCTACGGCTTGGCGGTCGGTGACATCCACGGCGACACCCACGGAGCGGCGACCGAGGTTTACTACTTCGGCTTCCACGGTCTCGGCCATGAGGTCTTCGCCGTATTCGCGCGCGGCCTGCAGGTCTATGTCGGCGATGATAATGTCCGCGCCCAAGCGGGCCAGATGGAGGACGTAAGCGCGTCCCAAGCCGCGCGCACCACCCGTGATAAGAGCCACTTTGCCTTCAAGCGACATCGCAAATCTCCTTTTAGATCACTAATTAGGACATGGCGTCAATCGTCGGCAACCAACGCGGAACGGAGGTAGATTTTACCATGCGCACAACAGTTTTCATCGCCTTGTTACTCTTCAGCGGTACAGTCTGGGCACAGTCGGACATAGTAGGTGCTTGGGAGGGCTGTCGGGCCGAGTGGGGATCGTCCATAGAGCACCTGTACGTCGAATTCAATAGCGATGGACGCTTCCGCCGCGTCGCGCTCCGGGACGATCCCGAGCGGCCGGTGGCAGAAGACCGGGGTCGGTACGAGGTTGCGGACGGCGTTGTGACCCTGCGCTACACCGCAGACGTCAGCGGGATACTCGCCGAGCAAAGCGAGACCGTGCCCTTCCAAGTAGTAGGCGACAGCCTGTATTGGGGACCCGAACCGGCTCTCGCCTTGGCACCAGCACAGGAACTAGGCGACGAACTGTTGGGACAGTGGGGCATCGTCAATTTTGCCGATGGGACGCTGGCCGGGCATGTGATCTTCCGGGCGGATGGAACCTATGAGCTGGAGTTGGGCGGCGTCGGGCACAGCGGGTTGTGGTCGCGGGCGGGATCGGGCGTGGTCCACTGGCCAACCGCGGCCGACGAGGCCGGGATTATCGGGTTGCCAGCCGTGTGGACCCACGTCCGCATCAGCGGCGACCAGCTCTTCTACGACATCGCCTGTAGTTTCACCGTTGAGGCCGTGCGATTGGCTACAGCCATAGCAGAGGTATCCTGGGGAGCGATCAAGAGTCGTCTCGCAGGCCCGTCAAGATAGCCGTGGCAAGTTCCATAGTAGCGATGGCCTCGTCCAAGTCCGCAGCCGGTGGGCCGATAGGACGACCGGCCTTGATGCAGTCGAAGAAATGGGTAGCTTGGGCTAGGGTGCTGTCCGTACCCTCCTTTTGCAAGTGCCTGTGCTCCCCATCACAGACCAACTCGCAGGTGGAAATCCCCTCTATATAGGCCGAGATGTCGCGGCCGTGGATTTCGTAGCGCTCTAGGCGGGCGTCGGTGGTGTAGTTGGCACAGATCTGGGCGACGCAGTCGTTTTCAAAGACGACCAAAGCAGCATGGACGTCCTTGTAGGCAGATGCGCGCCGGACGAAGCTGTGGACTTCGGCGACCGGCGCTCCACCCAAGTGGCGCACCAGATCAATCGCGTGGATCGGGCTTTCGAGCAGCATGTTGTCCATGACGATTTCGGGAAAGCGGCCACCGGCGATAAAACCGCTCATGCTCTTGTGGAACTCGCCGACTAGCTGGTAGATCGGGCCGCGAGACTCAATCTCCTCGCGCACCTGCAAGACCAACGGATCAAAGCGGCGATTCCAGCCGACCATGCCACGGGCACCGCTGGCCTCAGCGGCCTTTTTGAGAGCGCGGGTCTGGTCCAAGCTCATGCCCGGCGGTTTCTCCAGCAGAGTGTCGATACCCCGCTCCAAGCACGGCAGGGCCGCCTCGGCGTTGAGGTGAGCCGGAGTCGCGACAATCGCCGCGGCCAATTCCTCGGCGTCGAGCATAGCCTCTACGTCCGCGTAGCGGCGCTCGACTCCCCACTCGTCGCCCGCCTGTTCGCGGCTTGCCGCAACGGGATCGCAGACGGCGACCAACTCGACGTCCGCCAGCGCGTGCAGGGCGCGTACGTGGCCGCGACCGCGACCGCCGCAGCCAATTAATCCAACAGGTATATTCGCCATAGCTAGCTCCTTTCCCACCAAAGCGAAACGGGCTGCGTCTTTTGACGCAACCCGTTGTTTTTTAATGGCGCACCCACAGGGACTCGAACCCCGAACCTTCTGATCCGTAGTCAGGTGCTCTATCCAATTGAGCTATGGGTGCAAAGCAGTTTTATAAAATAGACGCCGCTCTCACGCTCGTCAAGGCGCGAGCCCCTCGGCCAGAGCCTCCAAGTACTTGTAACCCGACCCCGTATTGAAGAGCACCACGCGCTCGTCCGGGGCCACGATTCCCTGCTCCTTGAGCTTGATTAGAGCCGCTAACGTGGCCCCGCCTTCGGGCGCGGGGAAAAGGCCCGCGTGCGCCGCCATGCTGTGCGAATGCGCGAGCAATTCCTCGTCGCTGACGGCAATGGCTGTACCACCGCTTTCCCGCAGCACCTGCAACATCAGAAAGTCGCCGACCGCACTGGGGACGCGTAGGCCCGAGGCTACCGTGTGAGCACCTTCCCATGCCTCGGCAGCTTCATCACCGCAGGCAAAAGCCCGGACAATCGGCGCACAACCTTCGGCCTGCACCGAGATCATCCGCGGCCTGTGCTCGCCAATCCAGCCGAGTTGCTCCAGCTCGGCGAATGCCTTCCACATCCCGATCAGCCCCGTGCCCCCACCCGTGGGATAAATCACCACGTCGGGCAGGGACCAATCCATCTGCTCGGCCAACTCGTAACCCAAGGTCTTCTTGCCCTCGATGCGGTACGGCTCCTTCAGAGTCGATACCTCGAACCATCCCTCGGCTTCCTTGCGCTCGCCGACGATGCGGCCGCAATCGCTGATTAGCCCGTCAACCAGTTCGACCTCAGCGCCGCATGACCGACACTCGGCGACAAAGGCCTGCGGCGTATCGCGGGGCATGAAGACAATCGCCGGCAGACCACAGGCTGCTGCGTAGGCTGCCATCGCACCACCAGCATTGCCCGCCGTGGGGATGGCCAGCTTTTTCGCACCCCGCGCGCGGGCGCAAGTGACGGCAGCCGAGAGGCCGCGCGCCTTAAAGGAGCCGGTGGGATTGGGCGATTCGTCCTTGATGTAAAGCTGGGCAAAGCCCGTCCAGCGGCCCAAGCGCTCCGGGTGCAACAACGGGGTGAAGCCCTCGCCGAGGGAGACGATCTCTGCGGGCGTGCAGATGGGCATGACTTCCCGGTAGCGCCACATCGTTGGCGGGCGAGTGTTGAGCGCGTCACGGGACAGCGCTTGCCCAGCCCGGTCGAGGTCGTAGCGCGCAAGGAGAGGCGCACCGACCTCCGACAGGTTCTGCAACACGTCGGCGTCGTAATGTGCGCCCGTACGGGAGCACTCTAAATGCGTCATGAACACGAGGTGGCGTACAATCCTTTCGCAAGTATGTGGGCCTCGACCGCTTCGGGCACCATGAAGCGGATGGGCAGGCCAGCGGCCCGGCGCAACCTAATCACGGTCGAGGACAGTTCGATGAGCGGGGTATCTATGAAACGCAAACGCGCCAGCAGCTTCGGGTCACCCGCTACCTCGCCGGGACGCGCCCCCGCCACCACTGTACACTGAGCAAAAATGCCTTCAAGATCGTGCCACTCGTCTAGCTGGCCGATGTTGTCCGTGCCGATAATGAAAAACAGCTCAGCATGGGGATAACGCTGGTGCAGCAGGCGCAGGGTTTCGACGGTATAGGACTTGCCCGGGCGGTCGAGCTCCAAGCGCGAGGCCGCAAAGTCGGCGCAGTCGGCCACGGCCAGTTCGACCATAGCCCACCGCTCCTCGGCCGGTGCATACGCACCCTGCTTGAGCGGCGGATCGGCCGCCGGAATGAAGAGCACTTCGTCGAGGGGGATTTGCTCTAGGGCAAAGCGGGCCAAGAGCAGGTGGCCGTGATGGATGGGGTCAAAGGTGCCGCCGATGACGCCGATGCGCCGCATGTTTAGCCCGGCGATTGGCTCAGCCCGGACAGGTGCTTTTGCACGTCCTCCACCAATTCCGGGTCGCCGCTGTCTTGCAGCACTTCCTTCCAATAGCGCACCGCTAGATCCACATCGCCTTGGGCGCGGGCGATTTCGCCCATGCGGAAGAGAGTGGTGTAATACCACTCGCCGACATCCGGGTACTCGCGCAGCACGTCCTCGTAGATCATTTTGGCCGCGTCGAAATAACCCTGTTTGTGGTACAGGCGGCCACTTAGGTACTCCTTTTGGGCCAAGCGGCTCCGGCACTCGACGATGCGCTGGCGCGCCTGTTCAACCAAGGGCGAGTCGGGATTGTCCTCTATGAAGTTGCGGAAGGCCGTCAGGGCCTCAAAGGTCTCCTTCTGGTCCAGCTCCGGGCGGCGCAATTGCTTGTAGTACGACTCGCCTACCTTGAACTGCGCCTCGACCGCCCACTCGCTAGACGGATAAATATCGACAATGCGCTGGTACTCAAAGGCGGCGTTGACCCAATCGCGATTGCAAAAGTGCGCTTCGGCGAGGAGAAACTGCGCCTCGGCGACCAAGCGCGAGCCGGGAAAATTGCTGACTAAGCGCTTGAAGTGCTCGGAGGCATCTAGGCAGCGGTTCTTCTCCATGGCCTTTTGGCCTTCTTCAAAGTAGTAATCCGCGCCTTGGAGTTTCTCAGGCGGCGTGCTAGCACAAGCGGCGATGCACAAGGCAAGCGAGAAAGCGAGGTATTTCATAGTTAGCGATTAGAAAAGAACAAATAGATAAGCCCACCAAGCACGGTGGATACGATCACAGGTTCGACGAACTTGCTCCACGTTTGTTCCTCTAACTCGGTCTTGGCGAATTTGAATTGGTCGTGCTGGAGTATTTCCAACTGATTCTTGGGGATCTGATCGCGCTGCGTGCGGGTGATTTCGTCCTGCCAGTGGACCACGTCGTCGCGCTCGTCGCTCAAGCGCAGGGCGAGTGTTACCCGGCCCTGGCGACTGACTTTGCTGCCGCGCAATCCCGAATGCGCAGAGATGCTGAGGTCGAGCACCCGGTAGGACAGGCGCATACTCGCCGGTTGGGCCGCGGTCGAATCCAAAGTCACGCTAAAGCCGCGCGTTAGCAGCCGGTTGGTCAGCAAGTGTTCGACTATCCAATTGGCGTCGTGCTTGCTCTGCGCCACAACCAACAAGGGGGCCGCCGCCGCGTCGTCCGGCATCTCAATGTGCGCCAAGCTCTCATCGACCGCACTCGCCACGGTCTCGACCAACAAGTCCATGTTAGTGGGCAAAGGAACGGCAACCGACGCGGTGGCGCAGAGCATCAGCGCGGCCAAAAGGCGATAACAAAATCGGAGCAAAATAGTTCTCATCAACCGCCGAGCTGCTTTATCTTGTCGCGGGCAGTGGGCACGTATTCGCTGTCTGGATATTCGTCAATCAGCTTGCGCAAGGCTGCAAGTGCCCGGTCGCGCTCGTCCAATTTGATGTGGCAGTTGGCGATTTTTATTTGCGCGTCGTCGGCCTTATCCGTATTGCTGAAGGCAAACACCTTGGTGAATTCGATGAGCGCCTGCTGGTATTTGCGCAGTCCGTAATAGCACTCTCCCTTCCAGTACTGGGCGTTGTCGGACCATTCGCTCATGGGGGCTTCCTGTAGCAAGCGGTCAAACTCGACCAAGGCGCGGTCGTATTGCTCTTGGCGATAGTAGGCAAGCGCCCCTTGATACATATTGAACGCGTCTCTTTTGCCGACGGCAGCCGTCGTATCGGATCGTGTAGCGGGGGTGCTAGTGCTAGCAGCGGCGCGCGGCGGCATCGCGCGCCGGCGGGGCAGAGAATCCAGCCGCGCACTCAGGACGCGGTTCTGGCCTTGGAGGGCCATGAGTGCCTGACGCAACTGGGCGTTGGATGTCTCTAGCTGGCGCACGCGCTCGGCCATGGCCTGCTCGCGCTCGTACGCGGCTGCAACGGCGCGTTCAAGGGCTTGGAGGGCCTCACTTTTTTCTTCTGGCTGGGCCTCTTCCCATTGGACGGTTGGTTGTTCGGTTGGCGGCGGCGCAGCACAAGCCCCTAGGCCCAAGGCCAACACCAACGCGCTCTTCGCGCTTTTCATTGCATTTTTTATTGGAATCACAAATGAACCATCTTCGATAAATATAGCACAATCTCCCTCTCCAGACCAAATCGCGCAAGGGGCGTCACGCGCTGGGCAGCGCCTTGATGCGCTCAATTAATTGAGTGGTGGAAATGCCCGGCCACAGCGGCAGAGCGCGAACTTGACCGCCGCGCGCTTCGACGTGTTCGCGGCCGACGATCGCGCCTAGGGCGTAATCGCCACCCTTGACCAAGACATCGGGCGCGAGCGCGGCCACGAGACTCTCGACGCTCTCGCCTGAAAAAATACACACATGCGAAACGCATTCTAAGGCCGCGAGCACGGCGGCGCGGTCGTCTTGTGGGCAAATGGGCCGTCCGTGGCCCTTGAGGGCGCGGACCCCATCGTCGTCGTTTAACCCCACCGCGAGACAGTCGCCCAAGGCGCGCGCCGCGCGCAAGTACTCGACGTGGCCGCGGTGCAGCAAGTCAAAACATCCATTGGTGAATACGAAGGTCTGCCGCGCTTTTTTCATTTGGCTGCGGACGGCGAGCAACTGGTCGCACGTGATGATTTTGGCAGGATCGGCCAAGGCTGGCTGTGCACTCTTTTTAAACAAGAACATTAGCAAAGGGCAGACCCAAAAACCAGCTACAGTCGTTCCTGCGATCTACGTAGGCCTTTTGGAAGGCGACAAGTAGCACTACTCATCACTGCGCCTCTCAGAGGCGAGTAGTTTCATTGCCCGAAGACGTTCTGGATAGATATTTATCTGTTTGGCATGGCGGTTCTTCAATTCCTGCCGGAACGCCCGAAAGCGCTGGTCTGCCGCCGCCTTTAGGTAATCTCTGGCGACCTGTTCCCGGATTTCCTCAAAGGCCGGGAGCCGGGGAGCGCGCTGGCGCAGAATCTGCAGAATGACGTAGCCGACATCCGTCGGAAAAGGCCCGTGGATAGAGCCGGCCTCCGCCTGCAATGCCCTGCTCATGGGCATGTTCTCTTCCAGAGCCTCGCCGCTATAGGTGACGGGGACGAACCGTGCGGCCAGATCAAGGATATCCTCGCCAGCCTGCAACTTTTCCACTACCAAGTGGCCTGTCTGCAGATCGGGAACAGGCATCCGCCGCACTTCCACCTGTCTCGGCTCGATGTAGCGTTCCTCGTTCTGGGCAAAGAACAGCCGCAGCGCGTTTTCGCCAGAAGGCGGAATCCGGGAGGCAATGTAAGTTTTCAATTTCTGGACCAGAAACTTCTTCCGGGCCTTCTCTAGCCCCTTCCGGACCGGGGCAGATTCGACCAAGCCCAGTTGTTCGATCTCCAGCGGCACCAGCACTTGGCGGCAGACCTGCTGCAGCAGGTGCTGGCGCAACTTCTGTGGATGGGTGGGGACAAAGTCTCCGGCCTCATTCAAGAGCTTGTGGCACCCGGTCAGGTTCAGTGTCCCCCCGTTGTAGCTGATGACCTGTAGCCCGGAATCGGGCATCGAGGTGCTACCTTCTCCCCGAGAAAGGCTTCTCTCCAAAGCCTGTATGCCCTGCGGATTGACCTCGAGTTCGTAGCGCTGCTGCAGGTTGGCAAAATAACTCGCCAGTTGCGCAGCTAGGCGTTCCTGAATTAGGAGTTGTTCGATGGTCTCGCGCTCCTGAGCCAAGGGGATTGGATGGATATCTGTGAGTTTGATCAGGAAATAGCCGTTTGCCACCTTCAGCGGACCGGCAATTTGGCCGATCTCCATGGCGTAGGCCTTAGCGACAATAGGCTGGTACGCAGATTCGGTTTCGCCCCACCGGTGATAGCCCATGTCGGCGTTGCGCACGAGGATGCGGGGATCCTGCGAGTTGCGCACCGAAAGCTCTGTAAAGTCTGCTCCGGCTTCGAGTTGCTTCAGCATCGACTGCATTTGCTCCAAGGTTTTGACCATCAGCAGGCTGAAGCGAACTTGACGGCTGTAGGGGCTGGCGGCAAAATAGACGCGCAATTCCTCTTCCGATGGCCGCGGGCTTTCAATGCCATGGCGACGGTATAGTTCGCGCAAGGCCAGTACTCGCGTCTCTCGCTGCAGGAGAGCGGCCAATTCGGGCATCTGATCCAGTCCCAGACCTTCGGCTTCCTGTAGGAGCAGTTCTTCTTCGATGATAGCCTGTAGGTAGCGCTGTGGCTCGATTCCTTCCCGCAGATCAGCCTGGACCCGGTCCACGTACTGGCGGTATGTTTCCAAGGTGATCTGCCGCTCGTTAACCTCGGCCAGCACCACGTCCTTTCCTGCGAGGTTCAATACCTCTTCTCCGCTCTCGCCGCAGCCGCTCAGCAGCAGCGAGAAGCCCGCGCCGGCACCCAAAAGACCCCTAATCGCCTCTGGCAGGCACCCTTTTCGCTTCTGATTCGACATTCGTTCCCCCCACCTGCTTCTCTTTTATAATCGCGAGCTGTTTTTTGCTGTCTTCGTAACGTCCTAGTTTCAGATACGAGACGGCCAACTTGTGCCGCGCGTCTAGGAAGTCGGGGCGGGTGCCTAGGGCCTGTGCAAAAACTTCGGCGGCCTGCTCGAAGTCTCCTTCGCGGGCGTAGAGCAGGCCCAGATAATAATTCACGTCGGCATCTTCGGGATGCCGCTGCCGAGCTTGGAGCAGAGCCTGTCTGGCCAAGGCAAAACGCTGTCGGTGAAAATGGGCCAGCCCCAAATTATAATAGGCCCTGACATATTCCGAATCTAGGTGCAAAGCTTTGGTATAAGCCTCTATCGCCTTGTCGTACTCCGCGAGACGCAATAATGCATTACCCAAGTTGTTGTGATAGCGCATGCTGTCCGGTGCCAAGCGAGTGGCCAGACGATAGGCTTCCGCCGCCTCTGGGTAGCGACCCTGCCGGGTGTATAGCAGTCCCAGCATGGCGCGCGCTTCGTGGTCGTCGGGCGCATTGTCCAGAATCCGCAACTGCTTGCGAATTTTTCCCTCTTCCCGGTCGAGCTCTCGGAATTGTTCCAATACCTGGCGACTCTCTTCGGCGCGACCGAGTTGACGCAAGGCTTGGGCTAGGATGAAATAAGCATCCTTCTCAGAGGGAGCCAACGCTATGCTGCGCTGGCAGGCTGCCGCTGCCTTCTGGTATCTGTCCAGACCGAGTTCGGCTTTGGCTAGTTCCACGAACGTTGCTGCATCCGAACTATCCAACCGCACGGCCTGCTCGTAGGCCTCCAGAGCCACCTCGTACTGCTTTTCTTTGGCGCGCATGCGGCCCAGTATGCGGTAGAAGGCGACCTCCTCTGGTGCCAGTTCCAGTCCCTTTTCGATCAGGGCTTCAGCCTTCTCGTATTCGCCCCGGGTAACGTAGATATTGCCTAGATCGAGATAAGTGGAAACGTGTCCGGGGTCCAGTTCCAGCACCTTCTCGTGTTCCTCAATCGTCCGGGCATACTTTAACTGCCTAGAGTACACCGCGGCCAGATTGTGGCGCGCCGACACGTGCGTGGAGTCCAGTTCCAGCACCCGCAGATAGGCATCGATGGCTGCGGAATAATAGCGCTGCCGGAAATAGGCGTTGCCCAGATTGTAGTAAATCTTCGCCAAGTCCGGGGCCAGTTGTGCCGCCCTGAGATAGGCTTCGACCGCCTCGGTGTAGCGTCCCTGAGCAGCCAGACTCGAACCCCGTTTGAACTGCACTTCCGCCTCTATCCTGCCGGCTGTAACATGGGAGTCAGAGGTAGCCACTTGCTGCTGCCGGTCACCGCAGGCGCTCAGCCACAGGACGGGCACTAGGGCACAGAGAATGCCTCTCGCTATCAATGCTCTCCCTCGATCAAGGTGATTTCTCGGTTGACGGGAAGAGGCTCCACTACTTCGACCAGTCCACTGGGCCAGAAAACGGTGAGTCTATCTACTTTTCGGCGGGTGCCCAGACCAAAAGAGAGACGCAGATCGCTCTGTGAAAGGTAACTGGCTCCGCTGCGCACCTCGTCCACCAAGCGGAGCGAGTCGCTGAGCAGCTCGACCCGCGCGCCTATGGCGGCGCGGTTGCTGCGCCTGCCCTGCAGGCGCAACCGCAACCAGTTGTTCCGGCTATCGCCATCGTTGCGCATTAGCGTCGGCGTATCGGCGCAGTTGGCTACTAGGATATCCACATCCCCGTCGTTGTCGTAGTCCCCGAAGGCTGCTCCACGGCTTACTTTGCGGACGGCCAGAGCCGTGCCCTCCACATCCTCAACCTCTTCGAAAGCTCCTCTGCCATTGTTGAGAAAGAGCTGGTTGCGCTGCGCAAAAGTTGCGCTCTGGTAAAGCTCCACATCGCTTTCCAGATGGCCATTGGCGATAAATATATCGCGGTCTCCGTCGTTATCAAAGTCGCAAAACTGAGTGCCCCAAGCTAGGTAGGCAATGCTATTCTTGCCCAGATCAGCGGCGAAGGTTTGGTCTGTGAAGGTGCCATCGCCAAGGTTGCGATAGAGGGTATTGGTCTCCCACTGGAAGTTGGTGACAAAGAGGTCGGGCCAGGTGTCGTTGTCGAAATCGCCCATATCCACCCCCATGCCAGCTTCGACCTCGCCGTCTTCGTTGTAAGCGGCGCCGGCCAGCAGGCCGTCTTCCGCGAAGCGTCCCCGACCGTTGTTGATAAAGAGAAAGTTCAGCTTCCGATCGTTGGCCAGATAGAGATCCGGGTCTCCATCCCGATCCACATCCCCGAAGACCACGCCCAATTCTCGGCCCTCGGTATTCAGCAGGCCAGCCGCCGCCGTGATATCCGCAAAAATGCCATCCCCTAGGTTGCGATAGAGTACGTCCCGCACGCCGTTGAACGCTTCCGGACCGCAGTAGAGCTGTAGGTCACTGCCACCCTCGCTGCATACTTTGTGGTTGGCAAAGGAGAAATCGTGGTAATTGGCCGCGTACAGATCCACGAACCCGTCCCGGTCCACGTCGGCAAAAGCACTGCTGCTGCCCCAGTACTCGTCGCCGACGCCGGCTCGGGCGGTTATATCGCTAAAGCGTCCCCCCGGCCAAGGCCCATCATTGCGGTAGAGCACATTGGCACCAAAATTGGTGATGTAGAGGTCCAAGTCGCCGTCGTTGTCGATGTCAGCTGCTGCACAGCCCATACCGTAGCCTGTGTCTCCGGTCCCCGTTGCGTCGGTGACGTCGGTGAAGCGACCGTCGCCCTCGTTGCGATAGAGCCTGTTGATGGGATCTTTTTGCAGTTCTGCACCCGGCACTTTACCGCCGTTAAGCAGGTAGATATCCAGATCGCCGTCGCCATCGTAGTCCAGAAAGCCAGCGCCAGGTCCTATAGTTTCGATCGCGTACTTGGCCCCGTAGGCTCCATTGACGTGGGCGAAGTCGATGCCCGACTCCTCGATGACGTCGGTAAAGCGGACAGCGTCGTTCGCGCTGGTGAATACATCCAGAGCAATCACCAGTGAACAGGCGAGATAAATAGTGCGAATCGGGGTCAAGGGCGATCAGGCGCAGATCTCCGCACCGCCTCGGGCAGCACCATTGGGGCTTCCTATATGCTTGGGCACAATCGGCACACCATTGTCGAAATTGTGGGTGAAGTAAGTAAAAATGAAGCGCGAGTTTGGAGCAGTCCGGCGTATACGAGCCTAGCGGGCACAGCGAAACCCAACGCTGTGTCCGTAGATGTAGGCGTGCTGGCCACCGCTGGCGGAGGCCTTGAAAGAACAGCGCGCCATTTTGCCGCCATTGACCCAAGAACCGCCGTGCATATAAAATTCTACTCCATCGGCAGACTCGGTCCACTCCCAGACATTGCCGCCCATGTCCATGGCACCCCATGGACTGGCACCGGTGGGGAAACTGCCCACTGGCGCAGTGCGGGCGTATCCATCCTTGGTTCCGTAGGTATTGGCCCTGTCCTTTTCGAATATATCCCCCCAAGGAAACCTCAGCTCTTGCTTGCCTTCGCAGGCTTGGCGCCACTCCGCAGCCCGAGGTAGGCGCTTGCCCGCCCACCGACAATAGGCCCTAGCCCCATGCGCCGATACTTCCACGACCGGATGTCCTTCGAATCCCTTTTTGGCGACAAAACCAACTTTCTTTTTTTCAATGAGCACCATGCGACTTTTGACGTACAGCCAGGGAACTCCCTGTTCTTCCCGATTGCCTTCGGCATTGAGAAACTCGGCGTACTCCGCATTGGTTACTTCGTACTTGTCGATATAGAAGTCGAAGTCGGGCACAAACACCATCTCCCCGCCCTTCAAACGGCCGATTTCTGCGGACTTCTCTTCTGTAAGAGCCTGAACTGCGAACAAAACAACCATGCTAAGCCCCACCGAGAAGATTCCTATCCTCATTGGTTTGCCTCTATCCTCTCGGAGGAACGGTCACGCTTTGTTGCGTGACTTGAGATAGTCCTCAAAGTGGCCTTCGTAAATCCGGACCAGGTCCCGGTAGCGGCTATTCAACTGCCGCAGCAGAGCCTCGAAGCCCTGTTTGGACAACTCTTTGCGCAAGTGCTCAGCAGCTCGCCCCTTGGCTTCTGCGAAACTCAGCGGTTGGGCTGGAATCTTCTTCAACACTTTGAAAACAGAATAGCCCTGGGCCGTTTTCACGGGCCCGACGATCTCTCCCACTTCTGCTTCCTGGGCGGCCAAGCCTACATTGCCGTACATCTCGGGCCGCATCAGTTGAATGCGGCCCCCTGAGCGCCTTATCCGCGAACTGCGCACCGAATAGCGCCGGACCACTTCTTCCATCTCCTCGCCCGCGGCTATCTCCTGTAAAGTAGCCTCTGCTTCTTGGCGGGAGCTGACGAAAATCTCCATTATATGGATGCGTTCGCTGATCTCAAAACGGTCCTTGTGTCGCTGATAATAGGCGCGCACCTCCTCTTCTGCAGGATCAATCCTTTCATCGACTTCCACCTGCCGCAGTCTGTCCATCAGCGCTTCCCGCAGCGCTTTGTCCGTTTCCTTTCTGACATGTTCTGGCTCCTGCAGGCCCAACTCCGCAGCCCGTTGGTGGAGTAGTTCCTTGAGGGCGAAAAGACGGCGAACATAGTAGCGCAGATCCGCCAGCTCCCTGATTTCGGCCTGATCCCGCTCGGTGAGCATGGCCGCCATGAACTGATCGAGAGTCCACTGCTTTCTACCGGCTCTCAGCAGAACTTTGCGCCCTTCTCTTTCTTTTAATTGAGGCACATCCCGGCCGGCTTCGCTCAGGCGGAGGAGGAGCAATTGCAGGGCGGTGCTGTCTTCGCGCACTCCGGCCCGGTCCGCCAAATCCTCCAAGAATCGGCCAGTGGTCAGGGTTCTTTTCTGTTCGAGAACAGTCCGTTCGACCTTGGCGGCGACGCTTTCGTAGGACACCTGACGCAGATCCATGATCTTGATGAGTGCGTAGCCATCCACCATCTGCAGGGGACCGACCACTTCGCCCACTGCGGCCCCGAATATCGGGCGGCGCAGGCGACTGTTTTTGATGTCCAAGCGGTTCCTCCAGCCCATCTCTCCGCCATTGAGAGCCGTTTGCGGATCTTCGGACACTTGGCGGGCTAGCGCCGCGAAGTCCTCGCCAGCCGCCAGGTGGCGGAGCGTCTGTACTGCCGCGATGGGACTGCTCAGCAAAATGCGACTGAGGAGACGCTCTTCACTTACAGAGAAGCGTTCGAAGTAGGCTCTGGCTTCCTCTTCGCTCACTTCACCGGTAATCTTCAGGATGCCTCTGCGGTAGAGTTCGTCGAGCAGCAGTTCCTCGCTCTTCTGCTGGACCGTATTGGCAACCTGCCAATCGCTTTCCAGTCCCTTGTCTTTGGCACCTATGACGATGAGTTCGGCATCGATCAAACGTTGCAGGACTTTGCGCTCGACGCTAGCCGGAGGCGTCCTGCCCGGGGGATACAGCAACTCCAGAGCCCGCTCGAGATTGGCGATGGTGATTTCCCTATCTCCCACCCGCGCCAGAATTTCGGGGCTGGTGTTGACTTTGTCGTCTCGGGTGGAGTTACAGGCTAGTGGACTGGTCAAAAAGATGAGACTTAGGATGCGGAGCAAGCTACAGTATCCGAACAAGACGTGGCCTCCTAGATAAACAGGATATATAGCAAGCCTAAATAATTTGCACGATTCGAGTGGTGGATCGTCTCGTGCATCCTATTCTGAGTCTATCTGCGTCCATCTGCGGATCACCTTGTAAATGATGTAGGATTGCTATATATCGTTATACAGTTATTGACAATATTGACAAAGCCGTAGCGTTCGGAGTATATAAAAAAGTATTCCTTCTTGTAAAGATTGGCTCTTCCTGAAGGGGTGGATTTTCAGGCCGTTGTATTAGATCGCCCAGCTTTCCTGCGGCTCCGTTTAATCTCCGTTCAACCCAAAATAGAATGGGTTCGCCATGATCGCGTTTCAGCTTTGTTTTACCGCCTGCGGACTGCGGGGGAAAGGGGCTTTTCTCGGACTGTTTTTGGGGGGGCTGCTTTCAAGTACGGGTCTGCTGGGGATCGCGCCCCTGAGCGCCGATGAAATCCGTTTTGACAGTGTCCGGGACTGGCGGCAGTGGCAGCTACCCCTCGGCGCGGTGGAGTTGACCGCCGACGGCCGCATCCAGCCGGTGAAAGTGCGCAAAGACATCAACGCCGTGCTCGACGCGCCAGCCTTTGGCGGCGGCATCCGCCAAGCCGGCTCCAACGCCAGGATCGCGTTCCAAGTGATGGACGGCGATCCAGCCACCGGTTGGAATCCAGATCTGGAGGCACCAAGCGAGGATTGGTTTGTCGAAATTGATTTGGGGCGAGCAGTAGCGGCGCGTCGGGTGCGGCTGCTGTTCGACTCAGACGGGCCGCCCTTCGAGCGCTTCGACCTGCTTTTTTCCGCCGGTGAGCAGCAGCTGGACGCGGTGGGCAATCGCCTCGAAGGCACCCTAGTCTACCAGGTCCAAGAACGCTTCAAGGAAAACCGCGATCATCAGATTGCGCTAGAGCTGGATCTGGCGTCCCATATCCCCATCCAGTTCATTTACTTTGTCTCGCTGCTGCCTACGGTTGGGGCGCGTCTGATGGAGGTGGAAGTGGAAGCGCTGGGGGACAATCTGGCCCTGGGTCTGCTGGAGCGGGGGGGCGGTATCGACATTATCCTAGATGTGGAAGGATTCCGAGACGAGATGAATTTGGGCAATTCCCAGCTAGTGGTAGATGGAAACGCGGCCAGTGCCTGGCAGGTAAATCGCCGCATCATCCGGGGCGGTGACAACGTGATTTCCCACATAACGCTGGATCTAGGTGCCATCTACTGGACGGACTGGGTGCGACTCATCGGAAAAATAGCGGGTGGACGCAGAATGGAATTTGATGCCTATGAACTGCAGACTTCGGATGGTTCGCTGGCACCGGACGGCACGTTAGTATGGCACGAGCAGTTCGCCGGAACCACGAGCGCACAGGTCGATAGAAACGCTATCGCCGATCATGCTTTTTCCTTGATTCCCACCCGCTTCGTGCGCATTGCCTGGCTCTACTGGGACGCTTCTTGTTTTCAGGCGACAAATCATTGGGATCGGTGTCAGCAGTGGGGCTGGACCTCAGAGCTTCAGATTTTTGGTCAGGGCTATCCCCAGGCGGTGCAACTGCACTCGCCGCTGCTGGATCTGGGCACCGACAAAAACCTCACCGCGCTCACCTGGCAAGCCGACACGCCCCCCGGCACCCGCCTCGAAATCCGCAGCCGCACCGGCAACCAGGTCGTCGAACACTACACCTTCTACGACAAAAACCGCAAAGAAGTTACCGAGCGGCGCTGGAACAAACTCATTGACAGCTTCAAAGGCCCCATCGATACCACCCGCGTTCCCGGCACCGACTGGAGCCCTTGGAGTCGGTTCTATGCCTTTGCCGGCGAGGCCTTCCAGTCGCCCTCGCCCCGCCGCTTCGCCCAGTTGGCGGTGCGGCTGCTCAGCGACCAGCCCGAGGTAGCCGCCCGCCTCGACGCCGTAGCCCTGCAGTTCAGCGCGCCGTTGGCCCAGCAACTAGTCGGCGAACTCTTTCCCCTTGAGGTGCAGCCGGGCACACCGACGGCGTTCCGCTACTTTGTGCGCGCGGCTCAGAGCCGCGGTTTCGACCGGGTGGTGCTGGAAGCGTCGGTGCCGATGGGCTTTGAGGCGGCCTTTGTCGATGGGGTGCCCGCGACGGTCCAGGTTGACACCCTAACGACGGGGCTGGGCATCACCTTTGATCAGCGACTGAGGAGCGGGCAGGAAATCGAGATCGCCTTTGAGGCGTCGGTCTATGTGCAGGGGACGCGCTTTGCCGGCTTCGTCGAAGGGGGCACCCCCTCGGCGCGGGTGCGGCAGCGGGTGGAGGCCGGCGATGCCAGTGATCAGGTGGCCAGCAGCACCGACGTGGTGCGCTTGCCAGTGCGGGCGGCGCTGCTGGAGGGGCTGGTGCTGTCGTCGTCGGTGGTCACGCCCAACGGCGATGGGGTGCACGATGAGTTGATGGTGGGGGTGGATGTGGTCAATGTGCTGTCGGAGCGGCCGTTGCGGGTGCGGGTGTATGATCTGTCGGGTCGTCGGGTGTGGGAGCAGGAAGAGGTGGGGGTGGCGGGTCATCGGCAGGTGGGTTGGGACGGTCGGACGGAGGCTGGTCAGTTGTTGCCGCCGGGCTTGTATGTGGTGGAGGTAGTCATCGAAGGTGATGTGCGCCAGACCGCCCGACGCAAACTCTTCGCCTTAGCCTACTGATGGCCTCACACAGCGAACTAATGCTGTGCTGTTTTTTGTAGATTTTGTCGTTATTAATTACTATATTGCTGCCACTTGCACTTGTATGTAGTTGCCTATGATGAAGTCTTCAAAACATCTTGGGAGAATCTCAGGACATCCCTTCAATATTCCTCTTAAAAGGAGCTGATCATATGCGACAAATCCTAGTTCCTCTGGTGAGTTTACTGCTACTTACTGGGGGAGAAACTATCGCCCAAGAAGAGCCTGATTCGGTTCCTCTTTACTTTGCCGTAGGGATACCTGATGGCAATTTGCCTACCATAGATGGCAACAACGCGGACTGGGGCTGGGTGCCTTCGAACTTTGAAATCACTATCGAAGATATGACGGCGCTGGTTGGCGGGATCGATGATTCAGAGGATCTGTTCATCGACCTTCTGCTCGGCTGGAATCCGACCGAAAACAGGATTTACGCCATGGCCCACGTGTCCGATGATTCCCAGATCATCGACAAGAATCCGGCCTGCGCCTTCCGCGATGACGTCATGGAATGCCATCTGGATCCCGATAACCAGGGCGGCGGTCCTTTCTCGCAGCCCGGGGAAGAAGATCTTCGCTTCGCCTACCAGATGTGCTTTATCAACGGCTCTCAGTTCTCGCCCAAGCAGATGTATCTCGGCTGGGCGACCTTTGAAGAGGGATCGTCTGTAGACAACCACTGGTACATGCATCAGGGCGGCTTCGTAGATTTTGGCCATAGTGCTCTTGGCAATGATTATTTCTACGAGGTCAGCATCGCGCTCTTCGACCCTATTGCCGCCAATGGTGGTCCGGACGCCAGCACCCGATGGAACCTGACACCCGAGTCGACCATCGGCTGGTCGCTGTCCTTCGATGATGCAGACGAAGGCACCAACGCCTTGGGCAATGAGGGTTCGGACCCCATTATCGGGGACTGCCCCGGTCCGACTCCCGACTGTCCGGAAGGCTTCTATTGGCAGGGTCAATTAAGCATGGCCGAACAGTTCATGAACACTGGCGGCATGCCCGACGTCTTCATGGATGCCCCAAGCGCAACGGCTGTGGAAGCTACTTCTTGGGGCCAGCTCAAAACGCTAATCAGGGGAGATCTCTGAGATTATCTGAGCTGGACTCAGTTTCGCAAAGGGGAGGGGAAGCAATTCCCCTCCCCTTTGTGTTGCCAAGCAGAGGCTATGTGGAAAAGCCCCGATTTTTTTAAAATGAACCAGGCTTTTGGGGGGACTCTCGCGGTCGCTATGCTGGCATGGAGCGGTGCCGCTCTGGCCATCGAGACCTGGCAGGTTGGAAGAAGCGGCAGTAGCTGGGAGTCTAGCGGCGAACTGGATGGAGTCAGCGTCGACGACAACGGTCGGCTCGCCCCGGCCGCGGTGAACCCGGCGCGCAATGCCCTCGGGGATATCCGCCAGCGGGATGGCTTTATACGCTCGCCCCAGTCCCGCACCGACCTGACGGCCGTTCTGAGCGACGGCAACGAGGAAACCATCTGGGAGGTCACGCGCGAGCGCCGGCCGAACGGTGCCTCCATGGTGATAGACCTAGGTGCCATCCTGCCGATCAGCCGGATCCGCGTCCTAGGCGCAGAGCGCAAGTTTCTGCGCGCTTACGAACTCTTCGTCCACAATGGCGATCCGGACGAACTGCGCGATGATTTTCCGCTCGCCTTTACCAAGCAAGTAAAGACTAACCTAGAACAGGATGAGCCGGTCATCGATGTGGAGATTCCCCTCCAGTTCGTCCGTTTTATCCGCTTGGTATGTCGTTCCGAGCAGGAGTTCACTATCCGGGATGTGGAAATCTTCGGGGATGGCTTCGCTTCTTCCGGCCGTTTCATCTCCAAAGTCATAGATCTGGGCGAGTCGGCTAATTTTGGACTGATCGAGGCGCTGGTTCAACGGGATTCACTAACCAGCCTCGTGCTGCAGACGCGCAGCGGCTCGACGCCCGAGCCTTTCGTCTACCATCGCAAGATCGGCCTCCTAGAGGGAGGGGAGCGGACCGAAGAACCAATCCTGCCCCTAGGATCTCTGGAGGCCAAGGAGGAATACGAGTCGCTGTCCACTAGGGACAAAGGCCGCATCGCGGACAACCTAGCAACTTGGAGTCCCTGGTCCGCTCCCTACGAGGATTTTAGCGGCATCTTCCTTTCCCCAGGCAACAACCGGTTTGTTCAGTTCCGTCTGCTCTTCGCTTCCCAAGACACGCGCCGAGGCGCGGCGATAGAATTGTTTTCTTTCCAGTATTCGATTCCCACCCTAGCCCGGACCCTCGTAGCTGAAATAAGTCCCGGCCAGGTCGTGCTCGGCGAGTCCCACACTTTTGACTACTATCTCTTGGCCGAATTCGACCAGGACAATCCGGGTTTCGACCGCATTGAGATTGCGACCCCCTTCCGCTCGACGCTGACTTCTGTCGAACTGGACGGGACCCCTGTCGCCTTTGAGAAAGAGGAAGAAGACGGACGACTGAGCGTGGTGCTCACCGGGGAACGAGTCTCCGCATCAGGTCAGCTCCTGCACCTTAGCTTCAACGCGTTGGTCACGGTCTATGGCACCACTTTCTTCGGCAGAGTCAGCGATACGCAAAGCGGCGAATTAGGCCAAGATATCCTGCCCGGTGACGCCATATCGACCTTGGCGCACAACAGCCTCTCAGTCCGCGGCGAGCTGCGCCGCGAACTGGTGCTGGATCTCCAGGCTGTGCCGTCCGTATTCACTCCCAACGGAGACGGCGTCAACGACGAGTTGCGGATCTCCTATATCCTGCTCCGGGCTCTGAACCCCGTGCCGGTAGAGCTGGGCCTTTACGATCTGACGGGCCGGCACCGACGCCGACTGCGCCAAGTCGAGACGCTCAACGGCCCCCAGTTGCTCACTTGGGACGGCCGGGACGACGCTGGGCAGGCCGTGCCGCCCGGACTTTATATCTTGAAACTGTCGGTGGAGATGGACACCGCCGCGGAAGATCGTGCGCTGATCGTGGGCGTGGCCTATTAGGAGCAATGAGATGGAGAGGATGCGCATGCTCGTTGCCGCAATGGTCCTGTTGACCCTAGCCCGCGAGGCCCTGGCCATCGAATATCTCAAGTTTGGTGGGGCCAATACGCCCTGGGTGGAGAACGCGCTGGTCGTTACGGCACTCAAAGAGACAGAAAGCCGCCTCGCCGCGCTGGAAGCGGATCCGGATGAGAATATAATGATCCAGATCGGCGAATTGGGCGGTAGGGCGGTCTCCTCCATCACTGCTTTCGGTCAGTCTCTGGTCCGCCAAGAAGAAACGGGCTTTCAGCAAGGCAACGATATTTTGCCTGCACTTATCGATGGCGATCCCAATACTGGATGGCGGGTTTTCACCAACACCAATGGCGCTGAACTAAGGATAGACATGGGTGCCGTTTTTGTCCTCCACCGCATCTTTATGCGCCGCGGTGTACTGGACAACGACAACCAATCGCTGCGCGGCTATGAGATTTATGCCAACGACGGGGACAGCACCAACTTTATCGGTGCCGAGCCGGTCTTCGCGCTGATCGCCCAGAATCGCACCCACGGAGATCCAGAACTCGATGTCCGCTTCGCACCCCAGCCCGTGCGCTTTCTCAAAGTGCGCAGTACTGGAGAGCGCCCGTTCTCCATGGGCGACCTAGAGGTTTTCGGCACCGGCGTGACACCCTTTGCCCGCTACGTGTCCAGAGTCATTGATCTGGGCGCTCCGGCCAATTTCGGTCCGGTACAGATCGCCGCCCGGATTGATCCAGACGCAGAAGTCCTTTTCGCCACCAAGACCGGCACCGTCCCCGACGACTCCCTCTACTTCCGCCAAACGGGCATTCCGGGCAAATTCGCAGAGGTGCCCAAGAGCGAATTCTCCCGCAATCTGAATCCGCGCTACGCCGGCTTCGTCCGGGAAAACGACCGGGAATGGAGCGCCTGGAGCCCGCCTTACGCCGCTTTGGAAAGTCCGCTGAATTCACCGGACAACCGACAGTATCTCCAGTTCGAGTTCCGCCTCATATCGAATGGTCTGCTCGACCAAGCCATTATCGACTCCTTGACCATTCCCTATACTGTCCCCGCGATCGCCGATTCGGTCCTCGGCGAAATCAGTCCAGTCACCGCGGTCCTCGGCGAGCAGAACCGTTTCACCTATCACCTGCGCGCGGTGATTTCTGGCGACAAGCGGGGCTTCGATACGGTTTTCATCACCACCCCTTTCCCGGCCAGGGCCACCGCGGTCGAGGTGGACGGCCAAGGGGTCGATTTCACCGAAGAAGCCACGGACCGGCAACTACAGGTGGTTTTTCCGGACGGGCGCATAGAGCAGAACGGCCAAGAAGTAGCCATTCACTTCGAGAGTCTAGTAACGGTTTCTGGAACCGAGTTTCGCAGTGAAGTCGGCGACAGCCAGTCCGACGCTTTCCCGCAGCGCGTCATCGGTGGCGATGCCCACCAAAGCGCAGCGGGCAACAGCCTGATCGTCAGCGGCAGTATAGAGGACCGTCTGTTCACCGGTATCCACTTCTCTTCTTCGGTCATTACCCCCAACGGAGACAATATCCACGATGAGCTGAAATTAAATTACACTCTGTTGAAAATCACCAGCCCGGTGGAAGTTCAGGTGACCACCCACAGTCTCATCGGCACCCCGGTTCGCTTCCTCTACAACCAGATGGATTTAAGCGGACCCAAGGAAATACGTTGGGATGGCCGCGACGACGAAGGCCGTCTCGTACCACCGGGACTTTATCTGATCCGCATCACCGCCAATACCGACGCAGGCGAGAATACCCAGATCCGTCCCGTCGCCGTAGTGTATTAAATTCTCGCTGGTGGTGGCATTTTGTCTGGGAGGGATTTTATGCGCCGCAATGAGTTCTGGAGGATCATCCTAACGCTAGTTGTCTGCTGGACGTCCGCCTCAACGGCAGCTACTCCGGGCCGAGAACGGGGGGCGACATCGCAGGTTAGAATCGAAGGTTTCGATCCCCTTATCCCCACCTTGCGCAAATGGTACGTGCCCCAGGATCTCTACTATATTTACGACTGGGGCGGTTACAAGTACACCAACTACGCCAAAGACCATTTCGCCAGATACGTCAGCACCGAACTGGAGGGGCGGGGGCGATACGATATTTTCGGAAATTGGGTCACCCGCGGTTGGGAACTCTACCATTGGCGCGAGGAACACCCCCTGGCCTTCGGCAGTTCGCTATTCAAAGACAGCAGATACGGTTCCTGGTTCCAAAACTTGGTGGTCGCGGCCGATTCCAAGGGTCAGTACTTCACTGCCCTCACCATAGGCGACGCAATCCGCACTACCTTGACGCCCCTTACCTTCAGTCGCTCGAACTTCAATGGCATGCAGTGGGACTTCATGTCCGACAAGTACCAGGTTACAGTGCTCCGGTCCCGCGTCAGTGAACCAGTGCGCCTCGCCGGATTCTCCGACACGGATCAGCGCAGTGATTTCACCAATTTGATCGGCCTGCGCACTACGGCCCAAATAGGGGATTTCATCAACCTAGGCGTTGCGTTCGTCAATACCCACTTCGGCGCCAGCACCAGCAATTTTTCCGAAAACTCGCTAGCTGGCCTGCTGACCAGTAGTCAGAACTCGGGCAATGTCGACGAAATCACCATCCGCATCACCGACGACTCACCTGGGGACGGGTCCGGGGCCTTTTTCTTTTCCTCCGTAATGGCCGTCGATGGCGAACCTACTGGCATCGAGCCCACGATCGAGGGGGGCCGGCGGCGCGAAGGGTTCTTGGAAGCGCTGGCAGAGGCCCCCATCCTGCTCCGCTTCAGAGTGCCCGATCCGCTGCTGACCAAGAAGGTCCACTTCGACCTAGTGCTCTCCAATGACTACAAGGTGGAAGCCACTTCCAACCTGCAGACCAATCTCGAGGGTCAGACCATCTTTTTGCCCGTGGCTCGCTCCAGCGGCAATGCCCGGGACAACAGCAACCAGCAGATAGTCAGTTTTGACTACGGCCTGCCTTCCGCCAACCAAATCGCCAGTTTCACCCTCGAGATGCAAGACTTAATGGGCTTCGAAATCCGGGGCGAGTACGCTCAGAACACCCAGTTCCAGCGCTACCCTAATATCAATGTAGCCAAGCTCAGCAACCTCGAAAAAAACGACCGCAAAGCCGATGCCTGGTACCTCAATGTGACCAAGCGGTACTGGCGCTTTTTCGGCTATGGCGAAGTTTTCAGCATGGACCACGACTACACCACCCGAGGCTTTGTTCCGGCCGTGAACAACGATTTTGTCGACTACGAGAATACCCGCCAGAACTGGTTCGAGTATATCGACGACAACGACGATCAGGACCGCGTCGTCGACTGGGCCCGGGTGGGCAGCTCCGGCGACCGCGCCATCTTCCCCGGCCTAGACGAAAACAACGACCTAGTTTCGGACTTCAACGAAAACGGAAACCGACTTCCCGATTACGAAGAACCCTTTCTGCGGCACTACGTCGATCCGCCGGAATTCCTCTTTGGCGTCGACATGAACAACAACACTGTTATCGACCGCTTCGAGAACGACGAGGAAGCCGATTATCCCTACAAGAAAGGGCACCGGGGCTACAACTTCTACGCCGGCGGCGAAATCTATCCAGGTATTTCCCTGAGCGGCGGCCGCGCGCGCGAATGGCTGCTGGCCGGCGAAGAGCGCAGCGAGATGTGGTACGCTCTACTCAGCGGCCTTAAGGACTACCCGCGGTTGGGGCGCCTCGAGATTTTCTCCATGCTGAAATCCGTCAGGGACAATATCCCCGACAACCTAGTGCAGTGGGTGCAGCGGCCGGGTTCCTTTGCCGGATTACAGCCCTTCGACGATCCCCGCATAACCTATGATACCACAGTCCTCGAAACCGCCGTCGCCTACACCTACTATCGGCAGAATTTGACTTTCAAGAACAAGCTCCGCTGGGACTACTTTAGACAGCGGGGAGAAGCGGGTAGGCTTCTCGACAACAGCTCCTTCTTGGGCCTTATCAACAAGGCGGACTATCCCTTCAAACTAACTAGCAAAATCACGGTGATACCGCGGTGGAAAAGCATGTGGCGCCGAAGAACTCAGCCTAGACCCGCCCAGCTAGAGCTCAACGAACTGACCGAAATCCTGTCGCTGAGCGCGGTCTTCCCCCTCCTCAACCGGAGCCGGTTGGAAATAGGGTTCGAAACTATCTTCTTCTTTAACGCAGAACCCATAGATAGGTTGTCGCCTAATTACGTCGACGACTTCGTCGGCAAGGGATTCACCGTCCAATACACCAACCGGGTCCAGTACCAGGGTTATAACTTAACCGCCAATATCGGTTTCCAAGGGAATGACATCAATTTCTCCAACCTCAAGGATCTGGACACCAGCAATACCATCATCTTCGTCCAAGTCTTCGTCGGTATAGACGAAGAGCGCCAGGGCGGACGTCCGGCGGAGCGCCGCGGAGTATATTGATTTTTTTTAGGTTCAGGTTCTTGCTCCCATACCTCACCCTTCTCTGCGCCGCTCTACTGGCCTGCAGCGAAGGACCAAAAAAGAAAGTCCGGGCTCCCGTTGTCCTGGCCCGCGTCGGCGAGGTCGAAATTACCGATACAGAGTTTGAACGCTCCTTGGCGAAACTGGGGGAGCAGGGTCCCACTGCTAAAACGCTGGAAGAATGGCACCGGCAGTTCCAACTGCTGATCGACAAGCAGCTCCTGCTGATTGAAGCCGCCCAACAGGGTATCGACCAGCAGCAGGAGATGAGGGCTTGGGAACGCTCGCAGCTGATCGAGGCCCTGCTGCAAGCGGATATGGCAGCACAGTTGTCCTGGGACGAAGGGGAACTGGAGAATTTTTTTCGCCAAAGGGGTGCCGACGGGGAAGTCCGTCTCAGCCGCCTAGTGCTGAACGACCCCGCCCAAGCGATGGAGGCCCTACAGCGTTTTAGAAAAGGCGAAACATTCGACCGTCTCATCACCACCTATACGGTTCCCGACCAACTGTACAGCAACGGCGATATCGGCTGGATAAATCCTCTTTCCACCAACGATCCCCGTCTAGCTTCCCTTTTGTTGTTGGCGGTAGGCGACGCCGAACTGATCGAGGTGGAAGGGATTTACTTTCTCTTAGCGGTAATGGAAAGACGCCGGGTTTCTCTGGCGGAGCGCAGGCAATTGGCCGAACAGGTCCTGAGGGGCGAAAAATGGGTCAAGGCCGAGCAGGCCTATATGGGATATCTGCTCGGCAAGTACCAGGTGCGCCTCGATACTATGGCGATAGAGCACCTGCTGAGCGCGGTGCCAGGGCAAGTGAACCGCTCCCTGAGACTGGTGCGCAGCACCCTCGGGGATTGGACCATTGGCGCTTACCTAAAAGCGCTGGAAAATCTGTCCGACCCCAAGCAACCAAGGGCCGACTCAGTGCCGGCCCTCAGTTTCCAGGTGGCCCGCACTTATGTAGTCAATCGCTTGCTGGTCACAGAAGCCCGTGAGAAAGGACTTTACAAGGAGATCGTCCAGCGTCGAAAAAGAGTGCGTCAGCAGAAGATGATCGAAGCCCTGTGGCAGCGTCAGGAACTGGACCAGATAACCTTCAGCGAGGTCGAACTCAGGGCCTATTACCAAGCCAACAAGGACCGTTACAGCGCCTCCCGCCCCCTTGCCTCGCTGCGCAGGCAAGTCAGCCGCGATCTGCGCGAGGAGAAAGCCGCCCCTTTATTTGATGCCTATTTGGCCCGGCTGCGGGATCAGTATAGATCGCTGGTTTCCGTCGAGGAAGTTCGGTTCCGGGAATTCGTCGCCCGCAAGCGAAGAGCCGGATCCCCGCTGAAGCTTTGAGGACCAACAACCGTTTCTCAAGGAGAATTAGAAGATGGGGTGGATGACGGGAGTTGAACCCGCGCCCTCCAGGGCCACAACCTGGCGCTCTAACCAACTGAGCTACATCCACCACTAGGTCTTGAGGGCTGCATGGCGTGCCCAGTAGGACTCGAACCTACGACCGTCTGCTTAGAAGGCAGATGCTCTATCCAACTGAGCTATGGGCACATCGCCAAGCGGTGCAAGCAGTTAAAAATATTAGGGCCTATCCTGCACAAAGTCAACGCGACTCGCGGCTAGGCCGGACCCAACCACCTACTCGGACGCCCTCGGCCAAGTTGGCCAGCAAGTGGAACACCCAGAGGCTGGAGGCCAACGCGAAGCTGAGGAAGTAGGCCAAACCGAGGACGGTAAAGCTGAGGAGGATTTCGAGGGCACCGAAGTCGCGAAAGGGTACGATGACGGTGTACAGGTTGACCTTGGGAATGACCGGGAGTTTGTATGGGACGAGTTGACGGCCTCCGGAGGAATCGCCTGCTTGTCCGGAACCAATTAAAGAAGCGATAACTTGTGCGTTCTGTCGATGCAGTCTAATTAGGAAGAAAGAGCTTATGACCCAAGACAACAGGACCTATCGCGTCGCCTTGATCGGTTGCGGCCGCAAGGGGCACGGACACGCCCGGGGGTACGCAGGCAATCCGCGCACCGAAATCGTCGCCGCCGCCGATCCAGACGCCGACAATCTGAAGCTATTTCTGGAATACTTCCCGGTGCAGGGGTATGCCGACTACCGCGCACTGCTCGCTCAAGAGAACATCGACATCGCCGCCCCGATCCTGCCGGTACAGCCCAACCCACAGGTCCTCATCGATTGTTCCGCTGCCGACCTCAAGGCCATTTACTGCGAAAAGCCGATGGCGGCGAGTCTGGCGGAAGCAGACGCCATGGTTCGGGCCTGCGAATCGCGGGGCATCGCCTTTGCCTCGGGGGACGCCTACCGAAACATGCCCCAGCATTGGAAGGTCAAGGACCTCATAGACTCGGGCGATCTAGGGGAGCTGTGCAGCATCAATCTGTATCAGTCCACCAACGAGATCTCGGGGGGCGGCTGCCAAGGTCTCAGCGTCCTGCGCCTATTCGCCGACGACGCCGACGTGGAATGGGTGACCGGCTGGTGCCTCGGCGACCCGTTTTCGGACGACGATCAGTGCATGGGTGGGCACATCCGGTTCGCCAACGGCGTGGATGCCTTCATCCACACCAAGCGCTCACCTCTCGAAGGCATCGAGGTAGTGTGCAGTAAGGGCGTGTACCATTCGACCTGGAACAGCGGTCATCTCTGGCGGGGTGAGCCTCATAAGAAACTGGTGGAGGAGGAAGGTTTCTTCGCGGAGTTCGGCGATCCAGAGGACTGGATCAACCCCAGCGGCACGCGCCAGCGCAGTGGCATCCAGTCCATCGTCGAGGCCCTCGACCAAGGCATCGAACCTCGCTGCAGCGGGGCCAACATGCGCAAGGTGCTCGAGATCGCCATCGGCTTACGCCAGTCGCACCGCGAGAATCACGCACCCGTCCGCTTCCCCATCCGAGACCGCAGCCAGAAGATAGTCCCGGCGAAAAGCCGCTTTCTCAACAAGAAGGAGACCCTAGGCGAGGAGCGTTATAGCGAGCAGATCGAGTCGGCGGCCGAAAAACCGCTCGGCGGGGCCGCAGTGGAAACGGCGAGGTGATGGTATCGTCGAGGCCGCCGGTTCGCCTCCTCGACCGCGTCCAGACCGTTGGGACGAAAAGTGAATTTTTTCGGTTGGTCTTAGACTCTGTATTTTGTCCCTATCAACGATCAAGGAGGCTACTGTGACCGATATGAGTGCATTGCCGCAGATCACCGCGACCCAAGTGAGTGCGCCGCCGGCTTGGGCCCTACTAGAGCGCAATCTCATCGC
The DNA here is from genome assembly GCA_965116455.1 of Candidatus Latescibacterota bacterium. GTDB lineage: Bacteria > Latescibacterota > UBA2968 > UBA8231 > UBA8231. The sequence continues at coordinate 6,374,159 of OZ220690.1, read as the reverse complement.
CCAGATGGAGGAGGGAGCTCGGTTCAGGTTTCGCCAGTGTACGGAGCGCGGTGGGGCCATCCTCTACGCCGAGGATTTCGACGATCTCTTCGAGCAATTCTACAACTGGGGCCTGTTCTACGCCATGGGGGCGGACGATAGCGTGCTCGAGATGGCGGCAACGGCGTGGAACGCGACAGTCCGCATCAGCGATGAGAACATCGTCCATCGCACCCGGTTTAACGACCACAAGAAGGTTTTCCGGCCCTCGGCCCGGCGGGAGTTCTGGAATCTCAATCAGGCCATGGAGTGGCATCATCTCGGAGAGGGCATGATGGCCTTCTACGACTTCGGCGTGGCCGACCCAACTATCTCGGAGATGGCCCGGCGCGCCCAGTTATTCGCCGGATTCTACACCGGCGAGGACCCGGAGGCACCCAACTACGATCCAGAGCACAAAATTCTGCGGTCTCCCTTCCAGTCGAGCGAGGGGCCGTTGCAGAAAGTGGGAGCCGAGACCGCGCACGCCATGCTCCTCGCGGGACGCTGGCTGGGTAGCGAGGTCAACTACTACGGCGTCCGCGCCAGTCTCTACCCGATCGTGGAAGACCTCGAGCTCGACTGGTGGGAGGACCCGGCGCGACGAGAGGAGATCGTCGATCTGTTCAACAAGCTGATTCTGCAGTCGGACACACCCAACAACCTAGGTGCCACAGCGCTGGTGACCCACGCCTACCTGTACACGGGGGACGAGCAGTACAAACACTGGGTGCTGGAGTACACCGAGGCGTGGATGGAGCGGGCCGCGCAGAACGGCGGCATCATGCCTGATAACGTGGGTCCCAACGGCATCATCGGCGAGCGTCGCAACGGCAATTTCTGGGGCGGCCAGTACGGTTGGAACCACTATCAGGGCTTCAACATCATGTTTCACAGCCTCAACATCGCCGCCGAATGCGCCCTGCTGCTGACCGGCGACTTCGGCTACCTCGATCTGCTCCGCGATCAGGTCAAAATCCTCCTCGATGCCTCCATCAACAGAGAGGACGGTCAGCTAATTATGCCGACGCGCTACGGCCCCTCTGGCTGGCAGTACGACCCACCTCTGCCGCGGCGGGAAGACACGATCGTGCCGATGCGCCACGTTTACACCGGCCCGATTCCCTGGCGTATGCAGGAGCTGGCCCACCTGTACCACGCGTCCATGGCGCGGGAGGACTACGAGCTGATCGAGCAAGTGCGCGAGGGGGAGGTCGAGCGCGACTGGAATTCGGTTGGCGAGTTTGCCAGCGAGAAGAACGGAGGACAGACCGAGTTCGCCCGGTTCCAGTACTACGACGGCAAGAACCCGGACTGGCCCGAGAAAATCCTAGCAGCCGAGTCGGAGTGGTCAATGCAGGCCATTAACCAGATGCGCAACGACCAGCGCACCGTGATCGAAAGACTGCAGGAAAACGCCATTCCCGAAAACCCGGTCTTTACCAAGGGCCTGACCCAAGTGACGATGGGGACTCCCCAGTCCATCTACAACGGCGGGCTGCTGCGCGCCACGGTTCGCTACTACGACCGAGACGAGCAGCGTCCCGGGTTACCTCCCGACGTCGCTGCTCTCGTTGATCATCTCGCAGCCGACGCCGTGGGGGTTCAACTCGTGAATTGCAGCCGGGAAAATGAGCGACGGTTGATCGTGCAAGCGGGTTCCTTCGGGGAGCACACCTTCACGGAGGTGAAGACGGGGAATGGCGAGGAAGCGGCACCGACCATAACGCCCGTAAACGGCCGGTATGTCGCCGTCAATCTGCCGCCCGCGACGCGGGTGAGCCTCAACGCCGGTCTCTCTCGGTTCAGCAACAAGCCGAGTTACGCTTTCCCTTGGCACGGCGATGAAATCCCGATCCCGTTTCCCGTAAACGCGGGTGCAACCGGCAGATCGGGTTCAGCGTACGTGGCACCGTCTCGTTGAACAGTGCTCAGCCAGCGTCCTAGGCCGAGGCTAGCACCCGCACGACGTTTTCCCCCATGATCTTGGCCGCGTCCGTCTCGGAATAGCCGTGGTCGATCAACGCCGCGGTGTACTCCTTCCACTGCGGCACACTTTGCGCATGGGAGGAAAGGCCGACATGGTCAATTCCCACCACGTTGATTACATGGTCAATAGTGGCTAGGTCGAGCTTGGTGCCCCAGATCTCCGCGTCGGCCAACTTGGCCTGGGCGCGCTCGAACGGGTCGGGGTAGCGCTGGTGCAGGACGTCGTCGCGCTTGCGCCGGGCCTCGTGTCGTTCGCGAGGAGTTCGCGGCGTCGGTGCCAAGACGCAGACCACGCCTCCGCCCGCTGCTATTTCCCGCATCAAATCGGCCGGCATGTCGCGCAGACTCCGGCTGAGAGTTCGGGCTTTGGTGTGGGTGGCTATCATCGGTTTCGTCGCCACTGCTAGGGCATCTTTGCAGGTGTAGTCGGAGCAGTGCGCCAAGTCGACGAGCATACCGAGTTCGTTGCAGGTGCGGATCACGTCGCGCCCAAAATCGGTCAAGCCGGGGGGATCGTTCAACTCGGCGCTGGAATCGGCCCAAGAGGTCGCGCTCAGGTGGCTGGGGCACATGACCCGTATGCCTTCGCGGTAAAACTCGCAGAGCACGTCGAGACGGTCTGCGATAAAGCCACTCACCAGCATCAGCACCATCGCGATCCTGCCGTCGGCGACGATCCTAGCGATGTCGTCGCCAGAGTAGGCGACCTCGACGTAGTCCCCGTAGGCCGAAGCGAACTGCTTGTGCTCTTCGAGGTTCATCACCACGCGCTCGATGAGCTCCTCGCCTTCAAAGAATGGCTTCCACTGCCTGGACCCGCGAGTCGGTTCGGTTAGGGGATCTAACTCCGGCGTCTCGGCCACGTACTGTTCCTCCACCCCCAACGCTTGGATGACCACGTCGATGCGTCCGCGGATGTTCTCCTCTAGATCCACCACAGCCGAGTAGGCGTCGACCACGGTAAACTGCCGATGGAGTTGGTCGTACGGACCGTGATCGAAGCGGTCATCGAGAACCCAGTGGGTCGACGCGTCCAGCCTACCGATCTTTTGGCCGATCGGCAGGCCCAGCCTCTCGGTCTCGCGGCTTTCGACGTACTTAGTGACTATGTCAGGTCGCCTAGTCATCCCGATCACCGACGGGCAGATGGCCAATAAAGTATGCCGCGGTAGGTACGGCTAGGCCGGCCCACCGCTTTCGTTGTTGACAGCCTGCACCAGTGCCCGCATATAGGCGATTGAGTACGCGACGCCCGCGCGACTTCCTCCCAGCATCTCGGGAATGTGATCGGGGATAATGGCCCCGTCGAACTCAACGGCGCGCAAAGCCTGCATCACGCGGTGCATGTCCTGATAGCCGTCGTCCATCAGGGTTTCGACCCACGGGTCGGGCATGGGGTTGGAGACGTTGCGGAAGTGAATTTTGAAGAGCTTGTTGCGCGCGCCAAAGTAGTGTATCGCCTCTTCGACCGACGCCCCCATGCCCTGCTTGCCCCCTTCCAACCAGCAGCCGACGCACAGACAGACGCCGATATTGGGACTGTCGGCGATGTCCATCGCCCGCTTGTACCCGGCAAAGTTGCCGAAGATGCAGCGCGGTATTCCGCCTAGGGCATAGACCGGCGGATCATCGGGATGGATGCCGATATAGACTCCAGCTTCCTCGGCGACCGGCGCGACCTTGCGGATCATGTAATCGTAGTTTTCCCACAGTTCATCTTCCGTATAGGCACGTCCGTGGGTCAAGTCGCCGGTAAACGTCTCGCTGCCCCAGCGCCCTGTGGCGTTTTTGATGTCGAGAGTTCGCGCGCTCATGCCGCCGCGGCGGGTGGTGCGGCCGGTGCTCCAGATGCCGTTGCCCATGTGGGCGTACGTGTGGTAGCGAATACCAGCAGCGCCGAGGTCGCGGATGAATTGTACCAGTTCTTCGACTTTTTCATCGCGGCCGGGCAGATTGAGCGTAATCTCCGGGACGTTGTGGACCGCGTGATTGGCGATGCGATAGATCTGCAGACCGTATTGGGCAAAGCGCGCGGCGAATTGCTTGTAGTGTTCGACGCTGTGCAACGCCGGGTCGTCAATGCCGAGCATGACCCATTCGACGCCGAGTTGTTGGAAGAATTGCAAATCCTCGTCGCTGGCCTTGTGCGAAGTCTGAACGGCGACTTGGATTCCCGGCTCGCTGGCGTAAAAGCCGGGGACGGCGCGCAATGCGTAGGGTCTGTTGGCGGTCATGGAGTGCCTTCCTTTATCAGTTCGGAAACCGGCTGCGACCTTTCCCAGCGCAGCGCGACTTCTTGGTCAATACCGCAAAGCCAGTTCCAAGTGCGGATGCGCCGCACCCGGTCTCGGTAGGACTCGACTTCGGTCGCATACGGCAGACGTGGACGATCGCGATAGGCGGGAATTTCCGCCGCATCGCAGAGCCAGTCTCGCTGTGGTGCAGCCGTGCGGTGGTAGGAAAACTTGATCATGCTGCGGGCGCGGTCGTTGGTTTTGGGTCCGGCCTTGTGCCAGATGCCATAGCGGGTCAGCACCACAGTGCCAGCCGGCACCGTCAGCGAGACTTGGCCGCGAATATCGCCGTAGTGAGCTATGGCCTCGCGATCGACGGCGCGGCAATGCGAGCCGGGCAGAACCATGGTTGGCCCGTCGGCGAGCGCGACGCTGTGCGGGTAGTAGTAGCACTGGAGTTCAAAGACGTCGTAGCCACTGCCCGAAAGCCCGTCCGAATGCCAGGTCTGGCCGAGGTGCGGCTCCTTGAAAAAGTGGTGGTGGCCGCCTCGGGGCACCAAGAAGTCCTCGCCCAACAGCGAGCGCGCAACCCCGGCGACTTGGGGATGCAGGAGCACCTGCTGAGTGAAGTCGTCCGAGGCGATAAAGGCGTCGCAATTGCCGGGAGCGAGGGCGTCGCAACAGCGGTTGAAGTTCTCGTCAATGACGCTTTCGAGGACGACCAAACCGGAGGCGACAAAGTCCATGACGCCGTCGTCGTCTAGCGTCGGTTTAATTGGCGACATCCATTCCTCCTAAGCGAATTTTTCGAGTACGAACTCATAGCCGAGGTAGTCGTTGTCCTGGCCCTCGTACGCGTAGAGCTTGGCAATGGGAAACTGTACCACGCGCCAGCCATCGGCCACGGCCGCGAGCACTGATTCGTAGGGCGGTTCGTCGCTGGGCAGGGTCGGCATTTGCGGCTGGGTGGCGTCGTACAAGGCCCAGCTAGCCAGCGGTGCGCGCATATTGGTCGATTTGGCGTAGAGGTAGAGAATCTGCTGGCGGGGTTCGGCGAGCAATTCACCGAGGCGGTCGAGATCCGCAGCGGTAATCGCCTCGGTGCGGAGCTTGTCGCGGCACTGTGCCAACCAGTCTTTTACAGCTTCGTTCATATAGGCTCCTATGGCGTCGGCGACATAAGAAAGCGCTCCCTTTTAGCGCGGTCAACAAGCGGCGGGACACCTAGTAACTGATGTTACGCATTGTAGGGGCAACCCTCGTGGTTGCCCTCGTCGGATCCCGCTGGCTGCATACACCCGGTCGCATGGGCGCCCACAAGGGACGCCCCTACACCTGTCGGTTCGGCCCAGATGCGTAACATCAGCTAGTAATCAACTACCACCTTAATGGTTTGAGGCTGGAGCGCTGCGTCGAAACCAGCGACTAAGTCGGGAAAGGCGACGCATTGCGAGATGAGGGGGGCCACGTCGAGTTGCTGTCGCGCCAACAGGTCGAGGGCCTGGGGAAATACGTGGGCAAAGCGGAAGGAGCCGCGGACGGTCAATTCCTTTTGCATGACCAAGTTGACCGGCAATTCAATCGGGCCGCCTTGGACGCCCAACTGCACGATGGTGCCACCGGCCTTGCAGTGCGCGTACGCGGCTTGCAGGGCAGCCGGAGCGCCAGAGGCTTCCACCACGACATCGAAGCCCTCTCCCGCGGCCTGCGCCATGGCCGCCGAATCGTCGGTGCGCACGGGCTGATCGGCCCACAGCGACGCCGCCAAGTCGAGCGCACTTTGGCGAATATCGCTGACGACAAGGTGAGCCGCTCCGTAGTGCCGGGCGACCAAGCCGATGAGCTGGCCGATGGGACCAGCACCCGTCACCAGCACGCGTCTGCCAGCAATGCCCTCTGCTTGGCCAACGCCGTGGACGGCGATGGATAGCGGTTCAAGTAGGGCCGCTTGGCGATAGTCCATCGCCGCGGGAAGTGGATGGCAGTTGTGCGCATGGACTTGCACGTATTCGCGGAACGAGCCGTCTTGGGGCGGGCTACAGGCAGCAGAGCCAAAGTAGCGCATCTGCGCGCAGAGGTTGTAGCGGCCTTGGCGGCAGTGGGCACACGTGCAGCAGGGGTGGGACGGGTCAATCGCCACTCGGCTGCCCGTCGGCAGCACGTCTGCGAACGCGCCCGCATCGACGACTTCCCCGGCCGACTCGTGCCCAAGGACAAAGGGGCGTTCTGGGACGAAATCGCCGTTTCTGCCGTGTACGTAGTAGTGTAGGTCCGAACCGCAGATGCCGGTGGCGCGAACCCGCACCAAGATCTCGTCCGCGGCGATCTGCGGACGCTCGATTTCCGCGGCTCGCAGATCGCGGGCACCATGTAGGTAAAAGGCTCTCATGCAGCGGATAGTAGCGGCCACAGTACGGCGCGTCAAGGGAAAGGGCTGACCGCGGCGAGATTTGCCTGCCGCAGGCGTTGTGCGTACTGTGCAGACACCATTCTCATTAGAAAGGGGACCTACCGTGAAACTCGGTCTCAAGTTCGGCCTCGACACACTCAGCAAAGAAAATCTGCAATTCGCCCAGCAGATGGGCGTCACCCACATCGTCGTCCACAGCCCCCACCTCGGCAACGAGGGCGTGTTCGATTACTTCGAGTTGCTGCGGATGAAAAAATTCATCGACTCGTTCGGCTTGGAGCTGTGCGCCATCGAGAACTTGCCCGGCGACCACATGCACCCCATCACCCACGCGACGCCAGATCGCGACGCCCAGTTGGCGAAAGTGTGCACCTCCATTGAAAACATGGGGAAAATCGGCATCCCAATCCTCGGCTACTACTTTAGTTTGGCCGGTGTCTCCGGCCACTGGCGCGCATACGAAAGCGGCGGCGGACGCGGTGGGGCCGGCCTTAAGAGCTTCGACTACAGCTTAGTCCAAGACGCGCCGCCGATCGTCGATGAGCCAGTCTCAGTCGCCGAGATGTGGGAGCGATTGGCCTATTTTCTCGAGCGGGTAGTGCCCGTCGCCGAAAACGCTGGCGTCAAACTCGCCGCCCACCAAGACGATCCCCCAGCCGAAACCCTCTTCGGCACGGGGCGGCTCTTGACCAATCACGACGCCATGCAGCGGTTGATCGATCTCGTGCCCAGTCCGAGCAATGGATTGGAGTTTTGCCAGGGAACGGTGGCGGAGATGGGGCCGGACGAGACAATCTCAGCCGTGCGCCGCTTCGCCGCACAGGGCAAGATATTCTACGTGCATTTCCGCAATGTGCGCGGCGGTTTCCCCAAGTTCGACGAGGTCTTTATCGACGAGGGCGACGTCAACATGATCGCCGCGCTCAAAGCCTATCGCGACGCGGGCTACGACGGGGTCATCACGCCCGACCACACGCCGCGCGTAATCGGCGACGAGCCGTACGGACACCGGGGGCGCGCTTTCGCCCTAGGGTACATTCGCGCCGGAATGCAGGCGCTGGAATTGCTGGATTAGTGGGGCTAGTGGTGCCGAGGGCCGGACTCGAACCGGCACGTCCTAAGCGGACAGTGGATTTTAAGTCCACCGCGTCTACCAATTCCGCCACCCCGGCGCACAGATAAAAAAATGGAGGCGACGCCCGGAATCGAACCGGGGATAAGGGCTTTGCAGGCCCCTGCCTTACCACTTGGCCACGTCGCCTCAAAACAGGGGTTTGAAAGTACGTGGCAGGCGCGTTTCTGTCAACCGGCCCGCTATCTGATTGCCCCATGTCTTCCAACGTCGAGAATGGATTAAAGATGCGATACGGCGTGGACAAAACCGACCGCAAAATCCCTTTGACATGGAGCACAAAACCTATAAACTAAAAAAGAGCTTTCACAATGCGACAATACCTCGACCTAGTAAGCCATTGCCTCGACCACGGCGAGGCCAAAGACGACCGCACGGGCGTCGGCACCCTCGCCATCTTCGGCTATCAGATGCGCTTCAATCTCGCGGACGGGTTTCCCTGCCTGACCACCAAGAAGCTGCATTTGCGCTCCATCATTCACGAACTCCTGTGGTTCCTCAAGGGCGACACCAACACGGCCTATTTGCAAAAGGAAAACGTCAGCATCTGGGACGAATGGGCCGACGAAAACGGCGACCTCGGCCCGATCTACGGCAAGCAGTGGCGCAATTGGACAACCCCAGACGGCCCCATCGACCAAATACAAGGCGCTATTGATCTGATTAAGACCAACCCCGATTCGCGCCGCATCCTCGTCAGCGCGTGGAACGTCGGCGAGTTGGAGCAAATGGCGCTCATGCCCTGCCATTGCCTGTTCCAGTTTTTCGTCGCCCGCGGTCGGCTTTCTTGCCAGCTATATCAACGCTCTTGCGACGTGGGGCTTGGCGTGCCGTTCAACATCGCCAGCTACAGTCTGCTGACCATGATGATGGCCCAAGTCTGCGGCCTGCAGCCCGGGGAATTCGTCTGGACTGGCGGCGACGTCCACATCTATCAGAACCACATCGCCGCGCTGCGCCAACAACTCGTCCGCCCGCCCCGGTCACTACCGAGGATGACCATTAAAAATCGCGGCCAGTCGATTTCCGACTTCCGCTACGACGATTTCAAACTGCTCAACTACCATCCCCATCCCTCCATCCCCATGGAAATCGCCGTCTAACGGGTCTGTTGCACCGACCTCTCGGTCGGCAGCCTGCTCAGTCTTGGTTCAGGGTCTTCACCTGCGGATGTGCCGCATCTATGGTCCAAGCCCCAATCTGCCCGTCCCCGTCCAAGTCGGCCCGTGCCACCAACCAGAACCCCTCGCTGATAGGCCAGAACTCCCACGTATAACCCTCTACCCGCCACCAAGCATGCCGCACCTTCTTGTCATTCGGGTCGAAGTAGCGGCCGTACTTGGCAAAATATTCCTTTTCGAGCAAGTAGAGCTGCTCCAACCGAGCCTCCAATTGGATCAAGTCCCGCTCATGAGGAGTTAAGCGAGAAAAATGTACAAACCCTAGCCCTATGATCAGCAGCGCCAAAAGCGTCAACTCGATCAATCTTAGCGACATTGGATCTCCACTTCCTCGGCGATTTGGCCTACGTCTAAGTCAATTGGCTCACCGTAGCGTCCATAAGGCTCAGAATAGCGAAAGGGGCTGAGCGCGCCGCTGCCGTGCGCACCGTCGCCATCGCGGTCTACAAACGCCCACAGTAAGTAGGTGCCAGCCAGCAGGCCGTTCAGCGCAAAACGCCCGTCCTCGTCGGCCCACTCGGCGTCTGCTCGCCCATCCTCGTTGATGGCCGCGACCCGGACGCGACTCACTTCCGCGGCCTGCACCTGCCCCCGAATTGCCGCAGTCTCCGCGCCGACTGTAAACGACAGCGCAAGCAGGCTATCGGCGAGGCTATTGCCAGCTCGGTCCGCGAGCCGAGCAGCCGGCCCCGCGAGCCGATACACACCCGGTGCCAGCGGCTCGGCAGGCACAAAGCGGACGCGGTTGGGCGCGTCCCACTGCCAGTCCCCCACTAATGCTTGCGTCGAATCGCTCTTTGTCCAAAACCCTGCCAACGCGGCCGGCTGCATGGCCTCAGAAAAAAGCAAGTCCAAAGCATCCTCTGGGGCCAGTTGTTTCCGCGCCAGCCCGACGAAAGTGGGCGGTTTGCGGTCCGGCCGCCCACTGCCGCGAACGGGCGCGTCCCACTGTACGGGCACTCCGGCTAGCGAGAGCTGTACGGCATAGCGACGACCCGGCTCTTGCGCTGCCGTTTCAACGTAAATTTTCTCCTCTGCATCCGGGGCCGCATACAGCGACTCCACCGCCAGTCCGGCGACTTCCAGTTCCAAGTCTTGTGGATCCACGGGCGTGGCAAACAGCAACATCAGCCGCTCGGCGTGTACAGCTTGGACCCGCTTGAGTACGGGCGCGGGCATCTGTCGGCGCACGAGGGCCAAATCGCCAGCCAACACTTCTTCCTCCCCCACTTCCACCGAGGACGCCGGCAGGGCCAACCACTCATCGGCGTCTGGCAGGGCGTTGCGATTTGCGTCTCTAAAGGCCAGTACCCGATAGTGGCCTGGAGCGAGGCGGGAAAACTCGTAGTCTCCGTTGGCACCACTTTGAGTCTGATAGGACGGTTCGTCCAATCCTATCTCCCCGCTAAAGGTTCCCAAGTCATAGGCCCAAACATGGGCACCGGCCACGGGTTGATGGTCTTGGTACACCCGGCCCCGAACCAAACCCTGATCGAGTTGTGAGCCGGTGGCAAAAGCCAAGGTAAAGGATTCTGTCAAGGCATTGCCCCGCAAATCCCGCGCCCCAGTACCCACCGTCAGCACGTAGGTCCGCTCCTCGGCCAAGGGCATGGCAATGCGCAGCCGCGGGCCATTCCACGACAGTTGCAACGGCCCGGCCGGCGATGTGAAAATAGCGGCTTCGGTCTGCTCGCGATTCATGGGTTCGCTGAAGACTATTTCTACTTCGGTCTCCCGCGCCACTTCCAAGGCATCGCCCTCCGGGTAGTGAGACAGAATGCGGGGCGGCTCTTTGTCCATCGGCCCTCCGGTGGGCGGCCCGACTTTGGCGCAGCCCAACAACAGCGCGACCAAGACGCTAATCAGCACCGTGCGGATGGGCCTCGGCGTAGATGGCTTGCAGATGCTCTAAGCTCACTTCGGTATAGCTCTGAGTTGCAGCCAAGGTCGCATGGCCGAGGAGTTCTTTGACGGCCACTAAATCGGCACCAGCGTCGAGCAGATGAGCGGCAAAGGAGTGGCGCAGACGATGCGGGCTGAGCGAATCGTCTGCCGACACGGCGCGCAGATGGCGCTCGACGATACGCTGCACGGTGCGGCGACTCAAGCGCTTGCCGCGTCCGTTGAGGAAGAGGGCACCAGCTTCTACTTGCGACATGTCGCATTCGAGCAAGACCTCGGCGCGGCGCTGCAAATACACTTCGAGTGCCTCTTGCGCCTTCGCGCCAATGGGAGCGATGCGCTCCTTGCGGCCCTTGCCCATCACCTTGATGGTGCCTTCGGCCAGATCCAGCGACGAGAGGTTGAGCCCCACCAACTCGCCGAGGCGAATACCCCCTCCGTAGAACACCTCTAGAATGGCCCGATCCCGCACACCGCTGAACCGCTCGGTCGCAGGGGCTTCCATGGCCTCGGCGACCTGCTCTACGGGCAGGTGTCGCGGCAGTGCGCGCTCGACCAAGGGCGATGCCACCGCACCAGCCGGGTTGGCGACGAGCGCGCCCTCGCGACAGAGATAGCGGAAGAGCGAGCGCAGGGCCGCCAATTTGCGGGCGACCGTGCTGGCCTTGAGGCCCTTTTCCTCTAGGTCGGCGACAAAGGACTGCACTTGCTCGCGCTGCACCACCCGCAGCGGCAGTTGCAAATTATTGACTCGCGGGTAGAGAAAGCGCGCGAATTGCTGTAAGTCGCAGCGATATGAACTGAGGGTGTACTCGGCGCAGTTGCGCTCTTTGTGCAGGTATTCCAAGAAGCGGGCAATGCCCTCTTCGAGGCTGGATCCGGCGTGCAGAGCGCTCTGCGATGCATCGGCCATGGCAGTAGTGAGCCAAGGTGGAAAGAATACTCAGGCAGCTTGGGCGCTTTTGTCTCTTTCGCCTTCTTCGCTTTCGTACTCGGTGCCGCAGACCCGGCAGTGCATGGTAGGGGCACCCGAGCGGCTACTCTTTTCGTAAAGCAAGGCCGCGTCGCAATGCGCGCACTTGCGATCTATGGGGCGGTCCCAGCTGGCGAATTTGCACTGGGGATAGGTGCTGCAACCAAAGAAGACCTTGCCCTTGCGCGACCGCTTCTCCACAATCTGGCCCCCGCAGCCGTCTTCTGGGCACTGGATCCCAAGGACATAGGGCTTGACGTTTTTGCAATCTGGATAGCTGCTACAGGCCAAAAAGCGGCCATAGCGACCCGTCTTGACGACCATGGGCGCACTGCACTGATCGCAGATTTCGTCGGTCTCCACCTCGCGTTGCTCTTCGAGAGGTTTGGTGTTTTTGCACTTGGGATAACCGGAGCAAGCGAGGAAGCGACCGTTGCGACCCCACTTGACGACCATGTCGGCCCCGCATTCCTCGCAGTCCTCGTCCGACACCTCTTGCAGCGCGCGCTTTAGCTCTTTGCGACGGTTGTTAGCCGCGTCTAAGTCGCCCTTCCACGAGTCGTAGAACTGCTGCACGATCTCCACCCAGTTGGTGCCCCCATCTTCGACCTGATCAAGCTTGTCCTCCATGTTAGCCGTGAAAGCCACGTTGAAGAGGTGCGGAAAGGTATCGACGAGTAGTTTGTTGACAGTCTGGCCGCGCTCAGTGGCCACGAAGTAGCGGTTATCGACCTTTTCGACGTACTCGCGATCTAGGATGGTAGTGATGATTTGTGCGTAGGTCGAGGGACGGCCAATGCCCTCCGATTCTAGGTCTTTAACGAGAGACGCCTCGGTAAAGCGCGGCGGCGGCTTGGTAAAGTGCTGCTCAGGCGCGATCTGCTCTAACTTCAGTACCTCGCCCTCGGCAATATCAACGGGCATGGCCCGCGATTCGTCCTCTTCTTCCTCCTGGACCATGCTGTTAGACATCGTTTCCGGCTTGTCCTCTTCTTCTTTGCTCTCGCTGTAGAGCAGGGTAAAGCCCGGAAACTTGACGATGCTACCTGTAGCGCGGAGCAAATAGGAGCCGGCCTCGACATTAGCCGTCGTGATGCTGAGCACCTGTGGCTCCATTTGCGAGGTTACGAACCGCTTCCAGATCAGGGAGTACACCCGTGCCTGATCCGGCGTCAGCAAGTGCTTGACCTCGTCTGGATGCAGGGCTACTGAGGTAGGACGTATGGCCTCGTGGGCATCTTGGGCGCTGTTCTTAGTCTGATAGTGATTGGGCGCTTCGGGTACGTACTCTCGACCGTAGAGGGTGCCGATCTGCTCGCGCACCTCGGCAATGGCGTCGGCTGCAACGCGCACCGAATCCGTGCGCATATACGTAATCAAACCACGGGTTTCACCCTCGACCTCAATACCTTCGTATAGCTGCTGAGCTACAGCCATGGTGCGCTTGACCGAAAAGCGCATCCGCCGAGCGCATTCCTGCTGTAAGGTGCTGGTCGTGAAGGGCGGAGCCGGGCGGCGCACTTGGTCTCGCTGCTTGACCTCTTTGACTGATATATCCTGTGTGGCTAGCTCGGCGGCGGTGCGATCGGCCTCCTCCTGATTGGCGATGTCGAGCTTCTCGCCGTCTTTGGCCAAAAGGCGTGCCCAAAACGAACCTCGGCTCTCGCGGCCCAAAAGGGCCTCGATCGACCAGTACTCCTGAGGATCAAACGCCTTGATCTCGCGGTCGCGGTCACAGATTAACCGCACGGCTACGGACTGCACTCGACCGGCTGAGAGCCCAGAGTGTATGACCTTCCACAAGAGCGGGCTAATCTCGTATCCGACCAAGCGGTCCAGCACGCGCCGCGCCTGCTGGGCATCGACCTTGTGGAGGTCCAACACGCTCGAGTGCTCCAGCGACTCGCGCACCGCCTTGGGCGTGATCTCGTTGAAAAGAATGCGCTTGACGTTGTCGTCCTTGCGGGAGATGGCTTGGGCCACATGCCAAGCAATGGCTTCGCCCTCGCGGTCGGGGTCGGTGGCCAAGTAGGTGGTATCGGCGGCTTGGGCTGCCTTGCGGAGGCCGCTGAGGATCTTGCCCTTGCCCCGAATCGTTACGTAGCGCGGCTTAAAGCCGTCTTCAACGTCAATGCCCAGCTCTTTGGGCGGCAGATCCCGCACGTGCCCCATACAGGGTTTAACCACAAAATCTTTGCCCAAAATTTTGTTGATTGTCTTGGCCTTGGCCGGCGACTCGACAACCACCAATGACTTGCCCATTTGCTCCCTCGATTGATATTACTGAAAGCCGTGAATTACGTAAGTTACGTAATTTTCTGAATATATGGACGCCCTAAGACAATTGCAAGACGCGCTCTTGACAAACTAAAGCCACCGCCTTTTTGTAACGCATTTGGTTTTACGCACTGCATTCTCTGGGGTTTGCTCCTTGATCCACCGCAAGAAATCAAGCGAAATAGAACACATCGCCGCTAGCTGCGAGATCGTCTTCGCTGTCCAGCAGAAGCTCGAAGCGCTCATCGCGCCCGGCGTCAGCACTCTCGAGCTGGATCAAGTCGCCGAGGCCGAAATTTGCGCCTTAGGGGCGGTGCCCGCCTTCAAAGGATACCACGGCTTCCCCTACTCAATTTGCACTTCAGTAAATGCCGCAATCGTGCATGGGTTCCCCGACGAAACCCCACTGCAAGAGGGCGACATCGTCAGCATTGACGTGGGTGCCTGCCTCGACAGCTACTATGGCGACGGGGCCTTTACCGTCGCGGTCGGAGGGATAAGCGAGCAAGCACAGCATCTCATCAACGGCACCCTCGCCTGCCTCGCACGGGGCATTGATCGAGCGCGACCCGGCGGGCGACTCTCCGACATTTCGCACGCCATCCAGTGCCACGCCGAGAGCCAAGGACTGGCCGTAGTGCGCGAGTACGGAGGCCACGGCATTGGCCGCGAGCTGCACGAGTCGCCCTATATCGAAAACTATGGCTCGCCCGGCAAAGGTCCGCTGCTCAAGCCTGGACACGTATTCTGCATCGAGCCGATTCTCTGCCTAGGCAATCCCCAAATCGACCATCTCGACGACTGGACCACCCTTACCTCTGACCGCTCGCTCGCCGCCCACGCCGAACACACCGTCGCCATTACTGAGGACGGGCCGCGGATTCTGACCCTGCCCGCTGTGCCAGCATGAAGGTCACCTTCCTCGGCACCGGCACCTCTATCGGGGTGCCGCGCATCGGCTGCTACTGTCCGGTTTGCACCTCGGACGATCCAAAAAACAAGCGCTTGCGCTGCGCCTTACACCTAGCACATCAAGGCCGGTCCATTCTCGTCGATGCCGGTCCGGATCTCAGAACCCAAGCCTTGCGCTATCAGATCGACCGCGTCGATTGCGTACTGTTGACCCACGGCCACGCCGATCATCTCCACGGCCTCGACGACGTGCGCTCCTATTGCTTTGACCGCGACCAGCCACTGCCCTGCTATGCGGACCCAGACACCATTGCACGCGTCGAACGAGTCTTCGACTACGCCTTTGACAAAGACGCCCCCAGCGCGACGCCACAAATTGCCTTGCGTCCGATCGCCGGGCCGTTTACTACCTGTGGGCTCGCCATCGAGCCGCTCACCATCTATCACGGTCGCGCCCCGGTCCTCGCCTTCCGCATCGGCAATTTCGCCTACGCCACGGACACCAACTACATCCCAGAGGCGGCCATGTCGCGGCTGCGCGGCCTAGAGGTCTTGGTCCTCGACGCACTGCGCCACAAAGAACATCCTACCCATTTCAACGTCGAGCAGGCGTTGGCCATTGTCGCCGAGCTCCAGCCCGCTCGCACTTACTTCACGCACATAGCCCACGACCTCGACCACCATCAGACCAATGCCGAACTTCCCCCAAGTGTGGAACTCGCCTACGATGGATTGGTGCTAGAGTTAAGATAAAAAACGAGGATGCCGCCGGTCTCCCGACGACATCCTCGCCTCGACCAAAATCACTCTGGCTTTTGTTCAACACTTGGACCACCCACAGTGCTTGCACATCAGACAGCTACTCTCATACGATACCGTCGCCCCACACTCCGGACAGGTCGTCAGCGTCTTCGGCTCCCTACTCTCGATGGAATTGGGTGGCACGCCCTCGGGAGCTACAGCATCGGGCTGCTTGCCCGCTTTCCGCTGCAAATAGCGCTCCATCGCCTTGCCAATGGCATCCGGCGTAGACAGGATCAACTCGCCATCTTCCCACACCGGACTTGGCCCCGAAATGCCCTTCAACTCGCTGATCACTTCTTGCGGGTCAACCCCCGAGCGCAACGCGAGCGAAATGAGCCGACTGATGGCCTCGGACTGGGCGGCCGCATTGCCACCTGCCTTGCCGATGGTGCTAAAGACTTCGCAGATCCCGTATTCGTCTTCGTTGATCGTTACGTAGATCTTGCCCTCGCCGGTGTTGATCCGCTCGGTAATGCCCGCAGTAACTGCCGGCCGGCGGCGGCGATGCCGAAAGCCATCCGGCCCCAAGGAATCGGGGATCTCCACAGCCGGAGCTTCCTTCTTATCGGCTTGATCCTCGGTCTGCAGGATGCCCTCGCGGCTGCCCTCGCGGTACACCGTCACGCCCTTGAGGCCTTCCTTGTACGCGGTGATGTAGATGTCGGCGACCGTCTCTAGCGCGATGTCTTCGGGCAGGTTGATCGTCGAAGAAATGCTGCTATCGGTGTACTTCTGGAGCACGCCCTGCATCTTGACGCGGAAGTAGGGGTCGATTTCGTGGGCCGTCACCACGTAATCGGGCAGGTCCTCGTCGTCGCCGAAGACGCGCTGGATGAGCGGATGATAGACCTTGTATTCACGAAAGCTCTCGCCGTCGTCCTGTTTTACCCGGCGGGTGTAGCTCGTGCAAAAAATTGGTTCAATCCCCGAACTCGTCTGCGCCACAATCGAACCCGTACCCACCGGCGGCATGGTAATCAAGGTACAATTGCGCAGGCCGCGCTCAGCGATTTTCTCCTGCAGCGCTTGGGGCAAGCTCTGGATGAACTTGCTCTGCTTGACGCCCTCCCAGTCGAAAAGCGGAAAGGCTCCCTTCTCCTGCGCCAATTCGACGGACATTTCATAGGCGTTGTAGCAGATGGTGGCCATAATACGGTCAATAATCGTCAGAGCCTCGTCCGAATCGTACTTGCTCTGCATCAAGACCAGCGCATCGGCCATGCCGGTGATGCCCAAGCCCACTCGGCGGTCAGAGGCTACGGCTTCGCGAATTTTGGGCAAGGCATGGTTGTCCACGTTGTAATCAATGACGTTATCTAAAAAACGGGTCGCTACGCGGGCGGCCTGCCCCAACTCCTCGTAGTCGAGTTCGCCATCGGCGCGGACGAAGTTCACCAAATTGAGATTGCCTAAGTTGCAGGCTGTGTACGAGGCCAGTGGCTGTTCGCCGCAGGGATTGGTGCTAGTGAGTGGGTTGGCGTATTCGACATTGTGATGCTCGCGCATCGTGTCCCAAAAAATAATCCCCGGCTCGGCACTAGCGTGGGCATTGGCGATGATCTTGTCCCACAATTGGCGCGCTTTGACCGTGCGGAACACTTTGCCACCCCAGCGCAAGTCAAAGTCCGAGTCGGCCAACATGGCCTGCATGAACTCGTGGGTAATTAGCACGCTGATGTTGGCGTACTGCACTTTGGTGCGATTGGCGTCGTTTTTGATGGTGATAAAGTCTTCGATATCGGGATGATCGACCCGCAAGGTCAGCATCAGGGCACCGCGGCGGCCAGCTTGGGAGACGGCATTGGTGCTCTCGGAGAGCAGGTTCATAAAGGCGGTGCAACCCGGCGAGGCATCCACTGTGGCGTTGACCGGAGCCCCTTGCGGCCTGAGAATCGACAAATCCGTGCCAACGCCACCGCCCGTGCGGTACACCATCGCCGACTCGCTCAGGCAGCGATAGATGCCCTCTAGGCTGTCCTCTTCAATGGGAATGACATAGCAGTTGGACAGCGTCGGCTTGCGCCTAGCCTCGTCCCGGCCAGCGCCGTGCATGACGCGCCCGCCGGGGATGAACTTGAAGTCCATCAACAGCGAGAAGAAGCGGTCGTACCAAAGTTGGGGATCCTCCTCCACCGAGGCCATGGCCCGGGCGATGCGGTCCCAGATGTGCAGCGGCCCGGTCTCGCCGGGTGCCAAGTACTTGTTGCGCAAAACGTCGATGGCAAGGTCGTTGTCGCCGTAATAGGTTTCGGCATCAGCGGCGCGGGCCAAGAGAGCATCGTGGCCGTTGCGCTTGAGCCCGTGGCCTTCGAGTTGCGCTAGCATGTCTTCAAATCGGTGTGCAACTACGCGTCCGGATTCCATTCATGCCCTCCCATTGAAGCAAAAAAGATCCATGGGCGAAGTGGAGAACATCGCCAAAAATAAGGACTTAGGTTAACTACTGTTAGGATTAGGGGAGAGAGCAAAAGTGCAGCCCCGAGACACATTATCTCAGGGCATTACACTCATTTGACACTATATGTAGTGTGTTGAGGCCTAAAGTAGAAACGGCGTGCGTATTTGTCAAGGCAAAAACAAAGGTCCAGAGCAATTTCTTTTCAATCCGGTTACGATGCGCTAATTATTAGCCAATTGCTCCAACTCGCGCATGAAATCGCTCTTGTCCTTGAACTGGCGATAGACCGAGGCAAAGCGCACATACGCCACGTCGTTGAGCTGGCGCAGATGCTCTATAACCCGCTCGCCGAGCTGTTTGGAGGGAATTTCTTTCACGTTGAGACTGCCCACTTCGGCCTCGACCTGATCGACGAGTTGCTCGATTTCCTCGGCCGAAACAGTCGTCTTGTAACAGGCTACCTGTATCTTGTCGAGCAGTTTGCTGCGATCAAAAGGCTCGCGCCGGCCGTCGGCCTTAATGACGGATAGGGGCACGTTTTCGATGTATTCATAGGTTGTGAAGCGCTTGTCACAGCTTGTGCACTCGCGGCGGCGACGGATCGCCATACCTTCGCGGCACGACCGCGAATCCACTACCCGATCTTCTTCACAGTTGCAATAGGGACACCGCATAGACTAATCCTCCCACTAGTCTGTTCAGAGTACGGCGGACGGCATTTATGCGGGGAAGAAAAAGAAGGGAAGTAATACTAAATATAAGAAAAATAGGAGGATATGGCAACCGTCACTTAAGCTGGAAGACGAAGGGCAGGCTAACCCTGACCTTGACAGGTCTATCGTTTTGCATCGCCGGCGTAAACTCCCACTGAAGAGCAGCGGCTTTGGCGACCTCGTGGAACACCTTGGGACCCGTGATCTTGCCAATCTCTTCGACCTTGCCGTCTTTGCCGATTAGCGCCTCGACAAACACCTTGCCCGTGATATTGGCCTTCTGGGCGGTAGCCGGATACTTCGGCTCTACTTTTTTGATAGTCACGGGCTTTTTCTCGACCCGCCACAACTCGACGATCTCTTCTTCCTCCTCCAACTCGACTTCCTCAACCACCACCTCCTCCTCTAATGGCGGCGGCGGCGCTAGATCGTCGAGACCGAGGTCAATCTCAGTGTCCTCAATGGTCACATCTTCTGGGACATCCGGGTTGTCGGTAGGCACGGGCACTACTGGCCGGGCTGGCGGTGGGGGCCGACGTTCCTGTTTAGTCTCGGGGATTTCTTCGAGTTGAATGATAATCGGCTGTTCGGGTTTGGCGTAGGCTTCGGGCTCGAAGTTGGGGAAGAGGACAAAGAGGGCCACGTGCACGAGGGTAGAAAGACCCGTGCAGGCCCACAACGTCTTCCGGTACGTCAACCGCAGGTTGGCTTCAGGCTGTTTGCCGCGAATCATTCGTCCAACTCCCGTTTGGTGGAGAAGTTGACCCGCAGAGCCTCGACTTGGCGCAACTCCTCCATGACATCGGAAATCACCCCGAACTCAGAGTCCTTATCGCCCCGCAATGAGATGATCAGCCGGGGATTGGCCATCAGGTGCTTATGCACCAACTTGCCCACTTCGGAAAGCGGTATGTTCCGGTCCTCGATATTGACGACTCCCTCGCTACTGACCCAAACCTGCAACACGTTGCGGCGGCTTTCGAGCTTCTCAATTTTTTCGGCCTGTGGCAACTCCACTGGCACGCCCCTATAGCGCACGAAAACCGTCGAGACCATGAAAAATACGAGGAGCAAGAAGGATATATCGGCCATGGAAGCCGTGGGAATAACGCTAACTACTTTGGCTTTGCGTGCGAATTTCATCGGCTATTCTTCCGGGTTGGCAATCGATATTTTGGTGGCCCCGGCCAGTTTGAGCTCGTCTAGCACATCGACGAAGGTCCGATAGGTGGCCCCGCGCTCGGTCTTGAGCGAGACGATCAGATTCTCGTTTTCCTGCAGACGCCCATCAATGCGCCCCTTGAGTTCAGCAAACGGCACTGGTGTTAGCTGGTCATTCTCAAAAAAGGCGATCTGGTCGCGGGCATTGATCCACACGTTGAGAATATTCTTTTCTCGTACTTCCTTGGTCTCTCCCACCGGCGGCAAGTGCAACGAGAGGCCCTTGTCTTGGTTCATGGTGGTCGTAACGAGAAAGAACACGATCAACAAAAAGGCGATATCCGCCATCGAAGCCGTGGGGATTTCCGGGGCAACCCGGCTCTGGCGCCTCCCGATCACGTCTTGGCTCCTTGGTGCTCGCGCGCGCCCAACAAGTCGATAAAGTTGGCCGTCTGCTCGGTCATATCGGCGATGATCTTATCGATGCGATTGGCGCAGAAATTGTAGCAAAACTGGATCAGAATGCCCACGATCAAACCCGAGGCTGTGGTGATTAGAGCCTCGGAAATACCACCCGCGACCATAGAAGGTTCGACATCGCCGGCTTCCTTAATTGCCTGAAAGGCATTGATCATACCGCTGACCGTGCCTAAGAAACCTATCATCGGTGCCAAGTTGGCCACGGTCGAGAGCCAGACCATGCCGCGCTCGAGAAAGGCCATCTCCACTGCGCCGGAATTGTCAATGGCTTTCTCGACGTGGTCAATGCCGCGGTCTAGGCGCAGGAGTCCTGCGTGGATAACGGAAGCAACCGGACCGCGCGTATTCGAGCAAAGCTCGGCCGCTGCATCGGGTCCCTCACTTTCGAGTGCCTCTTCGAGGTTCGCAAAGAAATTCGCCGCGTCAATCGACGACCGCGACAGATTGAACAGACGCTCAATCGCTACGGCAACGCCGATGATGAGCAGAATGAGCAGGGGCCACATGGCCCATCCACCGTCTTGAAAGAGCTCTACCATTTTTCCCCCTCGCAATTAATGTTAGTCCCGGTCCAACAGACCGGAGCAATGATTAGTTTTGCTCCTCTTGCGCCTCTTCGCCGCCGAAGAACTGTCGCTTGAGCTTTTCCTCCTCGGTCTCGGGCGGCCGGAGCTGCCAGATGCGCTGCTGGGCCACCTTCTCCCAAGCTGGATCGGCTTTGGCTTTCTCAAAGGCGGCGATGGCTCCTTCCTCGTCGCCCGCCCTCACCAGATTGTCGCCTTTGAGCAGCAGTAGGTGTGCATCCTTGGGATTTACCTTCAGCCCCAGCCCCAGCCACTCTTTTGCCGCGGCAAACTCGCCACGGCCTTGGTGCCACTCCACTAGCTCAGCGATGCTCTCCGCATCCTTGGGATCGGCCTCGACCATGCCCTTGAGACCCTCTATGTGCATGGAGTCATTGCCCGCTTCAGAGGCGATTGATGAGATTCGGTTGTAGTAGGAATAGGCGTTCTGCGAATCTACCTTCGCCAGTTCCAATAGCGTGTCGTAGGCCCCTTCGACATTGCCGACCTCTAGTTTTAGTTCGACGATACGCTCCAATTGATCGGCACCACCCGTCCCATCCTCGACTTGGCGTTTCCTCAACTCAAGAACCTGCTCCACCTGTCCCAACTCCTGGTGCAACGACGCAAGTATTTCAATGAGTTCAGCGTCTCCGACTCCAGTCGTGTCTTCGCGCTCAGCCTCAACTAACTGCTCGTAGTGGACGATAGCCCGCTCATTGCGGCCTTCGCGGCGATAGAGGTCGGCCAGCTTGCGACGGTCAGCAGCACTCGGCTTTTTGAGTAGCACTCGCTCCAAACTCAAAGCAGCCGAATCGGCCTCGCCGACAGCTTGGTAGATCGTGTAGAGGAGCCGATTGGAATTCAGATGCAGCGAGTCGATGCTCACCGCCCGGCGCAGTGCGATGCGAGCGTTGTCCAAATCCTTCTTTTCTTTGTAATAGAGTTGCCCCAAGAAGTAGGCGGCCTGCAACTCTTGGGGACTATATTGCAAAACAGTCGTGTAATAGCCTATGGCTCTATCGTACTCTTTGTTTGTGCGGGCTGTCTTGGCGTAGTATTTGTACTTGCGGATTGAATCGGCTATTGCAACTTCATTCTCATTGGCTCTGGCGTCGGCACCCAGGACTAAGATGCAAATCGCTAGCCCTAGTATACGCAGCAGATTACATTTCACGGTAAACAATCCTCAATATGGCTACGGCTCCGAGCCGCGACAAGTTGCGGATTCATTGTCATTGCTTAATGCAGCCTTCGTAGAGCCGTCAAGATATGTATTTACTGTTTGGGATGCAACTTCAAAGGCCACCTAGGTACCAAATATAACACCTTCACCATTACATCTTTGCAGCGACTGAGTTACATTCTCGCGGTTCGCCGTGCGTTTATAGATTGACAAGTATTTATTTTTAATGCACTTTATCCGCTTTACAGCAATATGGCGACAGATGCGCTACCGCCGCATTCACTTCGCCGCAATCGAGCGGCCGAGCTAATCTGAGAGAAGAAGCCGTGAACTGGTTTGAAAGAATGAAAACGGGAATTAAGTCCCTAATAAAGCGCGAAATTCCCCAAGGCATCTGGATCCAGTGCAAAAAGTGCGGCCACTCCAACTACGAAATGGCCCTGCGACGCCGGCACTGGATCTGCCCGGAGTGCGCTTGCCACTATCCCATCGGCCATCAGCAGTACATCGACCTCCTCATCGACGACGGTACATTCACCGAAATCAACGCCAACGTAGCACCTGTCGATCCGCTTAAGTTCAAAGGCTATAAGGACAAAATCAAGACCAGTCGCCGCCAGAGCGGCCTAAAAGAATCGGTGTACACCGGCATCGGCCAAATCGGCGACCTCCCCGTCGCCTTGGCGATCATGGACTCGCGTTACCTAACGGGCACGTTGGGTGGAGCGACCGGCGAGAAGCTCTGCCGCCTCATCGACCGCGCCATGGCCGAACGATGCACGCTAGTCATCGTCTGCCAGTCGGGTGGTGCGAGAATGCAGGAAAGCGCCTATTCGCTGATGCAGATGGCGCGGATTAGTGCCAAGCTCAATCAGCTCTCGCAAAACGGCTTGCTCTACATCGCCATTATCACCGATCCAACCTACGGGGGAGTCACTGCCAGCTTTGCCATGCTCGGCGATATCGCCTTGGCCGAACCTGGGGCGCGTATCGGCTTTGCCGGCCAAACCGTCATCCAGCAGTTCCTCGGCACGGACGCCCCCCTGCCCGAAGGCTTCCAATTAGCCGAGACCGTCCTCGAACACGGCTTTATCGACCGCATCGTCCCGCGCGACCGCATGGCGGCGGAACTGGCGCGTTTGATCGCACTTTTGGCCCCGAAGACTGCCAGCCGCGCCTAGAAGTTGTGTCCTAGGCTCAGCCAGACATCCATTTGCTCGTCGGCGACGCCCGTGCCCATGCGGATCACGAGATCGGCATCCCAGACCATTCGCACCCCGGCACCGCCGCTGACGTGCATGCCCGACCACCCGATCTGATCCAAGTCAGGCCAGACCCGGCCCGCATCGAAAAACACCACCCCCTGCCACTCTACGTACTGCCCGTAAAACCAAGTGTCGTACAGTTGGTAGCGCAGTTCGACATTGGATAAAAAGCGCACATCATCTGTAAACCGCTGGGTGTCGAAACCCCGCAGTGAATCGCTGCCGCCCAATCCCTTGACCCGGCGACTGCCCCCAATCTCGCCATAGGCATAGAGCGGTACTTCGCCACTGAGTACCTCCAGCACGAGGCGATGGGAGAAATTCATCCGAGGCGACAGCGGAATGTAGTAGGCATTGGTCAGAGTCACGCGGCTAAAATCAATAGGCTCGAAGACCAGCGCCAGCAGTGAATTGCGCGCTGATTCGTATGACCACTCCTGAAAGAAGCCGCGCCGTGGCACTACTTCGTCGTCGCGGGTATCCCACTGGAGAGTCGCACCGATAAACCCCGAAAACCCATCTATCACTCCATCTGGGGTGCCGCGCTCTAAATAGAAGGCCTGTGTCCCTCGCTGGTCCACATCGACGCGCTCCAGCCCAAAGCCAACCGACATGGAGACCGGACCGTACAACTGGCGAAAAAGGCTCACTAAGATCCGCGGGTTTCTCTCTAGAATGTAGTAATAGTAGTTCTCGTCTTTGAAATCAGTGCTCTTAGGCTCGATGAAGTCGCGATTGAATGTGCTATTGTTGCCCAACCCATAGTAGCGCGTGCGTATATTGCGCTCGCGGAACAACTCCAGTCTCAGGCCGAAACCCGTACCCGAAATCCGGGGTACCCTCAGCCGCACGCGGTTTTTTAGTTTGCCCTCAGAAGACTGCTGTACGTGCAAAGTTAGCTTGTAGAGATAGGGCTGGTACCGGTAGTCGGCCCAATGTACGCGCACTCCCCAGTTCCAGCCCGTGTTAGGACTGAGATAAGCGAACGGAAGGCCAGTGACGCCGTAGGGAATGCCCCGAAGGGTAAACTGGCGTCGCTTTGCCATCCAGCGCACGGCTTCCACAGTCTGCTCAGTCGCCGACTGCGAGACCTTGGCCAGCAGCGGAGCCGAGGGCTGGCTATGAGTGGAATCGACGCGGACCTCGCCCTCGCTCCACGCCCCCTCTGCGAACAATAGGACGGCTGTACAGCTACCGTTTGTGAGAAGCCGCTTAATCACGACCATCTCGTTTTACCGCCGCCTTCAGGCGTGAAAACGCCGCGCTCAAAGCGCTGGCGATCAACCGAGTTTATTGGGGCACCAAGCGAGTAGCGGAGCGGCGTAATCGCGATTGCGCCGCGTGCTAAGGCTTCCACATCGCTGTTAGCTCCATCACTGACCAACTGCAACTGACAACTGTGATAGGCAAAATGCGGCTCGTCCGCACGCCGGGCGAATAGCGGACCATAGCTCGTCCTCGCCAAGCTCGTCAGGCATCTCGGGGATTCGCGCCTAGTACTAGCGGGCATATTCACTGCGATCATGTCGGCACCAGCGGGCAACCCCCCGCGCAAGATCTCGGCTGCGATTTCCGCGGCGACGGCCGCCGCCGCCGCAACCAGTGCATCGAGCGTGGGATCGAGCCGCCGCGACCGCCGCCAGAGCGCAAAAGCAGGCTCGGGTAGTCCCAGCGAAAAAGCCGCGGATGGCACCCCGGCGAGAAAGCCCTCTACAGCCGCCCCTATCGTGCCGGAACTCAGCGTGAAAGCGAGGCCGGAGTTGATGCCCATATTGATGCCGGAAATGACTAAGGCTGGCTTTGCGGAACAGAGGTTGTGGATGCCGATATGGGCGCAATCGGCGGGCTTGCCAGTCAGCGTCTGGACGGGGAAGCCGCCGCATTCGATCTCGGCTAGCACCAACGGCTCAAAGCGGGTCATACTCTTGCTGGTCCAACTGCACTCCGCAGCCGGCACGACCACGCATAGCTCGGCCAACTCGGATAGCTCCCGCAGCAAAGGCACCAAAATGGGCGAATCGGCACCATCGTCGTTTGTCACCAATACTTGGGGTTTTGCAGCGGTCACAGTCGATTTCCCCTTCGCTATGGATCCGCTCTGATATGGCGTCATATAATAACAATCCGCCACTCGGCTCCCAACAATTTCCTTGCTTAGCTGCGACCTGCGGTCCTATTATTTTTTTATGGATGACTCAATCCTCCTACAAGAGCTTGAAACCCTCGCCGAGGGGCTGGACATTGAGGTGCGCTACGACGATTTCGAGGGCCAAGGCGGGCTTTGCCGCTACGGCGGTAGGTCCTACTTGATCGTCAATCACGAACTCGACACCAGTGCCCGCGTACATTTGTTATGCCGTGCCCTTTCGCGGCTACCTCTTGATTCGGTCTTTATCCGTCCCCAAGTGCGGGAGCGGATCGAAAAATTTAGATCGCACGCAGCCGCTTAATCGCCTACAGTTCAACGACTGATCGCGCCTAGTTCCGAGACGGGACCGCGAACTTCCTCGACAAAATTTCATCGCCCCAAGGGCGGACTGCTCTTCCTTGACAGCCCCTATATCATGGTCTATTTTTGCTTTTTCTGCCTAAATCAAATATAGAAGGACCATCATGCCCAAAATCAAGACGCATAAATCCTCGTCCAAGCGCATTAAGCAGCGCAAGTCGGGCAGCCTGAAGCGGCGCAACGCCTATGCCACGCACCTTTTGGGCGGCCGCTCGACCAAGCGCAAACGGGCTTTCCGCAAAAACAGTTCGGTCTCGTCCGCAGATCTAGCCAATGTGCGCCGGGCCCTGAATCTCAAATAAGCGAGTTTAACGGAGAATAATTCATGCCACGGGTAAGTCATGCCGTAGCCACCAAAAAGCGCAAAAAGAAGGTACTCAAACAATCCAAGGGTTATTGGGGAGCGCGCAGCCGTCTCTTCCGCACTGCTCGCGAAGCCGTCGATCGCGCTCAAGCCTATGCCTACCGCGACCGGCGCCAACGCAAGCGGGACTTCCGCCGCCTCTGGATTGTCCGCATCAATGCCGCCGCCCGCCGCAACGGCATGTCTTATAGCCAGCTCGTCCACGGGCTGGGTCAAGCCGGCGTTGCAATCAACCGCAAGGTCTTGGCCGATCTAGCCGTGCGCGATCCAGCCGCCTTTGCCGCGGTAGTCGAACAAGCTCGGCCCCACGTCTAAACTTATACTCACTCGGACGGAAAGGGGTCGGCGATACGCGCCGGGCCCTTTTTGTTCTTTAGGTCTATATGCTAGAAGAAGTGCGACAATTGGCGTCGGGGGCCGTAGAGGAAATCGAAGCTGCCCGAGACGATAAGGCCCTAGAAGCGCTGCGAGTTCACCTCCTCGGGCGCAAGAGCCGGCTGCGCCAGATCGCACGGCAGATTGGCCAGCAACCTGCGGCTCAACGGCCAGCGCTAGGGGAGGCCACCGGTCGTGCCCAACAGGCCATTCAGCAGGCGCTAGACGACAAGGCCCTAGCCCTTAGGCAGGCGTCCGACGCGACTTCTGTCCTCGACGTAACGCTGCCGGGCCGACGGCCCCTCTTGGGCTGTGCCCACCCCCTATCCCAGCTAACCGACGAATTGATCGGCATCTTTCAAGGCATGGGTTTTGACGTGGCCGATGGGCCGGAAGCCGAAGACGAATACCACAATTTCGACGCCCTCAACACGCCGGCCGATCACCCCGCGCGCGATCTGCACGACACTTTCTATCTGGAGGGCGGAGGACTCATGCGCACCCACACCTCCACGGTGCAAATCCGCGTTATGGAGCAAATGCCGCCGCCGGTGCGGATCATCTCATTGGGTCGCTGCTACCGCAAGGAGACGGTCGATGCAACTCACCACTTCGCCTTCCATCAGATCGAGGGCCTATACGTCGACCGCGGTGTTTCTTTCGCCGATTTGAAGGGCACTATTGAGGCCATGGGACGCCAGCTTATGGGCGAGGAGACCCAAGTGCGCTTTCGGCCTCACTTCTTTCCCTTTACCGAGCCAAGCGTGGAATACGATTTCACCTGCATCTGCAAGAGGCAACGCGCGAACTGCTCCATCTGCAAGGGAACGGGTTGGATCGAAATCGCCGGGGCCGGCATGGTCGATCCGGCCGTCTTCGCCGCAGTGGGCTACGATCCAGACGAATACACCGGCTTCGCCTTCGGCATGGGATTGGAGCGAATCGCCATGATCCGGCACGGCATTGACGACGTGCGGCGCTTCCTCGAAAACGACTTGCGGTTCATCCGCCAGTTCTGAGGTTTCCGACAACGCCTTATGAAAATCACTTATAACTGGCTCAAGGAATACGTGGATTTCGCTTGGGATTGGCCCGAGCTAGTCGAGCGTCTGACCATGGTGGGCTTGGAGTTTGAGGGCGTCGAGGATCTCGGCGTGCGCTACGAGGGCGTCGTCATCGGCCGCGTCAATACCTGTTGCCCACACGAAAACGCCGACCGCCTGACCGTCTGTCAAGTCGATGTGGGGACCAAGGTCAACACCATCGTCTGCGGAGCACCCAATGTCGCGGCCGGGCAAACTGTCGCCGTCGCCCTGCCCGGCACTACGCTGCCCGGAGGCATGCAAATTAAAAAAGCCAAAATCCGCGGCGTTGCATCCGAGGGCATGCTCTGTGCCGAAGACGAACTCGGGCTAGGCGATAACCACGACGGCATTGTGGTGCTCGACGAAGCTCTCCCGGTCGGCACCCCTTTTGCCGCGGCCACTGAGCTCGACGACGTGGTCATCGATTTCGAGGTTACGCCCAACCGTCCAGACTGTCTGAGTCTTTTGGGCATTGCCCGCGAGGTCCACGCACTCACCGGCAACCGCCTCCGTTTTCCCAACGTCCAGGTGACCGGAAGTGGCCCGGCCACCGCAGAAGACGTGCGGATCGACATTGAGACACCGGACGATTGTCCGCGCTACGTCGGCCGCGTCGTGCGCGGCGTCGAGGTTGGCCCCTCTCCTCAGTGGCTCCAGCACCGACTCCAAGCCGTGGGGCAGCGTCCGATCAACAACATCGTCGATATCACCAACTACGTGCTGCTGGAATTGGGACATCCCCTGCACGCTTTCGACCTGCATACACTGGACCAGCGGCGCATCGTCGTCCGCCGGGCGCGCACCGGCGAGACTTTGGAAACTCTCGACGGCACCCAGTGCCAACTCGACGAAGAGATGCTGGTCATTGCCGATGGGATGCGGCCCCAAGCACTAGCCGGGGTCATGGGTGGAGCCCATTCCCAAGTATCGGAGGCTACCACGGATATCCTACTCGAAAGCGCGTATTTCGCCCCGTCGCGGGTGCGGCTAGCCCGGTCGCGCCTAGGGCTTTTCACCGAGGCATCTACGCGCTTTGAGCGCGGTGCCGATTGGGACGCCCCGGTGCGAGCCATTGACCGCGCGGCCCAACTAATCGCCGAACTAACCGGCGGCGCGGTCGCCCCAGATCTTCTAGACGTGTACCCTCGCCCCGGCCAGTGCCGCCAGATTCCACTTTGCGTCGACCGCACCAACCAACTCTTGGCTACGGAGTTAGACTCCGCTGCCATCGTCCAGATTCTCGAACGCCTCGGCTGCCATGTCGAATCGGGCCGCTCCCTCGTGGTAACGGCTCCGAGCTTCCGTCCCGATCTAACGCGCCCGGCCGACCTCATCGAGGAAGTCGGCCGCATCTACGGCTTCGACCGCATTGAGGGTCGCCAAGAGGCATCTGGGCCTTGGATCACCCGGCGCGACCCCGAGTTCACCTTTAGGCAGGTCGCTCGGCAACGACTCTTGGGCCTAGGTTTGGACGAAGTCGTCAGCAATGCGATTGTCGAATCCCGCTGGCTCGAACTGGCCGGTGCCGCAGACCGTGCCGCCCGCTTAGCCAACCCGCCAACCGAAACCCAAGACGCCTTGCGCACCACCTTGGTGCCAAGCCTCTTGGATGTCGCGTGCCGCAACTTCAACCAGCGGGCCACGGAGGTAGCCATTTTCGAACTGGGCAAATGCTTTGTCGCCGGCGCGGAAAAGGACGCAAGACCCGAGGAAAACTGGCACCTCGCAGCCCTGTGGTCGGGCCGCGTCTCGGCGTCTCCCTATCAAGCCGACGCCCGCGAGGCTGACTTTTTCGACCTCAAGGGCTTGCTCGAAGCGTTCGTGGGCGAGGAGGACTTGCGCTTTACTCCCGCCGACCGCCCCGAATGCCGCTCAGGGCACGCAGCTTGCGTCTTTCTCGACGGCCAGCCCCTCGGCTGGCTGGGCCAAGTTTCGGCCGACTTGTGCGCGGTATTTGATTTAGAGCGCCAAGTGTATATTTTTGAACTATCGTTCGCCGCGTTAGTTCGCCATTGGCACGGTCGGGAGCGCTCGTTTTCCGCGCTCCCCAAGTTTCCGCCGATCGAGCGCGATTTGGCCGTAGTCGTACGCACAGACACTAAAACCGCTGAACTCATCGCCACCATGAGAGATAGCGTGTCTGACCTCGTCGAATCCATCGCGGTTTTTGACCTCTATCAAGGGGATCAAATAGAAGAAGGCCACAAGAGCGTGGCTTTCGCCATCCGTCTGCGCGACTGCGAACAGACGTTGCAGGACGCTCAGGCCGACGCGGCGATCTCCTCAATGCTCAGGAGCCTAGAAACGCGGTTCGGCGCTCGTTTGCGCTAATCCCAACCTCAATCAGGAGTACAGCCGCCCCAATGGATGTCAACGAAAATTTTGCACGCCTTGAGCACCACATCAACCGCCTGACGGGAGTACTCGAAACGCTCCGCAAGGAAAACGACGAGCTGAATGGACAGGTCCAGGGCCTAAAAGAAAAAAATGACACCTTGCAGGCCGAGATCCAAAGCCTCGAAAAAAAAATCAGCGCCGCGAGCAAGGAAAACGAACAGTTCAAACAGGATAAGGAAGCGGTAAAGGGACGCATTGAACAACTCCTCAGCCGCTTGGACAGCGCCGTCAGCAGTGAAAACGAACAGCTCTAGCAGGTTGAAGTGGCCTGTCTAGCGTCCTAGATGAAGAAGTCTGAGAAAGGGGTCTAGTATGTCGTCCCAAGTAGTGGTCAAAATATTCGACAAGCACTACACCCTAGGAGTCGATCAAGAACATTCCGCCGAACACGTGCAAAAGCTCGCCGAGATGGTGGACGAGCGCATGCACGAAATCGAGCGCGAGATCAAAGGTGGCTCCCCACTCCAAGTAGCTATCTTGGCTAGTCTGAGCTTGGTGGAGGAACTCCTAACCCTGCGGAAGGACTACGCTTCCGCCGAAGCTGATATCGCCTCGCGGACTTCTCAACTCGCCGCCTCGCTTGGGCACCTTTTCGCCGAAGTGGAAGTTCCCCGTTCCGATAGCTGAAGCAGTATTCTGAGCCGGGTTCGCCCGCGCTCTGGCCCGATGCCCGCAGGCATCGAGATCCATGAGAAAGAGACACCCATGTTTAATGGGTTTGACTATATAGTCCTAATCTGTTCTGCTTTCGCCTTTTTCGCCGGCGGCTGTCTCCTCGGCTGGCTAGGAAGTGAGCGAATGCGCAACAGCAGACTGCGCAGCACCCAAGACACGGTCGATCAGATCGTCTCTCGCGCCCGCCAAGAGGCCGAAGCGCTGAAAAAAAACGCCTTGCTCAAAGCGAGAGACGAGTGGCATAGCGAGCGCGCCCCGCTGGAAAAGGAGCAAGAGACGCAGAGGCGCTCGCTGCGCGACCTCGCGGCCAAGCTGCTAGAGCGCGAACAGCAACTAGAGCGCAAAATAGACCTGCTCACGAGCAAGGAGCGCGAACAGCTCAAAAACGAGCAGGACCTCGACCGCCGCGAGGCAGCCATAACTACAGCCGAGACGCAAGCACAGGACCTCGTCCGCGAGCAGAGTCAGCGATTGGAAGAGCTGGCTGGCATCAGCCAGCAAGAAGCTCGGCGCATACTCGTCGATCAGCTAGAAGGGGGAGCGCGCCGAGTCGCCGCCCGCAAGGTCCGCGAGATCAAGGACACCGCGGTTGCCACGGCCAACCTAGAGGCCAAGGAAATCATCACCCGCGCCATCCAGCGCTTCGCCGGGGAGCTGACCGTCGAGAGTACGCTTTCGGTAGTGCCCATCCCCTTCGACGACATGAAGGGGCGCATCATCGGCCGCG
Organism: Candidatus Latescibacterota bacterium; assembly: GCA_965116455.1. GTDB lineage: Bacteria > Latescibacterota > UBA2968 > UBA8231 > UBA8231. Next base: position 6,342,429 of record OZ220690.1, on the reverse strand, counting down.
ACGGGCGCAACATCCGCTCCTTTGAGATGATCACCGGCGTCGAAGTCATCGTCGATGATACCCCTGGCATGGTCATGCTCTCGGGCTTTGATCCACTGCGCCGCGAGGTAGCAAGACATACCCTCGAAACGCTCATCCGCGACGGGCGCATTCACCCCGGGCGCATCGAGGAGGTGTACGACAAGGCCCGCAGTACCGTCGAGGAGATGATCCGCGAGTCTGGCTCTAAAGCCGCCTTTGACCTCGGCATCCACGACTTATCCGAGCCGCTATTGGAAACTCTGGGCAAGCTCCGCTTTCGCACCAGCTACGGCCAAAACTTGTTGGTCCACAGCAAGGAAGTCGGGTTCTTGGCTGGCATGATGGCCGAGATGCTCGACCTCGATGTGACGCTGGCCCGCCGCGCTGGTCTCTTGCACGACATAGGCAAGGCACAAGACTTCGAGTTGGGCAATGACCCAGCGCAAAGCAGTGCCGTACTGGCCCGCAAGGGCGGCGAAAGCCCTGAAGTCGTGCAGATCATCGAAACCCACAGCAAGCACACACCCTCGCGCTTGGCCATCGCCGTACTAGTCGAAGCCGCCAACGAAATCTCCACCCACCGCCCGGGTGCCCGCAAGGAAAAAGTCGAGGAGTACATCCGCCGCTTACACCACATTGAGGAACTCGCGACCGATTACGTAGGCGTGAAGCAAGCTTTTGCTCTGCAAAATGGCAAGGAAGTTCGGGTCTTGGTCGATAGCGGAGTGGTGGACGACACGTATGCCGAACAACTCGCCGACGAAATCACCAACGAAATCGAGCAACAACTCGAATATCCCGGTCAGTTGCGCGTCTGTATCATCCGCGAAATGCGCGCCGAGTCCTACGCGCGGTGAACATTCTCTTCGTCGCCGATATCTTTGCCCAGCCCGGTCGCCGAGTCGCCGCGGCCCTGATTCCCAAGTTGGTTAAACAGCGCGAAATCTCTCTAGTAATCGCCAACGGCGAAAATGCAGCCGGGGGATTTGGCCTCACGGACCGCATTGCGCACAAGCTGCACAGCTATGGCGCCGACATTATCACCAGCGGTAACCACGTCTGGGACCGCCGCGAGTTCATCCCGTACCTAGACCAATCAGACCGCGTCCTGCGCCCCTTCAACTACCCAAAAGAGGCCCCCGGCATAGGTGCGACCGTCGTTGCTGCACGCGGAGGTCCTCCGGTAGCCGTGCTCTGCCTCCAAGGGCGCACCAGCATGCCCATCATCGACTGTCCCTTCCGCACGGGCCGCGCCGAAGTCGAACGCCTGCGCGCAGAGACTCCTCTAGTCTTTGTGGATTTCCACGCCGAAGCCACAGCCGAGAAAATGGCCATGGGCTTCCACCTCGACGGATTGGCCACCGCGGTCATCGGCACCCACACCCACGTGCAGACCGCGGATGAGCGCATTTTGCCCAAAGGTACGGCGTACCTGACCGACGCCGGCATGACCGGTGCCGGCGAATCCGTGATTGGCGTGCGTCCCGAAATGGCCATCCAACGCTTCCTCACCCAGGTACCTACTCGCTTCAAGCCCGCCGACGGCAAGGCGGTACTCTGCGGCGCGCTCGTCGAGGCCGACGAGATAAGCGGCCGGGCCACTCGGATTGAGCGATTGCAGCTAGCAGAGCCTTGACCTCGCCTCTTAAGCGGCCTATCCTGTTTGCTCCAATCGACTTCCGCTTCCCCAACCGGAGGATCTATGTCCTTTCAAGAGCCGGTCTTCTGGACCGACGCCGAAGACGCATCCCCCCGGCCTTACTCGGTCTCCGAAATCACCAGCCAAGTCAAAGGTTTGCTCGAGGAGAACCTGCCCAAATGCTGGGTCGAAGGCGAAATCTCTCAGTACAACCACCACAGCTCTGGCCACCGCTATTTCACGCTCAAAGACAATGCGAGCCAGCTAAGCGCAGTGATGTTCAAATGGCAGGCCAGCTCGCTCTCCTTCATTCCCCAACAGGGCATGCAGGTGCAAGTGTATGGACATATCTCCGTGTACGAGCGCGGGGGGAAGTACCAATTCTATGCCGAGCAGCTCAAACCCGCTGGCATCGGCGAGTTGGCCATCGCCTTTGAGCAGCTCAAAAACCGCCTAGAGGCCGAAGGGCTATTCGCCGAAAGCCGCAAGCGCCCCCTACCCTCGTATCCCCGCAAAATCGGCGTAGTGACCTCGCCAACCGGCGCGGCCATCCGCGACATCATCCAAGTCCTCGACCGCCGCGCCCCAGATATCGAGATCGTCCTCTGCCCCGCACGGGTCCAAGGCGAGGGGGCTGCTGCTGAGATCGCCGAAGCTATCACCAGTTTAAATCAACTAGACGACATCGACGTGCTGATCGTCGGTCGCGGTGGCGGAGCTCCAGAAGACCTCTGGCCCTTCAACGACGAATCCGTCGCCCGGGCCATCTACCAGTCGCCTCAGCCCGTCATCTCTGCCGTCGGCCACGAGATCGATTACACCATCGCCGACTACGTGGCCGACTGTCGCGCCCCAACCCCCTCAGCCGCAGCCGAAATGGTCGCCCGTGAACGCAGTGCGCTCCGCGAGCGGGTCGCCGAACAACAAGGCCGGTTGCTAGCGGAAATGGAGCGTTATCTCAACTCCTTAGAGGAGCGATTGCGCTACTGCGACCCGAGCCGTCTGTGTGCACGCCTCGACGACCGCTTGCAGCAGCAAAGCCTACACCTCGATGAGCGGTGCCAAGCCCTTTCGACTGCTTTCGATTGGTTTTTGCGCACTCGGGTCGAGGCCCTAGCCAACGCCGCCACCCGCCTCGACGATCTCAGCCCGCTTACGAGTTTGGCACGCGGCTTTGCCCTAGTGGAACGCGTCGCCAACAAACGCCTTGTCCGCGATAGCAACGAGCTTCAGCCGGGCGACAAACTGCAACTGCGCTTTCGCCGCGGAGGCGCCATCTGCCGCGTGGAGGAGAAACTCGATGAGTGAATCTTTTGAAGAATCCCTAGCCGTGCTCGAAGAGAGCGTCCAGCGCCTCGAAGCGGGCGATCTCAAGCTCGAAGAGGCCCTCAAAGTATTTGAAAAGGGCGTCGCCGCCTCGCGCGCCTGCGGCCAGTGGCTCGACCAGACCCGCGAGCGCGTCCAAGTCCTCACCGCCGACGCCGAGAGCCAGTTCCGCCTCTCCTTTCTGGACGACGAAGACGACCAATAGCCGCCCCTCGGCCTCGGCCCGATGCTGACTCGCCTCTACATCAAGGACTTTGCCCTTATCGAAGAAGCGGAGATCGAATTCGGTCCTGGCCTCAACGTCATCACCGGCGAGACCGGGGCTGGCAAGTCCATTCTCATTGGTGCCCTCAACTCCATCCTCGGCGGCCCCGTCAGTGCCGAGCTAGTGCGCAAAGGGGCTAGCTCGTGCACGGTGGAGGGTTTTTTTGAACTCGACGACCAAAGCCAAATCGCACGCTTAGCCGATTTGGGCGTTCTCTTGGAGGACGGCCAAATCATCCTCCGCCGCGAAATCCGCGGCCAAGGTCGCTCGCGGGCCTTTGTCAACGGCCAAGGCCAGCCAATCAAGCAACTAAAGCAAATCGGCGCGATCTTGGTTGACCTGCACGGCCAACACGAACACCAATCGCTGCTCGACCCCAAGCTCCACGCTCGCTTTCTCGACGCGTTTGCCGGCCTCGACGACGACCAGTGCCGCCTCGTGGGACAGCACTGGCGCGCGTACCGCGATAGCGTGGCCCGCCTCGACCGACTGCGCGCAGAGCGCGACGCGCTTGCAGCCGAAGACGACTTGCGCGCCTTCCAACTAGAAGAGATCCGTCTCCTCGCACCTCGACCGGGTGAAGAGCCCGAGATAGAGCGCGAGTTGCAAGTTCTCGAAAACGCCGAGACCCTATCCCAAGGCGGCCTTCAACTCTACAATCTACTCTATCAGCGCGAAGGCGCGGTGTACGAGATCCTCGGCCAAGTGCGTCGCCAGCTCGACCGACTGCGCGAAATCGACCCGGCGCTCGGCCCCCAAACTGAGGCCTTAGAAGAGCTGATCTACGAGGTCGAAGATCTCGCCAGCCAACTACGCGACTACGCCCGCAGCATTGAGGTGCGCCCTGGGCGGGCCGACGAACTGCGCGAGCGCCGCGACGGCCTGCGCGCCCTCAAGAAGAAATACGGCGGCACTCTCGACGCCGTCTTAGAACGCGCCAGCGAGCTTGCGGCGCGAGAAGACCGCGCTGACCGCCTCTGCGACGAACTGGCCCAAGCGGCTGAACGCCGCGATCAAGCACTCGCCGAGTTTGCCTCTTGTTGCCTAGCCCTTTCTGAAGCTCGTCAGCAGGCCAGTGCCACCTTGTCGAGGTCGTTAATCGCCGCCCTCGGGGAGTTGGGCATGGCTAAGGCCCAGTTCTACATCGAACTGGCAACCACCGAAGATCCAGAGGGGATAGTCCAGCGCGACGGGCGTCGCTACGCGGCTGGCGAGCACGGCATGGAGCACGTCGCCTTCCACATTTCCGCCAATGCCGGCGAACCCCCGCGACCCCTAGCGCGCATTGCCTCGGGCGGGGAAATTTCGCGCGTAATGCTCGCCCTCAAGGAAGCAGTCGCCGGGCGCGACCTTGTTTCAACTTTAGTCTTCGACGAAATCGACGCTGGAATCTCGGGGCGCATCGCCGCGGCCGTTGGCCGCAAGCTACAGTCTCTCTCCGCGGCGCACCAAACCATCGTCATCACCCATCTGCCGCAGATTGCCAGCCTTGCCGACCAGCACTTTTCAGTGCGCAAGCAGCAGGAGCAACAGCGGACTACCACCGAGGTCGTACTACTCGACACCAAGGCCCGCGCCGAAGAAATTGCCTATCTGTTGGCTGGCGAGACCATTTCGGATACAGCGCGCCAACACGCCCGCGAAATGCTGCAATAGCCCGGCAATGTTGGCCAATTTCCTCAGCGTCTTGCGGGTCCTGCTCATCCCCTTCCTGCTCGACTTCATCGCTCAAGGACCGGCGGCTCAACTCCAAGCCGTGCTCCTGCTGCTCATCGCCGGGATCACGGACATTGGCGACGGCTGGGTGGCGCGGCGCTACAATCAAGTCTCCCGCCTTGGCAAGATACTCGACCCACTGGCCGATAAAATTTTCCTCGCCTGTCTGCTCGGCGGGCTAGTTTTCTGGAGTGATTTGCCGCTGTGGCTTTTGGTGATGCTCTTCGTCCGCGACTTGGGAATCGTACTGATTGGGGGGTTGCTCTTGCGTTCACAGGGGCTGGTCATTGCCGCCAATCGCTGGGGCAAATACACGACCCTCTGCATGGTGCTTACGGCCCTCAGCTACGTCGTCGAGGCCCCGGCTAGCTTGCGCACAGGACTAGTCATGGCGGCAGCGGCCTTGGTCGTCGTCTCCAGCTTGAGCTACGCCCAACTCGCGCTCAGACTCTTGCGACGGGAGCAAACTTGAAGGGCGTAGATCAGTTGGGCTGGATCAAGCGATACCAGCGCAAATAGGCCTCGTCGAGGCGGCGGCGGTGGGCGTATATGCCGATCATTTCCATCACCTTGAGCCGCAAGGCTAGCTTGTGCAGATCGACTTTGCCCATCTGACGATCTTCGCGTTTCACAGCCCGAACCCAAAGTAGAAGCGCCACTCGTCAATCTCGTTCAGGTTGCCTTGGGAGTCCCTCACGGTTAGGTAGCAGTCCTTCTGGTCCGGATTGCATTCGGATTCTCTCCAGTCGCCATTGGGCAATCTCCCGAGCCACTTCACCCGTGACGACGGGAGCGGACGCGCCACTTGGAAATAGGCGAACATGGGGATGCGGTAGAAGGTAAAAAGCTGTAGCCGCAACTCGCCGCCGACATTGGTCAGAAATTTGTCAGTATTGGGCCAAGACCGCCATGCCTTCCCCTTCCAGAAGTCAATGTCCTCAAAGCGCGAGAAGTTGCCCACCGCCCCGGCTTCGGCGAACAGCTCGGCGTAGAGCTTGGAAAAATTGAAGTTGATAAAGCGGCTACTGATGCGCTTGAGGATCGGAAACCCGTAGCCAATGCGAGTATAGAGCAATTTGGTCCCCGAGTCGGTGAAATAGGGGTAGCCGCTGAGGAAGTTGCGCCCGCCGATATAGTAGCGCAGAGGCCAGTAAAAGCGGCCTTCAAAAAAGCCGCCACCCTCGATAAAGCGGGGCTTGAGGCGGACGTTTTTGTACGCGCCAATTAGCTCGATATTGAGCGAGTTGTCGAACGGCAACTTGATTCGCTCGTTGTATGCAGCTATGTATTCGTTGACCCGCAGGCGGCGCTCGACGCCGACGAACTGGTCGCGGGGGACTCCATCAATAGGCGTTTGCTCGGTCAGCGAATCGGCTACCGTCGGCATCAAATAGCGATAGACCAAGGCCATGGCGCGACCCGATGGGCTGATCAACCGACCAGCCGTGGGGTTGATCTTCCGGTAGCGCCAACCCATGCTCAACATATGCGTGCGAAAAAAGCTGAGATCGCCATAGAATTTCAGCGGATCCTCGTTGGCGACCAACAGGGTGTCTTGGCTCAGCGGATCTTCGCTGCCGTTTTGGCTCAACAGCGAAGCTATGGTGGCCGACACATCGACGCCATCTTGCTCCAAATAGATCTGGTTCTGGCTGCGGAATTGGCGCAAGGTCCAGCCTTCGGAGTAGTTGCGCCATATGTATAGGGCGTTAAACTCGGTGCGCCGGGTCAGCGGCACATCGACGCCCACGGCGAGTTGTCCCAAGGCAGTCTTGAACAGATCTTGGCGACTAATGCCCTGATAGACGTATTGTCTAGTGGCCGGGATGAGCAGGCTGGTGACCGAATCGACTGGGACCGGATAGATATTGCCCACCTCGAGCGTATCGACCGTGATCTGGCGGTCCTTGAGCAGGTTGTCGATCTCGCGCCGCCGGCCCGCGATGAAAAACGAGGGGTTGAAGGTCCGGTTGTTGCCCACTTGTGGCCGGAGCCGGCGCTCGTAGTAGAACCCGACATCCGTATTGAGATCCGTGGCACTTCTCATGTTCTTGCCGGCAATGCCCCAAGCCGTCAGCTCCTGGCCGCCGAACATGTCGCCAGTGGTAAACTGCAAGCCGCCGCTGGCTTGATTGAGGCCAAAAGTGTTACCGACATACGTGGGGCCGACCTGTAGAATCGGGATGTAGCGCAAGACGTTGCGCCCTCTGTACGTCGCGGTCTGGAACTGATCGGCAAGCTTGGGGCCGTCGAAGATGGAGCGATAGTCGCGCATCACCACTGGCTCAAAGCGCGCATCGCGCTCGTATTCGCCCATTTCGAAGCGATAGAGACTGTAGTCGTTGGAGCGGTAGCCACTGTACACCACGCTCTCGTCGGCGGCTACGGTCGGCACAAAAGCCCCGCCGATGACGTTGGTTAGCTGTTCGACTTCGTCGTTTTCCAAGCGATAGCGGTAGATGTTGAAAATGCCGCTCTGGTCCGACGAAAACACAAAACCCGAGCCATCGGGCAGCCAGTGCGGATCGCGCTCATCGGCCGGCGAGGCAACGACCGCGCGGAATCCCGATGAGTCGGGATGGGCGAAGGCGACCGTATCGGGAAAAACCTCTATGGCTTCCTCCTCGCCTTCTTCGCCCTCTTCGTCTTCGCTCTTCTTTTTCTTTTTGGCCTTCTCGAAGACCTTTGGCCGCGGCGGGCTATCGGCGCGAATCATCGCAATGTCGCGGTCCTCGCCGCGGAACAAGCTGAAGAGCAGCCACTCGCCATCGGGCGAGAAGCGCGGCGCGGTGTATTGAGTAGCGTCGTTGTTGTTCGTCAGATACACCAAGTCCGTGCCGTCGCGGTCTATGAGGCCGAGGTTGTTGGTCCCGTCCTCATTGTGCACAAAGGCGATGCGCTGGCCATCGGGGGAAAACGAGGGGTCTTTGGCGCGCAGCCTAGCGCTGATGCGGCGCTCCTTGTCCTCGGCCAAGTTGTAAATATAGAGATCGTTAAAGCCGCCCTTGTTGCGGACGAAGACAATCTCCTCCCCGTCGGGGGACCAGCTAATTCGCGTATCTATCCAGCCTTTGAGCTTGGTCTTTTTTTGCGTCTCGAAATCGTAGATCTTGAGGCTCGTGATCGCATAGTCTTGTTTCTCGCTGGTGAGGTACGCCAGTTTTTTGCCGTCCGGCGACAGCGCGGGATGGTATTCGAGCACGCCCTCGTTGACCTCGTCCAGCGGCACCCCCTCAAAGAAGCCCTGCGCGCGAATCTCGGATTCGAGGCGACCGTAATTCTCGGCCAAAAAGGCAACCCAATCCGCGTAAAACTGATCGGCGGAAATGCCCAACACCCGGCGAATGGCCGGGTCGAAGCTCATCGAACCAATCTGATGCGTCAGTTCATCGACCTTCTCGGCACCGTACTGCTCGTGGATGTACACCATCATCGCGTAGCCCTGATTGTACACGAACTCGCCGTAGAACTTGCCCATGCGATCCAAAACCGTCCCCATTTCCTCCCACGAGAGCAGATCGTCTTCCAGCACCGCCATTCGCAGCAACATGTCGCGGTGCGAATCCCAAGAGTCATAGCCGAACTTTTGCGCCCCGTACTGGGCGATGCCCTCAGTCCAGCCGCGTGGGGCGTTGAGATGGTACAGCGGGAATTGAAACGCGATGTCTGGATTGGAGTCGAAGCGCGAGACCGAGAGCAACGCAAACTGAAAGGGCCATTTCTTGCGCGCCTTGTTGAGCGTCATGATGTGCGTCAACTCGTGCGTGACCACGTTTTTGATCCAATCGTGACTGCCGCGCAGCTCAAAGTCGAGGCTAGTGGCCCAAATGGCCATAGTATTGCTGTAGTAGTTGGCCCAGCCGTTGCCCAGTCTGTCGGAGTTGTCGAGGACGATGACGTGGATAGTGCGGAAGTCGTCGTAGTAGTCGTAGGCCGCCGCGAGGGTGGGGAAGACCTCTTCGCAGGTTTCGGCTACTCGACGCGCGGTGCCCTCGGCCCCAAGCGTGTAATGGACCCGAAAGTGATCGGTGACGATGGTTTTTATCTGGGCCTGAGCCGCTCCGGCGAGGAGCAGCGCGGCAATGGCGGAAAAAATCGCTCGGCGCAACGCGTATCCCTTTCGCAAAAAGGCGACCAGCAACCAGTTGCTGGCCGCTCCACAAGTTGCTAGGAAAATACTGGAGACCATACTCCCCGTCAAACAGTACGGAGCCACTTTCACGCGGCTTCGCCATTGCGTATTATATCTGTCATGCAATACACCATTCATCGCGTCGACGCCCTCAATCTTCCCGACGCCGATTGGGAGCGTCCCCAATGGCAGGCGGCCGAGACCCTAGAAATCACCCACTTTTCTTGGGAGGATTCTGGGCACCATCCCCGCACGCAGGCGCGCGTACTCTACGACGAACGAGCACTATCCATTATCTTCCGCGTCGAGGATTGCTACGTCCGCGCCGTGGCCGAGCGCTTCCAAGATTCGGTCTGCACCGATTCCTGCGTCGAATTCTTCGTCGCACCCCTGCCCGACTCACAGGCTTACTTCAATTTCGAGGTCAACTGCGGCGGCACCATGCTCCTGCACCGCTGCCCTTCAGCCGCCGAGCGCGTCCAAGGCCGACAAACCGAAAACGTCAGCGACGCCGACGGTGCCACCATCCGCATCGCCACAACTCTCCCCAAGATCGTCGATCCAGAGCTCACCACCCCCACGACTTGGGCGGTCGAATACCGCGTCCCCTTCGCCCTCTTTGCCCAGTACTTCGGTGCCCAGACGCCAGTACCTAACACTCAGTGGCAGGGCAACTTCTACAAGTGTGGCGACCGCACCTCCCACCCCCACTGGGGTTCGTGGGCACCCGTAGGTACGCCCAATCCCAGCTTTCACCAGCCCGACTTTTATCAGCCGCTCGTATTTGCCTAGCACTCGTCCCTTGTGTCGGCGACATCGAGACTGACGAATTAAAGGTCAAACTCTTGGGTCGTGGTATCGCTGTCTCAGTCAAAAAGAGGGGTGCTGTAAGAGGGCGAGTGGGCAAAGCGCTTCAGCCCAAGGTGCAAGCGAGCCTGAGCCGCAGGTCCCAAATGCACCTGAAGATACCGCCCCTCTACCGCAACAGACTGATCCTGGCCGTCTTCGTCCTCTAATTGAGCACCCGTGAATTGGTGCTCGCCAAAGGAGCCGGCCTGCAACAAGACGTTGCGGCCTTCCACTGGGTCCGTATTCACCAGCGTCAGGCGAACCCCGTCGGCGCTGACCCGATCAACTAGGGCCGCGACGCACTCTGGCAGACCGGGGCGACGGCGCTGCGGGTCGAAATAGCGCACATGGGCCTGGAGCATTCCGCCGTTGTAGATCGCCGCTGGCGTGCCCAAGGCCATCTGGATCAGGGCTTCGGGCAGCACGGGATTGAGCCTTTGGAAGTGATAGCACTCGCGCGTCTCGGGATCGCTGTCGTCGCTTTCTAAGCGATTCAGACTGTGGCAGATGCTGGAGTAGGTCGAGTCAATCACCTGATCGACGTAGCCCGGGTTTTTGCCTTCGATAAAGGCGAACCAAGCCGTCGGCGGGCAGATGCCAGCTTTGGCAGCACCCCAGTCGGCAGGCAGACCAGCAAAAGCGGCGCGGTCGGGAAAGGCTGCATCGAGACGGGCCAAATCCCGCTCGCTCTGGCTCAAATAGTATAAATGAATGTACAAGTAGGGATCGGGCGGCCGAAAATCGAACCAGCCTTGGTCGCCGTGGCGAGCGGGCACCTTGACGAGGCCGTCCTCCTCGCGCCGCAGTTCCCATAGCATGTCGAGCTGCGAGCGGGCCAAGTCCAAATGGGAATCATCACCGGTCATCAGCAGGGCGCAACTGCCGGCCACTAGCGCCGGCTCGACGATATTGCGCGCGCCGTGCGGCCAGCGCCAGCCGTAGTACCCACCCCACCACTTGCCGTCCATCAACTCGCCAATGGTTCCCTCGGGTCCAATATTGTCGGGCATAATGCCGCCGTTGGCCGCGCAGCGCTCCTCCCACGCCTGCAAATAATCGAGCACCCAAGTTTTGTATTGGTCGTCGCCGGTGTAGAGATAGGCGTTGGTAATTAAGCTGGCGACACACAAGTTGAGGGGCACATCGCAGCGGGTCATGCGCTGATTAATCAAATCGAGGACCCGGGCGAATACTTCGTCGTCCGTCCAATCGACCTTAAAAAGCGGGTCCGAGCTATCGGCACCCGGAATGTCCTCAAAGGGTGCCAGATAGTCGGCCAGGATGGGCCGGTGGTAATCCCAATCGACTTGGGTGGTGACAAAGCGCGGGCCCTTGCTGCCGTTGAGCGGCGAGCGGATCATTTTGCGCTGGGCGTCCCAATTGGGTGCCAACGGGTCGGCACCGGTGTACATGGCGGCGTAGCGCAGGGCGCGGGTGCGGTTGATGAGGTGGGCGGGATCGGCCAGCGCCAAATAGTAGATGTAGGTATAGCTTTCGGAGTGATGGAACCAGTCGAAGCCAGTGACGAACTCGCGCTCGACCGTGCCGTAATTAGCGTACTGCCAAGTGATGGCGTCCCACTCCTTACAGGCGATCTGATAGATGTGCTCGCCCCCGCCCAGCAGGTAAAACAGGGGGAACGATAGGAAGGCCTCGTAGCCATTGTCCGTACCGTCCATGCTGGTCCACTCCGTGCGCTGGATCAGAGTGCCGTCTGGACGGGTACTGTGCTCGACAAAAGGGTGAGCAGCGCGGTCCATCAGAGCGATCAAGTCGCGCTGGCGCACGGCCCAATGGGGCGGGTTTTTGCGGGTCTTAGCGGCAATAGATACGTAGGCCATTTGAGGTTCCTCCTAAGTGTACAAGCAGCGAATTATTCAGGTCGCAAATCCGTGTACCGCCCTCCCCGCAACCCCCCTTCCCCACGCACTATAAACACCGGAATCGGATGTTGGTCCATGTCCACCCAAGCCGTGTCGGTGCTGCAGTAGCGAATCGTGTAACCGGCGCGGCGGCGGCCACTTTCATTGGCTAGGCTGCCGTGCAAAATGTAGGAGTCGTGGATGGATAGACTACCGGCCTTCATCTCCATCATCACGGCTTGGTCCTCCATCTCGGGGGCGATCTGCACCTTCTTTTTCAGCATCTCGGTCTCCTCCGCAGGCATGGTTTCCATCTCTTGGTAGTCCTGGTGTGAACCGGGTATGATGCGCATGGCGGCATTTTCAGCGTCCGCATCGTCGAGCGCCAGCCACACTGTGGCCACATCGGTGCCGTGCACACTCGGCCAGTAGTTGTTGTCCTGGTGCCAGCCTACGCTGGTTCCATCGCCCGGCAGCTTGATGAACATGCTTGAATAGACCAAGATCAGGTTGGGACCCAAGACGGCTTCCACCGCATCGAGTAGATGCGGATAGCGGCAAACCTCCAGCCAGAACACTTCCTTGGTGTGCGGCTCGCCGTAGTATTGATCCCGGTCGAGAAAACCCGCGCGCACGCCCACGTCCAACGAATACTGCATGGCGTCGACTTCGTCTGGCCCGAAAACATCGGGGAAAAAGCAATAGCCTTCTGAGTCAAAGCACTCGACGTCGGTATTCAGCACAATAAATCCCTTTCATTTTTGCGGACGAGCCTGCGAGTCTGCGAAGGCGTCTCTTAAATCCCGTAAACCCGGGCGGCGTTCTCCCCCAGCACTTTGGCCCGATCACCCTCGTCTAGGTCCGCGGCAAAAGTACGGATTATTTCCAAACTCTGCCGGTACGTGACATGGCGGCCAACCGGCGGCCAATCCGACCCCCACAGCAGGCGGTCGGCCCCCAAGCCCTTGAGCAGGCGGCTGAAAAATCCCAGCGCCTGGGGGCAGCGGAAATCCCAAGGAGTCGCCGCCGCCGCGTAGAACCCCGACGCTTTGATCGACAAATTGGGATAGGCTGCGGCCTGCAGCAATCCCCCGTACGTCTCGTCTTGGACATTGAGACCACCTAACGAGGGCAGGGCTAGATGATTGGCGACAAAGTGAATCTCCGGATACATCTGCGCCAACTCCAGCAAGAGCCCGTAATTGGCCGGCCCGATTTGCAGATTGCAGACTAAGCCAGTGTCTTTGTACGCCTGCCAGAGCGCGTCGCAATCCTCTTCCAGCATCCACTGCATCTTCTCATCGAGCTTGGGCGGGTAGTAACTGGTGCCCACGGCACCAAACTCCTCGCCCGCCCGCAAGACCCGCTCGGCGGCGTCTTGCTTGTGCATGGGCACATCCGTCAATACGGCCAACCGATCGGGGTGCTCTTGCCCCCACTGGGCGCACTCCTGATTGTTGCCGGGCGAGTACTCCGCCACCACTGGTAGCACGACGGCTTTATCGACATCGCATTCGTCCATGTGGTGGAGGAGCCGATCTACCCGCCCTAGGTCTTCCCAAGGGGCCATAGGAGCAAAGTTGGGCAGCACGTGAACATGAGCGTCGATAATAGGCATTGATACCTCCTTACTCGTTTGATCTACACGGGAACTAGGTACGCAATAACGCACTGATTCACCAATCTCGCAATGGCAGCGACCACGGCCCCACCGAGGCCTCTGGTGCTGACGGGCCACCGATCCCTACATTTCATCTTGTTGGCTCAATACTGTGTCCGTATTCTTAGAGGCACTTCGCGGATGCGGCGGTTGCAGGCGTCTTGAATGTAAAAGAGGAGACCAATATCACCAATGCGTGAACGAAATCCTGTACTACTCGGGCGTTGCGGTACTATTGGGCTCGCTGTTTCACTCTGCTGTATCCTGTGTTACTCTGGAGGATTACAGGGGCAGAACCTGAGCACAGATGCCGACCGAAAGAGCGAATATCATTATGACCAAGGCCAGCGCTACGCCAAACGAGGTGACTATAAAAGTGCCGAGAAAGAATATAAAAAAGCGCTTAAAATAAATAAAAATAACGTACGCGCTCACGACGGCCTTGGTTTTGTTTATGCCCTGCAAGCCAGATATCCAGAAGCATTAGCTGAACTTGAGGAGGCGATTCGAATTGATCCGAGCTATACACCTTCGCTCTACAAGTTGGGCAAGGTATTCTTCATAACCAAAGAATACGACAAGGCTAAAGACGCCTACATCAAGACCATTGCGGCCAATCCCAAGTACAGTCTTGCCCATCATGGCCTCGGCGTTATTTACGCCCAAACCCAGAATAGAGATAAAGCAGCAGAGAGTTTCGCTATAGCTGTCAGGCTCAATCCCGATTATGGGCCTTCTCGCTACCGCCTTGGGTTGATATATCTGGAAAAACAAGACTATGCCAAAGCTATAGCAGAATTGCGCTTGGCCGCAAAGCTCATCCCCGGGGAACCGACCGTCCATTACACGCTCGGGAATGCTTATATGGCCATTGGCAGACTTCCCGAGGCGGTAGACGCTTTCAAAATGACATTACAACTCGATCCACAACGCGCTGAGGCACACGATAAGTTGGGACAGGTTTACACCGAACAATCCCACGCCCTTTTAGGAGCGGTATTCATGGACCAGGATGGATTGAAAAAGGCGCTTGCGGAGCATCGTCGGGCGGTGGAACTAGTTCCAGAAAATGGCTGGTTTCAGTACAGGCTCGGTATGGCTTATGAACGACAGCGAAGGTATGACGATGCGGCAGAGCAATACAGGAAAACTCTGGAGATAAATCCAGATATAGCGCAGGCTTCCTACCGCCTCGGGATGATATATTCGAGAAACAAAAGATACGATGAAGCTGCCCATGCTTACCAACAAGCGATCCGTCTCGAGCCTGATAATTCAGATTTCCACTACGGTTTAGGTACTGTATATGACAAGATCGGCAAACGCCGAGCAGCAATCGAAAAATACAAGAAAGCAATCGAACTAGATGCCTATAACTCAGAAGCGCATTTCAGCCTAGCCAATACCTATCTACAACAGGGCCGACACGAAGAGGGGAGGAAGGAAATGGAGATATTCAGAAGGCAGCGTGAGGGCAATATAACAGATCTTGAACAAAACGTCGCCCTCGTCCCCAACGATCCGGAATCTCACTACAAATTAGCGTTGCTGTATGCCAAACAGGACAGGCATATAAAAGCTATCAATCTATTCAAGCTCGCCATTGGTCTCGATCCCTATAATCCTGAGTATCATCGCCATCTCATAGATTCTTATAATAAAATGGGCAGACAGCAAGAGGCGCAACGGGAATTAGAGATATTTCAAAGTCTGACAGATAAAGCCAAAAAATCGGCTCCTAGGACATCCCCTGAAGCGGACTGAAAAATCAAAATGGGCATCGAGAAGTTTCCATCTAGACGTAACCTTTTTTATCTATCAATCCTCGTTTTTACGGGATTGCTGGTCGCCGGATGTCAAGGAAATGGTCCTGTGGACAAAGATTTTTTAGGGGACGATCGAGGTCAAGTAGCGCCTGACAAAGGTGTAGCTTCTCAAGAGATCAAATCTGCCACAGACCTCCCAGTAGGCGGACGTGTTCAATTTGTGGATGTCGCAGTAGATTTAGGAGTGGTTCTAAAGAACGTCTCTGGTGACAGCGAACAGAGCTATGTGATCGACACAATGATGGGTGGATCGGCGTTTCTCGATTACGACAACGATGGCGATTTAGACTTATACGTTTTGAATGGTTCGAGAGTGGTTGGTTTTCCAGTTGGGGAGCACCCGCGAAATGCTTTTTACAGAAACGACGGAGACAAGTATGCGGATGTGACCAAAGAATCAGGACTAGGAGACACCGGTTGGGGGATGGGGTGCGCCGCCGGAGATTACGACAACGACGGCGATCCAGATATTTATGTGACCAATTACGGAAAAAATGTCCTGTACAGCAACCAAGGGAATGGAACTTTTACGGATGTAACAGAAATTGCAAAAGTGGGCGACGAAAGGTTCGGCACAGGATGTGCGTTTTTTGATTACGACGGCGATGGAGACTTGGACCTGTACGTTGCAAACTACGTCGACTTTAAACACTTCATTGAGACTACTCCAGAGAAGTCTTATACGTGGAAAGGCCTTAAAGTCCACTTCGGACCGCGTGGCATGAAGGGAGAAGCGGATATACTGTACCGCAATGAAGGGGATGGTACCTTCTCGGATGTGACCCAAGCAGCAAACGTCGTGGATCATCAGAAGCTCTACGGTCTCGGCGTGATTGGCGGGGATTACGACAACGATGGCGATCCGGACATTTATGTGGCCAACGATACGGGTCCTAACTTCCTCTATCAAAATAACGGCGATGGGACTTTTACCGAAGTCGGCTGGATGGTAGGTGCTGCCTATGGTGAAGGCGGCGAGTTGCAGGGGTGCATGGGCATTGCTTTTGGAGATTACGATAATGATGGATACCACGACATACTGGTCACCAACTTCTGGGAACAGACCAATACCCTTTATCACAACAATGGGGGGCAATTTTTTTCGGATTTCAGTTTCGACGCTGGAGTAGGTTTGGCCAGCTTTGAATTTCTAGCTTGGGGCACAGGGTTCTTCGACTACGACAACGATGGAGACAAAGATCTTTTTGTTGCTAACGGGCACCTTTTCCCGCAGCTAGATAGAGCAAATTTAGGTGTCAGCTATGCCCAAACCAACCAACTCTTTGAGAATTTGGGAGACGGCACATTCGCCGATGTATCCAGAATTTCTGGACGGGGATTGCACATCAAAAAGGTTAGTAGAGGAGTTTCCTTCGGAGACTACGACAACGATGGAGACTTGGACATATTCATCCTGAATCTGAACGATATCCCTACTTTTCTGCGCAATGAAGGTGGCAACAAAAACAACTGGTTAATGGTAAAGACCATAGGAGTAAAAAGCAACAGAGAAGGCATAGGAACTAGGGTAAAGCTCAGGTGTGGAGGAGAGACTCAGATCAATGAGGTCAGGAGCGGTTCCAGTTATCTTTCGCAGAACGATTTCAGGCTCCACTTCGGCCTGGGGAAAAGCGATACTGTAGACCTGCTAGAGGTGAATTGGCCGAGTGGCCTAGTTGAAAGATTCGAAGATTTGGCCGCCAATCAGCTCGTCGTCGTTAAGGAGGGGAAGGGGATAATTCGCTAGGGATGATGCAGATGACCACGATTCATAGATGGTTGCTAGCCGCCGTGGTCGCGGGGGGGTGGATTCTGGAGCTAGCGTCTTGCTCCGAGCCCCCTGGCCCAGAACAGGCAGCCAGCACCCGGCGCATGGCCGAACGCCTAGAAGAAATCGCCGGCAATGCAGACCCTGCGCTGCATATCTATGTGAACGCGGAAAGGGTGGAGTACTTTCGCTCCCAAGTAGAACACCTGCGCGCAACAACCGCTGCCAACGACCCTCAAGGCAAAGACCTGCTCCTCAAAACCCGATTTACGCTAGCCAATGAACTGCTACGGGCTGGGCAATTTGAAGAAGCCGTGAAGAGTTTTCGGCAACTGCAGGCCGAAACGGTTGGCAAGCCCCAGGTCCAGCATATACTCCAGGTTTTACTGGGCCTTTCCTATCTCCGTCTAGGAGAACAGGAAAATTGTATCGTTCACCACAACATCGAATCCTGCTTGCTGCCAATCCGCGGCGCTGGGGTACACCAGATTGAGCGCGGGTCGCGCGCTGCCATCGAGGAATTTCTGGGGGTTCTGCAGCGAAACCCTGATGATCTGTCGGCTCGCTGGTTGCTCAATATCGCCTATATGACGCTTGGCGAGCACCCCGACAAGGTGCCACAGGACTACCTGATGGCAGCCGAGGTTTTCGCCTCCGACTACGATATCAAGCGCTTCCGCGATGTCGCCCCCCAGCTGGGTCTAGATGTAGTGGGACTTTCGGGCGGAGCCATCATGGAGGACTTCGACGGGGATGGCTACCTTGATATAGTGGCTTCTTCTTGGGGGCTACGCGACCAGATCCGCTATTTTCACAACAGGGGAGATGGGACCTTCGCGGATAACACCCAAGAAGCGGGGTTGGTGGGTATTGTGGGTGGATTGAACACGCGCTTGACAGACTACGACAACAATGGCTACGCCGACATCCTGGTCCTGCGCGGGGCTTGGCTCGGCCCGCTTGGGCGCTATCCCAACTCGCTGTTGCACAACCAGGGGAATGGAACATTCATCGACGCTACCGAAGAGGCCGGTCTGCTCACCTTGCACCCGACCCAGACCGCGGCTTGGGGAGATTTTGACAACGATGGTTGGGTGGACCTGTTCGTGGGCAACGAATCTATCGGCACGGAAATCCATCCGTGCGAACTGTTCCGCAACAAAACAGATGGCACCTTTACCGATGTAGCCAAGGAAGTGGGAGTTGCCGTGATCGGTTATGTAAAAGGGGTGGCGTGGGGAGACTACAACAACGATGGACGACTGGATCTGTACATTGCGCGTATCGCGCAAGAAGAGGCCAATCTGCTCTACCGCAACGAAGGGAAAGAGGCATCCTTTGTGGACGTATCGGCAGAAGCAGGGGTGCCCGGCCCCACCCATAGCTTCCCGACTTGGTTTTGGGACTATGACAACGATGGCTGGCAGGATATTTTTGTCGCCGGGTTTAAGGCCCAAGTCGGGGATGTGGCGGCCGATTATCTGGGGCTGCCGCACGATGGCGAATATCCTCGCTTGTACCGGAATAAGGGCGACGGCACCTTTGCCGACGTCACCCAAGAGGTCCGACTCGACAAGCCCCTGCTCGCCATGGGCTGCAATTTCGGCGATTTGGACAACGATGGCTATCTGGACAGTTATATCGGGACTGGCGACCCAGGCCTAGCTTCGTTGATGCCCAATCGCATGTTCCGCAATGCAGCGGGCCAATTCTTCCAGGATGTCACCACATCCGGTGGGTTCGGACATCTGCAAAAAGGCCACGGCGTGGCTTTTGGCGACATCGATCACGATGGCGATCAAGACGTCTTTGCCGTTATGGGCGGGGCTTTTACCGGGGATATAGCCCCCAATGTCCTCTTTGAGAACCCCGGACACGGCAACCACTGGATCAAGCTCAGACTGGAAGGAGTCCGTTCCAATCGCGCCGCCATCGGGGCGCGCATAAAGGTAAGTTTGAATACGAAGAATGGTAGCCGAGATGTGTATGCCACAGTGACGAGCGGCAGTAGTTTCGGTGCCTCCAGCCTGCGACAGGAGATCGGCCTAGGCCAAGCTAATTCGATTCGCGCTATTGAGATAGCCTGGCCGGCCGGCGGGGATGTGCAGGTGTTCCAAAATGTCGCGATGGATCAATTCCTGCACATCCGCGAGGGGGATCCGATACCCCTGGTCCTCGAATTCGATTCTTTTGATCTTGCTCCTGAGAATAGAACAGCAGGACGGGATCATGCCCACCACGAACAAAACTAGTGATTTGATTCCCTATAGACTTGGGCTGTCCTTTTTCAGCGATTGAAAATGAAGGATTTTACTAGGATTCGGCTAGCTTGCTGTTTTTTTATTTCTGGCATGACCACGCTAGCACTTGAAGTTCTTTGGTCCAAGGAATTATCCTACATATTGGGTAATACGTATTATGCAGTAGCTACAGTAGTTGCCGCGTTTATGACGGGACTTGCAATCGGCAGCGCCCTAGCCGGTCGGTACGGAAGCAAGATAAAATATCCAATAAAAGCATACGCCTTAATGGAATTCGTCATAGCAATATGCGGCATTTGTTCAATCTGGATCCTGCGCTCCACTCCACCTTTGTTTGACGCACTGTATTCTTGGATAGGCACCTCCCAGCTCATCTTCGTAAGTATCCGTTTCTTGCTCGTTTTTCTCCTCATGCTAATTCCCGTGACGCTTATGGGCATGACGCTACCTATTGTTGTTGGGGCCTCTAGCCGAGGCAAAAAATATTTCGACTTTGATGCCGGAATATTCTATGGTCTTAATACCTTAGGCGCTGTAGTGGGAACTTTGATTGCTGGCTTTTTCTTGATGCAAACCTTTGGTTTGGCAAAGGCTTGTACAATCATAGGAGTGACGGATTTCATCATCGGAATCTACGCAGTGTATTTACATATGAAATCATCAGATCTTGCTGCAGAATCCAAAATTTATGCCGCTCCCAATCATCATCCTTCCAAGCAAAAAGAGGTTACCCAAACACAAAAGGTCATCAGCATTGTCTTCTTGATTTCTGGTTTTCTTGCACTGGTTTACGAAATAAGTTGGTTTCGCTTATTGGTATCTGTTCTGGGTCCCTCGGTTCATTCTTTTTCAATGATGTTAGCCGTATTTTTAATAGGTATTGGCCTCGGCAGTACTATTGGTAGTAGGATAACAGGTAAAATCAGTCTTAAAAATGCTTTAGTTGCCATGGCAGGTCTCGAAATATTTATAGGTCTAGGCACTTTACTTACGATTCCTTTTTACGATCTACTTCCAGAACTTTATGTCCGACTGTTTGTAGAATTAGCTGATTCAAAACCAAATCTAGTATATATACTCACTCAAAGTTTAATAACTGCTATTGTTGTTTTGCCTGGTACCTTTGTTATGGGTTTAATGTTTCCAATTACTATAAAAGCATATCAGGCATCTGCAAAAGATCGTGAGACCCCCGAGGCGACAGTTGGCAAACTGTACCTATTCAACACGTTAGGTGCTATTGCCGGAAGCTTAATTACGGGCTTCTATCTAGTTCCAATACTTGGTTTTTACAACTCGATCTTATTGGCCAGTTTGGGCAGTGTGCTACTTAGTTGCATCTTAGTATCGGCAGGTGTTAAATCGAGTCGTCCCTATTTTAAGGCCCAATGGATTGCTGGAAGCCTAGCAATTAGTTTGGCTACTATACTCGTTGTTCCAGAACCTGATACTCGAGAATTAAATTCTGGACTCTGGTATAAAATGTCTAGCAAAAAAAGAACACATTATATTTTGCATGAGCGAGATAAAGAAAAAGAAAAGGAGTTACAACCCATCTATTTTAAAGATGGTATCAACACCTCAGTTTCTATATTGCCCGATATTTCTGGTTATATTGCACTCATGGTCTCAAATAAGCCGGTGGCAAGTTCGGGATTACAAGATCAAATCCACCTTTATCTTATAGGTCATCTGCCGGCATTATTTACCAAGAACTTAAAAGATGTTGCCATTATTGGATTGGGCGCAGGTGTATCAGCAGGAGCAGTTCTCAAGCATCCCTCGGTTGAATCCGTTGATATCATTGAAATTGAACAGGGCGTCGTTGAAGCATCTGAATATTTTTTTAACATTAACAACAACCCTCTTAAAGATGCTAGAACTAATCTGATTATTGAAGACGGACGCATCTATCTTACATATACCGACAAAAAATACGACCTCATAAGCACAGATCCTATTAGTCCTATTTCCGCCGGTGCCGCTAACCTATATACGACGGATTATTTCGCAATAGTTTCGCAGCGTCTGAAGCCCCAGGGAACTTTTTCCCAATGGATTCCAATGTCAGACATGAGCGAAAAAAGTTTTAAGAGTATTTTGGCTGCAATAAGTAAAAATTTTGCTCATACTTTAGTTTTTTTGGATGAATTTGATGCCATTGCCATCTCGTCTCATCAACGATTTGACATCTCTTGGCAAGACTTTGCGCAGCGTTTTAATGAACCTGCTGTGCATGAGGATTTTAATTTCTTTAAGATCAATTCTCCACTTGCTTTGCTGGCTTTTCTTTACGGTGGGCCGGATTCGGTTAAAGATTATGTAAGCAATGCGGAGATTGTAAATAGCGACGACAATGTTTGGCTTGAACGCCAGATGCCTGTTGATCTATATACAAATAGAGGCCGTTCAGTGTCCAACGATTTAATCTCTGAATGGGCAAATAGTCGCTTTAATACATTGATTGACTTGATGCCAGATTTGCCAGTATCTGACGTGGTGCAAACTTTCGTAGGAGACTCTAATCTCAACTATTACCGCCCACTTTATATCAGGAGTTGGATGAAAAACTGGTATTTTCCAACCTATAATGCATTAGTGGCTCATTTTAAGCATGATCAGCAGATGCTGAAAAATATAAAAAAATGGCAAATGGAATTGTTAAATACTCTACGAGCACTAAGAGCAGAACAAAATAGGCTCAATTTGGAACTGACAGGCAAAGAAAAAACCTATGGTTTAGCAAAATTATATACTCTTGCTGGGGAAAAGGCGGAGCAAGAGGGAAATTTCAAACAGGCCGAAAAGTTTTACAAAAAAAGTATAGATATCCCGCGAGCACCGACCCACTACCAAACTGTCTTGCAGCTAGCAGAGTTACTTAAAAAACAGGGCCGGCTTGACGATGCGTTAGACTACCTAGAAACATTGAAGAACTACTATCCAGCTAAGTCTGCTGCCTATGCTGAAATCATAAAAATATATCAAGCGTCGGGAGACTCAACCGCTGCCGATAAAACGCTTAAGACCGGATTGTTTTTTGTCCCTAAAGCTAAAGACCTAGCGCTGCTTGGCGAAAATAATTAACAGGAGTTTTTTCGCTATCACATAATTTTTCTTGACCCCCCAGGGCCCATATATTAATAATAAGGCAAAGTTTAGTCTTTGGGACGGAATTATAGTTGCGCCCCCTTTTTAACCCGACCCGGTAAAAATAGACATGCTTTTATCCCAATCGACAGGTTACTTTCTCCTTGCTTTGCTGGGCTTGGCCCTGTTTTCGCCGGAAGCTTCCGGCGTCATTCTCTACCGAGTCGGAACCCCTTTTACTGTAGCGGAGAAGGACAGCCTCCAGAACCTAGGAATCGACTTTAGAGAAATCGACTGGTCGTTTTCGGCGTTGGAGGAAGGCCTCGAATTGGACTCTTTAAGCATCGGTTCCCTGCAACCCAACTTCTTTGCTGAGGACGAGAATATCGCCCGCACCGCCCTGCTCAGAGGCGGTCGGATAAGCATAAATATCACGGGGCAGGAAAACACCCTTTTAGCACAGGTGCTCCTGGATGGAGATCCGAGTACGGCTTATGTGTGGCCGGAGGCCACTGGAGTCGCAACGAGGAGCGCCAGGGTAACCCTTGATCTGGGCGGACAATTCCTCGTCAAAAAGGTGAGCTTCCGCCCCCTAGCGGAAAATCCAGGACGCTTTATAGAGAACTTCGGGGTTGGTATCGGCAATGAGCTCAAGACCACCTCTTGCGGGCAATGTATTGCAAGTCTCCCATTGGCAAATATTCAAAAACCGGGCGGCATAGCCTCGGGGCCGAGGATAAACGAAAACACAGATCCCGATGTCACGGCGCTCCTCAATCCGCCGGATGGGGTGGAGATTCGTTTTATGCAGCTAGATATTCGTCGCGTAACCCCCAAGGCGATAGAGCTAGCCGAATTCGAGGTCTTTGGCGGCGGTTTCGTCAACCAAGCCTCCTACGTCTCCGACATCATCCAACTGGACGACCTCGCCAGTTGGGGCCCCATCTCCTGGTCGGGTCGGCAGGAGCCCAACGCCCGCATCGATATCCGCACCCGCACCGGCACCGACCTGCAGCCGGATATCTTCTGGGAAGCCCGACCCGAACACCAAGACAGCATCAAGTATCTCCAAGGTGGCGGCACCCTCACCGCCAAGGACTACAAAGCCCGCTACGACCGACTGCCCGATGTGTTCAAGCCCGTAGAAGAGCGCGACCGGGTCAGTCCCGATACGGAACACTGGAGCTTCTGGTCGAGTCCCTACGAGTTTGACCAGCCCGGGGCCGATGTGGTCTCGCCTAGTTCGCGCCAATTCATCCAACTCGGCGTTGATTTTACCTCTACCACCGAGGATGGAGGCAAAATCGACTATATCGAATTCAAAGCCTCGGTGCCGCCAGCGGTGCGCGGGATCGTCGGTGAGATCTTCCCGCCCGAGACCCAAATCGGTGAGGTGACCCAGTTTACTTACTTCATCAAGCCGACCATCCGGGCCGGCGATCAGGGCTTTGACAGCGTGGAGATTGCTACCCCGTCGGGGTTTACCTCGGTGGATGCGCTGCGCATAGAGGGCGTCGATCAGGCTGATTTCACTTGGACGGCCCAGCCGGACGGGCTGGGCTTTGAAATCCAGTTACCGCGCAAGTTAGGACCGGCCGACAGTGGGGCAGTGCTGGAAGTGGTATTCAAGGCTCCGGTGTTGAGGGAAGTCGGCACCTTCTTTGACGGCCGGGTGTTCGACAGCGCAAAACCGCACGAGGTGCGCCAGCAGATCGAGCCGGGCAATGCCGCTGATGAAGCCGAGAGCGAACAGCTTTCGGTGCGCACCTCCGTGGGTCGCTCCTTGCTATTCGCACCCCGGGCTTTTCCCCGCATCTTCACCCCCAACAACGACGCCATCAACGAGGTATTGACGATTTCCTACACGCTCTTGCGGGTCACGGCCCCGGTGCCGGTGTCGGTGGCGATCTACGATCTTTCTGGTGCCCTGATAAAGCAGGTGTATGCCGGCGATGACTCCGTTGGCGAGTATGCCCGCTTCTGGGATGGCACCGATGATTCCAACCGGCGAGTGGCACCGGGCATCTATGTGTATCGCCTAGCCGTGGACCTGCACACAGAGACGGAAGTCAGCAGCGGTATTATCTCTGTGGTCTATTAGGGGGTAGAACTGCTAAACTCAGTGCAAACAAATAAATAGGCCACTTAAGGCGGTTTTTAAAAACTCAGCTTATTTTTTTAGTTGCTCCTCACAAGACTCATATATTATAGTATAGGACTAGATAGGACTCATATTTGTATAGTTTGCACTTTTGCTACCCTTCCAAATACCTGAAAGGAGGTGAGATTTAGGAGGAGAAAAGAGTAGCGTTTACCAAAGTTCCGCTCTCACTCAACGGAGGATTTATTAGCATGAAGAAAACCATGATTTCAGTATTCTTGGTGCTAGGCTTTGTGATTTTCACCTTCTCAGTAAGCTCGGCTCACCTACGGCCAGATGTGAATTTTGCTGCGGTACAGGTGCCCATTGGGGTCCCCGGTATCCAAGACTATGTACCAGACGGCGATCTCAGCGAGTGGGAAAACATCCCCTCAATCTTCTGGGTGACCCACGATGACCTAGTAGAAACAGTTAGAAACATCGGAGACCCGGATGCCTCTAATCTTGCCGTGCGAGTTATCGTCGGCTGGCATCCAGATACGGATCAGATCATCATGATGGAGGACAGGTTCGACGATGCCTTTTTTGGTACCCATGACGGTTACCAGGAGACGATCGAGTTCGTCATCGATGCCGATCACAGTGCAGACCCTCAGTTCTTCAACGTGCAAGATATCGGTCTCGATCCAGACAGATACTCTGGTGCTCTGACACAGAATTACCGCTACCAGCTATGGAATGAGCCCCCAGCGGATCTGTGGCTTTGGGGTGGAGCGCCGTGGGCGGCCGTGCCTCCCTATGCTGGACTCGGCTGGAGTTTTGATGGCGACCTGAATGGTGGATCGGGCAACCTGAGCATGGAGATGTACATGACCGCGTTCGATGATTTGCCCAATCCGAGTACTGGTCCCGACAGTCCAGAAGTGCTCTTTCACGAATTAGTGGAGGGCGAAATCATCGGCATCGGCTTTGCCCTGCAGGACGCAGATGATCCAGAATCGAACCGTTACAACGGCTACTGGACGAACGGAGGCGACACCGAACTCTACATCAAGGGGACCTCATTGGTTGACTACACGCTGCTTGGCTGGAATCCCGAACTATGGGTAGAAGGAGAGGACATAGCTTCATCAGTTGAGGCCGATTCCTGGGGCCGCATAAAGTCGACCTTTACCCCCTAAGATTAATGTTTGGGAGGGTAAAGCTTAGTTTGGGGGGGCGAAACTACTATAATTTCGCCCCCCTTTTTTAATAACCTACCGACAAAAACAGATATGCTTTTATCCCAATCGACAGGTTACTTTCTCCTTGTTTTGCTGGGCTTGGCCCTGTTTTCGCCGGAAGCTTCCGGCGTCATTCTCTACCGGGTCGGAACCCCTTTTACCGCAGCGGAGAAGGACAGCCTCCAAAACCTGGAAATCGACTTTAGAGAAATTGACTGGTCGTTTTCCGAGTGGGAGGAAGGCCTCGAATTGGACTCTTTAAGCGCCGGCTCCCTACAACCCAACTTCTTCGATGAGGACGAGGACATCGCCCGCACCGCCTTGAGCAGAGGTGGAGAGGTGCATATAACCGTGTTCGCGCATGAAAACAGCTTGGTTGGGCAGGTGCTCTTGGATGGAGACCCAAACACGGCTTATGTGTGGGAAGAGGCCGTTGGAGTCAGTTCGCGCCGAGCTAGGGTAACCCTTGATCTGGGCGGGAAATTCCTCGTCAAGAAGGTGAGTTTCCGTCCCCTGGCGGAAAATCCAGGACGCTTTTTAGAAAGTTTTATTGTTGGTGTCACCAATGTGCCATTCGAAACTTTCCGCATTCCGGCTCTCCCCGCAGTTAATGTTCAAAAACCGGGCGGCGCAGCCCCAGCGCCGAGGATAGACGAAAACACAGATCCCGATGTCACAGTCCTCCTCAATCCGCCAGCTGGGGTGGAGATCCGTTTTATGCAGCTAGATATTCGTCGCGTAACCCCCAAGGCGATAGAGCTAGCTGAATTCGAGGTCTTTGGCGGCGGTTTCGTCAACCGATCCTCATACATATCCGACATCATCGAACTGGACGACCTCGCCAGTTGGGGGGCCATCTCCTGGTCGGGCCGGCAGGATCCCAATGCCCGAATCGACATCCGCACCCGAACCGGCACCGACCTGCAGCCGGATATATTCTGGGAAGCCCGACCCGAACACCAAGACAGCGTAAAATACCTCCAAGGTGGCGGCACCCTCACAGCCAAGGACTACAAAGCCCGCTACGACCGGCTGCCCGATGTGTTCAAGCCAGTAGAAGAACGCGACCGGGTCAGTCCCGATACGGAACACTGGAGCTTCTGGTCGAGTCCCTACGATTTTGACCAGCCCGGGGCCGATGTGATCTCGCCCAGTTCGCGCCAATTCATCCAACTCGGCGTTGATTTTACCTCTACCACCGAGGATGGAGGCAAAATCGACTATATCGAATTCAAAGCCTCTGTGCCGCCAGCGGTGCGCGGGGTCGTCGGTGAGATCTTCCCACCCGAGACCCAAATCGGCGAGGTGACCCAGTTTACCTATTTCATCAAGCCGACCATCCGGGCGGGCGATCAGGGCTTTGACAGCGTGGAGATTGACACTCCGTCGGGGTTTACCTCGGTGGATGCGCTGCGCATAGAGGGCGTCGATCAGGTCGATTTCACTTGGACGTCCCAGCCGGACGGGCAGGGCTTTGAGGTTCAGTTGCCGCGCAAGCTAGGACCGACCGACAGCGGGGCAGTGCTGGAAGTGGTGTTCAAGGCCCCGGTGTTGCGAGAAGTAGGCACCTTCTTTGACGGCCGGGTGTTCGACAGCGCGAAACCGCACGAGGTGCGACAGCAGATCGAACCGGGCAATGCCGCTGATGAAGCCGAGAGCGAACAGCTTTCAGTGCGCACCTCAGTGGGTCGATCCTTGCTATTCGCACCCCGGGCTTTTCCCCGTATCTTCACCCCCAACAACGATGCCATCAACGAGATATTGACGATTTCCTACACGCTCTTGCGGGTCACGGCCCCCGTGCCGGTGTCGGTGGCGATCTACGATCTTTCCGGTGCCCTGATAAAGCAGGTGTATGCAGGCGATGACTCCGTTGGCGAGTATGCCCGCTTCTGGGATGGCACCGATGGTTCCAACCGTCGGGTGGCACCGGGGATTTATGTGTATCGCCTAGCCGTGGATCTGTACACAGGGACGGAAGTCAGCAGCGGCATAGTCTCTGTGGTCTATTAGTTCTACCTAATGAAGCGGGTGGTGATCTATGAATTCATTAAAGCGAAGTGGTAACCCAAAGAGAACAATCCCAGCTTGTCTTTTATTTGCCATGGGAGGATTATTCGTCGCCTCGATCGCTTGGGGACAGCGAGTGGACCGAGAAGGGTACGCCATAGAGGACGGGAGCAAGGTCGTCATCGATTCAAAAGACCACTGGGATCTCTGGCAGTCTGTTCACAAGACGATCCAGATCAGCGAAGAGGGAGAAGTGCGGCCCGCCTTCATCCGCAAGGAGATAAACGCTATCGCAAATGCCGCTGAGTTTGGCGGCGGCATCTGGGCCGCGGGTTCTAATCTTGCGGCCGCGGATGCCCTTTTGGACGGCGATATGAACACCTTCTGGGAACCGGATCTTGCAGATCTTCCAGAGAACTGGTGGGTGCAAATCGATCTGGGACGGGGTGTCTCTGCTACCAAGATTGTCCTCAAGTTTGTCGGGGAGGAGTTGGGGGATCCATTCCTGCACTTTGCGATCACCACGTCTCAGGGGGAAGAATCCCTTGGCGCGCTCCAGTTCAGGAAGGTTTTCAGGACCGACCGACCGAGCCTCAATCAAAGAGTCTTCGAAGTTGATTTAACCAGCCTGCCGCCGACGAAATATCCAAATGTTGTCGGAGACTATACCGGCGACATGATCAGATATGTAGGAGTGGGCATTACAGACAGCAATTACGGCAAGGCCCAAAAGATCTCGGAGGCCGAATATCTGAATCTTGCGCCCGAAGAGCAGGGAGACATAGAGTACTTCCGCCGAGAAGCATCGGGAAGGCTAAGGGTGCTGGCAGGGAAGGAGGATTGGGACGCCCTCGCGGAAAGCCAAAAAGGGCCTTCAGTCTATTACCGCCGAGAGCGTCCGAGGCTTGCAGAGGTAGAAGTTTGGTCAATCGGCGACAATATCGGCGTGACCGTACTAGATCGCGGGGGCAAAGTGACGAGTTCTGAAAGCAACGGAGTTGAATTTGTCTTGGTGGATGGGGATATCTACAGTACTGAGGCCGCGCCGTTCTGGCCCATCAGAGGCGGGTACAATCCCGATAAGTTGCTGCCGACAGAGTCACCAGAACAAGAGCGCGATGCAGTTGTAGATCTCGGAGGCGCTTTTTTTATCGACAACATCCGCTTGTTTTTCCCGGTTCACCCCGGCCCCCCAAGAGCCTACAGAATTCGGCTATCAGACGGTTCTAGACATGCCGACGGAACCTTGGTCTGGCAAGAAGTTGGAGCGGAGCCTACTGTCGAGGGCAGACAACTGTATCACGACCACAAATTCCCCCTCACTATAGCCAAATTTTTTGCCTATACCTACAGACTCTTTGTGGGTCAAG
The DNA here is from genome assembly GCA_965116455.1 of Candidatus Latescibacterota bacterium. Taxonomy (GTDB): domain Bacteria; phylum Latescibacterota; class UBA2968; order UBA8231; family UBA8231. The sequence continues at coordinate 6,313,310 of OZ220690.1, read as the reverse complement.
GCCGCAAAGGGTTTGCCGAGGTACAGCTTTTTGGCGAAGGCTTCATGCCGGAGTCCACGATCATATCCAACTTTGGCGGCTCCGCCCCTTTTATAGAGTTGGGGAGTACTTCGCAGAATCTGGCCACAATAGAATGGGATGCGGATACACCGCCAGGTACGGATGTTATTCTGCAGACCAAGACAGGTGATACAGTCAAGAGTGTAACCCACTACTACAAGAAAAACGGGGACGAATATCCAGGCACAGAAGAGGAAGCCAAAAAAGAGTACGAAACTCAAAAGAAATTCTTCGGCGACGCATCAGTGGGGCCTATTGTCACTGAAACTATTCCGGGAAGCGATTGGAGCGGTTGGAGCGAGCGCTATTTTAAGCCGGGGGATGCGATAAAATCACCCAGTCCCAGAAGATTCGTGTCGGTCCAAGCGACGTTTCTGACGAACGATCCTATGGTATCGGCGACCTTGCGTTCGGTGACGCTCAATTTCGTAACTCCCGTGGCCCGCAGCGCAGTTGGCGAGATCTTGCCTCCCCGTCTGCAAGAGATAGGCTCTAGCCAGGAACTGACCTATTTCATCCGTCCGACCTTTGAGGCCGCCAGCAAGGGCTTCGATGACATCCTCATAGAGGCCCCTACCGGCGTCAAAATGAAATTCAAGCAACTCAAGGTGGACCTAGAGGGGAGTCCGACTGAAAGTTATACAGCCCAGAGCGAAGGGTTGCAGATCATTTCCGAAGAGTCTGATTCGCTCTGGGTGCGTCTGCCCGCTGTTGTTAAAACTACTAGTGGGACGGTACAAGTCGAGGTGCAATTTGATGCGACCATATTCGGTTTTACCACCTTCTTCAATGGCTCCATAGCCCATTCTTCCTTTGAAGATTCCTGGCAAAGAGTGGATGATGGCAATGCAAATGGGGTTCTCGGAGACAGCGAACAGACCGTTGTTCTAGCCCTTGAAGGCAAAGAGGTCCTGGGGACTATCGCGCTCGATCGCGAGGTTTTCACGCCCAATGCCGATGGCATCAACGATGAACTGTCGGTGCGCTTCCCGCTCACGCGCGTGTCCAGAGCAACCCCGGTCCAGGTGCAAATATACGATCTCAGTGGCCGTCTCATGCACGAATTGATCAATGAGCCACTCTCTGCGGGACTCCATACGGTGCCCTGGACAGGCGTCGATGCCTTTGGAGCGCTAGTGCCTCCTGGCGTATATCTTTTGCGAATCGCTATTGATACCGATTCGGATTCGGTGAAAAACACTGCGGTTAATCGCTTGGTACATGTCGTCTATTGAAGTCAATCTGGGGAAGGGATAAATAGGTTGAGGTTGAGTAGACTGCATTTTTTTAGACCATCGTGGGTGTGGCTCCTTTTCTTTGCATCAATAGGACAGGCTCGCGGAGAGGTCGTCATCGTAGGGGGCGGTCCGGGTACATCTGCGTGGGACGGACAATATTCTGAGATATCCGTCATCGATTTTGCAACTAATCCCGGTCAGATCCAGCCCATTCAAAATGAACCCGAGGATAATATCGCCCTGAAGATACTCGAAAGAGGAGGTAAGGTAACATCGCCCAATGCGCGAATAGTGCTCGAATTATCTGAGGCTGAGTCAATTAAACTCTTAAACCATATGGTCAGCGGTGATAGGAGCAAGGCTTTTGAAGTTAAGGGGGTCGTTGCTATAGGAATCATAATTGATATCGACTTGGGCCAGCGTTTTGCGGTCAACAGACTCAGGTTTTTCCCTAGGGAAGGTTTCGAAAACTTTTTTCTCAAGGGCTACGAAATATCTTTAAACGATGGCAGTGAAGAGCAGAAGACCTTGGCGGGAAGGCCCGATTTCAGGCTCTTTAAAACAGTAGAGCGCAACACTAAATCAATAGTCGAAGAAAATATACCACTGCAATTTGTCCGTTTTATAAAGTTAAAACAGCTTGTGAGAGGAGAGTGGGAAATCGACGAGGTGCAAATCTTCGGCGAAGGCTTTGCCTCTGAAGCTTCGTACACATCAAAGGTATTTGATCAACAACAGCCTGCTATCTTTGGAGGGATAATATGGTCCGGGGGGCGTATCGGCGAACCGACCAAAGCAGATGTCACCCTATCTACGAGGAGCGGCACTAGTCCAGATCCCAGTGACTCTTTAGCCTGGAGCACCTGGTCGCCTCCCTACCCCCCGGGAGTCCTTACCGAGATCTCATCACCGGCACCCCGTCAATTTTTTCAGTTTCGCTTCCTCTTTACAAGCGACGATTTTTTTTCTGCCGCCACAGTCGACTCGCTCGCATTTGAAGTTTCTCCTGCACTGACTGATTCGGTGAAGGGCGAAATCCAGCCACAAAATGCCTTTATCGGGCAAGCTACTACATTCACCTATACCTTAAGGTCGTTTAATAGCAGGGGCTTTGACCGCCTCCACATAAATACCTTGGCACCGGTGGATGTGGTGCGATCCGTGGCAATAGATGGGACCGATATCCCCGTCGACTTTGTCAATGTCGCAGACGGGGTCCAGATCAGCTTTCCCAAGATTATGGGCAACAGCACCCTTAAAGTGGTCTTCGACAGCATAGCCCTGCAGTACAACACCGTCTTCAGCGGCAAGGTCTCCGATAGCTCCAGTCCCGACAATCTGCCCCAATTGGTTGTAGCGGGGGACATAGATACCCTGACCGCAGGAGGAGACCTTTCCGTCACGATCCTCGTGGGCAAAAACCTGCTCTACGCGATGGACGTGGCTCCTGCCATTACACCGAATGGAGACGGAGTAAATGATGAACTCCTCATAACCTATGATATCGTCAACCTGACGCATGCAGCCCCGGTTTCGGTAAGGGCATACGATCTTGCTGGCAGACTTGTAAAGGAGATTTATTATGGTTCGGATTCCAGTGGGAGATACCAGAAGGTCTGGGATGGAACCGACGATGATAGACAGAAGATGGGACCTGGAATCTATCTGGTACACCTAGAAATAGAGGCAGATTCGGGGACAGAAGGCAGAACGGCAATCGTATCTTTAGCCTATTGATCCATTGCAATTTCAACTAAAAAATAAGGTGGGATTCTCATGGTGGGTCATACTCTCAGATCTGAAGTACGCAATATAGTTTCAACAGCCATGGTTTGCTCTGTAGGTTCACTGATGCTGATTTTCAACACTTACTCTGTGGCTCAGGATACTGCTTCGACGCGAATAAAAGGGATACGTCGAGGTGGTGAACTAACCTTTGAGCCAACCGGACCTGGTGTCATGTTTGGTGCCTTGGACCCGGCGGTCAAAAAATGGTACGTGCCGCAGGAACTCTACCTGGAGTATCAGTGGAAGCAGTGGGAGTACACTAACTACGCCCGCAATCGCTACCAGCGCTATGTGAATATTGCTAACGAAGGAGATTATTTTTACGATCTCTATGGTTCCTATATCACCCGAGGTTGGTTGATCTACGACTGGACCCAGACCCAACCCCAGCAAGGGGGCAGCAACCTGTTCAAAGACTCGAAGTTCGCGAGCTTTTTCAGCAATCTAGTCATAGCCTCCGATCAAAAGGGACAGCACTTTCTGGCGGTAACCATAGGCAATCAGATCAGGTCAACCCTGACGCCGATGACTTTCTCTAAACCAGCGTTTGACGGGATTCAGGTGGATTATCAGTCCGATAAATACGAGATGACCACTCTCCTTTCACGGATCAGTTCCCCTGGAGGTGCCGGCGTACGCAATCCTGCCATTAATGAGAGGACCACCCTGACGACCTTGATGGGAGGGCGCGCGACAGCGCAGGTGGGAGATCTTGTCAAAGTCGGAGCCAACTACGTAAGCGCCCACAACTCTTTTCAACTCCTCGATGCCTTTGAGGGGAGTCCGCGCAGCGGCTCGATCACCTCGAGTCAAAATGTCGAGAACATAACACAACTTTTCATCCGTCTTTCGGACGATTCACCCGAGGACAACGAAGGTGGCACCTCCCTTTTTGCATGGGATCTGATCATAGAAGCCGATGTTGTAGAAATCGACCCTGTTGCGGGAGAGCCGATTATCCGGCGAGAAGAGATACGGGCAAGCGAAGCAGGACTTGCACCTTCTCCCCAAGGCGGCTTCCAACGCAGGGGTTTCTGGGAGGCCAGCGGCTCCGAGCAGATAGACCTAGAATTCGATCTTACTGACCCGAGATACACAGGCCCTGATCCAACAGAGATAAGACGGGTAACGTTCGAGTTGGTGGTGGCAAACGACTACAGGATTGAGGTGTCTTCAAACCGTCAGACAAACCGTCAGGGTAGCAAGGTCTTCCTGCTGGCAGCCCGAGCCTTGGATAACGTCAAGGATGGCTCGAATCTAAGAGTCCTCGAAATCCCTTATGGCCTACCAACAGCTACCGAAATATACGGGGTGACGCTTGAGGCAGAAAATCTTCTGGGATTCGATTTTTACGGAGAATTCGACCGGAGCACCAGTTACAGAAAATATCCCAACACAGCGCAAACAAAACACTTAGCAGGCTCTGATGAAGGCGATGGCTGGATGATGACCTTATCGAAGAGGGGCTATCCATGGTTCTTCTTCAGCGAAGCCTACGGAATGGATCACGATTACAATACAAGCGCAATTCTAGCCAAAGGAGAAGTTCTTATAGACTACGAAGACAAGACGCAATTTTACTACGAATTTGTTGACGACAACGATGACCAGGATAGAAGACCCGATTGGTCGCGGGTATTCGAAGACACGGATGTAGAGGTGTTCCCTGGCCTAGACGAGAACTATGATTTTAGATCTGACTTTAATCAAAATGACAGCAGAGACCGACCCAATCTGGTGCCCGACTACGAAGAGCCATTTTTAAGGTATAACACAGACCGGCCCGAGTATCTGTTCGGTGTAGACATGAACAACAATATATGGGTAGATCGATTCGAAAACGACGATGAACCAGACTTTCCCTATGGTAGAGATCTCAGAGGGTACAATGTTTATCTGGGCGTCGATATTGTCCCGGGGCTAAGGGCCACAGTCGGCCATAACGATGAGAGTCTCCTCGCTGGCGCGAGGGACAACACCACCAGTTACTTCCTATTGACCTTGAACAAGGACTACCCAGGTCTGGGCAAGCTGAAGATCTTCGAGAATCTGAAGTTGGCAAAGGACAACATAGAAAACGATCTACGTCAGTGGGACGAAGTGGAAAGAAGGAACGTTCCGACCATCGATCCACTCGCAGCCCAAGATACATGGATAAGTTCGGCTTATGCAAGTTTTGACTATACAAAGATCAAGGATCTGAACATTATCAGCAAAATAAAATACGATCGGTGGCATCAACGAAAATATCAGCCGGATTTGAGGGAGAATTTTACTTTTTTCGGCCTGATCAACAAGGTAGACTACATCTTTAAGATCGGGACTTTTGATATCCAGCCGAAGATTAAAAATGAGCTGAGGATAGAAACACCAGTACTTAAGACATCTCCCAAACGCCAAGAAGATACCATACTTATGATTCTGCTGGCACGATGGCCCTTGCTCAACCTTTCCTCGATTGAAGCAGGAGTGGAATATACTATCTTCCAGCAACTCAGAGATTCGGCTAAAGCCGTGCGGGAAGGGCTCGATGACGACTTTACTGAAATCGTGGGAGCAGCGCAATTTTCCAACACTTCAAACTACCTGGGATACAGTTTGACAACCCAGATGGGTTTCAGACTGAGTAGAAGGAACATTGCTGGAGAAGATACCGAAATGGGCCGAGTAGCCTTTGCTACGGTTTATGCCGGTTTCGAATAATACTATAAAGATGACAAATCACTTCTTGCCCGCTTTTGGACGCAGAGCGAGTTTGCGCATGGACGCCAAAGTTTGGGGCTTCTCAATCGCACTGTTGGCCATGTGCATGAGTTGTGCAGAGGAGACGGATGCTCCAGAAGTTACTCAAGATGATCTGGTAGTCGCCCAAGTGGGAGACAAGGCGATAACCGCCGAGCAATTGCGAGAATTCAGCGATAACCTTCCCCAGCGTCACCAGGGCACAAAAACAGGGCTGGCAAGAGCAAGGGATCACCTCCAGACAATGATCGATATGGAACTTCTGCTAATGGAGGCCCAAAACGAGCGCATTGCCCAAAGCCCTGATTTTCTCAGAACAATGGAAAAAATCAAAAAAAGAAAGCTGGTCGGCGTATTTCAACAAAGAAATATAAAGGTAGAGATAAAAGAAAATGAGCTACGAGAATACGTGGAAAAGGAGGGCCTCTCTAGGGCGCTCAGGCTAGGGGATATATTAGTCGATAGCAAGGATAAAGCAGAGGCCGTTTTCGCGGAAATCAAAGGGGGAAAAAGTTTTGCGCAGGTTGCTGAAGAATGGTCCATGAATAAAGACACCTCAACTAGGGGTGGCGATATGGGCCAGTACCTCAGCAAAGATCAAATGATCCCAATTCTTCAGGATGCGTTATTCTCTCTTGCGGTGGGCGAGGTATCAGCGCCCATAAAAATTGGCGACCGCTATTCTATTTTTAAAATCATCGCTGAAAAGACCATCAATCTCAACCCACAACAGCGGATGAAGATCGAACAGGAATTCGGAATGATCAAGCTTGGTCTTGAAAAGGCGGCTTTGGTAGAACAGCTCAAGAATAAGTACCGTCTTGAGGTGGACCAAGAAGGGTTGAGAGTTTTTGTTGAAAGTTTGCGTCAAGGTGCATTGTTTGCTGCGGAGGATGAACACAACATCGTCATTTATAGGTACGACAAGGGACGAGTAACCGCAGGAGATCTTGTCGACGTGGCCAGTGGTCTAAAAGGTGATGTTCTTGCCAGTCTTACAGATGGTGAACAAGTACTCTCTTTTGCAGAGAAGTATGCCATTCCCACTGCGATGATAGTGGCAGCCGCTTTAGATGCCGGCATTGATAAGGAAGAAGAGATAGCAACATGGCTCAAAGACCAGAGGAGACAGCTTTTACTAGCAGAACTCAGGCGCAAAGCATTGGCGGGCAAAGTTGACTTGTCGCCGGAGGCCCTTCAGCAGCACTACGACGGCCATCCGAAAAAGTACCTGCATCCTGAGCAACTAGATATCCAAGAAATACTAGTGGCGACAGAGACAGAGGCACAGCGCCTTATCGAGAAGATTCAAGCGGGTACCCCGATGGGCGAACTTGCACGCAAGCATACGCTCCGGCCCGTACAGGACCAGGGCGATCAAGAAGGCAGATTCCATTTCCACGAACACGAAAGTCCGCATTTTGGCGGTTTAGTAGAGGCTGCGTTTGCAGCCGAGATAGGGGAACTGAAAGGTCCTGTTGAGGTAAATGACGGTTACTCTGTATTCAAAGTATTATCTAGGGAACGCAAAAGGGAAACCTTTGCGGAGGCCGAATGGCGGCTCAGAAGAGATGTTAAAAAAATTAAATCCCGGGAGATATTTAATCGCTATGTAGCAGGCCTGCGGAATGAATACGAATCTCATGTAAGCGTTCGGGAGGATAATCTCAAAGCTGCTTTCGCAATAAGGTAGAGGCGCGTGTTGTATGTCCCGTGTGACCGGCAGTATTCCACTGGTTGCCGCGCCAGATCTTGACGCGTATTGCGGTCGCCAAGAAACGGGATGGAATTGAAAAATCGAGTCCCAACGGAATACCAAGATTATATAAAAAGCCAGCAGCCATCCGGTCAGGAGCTTGAAGGCATTCCCGCACGGGGAATACTGATCGGGGCGGTGCTGGCTTTTCTGCTCAATTTCCTGGATGCCTATGCCACGACCATCATCCGTGGTTCGTACCTGACCTTAAACTTCAGCACTCCGGCCGCGCTGTTTTTTTTCTTCTTTGTGGTTATAGCCAGCGGTCTGGTCACCCTCCTTCGCCGATCTCTGGCTCTGAACCGGTCCGAACTGATCACGATCTACATCATGCTGGTGGTGGCCTGCTGTATCCCGGGCATGGGCTTCACGCAATTCATAATTCCCTGTCTTTTGGGCTCCACTTACTATGCCACGCCCGAGAACAACTGGAATTTCCTCTACAACCAGTACATCCCTAGCTGGATGATCCCTCAGGGCGAAAACGTGGCGCGTTTCTTCTACGAAGGTCTGCCCGAGGGCGCGGCCATCCCCTGGGGTGCTTGGGTTGTACCGCTGAGTTTCTGGTACGGTTTTTTTTTGGTGCTCAGCTTCGCCATGATCTGCACCATGGTCATCCTACGTCGGCAGTGGATGGACCGAGAAAAGCTAGTCTATCCACTGGTCCAAGTGCCTATGGAGATGATCGGCCGAGAACGGGAAGGAATGATCGGCCGGTCGTTTTTCACCAACAAAGTCATGTGGGCTGGTTTTGCCGTATCATCCATTCTGCTCAGTGTCAACGGCCTGCACTCCTACTTTCCAACCTTTCCACAGCTCACCAAAAGCTTCTCATTGCCTTTGTTGCGCGATACGGTCAGCCTGAGTTTCTGGTTTAGTCTGCCCTGGACGGGCTTTTTCTATTTCGTCAACCTCGATATCACGGCTTCGATCTGGATATTCTACACCCTCACCACTGTCCAGCGCGGCATTTTCAATATCGTCGGCCTGCAGAGCACGCAGCGGATCGATTTCTACTCTATCGAACCTTTCTTGGCCCATCAGGGCATGGGCTCTATGATCGTCTTTGTGCTGGTGGGGTTGTGGGTGGGGCGCGGCCATTTACAAAATGTATACCGCAAAGCCTTCCACGACGACGACGAGGTCGACGACAGTGGCGAGATGCTATCCTACCGACAGGCCCTTTTCGGCCTGATTGCAGCGCTTGCACTAGTAGTGGTCGGCCTATGTATGATGGGACTGACTGTTCCCACGGCGCTGTTATTCCTCTTTGGTGCCATGATTCTGTTCATAGGGCTAACTCGGGTCGTGGCGGAAGGGGGCATCCCGGCCATGCGGCCTCCTATCATGACTTCGAGCTTTGTCATTTCGGGGGCCGGTGCCTCGGCCTTGGGTGCTTCGGGTCTGGTGGCCCTGGGCTTTTCTTACGGCTGGCATTCCGAAGTACGCTCCTTTGTCATGGCGTCTGTAGCCAATGGGCTGAAGATGGGTGAGATTATCACCGGTTCCAAACGCTGGCTATTCTGGGCCGTGGTCATTGCCATTGTGGTCAGTCTGGTTGGCTCGTCGTATATGACCTTAGTGCTGGCCTATAAATACGGGGGCATCAATCTCAATCCGCTCTTTTTCGTGGGGCAGGCCCCTACCTTCGGTCCTCGAGACATGGCTCCGCGCATCGCCGCAGACCTGCCCGGCCCAAGACTGGACGCTTGGCTGTTCATGGGTATTGGTGGAGGGGTAATGGCTCTGCTGATGTGGGCGCGGCACCAGTTCGTCTGGTGGCCGCTCAATCCCCTCGGCTATACCATCAGCGCCAACTGGAAGACGGGACATATCTTTGGCAGTGCCTTTCTCGCTTGGCTGCTCAAACTGTTGATTCTGCGCTACGGAGGTGCTAAGCTATACCGGAGTTTGCGGCCGTTTTTTCTCGGCTTAATCTTGGGCGAGATCGTGACCGCCGGCGGGTGGCTGGTGTTGGATTATATAACCGGACACATAGGGAGCTTTCTCACGCAGGTCTAACCTCTCACCTCATAGAAGAAAGGAAAGACAATGTCGAATGAATCTCTCGTCAGAGTGGGCGTTCTAACCTGCGCCCGGTACGTGCACATCACGGGTATATGGGGTCCGATCATCGACCCCACCTGCCAGCAGCAATTCAAGGGCTGTACGACGCGTATGACCGGCATGGTCATGACCCACGTTTGGGATATGGATAAAGAAAGCGTCAAGGACTTCTGCGACACCTACAAAGGGGTCGAAGCAGTGGAAAACTATTGGGATATGGTCGGCAAAGTAGACGGCGTCATCCTCTCCGATTTTGATTCGACCCTGCATTTCAAAGAATTGGCCAGACCCTATTTGGAGGCCGGCGTCCCCATCTTCATCAACCGCCCTTTTGCCCTCAACCTCCAGGACGCGCAAGAAATAATCGCTTTGTCCAAAAAGCACGACACCCCCATCATGTCGGGTTCCTCCTTCGGCTCGGCACCGGAAATTGAGCACATCAAACGCGAAGTGGCAGCCGTTGAACCGATCAGGGGCTTTGCTGCGGCCAACTCCATGTCCGATTACGCTACCCACGGCATTCACGGCCTGTACATGATCTACGCGTGTATCGGCGGCGGCGTTAAGAGCGTGTCCTACCAGACGCCCGACTGGCACGTCCCCAATGGTCACCTCACCTTTGAGTACGAACCCAGAGGAGAAGGGGGGAAGACCTTTTACGGATCGCTGCAGGAAATATCGGGGACGTGGGGCTGGATCCGGGTGTTCGGGGAGCGCACCTTCGAGCAGTTCGTGCACAGCGGCATCCACTTTTGGGTTCCCCTACTGCTAGAGATGCAGGAGATGTTCGAAACCCGAAAAATGCCCGAGCCTTACGAGGCCATCTACGAGAAGGTGCAGATGTTTCTCGCCGGCTTCAAATCGCACGTGGAGTGCGACGGTGCCCCGGTGGGGCTGGACGAAATCGGCGACTGGACGGCTCCACTGCTCAACCCCGATCCGTACCCCGACGGTTTTTTCAAATAGACTACAAGCGGTTTATAGCCTGGGCCTATTAACCGCGCAGGTATTCATCTGGTTTGGCCGCATTAGGCGGCCAGTACCCGTCCCGCGATTGACGCCATTGCGCGCCGCACAGGCCGCTGATCACGCTCCACTCGGACGGACTGGGGTCTGGGTCTGGGTGAAAGAGAAAGCGCTGGGCACCGGCGGCCTGTGAGGCGTTGAGAATGCCAGCTAAGTCGCGGGCCGGCATGGCGTCGCCAGCGTGTGGGGAGCGGCCAGTGGACACCCAGAAGATGGTTTTGTCAACGTCCTTGATCGCCTCTAGGGCGCGCCGCGTTTCGCTGTACACGACTTCGGTGAAGAACTCGTCGGGAAAACCCATCTCCATATCCAACAGCGACTCGACATTGGGCAGGCGCAGGCCGAACAGCGATTCGACCAATAGGAAGCAGTCGGCCTCGGTCAGAGAGGGATTCCACTCTGCGAACTTTTGCACCCAGCGGGCAATGGTGCCGTACATGCCGTCGAAACCGCGATGCCAATAGTAATGCTTGGGAAAGATATAATCGAAGTACGGCGGCATCTGCTGGTAGTCTTGGCCGGTCAGCGAAGAGAACGTGGTGATGCGCGGAATGCCGCCTAACTCGACGTAGCGGTTCACTCCATCCAAGTCGGCGCGGGCCCTTTCCCAAGAACGCCGCGACCTTTCCCCCCGCGCCCGCAGCCAGTACAGGGCATCCTCGTTGATATCAAAGAGATTCAGACCAGCCAAAGTCCCGCCCGGGGCCCAATAGCGCACGAGATCGGGGGTGAGGTTGTGGAAACGCTGGCGCATATGGGCAATGCCGCGCTCCAGCCGGTCGATCTCAAAGCCCAAGTTGGCAAACTCGACGCGCTCGCCATCGCGCAATTCAAAGAGTTCGCCGCCGTGGTGCCAAGCCAGTTCGTAGTGGTTCTCGCCGGGCCCGTCGATGATCACTCCGTTGACTTGGGGATAGCGGTTTATCAAGCTCTGCACATGGGCCGTGGTGCCGCTGTCGAATACCATGATATGCCAGCCGCGTCCGGCGGCGTCATCCAGCATCGCACTTAGTTCCCGCTCCTTTTCCAGATCGCGGGGCTGCTCCTCGGGCGCTTCTAGCCCTAGGTCGGCGTAGGCTTGGGGATCTTGGGGAAAGGCGGGGATTCGGCCGCCGTCGTCCTCCATAAAAAACATGCGCCCTACCACAATGCCGCGCACTCCGCCCTCTTCCCAGGCGTCGAAAATGTGCTTGTAGTTGGCCATGTAGCGTTCGAGCGGATTGAAAACGAAAATCCAGCATTGCATCGTCTCATCTCCTAGGTTTATGGCTTTTCAACTCGACCTCTTATCCCGGCTTGTAAAGCCGCGATCCCTTGTCTTCTCTCCGGTACTGCGGCGGCGTAATCACCGCCTGCTGCTCCTCGGTCAACTCGGCATAGAAATCCGGCGGCGTATAAGTCCCCATCAGCGATTCGGCTTGGACGCCGTGGTTATAGCGCAAAATCACCGAGCGCCGCTGGTGTTTGGCCGTCCACGGCACAGCCCCGTGCATCAGCGTCTCGACGAAAAGGATCGCGTCGCCCGCTTGGGCCGGGATCTGCGCGATGCGATCTTGGTGCGCCTCGTACAGCCGGATCTCGTCCGGGCAGGGATAGTTGGCCTTATGGCTGCCGGGCAGGCAGGCAAAACCCCCATCCTCCGGCCCCACATCCGCCAACTGCACGGCGATGTTGGTCATCCCGCAAAACATCCGGCCATTGCGATAGAGAAACCCCCGCGAGCGGTCGAGCGGCTCGCCGCCCTCGTGGAACCAAAAGCCTTCGGCCCCCTCGTCCATGGTGATGATCCCCAAGCCCTCTAGGCGAAAACCCGGTCCCAGCAATTCTTCCAGATAAGGCTTGAACCGCGCATGGGCGATCATCGCCCGGAACGGATCGCAATGCGGTTTGTCCCACGTCAGCATCCCGCCCAAATCGCCGCGTCCCTGCGTGCCCTTGAGCGTCTCCGACTCGTGGGCTAGGTCATTGGGGCGGATGCCGATTTGATCGGCGTGGTGGTCAATGGCCGCATTGGCCGCCGCCACCTCCTCCGGCGAAATCGCGCCCTCAATCACCAGATAGCCGTGTACTTCAAAGAGATACTTTTCCGTTGCGTCCATCTTCCACCTCAGTCTCCAGTTAAGCGGGCAGGACCTCGCGCAAGACCCGCAGGTAATTCCCGCCGCAGATCTTGCTCGTGTCCTCCTCGGTGAATCCCACATCCAGCAAGCCCTCTACCACCCAAGGCAATACTGCACTGTTGAAATGGGTGCCGATCCCCACGCCGTCCACGCCCATCACATCAGCGGCGTAGCGAACCTGTGCCAAGGTCTGCTTCAACTGTTCGGACGCAACCTCCCGATAAGGCGCGTCCCCCGGCGGTCGGGTAATCGGCGGCGGGATCCCCAATACGCCGCCGCGCTCGGCCAACGCCCGCATAACCTCGTCGGGTGCCGCCCTAGGCTCATCGACCAATGTCCGCGGATGCGAGTGCGAGTCGACCACCGGCTTGGTCGATACTTCGATGATATCAAGGGCGCAGGGGTCATTGCTATGGGCCAAGTCGATGAGGATCCCGGCCGCGTTCATCTCCGCAATCATCCGCACTCCCAACTCGGTCATCCGCCCGCCCGAACGGGTCTCATTGGAGGCGTCCCAACCCAACTCGCGGGTTGCTTGGCCCAAGGTGATCATCCGCAGCCCGAGGCGGGCAAACATCCGCAGGATGCCGGGGCCGTCGCCGAACCAGTCGCTGCGATTGGCCCCCATCAATACCGCGACCTTGCCCGCCGCCCGCGCAGCATCCAAGTCCCGGGCCGTCCGCACCAGCAGCACCTGCTCGGGATACGCTTCGACGTTTAGCAAAAAACGGTCGAGCACCCCCAGCACCAGTTGAGTCGGATTCTTGATCGCCAGACTCAGGAACATATCCTCACTGCCGCGGCCCAGACGCCATTCCGATTCCTGACGCCACAGCGGTTTGTAGTTCTCATCGTAGTAGGCCGCTCCCCCCTTGCACATCACCACCCCCACTCCCCATTCGGCAAACTTGGGGAAGTCACCGCGACAAGTACTCGCGTCTTTTTTGCCCAGGTCAATATCGTCGATTACAAAACGGGGGTGGGTCAGGTTTAACCCCAGCATATCGCATACTGGATGCGGCCAAATGCGGCCAGAGGGCAATCTCATCGTCATCTTATTCCCCAAGCGCTTGATCGAAATCCCGGCGGCAATCGGCCAAAACCTGCGCTAGGGCAAAATCGCCGCCATAAGCCAGCATCTGCGCCCCTTGCGCGCGGTATTTGGCCAGCAACTCGGGCGTGCCAGCGGGTATCCCCCAAGCTTTGCCGTGTTTTTTCGCCGCCGCCGCGACTTTGGCAACGGCCTGATCGAGATCGACATCCCCCCCGGCCAAACCGAGCCGCAACCCCAAATCCGCCGGACCGACGAAGAGCGCGTCCACCCCCTCGACCGCGGCGATCTCCTCGACATTGGCCAGCGCTTGCGGGGTTTCAATCTGCAAGACGACAAAAGTCTCGCGATTGGCGTCGTCGATATAGGTACTGCCCTCATGCCACACGTCGAGACCAAAATCGCCGTCCAATCCCGCCCCGTCCAAACCGCGATTGCCCAAGGGTGGGTACTTCACCGCCCCGACGATTTGGCGCGCCAAGTCCGCATCGGAAACCAGCGGCATCATCAGACCAGTCGCCCCATCTTCGAGATAGCGGTAGAGACGGGTGCGCTCAAGCGTCGGAGCCCGCAACATGCAATCGATATCACAGGCGCGACACAAGGCCAACAGGCCCTGGACCTCGCGCTGATCCATCGCCCGGTGTTCCAAGTCGAGCCAGATGCCGTCATAGCCGTTGTGGGCGGCATAGCGCACAAAGAACGGCAGATAATGCCCTAGGCCACAAATGCGGGCACACCGCCCCGTGCGTACTTTGTCCAAAACTTTGCTCTTTCTCATATACCCCGCTTTGATGGAGAGTTGCATTGCGCCATATAGTATACTACCGCCAATACGCCTGCTCCACCTTCGCAAACGCCTCCGCAATATCCGCCACCTCCCGCTCAGCAAAATTCTCGTGGATCGACATGATGAAGTGGCTCTCAACCGCATCGACGGCGTTGGGACAGGGGAACTTCGCATTGCGGTCTCCCCCATACGCTGGCAATCCCCACGGATAGTCGCTGCCGGGGAAGACCTGCCGCTCCTTAAACCAGCTCATCTCGGAGGGGATATAGCGATATGTGGCTGTCACCGGAATGCCCTCGGCAGCCACCGCCCGAGCAAAGCCGTCTTTGTCCACCCGGAGCTTGTCAGCATCTACGTGGAAGCGCATAAACCAGTACACCCCCTCAGACTCGTCCACCTGCCATCCCAACCGCACCGCCTTGCACTCGGCAATGGCCTCGGCGATTTGCGCCGCTACCCGCCACCGCTTGGCGATCATCGCATCGAGCTTTCTCAGTTGCACCCGCCCAATGGCGGCCGACAAGTCGTTGCCGTTGAGATTGAGCCCGGCGCGCAGATTAGAGGTCGCCTCCGTATTAAAGGGCTTGCCCCGGTCGGCAAAACGCTTGGCCTCCCAGCAGAGTTCTTCGTCGCGGGTAAAGACCACCCCGCCCTGTGGACCCGTTGCGTGGTGCTTGCCGCTCATGGTCGAAAAGGCCGCCGCCGTGCCTAACGACCCCGCTAGCTGCCCCTTGTAGCGCGCCCCGTGGGCCTGAGCGCAATCCTCGATGACCGGGATGCCGTGCTCCTCGGCTAGCGCCAAAATCGGCGTCATATCCGCTGGTTCGCCGGCAATATGGGCCACGACAATGGCGCGGGTGTGGGGGGTCAGCACCGCCGCGATCTGCTCCGCACCGGCGTTGAACGACCCCGGCGCAGCATCGGCGACCACTGGCACTTGGCACAACAGCGCTGCGGGCATCGCCCCACCCGGATCCGTAATCGGCGGGATCACGACCTCGCCAGCCGCTTCTAACTTTAGAGCCCCCAATGCCGCGTAGAGCGCCGAGGTCCCCGAGTTGACCAAGTCGGCGTACCCACCTCCCATAAACGCGGCGAACTCCCGCTCATAGGCCAATTCCTCTGGACCGCTGTAGCCGATTGCATTGCCGCTTTCCTGCGCTTCAGAGAATAGCCGCATCGCGACTTCATGCTCCTCAGCCCCGAACAGATGCCGCTTGGGAAATGGCGTCTCGCGGACCTTGGGACCCCCATCTATTGCCAACATTACAAACTTCCTTTCTCGACGGTATGCCTCTGGCGCTAGTCAGAGACACGCCAGTAATTTAGCGAGATCGCACCGCTCGCCGCCCCTAACTATACACCGCTACTGATTTGCACAAAAGACACGACCCCTACTCCAGCCTGCGCGTCCCGCTCTTCCGGCGCTATCTCATCGCCTCCTCGCTGGTGCGGATGGGTACGGCCGCCCAAGGTTTGGCCATCGCTTGGGAAGTGTACGACCGCACCGGCCAAGCGCTCTCCCTCGGCATGGTCGGCCTCGTCCAAGCCATCCCCATGCTGCTATTGACCCTACCCGCCGGGTATCTAGCCGACGTCTTCGACCGCCGCAAGCTGATGATGCTCAGTCTAGCCGGTGCGACACTCTGCTCGCTGGCCTTGGCCGTCTTTAGCTGGTACCAGATGCCGATCCACTGGATGTACTTGCTGCTCTTCTTGGACTCGTCCTTCCTCCGCCTAGGCTGGCCTGCACAACGGGCCATCGCGCCCTTGCTGGTGCCGGACGCGCTCTTTGAAAACGCCGCCAAGTGGTCAACCAGCTTACAGCAGATCATCGGCATTGCCGGACCAGCCATCGGCGGTTTTGTCATCGCCTTCAATCTCCAAGTCGCCTATGTCCTCAGCGCCATTTCCTCCGCGGCCTTCATCCTCTTCCTCAGCACCATGATCTTGCCGCCCGCTCCGCGCATCCAAGGGGGCAAGATGTTCGCGCAAATCGCCGTTGGGCTGCGCTTCGTCCGCGACCAGCCGCTCCTCCTCGGCGCGATCTCGCTCGATCTGTTCGCCGTCCTCTTAGGCGGCGCCGTGTACCTCCTGCCCATCTTCGCCCGCGAGATCATCGACCTCAGCTCCGTCGGCCTCGCACCCGAAGCCGCACTCGGCTGGCTGGTCGCGGCCCCGGCCATCGGTGCCAGCATCACCGCCTTGGCCATCGCCCATTTGCCGCCGATTCGCCGCTCCGGCAAGACCCTGCTGTGGTGCGTGGCCGGCTTTGGCGTGGCGACCATTCTCTTTGGCCTCTCGCAAAACTTCTGGTTCTCGCTGCTGATGCTGGCGCTGACTGGTGCCTTCGACAACGTCAGCATGGTCATCCGCCGCGTCATCTCGCAGATGGGCACACCCAACGAGATGCGGGGCCGGGTCCAAGCCGTCTCCGCCATCTTCGTCGGCGCGTCCAACGAAATCGGCGGCTTTGAGTCTGGACTGGTAGCCCAGCTCTTCAACCCAGTTTTCTCCGTCGTCAGCGGCGGCATCGGCACGTTATTGGTCGTCGCCGCTTGGACGGGCCTTTTTCCCTCGCTGAGAAACTTGGGCAGCCTCGCGTCCCTGACAGCTCAGCACTCGGCCAAATGAGAGACCGGTGCTTGCTAGTTTGAACCCTTCACGCGTCCTGCCAAATTTGTTATAGATACAGGTATTGTCACCTAATGGAAGGGGGCCTCATGAAATTCGTCCGCACCGTTGCCGTCATATTTGCTGTACAACTAGCCCAATCTGCCCATGGGCAGATTGCTGTTTCAGGGACCGTGGTTTCGGATGACACCGGCGATGCCTTACCGGGCACAACGGTCGTCATTGAGGGCACATCCATCGGGACGATGACAGACCAAGATGGGGCCTATTCGATTGACCTTCGGTCTCCAGAGGACATTCTAATTTTTTCCTTTGTGGGATTCCGTACCAAGCGACTGGCGATAAGTCCGGGCGTCACCACGCTCGATGTTCGTTTGCAACCGAGCGTCGTCGGGCTCGAGGGAATCAGCGTCGTTGCCGAGGAGCCCCGGATCTTCGCGAGCAACGTCGTCGCCGAGCCGATGATCCTGCAGCAGTCGAACATCACCAGCGTGACGTCGGTAGTCGACAACCTGCCCGGGGTATCCATCCAAGAGGGCGATGCGTACGGCTTCGACGACTGGTCGAGCAACGTCGCCGTGCGTGGCTTCCAGGTGACCATCAGCGAGGCGCAGATCGGCACGACCATCGATGGGTTCCCCAACGGTACCTCCGATTACTTCAGCGGCGCCAAGGCCAACCGGTTCATCGACCCGATGAACCTCGGCGGTGTCGAGGTGTCCCAAGGGACGGCCGACATCGCCTCCCGCTCGGTCGAGGCGCTGGGCGGCACTTTCAACTACCTGACAGACGATCCGGCGACCGAGCGGACCTACACTGCATCGACTACCATCGGCGAGAACGAAGGCCAGCGGCTCTACATGCGCCTCGACACCGGACCGTTGTTCGGCAGTGAGACGCGCGCCTGGATTGCCGCGGTCTACCAAGAGTCGACCGATTGGATGCAGGGCTCCGCGCGGAACGAGCGGGAGCACATTGCCGCCAAGTTCGTCTCGTCGCACGGACGCCTTGACTTTACGAGCTACCTCTCATACGACAGCATCCACGAGGACGCCTACCAGCGGCTCTACAGCGAGGCCAACTTCAGGGCGAACCCGCGCTGGGACCGCCTAGTCGGCGACTGGCCCGGTGTCCCGTATCTGAATCAGTTCTACCGGCCCGGCTGGCAGACCCGGCGGAACAACACCTTGGCCTACCTGAAGGCGGACTGGTCGCTCGACGCCATATCTATGAGCGGCGGACTCTATTTCCATCGCAACCGGGGCCGCGGCGATTGGCTGCCTCCCTACATCGTCGACGTCACCGACGACGGCGGTGGCCCAGAATCGGAGCTGATGGGCCTCGCACCCGTGCAAGGCGGCACCCAGCTTGGACTGATTCGCTTCGTGAACCGGGACGGCGTCGCAGTCGGGCCGGTCGACGGGTGCACATCGTCCTACATCTACAACTACTACGGCTCGGGCGGCCCAGAAGTCGATCCTGCGTGCCACTCGGATGCTACTGCGGTGCAGTCGTACCGCCACAGCCACTACGGGAAGGACCGCGTCGGCGTGACGCTCGACGGGGAGTGGTTCACCACCATCGGCACCACCGGCAGCACACTGCGCGTCGGCATCTGGTACGAGGATTCGCGGCGGCCCCTAGGTCGGGACTGGCATCAGATGCTGGATCCGACGCTCAGCTTCGACTGGAACGAGCAGGCCTACTGGCATCAGTACGAGTGGGAATTCCCGCAACATATTTTCAAGTGGTACGCCGAGGAGACGATCTTCGCCGGCCCGTTGTCCCTGAGCGGCGGCGTCAAGCAGTTCCTAGTCGGCGTGTCGCGCGAGGACCAGTTCAATGTCGACCCGGACCTCGAGGTCGATTCGGATTCGGATCTGCTCTTCTCCGGCGGCATCACATACGAGACGCCGGTCGAGGGCCTCGACCTGTTTGCCGGCTATTCGGAGAACTTCAGGGCGATCAGCGCTACGCTCCTCGAGGTGCCGGGCCGGAGCCTAGATCTGCTTGAGCCCGAGACCGCCTCGAACATCGACGTCGGGCTGCAGTACGCGGGGGAACGGCTGGCGCTGAGCGCCACGTGGTACACCATCGACTTCGAGAACCGTATCTTCTACCTCGGCCCGACGACGACCGCCGGTCCCAATTACCTCATCCCGGGCGGCGGTGCCTATTTCAACGCCGGCGGCCTCCAAACGAACGGCTTGGAGTTTGCGGCAACGGTGCGGATGCCGCAGCAGATTTCCTTGTACACGGCCGTCACACTCAACGGCTCGGAGTATATCGGAAGCGGCGACCCACAGGTCGACGAGAGCCAGAACATCGTCCCGGGGACCGATGTCACCGGCGTACCGGACAGGCTGTGGGTCGTCTCGCTCGATCGGACTGGGCCCTTCCGCACGGGGCTGACGGCCAAGTACACATCGTCGCGGCGCGTCAGCCTGACGGCGGACTGGTACACGGACGCCTATTGGCTGGTGGACGCGTATGTCAGTTTCTCAGGCGAGGCGCTGGGTCCCCTGCTCCGATCGACGGAGTTCTCGATCGTGGCCAACAATCTGCTCGACAGGGCCTATCTGTCCGCCATCACCGAAAACGCGGCTTGGCTCGGCGCACCGCGGACGGTTTCAATGACCGCGACTGTTTCTTTCTAAGCGGAGCAAGAAGGGCCAAGCATCTACCCAGCATCTGCTCTACCTCTGACAGCCCAGCGCTCGACACCCAACCAACGGGAATGAGAGTCTGGAATTTCTTTTAGAACGAAAAACTCACCCCCAGCCACAAATTGACGGGATTCCCTGGGGTGAAGTGAATTTCCGAAACAGGTTCCTCTTCGTCTCGCAGCCGCGATTCAGTGTCGAACTGCGCCTCGTTCCACGTCGTATTTAGCACGTTCTCTACGCCCAAATTCAATCGCCAAGCCCCTAGACGATAGGCTCCGTTAAAATCTACGACAGTATAGCCCTCGGCCGTGATGCTACCGTCCTCGTTGGCGGGCCGGTCGCCGATGTGGCGGTAGCGCAAGCTGCCTTCCAGACCCTTGGGATGGTACCAAGTCAAGCCCCCAGTAGAGGTCCGCTGAGGGGCCAGTGGGATCTCATTGGCGTCGTCGGGTTCGTCCACGGCCTCACCCCGAGCGAGATTGAAGTCCATATCGGCCCACAACCAAGGATGCAGTTGAAGACGGGCTTCCAGATCTAGCCCCCGCCGCTGGGTTCTGCCGCTGGCTTCGGTGGTGCCAGCATCGCCGACAAAGACAAATTCGCTCTCTAGATCCAACCACCAAAGAGCCGCCCCCAAATTCAACCGGTCGAACAACCGGGTCCGCAGACCGGTTTCGGCTCCCACAGCCCGCGGCAGCGTCCCTTCTTCAAGGTGACCCGGATCAATGTGTCGGCCCGCTAACTCGACGGCAATGTCAGTCTCGCTGCGCCCAGCGCGCCGCATGACCCGACGAATCTGCGAGGCGCGGGCGTCGATGACGTTGTTGCGGGCGTCGTTGGAATGGAATCCGGTGCCGACATTGGCAAAAAGATCCAAGGCGCGGTTGGGGCTATACACCAAGGTTGCTTTCGGGCTGAGTATGGAGGCTTGGGCAAAGCCCGAAGCGTGGGGCAACTCGCTGGGGGATCCTTCGCGGTGGTCGTCAACATTGAAAGTGAAATAATCGCCGCGCAGCCCTAGGATCATTTTCAAGCGCGGGGTGAGGGCAAGTTCCTCTTGGACCCACAGGAACAGGTTGCGCTCCACCACATCGGCATTGACCAGCGACGCTAGGCGTTGGCGGTCGGGGCTTTTCCACAAACCCACGGCCGCATTATCAGCACGCAGGCCACCCCCTATCGAAGTATGAGCCAAGTACGGGCCCCAGTTGTGGAAGAAGGAATAGCGGCTGTTGATCCCGGTGACTTGGCGATCATCGGTCTGTTCGATGGTGTCGCCGCGCTCGGGGTCGTCGAGGAAGAAAGTGAAGTTGGAAAACAGCTTAAACTGATAGCTAACCAAGTAGGCCTGCAGATCAAAGGTGCTCGTGCCGGCCTCTTCAACGTGGAAATTGACGTGGAAATCTTGGCGGCCGGTGGTGCCTCCTTCCAGATCATCAATGGCATCCCAGCGGTCAATGAGGCCCTGTTCCACGGCCCGTTGCGGGATCTGTCCGGAGGCGTCCCAAGCCGAACTAAACCCGCTGGTGGTCAAGGTAAGGGTGGAGCGGTCGGAGAGGTGGTTGTGGTATTTGCCGAAGAGATTGAGGCGCTGCAGGCCCTGGGGCCGATTGACCGGACCATCGGTCTGGTAGTACTTGCCCGCGAAATAGGCACTTTGCTCGGTATCGGCCAGCGGAATCTGATAGAGCATGGTGTACTCGGCCGTGTTGAAACCGCCCCCTTCGAGGTGAATGGCATTGCCGTCGAGGTGGTCGCGGGTGCGGTAGGCGATGGCCCCGGCCGTAGCCAGATTGCCGAATTCGGCAAAGTACGGCCCTTTCTTGACGTCCAGTTGCTCGACGACTTCGGGAATGAGAAAGTGCAGGTCGGCGTAGCCTTGCCCGTGGCCGTGGGAGACCATATTCACGGGCACCCCATCCACCGAGATGGCCACATCCGTGCCGTGGTCGGCGTCAAAACCGCGTAGAAAGATCTGTTCGGCTTTGCCGCCGCCAGCGTGTTGGGCGATGATGAGGCCGGGGGCCAGTTGCAGCATCTGATGGGCCGTGTGGCTGGGCCGGGTTTGCAGGTCAAATTGGCGCACTGCCCGTGAGGAGGCCGCGGAAAAGGCCCGGTCGGCTTGGATCAGCATTTCGCCCATGTGTACGGGGCTGGGAATCAGGGCGGCAGTCAAGCGAGCCTGCTCGCCAGAAACCACCTGCACAGTATCGGTGCGGGTGGCATAACCGATCATACTGATTTCCACTTGGTGGGTGCCTACAGGCACGGCCGGCAATACGAACTGACCTTCTAAATCCGTGACAACTCCAAGCAGGGTATCGACGAGGCGAATGTTGGCCCCGGGCAGCGGCGTCCCGCTGTCCGCGTCGGTTACCGTACCACTTAGACTAGCCGTCTGGGCCGTTAGAGGATGGACGACTAGCAAAGCCGCTGCGATCGACATATAGATCATACTGCGCATGACTTACTTCTCCTTTCGGGATAAAATACCTTCAGGCACCCCATCTTTCAGCGGATCAATCTGGCAGTGCCGCTTTACACACAGAAGAGTAAATATATATATATAATCTAAAGTAAATAGAATTAAATCGAATAAGGATAAGCGGCGCTACCCCGGACGAGGACTCGACCACCCCCAAACGCCTTGCGCCTCGCAGCCCAAGCAAATAGTATAGACCGCAATCCCGCAAACGCCGCCAAACACAGGGAAGAAACATGAAGAAAAAACTTTTCATCACCGGCGCCGCCGGCAAAGTCGGGTCCGGCCTGCGCCGCCACCTCAAAGACCGCTACGACTTCCGCCTGCTCTTCCACCGCAACATCCCCGAGGTCGAACCAAACGACGAAATCGTGGTTTCCGACCTCGCCAACTTCGAGAACATGGTCGAAGCCTGCGAAGGCATCGACACCATCGTCCACCTCGGCATCGCCATCGTCCAGCGGGGCTATCCGCGCACGCGCTACAACCAGATGATCATGGAGACCAATATCCAGGGCACCTACAACATTTTTGAGGCCGCCCGCATCAACAAGGTCCCGGTCGTCGTCTTTGCCAGCACCAACCACGTAACGGGCTTCTACGAGCAAGAAGGCATCTACACCACCCCCGAGATGCCGATCCGCCCCGACAGCATGTACGGCGTCAGCAAGGCATTCGGCGAAGCCCTCGGCCGCTTCTACTACGACGAGTACGGCATCTCTGCCTATTGCCTCCGCATCGCCAATTACCCGGACACCGAGGAAGTCAACAGCCCCTATCCCCCCGGCGAAAACCGCTGGCTCAGCGCCCGCGATGTCTCCGAACTGACCGCCTGCTGCGTCGAGGCCCCCCGGCCCCAATTCGGCATCTTCTACGGAGT
The DNA here is from genome assembly GCA_965116455.1 of Candidatus Latescibacterota bacterium. Lineage (GTDB taxonomy): Bacteria > Latescibacterota > UBA2968 > UBA8231 > UBA8231. The sequence continues at coordinate 6,290,010 of OZ220690.1, read as the reverse complement.
CTCACTCGGCGCAGACAAAAAGTGGGATCTCGCCAACGCCAAGGAACTCGTCGGCTGGGAGCCCCAAGACCGCGGCGCACCCTCGCCGTGACGGATGTGGCCCACTTGGGCGGCGGCTACGCAGAATCCGCACCCGATCCCGGCCCCACCATAGCAGCGCTCCTACAAGCCGCTCGCCCCGGCAGCCCGTCTTCTCGCCTTGTGGTCTTGAGCGGGCCGCCTGGAGTCGGCAAAACCGCCGTTGCCCAAGCCCTCCTCGCGCTCTGTCCAAACACCTTTCTCCTCGACAAAGACCAAACGGCCGCTGGTTTTATCCTCGAAGCGGCCGCGCTGCGGGGCGACGCACCCGACGCGGCGTACGGCACTCCGCACTACTGGCAAAAGCTCCGTCCCCTCGAATACGCCAGTGCCCTTGCCGCAGCTTGCACTAACCTCGTCGGCACCCGCCAAGTCCTCCTCGTCGGCGGCTTTGGTCCCGAATTGGGTGTGGACGCCCTCTGGGAAGACCTAGCCGCAAACATCGCCCCAGCCACCCTCTGCGTCCTCCACCTCGATCCGCCGCCCCTAGGCATTTGGCGCACCCGCATGGCCAGTCGCGGCTCCCGCGCCGACGCTTCCTACTTCGCCCATTTCGCACAGGCCCTCGGCAACCTCCCCGTCTGGACCGGAGCCGTTCGCATTCCGACCGACGGCCCCCTGCACTCGGTCGTCCAACGCGCCCTCAACGCCCTCGGTTGAAGGCGCGCGGACCGGGCGCGCTACGGTTGACTTTTTTCGGTTTTACCCTTTATTTTTTAGGATGTTATGTTAATCGTCCACAGTGCCTTAGGTTACTGCGTTCTTCTCGCCATCGCCTACCTCATCGGTCGCCGCACCCGCTCCATTCCCTGGAAGACTCTCGGCGTGGCCACAGTGCTCCAGCTTCTGCTGGCCGCCATCCTGCTGCAACCAGCCATCCGTTCGCTGGTATTTGGTTTCGCCAGCGACTTGACGACCTTGCTCAAAAAAACCGCGCTCACTGCCAATGAGTCGCTGCTGTTTAGCGGCGTGAGCGCGGAATCGTTTGCCCGCGAGCACGGACCGGTGGTCGCCCTCGAAATCGCGGCGATTCTCATCTTTGTCGCCTCGCTTTCGCGGGTGCTCTACCACTACCGGCTTCTCCCTTGGGTCATCGCCCGGCTCAGCCGGTTCATGCAGAAGTCCATGGGCATCAGCTCAGCCGAGAGCGTCGGCATGACCGGCAATATTTTTCTCGGCATGACCGAAGCTCCGCTCCTGATCCGCCCCTACGTGGCCCGCCTCACCGAAAGCGAGTTGTTGTGCTTGATGATCGGCGGCATGGCCACCATCGCCGGCACCGTGATGACCATCTACGCGACCATGCTCGGGGCGATTCACCCGGATATTGCCGGTCATCTCTTCGTGGCTTCGCTGATCAGCGCGCCGGCCGCCATCGCCGTATCCAAGCTCATGATCCCGGAAACGGCACAAGCGGAAACAGCCCAAGAGACGGTAGAGTTACCACCAAGGGACACCCTCAATGGCCTCGACGCGGCTGCCCGCGGCGCGGCCGAGGGCATGCATTTGGTAATCAACGTCCTCGCCATGCTCATCGCCTTTCTCGGCTTAGTCGCCTTGGTCAACTATGGCCTGAGCTACCTCGACGCCCTGTTCAACGGCACCCCGAGCGGCTGGAGCTTGCAAACCATGGCGGGCATCCTCTTCCACCCTCTGACGTGGTTGATGGGCATCCCTTGGGCAGAAGCGCGGCTCGTCGGCGAACTCATGGGCCTGAAGACCATTCTCAACGAATTCGTCGCGTACCTAGCGCTCGCTCAGCAGATGGAAGGCAACGCCGTCTTGAGCACGCGCTCGTTCATCATCGCCACGTACGCCCTCTGCGGCTTTGCCAACTTCGGCTCCGTAGCCATTATGATCGGCGGCATCGGCGGCATCGCACCCGAGCGGCGCGGCGACCTGGCGCGCTTGGGGTTGCGCTCGCTGGTGGGCGGCACGCTCGCGACCATGGCGACCGGCTGCGTGATTGGACTATACCTGTGAAACTCCGTGGCACTTCGGGCGTTATATACTATCTCTAGCCTAGCTAAAGCGAAAAGCAGATGACGACAAAAAAGACGACCTATCGCGCCCGGTTTGACGGACACCGGCGGCTCGCTGCCGCAGTCATCATCCAAGCCGTCAAAGACGTGCGGACCGCAGACTGCAATCAAGAACGGCAGACGGCTATCGACTTCCTCTCAGGGGACATGTGGCCCTTTTCCGACGTGCTCGACCTGCCGTTAGACGGCCGCGCCCTCTGCGAGTACCTACGCACCATGGAGATCGCTTCCATCGAACCTCTTGGCTGACCTGTGCAGAAGCGGTATTTTCCGTGGTGCCTCTAACCGTTCGGCTGAGCTCACGCCGAAGCCCGGAGACGATCCCTCATGGAACTTTCGCCCGCGCAGATTCGCTTTTTCAAGAGCTTCGGCTATCTCTATTTCCCGCAGCTTTTTGCCCCCGACGAGATCGCCTCGATCACCGAGGAGTTTGAGCGCTCCATCCAAGCCTACGGCAACGGCGCACAACACGACGGCAGCAAGCGCACCATGTTCGGCGGCCCCATCGAGCACCGCGAGCGGCTGTGCACCCTCGTTGACGACGAGCGCATCGTCTCCATCTGCAACGGCGTCCTCGGCGAAAACTTCAACTACGCCAGCGGCGACGGCAACTACTACAGCGGCGATACCGGCTGGCATCCCGATGGCAATTGGGGCCAGCTTTTCTCAGTCAAAATTGCCTTCTACTTAGACGATCTGACCCGCGACACCGGCTGTCTGCGCATAATCCCCGGCAGCCACCACCCCAGCCACTTCGTCCGCGCCGAGGGCATTGACCTCAACAACTCCATGGAGCTGTTCGGCATCGAGCCGCGCAACTTTCCCGGCAGCCTCGCGCTCGAGACGACCCCCGGCGACCTCGTCATCTTCAACCACGACCTCTACCACGCCTCCTTCGGCGGCGACCAGCGGCGGCGCATGTTCACCATGAACCTCACCCGCCCCTGCACTAACGATGCCGACCTAGCCACCCTCAGGGACTACCTCAGCCGACACTCTCCCGGCGGCTATCAAGTAGTAACCGGCGGCGGCATGTTCTATCCCACCATGCTCGATACCGCCAGCCCGGAGCGCATGGTGCACTTGCGCCAATGCGCCGAAGTCCACGACGAACTCTTTCCAGAACTGGCGCGGCATTGACGATCAGCCCGCTCGTGCAGATATTTTCTCTGCGCCCGTAGCTCAGTTGGCAGAGCAGCTGACTCTTAATCAGCGGGTCCAGGGTTCGAATCCCTGCGGGCGCACCATCTTTGCCGAGGGGTTGCGGACGCCGTTTCCGCACCCCTTTGGCCGCCAATTTGCGCCTTCCCATCGCCTCGCCTCATCCTTGACATTTCGCAGTTCAAAGCATAAAATAGCCTCGCGTTTTAGCCGCCTTAGCACCTCCCATTCCTATCGCCATGGCCAACTCCATAGCCAAACTAGAAAAGGCATTGCAACGCGACCCGGATTCCCCGCGCTTTGCTCGCCTCGCCGACCGCTATCTCAAGCGCGGGCGCACCAAGCGCGCCCTTGAGCTGTGCCAAAAAGGCTGTGCGAGTTTTCCCGATTACGCCACCGGCTTTATCGTCCTCAGCAAGTGCTATGAGAAACAGGGGGCCTTAGAAGAAGCGCGCGAGGCCATAAGTCAAGCTCTGCGGCTCGACCCAGAAAACCCCAGCGGGTACAAGCGCCTCGCCCACCTCTTTGAACAACTCGGCGTCGCGCCGCTGGCTTTGCAAAGCCTGCGCCAAGCCGAGTACCTCGACCCTTTCGACGCCTCCCTAGCAGAGCGGATCGACCACTTCGCCAGCCAAACCCAGCAAGACGCGCCAGCGCCCGAAGAATCCGCCGCCAGCACGGCCCCAAAGACCCCCGACGCCGAGGCTGCTCAGCCCCAGGCACCAGAAGACGAAGACCGCGACGACCTGTACGGCGACACCGACGACAGCGAATTGCTCCGCCTCTTACAGGAGATCGAAGAGGAGAAAGCCCCTGAACCGGTACCCGCACCTGTCGAGCCACCCACGCCAGCCGCTAGCGAGCCGAGCGCACCAAAAAGCAAGCGCATCGCCACCATGACGCTGGCCGAAATCTACACCACTCAGGGATTGACCCAGAAGGCAATCGAAACCTATCGCGAGCTTCTCGAACAGGAGCCGACCAACACCATCATCCGCAGCAAGCTATCTTCGCTAGAGAAAATCAGCAACGCGCACTAACGGGAGCAATATGGCAGACACCACGGATTTTAGAAACGGCTTTACCATGTCCCTCGACGGCGAGATCTTCTCCATCGTCGAGTTTCAGCACGTCAAACCGGGCAAGGGCAGCGCCTTCGTGCGCACCAAGCTCAAAAACACCAAAACGGGTGCCGTGCTCGACCGCACTTTCCGCTCGGGCGACAAAGTCGAGGAAGTCCGGCTCGAAAAGCGCCAGATGCAATACCTATATGCCGACCAAGATCTGTACTACTTCATGGACTTGGACACCTACGATCAGATCCCAGTGTCCGCAGAGATCGTCGGCGCGGCGAGCAACCTCCTCAAAGAAAGCGAAAACGCCTTCCTCCTCGTCGCGGGCGAGGAGATCGTCTCCGTTGACCTACCCAACTTTGTCTCCCTCGCCGTCACCCACACCGAACCGGGCGTCAAGGGCGACACCGCCACCGGTGCGGTCAAGCCAGCTACCCTAGAGACCGGCTACGTGGTGCAAGTGCCGCTCTTTGTCAATAAGGGCGACCAGCTCAAGGTCGATACCCGCACGGGCGAATACGTAGAGCGCGTTTGAGAAAGGACGACACTTCCTGTGAACGAAGGCAAGCTCCGCAAACTGCTAGCGCTTTTTCGCGATAGCGACCTAGAAGAGATAGAGGTCCAACACAGCTTCTGGCACGGCACGCGCATCCGCCTGACCCGCAGGCGTGCGCCTTCACCAGTGGCCCCCGCTGCACCCATGCCCATTGCGCCCGCCGCGCCTGCTGCGCCTACCGCGTCCCCTGAGCCAGCGCCCGCCGAAAAGACCGACGACGGCCTGCACGAGGTACTCTCGCCCATGGTCGGCACGTTTTACCGGGCCGCCTCGCCCGAAGCCGATCCTTTTGTGAGCGAGGGCGATCGCATCGAAAGCGGCCAAACCCTTTGCATCATCGAGGCCATGAAGATCATGAACGAGATCCCAGCGGATGTCCAAGGCGAAGTCGTAGAAATCCTCGTCGGCGACGGCCAGCCGGTAGAATACAACCAAGCTCTATTCAAAATTCGCCCTAGCTAAGAGGCTGTGTTCGAGAAAATCCTCATCGCCGACCGCGGCGAAATCGCGCTGCGCGTCATCCGCGCCTGCCAAGAGATGGGCATCGCGACGGTGGCCGTCCACTCCCAAGCCGACACCCGCTCCCTCCACGTGTCTTTCGCCGACGAAGACGTCTGCATCGGCCCGGCTGCTGGCAAGGACAGCTACCGCAACGTCGCCAATATCATCAGTGCCGCTGAACTGACCAACGCCGACGCGATTCACCCCGGCTACGGGCCCTTGGCCGAAAACGCCGATTTCTCCGAAATCTGCGCTGATTGCGGCATCCAGTTCATCGGCCCGCCAACCGCAGCCATTCGCAAAATGGGCGACAAGGCCGTCGCCCGCCACACCATGCAGGAGGCCGGCGTACCCGTCGTGCCGGGCAGCAAAGGAGCGCTCCAGTCGCTAGACGACGCCCGTCAATGGGCGGAAAAAATCGGCTTCCCGCTGCGCCTCAAGGCCTCCGCAGGTGGCGGCGGACGCGGGATGCGGGTCGTCCGCGCCATGGATGAATTGGAGGAAGCCTATCAGATGGCGCGCCGCGAAGCACGCACCGCTTTTACCAGCGACGACGTGTACATGGAGCGCTCCATCGAAGAGGCGCGCCACATCGAAATCCAAGTCCTCGGCGACCAGCAGGGACACCTCGTCCAGCTCGGCGAGCGCGAATGCTCCATCCAGCGACGGCACCAGAAACTCTTGGAAGAAAGTCCCTCACCAGCAGTTGACGCCGACTTGCGTCAGCGGCTCGGCGAGTCTGCCCTCGCCGGGGCTGCAGCCGTCGGCTACTACAGCGCGGGCACCATGGAGTTCCTCGTCGATGCAGACCACAACTTCTATTTCATGGAGATGAATACCCGCATCCAGGTCGAACACCCAGTCACCGAGATGGTCACTGGCATCGACTTAGTCGGAGAACAGATCCGCATCGCGGCCGGTGAATCCCTGCGTTTTGGCCAAGCGGACATCCAACTCACAGGGCACGCCATTGAATGCCGGATCAACGCCGAGGATCCCGCGCGCAACTTCATCCCCTCTTCGGGTCTTATCGAGGCCCTCCACCTGCCGGGTGGGCCCGGCGTCCGCATCGACAGCCACATCTACCAAGGCTACGAGATTCCTCCTTACTACGACTCCCTGCTGGCCAAAGTCATCGCCTACGGCTCCGACCGCCAAGGTGCCATAGCGCGGATGCGTCGAGTCTTAGGCGAATGCACCATAGAAGGCGTGGCCACCACCCTGCCTTTTCACCAAACCCTACTCAACGACCCCGACTTTATCGCCGGGCGGTTCGACACCGGCTACGTAGCCAACGCGGAGCGGTCATCTTAAGCAAGCACGAGAGGCGACTATGAGCCAAACCCAGATCCCCGAGCACTTGCTCTACTCGGAAAGCCACGAATGGCTTCTACTAGAAAGCGGCATCGCCACCATCGGCATTACGGATTTCGCGCAAACCGAATTGGGCGACATAGTATTCGCCGAGTTGCCCGAAGTCGGCGAACACCTCGAAAGGGGCACGGCCTTTGGCACGCTCGAAGCGGTTAAAACCGTCGCCGACCTGATCGCCCCGGCTTCCGGCGAGGTGTTAGAAGTCAATGATGACCTCGCGGAAGGGGCCGAACAGATCAACGAAGACCCTTATGGCGCCGGTTGGCTGCTCAAGATCCGCATCGACGACCCTGCGGACTTGGAGCACTTGCTCAGCGCCCAAGACTACGCTGACTTGCTCGCTAACCCCTGACCTTGCACTTGTTCATTGTAAGTGCGCTTTTTATTAAGAGATGCAAATTTGCCGTAGGAGGGCGCAGCTTAATAAATCCAATCCGAGGGTTGGAACATGCCAAAAGTAGCTTTAAATTTAGTCAGTTTAGTCAGTTTAGTCAGTTCTACACCGTGGATAGACTCTTGCTGGAAAGAACCGTACTCGTCCTCAATCAAAATTACGAGCCGCTAAGCGTATGCAGCGTGCGCCGAGCTTTGCTGCTGATTTTGCGCGGCAAGGCCGAAGCCGTCGAAAAGATGAATGAGGTAATCCATTCGGTCGCCCGCGACTATCCAGTGCCCAGCGTCGTCCGCCTTGATCGCTACATCCGCGCGCCGCGCCGACGAGTCGTGCTTTCCAAGCGCAATATCCTCAAGCGCGACAATCACCAGTGCCAGTACTGCGGCAGCAAAGACGGCAAGCTGACAGTCGATCACATCGTGCCGCGCACCAAAGGAGGTCAAGGGACTTGGGAAAACCTCGTCTGCGCCTGCGCCTTGTGCAACAACAAGAAGGGCGAACACCGGCCCGAGCAGGTCGGCCTCGTGCTGCGCAGCAAACCCAAGCGCCCCAACAACGTGAGCTTCATCCGCAACTTTGTCGGCATCGACGATCAGCGCTGGAAACCGTATCTTTTTATTGACTAAGGTAGGCGCTCTCATGGAACGCGACGCGATCACACAAGAAGAAGAATCGGCTCTCTACGAAGTCAAGCTCGACGTCTTTGAAGGTCCAATGGACCTATTGCTCTATCTGATACGCAAAGACGAGTTGGACATCTACGATATTCCCATCGCCCACATCACCACTCAGTACCTAAGCTTCCTGCAACACATCCACCAACTCGACATCGAACAGGCCAGCGATTTTATCCTCATGGCGGCCACTCTGCTGCGGATCAAGTCGCAGATGATGCTGCCCCGCGAGGAACTCGGTCTCGACGGCGAAGGTGAAGGCGAGGGCGACCCACAGGCCGAGTTGATCCGCCGCTTGCTAGAGTACCAGCAGTTTAAGGACATCGCCGACTGGCTGGGCGTGCGCAAAGACGAGCGGCGCGACGTGTACCTGCGCCGCCAAGGCCCTAGTGACAGCGTCGAGGAGTCGGCCCAGCTGCGGCCCGTATCGCTCTTCGATCTATTGGCCGTGTACAAGCACGTGCTCGACACCGTACCCGAAAACCTAGTACACCAAATAGCCGAAGAAGAAGTCTCGGTCGCCGAGCGCATCGACCATCTGCTGGCGGTACTCGAACGCCGCTCGCGCATCAGCTTCATGGACCTGCTCCAAGGCCGCGACCGCCAGACCCTAATCGCCACCTTTGTCGGGGTTCTAGAGCTACTCAAGTTGCAGCGCGTCCGCGTCCAACAGGCGCGGCCCTTCGACGAGATTTGGATCGAACAATCGCCACTCCAACCAACTGCAGCGGGGGCTATTCAGACCCGTGAGCCATGAATCCACAGCGGCCTCGCGCGACGTCGACCCTGCGCAGGCTCGGGCGATTATTGAGTCCATCTTGCTGACCGCAACCGAGCCGGTGACCCCAGGTCGCCTCGTCGATCTGCTCGCCGGGTACAACGGCCGCGATATTCGCGAGGCCATCGACGCGCTCAACGCCCAGTACGAAGCGGCCGGGCACGGAATCGAAGTCGTCGAATTGGCCGGCGGCTATCAGCTCGCCTCGCGCCAAGAATGCGGCCCTTGGCTGCGCAAGTACCACAAAACCTCGCGCCAAGTGCGCCTTTCGCCGGCGGGCCTCGAAGTCCTCGCCATCGTCGCCTTCAAGCAGCCGGTCACCCGCGTCGAGGTCGACAACATCCGCGGCGTCAGCTCGGCCGGCGTGCTGCAAACGCTGATGGAACTCAACATGGTCCGCCTCGCCGGCCGCTCCGACGGCATTGGCAAACCCATGCTGTTTGGCACGACCCGAGAATTTTTAGTCCACTTTGGGCTGCGAGGGCTGGGCGAATTGCCCAAGCCCAAGGAACTAGAAGAACTACTCGCCGAGGGCCAGCCGCCGACCGCAGCCCGCCAGCTCGCCTCCGAGCTAGACGAGTTGCAAAAGCAGGCCGAGGAAGGGGACGACGGTGAACGCTCCTGAGCCGCAAATGCGCCTCAACCGCTTCTTGGCCCGCTGCGGTGTGGCCTCGCGCCGCCACAGCGATGCGCTGATACAAAGCGGCGCGGTGCGCATCAACGGCGAAGTCGTCGCCGAGCCGGGGCGCGTGGTCGCAGTAAGTGCCGACCGAGTCGAGTGTCGCGGTCATCTCCTCGCCCTGCCCGGCCAGTACGAATACGTGCTCTTGCACAAACCGGCCGGATATCTAGTCACCCGCAGCGACCCGCGCGACCGACCCACGGTTTTCGACCTCTTGCCCGACCTCCACCCAGGCACCGTGCCGGTGGGCCGTCTCGACCTCGACACCACCGGGCTTTTACTGCTAACCGACGACGGTGCCCTCGGTCATCGGCTGCTGCATCCGCGCTTCGTCGTCGCCAAGCGCTACGAAGCCGTCGTCAGCGGCGACCCGCACGAAGACCAACTCGACCGGCTGCGCGAGGGTATCGCGCTCGGCGACGGCCCCACCGCACCGGCTCAGGTCCAAGTCGAGGAGCGCTGGAGCAACGGTTGGCACAAGCGGGCGCGGCTGAGCCTGTGCATTCACGAGGGGCGCAAGCGCCAAGTCCGCCGCATGCTCCGCGCCGTCGGCTATCCGGTGCGGCAATTGACGCGGGTCGAATTTGCCGGGCTGACCCTCGGGCCGCTCGCCGCCGGCCAGCACCGCCGTCTCAGCCTTGGGGAGATCCACCGCCTCAAAGCCGAGGTCGGCTTGTGAAACGGCGCGGGCTAGTCATCGCCATCGACGGCACTGTCGGTTCCGGCAAGACGACCACCGCTCGGCAGGTGGCCGAGCGGCTGGGTTATCGCCACCTCGACACCGGAGCCATGTACCGAGCCGTGGCCTTAGCGGCCACCCGCCGTGGAGTGGAACCCGAAGACGAGGACGCGCTGGAGGACCTACTAGCGACCGCGACCATAGATTTGGAATCTGCCCAGGGGCGCGTCCTGCTCGACGGACAGGACATCAGCGAAGCCATTCGCCATCCCGACATTACCCGCCGAGCAGGTGCGTACGCAGATGTACCCTTGGTGCGCCACTCCCTAGTCGCCCAGCAGCAGCGGTTGGGCCAGTGGGGTGGCGTAGTCGCCGAAGGGCGCGACATAGCCGCAGTGGTCTTCCCCGACGCCGAGCTAAAAATCGCCCTGATAGCCGACCTCAATGAGCGCGCCCGCCGCCGGCATCGGGAATTGACTGCCAAAGGAGTGTACATCACATTAGAACGAGTCCGGTCCGACATTCAAACTCGGGACCGGAAAGACGCCGAGCGCGACTACGGAGGTACGAGCGCTATGGCCGAGATCGTCGAAATCGACACGACGGACATGACTTTGGAAGACCAAGTCGATTGCGTCGTCGCATTGGCCCGCCAACGCGGTGCCTAACGCTGGCGCGGAAAGGCCGCGCCAGTATCACACTACGCGAAGTGCGCGCTTCGCCTTAACCTTTTTGAGGATCTGCGCAACATGACTGAGGAAACTACAGCAACAGAACAGCAACAGGAAGCAACAGAACAGCAACAAGAAACTCCTGTGTACGGCAACGTCAGCGTCGAAGAGTTGGAAAAGCCCGAGTACGATCAGGCCCAATACGACGAACTTATGGCCCTCTACGAGGAGAGCATCTCCGGCATTAAAGAGGGCCAAATAGTCAAGGGCACAGTCGTCTCCATCGGCCCCAGCGAGGTGATGGTCGATATCGGCTTCAAGTCCGAAGGCGTGGTGCCGATCAAGGAATTTTCCGACCCCGAGTCCATTGAGCAAGGCCAAGAAATCGAGGTCTTCTTGGAGGACGTCGAAGACCAAGAGGGCCAAGTCGTGCTCTCCAAGCAGAAGGCTGACTTCATGCGGGTCTGGGATTTGATCAAGGAGGCCCACGACACCGGCAACACCGTCGAGGGCCGGCTGATGCGGCGCATCAAGGGCGGCATCGTCGTCAATCTCTTTGGCGTCGAGGCCTTTCTGCCCGGCTCGCAGATCGACATCCGCCAAGTCAAGAACTTCGACCAGTTCATCGGCCACGAGTTCCCCTTCAAGATCATCAAGCTCAACAAGGCGCGGCGCAACATCGTCGTCTCGCGCCGCGCCGTGCTAGAAGAAGAGCGCGCACGGATGCGCGAGGAGATCGTCAAGGTGTTGGAGGAGGGCCAGATCCGCGAGGGCGTCGTCAAGAACATCACCGACTTCGGTGCCTTCATCGACTTGGGCGGCGTCGATGGTCTCCTCCACATCACCGACATGTCGTGGGGGCGCGTCAACCACCCCTCGGAGTTGGTATCCATCGGCGACCGCATCAAAGTCAAGGTGCTCAGCTACGACCGCAAGCGCGAGCGCATCTCCTTGGGGCTGAAGCAACTAACGGCTCATCCGTGGGAGAACATCGAGAATAAGTACCCGATTGAGAGCCAGATTCGCGGCAAGGTAGTCTCCATCACCGACTACGGTGCCTTTGTCGAGTTGGAGGAGGGCATCGAGGGTCTAGTCCACATCTCCGAGATGTCCTGGACCCAGCATGTGCGCCATCCCTCCAAGCTGGTCAACATCGGCGACATTGTCGAAGTGAAGGTGCTCAAGATCGACAGTGAGAACCAGAAAATCTCACTCGGCATGAAGCAAACCGAGGACGATCCGTGGGATACCCTCGACGCCAAGTATCCCCCCGGCACCAAGATCGAGGGCACGGTATGCAGCCTGACCAACTTCGGGGCCTTCGTCGAAATCGAGGACAACATCGACGGGCTAGTCCACATTTCGGATATGTCTTGGACCAAGCGCATTCGCCAAGCCAGCGAAATGTTCAAAAAGGGCGACGTGATCCCCGTGGTCGTCACTGAAATCGACATCAAGCGCCGCCGCATCTCGCTCAGCCACAAGGACGCCTTTGAAAATCCCTGGTCTCGCTTTGCCGAGCAGTACGCAGTAGGCGTCGAGGTGCGGGGCGCGATCTCGCGGATCCTCGAGCGCGGCGTCGTCGTCTCGCTCGTCGACGAAGTCGATGGGTTCGTGCCGCTGTCGCATTTGGCCATCGACGGGTTGCAAATCCCGCGCCAAAGCTTTGCCGAAGGGCAGGAGCTCCCGCTGGAAGTCATCGAGTTCGACAAGAACCAGAAAAAGATCGTGCTCAGCGTGCGCGAGTACTTCAAGGACAAGGACCAAGCCGAGTACGAAGCCTACTTAGCCGAGCATCCCGTCCAAGAGGTCGCCGCCGAGGAGGCCGACGCTGACAAGGACGATGAGATGGAGAGCTGGGGAGACGCCCACGACAGCGAGCCAGGTGCCGAGCAAGACGTTGAGCAAGACGCCAAGCAAGACGAGTCGTAAGCTCCGCAGCAACAACCAAGCGCGGTGGGACGAACAATCGTTCCACCGCGTTTTTATTTTTGCCCACCCCAATCTCCTAACCCACCCGAACTATGCCACCGAGACCTAAACTCACGCCGGCGATGGAGCAGTACATGCACTTTAAGCGTCAGCACCCCGACGCGATTCTCTTCTTCCGCATGGGCGACTTCTACGAGATGTTCTGCGACGACGCCAAAGAGGCCGCTCACCTGCTGGGCCTCACCCTGACCTCGCGTCCCGCCGGCAAATCCGGCGACCTGCCCCTCGCTGGCGTGCCCCATCACGCTATGGAAGGCTATCTGGCCAAACTCATCCAGCTCGGGCGCAAGGTCGCCATCTGCGAGCAGGTCGAAGATCCCAAAAAGGCCAAGGGCGTTGTCAAACGCGACGTAGTCGAGGTCGTCTCTCCGGGCACCGCGCTCTCCGACGCCATGCTCGACCAGCAGCGCAACAACTTCCTCGTCGGCCTCTGCGCGCACGCCGGCCGCGTCGGCCTCGCCAGCGTCGATTTGTCAACCGGGGACTTCGCACTCGACGAGATTCCCGCCAGCGACCTCGCCGACGAGCTAGAGAGCTTAGGACCGGCCGAGCTGCTCATCGCCGAAGGAGCCGACGAACAGTGGGTCGCCACCCTGCAAAACGCCCTGCCAAACGTGGCGCTCAGCCGCCTCGCAGACTGGCACTTCGCCGCGGACACCGCGTACGAAACCCTCACCAGCCAGCTCCGCGTCCAGACGCTGAAGGGCTTTGGCTGCGAGGACATGGAGGCCGCCATCTGCGCCGGCGGGGCGACGGTGGCTTATTTGCGCGACAACCAGCGCGGTGCCGTCGAACACATCAACCGCCTCCAGCGCAAACACCGCGAGCACTTTGCCCTCATCGACGCCACAGCCCAGCGCAACCTAGAGCTGCTCGCCAATCGCCAAGATGGGGGCCGCGCCAACACCCTACTCGAAATCCTCGACCGCACCCGCACCCCCATGGGCGCGCGTCTGTTGCGCCAATGGGTCGCCCAGCCGCTCAAATCCCCACCCTTAATCACCGCCCGCCTAGAGGCCGTTGACGAACTCCTCCACCAGCGCGAGATCCGCCGCACTCTCGGCCAATGCCTAGAGCAGGTCGGCGACCTAGAGCGGCTGATCGCGCGGATTTGCTGCCTGCGGGCCAACGCCCGCGACATGGTGGCCCTCGCCCGCTCGCTCGACCTCGCGCCCGCCATTGGCACCGCGCTGTCCCCGGCGCAGAGCGCGCTCTTGCAAGAGCTATGCTCCAAGGGGCTACCCGACGTCAGCGAATTAGTCGCCGAGATCCTCGGTGCCCTAGTTGACGCACCTCCAGCGACCCTGACCGACGGCGGCCTAATCCGCGACGGCTATCACCCAGACGTCGATCAGTTGCGACAGATCGCGCGCGGTGGCAAGGACTACATCGCCCGCTTGCAGTCCACTGAGCGCGAGCGCACGGGCATTGCCTCGCTCAAGATCGGCTACAACCAAGTCTTTGGTTACTACATCGAAATCAGCAAGGCCAACCTCGACAAAGCCCCCGCCGAGTACCATCGCAAACAGACCTTGGCCAACGCCGAGCGCTTCATCACGCCCGAGCTAAAGGAGTATGAAGAAAAAGTCCTAGGAGCCGAGGACCGCCTCAAAGAGCTGGAGAACGAGCTATTCCTAGCCCTGCGCGACCGCGCCGCCCGCTGGACGCCCCAAGTCCAGCAGATCGCCCGCGCCATCGCGCGCATCGACGTGCTGTATTCCCTCGCCGAAGTCGCCGAGAGCGAATCCTACACCCGGCCCCAAGTTGACGACGGCCAGCTAATCGACATCCGCGACGGCCGCCACCCAGTCGTTGAGCGCCAACTCCGCACGGGCAGCTTCGTGCCCAACGATGTGCGTCTCGACACCAACGGCGCACAGATCATGCTCATCACCGGCCCGAATATGGCTGGCAAGAGCACCATCATCCGCCAAGTGGGTCTCATCGCGCTGATGGCGCAGATGGGCAGCTTCGTCCCCGCGCGCCAAGCCACCATCGGCGTGGTCGATCGCATCTTCACCCGCGTGGGCGCGTCCGACAACCTCGCCGGTGGCGAGAGCACCTTCATGGTCGAGATGCACGAGGCCGCCAATATCCTCAACAACGCCACCAGCCACAGCCTGCTCCTCATCGACGAGCTTGGCCGCGGCACGAGCACCTTCGACGGCTTGAGCATTGCCTGGGCCATTGTCGAATACTTGCATCAGCACCGCGAGGTTCACCCGCGCACCCTTTTTGCCACGCACTACCACGAGATGACCGAACTCGAAAGCCACCTAGAGCGCGTCGTCAACTTCAACGTGCAGGTGCGCGAAGAAGGCGATCACGTGGTGTTCCTCCACCGCCTAGCCCCGGGGTCTGCCGACCAAAGCTACGGCATCAACGTCGCGCAGATGGCCGGGATGCCGGCCCAAGTAGTAGCACGCGCCCAAGAAATCCTCGCCCGCCTCGAAAAAGACCAGATCGACACCAAGGACATCCACCGCCCGGACGTGCCCCCACCAGCCCCTCAACCCCAGCTCAATCTCTTCCCTGCGCCTGCGGACGCGCCGTGGGTGGCGGAACTGCGCGACATGGACCTCAGCCAGATTACGCCGCTTCAGGCGTTGCTCAAGCTGAATGAGTGGAAAGAGAACATTAAGAATGGGGAATGAGGGGAGCGAAAATACAAGCAACGCAAGCGACGGCGCGTCCACAGGAAGAAGCGGCACTAGTCAACCCAGCAATGCAAAAGGAGGTCAATATGTCCATTGAGAACTATCGGCCCGGGGAAATTTCCAGTCTGGGCAAGGCCATCTATCAGAAAAAGATAAAGCATCTGGTGGAACCACAAGAAAATGGGGAATTCATCGTCATTGACGTGGAAAGCGGCGATTACGAGATAAATGAAGAAGACGTTGTTGCCTCAAGCCGACTGCGAGAGCGTCGGCCCAACGCCGTTACCTATGGGGTACTCATCGGCTATCGCGCCGCTTACAGCCTCGGCGGCAAAATTGGGACTACTGAGTAACGCAACTTCAACAGGAGAGCATTCGATGATATCTATTGTCGAGGAACGGGTCGACGAGCTACAGCAACTCTGCATCCGTTACCGCGTTCTCCGGCTTGACTTGTTCGGCTCGGCTGCCACCGGCAACCACCATGGCGAAAGCGACTTGGACTTCTTGGTTGAATTCCAAACGCTGCCTTCGGGAGAATACGCCGACGCCTACTTCGGGCTGCTGGAGGCTCTGGAACTGCTCTTTGGACACCCGGTAGACCTCGTCGTCGATTCGGCTATCAAAAACCCATTCTTCCGGCAACGCGTTGACGAGACTAGGACGCTGCTCTATGCAGCTTGAAGCGCGGAAATATTTGTATGATATCCAGAAAGCTGCGGGCTTCCTGGATGAATTCGTTACCGGCAAGACTTTTGCCGATTACCAGCGCGACGCCATGCTGCGAGCCGCCGTAGAGCGCAAATTCGAGATCATCGGCGAGGCCATGACGAAACTTGCTAAAGTCGACAAAGCAGTGGCTGCCCAGATCAGCGATTACCAACGCATCATTTCCTTCCGCAACGTCCTGATTCACGAATACGCTGACGTAGATGACAAGCTGGTGTGGGATGTGGTCGAGACCAATCTCCCGACCCTCGTCCGTGAGGTTGACGCTCTCTTGGATGGATAAGCGATAAGTACGGAGATATACCTATGGCCAAGACTGAAATGATCCGTGCCCGCGTCGAACCGGAGTTGAAATCCCAAGCCGAAGAGGTCTTCTCGGAACTTGGGCTATCTGCAACCGAGGCGATCACGCTGTTTTATACACAAGTCACCCTGCATCGAGGGTTGCCGTTCGCAGTGAGAATTCCCAATGCCGAGACCATCGAAGCACTGCGACAGGCTCGCACAGGAGAGGGACTCACCGAGTACGCCGATCTTGCGGGTCTCAAGGCCAAGCGTGGTTGATCCATGCGCTTGCTCACTCCCCAAACGGCCCGTCCGCCGCTGTGTGGAACGATGTGCTGATTGCGTCTCGCCATCAGCAACCCCCTACCTGACGTTACACACCCGTCATTCCCGCGCAAGCGGGTTTCACCGCGCCTTTAGGTGACATCCAGTGGGGATCGTCTGCTCCCAAGGGCCAACCCCCATTCAGACGGCTTCTAAGATACTTCAATGCGTTGGATGACCTCGCGGAAGAAATCCCGCGACCAAACATCGATGGTTCGCGGGTCGCGCACAAACCGCACCACATCGTCTTGGGCGCGTCCAACATCGAGTTGGTCAACGGCTTGGCACAAGAGTTCCATGAGGCGACCCCGCGTCAAAGGCGTCTCGTCCCGATAATCGCCCGACTGCCTCATGCGCTCCTCTAGATGGCTCAGACGCACCTGTGGATGACGGCCGGCGTACCAGACTAGATCGTACCAGTCCCGCCCCTTGACGCGCGTCTGCCACCTCCGGCACAGGATGGCGTGTAGCTTACCAGCGAACAGATCGGGCAGGCTATAAACGCGCACCGCAAACGGAATAGGTTGCAGCAGATAGCGGCTCTCAGTCTCAAAGCTGCCGGGTGGGTCGGTGTCCACTTCGAGTTTGATCCGCAGAGCCGACCCAGGATGCAGGCCCGGGAACCGTTCGGCGTCTGCTTCGATGACGAGCAACTGTTTGAGCGTATGGGCCTTGAGAAAGGCCGACTCAATGGCCGTCTGCTGGGTCGGCTCTCTGTGCTCAAACTCGACGCTAAAGCCAAAACTGCCGATCTCGCGCAACAGGGACTCGCCATATTGCCCAAGCGAAAATCCCGGGTCGGGTGCCAGCAACGAGAAATCAATGTCCTCGGAATAGCGATCTAGGCCGTAGAGTACGCGCAGAGCCGTGCCTCCGTAGAAGGCGGCATGCTCGAAAAACTTGCTGCGCCAGAGGCCGAGCAACGCCAGTTCCTGTAGTATCTCCCGCAGCGCATTGACGTAATCGTCGCGCGTTTCAGGTGCGTATCGGTCGAGCATGGGGCGAATGGCCTCATACATGGCTCTGCTCCCTTAGCGTCTGTAGGTAGCGCATGAGCCAATAGAGCTTCCGCGAATCGTAGGCTCTCGCTATCGCCTCAAGGCGATCGCGGTCGAGGACGGCCAATCGGGCCGGATCCAGCCGCAGGTCGTCCAGCAAATACGAACCATAGGCCGCCAAGCGACTCCCGTCGAAACGCTTGTCAGCCCATACCTTATCCGCCAGTGCCTTTTCTGGGGAAGCGATCAGGAAGGACAGATCGCCGTGCTCTGCTAGCAGGCCCCCAACGGCGTAGCGGCTCTGACTCAGGCGGCGGTAGGAGAACATTCCGTAGGGCGTAGTGAAGGTGCGCGACCGCCCCAATGTCACCGAGGAGACTGTCTCGACGCGTTCCGGTATGAGCCCGTGGTAGCTCAGGGCGTAGTCTAGGCTTATGTAGGAAGGCCCATAGATCAGATTGGCCAGCAGTTCCCGGCTGATAGGTGCTCGTCGGAGGGACTCACCAAAGGCGTACAAGCCCTTCCTAATGCGCACGATTTCTCCACTGGCCAACAATCTGCGGATTTTGTCGCGGGGCTTGCTAAACTGGGACAAACAGGCGACCAACTGCTGGTAATCGAAGACATCTCGAGCGATCTGCTGTCGCAATGGGGTCGTTTCAAGCATTTTGTACCGCAATAATATACATCAATGTCCACAATTAGTGGACATAGTATGCTAAAAATGTGAGGTTCTGTCCAATTTTCTCCGCGCTGCCAGAGGGCATCGTCGAGTCGCTGCCGCCAGCATCCCTACCATCTAACCTGCACATCGAGTATTTTTAATCACTGACGTTACGCAGTACGTGACCGATGGTTGGTTTTCGGCCCGATTCCCGCTGGGAGCGCGGGCGTCCCGCCCTCGATCTGACCCGGCCGGTGGCCGTAGGGGGCGGTTTGAAACCGCCCCCTACCCAGGTGCTCTAAATTTTCAATTAGCCGAATCCTAAACTTACAATTAGACGTCTCAACATCTACAATTAGATTGGTTAGACCTGCACTCAGTCATCACATGCCTGATAAACAAACACCCGACGACCTAATTTGGGGCCGCCACCCCGTGCTCGAAGCCCTCCGCGCCGAGCGCCCCCTGCGCCGCCTGCTCATCGCCAAAGGCGCGCACGGCCCGGTCATCGACGAAATTTTTTCCCTCGCACGTCAGGCCCACATCCCCTATGACCTGCGCGACAAGGCCCAACTCGACCGCCTCGCCGGCCCCCGCCATCAAAGCGTTGTCGCGTACGCGGCCGCCGCAACGTACGCGGACTTCGACCACGTACTCGCCCACCTGTCAGCCCCGGCCCTACTCCTCTTCCTCGACCAAGTGCAAGATCCCCACAATCTCGGTGCCATCATCCGCAGCGCACACGCCCTCGGCGCGCAAAGCGTAGTCGTGCCATCCCGCGAAGCCGCCGGCCTCTCCCCAGCCGCACTCAAAGCCGCCGCCGGTGCAACCCAACACCTGCCCGTCTGCCGAGTTGACAACTTGCAAAAAGCCCTGCAAAAAGCCGCGACCTGTGGGCTTTTCATCGCCGGACTCGACGCCCAAGGCGAACAGCCCTTGACGACCGCAGACTTTACCCAGCCCTGCGCCCTAGTCATCGGCAGCGAGGGCAAGGGACTGCGGCGCATGGTGCAAAAGCGCTGCGACGCGCTCTTGCACATCCCGATGCAGCGCGAGGCCATCGGCTCGCTCAACGCCTCGGTGGCCGCCGGTATCGCCCTGTACGAAGTGTTCCGCCAGCGCCACCCATGATCGTCCTGCTAATCCTCTGCCTCGTCCTCGCCTCTTCGCTCGTCAGCGAGGCGTCCGATAAACTGCAAGAGGCCCGCGCCCTGCTGACCCAAGCCAAGGGCCAGGACAAAAACCAAGGCTTTGCATACCAAGCCACCTATATGCGCTATTACGAGGTCGGCGACTCGCTCCTGTTGCAAGGGCAGGCCCGCGTCTCGCACAAGGGCGCTGAGCTAGAGGCCGCCGAAATCGTCTTCCGCCGCGACCTCGACCAAGTCGAAGCGCGAGCAACCCTCGACTCGCTTGGGCGCGTCGTCGGTCGCCCGGTGTTGCGCCAAGGCGACCAAACCCTGCGCGGCGAGCGCATCCTCTACAACCTCTCCACCGAACAAGGAACCATCCTCAAAGGCAAGATCCACCGCGACAAGGGATTTTACGCTGGACACTTGATCCAGACCCGCAGCAGCACTGAGTTCCACGTCCACCAAGGCTCGTACACCACGTGCGACGCCGACCACCCCCACTTCGACTTCTACAGCCCGCGCATCAAGGTCATAGCCGGCGACATGGCCGTGGCGCGCCCGGTGTATTTCCGCATCAAGGAGCGGCGGCTGTTGTGGATCCCCTTTTACGTATTCTCGCTGCGCGAAGACCGCCAGTCTGGGATTTTGACGCCGAGTTTTGGGCAACGCTCCCCTATATTTGGGGCGCGGCAAAGCGAGTGGGAGCTGCGCAACTTGGGCTACTATCTCGCGCCCAATGACTATTGGGACCTGTCCCTCGCGGCCGACCTGCGGCAGCGCTCGGGCTGGCTAGGACGCGCCCGCCTCAACTACGCCGCACGCTACCGATTCCGAGGCCACGTCAGAACCCAGTTCGAAAACCGCCAAGAAGGCCGCACGGCCTCGCGCAACTGGCGACTCGAATTCAGGCACAGCCAAGAGCTAGGCCGCGACGCAAGCTTGCGGGCCAACGGCACCTTCCAGAGCAACAACAGCTTTGCCCAAGACAACAGCACCAGCCTCCAAGACCGCCTCAAGCGCACCCTGCGCTCCAATCTCAGCTACACCCGGCGCTGGCGCGGCTCGGGCAATAGCTTGAGCCTAAAAGCGAGCCAGACCAAAAACCTCGACACCGAAACATTCTCCACCGTCCTGCCCGAATTCAGCTTGCGCAAGAGCCGCAAGCCAATTTGGGGCCAAGCGGGCCAAAGCCGCCAAAGTCGCCAAAATCTCCCCTGGTACAGCCGCATCTACTACGACGGCAACGCCAGCCTACGCAACACCCAGCGCGGCAGCCGCACGGA
Organism: Candidatus Latescibacterota bacterium; assembly: GCA_965116455.1. Classification (GTDB taxonomy): domain Bacteria; phylum Latescibacterota; class UBA2968; order UBA8231; family UBA8231. Next base: position 6,269,282 of record OZ220690.1, on the reverse strand, counting down.
CACCACCAGCCAAACCAGAGCTCAAGTGAACTGGCGCGTCAGCGCGCAGTACCGCCCCTTCTCTTGGCTCAACCTCAGCCCAGCGCTCAACCAAGGCTGGAGCGACCAAGATCTGCGCGAAGGCGCAATCCGCGGCCGGCGCAGCGACCGCTTCTCCACCCGTGCGGCCCTGAGCCAGACTTTCTACGGACTTTTTAACCCGTCCATCGGCCCGCTCCAAGCCCTGCGCCACGTGCTCAAACCCAGTGTCTCGTTCAGCTATCAAGCCTCCCGCGCCGACACCGGCGGCGTCTTGGGCTTTGGCGGCGACGGCAGCCCGCTCCAACACCGGCGGACCCTGAACTTGAGCCTCGGCAACACCTTCTGGGCCAAAATCTTGCGCGACGAGGAAGAGCACAAAGTGCGCCTAGTCCAGCTCAATTTTTCTACGGCCTATAACTTTGAGCAAAAGGAGCGCCAACTAGCCGACCTGCGCACAACCCTAAGCGTCGAAGCGGGTCGCTACCTAAATTCGCGGCTGACCTTGCGCCACGAATTCTACGACGAGCAAGACCAGCTACACCTATTGGCCCCGCGCCGCAAGCAGCTTGAAGTGCGGACCTCGGCTAGCTGGTCGCGGCAGTCGGCAGCTTCGCGCGAGGAGATCGACAGGTCTGGTGATTTTGACTCCTCCAGCCGATACGGATCGAGTAGTTTCGGATCCTCCAACCCCTACGGACCAAGCAGCTTCGGCTCCTCCAACCCCTACGGACAAAGCAGCTTCGGCTCCTCCAGCCCCTACGGCCGGGAATCCTTCGGCTTTGAAAGCGGCCTCATGCGCGACATCGACACCCGCCGACGCGGCAGCCGCTTCCAACTCAGCCACTACATCTCGCACCGCCGCGCCACCACTACGACCCCTAGCTCCATCCGCTCTTGGATACGGGCCGCGACCGGCTTTAGCTTGGCGAGTTGGCATTGCAATTATTCGCTCAACTACAATCTGCGCGCCCCGGGGACGCGGCTTTTAGCCACCGAGCGCATCACTTTCGAGCTGTTGTCCCTGCAAAAGGAATTCCACGACTGGATCACAACCCTCAACGTGCAACCGAGTACCTTCCACAAAAACCGGGCGTTCTTTTTTAAAGTGCAGCTAAAGGACATTCCACAGCTCAAACTCGAGCGCGGCCAGCGGCGCTTCTACGGTAGTTGACAGGGGTATGGCGAGGGGTACATTTAAAACTCATGCAACGATTCCCAAGCCTCAAAGGCTTGGACTTCTGAAAACTCGCATCACACTAATCACACTAATCACACTAATCACACTAATCACACTAATCACAGTCCACGCCCTCCCGTGAAAGTCCTCGTCCAGCGCGTCAGCCACGCCAGCGTCCACGTCGATGGCCAACTCCGCGGCCAAATCGGCCAAGGTCTGGTCCTGCTCGTCGGCTTCGGCCCTAGCGACGACGAGCAATCTCTGCGCTTCTGCGCTGAAAAGTGCGCTCACCTGCGCATCTTCGCCGACGATCAAGGGAAAATGAATCGCTCGGTGCTCGACATTGGCGGCGGCGTACTCGCCATCTCGCAGTTTACCCTGTACGGCGACTGCCGCAAGGGCCGCCGCCCCAGCTTTGTCCAAGCTGCCCCACCCCCGGTTGCCGAGCGCCTGTACGAGCGCTTTCTCGACCTGCTCGCCGAACAGGGCCTGCCGCCCCAACGCGGCGTCTTCGGCGCTTACATGCAGGTCGAAATCCACAACGACGGCCCAGTCACCTTGATGGTGGAGTCGCCAGCGTGAAGCCGCTCATCCTCGGCTCGGCCTCGCCCCGACGCGCCACCCTATTGCGCCAACTCGCCCTGCCCTTTACCGTCGTCCCCAGTCCGCTGCAAGAGCCGGTGCCCGAAACGTCCATCCCAGCCGACTACGCACTCGAATCGGCCGTGGCCAAAGCCCGCGCTGTGGCCAACTCAGTCGCCGCCGACGCCATCATCATTGCCGCGGACACCATCGTCTGTAGCAACGGTGCCATATTGGGCAAGCCCGCCGACGCAGCCGACGCGGCCTCCATGCTCAGCCGCCTCTCGGGCAAGGTCCATCAGGTCTATACCGGGCTAGCCATCCAAAGCGGCGAGCAGCTCCTGCAGGAAGCCGTTTGCACCCAAGTGGAAATGCGGACCTTGACCGCTGCCGACATCGCCGCTTACGTCGCCAGCGGCGAACCCCTCGACAAAGCCGGTGCCTATGGCATACAAGGGTTAGGGGCGCGCTTTATTGAACGCATCGCAGGTTGTTATTATAATGTAGTTGGTCTCCCCTTAGCTCGTCTTTGCGTCCTTTTGAGCGCGGTGGGGTACGACCTAAACCATCAGGCCACAGAATGAGCGAAGAAAAACAACCAACCATCGCAGAAGAATTGTCTGCCGCACGCCAAGCGCGCGGCCTTGACCTCGAAGAAATCCAGCGACAGACCGGCATTAGTTTGTCCGTCTTACAGGGCATAGAAGCCGACCAGTTCGATGTGGTCGAGCCGGTATTCGCCCGTTTGGCCCTGAAAGCATATGCCGAATTCCTCGGCCTCGATCCCGAGCCGTTCCTGACCCGCTTCGACCAACAGCAACGCCGAGCTTTCCAACCTCGCCACCAACCTACGGTTTTAATATCGCAGCCGGTTCCACCTCGCTCGTATAAGCCGCTGATCGTCATCGGCTTGGCAATAGGTGTCTGTTGCGTCCTCGCTCTGGCGTATTACTTCTTCGGCAATAAAATACTCTCATCATCACAGGCCCCGGCACAAGCGACCACCACCCCGACACAAGCGGCTGCCACTCCTGCCCAATTCCAGCCGGAAACTGCTCCAAACGAGCCGTTCGTCGCCGAGTCATCCACCGAGCCGAATGCTGCTGACGACACACCCGCGTCCGCAGACACTTCCGCGACCGCAATAGCCGCACAAATCACCGAATCCGCTCCCGTCGTCCTCGAAATAGAGGCCCGCGACTCTACTTGGGTGCAAATCCGCTGGGATGACGCAACAGAAAATTTTAAGGGCATCGTCCCACCCGGCGAACGCCACCGATTTGAGGCCCGCGATCACTTCGTCGTGCTCTCGACTCGTCCCCACGGCCTGCGCTATTGGTTGAACGGTCAACTACTCGGTGGCGGCCAACTCGGCGATCTCGATCAAGTGCTGCACTTCCGCGCCGCGGCCGATGGCATTGAGTTTCTAACATTGGACTCACAGTCTGCCGCAGAAGAGGCCCCTGACGCCCAACCATGATCCAAGGCTACGTAGAGGTCTCCCTGCCGCCACCTGTAGCGCGCGAGTTGACCTATGGCGTACCTGCTGAACTCGCCGCGGAAGCGCGACCGGGGGCCTTGGTGTTGGTGCCGGTGGTTCAGCGTCGGCTCACCGGCATCGTCTTGGGGCCAGCGACACCCGGAGACATCCCCCCGAGCAAGATTCGCCCTATCGAACAAATTCTCGACACCTCGCTCCTCAGCTCGGAGGTCGTCGCGCTCTGCCGCTGGATGGCTTCCTACTACATGGCTCCCCTCGGCAGTGCCCTGATGGCCGCCCTGCCTCCAGGCGTCAAACTCAGTTCCAACCGCCTCGTACAATTGTGCGACGCGCCCGCTGGCTACCACACGGACATGGAGGCGCGGATCGTCGGCGAGTTGCAGCGCAGCGGCTCCCTCAAGGTCAGCACCCTCAAGCGCCGCCTCGGCAGCCGGGGCTTGGAAAAGGGGATGCGCGCCCTGCGCCGCAGCGGGTGCATTGAAATCGCTCCTGTCCTCGAAGACCGGCGGCCCCGTGCCCTAAGCCAACGCCGCTTCCGCCTGAGCGACCAAATGACCGCGCACACAGCCATCGCCGACATAGAAAAGCGCGCCCCGCGCCAAGCGGCCTGTCTGCGCTATTTGCTCGACCATCCCACGGCTGCGCGTAGCGAACTAAGCGCGGCCGGCTTTTCCTCGGCCGTACTCAAGGCCCTCGAGGGCCGTGGCTTGATTGAGTCAACCGACGAGGAAGTCATCCGCGATCCCCTCGCCCATATCGCCAGCGCCCCCCCCCCAGACCTCGTCCCTACCGCGGACCAGCAACAAGTGCTCGACGCCCTGTCGGCCGCGCTCGACGCCCGGGAATTCTATCCGGCGCTGCTGCACGGCGTCACCGGCTCGGGCAAGACCCTTGTGTACGTCCAACTCGCGGCGCAGGCGCTAGCCGCAGGACGCGGCGCGATCATCCTAGTTCCAGAAATTGCCCTTGCTTGGCAGATGGTGCGGCGCTTCAAGGAGCACTTCGGCGAGGCAGTCGCCGTCCTCCACAGCCAACTCTCGGCCGGAGAGCGCTACGACACTTGGCGTCGCTTGCGCCGCCGCGAGCAGCGCGTACTCATCGGCGCTCGCTCGGCCATCCTCGCACCGGTGGCCGATTTGGCACTGATTGTCGTGGACGAAGAGCACGATACCTCGTACAAGCAAGAAGACCTCGACAGCAGTCATCCCCTCACCTATAACGCCCGCGACCTCGCCTTAGTCCGCGGGCAGCACTGCAACGCCGCTGTCGTCCTCGGCTCGGCCACGCCCAGCCTAGAGTCCCACTGGAATGCCGCCACGGGCAAGTACCATCTCCACACTTTGCCCCGCCGCATCGACGACCGTCCCTTGCCGCAAGTGACGGTCGTCGATATGAAACAGGAGCCTTTCCAAAGAAAGCAGCGCGCCATCTTCTCGCACGACTTGCGACGCAAGATGCAGGACCGCCTCGCCCGCGGCGAGAAAATCATCCTGTTGCAAAATCGCCGTGGCTTTGCACCCTTCATTAGCTGCACCGCCTGTGGTGAGCCGATCCAGTGTCCCAGTTGCCGCGTCTCGCTGACCTATCACCGACGCCCCACTGCCGCTGAGACCCGCTGTCATTACTGCGACTTTGCGGCCCCACCACCGCAACTGTGCCCATCCTGCGGCAGCTCGGAGTTGCGCTTCGGCGGGGTAGGTACCCAACGGGTCGAAAGCGCGCTCTTGGCCCAATTCCCCGGCATCCGCGTCATCCGCATGGACGTGGACACCACGGCTTGGAAAGGCGCGCACGACGCACTCGTCGAGCGCTTCCGCAGCGGCGAGGCCGATGTGCTGTTAGGTACTCAAATGGTCGCCAAGGGGCTCGACCTGCCCGCAGTCACGCTAGTCGGCGTGATCTCGGCCGATACCGGCATGCACCTGCCCGACTTCCGCGCGGCCGAACGGAGCTTCCAACTCCTGACTCAAGTCGCCGGCCGCTCGGGGCGCGGCCACACAGCCGGCGAGGTCGTCATCCAGACGCTCCTACCCGACGACGCAGCCCTGCGCGCGGCCGCAGACCAAAATTACGCGGACTTTGCCGGCAATGAGTTAGCCCAGCGGCGGCAGGCCGGGTTCCCCCCTTTTGGTCGTCTAATCGTCTTCCGCTGGCGTGGCCCCTGCGAGCAAGCCGTCGAAACCGGGGCGCAGCAGGGCGTGGACGCCCTGCGACGAGGCCTCGACGCAGACGCGCTCGTGTTCGGACCGGCACCGGCCCCGCTAGCGCGATTGCGCGGTCACTACCGCTGGCAAGCCCTCTTGCGTGGCCTGTCGACGCGCCACTTGCGCGCAACGGCCCTCAGCGCTCTGCCAGCCATGCGCGAGGCCGCCAAAGATCACGCCCTTCACTTTTCCATCAATATCGACCCTCTAACGATGATGTAGGCCCTTCCCATGCTCTTGCTCCGTCTTGTTCCACTGCTGCTTTTGGTCCTGCCCGTCCGTGCCCAGCTATCCGGCGACCAATGGAAAGCCTATACCAGTATGCGCCAAATCAACCGGGTGCTCATCCACCAAGGCGCAGTCTGGGCCGGCACCAGCGGCGGCGTCCTGCGCTACGACCATCAGACCCAATCCTATACGCGCTTCACCCGCCGCGACGGCCTACCGGGCAACATCATCTTGAGCCTATCTGTAGATGCCAACGGCCACCTGTGGTTTGGTACGCACTCCGAGGGTTTGAGCCGCTATCGGCCTGAGAAAAACGACTTCGATCCGCCCTTCCTCGACTTCCAAAACCTCCGCATCAACGCCCTTGAGCCTCATGGGGATATTCTCTATGTCGGCAGCGAACGCGGCGTCAGCGCATTTGTCATCAGCAAGGAGGAAGTCAAGGAAACCTATCGCCGCTTGGGGAATCTGCCCAAAGACACCGAGGTGACCAGCATTGCGATGTTTGCCGGTCGCCTGTGGGCCGGGACCGGCAATGGCCTAGTATGGGCGGATTTAGACCAACCCAATCTCCAAGATCCCAGCAGTTGGAAATCCGAGTCAATAAGGGGCAAGGTACGCGACATGCTAGTCTATCAAGACACGCTCTTCGTCTCGGCCACCGACGGTCTCTGGCGGGTACATCCCGCGCTCGACCACCCCGAGCTTGATTACTCCACGACCAGCAGTGTTGCCCTCGGCCTCTTCGATGGGCGCATCGTCAGCGCGACGGCCGACGGCCTCTTGTTCCAGCGCCAAGGCATCGACCATTGGCAGCCGCTCAGGGCACCGCACATCCGCAGCACGACCGACCTGTCCGATACCGAGGGCCCTTTGTGGGTCGCCAGCACGAGTGGCCTGCGCGTCCTCGGCGCCGACCAACCGCCGCCGCCCCGCGAGCCTGTGGGCAACTTCTTCTTCGACATAACTCAGACCGACGACGACCACCTGTGGGTCGCCTCTGTGCCCAAGGACAATCTACCCGCTTTTGGCCTGTACGAGTTCGACGGCGAGGGCTGGACCACCCACACCAGCAGGACCAACCTATCGACCGAGAAAGTCTCGGCCGTGGAGACCGACGCCGAGGGCCTGCTGTGGGTTGGCACTTGGGGCGCAGGTATTGACGTGCGCGATGCCAACGGCCGTTGGCATCGCCTCACCGCCACCAACTCGGCCCTCGAAGGCATCGCCGGCGATACTTTTGTCGCCATCAGCGACATCGACCGCGACGCCAACGGCTTGATGTGGATCGCCAACGTCCGCAATGGGCTAGTCGTCATGGACGGATGGCCACCCCAACAGGCCGTACTCAACAACCAGTTGGACTTCGGCATGTCCCCGGACCGGGACAAGAGCAAAATCGCCATCGGTCCCGATGGCCTGAAGTGGGTCGGGACGGCACTCGACGGCTTCCTCCTCTTCGACGACGGCGGTACCCCTTTTGAGCTTGGCGACGAGATCGGCCTTGTCTTCGACACGGTCGCCTATCCAAACCGCCTGACTAGCGATACCGTCATCGACATCCACGTCGATCACTCGGGGCGGGTGTGGGTCGCCACGAACAACGGCCTCAATGCAGTGCGCGGCGAGTATTCGCGCACTAACGCGGATTTTGCCGTCACAAGCTGGAAGGTGTACAACACCGACAACGGCCTGCCAGCCAACGCGACCACGGCACTGGCCGAAGACGACTGGGGGCGCATTTGGGTCGGCACCGAAGACGGCTTGGCCCGCATCGATACCGAGGGCGAGGTCGAGTTCACCCTCGACACCAGCGACGGCCTCGTCAACAACCGCGTCAACTCACTGTACTTTGATCGAGAAAACGACGCGCTGTGGATTGGCACGCTCGCCGGGATGAGCCGCCTGCAACTGGGCACCTCGGGGACAGCCGCTGGGCCTCAGGCGTACGCGTATCCCAACCCCTTCCTGCTCGGCGTGCGCGGCGCATCCCTGACTTTTGCCGACCTGCCGCTGGGAGCCGGTGTGCGCATTTTCACCGCGGCGGGCGAACTCGTCCGCCAACTCGACGGCGCAGCCGGCGAAGGCGCAGTCACTTGGAATGGCCAGAGCGCGGCGGGTTTTCTGGTGGGATCGGGTATTTACTACTTCGTCGCACAGGCAGAAACCGGCGATGTAGTGCGCGGCAAATTCGCCGTGATCAACAACCGCTGACATGCGCAGCCTCTACACTGTACTCGCCGTCGCGCTCCTCGCGGTGGACGGCTCGGCCCAGCCCCTATTTACCATTGCGCGGCTGCAATACGGCGGCGGCGGCGACTGGTACAGCGACCCCTCTTCCCTGCCCAACCTCCTCCGCTTCTTAAGGGAACACACCCAGATCGACGCGGCCGAAGCCGAGGCGCGCGTGCAGATCATGGACGAGGAGTTGTTTTCCTATCCGTACATCTACATGACCGGGCACGGCAATGTGGCCTTTTCCGCTGAGGAGGCAGCGCGGCTTCGGCACTACTTGGAAAGCGGCGGCTTTCTCCACGCCGACGACAACTACGGCATGGACGAGAGCTTCCGCCGCGCCATGCGCCAAGTCTTTCCCACTGCCGAGTGGGTGGAATTGCCGCCCGAGCATCCCCTGTTCCACTGCCACTTCGAGTTGCCAGCGGGCCTGCCCAAAGTCCACGAGCACGACGGCAAAAGGCCGCAAGCCCTCGCGCTTTTTGTGGGCGAGCGCCTAGCCGTGCTGTACACGTATGAGGCAGACCTAGGCGATGGCTGGGAGGACCCCGACGTCCACAGCGACCCGGAGAGCAAGCGACTCGACGCCCTCAAAATGGGTGCCAATATCGCGGTCTGGGCGCTGAGCCGCTAGCGCCCCGGCCTGAGCCGAAGCAAGATCTTGCGGCCTCACTTGGATGCTCGTCCCAGTCGGATTTTGCGATAAATGATTTAGGATGGCTATATGAGTGGGTATATGCGTCTGCAAATATAGCCGCCGCACGCCGCACAGCAACCACCCCTAGCCCCCCCATATACGCGTCAAAACGCTTTTCCACGCCGCCGAGGGATTGCGCCAATCTCCAATCACCAGCCTTGTCGATGAAAGGAGGGCCGTCAGTAGGCGCACAGGCCGCCATCCGCAGCGGCAACATACCACCCGCGCCACAATCCTTCAAGATCCGGTAGCCGGCGCGACCTCGGCGGTTTCAGCCCCACTCAACCGCCCCCAAAACTCATGGACGCCCACCAGCAGGCGCATTCCTATCGGAACGCCGAGCAAAATGATGAAGGTGGCAAAGAGAATGCCAAAGCCCAAGCTGACGGCCATTGGGATCAGGAACTGCGCTTGGAGGCTCTTTTCGAGGATCATCGGCAGTAGGCCAAAGAAGGTCGTCAGGGAGGTCAGCAGGATCGGGCGAAAGCGCGCGGCCCCGGCCGAGACCAAGGCTTCCTCGTGCGACGAGCCCTCGCGCCGCGTCTGATTGTAGAAGGTCAGCAGCACCAGCGAATCGTTGACCACCACGCCCGAGAGCGCGACGATTCCAAACAGGCTCAAAAGCGCCAAGTCCAAGCCCATGATCAGATGCCCCCAAACCGCGCCAATGATGCCAAAGGGAATCGCGCTCATGACGACGAGGGGCTGGGTGTACGATTTGAATGGCACAGCCAGTAGCACGTAGATGGCAGCAAGAGCGATGATGAAGTTGAACAACAGGCTCTGTAGCGAATCATCCCGCTCCTGCTGCTCACCGCCGAAGCGATAGCGCAGACCGGGATAGTCCTGGACCAGGGCGGGCAAGAAAAACGCTTCGAGATCGCGATTGATTTCGTCGGCGTTGGCGATTTGGTCATCTACGGAGGCACTCACCCGCACGACGCGCTGGCCATCGGTGCGCTGGATAGAGGCATAGGCGTGGCCAATGGTGACAGTGGCAACCTCGGCAAAGGGCACCTCGGCACCTGAAGGCGTGCGCACGCGCATCGAGCGCACGTCGCCTAAGTTGCGGCGTTCGTCTTTGGGGTAGCGCACCATCACCCGCACGTCGTCCGAGCCGCGTGGGAATCTCAGCGCTTGGTCGCCGTAGAAGCCTTGGCGCACTTGGCGGGCCAGATCCGCAAGCGTGAGGCCGAGGGTGCGGGCTTGGGGCTTGAGCTGGAGCTTCATCTCCAGCTTGCCTTCCTCAAAGCTGTCTTGGATATCGCCGGTGCCCGCGTACTCGGCGATTTTGCCCTTGAGGCGATCGACGGCCAACAAGAGCTGGTCGAAGTTGTCCGAGGCCAGCTCGACTTCGATGGGATTGCCAGCGGAAAACAGCGACGAGGAAAAAACAATGGATTCAGGGCCGGGCACTTCGCCGACTAATTGGCGCAACCGCGCCTCGATCTCCGCGCTGTCGAGATCGCGTTCCTCAGAAGGTTGCAGTTCGATGGTAACTTCGGCCAGATGCCCTTGGCCGCCAGCCCCTCGGCCAGCCGACAAGGAAGAACGCCGGGCCGAAGGTTGGTCGCCGATGTAGGTAAAAACACTGCGATAGATTGAATCCCCGCCCCTCGGCTGAGCTCGGGTCGAAGCCTCGCGCTCGGCGTCGATCTGATCGCGCAGGACGATGGCCTTTTCTTCGATGTGTCGCACGACCTTAGCGGTTTGGGTCGCCGTGGTACTCTGGGGCATGTTGACCGATATCGTCACCCAATCGGCCCCGATATCGGGCATGAATACGAACTTGATGTGGCCGCCGACGACCAGCCCAGCGGTACACAGCATCAGCGATAAAGCTAAGGCGGTACTGGAGATCGGATGGGCCAACGCCAAGCGCAGCGTGGGCTGATAGGCGTTGCGGATGACGTACTTGAGGCCGCGGTCAAAGAGGACTACGACCCGGGCGTGCCAATCGAGCGGGCGAATGAAAACCCGGCGAAAGAGGCGACTGACTGGCCCCTCCCCTTTAGAAGACAGGTGCGCCGGCAGAATGAACAGACTCTCGATCAACGACAGCAGCAGCACTGAGATGACGATCACCGGGATGACCGACATGAACTTACCCATCATGCCCTCGACGAAAAACAGCGGCATAAAGGCCGCAATCGAGGTCATAATCGAGAACACGACCGGCGTACCCACTTCGAGTGCGCCATCAATGGCGGCGCGACCGAAGGATTTCCCCTGCACGCGGTGGGAAAAGATGTTTTCGCCGACGATGATCGCGTCATCGACGACGATGCCCAAGGCCACGATAAAGGCGAACAGCGACAGCATGTTGATCGAGGCGTCAAAAGGCTGCATCAACACAAAGGCCCCCAAAAAGCTGATGGGGATACCCATCATCACCCAGAAGGCCAAGCGCAGGTCGAGGAAAAAACTCAGACAGATGAAGACCAACACCAGACCAAGGCGGGCGTTGCGGATCAGCAAATCAATGCGGCTGCGCAGGATGCGTGCGTCGTCGCGCGCGTAGCCAATGTCGATCCCCGCCGGCAGGGTTTGGCGTTTGTCCTCGACGTACTGGTGGACATAATCGGAGATGTCGAGAGCGTTCTGGTCCCCAATGCGAAAGACCTGAACCACGGCCGCTGGCTGGCCGTTGAAGCGCGAGACCAGATCGGTATCCTCAAAGCCATCGACGACCGTGGCCACGTCTTTGAGCTTGAGGGCCGTGCCGTCGGGGCGGGTGAGCACGACGACCTCTTCGTATTCGCGCCCAGCGCGCATCAGCCCCTGCGTGCGGAGCAAGATCGCGCCATCCTCGCTCTCGACGCTGCCGGCGGGCAGGTCAATGCTCGTGCGGCGGACCGCGTCGGCCACCTGCGCGAAGGTCAGGCCGTAGCGGCGCAGGGCGTCTTCGGAGACTTCGATGGCAATTTCATCGACGCGCACGCCCTTGAGCTCGACTTGCGAAATGACGCCACTGCCGCGCAGGTCGTCGCGCACTCGTTCGGCCGCGACTTTGAGAGCCTTTTCCTCGACATCGCCGTAGAGCACCACGTCAATGGCTTGATTGCGGCGAGTCAGCTCTCTGATGACCGGCTCTTCGGTCTCGGCAGGAAAGGTGTCGATGCGGTCGATCTCGTTTTTGATGTCGTCGAGGAGTTTATCCATATCGGCACCGCGCTCTAACTCGACGCTGACCATGCCCATGCCCTCGGAGGCCGTGGAGCGCACGCGGCGCACGCCCTCTAGGCCGCGCACCCGTTCCTCAATGCGCTTGCAGACGGCATCTTCGACCTCGGCCGGGGTCGCGCCGAGATAGGGCACTTGGATTTGCACCTGATCGAGCGACATCTCGGGGAAGGTCTCTTTCTTGGTCTGCATCATGGCAAACAAACCGCTCAACATGATGAAGCCCATCAGCAGATTGGCGGCGACGTGATTCTTCGCCATCCAAGACACAGGTGCTTTCACGGTTGCCCTCCTAAGTTGCCGTCTGCGAGTCGCACCTGCATCCCATCGGTGACGCCGCTGAGCTGCGAGACGATGATCCGCTCCTCGGGGGGCATGTCTATATAAGCGAGCACTTCATCTTCAAGGGCGCGCACCACTTGCACTGGGCGGATGCTGAGGACGCCGTCGCGGCCCACCGTCCACGCGCGGTCACCCTGGCGCAAAGCGGCGCGAGGCAGGACGCGGACGCCATCGACCGTGCGGCCGGCAATGGCCACTTCGACGAACATCCCCACCGTCAGCGGCGGGATGCCATCGGCAATGCCGCCGTAGGGCGCTTCGACCTCGACAACCAAGCGCACCATGCGGCTTCGTGGGTCGAGTTCGCCCTCGGTGCGGACGACGCGGCCGCTCCACTGGTGGCGATGGCCAGCAAAGGACCCGCTAACCTCAGCGCTGGCACCCTCTCGGCTAAAGGCAAAGGCTCGGGAGCCGCCTTCGGCGTTGGGATTGGATACGACCCCAATGTTAGGTGTACTGGCCGCGGCGATGTCGATGGGCAGCGGCAAGGTGAACCACCCAAGATCTTCGTCGGGAACGGGAACGACGATCTCGGCCTTTTCAATACTGTATAGCTGGGCAATGGCTTGGCCGGCGTTGAGGTGTTGGCCCACATCGACGCGCGCGGTGCGCACCCGACCGGCAAAAGGAGCATACACATTGGTGCGGTCCAGGCGCAGCCGCGCTTCGGCGAGGCGCGCTTCGGCTCCTTGGAGACTGGCCTCGGCCGCGCGTAGCTGGGGTTTGCGCAACACCAAGTCGGTGGGAGCTTCTTCGGCGTGCAATCGCTGCCACTCCTCCTCGGCGATGGCGGCTTCCTCGCGGGCCAAGTCGAGTTGGTAGCGCGCCTGCGCCACTTGGACTGCGGCCTGTTGGACGGCGAGCTCGTAATCGCGTGGGTCAATCCGAAACAGCAGCGCGTCCTTGGCAAAGGTCCCGCCGGGTTTGAAGTCAGCGTCCTTCCACACCACAATACCCGAGACCTGCGGCACTAGGTCAATCTGGGCGTCGGGACGCACCGTGCCCTGCCCTTCAACCACGACCTGGACCTGTTGGAGCGGGGCGGCGATGGCTTCGACGAGCGGGCCAGCATAGGAGCGGGCAACGCGCTGGGGCGGCTCGCGCATCGAGGCCAGCAATCGGAAGGCCCCATAGCCGAGGGCGAGGATGAGGACGGGCAAAACTATTTTGAAAACGCGTATCATTGCGGAATCTCCGCGTGCTGAGAGGCAAGGGCAAAGCCGCCGCCAAGGGCTAGGTGCAAATCGATGCGTGTATCGAGGCGCTGGCGACGGACGGCGAGCAAGCGGCTCTCGGCATCAAAGGCCCGGCGCTGGGACTCCAGCAGAGCGATGAGATCGGCGAGCCCTCTGGCGTAGCGATCTTCGGCTAAGGCGCGCGCGGCCACGGCTTCTTCTGCGGCCGTAGCTAGTGCCCGTTCTTGGTCGGCGAGCAAGCCTTCGGCATTCAGCGCCGCCTCCACCTCCCCGTAGGCTCTAAGGGCGCTTTGCGCATAGGTAAAGAGCGCTTGCTCGGCTGCGGAAGAAGCCTGATCGACGCCAGCGCGCAGACGTCCGCCTTGCAGCAGGGGCTGCGCGATATTGCCCACGAGATTCCACACCGAAAAATCGCCGTCGAGCAAGTCGCTCAACGCACTTGACGAGCGGCCCGTAGAGGCCGTGAGACTGATGCGGGGCAACAGGGCGCGTCGGGCTTGGGCCAACCGGCGGTCGGCCGCGGCGAGACGGCGCTCAGCAGCCACGAGGTCAGGTCGCCGACCCACGAGTTGGGCTGGCAAACCGGCTGGAACCGGACCGCCGACTGCGGGCAGCTCGTCCCCAACCTCAATCCGGGCGCTCGGGTAGCGGCCCAAGATCAAGTCGAGTTGGCGCAGCGCAGCATCCCTTTGCTGGCGGCGTTGGGCGAGAGTCGCTTCGGCCGCGGCCAAGCTCGACCGGCCCAAGCGCACGTCGAGCGACGAGCGCAAGCCGCGGCGATAGCGATCCTCTATCTGCTCGGTGGAGAGCCGGTAGTTTGCAACGGTCGCGCGCGCCAGCTCGACTTGGTGCCCCGCTTCGACCGCGGCGAAATAAGCCCGCGCCGTCTGCGCTGCCAGCGACAGGCGTGCTGCGCGAAAATCAGCGGCTGCGGCATCGGCATCGGCGAGCGCAGCTTGGGCACCAGCGCGCAGGCGACCCCACAGATCGGCTTCCCAACTCGCAGTCAGATCGACACCAAAGGACGTGCTCTCGGAGGTCAAGACCTGGTCCGGATCTCTCCCGGGGATGGGCAGGCCGACGAAATTCTGTTTGCGCTCCGAGCCATTACCATTGGCACCGAGTTGGGGCCAGAGCGGCGCACCAGCTACCCGGGCCTGAGCTTGGGCTTGGGCCAGACGCGCACCGGCGATCTTGAGATTGTAGTTGTACTCCAAGGCCAACGCCACCAGACTGTCGAGGCGCGCGGCCCCCATATCGCGCCACCAGTGATCGGCAACCGGATCCTCTGAAGCCCCAGCCGCCCATTGGTCCGGCTCGGCCAAATCGAGGGCCGGGTATTCGACTTTAGGAGTTGAAGCACAGGCGAGCAGAAACAGCACCGGGAGGCACAACAGCCTCATGGCAATTCTCCAAGAGGAGCAGCAAAGTCCGCGTACAGGGATTCTATTTGTGTGGGGCCGGGGTCCTGGTCTAGAACGAAGAACGCGTGATGCAGTTCCAAGCACTCGCCAGCCGCCAACTCTAAGTCACCTTCTACCAGCAGGCCCGTACCCAGCAAGTTGGCGCGGGTAAACCAAGTAACCGGGTGGCGCGGGTTGCTCGGGTGATCCATGAGCGCGACAAAGCCGCCGCTTTTTCCGCGCGCC
Source organism: Candidatus Latescibacterota bacterium (assembly GCA_965116455.1). GTDB lineage: Bacteria > Latescibacterota > UBA2968 > UBA8231 > UBA8231. Next base: position 6,254,267 of record OZ220690.1, on the reverse strand, counting down.
CCCACCCAACGGGCGCGCTGGTGCATGATGTCCGCATGGCCTTGGCGTCCCTCGCTGCAATAGTGATCGGCCTCGGCAAAGGAAGGCCCCATGCGCAGCACCAGCCCCGAGTAGCGCGCCGCCCGCGAAGCCCCCATCACCAGCCGGTCGCCGGCTGGCTCAATGCGCGTAGAAATCCGCAAGCAGTAGCCACCCTCAGTGCTGTAAAAACCAAAAGAGCGCGACTCCCGCGCCATGAGCTGATCGCGGCCGTCGAGCCAAGAAAGCGACTCAGTCACACCGTCCGCTTCCAAAGCCGTGAAGCAATCGTGCCGCTGCACGCCGTGGCTGTCGGCGACGTCTTCGTATTTCTTTGTCTCCGGCAAATACCAACGCCCACCCCACAAGTTCGCATCGTTGACGTGGACCCAGCCGAAGAACAGCCCGGTGTGCCAAGCGTGATCGGGTGGGCGGTACTCGGTCACAAGCTGGCCGGAAAGCGTGTACAAGGGCGCGAAGCAAGGCTTGGGGGACTCGCCGCGGGGCAGTTCCTCGCTGGCGCGGTACAGGGCGAGCAGTTGATCGCCCGCGTGGATTTCAACGCCGAGGGCGTTTTCTCGCAATTCAAAAGCACACATAGTTATTTCTCCAATTCTCGCATTAGACAACCCCGAGCGGCGATTCATTCCCTTTCGGGTTCAAAAGCGCACATAGCTATTTCTCCAGTTCTCGCTTGAACCACGCAATCGTCCGGCCCAGCCCTTCGTCCGGCCCCACGCGGGGCGTCCAGCCGAGCAGGGAGTGGGCCTTGGCAATGTCGGGCAGGCGCACCCGAGGGTCGTCCTGCGGCAGTTCGCCGAAGGCGATGCAGCTCTTGGACTCGGTCATGGCAATGATCTTGTGGGCCAAGTCTAACATGGTGATTTCACTAGGGTTGCCGAGATTGACCGGGGTGGTCACGTCGGACAGCATGAGCTTGTAGAGGCCGGCGATCAGGTCGCTGTAATGGCAGATGCTGCGCGTTTGCTGGCCGTCGCCATAGACGGTCAGATCGCGGCCCCTGAGGGCTTGGATGATGAAGTTGGGCACGGCCCGGCCGTCGTCTTGGCGCATGCGCTCGCCATACGTATTGAATATGCGCGCAATGCGCACGTCCGTGCCGTGCATGCGGTGGTACGCCATAGTCATGGCCTCGGCAAAGCGCTTGGCCTCGTCGTACACGCCGCGGATGCCAATGGGGTTGACGTTGCCGAGGTACTCCTCGGACTGGGGATGCACCAAGGGGTCGCCATAGACTTCCGACGTGGAGGCCAGCAGGAACTTGGCCTGCTTGGCCACGGCTAATCCCAAGGTCTTGTGCGTGCCCAACGCGCCGACCTTGAGGATGTTGATCCCCAACCGCTCGAAGTCGGCTGGGCTAGCTGGGCTGGCGAGGTGTAGGATGAAGTCGAGCGGACCATCTACGTGGATGTAGTTAGTAACATCGTATTGAACAAACTGGAAGCGCGAGTGGCCGAGCAGATGGGCGATGTTCTCGGGCCGGCCGGTGAGGAAGTTGTCCATGCAGATGATTTCGCAGCCTCTTTCCAGCAGCAGGTCGCTCAGATGCGACCCCAAGAAACCCGCGCCGCCGGTGATCAGCACGCGCATTATGTAGGCTCCTTTCGCTGCTGGTGGTCCGGCAATTCGCCGCTTACTTTACTCCTAAATAGCATAAAAATGTATTGCTGTCTTGAGGAACTTTCAACCTCGGCCCGGGAATGCCGGCCTTAGAGTGCTGGAAGACCAGTGCATTTTGAACTATATTTATGATTTATTATGAATCATAAATATGAGGTAAAGATATGGAATCTCTGACTATCCACATGGACGATGCCTTGGCCCAACTCATACGCAAGAAAGCCGCTGCCGAGGGAAAAAGTCTAAACAAGACTATAAACGGTGTGCTAAAGGAGGCCTTGGGCCTGCAACCGCCGAATCACCGAGCTGATTTTGTGGATCAATGCGGCGTGTGGAGCACCGAGGAACGGACTGAATTCGACGCCTTGACTCGCCGCCAAGTAGATCCTGAGGACTGGCAGTGAAGGCCCTGCTGGACACCAATGCGTTAAGTGCCTTGTGGAGCGGCGACGAACGCGTACTCGATACCTTGGGTCAGGCGGAGTGCGTGTTTATGTCCATCATCGTGCTCGGCGAATTATTCGCCGGTTTTCGCGGGGGGACGCGGCTGAAAGAGAATCGCGCCCGTTTGGCTGGATTTTTAGCCAAACCCACCGTGCGCACGCTCGAATTATCTACCGAGACGGCCGAGGTTTACGGTCAGATCAAGGATGCACTGAAGAAGGCCGGTACGCCTGTACCCATTAATGATGTCTGGCTATCGGCTCAGGCCATTGAAACCGGCTCGGTTCTGATCACTTTTGACAACCACTTTGGCAACGTGCCTGGGGTCCGTCTGTGGGAACCCTGACTTCTCAGCGTTCTTCCGAGTTGAGCCTCGCCCTCGCCTAACCCTGAGAAGTCTCCAGCCCCATCTTCTGATGCTGGCTTTGCAGGGACTCTTGGTATCTCCGCCGGCCTTCCTCATCGATCTTGCAACTGACGCCTTCGAAGACCATGGCAAAAGCGCGGCGGTGGCGCTGCGACGAGCGATTGGGGTCGGCCCGGTGGATGATTTCTCCGTGGTGGACCACCGCATCGCCGGGCTGCAGATGCACCGCGACTTCATTGGCTTGGTCTTGGGGGCCGTAATCGGCAATGCCCTGCGAAAAACCTAAGACCGCAGTGCGGTTGTGCGGCCGGATGCCCTTGAGATGAGAGCCAGGGCTGTAGCGCAGGCAGCCATTTTCCTCGTCAACCGGATCGAGGGCCAGCCAGATAGAGGCGACGTTGGGCGGCGTGAGGTTGAAGTAGAAATTGTCCTGATGCGGCGGCGTGGGGTGTTCGGTCTGCGGCGGCTTGTTGAACCACTCGGGCTGGCTCACCTGCGCGGCTTCGCCGATGAGGGTCTCGGCTAGGGCCTGCCAGCGCGGTTGGTCGCGGTACTCGGAGAAGAAGGCGTCGTAGTTGCCCATGTGCTGTAGTTGTTTCAGGGTTTCGGGCCGGTCCTTGTCTTGGTAGAAGGCGGCCTGATCGGGCAGGGTCGGCACCACTTCGCGGACGTAGCGGTCAACCTGGGCCGTTAGGTCTTTGAGTTCGTCGGCGGGCAGGAAGTTGCGCACGAGGACGAAGCCATCGCGGTCATAATCAGCTTTGTAGGCAGTGTAGTCGGACATAGTGGCGCTCCCTTCGGCTCTGCTCAGGGCAGGCTCTCAGTTTTTTGGTCGCTCTGCGAAATGGACTCGTATTCGGTCGTATCATTTTAATGAACTTCATCGCTGAATGACAGTCAATGCGATCTATTCGCGCCTTGATTATATAGCCTTCCTAAATCATTCATAAGATAATCCGCAGATGGCGCAGATGGACGCAGAATGACGATCCGCATCCCGAATCGTTCAGGTCATTCAGGACTGCTATATACCGTGCTGCCCACGATGCGCGTCTTGCGCGAGAAGGGTTTTGATCTCTTAGCCAGCAAGCTAGGCCAATCTCTACAACTCGTGGAATGCTCTATAAGCCGCATCCGCTAGATGCCTATGCCGCTTCTGAGGTTTTCTCAAGAGGAACGAAATGGAGTTCGATGCGCTGGTTCAATGCAAGGGCAATGCGCTGGAGCATAGACAGCGAATGTCCTTCGTAATCGGCATCTTCCAAGCGTGCAATCACTGGTTGCTTGGTGCCGATTCGCTCGGCCAATTCGGCTTGAGTTAGCCCCGCTCCTGTCCGCGCTTCGTAGATCAAACGAGCCACTTCGGCGTTAAGGGTTTCCTCTGCAATCAGTTGCCGCATTTCCTCATCGTCGCCCGTCATCCGGTCGAGAATCTGGGTTGCATCTCGCGTCTTAGGCATGAGAAATATTCTCCTCGTAGGTGTGCTTCTCCGGGTTTTTCAGGAAAGCTTCTTTCCGTTTGATCGCCCGCGTCAGGTCTGCCTGGGGAATCACGTCTTCTTTGACCAGCCCATGAGTCAAGATCGCTATGTTCTGACCATGGAAGAAGTAGAGAATGCGATAGTTGACCCGACCGCGGCGGATGCGCAGTTCGTAGATGTCTTCTTCCAGATAGTCAGCCAGTGGACGACGGAGTTCGTGGCCGAGTTGGGCCAACAGGCGGATGCGTGCGACGCACTTGGCATAAACCCGTTTGTCTGTTTGCCGCAATTCCTGTAGCCAACTTCGCACTGGAATATCTCGTTCATCCTGAAAGAAGAATACCTGAGTAGAGGGCATGGAAACTCTTTACGATATCGTTCCCTGAATTAGGAGAAAAAATAACAATATTATTATAAACATAAGAAGCTGTATCATAAAATGAGAGTCAATGCGATCCATCACTAATCATGTCAACTAAATTTTTAGTTGACAAGCCGAGCATCGTCGAGTATGTTCAACTAAATTTTTAGTTGAAAGGGCTTATCATGGCGACCAGAGACGAACCCGATAAAAGACTGACCCCGCTCGAAACGCTCATTATGAATGTCCTGTGGGACGAGTCGCCCGCGGCCGTCAAGCAGGTGCAAGAGCGGCTCACGACCGTCAAGCCGATGGCTTACAATACCGTGCTAACCATAATGCGCATTCTGCGCGATAAGGGCTTTGTGGTCTCGGAGCGAGAAGGCCGGTCCGATCTCTATCGCCCAGTGGTCACGCGCGAGGACATGGGACGGCGCTCGCTGGGCGACGTTATCGACTCGTTCTTTGCCGGCTCGGCTGAAGCACTGGTCAGCCAACTGCTGGACGGTCAGTCGCTCACGGACGAAGAATTGACGGCGATCCGGGCGGAGTTAGACCGAACTCTCGAGCGCAGAAAAGGAGACCAGCGATGAACGCGGCCTTGAACGAGTTAGGCAGCCAGCTATTCGGCTGGTTTGGTCAGTTAAGTATCGAACTAGCGGCGCTAGCGGTCTTAGTCCTAGTCGCTAGTCAGCTGTTACCGATAAAATCGCCGGCCTTGCGCCACCTATTATGGGCGATCGTGCTCCTCAAGCCGCTCGTCGCCATCGCAATCAGTTCGCCCTATACGCTATTCACGCCATTGGTGTCGCTCGTGGAATCTAGTCGAGATGCCTTTGCCGCCTTGCCCGTCGAGCATCCAACGATGCAAATAGCGGCTTCTCCGACAATTGCCACCAGTAGTGTGCGACTTACGCTGGCCGGCTGGGGAGCGATACTGTGGCTGGTAGGCGCAGCGCTGCTCATCGGACGGATACTGATCGGCTACGGCATCGTCTGGCACTTGCGGCGACAAGCGCAAGTGCAGCACGACGGTCCGCTTTGCGACGCCCTGCGGCAAGCGCGCCGGGCCCTCGACGGCTACTCCAAGATCGAGGTAGCAACCTCCCCTTCTATCAGCTCGCCGATGGCCCTGGGTATCCTGAGACCGATTATTGTCTTTCCTGCCGATCTCGTGGAGAAACTGCGCACCGACGAACTCTCCTTGGTTCTCACGCACGAGCTAGCACACGTACGCCGCTGGGACAATCTCACGATGCTGCTGCACCGACTAGTCTCCGCTGCATTGTTCTTCCATCCCGCCGTGTGGCTGTGCGGTCGCATGTTGCGGCGGGAAGCCGAACAGGCCTGCGACGATCTCGTCGTATGTGCCACCGGCCGCTCAGAAGCCTATGCGCGCGGCCTTGCCCACGTCGCCGAACGGGCGGCACACTTCCATCCTTTAATGAGGAGAATCCCCACGATGAACGCTTTCGCAGCAACCGAATCGGATTTAGCGCTGAGGATCCGCAGGGCGCTTGGCGGCAATGCGCGCCGGATGGGCACGCGGGCACGCTTGTTGGCAGTCGTACTACTATGCCCCCTAGCCGCCGTGACACTCCCCTCTTGTAGCACTACCGACAACAGTACGGGTGGCGACTTGTCAGTGGCCAAAGACGCGGCTGAGGCGAGTCGGAATGAGAATCTCTTTATCATCGTGGACCAAGACGGCAATATGAAGCTGAACGACAAATCAGTGACGTTTGCGACCCTCAAAGAGGAATTGCAGGCAAAGAGACAACGGATTATCGATCAGGGCATCGCTACAGAACCGCAACCGGCGAAGACCAAAGCCGCGACTGAGTCGAGTCAGAATGACGGAATCTGGCGAGAGGCGATGGCCAGCCCACCGGAGGAGTGGTCCGCCGAGTTGAAGGCGGACTTCGAGCGCATGCTCCTGGCAACCGATCCAGACGAATGGTCCGATGAGGTAAAGGCCCTACTTCTCGCGCTCAAACCCGGCATCACCATCGAAGAAATCGCCGAGACGGTGCGTCAGTTCAAGCTCTGGCAAGAGGCAGCGGCGATCGATCCAAACGAGTGGTCCGACGAACTGAAGGCCCAGCTTCTCGCGCTTACACCCGACAGCACCATCGAAGAAATCGCCGAGGAGATCCGCCCGCGTGTGGAGTACGTTACTAGGGATCGAAAGGAGATCGCGCATCTCTTTATCGTCGTGGACCAAGACGGCAATATGAAGCTCAATAACGACAAATCAGTGACGTTTGCGACGCTTAAAGAGGAATTGCAGGAGCAGAGACAACTGCTGGACGACACCACGCTGATTATCATTCAAGGAGACGAGCGCACCTCGCGTGGGCACATCGTCCAGATCATGGATATCGCCCGCCAAGTAGGGCTCGTCGATCAGGTCATCGCCACGGAACCGCAACGCAAACTAACTGAATGAGGTTTTCGAGCGCTTCCAGGAGAGGGAAAACATTGGCTGATCGCATTATGCTGGCACAACGGGAGAAGTTCTAACCCAAAAACGAGCAAAGTAGGCCCGTGTCGTAGAAGTTTTACAGAATAGGATCTGAAATCCTATTCTATAAAGAAATTTGGGGCTTCTACTCCGATTCCTCCTGCGCCCCATCATAAGGACCGGCCAGCGCTTCGCCTTGGACTTTGATTTCTTCCAAGCGGCGCGACAGACTGCGCACGATATCCGGGTGCTGGCCGTACAAATTCTGCCGCTCGGCAATGTCGTCTTTGAGGTTGAACAGTTCCCCAGGGAAATCGTGGTCGCTATAACCCCGCTCCGCCTTGAACCAGTCCGGCTCGCGGTTGTCATCGCCAGAAGGGGCGTCGATAAAGACCCAGTCGTCTTGGCGCAAGGCAAAGCGGCCCGCGCAACTGTGGTGCACGGCCGAGCGGCGCACCGGCGCATCAACCTGTCCCTGCAACAAGGGCAATATGCTAATGCTGTCCTCGGCCGCTCCCGGAGGCAACTGGCCCCCAGTCAACTGAGCGCAAGTCGCCATAAAATCGCCCAACAAAGCAAGCTGGTCGCAGACCGATCCGGTCGGCGTAACCCCAGGCCAGCGAGCGACAAAGGGCACGCGGTGGCCGCCCTCCCAAGTGTCGCGCTTAGCACCGCGCAAATGGGCCATGCTGTAGTGCCCGAATTGACGCACGTGCTCGTAGCAGCCGCCAGCCGCGGCCGGGATGCACTCGGGGCCGTTGTCGCTGGTGAAGATGAGCAGCGTGTCGTCGGTCAGCCCCTGCTCGTCGAGCGCGGCCATAATTTCCCCGACCACCCAATCGACTTCGCAGACAAAATCGCCGTACAAACCCGCTCCGCTGCGGCCGATAAAGTCCTCGTTGGGAACAATCGGCGTGTGCGGCGAGGTCAGCGGCAGGTAAAGGAAAAAGGGATCAGAGTTAGCTTCGGCGATGTACGCGCGGGCGCGGCGGACGAATTCGGGGACCATGTCCTCCAGTTTCCAACCCGGCATCATGGCCCCGGGCAGGCCAAACATCTCCTCGGGCTTTTGCTCAGTCGGGGCCGCGGCCAGCCGGTCCTGCTCAAACCAAGTGTAGGGCGGGAAGTTCGGCACATCGACGCCAAAGTAGTAGTCAAAGCCACAGGCTAGGGGACCACCGCCTATAGGTTTACTATAGTCGATATTGCGCTCTAGGGCTTGGCGCTGCTCGCGGTCGAGGCGGCCAATGGGCGCGTCGCCGCAGGCTGGTTTGCCGTCCTTGGTCGCCCATTCCCAGCCGAGATGCCACTTGCCGATGCAGGCGGTGCGGTAGCCCTGCTGGCGCAGCAGCTTGGCTACTGTGGGGCGGTCGGCTTCTATCAAGGGCGGATCCCAGGGCCACAGGACGCTGCTTTTAAGCGGGGTGCGCCAGCAATAGCGGCCAGTGAGCAGGGCGTAGCGGCTGGGCGAGCAGACGCTGGAAGAGGCGTGGGCGTCGGTAAAGCGCATCCCTTGGGCGGCGAGGCGGTCGAGATGCGGCGTGGGAATTTTGCAGCCGGGGTTGTTGCATCCCATATCGCCGTATCCCATGTCGTCGGCGAGGATGTAGATGATGTTGGGATTCTGCCGGGGCATGGCCGGTCCTTTCTTTTAGATGGAAATCGCTACTGATAAGCTAAATACCCGATCGACGTCCCCGTTCGGTCCCGGCGCACCGCCCCAGCCGTTAGCTAAGCGGTCGTAGGTCACAATCAATCCATTAGTTCCCCAAGGCATCAGCGCGGTGTACGACGTACTCATGGCAGGGGCCTCTCCGGCCTGCGCGTTGCAGAAGGCGTCCGAAAAGCCCGCATCCGGCTCGACCAGTCGATTGTGATGCACTCCCAGATTTATCCGCTCCCATTCTTCGCCCTGCCCATCGGCGCAGAGCCAGAGGAACAGGCCCGGGCGGCCACCGGTCAGCACTATCGCGCCATTGCCCAACCGGGCTAGCCGCGGCTGCACCGAAGCCATCTCTTCCGTGCGCACCGACGGCGACCACGTCCGGCCTTCATCCGCGCTGATGCTCTTGTGGAAGTCCCACCTACTACCGACGCGATAGACGCACAGCAGGTCGCCATTGTCCAGCCGCAGGGTGTTCGATTCATTGGGGCCTTCGGGCGCGCCGGGCGCGGCATCCGGGCCGGCGACAGTACTTCGGTACGTCCACGCAAAGCCCCCGTCGTCGCTTTCTACGGCGAACGTGTTATAGCCTTCTTCCCCGGCGAACTTTCCATACATCGTCGTCAACAGGCTCCCATCCTTGAGGCGCAGGATGTTGCCGTTGTGCTGGAGCCGCAGCTCGTCCTCGTGATAATCGGCGAGCGGGCGCGGAAAATCGCAGACCCGCACGTCCCGAGGTTCGACCGCGAGCGCACCTTCAACCATCGTCAGGACGTTGCCCGGAGCAACGCAATTTTGCCGATCTCCCGGCGATTGCGGCCATTGCTCGTACGGCATCATCAACGTGCTCGACGCATCGCGGATGGAAGTATGGCCGTACGAGTCAATGCGCTGATCCGGGTGCCAGCTACTACCGGCATCATAGCTCACGAAAAGATCGGCTGGCCATTTTCCCTGCGCGACATCGGCGGAGCGGATGCAGGCACAGACTAGCGCGTCGTCGCCGACTTGGTGCAGAGACGGGAACCAGAAATGGCCGGTGCCTTGCCCCACTTCGACCGGAGCACCTGCTTGGACGAGACCGTTCTGGAGCGGATAATCAATCATAATTACCTCATTCGACTTTCATCATTTTGCCAGTGGCACTCCACGCGCCCGCTTCAAGGCTGCGGACGTCATTTTCTATCGGGGCAATTTCGTGAACTACGGAAAAGGTGAAAGATGCACTCGCCACTTCTTTGGGCCGGTCAAAGGCATCTACCCGCAAGACGATGTCGTCGATCACAACGGTAATCGCTTGGACATCCTCGTGCAATGGGGCAAACGCCACCTTGCCAGTGTACTCTTCCCCTTTAAACACGAACGTATGCCGCCTGAACAACGCCTCCCGCACCAGTCCCATGCGCTCTTGGTAGTAATAATCTTCATTGCCGCCCTTGCCGCGCCGCTCCATGTAATAGCGCTCAAAACTGTTGTCCGCGTCGCGCTTGAGCACACCCCAGTATCTGTACTCGCCGCCCCGATCGGTGCGCAATACCATCTTCGCCGGATCGACCATCACCTTGGGATAGGTCTGATTGACCACCGTCATCTCAAGGACCGTAAAACGCGGCGGCGCATAGCCCCGGTCCAAGTCGCGGTCTTCTCCGTATGTAAAGGGATTCAGATTCGGCTCGCGGAAAGTAAAGCGAGCGTACTCCCGATTTAGGGCCTGATCGCTTAAATAGCGCAGCTTGAGGCGAAACCCCTCCTGCTCGAAGACGGTGGTACTATCCTCCGAGTCGAAGTAATAGCGACCATCCGCTAGCAGGCTCTCCTGCGGCACCACGCGCAGCGCATAGCGCAAATCCGGCGGGAACCGAATGCAGCCTGCCGCCACAAGCAGCACAATCATACTCCATCCCCATGTTTTCATTCTGCGGCCACCTCGCCCAAGTACGTGCGGCCGATCATCTCCCGATTGCTGCGGGCAAATTCCAAGGCGCGCCATTCCTCCTTTCTTCTCTCTAACGCCGCAATCGCCTCTTCGTACGCTAGGGCAGCCAAGCGCCAGTTGTCCATTTGGTAATAGGAAACCCCGATATTGCACCGCGCCGCGGCTTCACTGGGCGTGTTGGGATAGCGCTCAATCACCTCCTCTAATACCGCAATGGCCCGCTCAAACTCGCCCGCGTCGTAGAGCGCCATGCCCTCGCTGTAGAGCGAGTCGGCCTCCGCATCCGCTAGATAGGTCAGCAACTGACGCGCTTGCACGGCCTCCGCTGTCTCTGGGAAGCGCTCTACTACCTGCTCGTACAGCCGCGACGCCTTGATAAACTGGTGGCCGTTGTAGTAGTAATCGCCGAGGTGCATCAGCCCCTGATGGGCGCGTTCGTGCTGGGGATACTGGCGCACCAAGCGCAAAAACAGGTCGCGCATCGGCTCAATGCGCTCCAGTTCCAACTGGCACCACGCCGCCCCGTACAGGGCCTCGGGTGCGTCCTTACTGTCCGGGTAGGTGCCGAAGACCCGCTCGTACCACGCCAGCGCCCGCTCGTACTCGGCTGTCTCGTAGTATAGTTCCCCGATCAGCAACTCGGCCTCGGGTGCCTGCGGCTGATCGGGATAGGCGGCGACCAACTCCTCGAAGGCCACCTGCGCCGCGGCCCGTTCGCCCCGCGCCTGCAGGCTGTGCCCCTTGTAGAACAGGGCCGCAGCCTGTAGCCCCCGGCGCGGCGCCCGCTCCAAGACGGCGCTGAATGCCCGCTCCGCAGCCTCGTACTCGCGCTCGCCCAAGGCCACGCTGCCCAACTCAAAATGGAATTCCGCGGCCTGAGCCGGCCCGGATATGCGCGCCAGCCCTTCTTCCAAGACCGCCCGCGCCGCCGCCAAACTGTCTTGGGCCGCCAACGCCCGACCCAGCAGCAGCCACGCGCGATCCTCGTGTTCCAATAGAGGCCGGACTTGGGTGGCCGCCTGCGCCGCTTCCCCTTGATCCAAATACCACTGTCCCAGCCCCAACAAGCCCTCAACGCGGGTGGCCTCGTTTGCAACCATCGCCCGATAGACCCGTTCCATGCGCTGGCTGTCCTCCAAGGTCTGGGCACACGCGCTCATGGCCTGCAACAGGGTGCGCTGCGGGTCGCCAGCCAAGGCCCCTGCCTGCCACGCCGCCTGCCATGCCGTCCACGCGGCCTCGTACTGCTCGGTCTTGTATAAGCTCCAGCCCAACCCCACCTGTGCCGCCGCCGCCGTGGCTCCCTCCAACTGCGGCAGAGCTTCGCGCAGCAGGGGCAGGGCCTGCTCGTGCTCGCCGCGCTTTTGGTGCAACAACCCCAACTGCGCGGTCAGCTCGGCATTCGGCGTCTGTGCTACCTGCCGCGCAATCAACTCTATCGCCTCATCGGCCTTGCCCGCTTCGACGTGCAGTTGCGCCAGTTCCAACTGCGCGTACGCGTACTGAGGCTGGGTCGAACTAATGGAATCCAGCACCCGATGCGCTTCCTCGCCGCGCCCGGCCTGTCGGTAGCGCCGGCCCAGCACCAGCGCGGCCAACCCGCGCACCTCCTCGTCCGTACATTGGGTCAAAATCTGTTCGTAGAGCGCGTCGCTCTGCTCGTGGTGCAGGCGGGCGATCTGCAACAGGGCGCGGCAGGCCAGCTCGGGCGCGGCCTCCCCGGCCACCACCTGCTCAAACTGCACTAAGGCCGCAGTCGAGTCGCCGACGGCCTGATGGATCGTCCCCTGCCAAAACAGAGCCTCAGCCGCCAAATACGATCCCACCTCCCCGTACAGGCCCAGTGCCTCAGCAAACCACGCGGCGGCACTATCGGCGACTGCGCTCTCTTCCCCCATCAACCGCAGACACTCGGCCTGGCGAAACACGGCTTCGTCAACAGACACCCCGGCTGCCTCCGCAAACGCCCTGTACGCCGTCAGGTAGAACCGATGCGCCGCCAGCGCCTCCCGATAGCGCCCTTCATCAAACAGCAAGCTCATCAGCCCGGCCTGCATCCGCGCCCGGAACGCCGGCCGCTCGGCCTGTTCCGCGGCATAGCGATACACCTCCAAGCTGGCATCTACCCCGTGCGCGGTCTGGGCCAACAGCGCCTGCCGCACCCACGCCTGCTCGGCCAGATGCGGCTCCTGCGGAAAGTCCCGGCTCACCTTCTTGTACGCGGCCAGTGCCTCCTCATACCGTTCCAGCGCCTTGAGCATATCCCCGCGCTTGATCCACGCTTTGGCCGCCAGCGAGCGCCGCGACTGCCCTTCGCGCAATCCGGCCAACGCTACCGCCCGCTTTTCCGCGTCGTCCATGCCCGCCGGATCGTACGCGTCGGCCAACGGCCCAAACGCCGCTAGCGCGTCCTCATACCGCTCCAACGCCTCCAACGCCAACCCCATCTGCAACCGCGCCCGATCCGCCCGAATCCCCCCAGGCGCGTCCTGCACATAGGCCCCAAACGCCGCTACGGCCTGCGCATATTCTTCTTGGTAAAACCACGCCCATCCCAAGGTATAGCGCGTCCGCTCGGCATAGCGCCCCGTGGGGAATAGGTGCAACAACACCTGACCGGCCGCAGCCGCAGCCGCGTACTCCTCGGCGTCAAAAAAGCACTCCACCACCAGATACGCCGCGGTCTCGCGCAATTCAAAGCCGGCCTCATCGCGCAGCGCGGCAAAGCGGTCTGCGGCCGATCGCAAGGACGCCATAGCTAGCTCGGCCAGCGAGTCGGCCTCCACGGAATCAGCTAACGCGGCCTCCTGCTGCCACAACTGCGCCTGCTTGCGTCCCATGTTGGCCAACTGGTAGCGCGCCGCCGCTTGCACACCCACTGACTGCTCATCCACTACCACGCGCACGGCCGAGGCGCGCAGCAGCGCCCCATCCGACACGGCCAACACGCCCTCGTACATCCGCTGTGCCCCGGCAAAGTCTCCAGTGGCCAGCAGCTTTTGCGCCCGCGCAAAGCGCTTGCCCAAATCCTCTGGATTGGTCACGAATTGGCTGCCGGTCACTAAGCTAGCCAGCACCAAGGGAAGCCAAAGAGCCATCAGCGATCATACCCCGCGATAACCGAGATGAAAAACCGCGACACCCCCCCATCGCGGGTCCGCGCCACGGCCGGATCGGCAAATTCTTCGTGGCGCAACTCAATCCCGGTGTTAGAAACAATGGTGTAGCCGATGTACGTGCCGCGCACCGTGAACATCAGCACCGAACTGGCTGAGCGCAGTTCGCGCTCCCGATCCACCCGGTCGATAAAGCGGAAGGCCAGCACCGGCAATAACGTGCGCGTGAACGGCACCCCCATTCCCTGCTGGCCAAACTGCACCAAGGTATTCTCCGTCAGCGTCCAATCCACGCGCAGGATGGGCGCGATCTGATTCCACGACTCCACCGCCCGCCGCCGGTCGCTCGCGGTGACGTGCTTGTATAAATGCTTAATCATGGCTTGGACGCGCAGACGGGCTAACTCGTAGGTGTAGTCGGCCTTATTGACCATCGTAAACGTCTGCATGCGGGCCTCGGCCGCCAACTGTCGGTTTAGTATCCACTGGGCATTGTTTTCAAAGTGGAGTTGGTCCAGTCGCGCCAGCCGGGTGCCGACAAACGAGGTATGCACCCACGAGTCGGCCATCAGCAAGGCATCCGGCGTGGGCGGCTGATCCGGGTTGTTGTTCTCGCCGGCGCGGAAGACATAGACCGAATCTGGCACTGTATCCTCGACTCGCTTACTGTCGTGGTCGAGCTGGACGTGCCCCCAACGCGGCACGTCAAAGCCATAGGACACCCGCCCGTAGCGCGACACGGCCCGGCCCGGCCCGGCGATCTCGTCCTGGCGATAGTAGCCCACCCCAGCCGACAGACCGCGCCAATCCGGCAGGGCGACAAACCCGTGCAAGCCCCGCCGGTCGCGGTCGTAGGGATAGTCGGGCTTGTTGTCGTTTTCGCGCTCGTCAATCACGCCGTTGTTGTTCAGGTCAATGCCATAGACAAACTCCTGCGGATCGGAGTAGTACAGCAAAAACGGCTCCTCAAAGTCGGGGATGCCATTGGCGTTTTTGTCGTCGTCGGGGATGTTGTCGTTATCCTCGTCCAGCCCAGGGAAGACGCCCGACTCGGTCTCCGAGCCGTTGGGATAATCGCGCAAGTTGTCGTCGGCGTAGCGGTCGTTGTCGTCGTTGTCATCGACGAGGGGAAACTCCGAAAGCATCTGTTGGTCTTGGCTTTCCCCACCCAAGTCCGTGTAGAGCCGCACCCCACCGCGCCGACTGTCGTACCCGCCGCCGTAGCGCGGCCCTAGGCGGAAGACTTCCCCGCCCACCTCCCAGCGGCCGACATCCTTGAGCGCATGGACGTACCACGCCGCCGCCCGCTGCTGATCGCGCTGGCCGCGCAGCACCGGGAAGCTGCGGTAGAGCAGGTTGCGCTGGTATTCGCCGCGCACCTTCAGGCCGACAAACGTGGCCGCCGCGTCAAAGCCGAAAAGCGTCTGGCCGGTAGCAAAGCCGTGTTCAAACTCCACAGCCCGCCGATTGGAAAAATCTCGCACCTCTCCCGTCGCCCGCACCCGCGTCTCAAAGGAGGTGTTGCGCGGGGTGAACTGATTGCGCAGCGCGTCGAAGAAGGGATGCTGTTGCGCCACCTCAATGCGGTAATCATTGGCCACTAGTGCCCGCACCCGCGCCCGGCGCGGCGCGAAATCCTCCGGTATGACGAACAGATATTCCACGGCCTCCTCGCCGCGCGCCGCCCGGAAACCATCGCCGCGTCGCCCGCCCAACACTTGCGCTTGCAACACCGGCGCAAAACGGTCGTCCGCCGGGTCGCTGCTGATCATCGTCTCGCCCTCCGGCCCTTCTCCTTCCAACTCAAGCACGATGTCGTACACAATCGCACCGGCTTCGTCGCTTTGCGGCGAGTCGTCGCGTACTCGTATGGTAATCTCGCTCGGCGGCTGCATGGCCGGATAGGGGATCCCGCCGCTCAAAAAGCCACCGGCACTGCCCCGAGCCGTATTGGCCTGATGCTGGTTGACAAACGTCGCGCCAAAGCGCAGCACATCGCCCAACCGGGTCTGCCAGTGGCCGGCGATATTGTACACCGGGTTTTCTTCGGTCCGCTCCAAGTAGTCAATGAGCGATCCCCGCCCTTGGGCTACCGGATCGGAAAAGCTGTTGAGCGTGGGAAACAGCGACGAGTCAAAGCCGCGCGTGGTCAGCAAGGTGATCTTGTTGGCCGGAAAGACCACGTCCCAGCGCAGGCCATTAAAGCCGGCCTGCCGCAAGGTCAACGGCGTAAACTCGGTGCGCACCTCGTCTCCTACGGTCAGGGACCAGTGCCACGGGCCGTAGCTGTCGTGGGCGATGATCAGGTTGTTGAGCGAGCGGTAGAGCCGGTCTTTGAGGATGCGGCTGCCACCGGGTCGCTGCTCGTCTAACTCATAGACCAAGAAGCCCTCAGCGAGGAAGCGACCGAGGAAGTCGTAGCGCGGGGCCAAGCGGATCTCGCGGCGATAGGGCCGGTACAGGTCCTCGCCGTAATTGGTGTATGCGCTCAAGGGCGGGCGGCGCAGAAAATGGCGCGAAGGCTCGGCGTCGGGCAGATCGGCCGCGAGCGGACGCCCAGACCATAGCACGGCAATCAAAAGAATCCAGCATCGGACGTTCATTGAGAATTTCCTTTGTAGGGGCGAGCGATCGCTCGCCCCTACGGCATCAATACACCACCCCGACCAACCCCGTCCACACATCCCCGCGGTCGGCGGCAATTTCAACGCGCAGTAGATAATGCCCAGGCGCGACCAGCCGCCCGCTCTCGTCGCGGCCATCCCACGCCAAGCGCTTGCGCCCGGCCGCCACCGGTTGCCCATCCCATAGCACCCGCCGCTTCCATCCCGCCAAGTCGTACAGAGCCACCGTCAACGCCTGTGGGTGCTGCACCTTGGCCAAGTCGATTTGAATTTGGGCCGCACCAGAGGCCGCGTTGAAGGGATTGGGCTGCACCGACACGCCGGTGCGCGGCAGGGCCCGGGAGACCACGCCCTCGCCGACCAACGTCCAGGCATCTTCTGCCACCGGCCGGGCGTACTGCCAATCCGCGCTAGCGCCCAAGGCCACCGCCGCCCGCACTGCCAGCGTCGGCCGCAACAGCACCGATGCAAATTCCACTTCGAGCCGTCCCGACCGGCTCACGTGGTGCTCGGCCCCCAACACCAACCTAAGCCCCTCATCGTCCCATCTAGTCTCATACCCATCCTCCGGCAGCACCACTCCGTCAAACCGCACCTGCTGCACCGCGCCCGGCAGGCCAATATGCACTCGGTCAAAACCGAGATCCTCCGAGCCGATTTCCACGTCGAGGGTATAGGTGAACACCGTCTCCGCACCCAACACCGGCCGCAGCGGCGCAATAGCCCCGGCCACCGCACGGGCAAAAAGCTGTTCTCCAAAGGCGACCGCCACCTGCATGAGCCTCGGTGCCCTCAGCGGATCGCGCGTTTCCATGACGGCCCGATACTGCAAAAATCGCGCCGGCTCCGGCTCGGTCAGGGCCACGCCATCGCCGACTTCGGCCAAGTCCCACGCCGGCACCCGATGCCATTCGGGCCACGCCTCCCCATCGCCCGACGTGCGAAACTGCACCCGCAAGCGCGTGCCCGGGGGCGTCTGCCCGGCAAACCACACCTTGCCAAAATTGACCGGCTGCCTCGCGTCGAACACCACCGACTCAAACGTCCCCTCGGCGCGGAAGCCCTCGCCGAACACTTCCACTTCGCCAATGGAGACCCAGTTGGGTGGATCTTCCCGCGTCAGCCGCAAACGCACAAAGCGGCCCAACACCGGCAGCGGCCCCCCGTCCGCGCTCGTTTCAATCCACGTCGAATCCACCGACGTATCGACCGTCGGACGGGTGTTTCCCGCCTGTTGCGCCACCAAGATCCAATCGTCGGGCGTGGCCTCCCGCGCCACTTCGAGGCGATAGCCTTTGACGAAAAACAGTGGCCGTTGGGTAATTGTCTTGCCCGGCAGGAGGCGCACTTGGCTGACGCCGCGGTCGCCGCCCAAGTCGAGCCGAATCCACTTGCCCAACACTTCGACTTCGTTGTCAAAGCGCCATTCGGTGTCAGTATTGCCGTCGGTAACGCTGCGACGACCGCTCAAGGTGTTCGGCCCGGACGAAGCCACCGCGTCCAAGGCGAGGTTGACCCCGCGAAAGGAGGCTAGCGACACCCGTCCTACGCTGTCGATCTCCGTACCGGCAAAGAGTCCAGTCGAGAAGCTGTCAGCTCCTTCCTGCACCCACTCGCCCGCCATCGCCGGCGCACAGCACAGCACGGCCATGCCGAGAAAACAACGCATCTTATTTATCATCTATCCACGCCTCCAAACCCCAGCTTTCTAACGTGCTCTGTATGGAAGGAGCCAGTTGCTGGAAGTGCAATGTCGGACCCAGTTGTCCCAAACGGGTCGCGTCTCGCCCAAGCAACGGATTGAGGCTCCGCACTTCGTTGGCCACGATGCAGACCTCCGTCACCCCCTCCTCGACATGTGATTGCAGGCACTCATACAGGATGTCGAACTCCGTCTTATTGATATATCCCATGAGTTCGATGGTTAAGGTTTTGCCGCAGCGGTTCAAGGTGTTAATGCGTATCACGCTGATGTCCTCCGAGCTTCAGTCCGCGGCGATTAATTGCCGTGCCAATGAGCCTTCCCGCGTCAACGCGTACACCACGATATTGACGCCGAGGTCATAGACCGGCAGCTCATCCGCGCCCGTGACAAAACGACCGATAAAGTTGTTGGCCTGATCCCTCTCGCGGATCCGCTCGGCCTCGCCAGCCAACAGGTCCGCGTAGTTCTTTTGTGAGTAAACCCCCACTATACGGCCATCCACCTCAATGCCCTCCAAAAAATTAGGCGACAATTCGGGGCGAGGAGAAGAATCAGAATACCAAAACCAGATGTCCCAAAAGCCGCGCGGCAGAGAGTACACGTCGTAGAAGCAATGGTAGAGCGGGTGCTCGGACGGCAAGCGCACAAAAGACCAATCTTTGTGTTCGGCGTAATCAACTTGCCGAAAGGCTTGGCGAATGAAATCGCGCAACGCCGGCAGGTCGTACTGATAGCCTCCAGCGAGCGCGATAGGTGGGGAGACAATATCCGCATAGAGGAACCCACCCGACGTTAGATAACGGCCCAGATTTTTGGCTTCGGCTTGGGTGAAGGCGATTTGGCCTCCAACCGTCAGCAACAGAAACGGCACTTGCATCAGCCGCGGGTCGTCCAAGGCGATACCGTCGAGTACTTCGGTATGCACGCCGGTGCGCTCGCTCATTTTGTCGGCTAGGTTCTGCAGCATGCGCCGCTCGGCAATGCTGCGCGACCACCCCTCGCTGCGCTCCGAAATCGCCCTAGCGTCGGCGCGTTCGAGTGCTTCGCTGTGGATGCCCGATAAGTAGAGAAAACCCTTGAGTTGACGCCGATCTTTCGGATCAACCACCACCATTGCCCGGTGCCGACCCGTGTCCAGCGCCTGCACATCCATCAGTTCCAAGGACAAGTCAATCTCGTCGGCCCCCTGCCGCGTTCCTTCCAACGCCCCAGCGCGCATCTGCGGCCCAATGTGCCGAGCCGGGAAATCCGGCACCGGCAGCACCAGTCGATCCGGCAACGACGCCGTCGGTAGTCGAAGAGCCGATGACTTGAACACCGACAACGGACGCGCCGCCGACGGAGCGGGACGAACCGCGGCGACCGGAGCGGCTTGCAGGGCTGGGCGGCGCACCAACGGGCGCTGCATGGGCCGTTGACGACGGGTGAGAGTGCGCTGCGGCGGCGGGCGCTTGGTAAACTTCACCATGATCGGCGGTAGAACGGGAAATTGAGTAACCCGCTCGCGGTGCGTGATCCCGAAAATCACCAGCAGATGCAAAGCCAGCGACAACACCAAGCAACTTTGCAGTTTTCTATTTTTTTGGAATGGAACTTTCCATGGCCGTTTCATCTGTTCACATCCCTTCGCAAAAACACAGGGCACTCATGGCGCAGCAGGCCCTCAACCGTGCCAGTCCGTTCCAGACGGACGCTCAAACGCTGCAAGCCAGCCCTAGGTGTTGGCGCAATCTATCCAGCATATCCGCTCCAATTTCGTACGTCTATTCGAGTTTGACCATCTTGCGGATGCGCGTCTGCTCGCCCACTTGCAACCGATACAAATAGACTCCGGCGGCGACGGATTGCCCTTGGGCATCCCGACCATCCCAAGCCAGCCGATGCTCGCCAGCCACCAGTGGACCCGTCCACACTTGGCGCACTGGCTGCCCCAAGACGTTGTAGATGGTTACGTCCACATCGCCGGCTTCGGCGGGCACGGCCAAGGGGATGGTCGTGGCCGGATTGAATGGGTTGGGGTAGTTGGCACCGAGGGCAAAGGCCGAGGGTATGGTCGTCGTCTCGGCCGCGACGGCGGTGGCTGGAACGCCTTGGTTGAGAAAGACGAAGGCCCCGCCGTCGCCTTCCACATTCCGCCCCAGCACCACCAGATCGGTCGCCCCATCGCCATTGACATCGCCAGCGAGCACCTCCTTGCCGATGCCCGGCAGCCGGTAGCGCCCTTCGACGACGGGCACCCCATCGCGCTGGCCGACCAGCACCACCAGCGCCGGACCCGTCGCCGGGTTGATATCGACCACGGCCAAGTCCAAAAGGCCGTCGCCGGTCAGGTCACGGGCAATGACCCCCCTATCAAAATGCTGCGGAGACGGTACGAGCACCTGCGGACCGAGCAGGGTGTGGCGTTCCACCCCACCCGAGGCGTCCACCCGCCACAGCGCCAAACCGTGGTAGGTGGTCTTAAAATCAAAGTCGAAGAATAGATTCCGCTCGGGCGTTCCGACCAACTCCACCGCCCCATCCCCATCCAAGTCGGTGAGCAGGTGCAGGTCACAGGGATTGACCGCGGCCTCAAAAAACAGCGGGGGTGGCGGGCTGGCCGCCCACGGCTGGGTCAGACGCCAAGGCCCCACCGGCTTGTAGCACGGTCGGTTCCACAACACGCGCACGGCCTCGCCCAGCGGTTGTCCAGCAAGCAGGCGGGGAAAAAGCTCCTCCTCGCTGTCGAGGTCAAACCGATCGCTGTGGGCAAAACCGGCCGCGCCGTCATTGACCCACATAATCACGATCACGTTGGACGAGAGGTCGTCGAGCTCGAGGACCAACAGGTCCACATCGCCGTCGCCATCGCCATCGGCTAGGCCAAGGAAATAGCTATCGGATAGCTGGAGGATGGTTTCAAAGCCATCCTCGCCCCGGTTGAGCCACAATTCGGTGGTCCGACCGTTACTAAAGGCCAGATCGAGCAGCCCATCCCCGTCGAAATCGCCCCCCACAATCCCCGGAAAAACCTCGCTTGGGAGGAGGACCTCTCGGGCGGGGACCAAGCCGCCCAAGCCGTCGCTGGTCGCTACGATCCAGCCCGCTTCCTTCCTGTCCACTTCCCACGCTTGCCAGACCACCACCAGATCGGCATCCCCATCGCCGTCCACATCGCCCAAAGTATCTTGCAATCTCGATATTCCCTCACCGATACCCCGGCCCAACACAGAAAAACGCGGTTCAGCGAACAATGCGTCGGGCAACCCGGCCTCTACGGCCAGCGCCCGGGGCTGCAATTCTCCCAGCAGCAACTCTTCAGCCCCCGTCAGTTGGATCCAGTCCACTTCGACAAAGGCCGGATGATCGGCCAGACCCTGTGGATTAGTATTTAACGCTAGGTCGAGTTGCAAGTGGAAGAGGGTGTCCTGCCAAGTGACCGCCCCCCACTCTTCTTCTGGATTCGCTGCCGCAGCGGCTTCCAAGGCGCGTAAGTCTATCGTGATATTTTCCCATTCGATGGGATAGAGTTGACGCCGGATCGTATAAACCCCCGACCAGTCGGGCAGTGCGCCTTGGTCCGCTTCCTGCTTGCGGCGTCTGGACTCGACATTGGACCACCACATCAGGAGGGTTCCCTCGGTGGGGCGATCGTGGATGATGCGCAGCCGTAAGGTGACCCGGTCGAACAGGTCAGAGTCTTCCCCGATCAGCGGCGAGAGCAAGCGAATGGCCGGTCGGTGCCCGCCCGGCACCGGCGCAATGCGCCAGACGCCGGCTTCGACTTCGCTGTACACCGTGGTGGGAGTAACGTCACCCAATCTGCCTAAGATACTCTCTTGGGCGGTCCATCCCCAAGTAGTGCCCTCGTCAAAATCCCACGTTAAAGCCAAGGCCCCCAGCGGAGCCGCCAACAATCCAATCGCAACGAGCAAGCAGCGCATAATAAACCTCCAGAGATAGCCTCGGGCCGTCTATTCGAGTTTGACCATCTTGCGGATGCGCGTCTGCTCGCCCACTTGCAACCGATACAAATAGACCCCGGCAGCAACGGATTGCCCTTGGGCATCCCGACCATCCCAAGCCAGCCGATGCTCGCCAGCCGCCAGCGGACCATTCCACACTTGGCGAAGCGGCTGTCCTAGGACGTTGTAGATGGTTACGTCCACATCGCCAGCTTCGGCGGGCACGGCCAAGGGGATGGTCGTGCCCGGATTGAATGGATTGGGGTAGTTAGCACCAAGGGCAAAGGCCGAGGGTGTGGTCGCCATCTCGGCCGCGATAGCGGTGGCTGCTGTAACGCCTTGGTTGAGGAAGACGAAGGCCCCAGCCGGACCGCCTTCCACACTCCGCCCCAGCACCACCAGATCAGTCGCCCCATCGCCGTTGACATCGCCCGCGAGCACATCGTAGCCGATGCCCGGCAGCCGGTAGCGCCCTTCGACGACGGGCACCCCAGCGCGCTGGCCGACCAAGACGATCAGCGCCGGACCCGTCGCCGGGTTGATATCGACCACGGCCAAGTCCAAAAGGCCATCGCCGGTCAAGTCACTGGCAACGACCCCCCCATTATAATACGGAGTCGGCACGAGCACCTGCGGACCGAGCAGGGTGTGGCGTTCCACCCCGCCCGAGGCGTCCACCTGCCACAGCGCCAAACCGTGGTAGGTGGGCATAAAATCAAAGTCGAAGAATAGATTCCGCTCGGGCGTTCCGACTAACTCCACCGCCCCATCCCTGTCCAAGTCGGTGAGCAGGTGCAGGTCACAGGGATTGACCGCGGCCTCAAAAAACAGCGGGGGCGGCGGGCTAGCCGCCCACGGCTGGGTCAGACGCCAAGGCCCCACCGGCTCGGAGCACCCTCGGTTCCACAACACGCGCACGGCCTCGCCCAACGGTTGCCCAGCCAATAGGAAACTATCGAGCTCTTCTTCGGTGTCGAGGTCAAACCGATCGCTGTGGGCAAACCCGGCCGCGCCGTCATTGATCCACATAGTCACGTTGGACCATAGGTCGTCGAGGTCCTCGATCACCAACAGGTCCACATCGCCGTCGCCATCGCCATCGGCTAGACCAACGAGAAAGTCGGATAGCTGGAGGATCGTTTCAAAGCCATCCTCGCCCCGGTTGAGCCACAATTCGGTGATCCCACCATTCCTAAAGGCCAGATCGAGCAGCCCATCCCCATCGAAATCGCCCCCCGCAATCTTCGGATAATCTAGGCCTGAGAGGCGGACCTCTCGGGTGGGAACCAAGCCGCCCAAGCCATCGCTGGTCGCTATGATCCAGCCCGCACGGGTTGCCACCATCAGATCGGCATCCCCATCGCCGTCGAAATCGCCCAAAGTATCTCGCAATATTCCATCTCTGATACCCCGACCCAGCACAGAAAAACGCGGTTCAGCGAACAATGCGCCGGGCAACCCAGCCTCCGCGATTTCCCGGGGCTGCAATTCCCCCAGCAGCAGCTCTTCAGCCCCCGTCAGTTGAATCCAGTCCACTTCGACAAAGGCCGGATGATCGGCCAGACCCTGTAGATTAGTATTTAACGCTAGGTCGAGTTGCAAGTGGAAGAGGGTGTCCTGCCAAGTGATCTCTGCTTCTGAGTACGCTTCCAAGTCCCGTATATCTATGGTGATGTTTTCCCATTCCGTGGGATACAGTTGATAACGACCCGTATAAAATCCCGACATTGCGCCTTGGCCCGCTTCCTGCTTGCGGCGTCTGGACTCGACATTGGACCAGTCCATCGTGAGGTTGCCCTCGGTGGGGCGATCATGGATGATGCGCAGCCGGAGGGTGACCCGGTCGAACAGGGCTGAGTCTTCCCCAATCAGCGGCGAGAGCAAGCGAATGGCTGGTCGGTGCCCCCCCGGCACCGGCGCAATCCGCCAGACGCCGGCTTCGACTTCGCTGTACACCGTGGTGGGAGTAACGCGACCCAATCTGCCTAAGATACTCTCTTGGGCGGTCCAGCCCCAAGTCGTGCCCTCGTCAAAATCCCATGTTAAAGCGAAAGCCTCCAGCGGAGCCGCCAACAACAAAATGGCTAAGAGCAAGCAGCGCATAATAAACCTCCAGAGTCAGAGATGGAGTATTCGCCGATCGAATGCCTTACATCTACGAAGTAATTCTTTTTGGCAGGGCTACCCATTTAATCGTCTGTTTTTGTCTGGTTGGACAGAACGTATATGCCACTGCCCCCGCCGCGAACGGCATTCTCCAGCACAACCAAGTCTAGGTCTCCGTCTCCATCCACATCGCCGTCCACGACCGTTCCGCCCAATCCTTGTAGCGGGTAGTGGCCTTCCCGCAGTGGCACTCCGCTCTTTCTTCCCATACTGACGACGAGTGCTGGTTGGCGGAAATCGCGATCGACAAATACCGCGTCCAACAGACCATCTTCATTTAGATCGGAAAATACCACATCCTGCTGCACATGCCCCCTTTCATACCATACGACCTTGTCCAAGACGCCGTCTCCTCGATTGATTAAAAGATCCAGCCCTGTGAGCACTGTGGACACAGAGCCTATCGTCGTAGAGGTAACGGCCCTTCCCGCAACCATATCTGTATCTCCATCCCGATCAAAATCGCCCGCATAGCAGATCAAATCGGCCGCCGCATCCACTCTGAGATACTCCTGGATGGTTTCCCCCTTTTCGTCCAGATAGGTCGCCATATAGTCATGCGGAGTGCCCACATCAGGGCCTGCCCAAAGCAATCCAGTCTTGCGGCCACCCGGAACATGGTGGATCAGACGCATGGGATACCATGCAAACTCGCCCAACTCGGGTGCCAGAGTCATTTGTTTGTCGAACTGTCCCTCTCCGTCATTGAGTAGAATGACGGCACGTACCGAGGTCTTGGCGTAGAATTCGGTCAGCCATATATCCTCGTCTCCGTCCCCATCGACATCGCCTATACCCAAAGGAATCGCCCTATCCACATGTCGCGCCACCGACCAGCCGGCTGATGAATGCTCCAATAGGTCGAGTGAACGACCAAAGCCCACGATGAGTTCCATGCGGTCATCGCCGAGCAAATCAGCACCGACCAGCCTAGGGATGGGACCAATTTCGGGGAATGGTTCCATGCTAACCTCTGGGGAGAAACTTCCACCTTCATTGAACGCACACAGCCGACCGGCACTAGAACCGGCACTAGAATTAGTTATATCCCCCCAGTCTTTCCATACTGCCGCCATATCCATGTCGCCATCGCCATCCACATCTCCCAAATCGGCTACTGGCCTGCCGCGTTGTCCTATGTCCAATCCATACCGATCTAAAGGATAGAAAAGCGGTAGAGCAAAGAGCGTCCCGATAGGATGCGGCTCTTCCCTTCTCGGCGGCGCGGTCTCTGAGTCTGGCCTTTCCGCATGGGTCAACTCAATCCAATCGATTTCCACCGCCTCGGGGATTTCCCCCGGCCCCTCTACGTCCTTCGAGTAGTCGAACAAGGGAAGTCGCAGGCGTATTTTGAGCAATTCACCTTCCCAGATGCGCCGATATACCTTGTCCCCTCTTACATAGGTCTTGGACGCCAAACTGTCGATCATCACCTCCTGCCAATTCGCAGTATATGTGTGGCGTTGGCTTTTGAGCAAAGCGATATGATCAATCCCCGTTCCCGGCTGCGCATCGATAAAGAATCCTCGGAAGTTTCGGAGGTTCTTGTTAGCGGGATTCTTCCAGAGGAGCGTAATCTGACTCTCGAGCGGCTGTGTATGCAGTACGCGCAGACGAATGCGCATGCGGTTGAACAGGGCCGAATCGCGGCCAATCGGCGGGGAGATCAATTCGACTATTGGATGGATACCGGGGGCAAAGTCCCGAGGAGAAACGCGCCACACTCCGCCGGCCGTCTCCGAATGCAACGGTGCTCTAATTACTGCTCCCGAAGCATCACTTTCCCAAGCCACCCAACCTTGGGTATCGCCTTCCTGTGCAAAATCCCAAGTGACAGCACTGAGGCCCGAAGGGTACAGCAACGATAGGACCAAAAAAGCGACCAACCCACCCGATCGCAGGGCGTGTTTCATCGCCGACACAGGAGAAAAGCAACCTTGCTGATGTAACAGAGCTTGATTCATAGGGGGCCACCAGTAATCATTTTTTGTATATCCTCTGCTTGTTCTATCTGTCCCTGTTGACGGAACATTTCCTGCGCCTGTTTCCAGTTTAATATCGCGTCGTAGTGCTTCCCCCAAGTCGCGTACATAGCGCCCAATCTTACGTGAGCGACGGCGCATGCCTCGTCGTTGCCTAGACTCTTTTGGCAGGTCAGGCATCTGCGATACATTGGCTCGGCGCGGTCGAACGAACCCTCGGCACAATACAGATCGCCCAAGACCTCAGTCTGCCAAGCAATGCCCTGTACATGCTCTATTTCCTCAAACAACTGGAGCGCTCGGTGCGCCATCTCTTTCGCGCTTTTGTGCGCTTGGCGCTGCTGATATATCATGCTCAGATAGCCGGCCGCGCCAGCTTGGTTGCGCTTGTGTCCCAAGCGCTCCTGTACGGATAGGGCTTTCCGATGCATGGATTCGGCCTCGTCGAGCCGCTCCGTCTGGAAGTAGATTTGTCCCAAGGTGTAATATTCAAGCCCCAGCCCTTCGAGGCGACCGAGCGGTTCGTCTAGGGCCAGCGCTTGGTGCAACAATGCCTCGGCGCGGGCCATTTCGCCTCGAACCATGTACACGCGGGCGAGGCTTTGGTACTGGTTGGCCATACCGGCGCGGTCGTCTATGGCTCGGTATGTATTCAGGGATTCCTCTAAGTACTCTAGTGCGCGATCTAACTGGCCGCGGGCAAAAAACAGATTGCCCATATTGCCGTAGTCCAAAGCTCGTCCCGCCTTGTCGACCAGTTCTTCACGCAGGTGCAAGGCATAGCCATACAGGCGCTCGGCATCGGCAAAATCGCCCTGCATTTGTGCAACAAAACCCAAGTTGCTGTAATTGTCCGCTAAGCGCACCCGGTCTTCGCTCGCCTTGTTTATCTCATAGGATGCCATGAGCAGTTCCCACGCCCGCCCCAAGTTGCTCTGCACTTCAGACAACAGACCCCAGCCGCTATAGGCATCGGCCTCTAGTTGGGCATTCCCCGATTGTTCGGCCAAAACGCGGGCACACTGATAGGCGGCCTCTGCCCGTTCGAGTTGGCCGACTCTTTTATGCAGATGACCCAATTGAAGATGGGCCGCTGCCATCCCTTGTTTATCGTCGTTTACTTCAGCTTGAGCTAGCGCTTCGAGGAGATTTTCTTCTTCTATGTTTAGGAGACTCATGCGATTCGCGCGCCCCTCGATTCTGCCCACACCGGGTGATGGTCCAACAAGGTCCGCAGATCGCGCAGGCGGCTGGCGGGCCAGTGCGCATACGCATGGTGAAATTCTACCAAGTCTCCTAGCAACGTCTCTTCGGGCAGGAAGATATCCGGCCAGATACTGGCGTACCAGAAGTGGAACAGTAGCAATTTGGGATCGCCGTATTTCCGCTCCATGTACTGCATAGCCCGCTGGGGAGCAAGCGTCTCCTCATGCGCCTTGAGCGGATCGGAAAAGTCGTGGTAGTGATAGAGATGGTATGCCTTAGCTTCCGGTACAAAGCGGGGCCGACACCCGTGCTGTTGCAGCCGATAAGCTAAGTCCCACCCTTCGCTAAAGGCCATGGCGGGATCAAAACCGCCCACCTTCAAAAAAGCCTCCCGCAAAACTGCGCCGTTGTTTGGGAAAAAGCCCAGCCAACCAATAAGGGAATCGGGATGCTGTACAAAGAGTTCGGTGATCTGTTCCTGTAGGGTCTCAAGTTCGGGAAAGGGATACCAGCCAGGCACGGCGCAAGCCTCAATCTGGTCAAAAGCTCCGAGGACCATATCCTCGGTCAGGATCAACTCCTGCCGGTGGACACGGACGTACTCGCGCACTACACTCGGCGTTTTATCTGCCATTGGGATACCGCTTTGGGGATCTTGCAGATACTCCAAACCGGGCAGGCTGTATTCGGCACCGCACAACAGGGATTCCCGCCCATCCTGTTTTAGTGCTTCTATATGGCGTTGGAGCCATTGTGGATGCGGCAGAGCATCTCCGTCCAAGAAGGCGACGAATTCTCCCGTTGCAGCTTCCACACCCCGGTTGCGAGCTACACAACGCCCTTCATTGGGCCGCAGGCAAACGATCTTTAGGTCCATCTGGCGACCAACCTCGTCGAGCATCTCGGCGGTCCCATCGCTACTGCCATCGTCCACGACCACGACTTCAAAGTGTGCAACCGACGCGATCTGGCCGCGCAATCCGGCTAACACTAGCCGCAGACGTTCCTTTTGATTGTGAGTGGTAACGACGACGGAAATATCCATCTCAGATGCACTCAAAGGTGAGCCGGCACTCGTATTTTAAGCCATCCGGCACGTGGGATTGCGGCCCGAACGCGGTCTCGCGCCAAGCCAACAGTTGCGGTAGAGTTTTGACCGAATTGGAACACACCACGCGGTGGCAATCCAACTGGCCAAAGTAAAAATCGACGTAGCGACCGCCGACCTCGGCAATATGGCGGCGCAACGCAGCGTCGGCGACATTGTCCTCAGTCGTCGCCTGCGAGCCAATGACAATACCGTGAAACTCCACCGGCACCCAACCTTGTCCCGGCGCAAAAACTTCCGCCCAAGTGTGCCCAAAGATAATGTC
Source organism: Candidatus Latescibacterota bacterium (assembly GCA_965116455.1). Taxonomy (GTDB): domain Bacteria; phylum Latescibacterota; class UBA2968; order UBA8231; family UBA8231. Next base: position 6,225,776 of record OZ220690.1, on the reverse strand, counting down.
TTTATAGGTCGCCCATTCAAAACGACCATCGCCTGTGGGGTAGACAGCTAAGGCACCAGTAACATCCCGAGCCGCGACACCCTGTAGGCGGCAAAGAGCGATAAAGGCATTGGCCAGCGTTATGCAGTGGCCACCACTGTCGTTCAACACCATGTGGATGCAAGAGGCCAGATCCTGCGATTGTTCTTTGGTTTTTTTAAAGCGCTTGGTCTCGGCTAATTGGGCGTAGATGCGACGCGCCTTTTCCAACGGGTCTTCCACTCCGTCCAAGTCCAGTTCGACAAAAAAGTTTTTGACCACCGCTTCTTGCGCCAGTTCGGGATCAATCTCTGTGTAGAGGCGGTATTCGCGGGCCGACAGCCGGGTCGGGGCCGTTGGTCCCATGCGACCCTGTACGGTCAACTCACAGGTATAGGAAAAATCTAACCAAGCCGGAGTAGTCTCCTCCACCCGGACGGGATAGCCGTAGAAAAAACCAGCTTGCGGAGCAAAGCACGTTCGCAGGTCTTCTGGTGCCCAAGCGCGCAACTCGATTTCCCCCTGATGTGGGCTAGGGATGGGATAGGGGAGAAAGAGCCGGGCCTTGGTGTCTGGCGGCAAGGTCGGTAAGTAGAGCCGATAGGTATAGGTGAGGCGGTAGCGCTGACGATTCCGGTGCGGCGCGATGTGGCCGTTCGCATAAGAAAAAAAATCGCGGCGTTTCTCCTCAAGGGCGCGATAATCGCTTTCAAAGAACGCGGGCTCGCGGTCATAGAGCCAATTCCAAGAATCCGCCCGGTCAAAGGCGACCCTGCTGCCCTGTCGAGTGTGCGGCAGACCGCGACTTAGGTTGCGGTGAAGCAAATTACGGATCGCCTCGACGCCGAGGTCGGCCGGAGTGCTCTGGTTGAGGTGGTGGACAAATTCGGGCTCAGGCATTAGGTAGGCTGCCTCTGTTTGGTGGGCGGAACGCTGGTCCACAAAAAAGGCGTCAACCACATTTGCCGCGGCCTCGCCCCCGTCCCATTCCCCAATGTGTGCGGCTAGGGCTTGGCAACGCGGGGCAAACTCGCTGTGACGAGCCAAGAGACCGTCTATGGTCTCCAACAGAGGGTCTACCCGGAAAAACGCATCCCAGTTGAGCTTGCATCCCAAGCCGAGATCACGCACTCGGTTGAGGTGGTACTCCTGATCCAAGTGTTCGGGCGCACCGATCACGGGCACGCCTTGGCGCAAGGCATGATAGATGGAACCAATGCCGCCAATACCCACGAAGAGAGCAGCCCGCGCCAACACCCAAGCCGCTGGCACAAAGTCAACGACGCGGATATTAGGGGCCTCCACTTGTCCTGACCAACGACCCGCTGTGGTCACTAAGACGCGATAGGGTTTATGGGCCATGCGGGGCAGCACCTCGTCGAGAAAGCCGGGATAGGTACCGGTGCTGCCGCAGTTGAAATAGACCAGCGGCAATTGATCGTCCCAATCGTCCAACTCTGCGACGGGACGGAGTGGCGGCGACTCGATCAGTGGTCCCACATAGCAATAGTAGGCCGGGGTCTGTTCGCCCGGTGGGTGAAATTGGGGCACGTCGGCCACCAAGTAGAGGGTGTGGTACGGCTCGAAGGTCGCGACGTTGTTGCGAGCGTATTCGTCGAAGGCCTCGGTGCCCAAGGAAAAGGCCGTGGGCAGGCGGACGGGAAAAGGATAATCCGGTTGGTTGTAGGCCGCCTCTATCATTGCTATATCCATCCCCTCAAGAGAGGCGGTGATCCGCAAGGTGGGCCGCATGTCCGCTAGCGCAATTGCGGGGCGGAGCCGCCGGATGAGCGCACGTTCGGCTTGCACACAGCGGTCTATCCACTCCGCATTGTAATAGCCGTAGTCGCTACGGGACACGTACTCGTCCATGCGGCTTTGCGGCATGGTATCGATCTCGTACACTTGAAAGCCTTCGTCGGCGATCCGAGGGGTGTGCGGCCCTACCCCGGCGAATTCCACCGGGTAGCCGCGCGCCCGCAGTGCTCGTCCCACGACCAGCGGGCGGATGGTGTGGGCCAGACAGTAGCCGTGGAAAAAGATCAGTACGGGATACTCGTGGCGCGGTAGGCCATCAACCATGCTGATCTGTTCCAGTCGGACGCTCAAATGCTGCAAGCCAGTCGCTATGTATTGGCGCAATTTATCCAGCATGTCCATTCCAAGATCTCGAGTTTGACCATTTTGCTAATGCGCCCTCTGATCGCCCAGGCGCAGCTAATACAATAGACACCGCCGGTGCTCGCTAGGGTGAGTATTGAGTTGAGCAGGTCGAATGCCCTATCACTATTCGACCGACAGACGCGGTAGCAGAGGGCGACCAGCCCTGTGGCACCCGGCCTGAAAGAGTGCCACAGGGCTATAGGGCTATATGCCTCAGCAGCTACTGTATCGCGTCTCGCCTAGTTATATCAGCGATCAGGGAGCACATATAGAAGCTTGTTTCACACAATCGTGCTCGGGTGCATTGTGATAGTATTCAAATAGATAATACTTAGGAACATGGTTGGGCAGCCAACCGCATATAACGGTCGATGGCCTCCAGCCGGAACTATCCTCGGCTATCCCGTGGCAGTCACCGGCCTGCGCCCGATCGGCCGTGCCAAACACCACCGCCAGCCCAGCTACCACGCTACCCAACCACCCAAACGCCAACCCACGACGCGGCTCTACGTGGCCACTCGACGACGTGGCGAACTCGACCAGCGGGGCCAGCAGCGATGCCTCCAAAACAAACGTTAAGAACTGCATAATTCATTCCTCCTCAATAAGGATTGAAAAAAGATCAGCAAACCGTTGTCGTTGCGGTTGCTGACTTGGAATTAGACCTACGAGTATGGGATACACACACCTCCTTTCTGGGCCGTAGTGGTCATTGAACTAATGGCCTCAAGAGCCTTCGCTAAGCTGTGATCGGCCAAAACCCTGGACAAACTCCCACGCCAGCGGCCACCCCACCGCCAAGTCCACCACATTTCCCTCGGTATCGATCTGATACACCGTAGGCACCCCAGGATTTTTGTACGCCTGTGAGATCGCGCCAGCCGAGTCGATCAACACCGGGTACGTAACGGAATAGGTCTCGCTGATCTTCCGAGCACTCTCCTCCCCTGTGCAGATGAACACGAGTTGTTGGTCCGCGTTCAGCACAAAGGCTTCGAGTTTCTTTTTGAATTTCTGAGAATACGGACACTCCGCTGTAACAAAGGCGAGCAGGGCGGACTTTCCCTGCAACGCGCTCAGTGCCACCGTGCCGCCCTGCACCGCTGGCAGAGCGAAATCCGGCGCGGCTTCCCCTGGTCGTAGCACCTCAGACATAGGATTGGCCGAGGGCTCGGTCCAGACCACCGGAGAGACAGAGGCCGAAGGGGGCCGCAACGCCAAAAAGAGCACGACAGCGGCACAGGCCATCACCGTCCACGCCACTGGCCGACGTAAGAGGATTACAAATTGCATGGCGCATTCATCCTCTCAGGACCCTCCAGCAACGTGTATTACTGCTACGGCGTTCCGTTCGCCGGTCGCTGCTTTGGCAATTTTGCCTTCGGCATCGACAAATACGGAAGTGGGAAAAGCATTTACCCCAAAGGGCTTATTGGCCGTCAACAGAGAATCAAAGGCGATGGGGAACGAAAAACTGTATTCCTCCCTTTTATCTTTCACCACCTGCCGGTTGCCCGAGGCAATGAACAGGATATTCACTCCCTGAACCTGCGAGGCGCGCAGCAGATGTGGATATACTGCATTGCAGGCATCGCAATTAGAATCCGCGAAAATGAGCAGATAGGGCCGACCCGCAAATTGCGCGTTGGAAACCTTCTCCGTTCCCGCCAGACTTTCTAGTTCCAGCACAGTCGCTTGGGTGCCTAGCAAATCCCAGAACTCCACATCCAGCGGATCAATGGGGGATGGGTTGAGTATCTTGGCCGCTAGGAATGTACAGGCTCCTAACAGGATGCCCGTAGCCACCACCAAGGTCGTAGCCCAGCGATTGAGCTTGAGATCGTTCACAGGCGTTCCCCCTTGCTTTCAGGCATTGCTAGTGGATGCTCCCGCACCCATGCCGCTGCGGTGTTGAGCTGTTCGACAAGGCCCCCGGTTGAAAAAGTGGCCCCGCTGATCCCATCGACATTGGACTCGAGCGCCAGCTCGGTCGCCACTGAGCGACCAGCGAATTGGAGCAAAAACCGCGCTGTATCAACCCGCTCGCCACGCACCTCCCAATAGTCGAGCAGGAGTACCTGCACCAGTGCATCGCCCCCTGCATCGTATAGGGCAGCGGCCAACACGTCCCTGCACAGGCTACAGGCGATATCGTGGCGGAATAGCACCAGTCGATAGACCGTTTGGTCGCCGCGCACAACGTTGTAGTCGGCCACTAGGCCAGAAGTCGGTTCCGGCTCGGCAGCCCAGACCTGCTGGAGTTGGAGCGTACTGTCGGAGACGACTTGGCTCACTTGTGCCAACAGATCCTCCGGTGAAGGCGCTGGCACCAAGGGCTTCGGCTGCAACTGCCGCACGCGCTCGTCTAGCGATTGATAGCGGCTCGCCAACAGGAAAAAGGTCGGCAGCAACGCGACCAACAAGACGCCAAAAGCAAGAGTTACAGGGTCTTTTCTATTTCGATTCATGGTTGCTCCACCAGCAACTGCTGAAGCGACGGCAGCCAAGGATAGAACACCTGTATAAGAGGTTTGATCAGACTGCCGCCCAAGACCACAGTCAATACCCCAGCGACTGCGATTATTGGCGCGAAAGGTACGGCCAGTTCAACTTCCAACTCGTTGCCAAATCGCGCGAAAGAACCACTCGCTGACTTTTCGTGTAACGTCCGCACCTGCCCCTTCGTCAATGGCCGGCCGGGATAACACAACACTTCCTGTCCCTGTCCGACCTCTGCGCCACAATAGTATTCCGCCGTTCCGTCCTTATCAGCAGCGCAGATCGCTAGACGCGGCACCATGCCTTCGCGCAATGCCTGAATAGGCATCGTCTGTAAGAAAGACCGAGGTGCTATGCGATGGATGATATTGTAGAGGGAGAACACACCCCAAGAGAGTACCCACAGCGCCAGATAGATCGGCCAATCCTGGAACTTCAGTATAGTGTAGCTTGCTAGGATAATACCGGGCAGAACTAGGATCAGCCGATAGCTCCGAGGCACGAAGTGGTCAATGAGCAGATAGAGTACTAGGACGGCTACCACTACCTCTACAAAGGTCATCGCCTCTTCTCGCAATAAGGTGCTGAAACCCAGCACTAGCCCTACCAGACCGGCCAACTCCAGGCCTAGGTACAGCCATTGCGATGTATCCCAATCCATCTTGGCTTCCGCCCACCGACCTGGACGCAGAACAGCCCACAATACCAGCACGACAAAACAGTTGAGCACTAAGGCGTTGAGCAGTAGCGCCCAAATCGGCGCATTGAAAGAGGAGAGGGAAGTGGAAGGGAAGAAGGTCGGAGGGAGCACTAGGACAAAAGCCCAAAACAATTTGGCGTCTCCCGGTGCCCAGAACCCATAGACATATAGTAAGTAACTGACTGCAAAACCAAACAAAAAGACAGTGCCCGCCCGATCTAGATCGACCTGGCCCCAGATCCAGAATAAAACTTGGCCTACTAAACCCAAGGCCAGTAGTCCCCAACTAGCCCAATTGGGGATACTGCGGAAGTGAATATCGGTATAGGTTGTGTAGCAACCGGAGATGGTAATAGCACAGGCCATAGTTAGCTCCAACAAAAACATGTGGCCAAAATCATTGAGTAGTGCTTCCATATCAGTTACGCTTCATGTTAGATGAGATTCCTACATCTGCGAAGTGAGGACTATTTATTGAACAAGCCTTTCTACGAGTAATTCGACTTCAAGCTATAAGCACATTTCGTGCCACACTGCAGGCTATGCACAAAAAAATCCTTCAGGAGTACCCTAAAGGATTGAAAAACATATGAGTTGAAATATGTGATGAATCTTTCTACCCTTCGTGGTCTGTTCCGTCGTTGCCAGGAAACGTACGATTTTCCGTATGATTTATACGATTTTTTGTATGCTCTACGATTTTTCGTATCAAAAGCGCAACCGCTCCCGCTGACCACAACCCATCCTCTTTAAGACGACTTTTTCGGTCGTCGCAACCCATACGCGCGCATGCGGGAACGCAGCCGCTCTGGATTCATGCCCAACAAGCGAGCTGCGCCCCGATCTCCATAGATGACCCAATTAGTGACCTGGAGTGCCTCCATAATTTGCCACTTTTCGTCCTTGTCCCCGGCTCCCTGTTCAAACGACGGGGCAGACGCCGTCCGCAAAAGCGAGCCCTCTTCGTCCTCGTCTTCAGCCGATAGCGGCACATCCTCGACCTTAATGACACCATCCTGGCATACAACCACCGCCCGCTGAATCAGATGCTCCAGCTCGCGCACATTTCCCGGCCAGAAGTGCGCCTGCAAATGCGCTATCACCTCGTCGCCTAAGCTCGGCACCGGCTGCTGCAACTCTTCGGCAAATTGGGCTACAAAATGCGCCGCCAAGATCGGTATATCCTGCCGACGATTCCGCAGCGGTGGTAGCACCAACGGGAACGCGTCCAAGCGGTAGAACAGATCCTCCCGGAACGTCCCCTCTCGAACCGCCTTTTTCAGATCGCGATTGGTTGCCGCTATCACCCGCACATCTATTGGTATGGATACCCCACCGCCGACGCGGGTCAGGTGATCCTCCTCCAAGATGTGCAGCAAGGTCCGTTGGGCATCCAACGGCAAATCGCCGATTTCATCGAGGAACAGAGTCCCGCCATGCGCCCGCTCAAAATAGCCGACCTTCCGCTCCACCGCGCCAGTAAAGGCTCCTTTCTCGTGGCCAAACAGTTCGCTTTCGACCAGCCCGGCAGGCAGGGCAGCACAATTGACTTGGATAAAGGTGTGCTCTCGGCGCGGGCTCAGATCGTGGATCATCCGGGCGAGCAGGCCCTTGCCCACGCCGGTCTCACCTAGCACCAGCGCCGTTATATCCGTCTCAGCCACCTGTCCAACCTTTTCCAAGAGCTGGGTCATGGCCGGACTCTGGCCGAGTACACTCAGCCCCAAAGCCCGCGACCCATTTTGCTCATCGGGGTCCACCCGCACATCTAAGCTGGCAATGTCCGACAGTAAACCGTCCCAATCTAGGGCGCGTACCTCAAAACGAAATTCGCCGGCCGGCACGTTTCGGTACGACACTTTATTGTCGGACGTGAATGCACTCCACTCGGCTGCCGGAACATGGCCGACCAGTCGGTGACTGTAGCGCATTGTCCTAGCTTCGCCCCTGAAACGGATGCCTTGGAAATGAATCTGTATCTCGGGTATGCTCTCTGAGCAGGACAAGGCTTGGGGGGACTCCAAAAGGCACTCCCCCATGGCTTGGCGAATCACGAGACCTGGGGGCGTCTGGTTGGGCTGATACACAACCAGACCCGCCCTTGTCCCAAACCACAGTCGGCCCCGGCTATCGCATAGGATGGCCTCGACCGTATTCACATGCACGGATTTACCCAGACGGAGGGACTGGAAGGTCTCGCCATCGTAGTTCAAGACGCCCCCACCGGTGGTTCCAATCCATATACGCCCTTGCTGGTCGGCTTCCAACGACAGAATACCATTGACCGAAAGTCCACCGTAATCCACCGTAAACCAACGCACCTGCTGGGAGTTGTAGTCAAAGGCGAAAAGGCCATTGGCAGTCCCCACCCAAAGCGTACTCCCATGCTCGTATAAGGCATTCACATAAGAAACGGTTTCTAATTCGGTAAGCCCCGACTCACAGAAAAGGCCGTCTGTACGGCGGTACAACGCCGGCCTTTTCCCATGAGTCCCGATCCAGAAGACACCGTTGCTATCCTGTAACACCGTACGACAAGGGTGGGGGAGTCGCTCCTCAAACGCGGTGAAGCGGTCTGCTTCGATCCAACCGAAGCGTCCTTGAGAAGTGCAGACCCTTATCCGTCCTGCCTGATCTTGACACAGCCCGGTGATGTCCTCATAGTGGTCCGCTTCGGCTATGGCGATGACTCGGAGCGTGGTACCCTCCCATTTGAAAACCTGTCCGGCGGGGCCTCCACTCCAGAGCTGTCCTTGTCGATCCACCATCAGCGCCGAGACCGCATGATCCGTCGCCACCGAGCGAAGCTGGTCGTCCTCCAAGCAGGCCAAGCCCCCCGCCGTGCCAATCCAGATCCGGCCTTCCCGATCTTCGTCCAAACACCGGATCTCTTTATCCGGCAAACCGTCGGCTTCACTGTATAGCCGGATACTAACCGGATCGCAAAAAACTAGCCCACCACCCCACAATCCCACCCAGACATTCCCTTCGCGGTCTTCGTACGTCAGGCGCGTATCCGCAAAGTCGGCACTTGGCAAGCGAGCCGAGAAAGGATGCCAGTCCTGCCCATCGTACACCAACACGCCCCGGCGAGCCACCCACAGCCAGCCCCTCTTGTCCAAGCGCACATCCCTCATCCCGTGCCGCACCACCTCGCCGTCCTCAAGCTCAGTCCCGACATCAATCAGGTCGAACTGTTGCTGCTGCGGATCGTAGCGGCCGATCACAGCTTCTTTTCCGATGTAGTGGAAGGCAATCCACAGACGACCAGCAGCGTCTTGGGAAAATTTCCAAGGCCAGCGCCTAGTGCCATTCGTTGTGCCAAAGTCCGTGCCCATGCATTGACCGTCTAAGCTGATGACCCCTCGGTGCAGCGTCGCCAGCCACGTCGTACCCGCTGAGTCGGTGGCTGCGTCGTACACCCGTCCTATGGGCTGATCCCCAATAGTCGTCGTACGCTCTACACACCGATCTCCGACAAACCAGCCAATCCCCGCGCCGGTCAGGACCCGTATCGAGCCATCAGGCTGCGGTTGCAGGCTCAAAATGTCGTTGCAGGGCAGCCCGTGCTCGATGGTGTACACCTGAAACCCTTTCGAGCCTAAGACAGCCAGTCCACCGCCGAGCGTACCGAAGAAGAGCCGGCCGTCTGTGTCCTCGGTAATGGTCATTACCGTCAGATGAGGCAACCCTTCCGCCAAGCCAAAGGTATCGAAATGGCCCCCGTCAAACCGACTCGCTCCGCCGTCGGCCGTGGCGATCCAGAGCAGTCCTCGGCGGTCCTGATAGATATCTTCCACGTTCATGCCGGCCAACCCATCAGAAACGGTATACCGATGCCCCAGCACATGATCAAAGGATTTTATTTGTTCTGGGGTCTGTGCAGCTTGGATCGTCTTGTCCACCACTACCCTCTCTCCCTATCTATGATCTATGTTTTAAAGTTCTACCGTATCAGCCTTGCTCTCTTGCTGCTGAGGAGATATAAACACATTTAACAGGCACATTCCGTGCCAAAAAATTAGGGTACCGACAAAAAAATCCTTTAGGACACCCTAAAGGATTGAAAAACATGATACTTAAAATAATGATACGGGGCTTTATATAATGCTCATCCTCGCCATCGGCACAAGGCAGCATACGATTTTCCGTATGCTCAATACGATTTTCCGTATGCTCAATACGATTTTCCGTATGCGCCGAGGCCCAGCCATCCCATTTTCGCTCCACAGCATTGAGGCGGGCGGAAGGAGCCGCATGATAAACCTAAAGTAAAGTGGTTCGCTTTGAAGACTTGGCTTTTGAATTAGACTCGCGCTAGCTTCGGCCCCTGTAAGGAGTTGCCCTCTACTTTCCCGTGCCGGGATTTTTCGGTCGTCGCAGTCCATAGTAGCGCATGCGGGAGCGCAGCCGTTCCGGGTTTATGCCCAACAGGCGCGCCGCACCCCGATCGCCATAGATCATCCAGTTAGTCGCTTGCAACGCCTCCACAAGCTGCTGCTTTTCGTCCAAGCCCTCTCCAGCCGCTGGTGTTGGTAACACCGCATCCCCAGCCCTGAGACCAATCGGCGGCAGCAGCAAATCGCCCACGCGGATCACTCCGCCCTCGCATAGCAAAACCGCCCGATGGATCAGGTGCTCCAACTCGCGCACATTCCCCGGCCAAGCATACCCCTGCAAGTGCTCAACCACCCCCTCGGCTAGCGTCGGCACCGGACGCCGCAGGTGCTGGGCATACCGCTCGGCAAAATGCGCCGCCAAAGACGGTATGTCCTCTTGCCGCTGCCGCAACGGCGGAAGCTCTAAGGTGAAAACGCTCAAGCGGTAGAACAGGTCTTCGCGGAACGTGCCCTCTTGGATGGCCTGCCGCAGGTCGCGATTGGTCGCCGCGATGACCCGCACATCCACGCTCACAGGCTGCTGGCCGCCGACGCGGGTCAGGGCATTCTCCTCTAAGATATGCAGTAGCACCCGCTGAGACTCCAACGGCAAATCGCCGATCTCGTCCAAAAAGAGCGTGCCGCCATCGGCCAGTTCAAAGCGCCCGAGTTGACGACTAGCCGCGCCGGTAAAGGCCCCCTTCTCGTGGCCGAACAACTCGCTTTCGACCAACCCCGCGGGCAGCGCTCCGCAATTGACCCGGATAAAGGGTCGCTTGTGGCGGGTGCTTGTCTCGTGGATGGTCTGTGACAGTATGCCCTTGCCGGTGCCGGTCTCGCCCAGCACCAGCACGGTCATCGCCGTCTCGGCGACGCGCACGGTCTGTTCCAGCACTTGGCGCATAGCCCAACTCTCACTATGCACGACGTGGTCAGTAGCCCGCAGTACGTTTTCAAGGGCGTGGATGCGTTCGGTCTTGGCGTCGGGGAGGATCTGAATCTCCACGCTGGCGACCTCGGACAGCAGACCATCGCGGTCCATCGTCCGCACCTCAAAGCAATACTCGCCCACTGGCAGGGCGCTGTACGCGACCGCATCGGCGGCCGTAAACGCACTCCACTGTTCCGTGGGATCGTGTCCCAATAAGCGGTGGCTGTAGCGCATCTGCCCTGCGCCGGTGCGGAAGCTGATGCCCTGAAAGTGAATGCGGATCTCAGGCGTGCTCTCTGGACAGGACACGACTTCGGGCGCGGCCAAGAGGGTGCCGGCCATCACCTCGCGGATGACCAAGCGCGGCGGCGTGCGTCCCGGTTGGTAGGCAACCAGTCCTGCCCGCGTGCCAAACCACATCTGACCGCGACGGTCGCACAGAACCGCTTCGACCTTGTTTTCGAGGGCAGAGGGTCCCAAGCGGATATTTTGGAAGGTCTCACCGTCGTAGCGGAGGACGCCACCGCCGCTGGTACCCATCCAGATGTTGCCCTGCGAGTCGGCGGTCAGCGCCAAAATGCTATTGGCCGACAGCCCAAACTGCTCGGCCGTAAACCGGCGCACCTGCCGCGACGAGAGATCAAGGGCAAACAGCCCCTTGGCCGTACCCACCCACAAGGTGTTTTGATGCTCCCACAAGACGTTGACGTAGGCGATGGTCTCCGTCTCGGCCACTTCCGCTGGGCGGAACTGACCGTCCTCGTAATAGTAAAGCGCCGGCATTATTCCGTATGAACTAATCCAGAACACTCCGTCTTGGTCTTGCAGCAGCCCTTTGACTCCGTAGTGTCGGTCTCGTAGCGAGATGACGCATTCATCAAGAAGGATAAAGCGATTTTTCTCTATCCAGCCGAAGTGGCTTTGGGACGTGCCGACCCAGATACGCCCTGCGGAATCTTCGCATAGCACGGCGATTGCATCGGACTGACTCTCTTCAGCCACGGAGATCGCTTGCGGCGTTTGGCCCTCCCATTTGTACACCTTGCCCGCGTCACCGCCACTCCAGACCTGACCCTGACCATCTACCACTATCGCCGAGACGATTTCCCCCATCTTGACCGAATGGATTTGCCCCTCTTCCATACAGGCCATACCCCCCATCGTGCCGATCCATATTCGTCCCTCGAGCTCTTCGCCCAAGCAGCGAATCTCGCGGTCGGGTAGGCCGTCGGCTTCCGTGTAGCGGCGGATGCTGGCTGGATCGCAAAAGATCAGCCCTCCACCCCAAAGCCCTATCCAGAGATTGCCCTCGCGGTCCTCGTACGTCAGGCGCGTATCCGAAAAGTCAATATCCGGCAAGGAAGCGGAAAAGTGGTGCCCCTCCTGCCCGTCGTAGCATATCACGCCCCGGCGTGCCAGCCAAAGCCAATCCCTCGCGTCGCTGCGGATGTGCCGCGTCCCCTGCTGCACGGCACCTTCATCCTCATTGCTTACCTTAATGAATGCGAACCGCTCTTCTCTCGGATCATAGCGGCCAATCAAGGCTTCGGTCCCCGTGTACATGAAGGCGATCCATAGATGGCCAGAAGAGTCTTGAGCAAACTTCCAGGTCCATTGGATCGTCCGGTCGCCGGTATCCATGCGTCGCCCGTCCAAACTGAGGACTCCTCGGCCCCATGTCGCCAGCCAAGTAGTTCCGGCGGTGTCAGTGGCCATATCGTGCACCTGCCCCAGCGGTTGGCCGTCAATATGGGTAATGGACTTTATGCAGCAGCCCTCGGCAAACCAAGCTACGCCCGCACTGGTCAGCGCTATAATCGAACCATCTGGCTGAGCTTGCAGGCCCACGATCTCGTTGGAAGGCAGGCCGTGTTCGGTAGTGTACACCTGAAAGCTGCGTCCGTCGTACACGGCGATTCCGTCGCCGAACGTGCCAAACAGCATCCGTCCATCCGCGTCCTCGGCAATGGTCATAACCGAGAGATTGGGCAGGCCGTCTTTGAGGCCGAATGTATCAAACCGAGCGCTGTCGAACCGACTGACGCCCCCATCGACAGTGGCGATCCACAGTAACCCGCGGCGGTCTTGATAGATGTCTTCCACGTGCATCCCCGCCAGCCCATCAAAGATGGTGTACTGTCTGCTCAACACGTGCTCAAAGGATATATCGCTCATACTCATACTTTCGGCGCTTGTTAGGGGTAGATCCTACATCCCCCACACCTCAATCGCCACCCCACTGGCCGACGCCCGGCGACCGTGGAACACCTTGTCGTCCCAACGCCGGCCCACACGCCGGTCGAAAATCACCAGATGACCCGACTCTGCCGCGCAGCGATCCATATAGCCCACGGTCTGTTCCAACCCCTCGGCGATGGTCGGCGAACGTCTCGGCTCAATCGAGTTGGCCCTGCAAGACTCGCCATTCCTTTAGCCTGACTCCGTCAACTTCCCAAGCTCGTAGCCGACGCCAGCAGGAACTTGATCGTCCCGCAAAGCGGCTCGACATAGATTTTAAGAATGCTTTTTTCAATACGACAAATCGTATAAATAATACGACAAATCGTATAAATAATACGACAAATCGTATAAATCCTTGTAACTACGTATGAGCCACGAAGAATAGAAGCTCCATCATATATTTTAAGTCGTATGTTTTTCAATCCTTTAGGGTACTCCTGAAGGATTTTTTTGTGCATGGCCTGCAGTGTGGCACGAAATGTGCCTATAGAGGCGGGTGCGGTCCTGCTCGTCGAGGAAGAGCGAGCGGGCTACGTCCGCGTGCGCCAGCCGCCAGCGTCGGAGATCGGGTGGCTGGAGCGAGGGCAAGTGCGAGCGGTTGAGGAAGCCGATGGACGCGATCATTGAAATACGCAACCTGACCAAGACGTACGATATGGGAGCAACTGCGGTCCACGCCCTAAGCGAGGTGGACCTCTGCGTGGCCGAGGGCGAATACGTGGCCATCATGGGGCCGTCGGGATCGGGCAAGAGCACCCTGCTCAACATCCTCGGCTGCCTCGACGTGCCCACCTCGGGCAGTTACGCCCTCGGCAACGTCCGCGTCAGCGAGATGGACGATGACGACTTAGCAAAAATCCGCAACCAAGAGATCGGCTTCGTCTTCCAAACCTTTAACCTCCTGCCCCGCGCCAACGCCTTGGGCAACGTCGAACTGCCGCTGATCTACAGCGGCCTGCCGGCGAACCAACGCCGCGAGCAGGCCGCCCGCGCCCTCGACTCTGTAGGCTTAGCCGATCGCATTGACCATCGGCCCAACGAACTGTCCGGCGGCCAGAAGCAGCGCGTGGCCATTGCCCGCGCCCTCGTCAACGAGCCTTCCATCATCCTCGCCGACGAGCCGACCGGCGCGCTCGACTCCCGCACCGGCGACGAGATCATGGACCTCTTCGATCAAGTACACGCCACGGGCAACACCATCCTCCTCGTGACCCACGAAGAGCACCTCGCTCGCCGCAGCCGTCGCATCGTCCGCTTCCGCGATGGCCGCATCGAAAGCGATGGCCCAACGTGAAAGCCGTCGCGTGCGTCCTCATCCTGTGCGCCTGTCAGGGCGCGCCGCCCGACCTGCCCACGGCCGAGGTCGTGCGCGGCGATTTTGCGGTGACGCACGTTGAGGGGGGCGAAGTACGCGCGGCCAGCGGCGAAGTCGTGGCCTCGCCGCGGATCGGCGGCCGACTCAAAATCATCCACCTCTGGCCCGAAGGGGAGCAAGTGGAGGTCGGCGACTTGATCCTCCAGTTCGATCCGGCCGAATTTGAACGGGAGATGCTCGACCGCGAAGGTCAGCTCGAACAAGCCCACTCCGACTTCACCAAGGCCAAGGCCGAGCGCGAGCAACGCCTAGCCGACATCAAGCGCAAAATCCAGCAGCGGCAGGCCGAACTCAAGCTCGCCACGCTCAACCAAGAACGCCAACAGTTCGCCTCGACTATTGACCAAGAGCAAGGGCGCATCAATTTGGCCAAGGCCCGGCGCGCCGTGGCGGAAGCGCGCCAGGAGTCCATAGCCCAAGAAGTGGTCAATCGCGTGGATTTTCGCAAGCACGAGCTGAACATCGCCCGGAGGCAGGAGCGCTACGAAAGGGCGCAGCGCGACCACGAACGCACCAGCATCTATGCGACCAAACCGGGTATTGTGGTCTATCGCAAAATCTGGAAACCCGGCACCGACGAGGAGAGCAAAGTCGCCGTCGGCGATCAGGTATGGGGTGGTCGCGCCTTGCTTGAAATACCCGATTTGCGCAAGATGCAAGTGCTGTGCCTGATCGGCGAAATGGACATTGAGCGCGTGCGCGTCGGCCAGCGAGCCTACATCCGGCTCGAAGCCTTTCCCGGCCCGGTCTTCAATGGAGTGGTGTCCGAACTAGCCCCCATGGCCTCACCCCAGCCCGGTGCGCCCGATATCCACGTCTTCGAGCTGGTCATCGACATTGACGAGCAAGACGAACGGCTCAAGCCGGGCATGTCGGCCGAGGTCGAAATCGTCCTCGAAACCGTTCCTGAAACCCTCTCGGTACCGCTGAATGCCCTCTTCGAGCGGCAGGATGGCCTCGTCGCTTTCCGTCTCGCCAACGGCAAATTCGTGGAAGTGCCCGTAGTGATCGGGCAAAAAAATGCCACCGCAGCGGTCATCACCGCTGGCTTGGCCGCAGGCGATATCGTCGCCCTGCAAAACCCCAATGCGCACTGACGCCGAATTGTAGGGGCGATCGCTCGCTCGCCCCTACCTGCAAGGCAATCTGCATATCGAATCGTTCAAATCATTTAGGATTGCTATATGACACAGATCAAACGCCGCTGGTGGCTCCTCGCCCCGCTGTTCGTCCTCGTCTTGGGCGGAGCTTGGCTTGGTGAGCACCTAATGCACAACGAAGCCGAATCCTCCATCCCCACCTATCCAGTCCAGCAGGGCGAGTTCGTCATCAAACTCAAGCTCAAGGGCGGCGAACTGGAAGCAGTAGAAGCCGAAAACGTCGTCGCACCCCGCGTTCGAGGCCAGCTCAAAATCGTCGAGTTGTTTCCCGAAGGAGAGCAGGTCGCCGTCGGCGACCTATTGGTCCAATTTGAGCAGACGGATTTTCACAAGCGGGTCATGGACGACGAGCAGGAGGTCGAGTCCGCCAAGGCCGACCTAGAAAAGACGCTAGCCACGCAAAAGGCCGAAATCGCCAAGCTCGAAGCCGACATTGCCAACGAGGAGGCCAATTTGCGCCTGGCCGAGCTGCAGGTCGAGCGCATGGTCTTTGAGGCTACCGTGCAAAAGGAAGAAGCCGAAATTGAGGCCCACAAAGCCAAGCTGAGCCATCAGCAGGCCATCGAAAAGCTGGCCTCGCAAAAGATCGTCAACGCCGCTGAAGTCAAAAAGCGCCAACTCAACATCGAGCGCAACGAACGCGAGTTGGCAAAGGCGCGCGACGATCTGGCAAGCACGACCATCAAGGCCGAAAAGCCCGGTTTGGTCGTGTACGGCAAGGTGTGGAAGGGCGAGCGGCCGGAGAAAATCCGCGTCGGCGACGAGATCTGGGGCGGCGTCAACGTCATTTCCCTGCCCGACCTCTCCCACATGCAGGTCAAAACCTACGTCAACGAGGTCGAGGTCGATAAGCTCGACACCGGCCAAGTCGCCACCATCAAGCTCGATGCCCTGCCCGAACCCACATTCCACGGCAAAATCAAGAGCATCGCCTCGCTCGGCCGCGAGAAAGAAGGCGAAAAAAACGTCAAAGTATTTGACGTGATCATCCAAATCGAAGAAGAAGACGTCCGCCTCAAACCTGGCATGACCGCCACCTGTCACGTCGTCGTCGAGACCATCCCACCTAGGCCGGCAGCCGTCCTAGACTCCGTGCAAAGCGAGGCCAGTGCCGAAGTCACTACCGCCACACCCATGCCCCTCTACATCCCCCTAGACGCGGTCTTTGAACAAGATGGACGCACCCTCGTCTATCGTCTAGTGGGCGGTCAGCCCGAGGCGCAGGAAGTGAAGCTGGGCCAGAAAAACGAGGACTTCGTCATCATTGAGGAAGGGCTGGCGCCCGACGACCGCATCGCCTTGCGCGATCCACTCCAAGCGACCGACGCCAGCGGCCTGATGGAATCGGCCGACGCCTTGCCCTCGCCCTAGGCACGCGAATGGATCTACGCGAAACCGCCTCGTTGAGCCTCGTCGGCCTGCTGTCGCACAAGCTGCGGACCCTGCTGACCATGCTCGGCATCATCTTCGGTGTGGCCGCGGTCATTGCCATGCTTTCCATCGGCGAGGGTGCCAAGCAAGAATCCCTCGAACAAATCCGTCAGATGGGCATTAGCAATATCATCGTCCAGCACTGGAAAAAAGAAGCCGACGAAACCGAAGCCGACGATGCCGACCAGAATCGCTCTGCGGGCCTGACTTGGGACGACGCTCGGTCGATTGCCCGCATCTGCCTGTTGGCCGACTACGTCACCCCCCAGCGCGAGCTCAAAGTCAAAGCCCAAGCCCAAGGCCACACCTTCCGCACCATGGTGGTGGGCACGACCCCCGACTATCTGACCGTGCTCGACGCCCGCATGGGCAGTGGGGTGTTTTTCTCTGCCGAGGACCTGAACACCGCTAAGCGCGTCTGCGTGTTGGGTGCAGACGCCAAGCGGGCGCTGTTCTTTTTTGACAATCCCCTCGGCGGCCGGGTCAAAATCCGCAATCAGTGGTTTACGGTCATCGGCGTGCTCGAAGACAAGGGCGCGGCCGGCGGCAAAATCGGCGGCGTGCTCGAAGTGCGCAACACCGACGAGGACATCTACGTCCCGCTGACGGCCCTGCTCAGTCGCTTCCACTGGGAGCCGGGCGAGCCCGAGCTGACCCAAATCACCGTCAAGATCCCCAACTCCAACCAATTGCCAGAGGCCGCAGCCATCGTCCGCACCATCCTCAACCGGCGGCATCGCGGCGTCGAGGACTTCAAGATCGCCATTCCCGAAGAGCTGTTGCGCCAGAGTCAGAAAACGCAGCAGATCTTCAACATCGTCATGGGCTGCATCGCCGGCATCTCTTTGTTGGTCGGCGGCATCGGCATCATGAATATCATGTTGGCCTCGGTGTTAGAACGCACGCGCGAAATCGGCATCCGCCGTGCCTTGGGCGCGCGGCGGCGCGACATCCTCGCGCAGTTTTTGGTCGAATCGCTGTTGGTCAGCCTGATCGGTGGCCTGATTGGGGTGGTGCTAGGCTACGCCATCCCGGAAGGAATCACCCTGTACGCGGGCTGGCGCACCATCGTCCAGCCCTGGACCATTGTCCTCGCCTTTGGGGTCTCGGCCGCCGTCGGCATTGGTTTTGGCATCTACCCAGCCCGCCAAGCCGCCCTTCTCAACCCCATAGACGCCCTGCGCTACGAATAGGGGGCGGTTTGAAACCGCCCCCTACTTTGACGGCAGCCGCCGCGAGACCTTACCTAGTGTGAAATAGCCTCCAAGGGACGGCGTAGCACGAGCACAAGCGCCTATTTTCTCCTTGCGCGAGTTGTCCTTAGGATATTGAACCACTTCATCCGGAGCCTCCTCGGTAGGGCTATTCGTCTAACTCCACAGCTCCGGCAAAGCGGGGGGCCATAGAAGCAAAAATACCGTCGCCAGAAATAAGACAGCCGTTTTGCTCAATGTTCGTGTGTCCCTTTCTCAGGCGTTATTCAATCGCTCAGAACGGCGTCCAACTCGGGTCCATGTCATCGTACGGATTATCGGTCACCCGCTCTTCGGCACCACCGTCTAGCGGGATCATATAGATATCGTAGCGCGTTTCCACTATCCGCCCAAAGGCGATATGGGTGCCGTCGGACGACCAAGTGGGGCTCTGCTCCCAGAACTCGCCAAAGGTCAACTGTCGAGCCTCACTACCGTCTGCGGCCATCACCCACACATGACTGGACTCGTCCAACTCGTCCTCGGACTCAATGTAAGCTATCCACGCGCCGTCGGGCGACCAGGAAGGGCTCGATGCCGACAGGTCGTTGTTTGAGACGCGCCGTATGTCGCCGCTGGCCAGCTCAATGGCGAAGATCGCCAAGGGGCCATCCCGGCCGCTGACAAAGGCAATAGACGCGCCGTCGGGCGACCACGCTAGCTGACCGGCCCCATTTCCCGGCTCGAAGGTTAGTTGCTCCACGCCGGTGCCATCTGCATTCATGAGAAAGATATCACCGTTGTAGCGGTCGCCGTTGCGGTCCGACACAAAGGCGATCTGCCGCCCGTCGGGCGACCACGCGGGGCTCGAATCCCACGCGTCGTGCTGCGTGATGTTCGTCGGCGCGCTACCGTCGGCACCCATCACGTAGATCTCGTAGTTGCCGTCGCGGTACGATACAAAGGCCACCCTCGTCCTATCAGGCGACAGGGTCGGCTTCTCCCCCTCACGCGCTATGCGATGCGCTAGGGAGAATAACTCCGTGGTGTCTGGTCGCGAGCCATCGGCGAACGGTACTGCGGCCAACTCAGCCGACAGGTTTACCACCTCTCTCGTCTCGAGGTCTAGAGAGTACACCTCGAGACCTCTCAAATAGTGCGCCTCAGTCCGCCGGTTTGAAGAGAATACGATCTGCCTTTCCCCCAAAGAGACGACCCTATCATCCGGCGTGACAACCCCAGCATCTGGCGTGAGAACGCGCACCGTCACCCCGCGGTTGCGCAACGCGGTAATCTGGGCTTTGGCCACCGCCCCGCTCAGCGGGTTGCCAAGCAAGTCCACGCTGTGCAGACTGTCCAACTCCAAGATCGCCGCGAGATCCTGCACGGCATTGTGAGCCAAGTCGAGAAAGCGCAGTTGCCGCAATTCGGCCAAGGGCGACAGATCCCGTATCGCGTTGTGGGCCAAGTTCAGGGTCTCGAGCTCGGTGAGTTGCTCAATCCCCCTTAAGTCGGCAATCCCCCGATCATTGGCGCTGAGAGCCACAAGTGCTCCGCTGGTGCTGACCTCGGCTTCGTCCACCGCCGCCTGCAGCGCCGAATCGGCAAAGGTGCCGGTAACCCAGCCATCGACAATGGGCGACTCCGGGCCGCTGGGCTCGCCCACCCCATCATCCGGCGTGCCAAAGCCCACCGTCACCCCGCGGTCGCGCAACGCGGCAATCTGGGCTTTGGCCGCCTCGCTCAGCGGGTTGCCGGTCAATTCCACACTGCGCAGACTGTCCAACTCTAAGATCCCCGCAAGATCCTGTACGGCATTGTGGGCCAAGATCAATACCTGTAATTGCTCTAGGGATCCGAGGGGCGACACCTCCTCAATTTGGTTGTTACCAAGATCGAGAAGGCGCAGTTGCCGCAATTCGGCCAAGGGCGACAGATCCCGTATCGCGTTGTGAGCCAAGTCCAATGCTTCGAGCTGGGTGAGTTGCTCAATCCCGCCCAAGTCAGTGATCCCCCGCCCACTGGCCCTCAGAGCCACAAGCGCTCCGCTGGTGCCGGCCACGGCTTCGTCCACCGCCACCTGTAGCGCCGAATCGGCAAAGGCAAGGGTAGCCGCGCCATCGACAATGGCCGGCTCTGGGCCGCTGGGCTTGTCCGACCCCGAGCCGCAGCCGGTCAGCGCTAGGGCAACTAGGAGTGGGATTCTCACAAGCTCTTCTCGATCGCCGCTACCGTCGCGTCTGTATTCCCCCTTATGCCAGGATCCTCCACGATCAGCCCTTGGGAGTCCACCAAGTAATACGAAGGGATGCCCATCACTTGGTAGGTTTTGGCTACCTCCGCGCCCCAGCCGTCCGCCCGCACGTGGACGCCTTTGATCTCGTGTTTACCAATCGCCTCTCGCCAAGCAGCCTCATCCGCGTCCAGCGATATGTTGAGGAAGACGACCGGCCAGTCAGATGTTTTTTCCTTGACTTCTCGGAGATAGGGTAGGTCGTTGATACACGGCACGCACCAACTCGCCCAGAAGTCGAGCAGAACCACCTGCCCCTTGAACTGGCTCAGCGACACGGGCTGGCCATCGAGGTCGTCGAGGGTGAAGTCGGGTGCGAGTTGTCCGGGTTGTAGCTTCAGGGCGGCAGCCAGAGCCACTAGGACGGCCTCATTGTATTCCGGATACGGGTTGATCTCTTGGAAGTCTTCCCACTTGCGTTGGGCCCACGCAAAAGCTTCACTGCCACCGCGCTTGAGCGTATTGATCAGCTCTCCGGCTAAAAACCAGTAGAGCACTCGCCCTCCGAGTTTTTCTTTAGCCAGATTGTATCTAGACCCAAACCGGGGTCCTCTTCCGGCATAGATCGAGTCGAGCTGAGCCTGAGCGGCTTCCGACAGGCCCAAGCCCGACAGATCGATCTTCGCCGACAGCTTGAGCGGTTGACGATGTTCGTACATCGAGTCGAGCTGAGCCTGAGCGGCTTCCGACAGCTTCAAGCTCGATAGATCCATCCTCGCCGACAGCTTGGGTGGCTCTTTGGCTAGGGAATCCAACCGTACTCCAGAAGGTATGTGGAGCACCAACTCCCCGCCCGTCGTATCCGCCTTAGGCTTCTCTTCCTCACTGAACCAGTAGAAGTTGAGAGACCTATCGGACTTTTCGTACAGGGAGTCGAGTTGCGCGTGGGCGCTTTCCGCAACGCCAAACGCCGACAAATCGTACTGCTCGGAAAGCTTGAGCCGTCGGCCCTCCTTTTCGTACAGGGAGTCGAGTTGCGCGTGGGCGCTTTCCGCAACGCCAAACGCCGACAAATCGACCATTTTCGATAGCACGTGCTGTCGGCCGTCTTTTTCGTACAGGGAGTCGAGTTGCGCGTGGGTCTCCTCCGACAATTCCAAACCCGATAGATCATACATCTTAGACAGCTTGGGGTTATGGTCATGGTCACGGTCCAAGATGCGTTCCAGAAACCAGCGATAATGGCCTACGCCAATAGCCTTTTCGTCCACTAGGGGAAATTCCTGCAGAAAGTCGTAGTACTCCGGGGTGATGTCTCTGTTTTCGCGTCCGTTGGCAAACTGGTAACGCGTCGGGTAATCAACCATCCTAATGGCCCACTCGTAGTTGACGTAGTCCGTCACATAGTCGATGCACCCTGAAGACAGCGCGTATTGCTCGCGCCCCTCAGCCAAGAACTCAAACTGATCCCGCCGCCACTGTTCCATCAGGAGCTTGAAATCCTCGACCTCCAGACCCTTGTATGCGTCGCGGTCGAGGCGGGCGTATAAGGAGTAGAATTGCGGGATCCACTCGGAAGTGAAGCGGCTGTTGTCTGCGTTGGAGCCGCTGAACGAATAGGAAGAACCGAAAAAACCCTCCTCCACGGCCACGTGCAGACTGTCGCCGGGTTCGACAAAGAGCGCTAGGGAATGGCGACCGAATAGGAAGGCTCCTAGCTGCTGCACCCATTCCCATCTCGGCTGCCCGCCTTCGAAATGCCCACTGACGCGGGTGCCTCGGACGACGGGCAGCTCAAAGGCGAAGCGGTTCAAGCTGTCGAGCGCAACGCGCTGCTCGGCGCTTTCCAGCGCCGACGGCGATTCGTATCTAAATGTGATTTCCCGCGAGCGAGGATCCCGGACTTCGCCGGTGATGATCACAATCGATGGCTGGCTCTGAGTACTGTCTGCGTCCAGATGAGCACTCGACACCATGCTTTCGCTGCTCACCATGGTAGCCGTTGCAGATCCCTCCTGTGCCGCCCAGCCCTCGGCGAAATCCCACGTTAAGTCAGAGACTCCGCGTGGAGCCGCCACCAACAACATTGCAAAGAGAACGCGGCGCATAATACACCTCCAAAGTTTGTGGTCGTGCGTTTAGCTCCCCCATCTCCAAGCCCTATCGTCTATTCGAGTTTAACCATTTTGCGGGTATCCGTCTGCTCGTCCACCTGCAACCGATACACATAGACCCCAGCGGCGACGGATCGGCCCTGCGCATCCCGACCATCCCAAGTCAGCCGATGCTCGCCAACAGGCAGCGGACCCGTCCACACTCGGCGCAGCGGCTGACCCAAGACGTTGTAGATGGTTAAGTCCACGTTCCTCGCTCCAGCGGGCACGGCCAAGGGAATGGTCGTGGCGGGATTGAACGGGTTGGGATAGTTGGCCCCTAAAGCAAAGGTCTATGGTGCCGATGCCCTCTCCGAGGGGGAAAAAGTCGGGTTCGGCGAATAAGGTGCCGGGCGACCCTACCTCCACACCGATATCCTCAGGCAACAATTCCCCCTGCGCTAACTCCTCAAACCTGCTAGGTAATTTTTCGCTTTGAGTCTGCTACCAAGGTGCGTAGATCTAGGGTGATCTCTTCCCATTCAATGGGATAAGATTGATCATCACGTCCCGCAGCAAACCCCGCTCCAGTGACGCCTTTTTTTTTGGCATTGGACCAGTGCATCGCGAACACTCCCTCAGTGGGACTGTGGTGTATGAGGCGCAGCCGGAGGGTGAGGCCGTCGAACAGGGCCGAGTCTTTGCCAATCAACGGCGAGCGCAACTGAACGGTGGGTCTGCGACCCGGCACCGGCGCAATGCGCCATGCGCCATCGACGACTTCGCTCTGTAGCGGTTCGAGACTGCCTCTTACATTGGTATAACGATTTTCCCAGGCGGTCCAGCCCCAAGTGATGCCGTCGTCGAAATCCCACGTTAGGGCAACCACTCCGCGCGGAGCGACCAACAGTAGAATTGCAAAGAGCGTGTAGCGCATAGTTCCCCTCCAAAGTAGGTGGGTGATGTAGTAGCCGGTTCCTAGCGCGGCTCTATGTACTGGAGGATGTGAAGGATCAATTAGGTATGAGCATATTTCGTGCCATCCCAAGAAACCCCGCACAAAAAAATTCTTTAGGAGCACCCTAAAGAATTGAAGGAATGGCACTTAACGTATGAGACGAATTTTTCTGCGCGGCGCGGCCCCAACCGTTGTGCAAGGCTTTCCACGACTTTCCGTGGGCTTTCCACGATTTTTCGTGGATTTTCCACGACTTTCCGTGTTGGCCGGCGCGCCTCTATGCTTGGGAGCGTTGTGTACTACTTCTTCGGTCGGCGCAACCCGTACTTCTGCATGCGGTAGCGCAGCTTCTCTGGGTTCATGCCCAACAAGCGCGCCGCACCCCGCTCGCCATAGACCATCCAGTTGGTCGCTTGTAGCGCCTCCGCGATTTGCTGTTCCTCATCCTCGAATCTGGCTTCAACCGGCGGCTCAAGAGGTCCCTCCTCGGCCTCGTCTTCAGGGGCCAGCGGCACATCCTCCATCTGAATGACCTCCCCTTGGCACAGCACCACCGCCCGCCGGATCAGATGCTCCAACTCGCGCACATTCCCCGGCCACGCATACGCCTGCAAATGCTTCACCACTCCGTTGCCCAAAGCTGGCACCGGTCGCTGCAAATTTTGGGCATACCGGCGCGCAAAGTGCGCCGCTAAGACCGGGATGTCCTCTCGGCGCTCCCGCAGCGGCGGCAGCTTCACCGGCCACGCGCTCAAGCGGTAGAACAGATCTTCCCGGAACGTCCCCGCCTGGATCTCCTGTTTCAGATCCTTGTTGGTCGCCGCAATCACCCGCACATCCACCGGGATCGACTTCTCGCCACCGACGCGGGTCAAGTAGCGATTCTCCAGAATGCGGAGCAGTGCTCGTTGGACTTCTAACGACAGATCGCCGATCTCATCGAGGAACAAGGTGCCGTAGTTAGCTCGCTCAAAACAGCCGATATGTCGCTTCACGGCCCCAGTAAAGGCCCCTCGCTCGTGGCCAAACAACTCGCTCTCGATCAGCCCGGCGGGCAGGGAGCCGCAATTGAGCGCGACAAAGGGCTGCCCTCGGCGTCGGCTCAGGTTGTGGATTCTCTGAGCGAGTACGCCCTTGCCCACGCCGGTCTCGCCCAGCACCAGCATCGTCATATCAGTATCGGCCATCTGCTCGATCCTCTCCAAGAGCTGGGTCATGGCTTGGCTCTGGTAGAGAAAGTCCTGATCCGCATCCCGCAGCATGTGTTCTAAGCGCTGGAGGCGCACGCTCTTCTCGTCGGCAAACACCTGTACATCGAGGCTGGCGACTTCCGACATGAGGCCATCCCGATCTAAGGCCCGCACCTCAAAGCGAAACTGGCCGGCCGGTACGCCGTTGTACGACACTCTGTTGGAAGACGTGAACGCGCTCCACTCTTCTGCCGGACCGTAGCCGACGAGCCGGTGGCCGTAGCGCATCTGCTCGGCCCCGCTTCTGAAGCTGAGGCCCTGGAAGTGGAACTGAATCTCAGGGGTGCTATCTGGACAGGACACAGCTTGGGGCATCTCCAACAGACGTCCTGCCACAACTTGGCGGATCACGATGCCTGGAGGTGTATCCCCAGGCTGGTACGCAATCAGCCCCGCCCGCGTCCCAAACCACAGCCGACCCCGGCTATCGCGCAGGATGGCCTCGACGATATTCTCCAAGGTGGATTTGCCCAAGCGGATGCTCTGAAACCCCCGGCCATCGTACTTCAGCACGCCCCCGCCGCTCGTCCCAATCCACAGACACCCCTGTTGAGGGTCGGCCGTCAGAGCCAAGATGCCATTGACGGACAGATCGCCTTGGTCGGCCGTAAACCGACGCACCTGTTGGGCGCGGTAGTCAAAGGCGAAAAGGCCGTTGGCCGTCCCAACCCAAAGCGTGCCCTCGTAGTCGCACAACGCACTCACATAAGCGACGGTTTCCATCCCGGCCATGTCAGACGCGTGGAAATGGCCATCTTTGTAATAGTACAGAGCCGGCGTTGCCCCATAGCTACCGACCCACAAGGTGCCTTCGCGATCCTGCAACACGACTCGGCAATTAACAGGTCCCTGCTTCTCCACTACAAAACGGTCGTCTTCTATCCTTCCCAAACACCCATCGGAAGTGCCGACCTTTATGCCCCCTTCTTGGTCTAGATACAGCTTAATTTCTTCGTAGCGGTTATCTTTTATCACCTCGATCACTTGGGCCTCTTTCCCCACCCCCTTGAGTACCTTCCCCTCGGGGCTCTCGCGCCAGACTTGCCCCTCGCGGTCTATCGCCAACGCCGTGACCTTGTGCCCGGTCTCCACTGAGCGAATCCGGTCGTCTTCAAGACAGGCTAGCCCCCCCATCGTGCCGATCCAGATCCGGCCTTGATGATCTTCGCTGAGCTGGTGGACCCCGCTATCGGGCAAGCCGTCGGCCCCAGTGTATAACCGGACACTGACCGGATCGCAAAAAATCAGTCCGCCGCCCCAAAGCCCCACCCAGATATTTCCTTCGCGGTCTTCGTAGGTCAGCCGCGCATCCGAAAAGTGAACATCCGGCAAGCCGGCTGAGAACGAATGCCAGTCGGCCCCATCGTACACTAGTACGCCCTGGCGAGCTATCCACAACCGGCCTCTGTCATCCAAGCGCACATGGCGCGTGCCGTGATTTACGGCCTCCGTCCCTTCGATAGCTGCGTCTGCCTTGATCAGGTCGAGCTGTTGACTGTCTGGATCGTAGCGGCCTATCACGACTTCGGTGCCAACGTAGCGAAAGGCGATCCACAGCGGACCAGAGGCGTCTTGGGCGAACTTCCACGGCCACTGCATGGCGTCGGTCTCCGCACTCATGCGCCGACCGTCTAGGCTGATGGTCCCCCATTGCTGCGTCGCCAGCCACGTCGTACCCGTCGCGTCGGTGGCCATGTCGTACACCCACCCTAGCGGCTGACCCGCAATTTCCGTCACGCACTCTACGCATCGCCCCTCGGCAAACCAGCCTATCCCTCCATCGGTCAGCACCCGTATCGAACCATCGGCCTGCGGTTGCAGGCCCACTATGTCGTTGGACGGCAGTCCGTGCTCGGTGGTGTACACCTGAAAGCCACGCTCGTCGTAGGCGGCTAGCCCTCCGCCCAGCGTACCGAAGAGTAGTCGCCCGTCTGCGTCCTCGGCGATGGTCGATACCGTGAGACTCGGCAGCCCGTCCGACAGGCCAAAGGTATCGAAGTGCGCTCCGTCGAACCGGCTGACGCCGCCGTCGGCCGTGGCGATCCACAGCAAGCCGCGCTGATCTTGGTAGATGTCTTCCACCTGCATCCCGGCCAGCCCGTCGAAGACGGTGTACTGGTGCCCTAGGATGCGATCAAAGGGCCTTTTCTGTCTCGGGATCTTTGCGGATTCCCTCGCGTCGTTCACCTCCGCCCTCTCTTTCCTAAGCTGTAATCGGCTTTTATCGCTAAGTGGCCCGACAAGGCATTGACAAGCTTCGGCTGGAAAACCTAGGTTGAGACAAAGATAGGTTAGGGCTTGGCCTCCACAAAATCCCCGTGCTCAGCCCACCGAGCGACTGCAATCTAGGCATCCGGCTTGAAAAGAAAAATCCCCGCCAGTCTGCGGGCCCGTCTCGCCGCGCGCACCGCGCCCCGAGCCCGAGAACGACCCGACGCCCACATCACTTTCCGCGGCCTGTTTCTCGGCGCCCTGCTGTGCGTTGCCATCGCCTTGGGCGTGCCCCATACCACCATGCTGGTCAAGGGCACGCCCATGGGCTTTTCCTCATCGACCCCGGCGGCGTACTGCCTGCTTTTTTTTCTGCTGATCACCGTCCACGTAGTACTGGCCCTGCCCAAGCGGCAATGGGGCCTGCAATGGGGCGAACTGGTCACCATCGCCATTATGATGATGGTCGCCGCGGCCATCCCCTCCCGGGGCGTAACCGGCATGCTCCTGCCCATGATCACCGGGACCTACTACTACGCCTCGGCCGAGAACAAATGGGCCGAAGTCGTCCATCCCCATCTCACCGAATGGATGCTGATGGGCGACCCCGAGGCCGTGCGCGGATTCTACGAAGGCAGTGTCGGCACCACGGCTATCCCCTGGGCCAGTTGGTTGCCCCCCTTGGGCTACTGGCTGCTGTTCTACGCCGCCCTGTACCTCACCCTCATCTCCATTGCCGTGATCCTGCGCCGCCAGTGGGTCGAACACGAGCGTCTAGCCTATCCCCTCGCCCAGGTGGCCCTAGCCATGATCGAGGACGAGGGCCGGCCCTCCCTGCTCAAGCCCTTTTTTAAAAACAGGCTCATGTGGATCGGCTTTGCCATCCCCTTCTTGGTCGGTAGCCTCAATGCCCTGCACCACTATTTCCCCTCCGTGGCCCAGATTGGGCTGAACACCAGTGTGTCCTTCTTCGGTGCCTATCTGCCGGTCAACCTCAATTTCGTCATGCTGGGCTTCTCCTTCCTCATCAATTCCACCCTCTCGCTCAGCCTGTGGTTCTTCCTCCTAATCTATACGCTGCAACAACACATCCTCGGCCTGTTGGGCATCGATACCCTGCAAGCCACCCTCGGCCCCTGGAGCACTCCAGTGACCGGCCACCAGATGATAGGTGCCCTGATCGTAATGGTGGGGGCGGGCCTGTGGGTGGGGCGGCATCACCTAGCCGAGGTGTGGCGCCAAGCCGTGTCCAAGAAGGCCCCGGACGACGATGCCGATGAGATCATGTCCTACCGCAGCGCCCTGTTGGGGCTTCTCGTCGGCACCGCAGGCATGACCCTCTGGCTGTGGCAAAGCGGCATTCCCGCCTGGGTCGCGCCGCTGTTCGTCTTTTCGGCCCTCGTCATCTTCATCGGCCTGACGCGCGCCATTGTCGAGGCCGGCATCCCCACGTTGAGCCCGGCCATGGTGCCCCTCGGCTTCGTGGTTTCCGGGGTGGGCGTCCCGGCCCTCGGGGCCAAGGGCATGGTAGCCTCGGCTTACACCCTCATCTGGGTCGGCGAATTGCTGGTCTTTATGATGGCACCCCTGTGCAACGGCCTGCGCCTGACCAGCGAGACCGCGGGCAACCGGCGTCGGCTCCTGTGGGGCATTGCCGGGGCCATGTTCATCACCTTGGCCGTCTCCATCTACTACACCCTCCACCTCGCCTATGACTACGGCGGGGTCAATCTCCACAACCAGTTCTTCGGCCAGAGCTTCCCGAGCTATCCCTCTAAGTTCGCCCTGCGCAAATTGAATGAGCCCTCCGGAGTCAGCGTCGATGGCTGGCTCTGGACCTTGAGCGGCGGTCTGGTCATGGCCCTCCTCATGATTGCCCGCCAGCGCCTGATGTGGTGGCCCTTCCACCCGCTGGGCTTTGCCGTCAGCGCCGGGTGGACCATGCGCTACATCTGGTTTTCCATCTTTTTGGCCTGGCTGATCAAACTCGTCATCCTGCGCTACGGCGGCGTCGGTCTATACCACAAAATCCGCCCCTTTTTTCTCGGCCTGATCGCCGGTCAATTCGCCACCGGAGGTCTGTGGCTGGTCATTGACGCGTTTACCGGCACAGTGGGCAATGAAATTCCAGTGATGTACTGACCGTTCTTCGGCCTCCTGAAAATAGCGTCTTTTTTATTTTTCTGATGGCGTCTGGTCGTTGGCGTCGATCTTACTGAACCTCCACTCGCGCTCGACGATCAATCGAGCACCGCGTCGAAACGTCACATAGGACCAAGCCCAATTCAGCACGACGAATAGCCGGTTCTTGAAACCGACGAGAAAGTAGATGTGCACCATCAACCAAGTGAGCCACGCAAACCAACCGGAGAATCGCAGCTTGCCGATTTCGACAATGGCGCGGCTGCGGCCGATTGTCGCCATCTGGCCCCTGTCGACAAAGCGAAAGGCTTCGCGCGGTTTGCCTGCAAGGTCGCGGAGGATCGTCCTAGCCACGAAACGACCTTGTTGCATTGCCACCGGTGCTATGCCCGGAAGCGGCTTGCCGGTCTGGTGGGTGAAACTTGCCTGATCGCCGGCGACAAACGCGTTTAGGTGTCCGCCAATGCTCAGATCTTTGTCGACGACTGCGCGGCCCTGCTCGTCTATCTCCAAACCATCGCACCGGGCGAATTCAACTCCGCGCACTCCGGCTGCCCAGAGTATGGTTGAGGCGTGGATTCGCTTCGCACCCACTTCAACGCCGTCCTCGTCAATTCTGGTCACAAGACTGTTCGGCCAGACTTGCACGCCGAGTTTTTCCAAGTCTCGCGTCGCGCGGCTCGCCTGTTTCTCGCTGAACGATGGGAGGATTCGCGGGCCGGACTCAATGAGAATGACCCGCGTGAGTTTGGTGTCGATCTCGCGAAAATCCCTGGCGAGCGTGAAACGACTCATTTCGCCGATAGCGCCCGCCAACTCAACTCCGGTAGGCCCGCCACCGATGACGACAAACGTCAACAACTGTCGGCGTCTTGCGGAATCGCCAACCCGTTCTGCCGCTTCGAAAGAGCTGAGTAGGCGACGGCGAATCTCGGTTGCTTGCGGCACAGTTTTCAGGCTAGGGGCGTACTCTTCCCAACTCGCATGACCGAAGTAAGTCGGGATCGCCCCGCAGCAAAGCAGCAAATAGTCGAATTCGAGCTGACCAAAATCCGCCGAGACGGTCTGAGCCTGCAAATCGACACTCTCGATCTTTCCCTGCAGCACGGAGACGTTCTCGTAGCGCGCGAGTAGACTGCGGATGGGCGCGGCAATATCGGCCGGCGACAAACCGGCCATTGCCACTTGGTAGAGCAGAGGTTGGAACAAGTGATAGTTCTGCCGATCGACAAGTGTAACGCGGACATCAGGAGCGCCGCCGAGCTTCTTAGCCGCATTCAAACCGGCAAAACCTCCACCTACAATGACGACGTGTTTCATTTTTATGACACGGTCTTGAGGACCGACGCGGGGCCGATCTATGGGGAAAAGCCCATCAGTAGATCCGCTGGAATGCCCAAATGCGTTCTCAACGCGCCAATCTGCCGAATAGAGAGTGGGCGAATTCCATTAAAAAATTCCGATGTTCGGCTTCTACCTCCCAGCCACTTCGCCAGATCGGCCCGGGAAAGCCCCTTCTGCTCCAGCATAAAATCAACCACTTCCTGGGGCGTGGGCTTCTCATAAGCCGGGAAATGAGTGTCTTCATAAGCCTGCACCAGAACAGATAGAAACTCCAGCCGCTCATACTCCTCCGATCCGGGCTGAGGATCTGTGTCGAGGAGGATATCGATTTCGGCGACAGCGATATCGTATTCTCCTTTGTCTCTCAA
Organism: Candidatus Latescibacterota bacterium; assembly: GCA_965116455.1. Lineage (GTDB taxonomy): Bacteria > Latescibacterota > UBA2968 > UBA8231 > UBA8231. The sequence goes on along the minus strand of OZ220690.1, from coordinate 6,195,087 downwards.
CACATGAGGTTTGGTAAAATCGAGTACTTCAGCCATTGGGCTCTCCTTGGCTATAACTCGTGCATTGACCAGCATATTATCTTGGCCCACTTTGACCGGAGCATCTGCTTGAATCAGCTTTGAATACTAACGTGATATATATCGTATATGCAGATTAGCCGCTTCCCGCTCAGCATAAGCTCGTGTACATGAAATTCCTTGTCGTCCGGCTAGATGGCCATACTTGGTATGATTCCAGACCTGTTCGACCGGATTCAGTTCGGGTGCATAGGCGGGTACCCATTCGACCTCCAGTTGATCGGGATACCTTGTTTGCAAGATCGCTACCGCGGCGCGATGCACACTCCACCGATCCCATATGAGCACGACCTTGCGCCGTATCATACGCAGCAGATGACCGACAAAGGACACCACATCCTGCGCATCAATATTATGCTCATACAACCGAAAATAAACGCCCAACCGCTTCCGTTGAGGCGGCAAGGTAACGGCGGCCTGAACCGACACGCGATCATGGCGATCCCACACCGGGTGTATAGGTGGCTGACCCCGCAATGCCCACGTTCGGCGACGGGTGGGTTGCAACATAAAGCCGCTCTGATCGATCCAGACGATGGTCATCCTTTTTTGTCGGGCTTTTTTTTAATCCGTGGCCACTCCACCAAGCGCCATTGGCGGATGGCGTCCTCGTCGCGTTCCCGGGCTTGGTGCTGGGGATATTGGCACGAAAAACCCAACCTATGCAGCAGACGACCCACATGATCGGGATGATAGGACACCCCAAACGTTTGTTCAATCACCTGCGCCACACGGCTACAAGTCCACAACGCACTATCAAAGCCGGCCGCTTGGGGCCCCGCCAGCAAAAGCTTTTTCAACTGCTGCTTGTCTTGGGCACTCAATCGACAGCTCCGGCCCGGATGCGGTTTGGCTTTCAGCCCCGCCGCCCCGTGTTTTTCCTGCAACTCCTTCCACCGATGCACCGAGGCGGGAGAGGCTTTGACCAGACGGGCTACTTCGTTGATGCTTTTGCCTTCGTCAAGCAACGCAGCCGCCCATTGGCGGCGATATTCCAGCCGATCGGCACTGCCTTTAGGTCGCATATAAATAATATATCAAAATTCCTTTAAAAATGCAGAAAACAATAAAACGTAGAATACGGACGTATCCTTCCCGACTGCCACTGTTCCGGTGGTTGCAGTCAGTAGCTGATAACGAACACTGGCAAACTCGGAAGAACATGGATCATTAGTCTCCGAGATCTTGATTAAAGTAACTCTGCAAGTGTCTCGCCAATCTTTCGTCCAAGGAGTGGCGGAACTGCATTTCCAATCTGTTTTACTACTTGGGAGCGATTGCCAGCAAAAACAAAATCGTCATCATAAGATTGTAATCTAGCCCCTTCTCTAGGAGTTAGAGCTCTATTTTGTATAGGATGGATACATCGATTTGATGCTGGATGAACAAAATTCACAGTAATAGTCACTGCTGGTTCATCAGCATCAAGCCGAGAATAGCATGAACTAAATCCACTGCTAATAAGATGCTGAGGAATTGAGTTTATGTTTTTTCCCGAATGCCGAATAATTTCTAGCATCTTAGGTGAGTGATTAGTAGACTCATGGAGAGTTAATTCTATTGCTTGTTTTCTTCGTTCAGATTGATAATCATTTAAGGATTTTTTTGTGTATTTACTTATCCGTTCCCCAGATTCTATAGGTGGTAAATCAGAAATGGCGTCCCAAACAGTGAGAGCAGACTGTAATTTTATTGACGGGTTAAATAGGTCAGATGTTGTAGGTAATAACATACGGGATTTTTTTGAATAGCCTATTGTAGAACCAGTATATTGATGAGTCGGAGTAGGAAATTTTATTTTAATTCCCTTCATAGCACCAATCATAATAAGGCGTTCTCGTTTTTGGGGAATCCCAAAATGTGCAGCATTCAAAATTTTCCAATTGCTATCATAACCAATTCCATCGAAACAATCCGCCATTGATTCAATTATTAATCCATTTTTGTGAGTGGCTAAACCCACCACATTCTCTAGAACGAACATTTTTGGTCGGAAGAAATTCACAAACGAAGCAAATTCTTCAAAGAGTGTATTGCGTGGATCGTCATCATTGAATGAACGAAACGGTCTTATAGAAGAAAAGCCCTGACAAGGAGGTCCGCCAATTATTAGATCAATATCCTCTCTTCCACATTTCATACTCTCCATTATATCACTCCTCCTCAGTTCCCTCACATCGCCACAAATTCCAATCGCATGTGGATGATTTAGCCGAAACGTATCAATCACAATAGGCAATACATCTATACCCAGCACAGTCGAATACGAGCAGTTATGGGAATTTTCAAAACCTTTTGAAAAACCTCCCGTTCCACAAAACAGATCAATGATTCTCTTCATAAGGGCCTCCTCTGTTTTACGTTCCGGTGGAGACTATAGTCTCATAGCGTAACATTGTCAAGATTATTTTATTACAAAGAGTACTCTTAAATATACACGGCATCTTCAGTATGGCTTATAAGCAACTAATAAACAATACCTTAGAAGTGTTTCAAGGTTACGAGTTAGGTCTCTCAAGTGGATCTAAATATCTGGGCACAAGGGTGTCTCGCCTTCGAAAGACGCTTGACAATAGGGGAATTCGATAGTTCCTCAAAGCGGTCTGTAGAAGTAGGAGCCAATGCTTGACGCTACTCTTTCGCTTGTGACCGACCCAACTAGCTGCTTTAGAGTGACCACGACTCATATTCTGTAGACAAAGGCACCTAAACCACATGATAAAAGCCAACATGCCTTGCCTGTTTTCACATAATAGAGTCAAAAAGGAGTATTAATTTTATGGATAATACGGAATTAGACCCTATTGTAGCTAATTTCCTCAAGATAATCCAGTCATTGAGGAAAAATCAACACTTGACTTACGAACAGTTGTCTGATCTTGCAGGTGTTCATAGAACAACTATTAGCCTTCTTGAAAGACAAGAGCGTAGCCCAACTATTCAAGTAGCTCACTATATTGCTAAGGCTCTTGGCTACTCATTATCGGATCTTATTAAGGATGCAGAAGAGATGACTAAAGGAAATCCTAGGTTGTCACAACCAACCCTGCGATTTCGTCAAGTTAATAAAGACAATATTCGAAACGAGGATAAACTATATCAGAACACAGGACTTGATGGTAGGGATTTAACAAAAGCTATTGAATTATGCTATCGAACATTAGATATAATTGATGATCAGTTGATTAGTATGAACTCTCCTCCATTAGCTAAATTAGTCGAATTGGCAAATTTATCTTCTATGGTAGGCAATCTGATAGGGAGCAGTATAGAAGAAGTATCTTCAGGATTATACGAAAAAAATAAACCACATACATATCCTGATTTGCTTTCACAAAAGTCACCAGCAGTTGATTTAGAACTTAAAGTGGCATTGGAGAAGAATAGACCAAAAGGTCATCTCCCCAAGCCTGGGATGTATATCACTTTTAGATACATTCTAGGAGATAAAAATAGTAATTATGTGAAAGGTAAAAATAATAGAGGGAACACAGTTTGGATATGGGAGGTGAAGGTTGGAAAAATCAATGAGGATGATTTTTCGACAAGTAACACCGAGGGTGATTCTGGCAAGACTGCTATTATTAACAGTACTGTTTTCAATAATATGCCATTGGTTTATTATGTACCCAGTTTGCTCCCTTATAAAAGTAGAATGGATAGATCATATCCAGGTTTTAACTAATGCTATAGAAGTAAGAAGGTTGAAATTTTTCTATTGGACTAAAGAATATTCTATCCAATTAGACAGAGACTCTGCTCGTCCATGCGTATGTTAAGTGTGTCTTAACGGCTTCGCTGAAACGACGATGTCGTTTCAAAGGTTCCTTCAGGCCCCTCTCTCAATCCACATCAACTCAAAGTGAGCCAAGCGCAAACAGCCGGAGCGCTCGGCCTCGTATAGACACAAAACCTGCCCGTCGAGAGCCACCGCCAAATCGGAGTACGCCGCCGCACCCGGCTCAAGCACTCTCGCTATAGGCCAACTGTGACCTTGGTCCGCGCTCAGTCGCAAGGTCAACTCAGCGCGCTCGTCGGGCTTGCTGGGATGCGCCATGAGAATGCGTCCGTCGTCGAGACGCACAATGCTGCCCTGGCAAGAGGGTTCGGGCAGGGTCGGCTCGTAGGCGACCGCAGACCAAGTTGCGCCGTCATCGCGGCTGCGCGACCAACCCCGGCAACGGCGTTCGTTGCGACTGCGCAGCGTCATGTACAGAGAGCCATCGGCCATTTCCACGGCCTCGCATTCGTCCGAGGCATCGTGTGTCAACTTGGCTCCAACCTGCCAAGTGTGGCCACCGTCGTCGCTGTAAAAAGCGATAGAGGACTGCACTTGGCCCCAAGTGGGCGGCGGCTGACGCCAAGTGGCCGGACCGGGACTTTCATCGACCCAAGAGGGCACGAGCAAGCGGCCGCTTTGCAGTTGAATGCCGTGGCCGGGTCCCGTGCCGAGGTAGGTCCACGAAGAAGCCTTCACTTGGGAGGTAATTTCCACGGGATCGGTCCAAGTGCACCCGCTGTCGATACTGCGGCTGACAAAGACCTCTTGATTGTCCTTGCAAAAGGGCAGCAACACCGCACCTCGGTCGTGGTCAACTACGGGACAGGGATTGCCGCAGGTGCGCTCGCCGTCGGCGATGATCCGTTGGCGAGGTTCCCAAGTGCGCCCGCCGTCCGTGCTGCGGCGCAGGAGAATGTCGATCTGATCGTCGTCGCGGCCAGTGTGGCGGCGCGCCTCGCAAAAGGCCAGCACTGCGCCGTCTGGCGTTACAGCTAAGGCGGGGATGCGGTAGGTGTGGTAGCCTTCTTGACCGGAGATGAATAGATCTTGTATTTGCACAGTTTGCTCCTGTGGCGGTCGCTGTAGTTAGGTGAGTTTTTCCAGCACGTGCTCTTCGTAGTACTCCGCAGAAAAACCAGCCTCGGCGTAGGCTTGGGTAGCCACGGACCACTGACTGTAAAAGGTGCGTTGCTCAGCGTCGGGATGTTCGGCCAAGCGCTGGGGGAGGAGCACCCAATTGGTCAGGGGTTGGCTGGCGGCGCGGCTGTAGTAGTGGTGCAAGGTGCGCCGGGCGCGGGCGCGTTGTCCGGGCAGGCGAGTGTGAAAAATGGCAATGTCGTACAGGACTAAGGTACCGGCCGGGCCGCGAATGGGCACTTCTGCATAGGCATCGCCTAGTTGGGCGCGGGCCTCTTCCAGCGTCTCGTAAGGACCGCTGTTGGGCACGACGCAAAAGCAGGGGTCGCTAGCTCCCACGTCGCTCAAGTAGTGGATGGCGCAGACATAGGTGCATTCGTAGGGGCGCTCTGGCTCGGTCTCGGTGGTGGGTTGGTAGGGGCGGTCGCGATGGAAGCGCATCTCGCCGTCACCTTTGCCAGCGGGCACGTCGCGGAAATCGAATTGGGCGAAGCGGGGTTGGGGAGCCATGATGGCCTGCACTAGATCGTATGAAACCGCCGGCTGGATAAAGCGGTCCAACTCGGGGTGGTGGACCAAGATTTGCCCGTGTGAAAAGACGCCCAAGCGGTCGGGGCCCCATTCGCGAGGGATTTCCCCTTTGGAGCGATCGACAAAGGCGTTGAGGATGCGGATGTCGTCGGCTGGTAGGGCGTCGGCGACTACGGCGTACTTATACTGCTGAAAAAAAGCGAGTATGTCTTCCTTGTTGTCGGGAGCGAAAATGGGGGGCTGTGCCATGCTTAACTCCTTGGGACAAGCTCCTATGGAGCAGAATAGATACCGTCGTGCCGGGTGCCCAAGTAGCCGCCCCAAGCAATGCGGTCGGGGACTGGTCGGCCCAAGTCGTAACGCAGGAGGCCACCCCGGCCAATTTTGCTCAGGGGCACGAACCACTCGAGCCAACCGTCCCCATCGGCGTCGCCGATCCATCCCGAACTGGCGCTGAGTCCGTCAACCGCAGCAAGCGTCTCCAAGCGATCTTCCTCTACGTGCGCTACGTGCAAGCGCGACGAACTCGCTCGGCCTATGAGATAGCCCGGCTCAGACTCGACGAAAAAAATTTCATCCCTTCCATCGGCGTCCATATCGACCGCCAGCGGTGACGGAGGCACCAAATTCCCTTCTACGCTGTACGTCCACAGTAGCGCACCGGTCTGTCCGTCGAAGGCCCGCACCGCAGCCCCCTGCCATTGGGGAAAAACTCCTCGATGGACGCTATAGACAATATCCAAGTCGCCATCGCCGTCAAAATCGCCCACGGCCGGACTCGCCTGGGTCTCTTCTACATCCAGGACTGCAAAGCTCCACAGAGGCATCAGGGAGGCACCGGAGAGCACCACTAGTCGGCCGTCGAAGGGCGTGGAGATTAAATCCAACACGCCGTCGCTATCTAGGTCGGCCAAGGATGGCGGAGCGATGAAGCCTTTGGCCTCTTTGTTGGCGATTACAGCGCGGATGCCGGCTAGGGTGCCTGCCCGGACGCTGTCGGCGGGGACGGCCCAAAGAGACCCTGGAAAGGTTTCGCCACCCGTGCCAAAGACGATCCACTCCTCGCCCATCCGCGACCACAGGAGCGGCGAACAGTAGGTCTCGCGGCCATCGGGGACTTGCAGCCGGTGTATGAGGTCGCCATTCGACCCGCTGATGACCATCAGGTGGCCGGGGGGCCGACTTTCGTGGGACTTGAGGCGCGAATCGCCTCCGTTGGTCACCAGATAATCGGCTACGCCATCGGCGTTGACATCGCCGAACAGCCTGCCAGAATAGAAATTGTAAATTCCCACCGCACGACCTTCGTCGGTCGTATCTTGCGATTATCTCAGTCCAACTGGACAAAGCCGCATGAGTTCCAGCGAGGAATAGAGATGATCGGCGAGACCGGCGGCCATCGCTGGCGTTCTCTGTTGCCATCGGCCTTCTTGCGTTGGCTGTCGCAACGACCGATGCGGATGATGAAAATTGTAGCGCACCGCGCCAATCCAACTGAGGGCATCATGCCGATCCGTCCGACGCGAAAAGCGCAGGGTTTTGCGCCCCTTTCGTGCGTTGCGCATCCGGTCGGTCAGGTTGAACCGCTCGATGGCGCTGGTGTTGGCTTTCGTCCAACCCAAGTCGGCCACGACCTGGGCTAATTTGCCCTTGCCAAAAATCGGTCGGATTTCCACCTGTTTGATCCGCCTGCCTTGCCGATGTTTGACCACCTGAGCATACACCAAGCCTTGGGGCATCCGTACCACCGGGGCTGGTGGCCGGCCGCGGAGGCTTCGGCGCGGCCCGGGATAGGCCCGACCAAAGGTCGTTACAATCGCTTCGGGATAGGTCGGTTCGCCATCGGTAAACAGCGCCGGTAGCCCCGTCTCGGCCGCCAGCCGCTCGGCGGCGTCGGCCACCACTTGGTGAATCGTGTGGGTCGTACGGCGCCCCGGCACCAGCGATACCAGCAGTTTGCTGTGCGGATCCAAGCTGTTGGCATCCCAGTAATCCCCGGTTTGACTCGGGTCGTCTTGGGCGGTCACGTGCCGTTGTTTTTTCGCTACATACGACCATTGCTCATCAAACTGGAGGGCCGCTGGCTGCACGTCGCGAACCAGCCGGTCATGCAATTGATAGCTGATCCGGCCCCCCACCCCAAGCAGCCGACCCACCGCATCCTTGGACACCCCTACCAAACGCGCCGTGGCATTCAAACCACAGCCACTATCCAGATGCTCCAGCACCGAGACGGCTTGCGCTTCGCTGATTTTGCAGTTAAACAACGCCGTGCCTTTCCGCTCACTGAATTCCTCGCCGCAGCACCCACAGCGCAAATAACGAATCCGGTCGGCTCCATAGGTCTTGCGCACCCTCAGGTTGGCTTGGCCGCGTTGGCCGTAGGTCTTGCATTGGACATTGAGACAACACAAATTCTCCAACGCTGGTCTTGGCTCTTTCATCTGTATCCCTCCTTACTTGGTGGTTTGGAGCGATAAATAAAGGGCACAAGGCCAGCACTTGCTTTAACTGGTATGAGATAATCTCATCTTACGACCCCTTCGTCACCAAAGGGGCGAAAATGCCAAAGTTCCTCACCCGTAACTCCGTCCACGGCGCGCAGTTGACCGTCGCGCCCGGCGAAAATCCACGCTTGCACGCCTCTGCTCCTACGTGTCAGCGGCGTGGGCAGGGCGAAAAGTTCGTGGGTAGCGGAAAGACGCCAGCGGCGCTCGCCCGTGGCGACATCCACGGCAAAAGCCCCTCCGGCGCGGGGGGTCTCATCGCCAAAAGCAATGAGTATTTCGGGTCGGCCAGAACCGGTAAAAAGGCGTGGCGAACTGTAGGTTCTAAAGTACAGTTCCACCTCCCAAGCGATCCCTTCCGACGGCGGGGCGGCTTTGCCCGACCCGGCTGGCCGGTCTGCCTCATCGGCGGTGTTGTCCTCGCATGCCCCTAGCGCGAATCCCAAGAGCAACGGGAAATATCGGAGCAAGACGGGGTCGCATATCCTTGCGAGGCTCATCATTCCAAAGTTCTGAGAACCGCCTGCTGCTACAACTCCTCCACCGCCTGCAAGGCCGCGTGGATATAGCCGAAGGCATAGGCAAACCCGACTTTGCCCGGCTCAGGACCGCTGATCCCGGGAACGTGGTCCGGCATGATCATGTACTCGTAGCCGACCTCCTTGTACACCTTCAGCGCCCGGATCATATTGACATCGCCTTCGTCGGGAAAGACCTCGACGAAGTTCCCCAAACCGCCTTTGATATTGCGGAAGTGGACGTTGAAAATCTTCTTGCGCTCGCCGAAGTAGCGAATGACATCAAAGATCTCCTCCGCCGGATTGGCTAGCGCCTCGGACATGCAGCCCTGGCAAAAATTCAAGCCGTTGTACGGACTGTCGTAGAGCGCAATGAGCTTCTTGAAGCCCTCGACCATCCCCAAGGGACGCGCCACGCCCCGGTACGTATTGCCCACGCCAATGCCCGGGTCGGACGGATGGCAGGCCATCTGGACTTTGTATTCTTCAGCCACGGGCATGATCTTCTGCAGCCAGTGGTCAATGCGCTCCCACATTTCGTCTTCATCGGCCGGTCCGTCTTCGAACTCGCCCAGCGACTGGTCCAATTTGTCCAACTCAAAGGTCGATACCGTGGCACCCCCGCGCCCCGTCTTCGAGGGCGTCCGCAGGTGGCCCAAGATGGTGATATTGTAGTTGAGGCCGCGGATGCCAGCCTCGCCCGCCATCCGCACCGTCTCTTTCATCCAGTCGAGCTGACGGTCGCGCTCGTCGCTCGGTTTGAGAAAGATCGCCCCGGCCTCGTTGTCGTAGGCGCTGCGCGAGCCCAAGGGGATGTGGATCATCTCCATGCTGATGTCGTGTTTGGCCCACCGCTCCTTCATCTGCAGCAACATATCTGTGCTCCACTCCCGCCACGGCGCAGAAGGCGTCTGATCGACGTTTTTGATGCCGAGTTGCGACAAGACCTTCATTTCTTCGTCAGTCTGTTCCCCAAATTGCGATCCAATGTACATGGCGTATCCTCCGAAAGGTCGGTTTAGTAATGGACGATTAACATACGGCTACGGCCAAAGTTAGCTCGGCGCATCCCCCTGGAAAAGCGTAAACCCCATCTCCAGATACTTGTCGCGTTCTTCGGGGGTAGTACCCGTTCCCATAGCCAGACTGATGCCAGTTCCAGCTAATTGCGCGGCGACATTGCGCATACAGTCATCGACCGTGCGCAGCGGATAGTCCGGGTGATCCTCCAAGCTGAAGGAAAGGTCGTTGGGACCAAACGTGACCACACTCACGCCCGGCTTGGCCAATTTGCGAATATTGGTCACCGCTTCGACGGATTCTACCTGGATCGCCAAAATCACATAGTCATTCCACCACGCCGCATAGGCGCGTCGGTCCACCCCTTGAGTCGAGCCGTGCAGGCCGCGACGATTTGCGCCGCCCCAACTGCGCCGTCCAATGGGACCGTAATAGGCATAGGCAATGGCGTCATCTACGGTCTCCGGCTCCATGACCTCGGGGATCAAAACCGCGCTGGGACCCAAGTCGAAATAGCGCCCGACCATGTAGGCCTGCCGGGTGTGCGGGATGCGCAATTGCACGTCGATATCCAACTCTTCGGCCGCCCGGCAGTAGTTGACCAATTGCTCTTCGCTGAAGGGGGTGTGCTGGCTGTCGATCCAGATGTAGTCGAACTGGCCCGTTGACCATATATGGGCCAACTCCTCCTTGGTCGTGGTCAGCGAGCCGCGCAGGGCGGTTAGCACTTCGCCGTCTCGCATCCGTTGTCTGAGCGTCTTCTTTTGCGCCATAATGACTCCTGTCTTAGTGGTCTAATTGAATGGGAAGGACCCCGTGGTTAGATTGGATAAAATCAAATAGGAAGATGAAAAAATTGACATGACCGCGAAAGAGCTTTCTTCTCCCCCGGCCCCACTAGCCTACAGCGAGCCAGAACAACTAGTAAAGGACTTAACATGCAATACACATCACAACAAAATGATTGGTTGGTTCAGCCCTTTCGCCAACCCGCTTTAGTAGAAGGAAAAGACAGTCAACTTATTCTCGACAATGGACTCATTCGCCGAACATTCGCTACCACACCTAATTTCGCAACGGTTGATTATACCAATCAAATTACCGGTAATACCCTTCTGCGCGCCATCAAACCAGAGGCGGTACTTGCGATTAACGGAAACGAATATGAAGTGGGTGGCTTGAAAGGACAGCCCGACTACGCCTATCTTGATTCGGATTGGATCGCGGATTTGACCAGTGACGAGAACGCATTTCAATTTTGCGAATATAGGGTCGGTAAACCTGAAATCCGCTATCCGTGGGTACACAGGCGTTCTACGACATCATCAGTCCACCCACCAGCAGGTGTGAAACTGACGGTTGTGTTCTCACCGCCGCCATCCGCTAACTCCCTTCAGGTATGCGTGCATTATGAATTATACCAAGGCATTCCAGCACTGTCCAAGTGGATCACTATTCACAATGAGAGCCAAGAACCGATTCAACTTAATGCCTTAAACTGTGAAATCCTTGCTGTCAACGAGCAGGAAAAGCATCGGCTACATGTCGAGAGCGATTATGCCTTCAGCGGAATGGAAACGACCCACTGGGGACCAGATGCAGATTACAAGACGCAAGTCGATTATAACTATCAGATGCCACTGTTGATGACAAGCCGCTATCCACTCGGTCCGGGAGTCCTTCTTCAACCGGGTGAGACCTTCAAGAGCTTCCGCACCTTCGAGATTCTACATGATAGTGATGCGCGTGAGCGAAAAGGACTCGCACGCCGCAAGATGTATCGCACGGTCGCGCCACAGGTCACGGAGAATCCAATTTTCATGCACGTTCGGAGTGCCGAGCCAGATGCTGTCCGTTTAGCGATCGATCAGTGCGCCGAAGTTGGATTTGAAATGGTGATTATGACCTTTGGCAGTGGATTCAATATTGAGAGCGAAGATCCGGAATACATAACCACAATGAAAGAATTGACCGATTATGCCCACCACAAAGGTATTCAACTCGGCGGTTATACACTGATGTGTGCTTCGCGGAATGCGGGTGAAGATTTCAACTGTGTTGACCCAGACACCGGGCAACCCGGGAGTAGGTTTGGACAGAGTGCTTGTCTTGCGAGCAGATGGGCAGATGGTTATTTCCAACGAGTGCTGAATTTCATGGATGCAACCGGAATGGATATCATAGAGACTGACGGTCCGTATCACGGTGACATCTGTGCTGCAACGACGCACGAGCATCATAACGGTTTAGCGGATTCGCAGTTGCGTCAGTGGGAAGCGTGCGTTCATTTTTACCACGAATGTCGAAAACGCGGTATCTATATCAATTCGCCAGATCAGTATTACCTCAACGGTTCAAACAAATGCGGGATGGGCTATCGCGAAACCAACTTCAGCTTGCCCCGCGAGCGGCAAATTTTAATTGCCCGGCAGAATATCTACGATGCCACGTATGAAAAGACGCCCAGTATGGGTTGGATGTTCGTCCCGTTGGTGGAGTACCACGGCGGCGGAACAGCCGCAACGTTTGAGCCGCTTTGTGAACACCTTGATGACTATGAATCACATCTCGCACAGAACTTCGGCAGCGGTGTGATTGCGTGCTATCGCGGCCCTCGACTTTTTGATACTGAACAGACGAAAACTGTCGTTAAGAAATGGGTTGACTTCTACAAAAAGTATCGCCCAATACTGGATTCTGACCTCATTCACGTGCGCCGCCCAGATGGCCGCTCTATTGATTGTGTCCTCCATGCCAACGCGCAAATCAATCCCTGTGGACTCGCGATGCTCTATAATCCTACGCGAACGGTACAACGGATGACTTTGAAATTACCACTCTATTATACCGGGTTGTCTGAAATTGCCAAGATCCGTGAAAAAGAAGGAGAATCCAAATGCTACAAAATCGACCGACATTACAACATTGAGATTCCAATTGAAATGGAAGCAAGGAGCGTTAGTTATCTCGTTATTGAACCTGAAATTTGAATCCACGTACACGTGCCTCCGCCATCAAAAGTGAACCAGCACCCACAGTCTCGGCTTCTCAAGACGGAGGCGGCTAGATTCTGAGTCCAGCACCGGACTGCCCCATTCCCACCAGGGTGCTTCATACTCCAAATTCTCGTATATCCCCCAAGCAACGCCCTGCCTGAGCGACACGACCATCTTCTTCCACGGCTGGAAGCAGATGCCCAAGCCAACCTCGAAGCTGGCACCACCGCCGGTGGTGCGAGAAAGCCCTTCGGCTTGGCGGCTGATGTGGTTAAAGGACACATACCCCACTTTGTACAGCGGCCCCTTTGACAGGACGCGCTGCACGGTCAGCGACCCGCGCACGTCGAACGATAAAAACCTTTGGTCCTCGTCAACGGGGAAGTCGCCGTAGTAATCCAGCTTGTCCCACGACCATTCGAGCGCGTTGAACTCAACGCCCACCCAAGTCTTGGGACGGACCAGCCACAAGCCGATCCCTGGCTGTAGGGGCGCAAGGCCGATGGCGACCCGGGTACGGGCCGCCATCGGCTCTTCGCCTGCATGAGCGGTGCTGGCGAGAAGCGCCAGCAGGCAAAAGATCAACATGGTCACCTCACTTGTAGTAGTTCTTGCCTGACAGCTTGGTGGTCAGGTTGGTCTTTGACTCCTTGTGGCTGCCGTGGGTATCCACCTTGCGCGCCTGAGACAGGGCCCCACAGCGGTCACAGATGTCACTAGGCCTGCGCGCTAGAAATAGACCAGCACCAGCAGTCGGGGCTGGGCCAGCTCGATGCCGAAGCGCTCTATGTCGTAGCCGGGCTGCTCGTGAGCGTTCTCGTAAAACCCAACAGCTACTCCTTGCCGGAGCGATAGGCTCATCTGCTCAATGGAGGAGTAAATCAATCAACCCTTTTTCCGCAGACTGTGCAATAGAATGTTGTGAGGGAAAGGTCTGCGCCGGTAGCATGAGCTTATTGCCGCTGAAGTTGTTCCTCCGCCCGCTGCTGAAAAGTGCTCCGCTCCGTATAGTATTGTTTTCACTCAAAATTATGCGACTTTAAGGTCGCGCGTTTAGGTGTGTAATTCCCATAAGTAGAAAGCGGTTCACCTTTGACCAAGAGACAGACTTGACAGATTGTCAATTTTCTCTTATCAAGTGGAGTCAGGGTTTCTGGACATGCTCGACAAGACCTAGCAGCCTAGCCGAGACAACCCAAAACTACAAAAAGTGGCTTCTGAGCCGCTCAATGGACAAATCGCACTATGAATGAGCAAGAGAGGATTGAACAAGCAGAAGGACGTATAATGGCCTTGGAGTTTATTCTTCGCCAAGCTATGGCCCAACAAGGCCCGCACTCTATTCAGGCTCTTCTAAAAAATACCGAGAATGCCCGTCCTGTTAGTTCGGTACCACCCCCCATTGCCCAAGCCGCCCAAGCTGCCCTCGATGGTTTCCGTGAACAGCTAAATGAGGCATTGGAACAGTGGGCCAAACAAGAGGCTAGCTAACATGAGTGAAACTGGATTCGTCAGGGACCAAGAAGTCATAATTGAAGTGGGGTTCAATGCAGTGCCGCCCGATTTCAGTGTCGCAGAAATCGTATCGTTCCCGTGGCAAGTCGCCGAGACTCGTGTGGAGGAAACGCGGCCCGACTTCAACGCTGCAAAAACTGTATCGTTCCCGTGGCAAGTCGCCGAGACTCGTGTGGAGGAAACAGCCTACCTGCTTAGTTCCCCAGACAATGCTCGTCGTCTACACGAAGCCCTTAATCGGGATCCCAAAGATAGGATTCGCTTCGACGATCTTGACTCACTACGGGATGAAATTGGAATTTGATAAAAACGCGCTTGAAGACCTCTGTTACTGGGTCAAGACAGATCGCAAGCAGGCGCTGAGGATACTCAGACTAATCCTAGACATTCTTCAGCATCCCTTCCAAGGCATCGGCAAACCAGAAGCCCTCAAACACGACTTATCCGGTTGCTGGTCGCGGCGTATAGACAAAGAACATCGTCTCACCTACAAGGTAGAGGACGATTCTATTGTCATCCTATCCTGTCGTTTTCACTACCGCAGCAGCCTCCGTCCCAGGTAGATTTTTGCCGCTGCAGAAGTTCATCCACCCGCTGCTTTAATCATAATTCCAGACCACTAGCACCAATTGTAACCCTTTTTATTTTTACATCATTAGCATTAGGCCAAGTTTGAATTGCTTGTTGAATTTTATTTTTGAGATCATCAGTTGCGGCATAGCCTATAATTATTGCCGAAACTGCTTCGTGAGGAACCCTGTAAAGGTGTATATTTTTTTCAAAGTCAATCTGATCAGCCTTAGATAGTTCTCGAATTATTCTATGTTCTCTTTCGTTAGACCAATATTTTTTCTTTGTAAAAAGTAGATCGTATGGAATTTTTGACTGGTCCGGTTCAATTTCGATCTCTACTGGTTGATCTGTATATTTTACGGGTGTTATTTCTCCACAGTCTCGTGCATCACTAGGTAGTCGGCGAAAAAACCGGTTAGATTTGTCAAATTCAATCGCATATCCGCTTCCATCTGCCGCATAATGAGCCCACATCGATGTATTAAAGGGATCTTCAGTTAAGCTAAGTATGCCTATACGTTTGTTTATATTTCGCATGATGTCCTCAAGGCCAAGTGCAAGATTTGCTTCTTTATTCCTCATAAAATCTTGCTTTATCTTTTTTGCGGCAGACTTGGCTATCTTACGAGCCTCAGAGCGGGATAAATTTGTATTTTGCTCCATTAATAAGCCAGGAATGATCTTCAATCTTCCTTTGATATATAGATCAATATATTTGCCAGGATTTTTATATTTTACAATTGGTTTACACTCAAATGGATCATTTAAATCCATTGGCGGCGTAAACCGCAGACTTACATTGTCGAAAAATTCGATCCTCTTTGGTGGCATATATTTGTAAAGCAATGTACTCATCTCCAATTTGTAGGGTTTGCGGCGTAGAGGCGGCAAGCCCGCAAGTGCATTCGCTGCACTCAATCGCCGCTGGGTTTAAATAAGGCGATTCAACTCGCCATCTGCAAGCCCAATTTTTGAAAGCTCCAGCTCCGGCCTTCAGAGTCGGGGCTTTTTATTTTTGTAATCTGCCCACGCTTTCGAGTAGCCGCTCCGCCCTAGGCGCTGAGTAAGTGTCGGCTCCTAGCGTCCGCGGGCTTTACAGGGCCGTTTCTGCGCCTCTGAGGGGGTGTCGCATCTCCGCTCCGCCACGAATCAACCAGGGCATCAAGGCTTTTCCTTACCACCTGCGAACAAACGTATCTGCGTATCTGTAGGCTTTGGCTGACGCGTCAGTATAGCTATCTCCTTCTAATCGCCAGTAACTATACCATACCGCGTAATTATCTGCGTAGCTGTGACTCCGTCCTTGATCTCTTATTGAAGTGTACGCTGGATTGTAGTAAGGCGATTTCCTTATTTTCTGTACCATAGCCTCTATTAATAGAGCTAGTCGTTCTAACCTTTCTGTCTCTTCTCGTTCTTTTCGCACTCTCGCTTTTCGCGCTCTCGCTTCTCTCTCTTCCCGCGCTTCCCGTTCTCTCGCTTTAGCATAGGTATGGGCTTCGGTTGCCGTCTTCCTGTCGGCTATCGCCTCGGCATAGGCTTTGGCATAGGCTTCATCCTCCCCGTCCACTATCGCCTCGGCGTAGGCTTTACTATACCCATTTGCTATCGCACGGGCATAGCGCTTGGCATAGGCTTCATCCTGTCCGTCCACTATCGCCTCGGCATAGGTTTTCTCCCAAGCTTTGGCATAGGCTTGGGCATAGGCTTTGGCATAGGCTTCATCCTCCCCGTCCACTATCGCCTCGGCATAAATCTCGGCATAGCGTGCCGTCTTCTTGTCTTCTCTCGCCTCGGCATAGGCTTTCATATAGGCTTGGGCTCTAGCTTTGGCATAGGCTTCATCCTGCCCACGTGCTATTGCCTCGGCATAAACCTCGGCATAGGCTTGGGCATAGAGCCCGTCTTCTATCGCACGGACGTAGGCTTGGGCATAGGCTTGGGCATAGGCTTTGGCATAGGCTTCATCCTCCCCGTCCACTATCGCCTCGGCATAGGCTCTGGCATAGGTTGCATCCTGCCCATCTGCTATCGCATGAGCATAGGCTCCGGCTTTGGCTTCATCCTGCCAGACTGCTATCGCCTCGGCATAAACCTCGGCATAGGTTGCATCCTGTCCGCGTGCTATCGCCTCGTTATAGGCTTCGGCATAGACTTCGGCATAGACTTCATCCTGTCCATCTGCTATCGCACGGGCATAGGCTTCATCTTGCCCATCTGCTATCGCATGAGCATAAGCTCCGGCATAGAGCATAGTCTGCCCGTCTACTATCGCACGGGCATAGGCTCCGGCTTTGGCTTCATCCTGCCAGACTGCTATCGCATGAGCATAAGCTCCGGCATAGACTTCATCCTGTCCATCTGCTATCGCACGGGCATAGGCTCCGGCTTTGGCATGGGCATAGGTCTCATCCCGTCCGAATGCTATCGCACGGGCATAGGCTTTGGCATAGACTTCATCCTGTCCATCTGCTATTGCACGGGCATAGGCTTGGGCATGGGCTTGGGCATGGGCTTTACTATACCCGTCTGCTATCGCCTCGGAATAGCCTTTCTTGTAGGTTTCAGATTGACAAGCAGTAAGGGGAATCAGCAACGACAGAATGAGTAACCACTTCATGGTTCGATCTCCTATGTGGTCAGGGATATTTTGTAACGGTACTTCAGGATTGCCCTCTTCTTGGCTGACTGTGCCCATGAATAGTGGCCGGGCATCCGGGGGACGACTCCCAGCGACCAGCGTGTTGCAACTCAACTAAGCTCGCTCCCTCGGCGGCTAACTCCTGCGTCGTGCCAATTCTGAATACTATGGCCTGACACTTCCTTGACTCCGGCATCCTTCGCATCAGCTTTGATCCGCTGCGTGCGCCCTCGGTGGTAAGGAGAGTATTACCCATTTGGTCGCCTCGGTGCATGGTGCGGAACAATGCCCCCTCGCTAAAGCCTGCTGCCTCCATCAAGCGGCGGATCGCCTCTGCGGTTGGTAGGCCAAACCTCCGGCTTTTCTTTTAACTCTAACGAAGATAAGGAGTTATGGCAAAGGGAGAAACAAAACTCAACTAATACTTGGAGAGCGCGTCAGTCAAGGTATCTTGTGATGGTTATTATGTCGCTCAGTATCCCCCTTCGAGATCAAATCTCCGATCAACTAAGGGTTAGGCCATTGCCGCGAAGTGTCCAGCCTTTTTTATGAGCGGATACTAAGCCATACGAGCTTATTGCCGCTGAAGTTGTTCCTCCGCCCGCTGCTGAAAAGCGCTCCGCTCCGTTGCTTTAAGCGTATTCCAGATCAGCAACTCTTTGCGGATTGCCTGCAAGAAACTGCGGTTGGCCCGACGCCACGAATCATTGTCGCCGCTGAGGCAGCGCAGATAGAACACTAGGCCGTAAATATTGGCCTGGTCCTCGGGGCGGATGCACAGCACTGCGTGCTGGCTCACGCCCAAATCCAGCGGCGCCAGCCACACCTTGGCTTCGAGGGCATAGGCCGTGCCTTGGGGCGTGGCAAAGGACTGGAGCAGAGTACCCTCGGTGTAAAACGACCCAATCGAAGCCTCGCCGTACGACGATAGGTAATCCAACAAAAAGCCACACAGCCCCTTGGCCTCGGCCGCGGACACCAAGAAGGGAAAGCGGAATTCCCACTCGGCACCCACCGGCGGCTCGGGCTGCCAACGCCGCGCTATGTCGGGCACCGCAGTGCGAGCGGCCACCCGAGCCGGATACACCGTGGACAGCAAGACCACGCCCATGACGATGAGCGCCGAAAACACGGCCGCCAAGGACGAATAGTTCAAATTGAGTCCACCTAGCATGTCCAAGTGATTCAGCACCAAACCCATCCCTTGCCCCCCCAAGTATCCCAGCGTAATACCCAAAACCGCATAGGCGCAGGCTTCGGCAATGAACAGCAGGGCGATGTGCGACGGAGCCAGTCCTACGGCTGCGTAGATGCCAATGTCCTTGAGGCGCTCATACACCGTTCCGAGCATAGTATTGAGAACGATGAAGGCCGCGATGAGCATGGGTACGATCAGCACCCCTAGACCCTTTATCGCCGTCGCCCCAATCGACGAATAGGCCCAGACGCCAATGGTCGAGGCTTCGTCCGACCGCAAGCCGACGAATAGGCTGACGGCCACCCGCAGCAGGAAGTCTTCCAACAGCGCTTGGCCCGCCCCGGCGTCCAATCGCTCCCGGTCAAAGGCGACGGCCACCGAGCGCAGCCGCCCCCCCATTTGGCGGACGATCTCATAGGGCGCAATCAGCACGTTGTCCGGCAGTATGTGTACATAGGGGCGGTACTGGGAGGCGGTGGCTGTCGTAGCCGCACTCTGGTTGATCTGCAAGGTGCTGCCAGCGGTTCGAGACAGCTCAAAATCTACCGGCGTCAGCGGCCCGTCGTCTAGGTCGCGGATGTCGTTGAAGACCTCTGGATCGAACAAGCCCACCACGGTCAGTTCCTTGCCCATCACCTGCACTTGCGCCCGTCCCAAGTCGCCAGCACCCAATCCCAAGGCTTCGGCCATCGGCAAGGGCAGCAGACAACTGGCCTCGGTCGCGGCAGTGAAAAAGCGACCAGCAGTCAGGGCCTGATCAATCCCTGTGATGTCGGTTTCCTCGGGATTTAGGCCGAGCAAGCCGTAGGTCCGCACCAATTGCCGGCCGGACGCGGCTTCGAGGTACGTCTTTTTGTCCTCCTGCAAAATGAACCAGTTGCGCGGACTGATCGGGCCGACCGCGGAAAAGTGAGAGCGGATGTAATCCAGCATGGGCTGGCCCAAGGGATTCCAGGCCCGGTTGCGGACCAAGATGCCCTCGTACTCACCCTCGTGTTCGAGAGGCAGCGAGATAAAGCGCGCCCGGCTCTCGTACGAGGCAAAGGAAAGCACCGTAAACGTCAGCAACACCAAGGTCGTCAAGGTCAGGCCGGTGCGCAGTTTGCGCCGCCGCATGTTGGATATGCCCAGCATGAACGCGGCATGGGCGACACTAAAACGCCGCATCTCCACGTGGTGGATCCGGTCGCCGCGCTCCTTCATAAAACTGTTGAAGCGACTGCTAATGAGGACGAGGACGAGACCGGCCATGGCCATGATGGCAAAGGCCAGCAGGATGACCAGCGGGTGGGCAATGGCAAAGGCGGGATGCACCTGCGAGACCGCGAGCCAGACTATGGCCAATAACGCGCCAAAACCCGTCAATTGCCGCGTGATCTGCGCCGCCCCTAACAGCAGGCGCTCGCCCAAAAAGGCCGCGGGAATGAGCAGCGCCAAAAAGAACACCATGCCCTTTATGACGTCGTTTAAGGTCGCTATGGCCTCGGGATAGACCTGGTTTTCCAGCCCCAGCGCCACCCGCAGATGGGCCACGTAGCGGCTCCACTCTTTGCGCTGGGCGGCCTCTTGGGCGGCTTCAAGGACTTGGGCGGTGCGCTGGTGCAGGCGCTGCAAGTGCTGGTTTTCAATGGCGTGATCGCGCATGGTCTGCAGCCGATCTTCATCGAGGCGCCACATGTCCCAAGCAGCCTGCAACAGCGTCGGCACTAGCCGCTCTTCAGCCAGAGCAAAGCCCTCGCCATTGGGTCGGCTGCCGGGGATGCCGTTGTTGAGCAGCAGCAGTTGGCGGCCCGCCAGTATTTTGATGCGGTTTTGCGGATCGTCGTCCAGCGCCCCGAATACCACCCCGACTGCTTCGTCGAGGCCGCTGCCCAGCGCGTAGCCGTATTGGCGCGGGACAGTGTCGTAGCGGTTGATCACGGTGATGCCGCTCAAGAAATTGAGCGAGCGCGGATTAATGAGGCCGTAAAAAGGACGGCTCAGGCAGGGGAACACCACCACCGACTTCTCGGTGAGTGCCCACTGGACGCTGCTGGGGATGGAGCCGTCGGGCAGCGGTGCCCCGTGGAATCCCTCCGCCCTTTTGCTCAGATCGGCGGCGTAGGTAATGGCCCCGTCTTGCGGATCCAAGACGTACACGTTGGTGCGGTATTGGGCTTGCGGCAGCCCCGTTATGAGCAACTCCCCCTCGTCGTCGCTCAGATGGACTTGGGCCGTGCGCACCCCTTTGACGGCTTTGCCGGCGGTCGCCCATTGCCGTCGCACTACAACCACTGCGTCGGGCACTGGCCGGTCCGGCGTTTGCGAGCGGCGCGGAAAGGTCCGCACCTTGAGGCGCAAGTCGCGCAAGCGATCCTGCAACACCGGCTCAAAGGATTCTTTCTCCTCCAACAATTGCGGATCGTTTAGGGCCTGTTGCAGCACGCCGTTTATCAAGGCGACTTGACGCGCCAGATTGCCGTAGTTGACTGCGGCTGGCTGGTCCAGCGGCGAATCGATCTGCAGGCGGGCATCGTTGACGGTGATCAGCCCCAAGGATATCAAGCCACCTTCGAGCGCGAACTGACTGTTGGCGGCGATGCCACCGGGCATGTACGCCGACCAGTCCAAGCCCTTGATGGGGGTGATGCCGTTGACCAGACTGCCGACTACCGCCGAGTCTAGGGTGCTGGCGTAGCCGCTGAAGCGGCGGCCGAATGGGGCGAAAAAGCGCCGCAATTCGGGTCTGGCAGTATTGTTCCAGATGCCGACTTGATCGGTGCGACTCGACAGATCGAGGCCGATGAACAGGTCTATGTGGAGCGGTTCCTCCAAGCGGCGGGCGTGGCGAGCGAGAAAGTCGGCCATGCCCTGGCGGCCTTGGAAGTGAGCCGAGGTCGCCACCAAAATGGTAGTGCGCGCTGGCGGATGGGCCGCGAGATGGCGGGCCAATTCCAATAAAGCAGCAATGCCGCAGGCAGTCTCGGCGCTGGGTGCCCGGCCCGGCACCACGGAAATGCCGTCGTAGTACGCCTCGATGGCGACGCGCTCGGCGGCCAACTCGGGATCGGCACCAGGGATCACGCCCCAGATATTCCACGCCGGCCGCTGCTGCCACTCCATGCGGCCCTGCAAGTGTACTAAAAGCTCTCCATCTCGCAGGCGCTGGCGCAACACGAGGCCCGCTTCGCGCTCGATCCAGAAGCGGGGGATGTCGAGCGGCACGTGGGCGTATTTGGCCGCGGCTTGGTGGCGGTTGGTCTGCTCGGGCGCGATAAATACCACGGCTCGGGCACCCAGCGACGCGGCGCGCAGCCAGTGATTCCAACTGTCAAATTCCAGCAGGACAATGCGCCCGTCCATGGCGTGGCCGTCGAAGTCGCTCCACTCGCCCCGGCCGCCGTAGATCATCGGCGCTCGCAGACCCTCTGGCGGCAGCGTGACCGTCCGCGCCAGATTAGGCCACAGCCCCCACAACCGTACCTCCTCCCCGCTCTGCTCCAAGCGCAGGCGACCGCCTCGCTCTATGGGCACCACCACTGCAAAGGAGTCGCGCCGCACCGCTTCGACGCCAGCCGCGACCAATTCGCGCTCCACCAACGCAGCACCCGCTTCGGCACCGGGATAGCCAGCCAAGCGCGAATCCACGGCACTTAGGGCTTCGATGGTGGCGCGCAAATCAGCCACCTCCCCGTAACAGGGCGTTTGCAGCAGCCCTAACCAGATCGCGAGATATAGCCATCCTAAGTTATTGGCACCAACGTTCCCATTCTGCGTCCATCTGCGTCCATCTGCGTCCATCTGCGGATACCCTTCAACCCCAGAAAATCACATTGCCGACCGTGCCAGTAAAATGGTCGATGACTAAGAAGATGCCGCCCGGCAGCAGTTGCCCTAAGATCAGGCCCATAAAAAACGGCCTACTCTGGTGGTAGCGCTCGGCGCCGCCGTACTTGAGCACTAGGACTTTGACAAACCAAGCCAAGAACATATTGAACCACAGGTGGTCCATAATCCACGTCGGCCCAATGGGATAGCCCAAAGGGTGCAAAGGCCACCAAGCGTAGTGCCAACGGGCCACAGTCAAGCCCAGCATGATGGCCGCGCCCAAGCCCATATTGATCCAGCCCCACAGATGCGCCTCACTCGGATAGCGCAACAGGCTCTCGACATAGCGGTAGGGCGCTTCGCGGCTGACCATCTCCCGCAGATTGAGGTTGCCATGCTCGTAGCTCAGCTCCAAGATCATCCAAATCGAAGCCGCCAGCGCCACGGCTATGGCCACGACCATAGCCCAGAACAAAGGCCGACGCCCCCGGCCCAGTTCATGGCCTAGCTTCAGGCTGTTGGCACAAGAGGCCATGACAAAGCTGCGGACATTGGCCGTCCAGATATAGGTGCTGGCCAGCAAGACCAAGCCCGGTGCCCCCAAAGCCGACGACCCTACCGCAGAGATGAGGATGCCGGCTGGCACCACGGGCGGCGCACCGTCCGACAAACCACCCTCGGCAACCACCCGAGTAAAGGCGACAAAAAGGGCCCCGGCCAGAAACAGCAGCGCCGCACCGGCCCACAGCGGCAATCCAGCCAACCACAGCCAGCCGACCATGATCGCCGTGCCGACCACGAGGATTACCAGTGCCGCCCGGTACGACAGTATTTCATCGCCGTCGTCAATAGCCGGATCCCCGGACCAAGCCTTGCGCCAGACCTCGGATAGATGGCGACGGGCGGCCCACAAACCGCCGAGGAACAAGACCAGCATGGCACCCATAGCGTGATAGACCTGCAGCGTGTGCCCGATGCCGTGGCCACTGCCCAAGCTGGACGTATTGCCTATCCCGAGGATGGCAAAAGTGCCGCGCAAGACATTGGCCAACAAATTGAAAACCCACAGGCTGAGCGCGACTTCGGTCTTGAGAAAATAAAAAAAGCCAAAGATGTTGAAGCGGAAGATGACATGCAGCGTAGTGGTGCCGCGCATGATCGACAGTTGTTGGTGGAACAGATCGACGCCGCGAGCGAATTGTACGCCTTCCGGGAAATAGGCGTACAAGCCGTGCAGCGTGCTCCAAGTGGCGGCGAGGGCAAAACCAATCCACATCCCCCGATTCTTAAAAAAGGGCGGCCAGCGCTCTTTAGCCTCTCCCATTGCGGTCATGGCCAGCGGCACTTGCACTAGCGGATAGACGAGGCGCTCGTTGTCGATCCACTGCCGCCGCAAAACGACCATAATGGCGATCATCACCAAGAAGAGCGACCAGATAAAGGGCTGCCAAGCCGCCAGCGCCAGCAGCCAGGCTTCCCACGGCACCGCGTAGGAGGCCCCCATCCCTTCAAAGAAAAACTGGGCGTCGCCAAGCTGGCGCGGCATCATCCAGTCGGGAATGTGGGGGTGGATGAGGCTTTGCCAATCGTTTTCGGGCGTGGCAAAGTAAAAGGGAGCGGCGAGCTGGCTGATGATCTTCGAGGAAAAAACGATGGGGATGGGCGAGGCCATCACCATCATGACATAGACCAGCAGCAATTCGCCCCGGCGCAAACCCTGCGTCCCGCATAGCTTGAGCAGGGGATTGATCAGCCCCGTCAGCAGGGACAACAAGCAAACCGCGCCGACCGTGCTGAAGCCCAAGGCCATGAAGGAGCCTTGCAAGTACAGGGTGCTATAGGCCACGCCGCCGCCGATGAAAGCGGCCAAAAAGGTGCCTAGGGCAAAGGCCCTAAGCGTGAAGGCCGAGCCGGCCTCTTCTACGGCAGGCTCCGGATCGGGCGGCTCCAGATCCAGCCGCGAGCGAAAGGCGGCGGGCAGCAGCCGACCGACTCTTCCCGACTCAGGTGCGGGGGAACCGATCGCCGACATTAAGTCCCGTCTCTATGGCAAGAGCGGCTCGCCGCATTAGCAGGAGATCCCGACCCGGCCCTTGCCGGCAATGGATTTCTCCAGCCCCTCCAAAACCGCCACTGCGCCCAACATGGTCTCTGCCGTATCCGCGGACTGTCCCGTCCTGAACGCGCGTACAAAAGCGCGGATGCCCGGATAGTACATGCTCTCCGGGTAGGGCGAGGTCTGAATAGTCTGGTCGATACGGCCTTTGGCACCGATGACGCTCAGGTGAAAAAAGGCTCCTGCCACCCCCTCTTCGCCGATCAGATTTACAGTGGCCACCTTGCCGTCTTTGTACGCTAGCGTACCCACGTGGTTCTTCCCCCGCCCCCGGACGACTTGGACGTGACTCACTGCATAGCCGAGCAGCCGCAAAACCATTTCAACTTGGTGGATCCCATAAAAGAAAACACCGCCCCACCTGCACTTTACATCGCAAGGGCCAGTGGAGACCACTGCGTGGATCGGACCCAATTGGGATATCCGCTTTTGCAACGCCACAAATGCCGGCTGCAAGGGGACGACTCCAAACGAACAGACGGCCACCCCTAAAGCTGAGGCCCGCGCCAAAAAGCGCTTGGCCTCGGCCGTGCGGCAGCAGAGCGATTTGTCGATATAGAGCGGTAGCCCGGCTTCCAGCAGCGGCCGGGCTGCTGGCAGGTGAAATTGGGGATGGCGATGGGCGATCACCGCGGCATCGACCACCCCGATCAGATCCTCGGGATGGGCCGCGATATCGGGAATATTGCCATCCGTTGCCACGGTCCTCGTCCGGCGGGCCGTGGTTTCCCCCACTAGGTGCGTCACCCGCGCCCCCCTGACGATCTTGTCCACGTTCAGGGCCCGCGCAAAGGACAGAGAGTGATTGCTGTCGGCGCCGACCATGCCAATTTTCAACATATTTCCTCTGCTCTAGCGCTGCGCCCACCTCGCGTCTGATTGCTCGCGCTTGGGGCGGCACTGGGAATTTAAAACGGCTTCTCAAATCCCAAGATGATATTTATAAACGTGGCAAAGAATCGCTCTCCGGCGAACACATCTATGTCCCTGTGGTCGAATTCTTTGACGCGGTGGCGGAGGCCCACGTTGGTCGAAATAAGATAGCCGAAATACTTGGAGTCATTGGTCATCATAAGCACAGTATCGCGCTGTTTAAAATCGCGTCTAGCATCGACCAAGTCGGTCGCGCTATAGGGCAGTACAGCGCCGAATCCCTGCATCCCGAACTGGAAGCGGCTTCTCTCGGTCAGGCGGTACTCCAGTTTGACGAGGGGAATCACATAGCGCTCGTGTCTGGCAGCTAGGCGCTGGCTTTGCCGCCACTCCTTGAAGTAGCGGAATTTAAAACCAGAAAACAGGCTGAGCTTGGAAGCGAGCTGCCAGTTGTAGTCGATCTTGTGGACCATGGTCAGCCGACGGTGGCGGTCGCTGGGCTGCTCTCTGCCGTCCCACAAGGTCCCTCCGCGCTGAAAATTGACCTCGACTTTGACCTTGTTGCGCATGTTGAAGTGGGGCACGGTCTGCCAGCGAGCATCGGTGAACAAGCGCAGCAGCGTGCTGTTCTGATAGTTGAGCGGATCCGCGCGCCGCTGCTCGGCAAACGGGGCGATTTCGACCGAAACCGCGCGGAACAACTCATGTCGCTGGGCCTCGGTGAGCACAGCTTCGCTGTACACGCTCAGCGGATCCTCCACCCCGTCCTCCACCTTTTCCAGCGAGGCTTCGGACAAGAAGCGACCCAAGCTCGGCACTTGCCGCTCGTACCGGAGACGGGTGTAGCGCACCTTGCTGGGCGAGGAGCCAGCAATTTGCTCGGCTTGTAAGGCCCCCAAGGTCCAAGTCAGATCCGGCACCAGTCTGTACTGTCCATACACGTGCAGCCCGCGCAAATCCGGGTCGTAGGGATAGTCGGCCTCCCAGTCGTTCTCGCGCGCGTCAATAAAATCGTTGTGGTTGAGATCGGCACCGTAGTCGTAGTCCTGCGGATCCGCGTCGTACATGAGGAAGGGTTCCACATGGTCGGGCGTGCCATTGTAGTTCCGGTTGTGGTCGGGCACGCCATCGCGATCCTCGTCCGTGCCCGGGAAGACGCCGTCGATATCCGCTTGCCCCTGGTAGCGCGAATATATCCTGTTGTACCAGCTATCGGGAAAGCGGTCGTCGTCGTCGTTGTCTTCGACCAAGCGATGGATCATGGTATTGTTGTAGGCGATTGGATTGCCGAAAAAGTCGGTCTCATCGCGCCCGACATAGGTGCGTAGTTCCGTGCTGTACAGGGGCCCCATGGAAAAGTACTCCGCCCCGAAACCCCAGCCGCGGGCGCGGCGCTCCACGGCCATGTAATAGGCGCGGTCGCCAACCGTGCTCCGCTTCCCCGGCAGTTGCTCCCGGTTGATCGCGTTTATGCTGAGGGCGTCGAGGGGTACGCGCGGGGCGGGCGGACCGCTGGCGTACTGGGAGAAGCTGCTGCTGTGGGCAAATTCGGCGCGGATCTGGAAGCCTTTGAGAACCCCGTGGACATGGGCGCTGTACAGGTTCAAGCCCGTGGGCGTGCCCGCCTCGACTTGCAGCCGCTGCAAGGTGCCGTCCTGGGGGTTGCCTTTGGCGCGGGCGACCGTGCGGAAAAAAGTGGCGTAGCGATAGCGCTCCTTGTAGTTGACCCCCGGTGGATTGAGATCGGTGCCGGCTTGGTCGATTTCCGCCACTTCAATGTGGTAGTCGTTGGCCAAGGTCAAGTCGACGCGCACCGAGCGGATCGGCTCCCCAAAAGGTTCTAGGTCAATGTACAGGATGCCGTATTCCCGTCCATCAAAGGCCTGCGGCAAATCCCTCCGGGTGTACAAGCCGAGGAATTGACCATCGGGATTGAGGGCGGATCGCTCGGCCTGCTCGTGGGCGAATTCGCCGTGTACAGTAATCGGGTCCTCGGTCTCTCCCTGCTCGGCGTTGATCACATGGTCGGGACCAAAGAGTTTGAAGTCGCGGTAGTAGAGGTGGTCGATCCAGAAGGGGAATTCGTATCCCCGATAGTAGAGATCTGGGTCAAAACCGGCATAGCCGATGTAGGGGTCATACGAACTGAAGACCGACCCCCGGTTGATCGACTGGTAGTCGTTGGGCACGGTGGGCAGGGGTTTGCGCTCGCCGCTGCTGAGCAGATTTTGGACATAGGGCTGGCGTTGCTCGCCCCGCTTGAAGAGGCGGACGATGAAAGGCTCCAGTTCCGGCCGCTCCCGGCCATTGACGTAGATATCGACTTGGTGGATCACCGGCCCTCCCCTCCCGTCCAAGGGCGAATCGTCCGAAATGCGAATGGCAATCAAGCTCGGCGCGTTCTGCATGGCACCCGGCACGCCCTTGAGTGACAGGCTCCCCTCGCCCATCAGCGGTTCGTACTGATGGGCGTTGATGAAAGTGCCGCCGAAGTGGAGAAAGCCCACTTGGCGCTGATAGTGCAGGCCCAGCAGCATGGCCTTGGCTTTGAGTTGGTGATTGGCTTCTACAGTGCCCAGACTGAGGGGGCCGTGGATGCGCGAGACCACCGCGGAGAAGGCGTCCCGCCTAGTGCCCAGATCTAGGCGCAGGCCGTTGAAATTGGCCCGCTTCAGGGTCAGCGGCGTGAACTTGGTGCGGATTTCGTCGCCGTAGATAATGCGAGACTGCCAAGCGTCCGTGCCGTCCGTACCCACGATCACGTAGTTGAAAAGTTGCCGATAGCTGGCGTAGAGATTGCGCTCGACGTTCTGGACGCTGATAAAGTCGGTGAAATCTTCGGGTACTTCGCCGTGGAATCTGACTTCGTCTAGGCTAGTAAACCCGCGCTCGATGCCGCGGCCCCGGCGCTCGATCCAACTGATGGCCTCGGAGCCATAGAGCAGGCGATCTCCCAGCACACTGTAGAACGGCCGCAAGGTGGTGGTGAAGGGCGGCTGCCGGGGATATTCCGCCGAGCCGTAGTTTTGGTAGCGCATTTCGCCAAAACGCCCTACAAAGGGCTGGACCGGGAGCAGGCGCTGTGGCCCCAAATGGGGCTGCTCCGGCCTGTCCCGATCCTCTTGTCCGCAAAGGCTTGCCGGCACCAGGCACAGGATCGCGAGCCCAGAGCGGACCAAAGACGCAATTGAGCGGCAATAGCAGTGCGCTTGGACGTGGAAGACCAGTGGGATACCGGAAAGCACTTGCGGTTTGCACACGGGATTTACCGGAGGTTTTGGCGACGGCGTTTTACAATTTGTCCCTCAACATAGTGATTTAGCCGCAATGGACCAAAGAAAACGAAGCGTCAGATCGGTCCTTTGTGGCCGCGGCCAATGGCCTCGCCCAAGCGCATGGTGTGGACGGCGTCTTCGAGGGTGGACCAAGGGGTCTGAGCCCCGAGGATGCAGTCGGCAAAGTGACGGGTCTCGTCGAAATGGGGACCGCCAGTGGGCTCGAGGTCCAGTTCGCCTCGATAAGGTTCTCCGCGGGCACCTTGGCCACGGCCCTGATCGGCGGCCTGGTACAGTTCGCACTGAGGCGTTTCGTTGAGGTCGAGGTACGCGGAGAAATCCTCGGCGTGCACCTCGGCGCGTCGGATGCGAAAACCCACGCCGCTGTGGTGCATCATGGTGGCGATGGCACCGCTGTCGAAGTGGATGATGGCGTTGTGGCGGCAGGCCCCGTCGCGCTCGCCCTGTTCGATCAGTGAGTACACTGCCGTAGCTCTAGCCGCTTCAGTGGGAGTGCGGCCAGCCAGCCAGCGCAGTAGATCGACGTGATGGATGGCGTCGCAGATAATCGAAGGAGGCGTCAGATGGGCCCAAGCCCTAGAGCCTATCAGATCGAGGTGCTTGTTGTACGTGGCGGCGCAGTGCACCGGCCCGCCTCGCTGCTGCACTAGGCGGCGGACGGCCAAGACCTCGGGGAAGTAGCGGCGGTTGAAGGAAACCATGTTCTCGCCTTTGCTGCGGCGGGCAACCGCAGCCAATTTCTCGGTATCGGCTGCACTCATGCCCGGGGGTTTTTCCAAGGAGGTGTGCAGGTCGCGCTGGAGGCAGTCCATGGCAATGGGGGTAAGGTGGCCGGGCATGGTGCAGATGTGGACCAGATCCACAGCGCAGGTATCGAGCATCCGGCGGTAGTCGGAAAAGGCGCGTTCGGGCTGCCATTGGCGGCGACTCTGCTCCAGCCGTTTGCCGTCGATTTCGCTGATGGCCACTAGGTGCAGCCGGGGTTCGGCGGCGATCATGCGGAAGTGCTCTTGGGCGTGGCCACCGCAGCCGATGACGGCGACTTTCAAATCTGCCATGGTCTTTCCTCCGTTAATCAATAGACCGGAACGCGATTGCCCACCATGCCGGTAAAACCGTCGATGAGCAGCCACAGGCCGCCCACGACGAATTGCCCCAGCACAATCAGGAGGAAAAACGGTCTGGTCTTTTGGTACAGAGCTGGACAGGCACTTTCAGTTATGCCTGCGCCGGGAGAGCGAACTGCTCTGCGAGCAGGCGGGGCAGTTCGCCTAGGTGGGCCAGTTGGTGGTATTGCTGGCGCTCGGCCTCCGAAGGCTCGACGCGTTCGTGGAGCCAAGTGGTGTAATAAGGCACATAGACGGCGTGCCCGCCCAAGGCGACGACGGGCAGGATATCCGATTTGAGCGAATTGCCCACCATGCAAAAGTCCGCCGGCTGGATGCCGTGGCGTTGCAACAGGGCCGCGTACGTTTCCTCGTTTTTTTCGCTGACGATTTCGATGTGGGTGAAGAGGTCGGCCAAGCCGGAGCGAGCGATCTTAGCTTCTTGATCGAACAAGTCGCCCTTAGTAAGCAGCATCAGGGGATGGGTTCGGGACAGGCGGGTGAGCACTTCCTCGACGTGGGGCAGCGGTTTGATAGGCATTTGCAACAGCTCTTTGCCATAGTCCAAAATCTGGCGGAGTTGCTGCCCCGTTACCGCGCCCTTGGTCAGATCGAGGGCCGTCTCGATCATAGACAAGGTGAAGCCCTTGATCCCGTAGCCAAAGTGGGACAAGTTGCGCATTTCGGTCTCGTACAGCTCCCGCTCGGTCCACGCCGGATCGCAGTCGACGGCCAACAACTCCTTAAAGCGGTCTTTGGCCGTTTCAAAGTAAATCTCGTTTTCCCACAGGGTATCGTCGGCGTCAAAGGCAATTAAGGAGGGCATGGCGGTTCTCTATTAAAATTCGTTGACTCGTAGAGGGTTGCCGGACAGATAGTTGACCAAGCTCAAAATTTGGCTAACGTTGTAAAATAGTCTGTCTGTAATTTTGGCAAAAGTGGCCCAAAAGCGAGGCTGCTGCGATTAACCCTCACGAATCAAAGAAGGAGAACACCATCATCATGTGGAGATATTGCTGGGGCTTCCTGCTGATACTTGTCGCTTGCGAAGGCCCCGTAGGGCCAGAAGGGCCGCAAGGACCGCGCGGCCGACAAGGCGAGGACGGTTCCACTCTGTGGGTGCAGGTCGATACAGGGACGATTTTGAATCGGAATTACACGGACGGGAATCCCTATTAGGCTTCGATTCCTCTCGCCAATTCTGGCATTGAACCAACCGTACTCTTTTTGGGAATTGAAAATGAAAATGGGATTTACAACAGGATTGATTTTTCCTCGGTAATTTGGGGTGGAAGCGGCAGTGACTATTCAGTTCCAGGCACCAGTGGCTGGTATATCTTGGTCTATGATCGTTCCAAGGATCTTGTCGGCTCCAACTACCAAGTGAAGTTCGTCCAGTAGCCGCCTTCTTAGACAGATCGATAAGGTGCTGTAGCAACTTGCAAGTATCTCGACGGCGATCAGCGCCTAACCCACACATCTATTGAACGGTGCTGCGGTACTTTGTCTTTCGCTCTATCGTGCATTACAATTTAATGCACGCCAACGAAGGAGAACCAACCATGGCTGCTAACCAACTTGTACAAGCCCGCATTGACGGAGCCGTGAAGGAAGAAGCGGCCGCGGTGCTGGCTGCAATGGGGCTTACCGTGTCCGATGCAGTCCGACTACTATTGACCAAAGTTGCACAGGAAAAGGCGCTACCGTTCGAACCGTTGATGCCAAACGCCGTCACTATCGAGGCGATGGAGGAGGCCCGCAAGGGTGGCCTACCTCGATTCGACAGTGTGCAGGCCCTCATGGACGACCTGCATGAGGAAAATTGAGCGTACCGGCCAATCCGACCTAGTGCTGATCTACCAGAAGCCCGACGCCGACACACTGCGGCTCGTGCGCTCGGGTCGCATTCGGAACTCGGGCTTTGACTTTCTCGGCCGGAGTCTCTCCGTCTAGGTAGCTGCATTATCCGCGCAAGGTCGGCTCCGTCTGAATCCGAAATCCTCACCCTTTTCACAATGAAATAGCTTATGCCAACGCACCAACTTCGCTTTCTGCCTTTTCTGACGCTCCTACTCTCGGTCGTCCTGCTCGACGGAGCTTGGGCACAATCCCAAGCGACCACTGGCGTGATTCGCGGCTTTGTCTGGGACCAGTTTGGCAACCCCATCGCCAACGCCACCGTCGCGCTCGTGGAAACCCGCACCAACTACGAGCGCACCCTTACCTCGTCCGATCTGGGGCTGTTCACCGCGACCTTACTGCCCCTCGGCTCCTACGACGTGACGGTACAGGCGGCCGGGCAGGCCGAAGTGCGGCAGACCGGGGTGCAAGTGAGAGTTGGCGAGACCGTGGAGTTGATCGTCAAAATGCTGCCGCAGATGGAGGAAATGGTCGTCGAGGCGGCCTTGTCCACGGTGGATATAACGCAGAGCGAACCGGCTACGCGCCTGCCGGAAGAGGCCGTGCAAGACCTGCCCAACAACGGGCGCAATTTCCTCAATCTGACGCTGTTGACGCCAGGCGTGGCCATTGTCCAAGGCCCCGACGGCGACGAGCTGAGCATTGGCGGGCAGCGCGGCATTCACAACAACATCTCGGTGGATGGCGCTGATTTTAACAACCCCTTCTTCGGCGAGCAGCGCGGCGGCCAGCGCCCGGCCTTCACCTTTAACTTGGACGCAGTGGAGGAAATGGTGGTGGTGCCGCAGGGGGCCAACGCGGAATTCGGCCGTTCCAGCGGCGGCTTTGTCAACGTCATCACCAAGTCGGGCACCAACCAATTGCACGGCTCAGTGCATTTTTTCGGCAAAAACGACGCCCTGTCGGGCACGGCGCGGCACGAGGGCCTAGAGCGTGCGCCGGATTTTAGCCAAGGGCAGTTCGGCTTCACTATGGGCGGGCCGCTGATAAAGGACCGAGCCTTTTTCTTTACTGCCTACGATCAGCAGGTTTTTCGCGATACCAAGCAGAACGACAGCGAGCGCATTGATCCTCGGCTGCGCGCGTTTATGGACGAGCAATTCAACGGGGCGCTAGCCGGCGACTACGGACCGATTGACCGCACCAACGACGCCCGCGCCTTTCTCGCCAAAATCGACGCCCGCCTGTCGGATGCGCACTACGCCACCTTCAAATACAATTACACGTGGTCCGAACAGGAAAACGGCACCTTTGACGTGGACTCGTGGGCGCGCAGCGCCAATGCCGTAGAACGAGACTGGTCCCACGCCTTCAACGGCAGCCTGCTGTCGCTGTTGTCTTCATCCACCACCAACGAGTTCCGCTTCCAAGTCTCCCGCGAAGATCGCCCGCGCCCCTACTTTGGTCCAGACAACCCCAACACCGGCCGACCCTTCCCCGACACGGGCATGGATTTTGTCCACGGCTATCGCTTTGGCATGCCGTTCTTCATTCCGGTTGAGTACTACGACACCCGCATCCAGGCGCTCGACAACATCTCCGTATCCAAGGGCGGTCACTTAATCAAAGCCGGGGTCGAGTGGAACCGCGTCGAATCCGTGCAGACCTTCATCGGTTTTGCCAATGGCCGCTACATCTTCAGTTCGCTAGATGGCTTTCTCAACTTCGTCGAGCAGGGCAACGGCTACGTCGAGTGCGCCGATGGCAGCACCAGCACCACCGGAGCCTGCTCCGACGGGACGGATATCACCGGGCCGGTCCTGCTCTATTTGCAGCAGTCCGGCGTCGGCGGCCTGACCGTGGAAGAAGCGGGCACCCAAGGTATCCCGCAGCACGAATTGGCCCTGTTCGTGCAGGACAGTTGGCAGCCCTCGAACAAGCTGACGCTCAACTACGGCCTGCGCTGGGAGGCACAAATTCAGCCCGATGTGCTCACCGATCCAGACGAGGTATTCTTCGCCGATTTCATTGGTAAAATAGTGACCAACGAGACGGGCACCTACGAATTCCCCTCCAACGGCACCATTCCCTCGGACTGGGACATGTTCCAGCCGCGCCTAGGGGTGGCCTACGATGTACACGGCGACAACAAAACCTTGCTGCGCGGCAGCGCTGGAGTGTTCTACGCTCGCATCCCGGGCTTGAACTTGGCCAGCACGCGCTCGACCAACGGCTCGCGCGGGCAATCCATTTTCCGCTCCAGCTCCCTGACGCCCATTTTGGGCCCGCCGCCGACCTACGGCGAATTGTTACCCACGCCCCAAGGCGATCCCTTCCGGCCCAGCATCTTTGTCTATGACCAAAATTTCGAAAACCCGCGCACCATCAGCACAAACGTCGGCATCGAACGCGAATTACATGCATCCGGTCTAGTCGGCTCATTAGGGTACACGTACGCCCGCGCCGATAATCTGACGCGCTTTGTCAACCGCAACGACGCCATATTCGGCTCTCCGTGGGCGACGGGCCTGGGGACCGATGGCAGCAACGGCATCGGCGATTTAACCGTGGTCGAGAGCACGGCCAAATCGCGCTACCACGGCCTCAGCTTCGGCTTGCGGCAAATGGTGCAAGACGCCTTGCAATTCCAGCTCAACTACACATTGTCGTGGGACAAATCCGACGACGACAACGAGCGCGATCCCTTCACCTTCCGCTACGTCGATGCGACCCAACTGGAGCGCGAATGGGGCTATTCCGACCGCGACCAGCGCCACCGCTTCAATGCGTGGGCCTTGGCCGCATTGCCCGGCGGAATGTTGCTCAACCAGCGCCTGAGCTACTATTCGGCGCAGCCCGTCTCCGCATCCTGCGCGGCCGGCCGCTCGACCAACCCGTGGGGCGCAGCCTCCGACCGGATCTGCGACGACGGTAGCATCACGGCGCGCAATACGCTGCGCAAGGACAACGAATTTTTCTCCTATGACGTGCGCCTATCGCGGCCTATCTTGGTGGGTAGCGGCCAGCTAGAGGCCATCGTCGAGGTCTTCAACCTGCTCAACACAGACAACTTCCGCGATCCCTCTAGCGTCGGCCTGCTGTTCAATTTCGACGGCACCGTGCAATCGGGCTTGGGCGATCCGCGCCAAGTGCAGGTCGGCTTGCGCTACGTCTATTGAGCGGCGCTGCCACAGGACCAGGAACGTTGCTATTTGTGAGTGGTCGGTATATCATCGACAGAATAGTCAGAGGATCGCTCAATTCCAACACTTTCCGCGAGATTCCTATGAACCACAACACTCAATCGAATTCGCTCTGCCCCCTGCGGCGCTGGATCCCGCTAGCGGCTATCCTGCTAGCGCTTGCCCCCACCCAACTACACGCCGGTGCTTGGACGCAGTCACCAGGCGGCATGTACTTCAAAATCGCCGGACTTTCCTTCCGCTCCCAAGACTATCTGGACGCCACCGGCGACCGGCGGGAGCGAGTGGCAAAACCCAGCATGGAAGAATTGAGCGACGAGAGTATATCGGCTTACCTAGAATATGGTTTGCACGAGCGCTTGACCCTAGTGGCCACCCTACCCTATAAGCGCTTAGTGTACGAGAATACCGAGGTGAAGGTGTTCAAAAGCGACAACCTCGATACCACCATAACCCGCATACACCCCGACGAAATCAGCTCGGGTCTGGCCGATTTGGAACTGCGCCTGCGCTGGCGCTTGCTGCGCAATCCAGCGGTGGTCTCCCTAGCGCTGGGGGGCAAAATCCCCTTGGGCTACGACATAGATCAAGACAGCATTGGCTCCCTAGACGCGGGCGGGCTTGGCTTGGGGCCGAGTCCAGTGGATGACGGCACCGGTGCCGACAACAAGGTTCCCTTGGGCACGGGCGAGCGAGACATCGACATGCGCCTGTTGGTAGGCAAATCGCTGTACCCACTTCCGGGCTACTTGACGAGCACGGTCGGCTATCGCAAGCGGGGCGGGGCCTTCAGCGACGAATTCTTCTACGGTTTAGAGGCTGGCGTCACCTATAATCGCCTGCTAGTCAAAGGCGTGGTCGAAGGGATGCGCACCATGGGCGACTGCGGCGCCATGGGACAAGGCGGTCTCGTCGGCGACCAAGACATCCTCAAGGTGGCCCCAGGGTTGATCTGGTCTCTCAGTAAACACCTAGAACTCGGCGTCGATCTATTCCACATCGCATCCGGCTGCAATACCGCAGTGGGCACGACCTACGCCGTGGGGCTGGCTTTCAAGCGCTAAAAAATCGCGGCAGCCGAGCCAATCTGTTATATTTTGGTCAGACCGCCATTGAAAGGATGCTGTGATGCTGCGCAAAAAATGGGAGATCCCCGAGCGTCAGGCCACCGACGAAGACGTCTATCTCAACCGCCGCAAGTTCATTCGGCGGGCCGGCTTGGGCACCATCGGCCTGCTTGCGGGATGCATTCCAGAAAAGCTCCTCAATCCAGCAACGCTCGTCGACCCAACAAAATACCTCGACCCCGCGATCATCGAGCCAACCCCACCGTCAGAGTGGTATCCGGCTCCCACAAACGATGATTTTTCCACGCTCGACCGGCCACTCACCGACGAGGCCGTGGCAGCCCAGTACAACAACTTCTATGAATTCTCCACCTCCAAGAATGTGTATCGCTTTATAGATAATTTTGAGCCGGCCCCCTGGACTGTGGAAATAAGCGGCCTAGTGCCGGAGCCCAAGACCTACGATATCGACTACCTAATCGGCATCATGGATCTGGAAGAGCGCCTCTACCGCCACCGCTGCGTCGAGGCTTGGTCCATGGCCATCCCGTGGACGGGTTTTCCCATGCGGGACCTCATCGATTTCGTGCAACCGCTATCATCGGCCCGCTACGTGCGCATGATCTCCTTCTTCAATCCCGAGGTGGCCCCAGTACAATGGGATCGCTCCGATTGGCCTTGGCCTTACACCGAGGGCCTGACCATGGACGAAGCGACCAATGAGTTGACTCTGCTGGTGACGGGCGTTTACGGCCACGAAATGCCCAAGCAACACGGTGCTCCCCTGCGCCTAGTGACGCCCTGGAAATACGGCTATAAGGGTCTCAAGTCGATCACCAAAATCGAATTCACCAGCGAACAGCCAGCGACGTTTTGGAACACCCTAGCGCCACACGAGTACGGCTTTATCTCCAACGTCGAGCCCGACGTTCCCCATCCCCGCTGGTCGCAAGCCAGCGAGCGCTTCATCACCACCGACCCGCACACGCCCGAACGACGCGAGACCCTCCCCTACAACGGCTACGCAGAGTACGTCGCCCATTTGTACGAGTAAGGAAGTCCTTATGCGCCAGTTCCTGTCGTCTGTCCTCTTACTCTGCCTGCTCGTCCCGCCGCTCGCGGCCCAGCAAGAGGCCCTGTACGGCACCTGGGAGAGCACTGTCGTCGATGAGCAAATCGGCGAGATTACCATTCGCCTGACCTTTGCAGAGGATGGAGCCTTTGAGATCAACCAAGTCATTCAGGTGAAAGACGACTTCCTAGCCGATGTCCAAGTTCCAGAACCACCCACCATGGAGACGATTGTCACCCGTGGCACTGGCACCTATGGCGTCTTGGGCAACAATCTCGTGGTTAGTATAGAGTCGTTAGATCAGTCCGTCGATGGCGAAGGCTACGTCGAATTTTTCACCCAAGTGGCCCGCGACTTCGCCCGTTATGTAGCAGACTCGCACGGAATCCCCGCAGAGAATTATCCGGCCTTTGAACAGGACTTTATCGACGCGTTTTTCGCTGAACTCGATACGGTCGAACCCCTCGCTATACTCGGTATGTGGGGGATCAGCGCGTATGTCATTGAGGGAGATACCCTGTCCCTCGCGACTATGGGGGAGACCGGGGGCACAATCTGGGAATTCCACCGCCTAGCGGACTCCACTGCGGTCGCCGCAACCACCTGGGGTAGCCTAAAAGCAGCTTGGCGTCGGTAAATTTTCTCGGGATCGCTCGGCCCCCTGCACTATGGAACGGCTAATCAGCCTATTCGGGCTTGTGGTGATGATCGCCCTAGCCTTCGCCATGAGCGCCGACCGCCGCAAAGTAGATCGCCGCTTGGTAGCAGCCGGCGTGGGACTGCAATTTCTCCTCGCCCTGCTCGTCCTCAAAACCGGGCCAGGACAGGCACTTTTCGGTTATATCGGCGCTTTTTTCACCGCCTTGCTCAACTACGTCGATGCCGGCTCTAGCTTTGTCTTTGGCGACGCATTCGGCGAGCATTTCTTCGCCTTCAAGGTCCTGCCGACCATTATCTTTTTTGCCGCCCTAATGGGGGTGCTCTATCACTTGGGTCTAGTCCAATACGTAGTGGTGGCTTTCGCTTGGATCATGCAGCGCACTCTGCGCACCTCGGGCGCGGAAAGCCTAGCCGCGGCCGCCAACATCTTCGTCGGCCAGACTGAGGCTCCGCTGGTAGTGCGCCCGTACGTGGCCAGCATGACCCGGTCGGAACTGATGGCCTTGATGGTCGGCGGCTTTGCCACCATTGCCGGAGGGGTATTGGCCGCCTTCGTAGGCCTGGGAATCGACGCCGGTCATTTGGTAGCTGCCTCGGTGATCTCGGCCCCAGCGGCGCTATTGGTGGCCAAGGTGATGCAGCCCGAGGTAGAAGAATCCAAAACCCTAGGGCGGGTATCGATTGAGGTAGAGCGCACGGCCACCAATGTAGTGGAAGCCGCGGCCAACAGCACCTTGGACGGCTTGCGACTGGCCCTGAACGTGGCCGCCATGCTCATTGCGGCACTGGGGTTGATCGCCCTAGTGGACGGGGCACTGGGCCTGTTGGGCCAAGGCGTGGGCTACATGCTGGGCATGGAGGGTCTGGAGTGGTCTTTGTCCGCGGCGCTGGGTTATTTATTTGCGCCCTTTGCTTGGTTGATGGGCATTGAGGCCAAGGATTGTTTGCTGGCCGGCGAGTTATTGGGCAAGAAAATGGTGGCCAACGAATTCGTCTCGTACGTCCAACTGAGTCAGTGGATCCAGCCCGATTCGGGCGTGGAGCTGAGCCAGCGCTCGGTGATCATCCTGACCTATGCCCTGTGTGGTTTTGCCAACTTCAGCAGCATTGGCATCCAGATCGGCGGCATCGGCGGCATTGCCCCCGAGCGGCGGCGCGACTTGGCGCGGCTGGGTTTTCGCGCCATGCTAGGAGGCTCCCTAGCCTGCTTTATGACCGCCTGCGTGGCTGGAATTCTGCTGTAGAAGGCCGTCATTTTGGTTTGACCAAGGTTCCACATGCTACTTATGCTGCATACCCCCTCAACTAATCACAACTCTTACTCTGCCTCATATCATCCATTGTTAGTCTGCGCATTATTGATCCTCGCCGCTGTTGCGGTCCAAGGTGAGGAATGGCCCTATTACGCCGCCGACGCCAAGAGCAGCAAATACGCGCCCCTATCGCAGATTGACGGCGACAACTTCGCCCAGTTGCAGGAGGCTTGGCGTTACACAGCCCCTGACAAGGAGATCGCCGAGCGTCGTTATATGTGGACCGGTACCAACAAGGGCACCCCCCTAATGGTCGATGGCGTGCTCTACTACGCATCGCCTTTCAACATCCTCTGTGCGGTCGATCCGACGAGCGGCGAGGAGCTGTGGACTTTCGATCCGAAGGTATGGGAGAACTACGAGGGCTTCACGGGCATTTTACGCGGCATCGCCTACTGGCAAAGCAGCGGCAAGAAGCGCATCTTCTACGCCACCTCCACCGACCGCCTCTACTCAATCGACATCGAGACCGGCCAGCCCGACCCAGAGTTTGGCGAGGGCGGCTTCGCCGATCTAAGCAAGGGACTGCGCCGCGACATCGACCGCAAACGCTACTGCGTCACCTCACCACCTATCGTCTGCCGCGATGTGGTGGTAGTAGGTTCCGCCATCGAAGATTGGCACGGCGAGTCTCCCCCCAAATACTCCACCCCCGGCGACGTGCGCGGCTTCGACGCCCACACCGGCAAACAAGTGTGGGTCTTCCAGACGGTGCCGCAGGAAGGCGAGCACGGCAACGATACCTGGGAAAACGACGCGTGGCAGACCTTTGGCCAAGCCAATGTGTGGTCCGCGATGAGCGCCGACGACGAGCTGGGCTACGTGTACCTGCCCGTCAGCAGCACCACCCACAACCACTACGGCGGCGAACGCCCCGGTGCCAATCTCTTCAGCCAGACACTGGTCTGCCTCAAGGCGGCGACCGGCGAGCGCGTCTGGCACTACCAGTTCATCCACCACGGCCTGTGGAACTACGACCCGCCAGCACCGCCGGTGCTAGCCGATATAAAAGTACAAGGAAAAGCGATCAAGGCCCTAGCCCTAGTGAGCAAACAGTCCTTTTGCTACGTATTAGACCGCACGACCGGCGAACCGGTCTGGCCGATCGACGAGCGCGAGGTGCCCCAGTCGCAAACCCCAGGCGAGCAAAGCTGGCCAACCCAGCCCTTCCCCAGCAAGCCTGCGCCCTACGACCGTCAGGGTCTGCAAGAAGACGACCTGATCAACTTTACGCCCGAGCTAAGAAAAAGGGCGCTGGCGATTCTCGAAAAATACGATCACGGCCCGCTGTTCACTCCACCCAGCGAAAAGGGCACCCTGG
Source organism: Candidatus Latescibacterota bacterium (assembly GCA_965116455.1). Lineage (GTDB taxonomy): Bacteria > Latescibacterota > UBA2968 > UBA8231 > UBA8231. Next base: position 6,154,898 of record OZ220690.1, on the reverse strand, counting down.
TATTGCCTGGGGGCTTGGGCGGCGCGGATTGGAGCGGCGCGGCGCTGGTGCCCAAAAAGAACGTGCTCTACGTTCCTTCGCGCACCGACGCCGATATCGTGTGGCTGGAAAAGGTGAAGAACCCGCGCGCCTTTTCAGCCTACGCATCCTTCAAGAGAAGTGCCGAATACGTCAATGGCTTACCGCTGACCAAGCCCCCCTACGGTCGGATCACTGCCATCGCCTTGGACACCGGCGAGCACGTCTGGATGAGTCCGGTGGGCCAAGGCCCCGTCAATCACAGAGCCCTGCGCGACCTCGACCTGCCCGCTATGGGCTGGTTCCACTACAACTTTATACTCGCCACCGAGACCGTGCTGGTGGTGGTCTCGCAGCAACCCGATTGGTGGGGCGACCTCAGCGACTTTAACTTCGTCGAGCAAGGGCCTTATCTGCGCGCCTTCGACCTAGATACGGGCGCAGTGCTGGCCGAGATGGAATTTCCCGGCCACCCCTACGGCAGTCCCATCAGCTATATGGCCGACGGGCGTCAGTATATCGTATTTCCAATCAATGACGACCGCGGGGTGCCGCAGCTAGTGGCGCTGGCGTTGCCAGAGTGAAGGCTACGCTACGACCTCACCCTGCACCTGCGTCAAGCGCCCGCACCGCGGCAATGGCCTCGGCAATCCACCTGAGATTGCGCCGGGAAATCATACCGTAATTGTAATACGAGAACCGGCGCGCACCCGCTTCGTAAACCGCGGAGATGATCTCTCGCATCTGTTCGGCGCTGTCTATGGGTTTGTGGCCGTTCAGGCCGCAGATCAACATAGACGGATCGTCCATGCCAGCTAAGGTCTCCTGCGCCCGTTGGCTGGCCTCCTCCGGCGAGCCGCTGTAGCACAGGACATTGACGCGATCGACGATCTTTTCGATAGGTTTGCGGTCGATGCCGTTGTTGTGATAATTGCCCATGTACAAAAAAGAAACGGGCATTTTTACGGCCTCTTTCACCTCCGCAGCCAGCGACGTCACCACATCCGCACGCATCTTTAGGTATTCTTTCACCAAAGGCTCGTCGGCGACAAACTCTTCCACGCTGCGCTCTGGCGGCCCTTCCTCAAAGATGTCCAACAGCCACTTTTCCACCTGATTCTTCAACTCCCCCACATCCATACCCCTGTCCACGGCCCGCTGCGTACACCCATCGCAAAAGCACAGCGACATCAACAGCGATCCCACCGCGCCGAGTTCGACTCCCACCTTGGCGTGGTTGCGGAACATGCCAAAGCTCATGTAGTGAAGAGATTCGTACTCGATCATCTGCACACCGCAATTGGTGGCCAAATCTAAGCTCAATCCTCGTACGTACTCCCGCACCTCGGGATTGGCCGGGCACAGACAACCCGGATAGCGATCCCCGAACACACCGAGCAGGGCGCAGTCTGGCTGCTGCCTCGCCATGTAGTGATTGTGCAGGGGCACAGTCCAAGAAATCAGTTCCAAACCACGCGCGCGACAGGCCTCGGCAATAATCCGCACCGGATCCTGGTCCCTAACCATAGGATGCACGTGCGGCTTGATCTTGGTTTCCTGGTACAGCTCGCTCTGGGGCTGGAAATAGATGGCGTCCTCGTACCCGGAAAAGAGCTTTTTGCCGGGTATATGGGTGCGCAGCTGATCGTAGGTGTGATAGACCGTAGACAGGCTGATCGCATCCAGCCCTACTTCTTCTTTGAGGAAGCCGATGATGCGGTCCACCCCCTCGTCGATCACATCCCAGGGATAGGTCCACATAGTCGTATGGATCATGGTTATATCTCCTTTTTCGTCGAATGATTTGTAGGGGGCGGTTTGCAAACCGCCCCCTACTCGCCGTTGGCCGGTGCGCCGTCTTGCTCCGCCTGCCACACCCGCCAGTAGCCCCCCAAGCGTCGGGAGAACTCCCGGGACCGCTCCAAGTAGATGCGCTCGGCCAGCGGACGCGCCCGGGCCTGCATCCGAGAGCGCACCTCGCCAATCCGCCCTTCCAAAGCCCGCAGTGTGGCCGTCGCCCCGGCCCTAGGAAACTCGGCCAGAACCGTAGTGCGCAATACCGCCAAGTCGTGATCCTGGCCCAGCAACTCCCCTAGCTGGTCCAGTTCCTCAGCCCAGACTTGCATGACCGACGGCCAGATATTCTCCAGTATCTGAGTGTGGTACCACAAGTACTTTACCTGCTTGCGCCAGTCGTGGAATGCCTCGTCGCTGGGCAGCGCATAGGCTCCGGCAAAGTCGCGCCGGCCCCGCGCGTATATCCGCTGCACCCCCACCCGGATTCCCCCCCAGCCCCGGTGCTGTAGATTCCAATGTTCCAAGCGCTCGCGAGCCTGCGCGAGCTCGGCGATTGCCTCCTGAACAGCCCGATTGATGCTATCCGCTTGGCCATAGGCTCGATCGCGACGCCCCACCAGCCACGTCCTTACCCGGATGAACCGGCTCTTCGGGACATCTTCGCCTAGAGATTCCACCAAGCGGTCTAAGGTCTCGACCAAGACCGTGGCGTCGCGCAACCCTGAAAGCCGCTGGCCGGCACCCCGATAGCACTGGTTTTCCAAGGCGTACACCTCGTCTCCCAAGTCGCGGCGGACCAAGCGAATCAAGGCCCGCAGGCGCTTGGTGGCCTTGCGGGCCTCGTGAATGTGCTTGTCTCGTTCCCCGTCCTGACACCCGAGATGCGCAAGGGCCTTATCGAGCTGTCCTGTGGCCATCCGCCGCACCCCTTCGGGTACGTTCTCACCCTGTTTCAGGCGATATTCCATAGAGCTAATTTACTTTTTAGAATTCTATCCAATTGTTATACAGAAACCCTTGTTATATAATAGAAATCCCAAGGCGATCTAGGAATTTTTTGTTTTAGCAAACCGCGCTTTCAGGGCTGGGGGCCTTGGGCATCTGTGGGAGGAAAACTGCAATGAACAAAATGGTCAGACTGCTGTGCCTGTGGGCGACCTTGGGCTGTGGGGCCGCTTGGGGCCAGTCGGATGGCTTTATCGAGGGGACGGTTACAGAGGCGGGGGAGGCCCTGCCCGGTGCCAATATCGCCGTGCGCTCGCCAGCGGACGACCACAAAGCTGGGACTATCGCGGACGCCGATGGGCAGTTTCGCATCGCCGTTCCAGCGGGAAACTACCAAGTCGAAATCACGTTTGTCGGCTACAAATCCGACCTGCGAAAAAATGTGCAGGTGCGGGCCGGTCAGACCACCCGGCTGGATGCGACCTTGGTGGAGCAGGTCATTTTTCTCGGGCAAAGCGTGGTCTCCGCCTCCCGTCGGCAGGAGAAAATTCTCGACGCCCCAGCCTCGGTATCCGTGGTCGAGGGCAGCGAAATCCGCAACAATCCAGCGTTGAGTCTCTCCGACCACGTCAAGAATCTGCCGGCCGTGGACATTGCCAAGAGGGGGTTGGCCAACGCCAACGTGGTGGTGCGCGGCTTCAACAATATATTCTCCGGCACCCTGCTCACGCTGACGGACAACCGCATCGCCCGCGTGCCCTCGCTACGAGTCAACGCCTTGAATTTCATTCCGCTCACCAACGACGATGTGGAACGCATAGAGGTAGTCCTAGGACCGGGGTCGGCCCTGTACGGGCCCAACAGCGCCGATGGGGTCATGCACATCATCACCCATTCCCCCTTTACCTCGCAGGGTACGAACGTGTACGCGGGGATGGGAGAGCGCAATCTGCGCCATACCACAATCCGGCACGCTGGCGTGGTGGGGGATCGCTTGGGCTACAAGATTTCGGGCCAGTACTATACGGGGACGGAGTGGGAGTACACCGACCCAGAGGAGGTGAAGGCTCAAGCACTGAGGCAGGCGGAGATAGATGCTGGAGCGGATTTGCCACTCCTCAAAACGCGCGATCCCAACAACAAAAACCAAAGTGTCGAAGCGCGCCTAGACTGGCGGGCTGCGGACGACTTGACAGCTATTTTATCGACGGGCCACAACAAGGCGAACGTAATCGGGGGAACCGGTGTGGGGGCGTCGCAAACCATAGACTGGCAGTACAACTACGCCCAGTTGCGGCTGCTGTACCGCAACTGGTTTTTTCAGGCCTTCCGCAACTGGAACGACGCGGGTGACACTTTTTTGCTGCGCACGGGCGATCCCGTCGTCGATAGGTCGTCCCTCAACGTGTTCCAAGCGCAGCACACCTCCAGCCTAGGTCCACGCCAGCGCTTCACCTACGGCCTTGACGCCCTGTTGACACGGCCCGATACCGACGGCACCATCATGGGCCGGAACGAGGCCGATGACGACCTCAACGAGTACGGCGGCTACGTGCAGAGCGAGACGGCCCTGAGCGACATGCTGGACTTGGTATTGGCCCTGCGCTACGACTACCACAGCCACCTCGAGGATCCCGAACTGTCGCCTCGGGCCGCTCTAGTATTCAAGCCGCAGGCGACCCAGACGCTGCGGCTGACTTACAACCGAGCGTTCAGCACACCCACGGCGAACAATCTGTTCCTCGACCTGCAAACAGCCAGAGACCCCTTCGGGCTGAGCCCAAATTTCTCGCCCCTCTTTTCGGCGCTCGGCCTGGGAGACTTCAAATCCATCGACGTCTGGACCCAAGGGAACTACCGCAACTCCGGCTATGGCTTCACCTTCCGGCGGGACGAGGCGGGCCGGCCCCTGTTCCGCTCGCCCTTTGCCCCAATGGCCGGTCTGCCAGCCGACCAGTACCTGCCTTTGGACGACCCACTGTTCACCAACGCAATGTGGGGAATCGGTCGGCAGGCGGTACTGGCACAGTTTGGGCCTGCTTTCCAAGAACTGGCGACCGGTGCCTTGATGGCCCAAGGAATGGAAGCAGAAGACGCTCAAGCAGCAGCCGGTCAGTTGGCCGCAGCCCTGCCCGGCATCGTGCCCGAGCAATTGCCCGGCCTGCGCAATGTCATGGGCCGATTGAACATCGAGACGGAGCCGCTCGGCGCAGAGCCCGATCCGAATCGACCGTCTTTCTTCTTTGTAGAGGCAGACGGCATCACCCCCATTACAGCCTATGACATGCCGCGCATTTACTCGGCCATTACTCAGACTATTGAGCTTGGCTACAAAGGCGTGGTGGCCGACAAGTGGGTGGTGGCCGCAGATTTGTACCAGTCTAGGATTGAAGATTTTGTTGGACCCGCGTCAGTGGAGACCCCCAATATCTTTCTCGATCCTCAGAGTCTAGGCGCGGCTTTAGGTGGAGAAATCGGCGCGGCCCTGTCCGATCCGGCCAACGAGCAACTAGCTGGGGCGCTGGCGGCGTTAGACGCAGCACAGGTGCCCGGAGTAGTGCAGGGCAACAACAATGGTTCACCAGTGGACGAACTGACCGGTATCCTCACCGCAGGAGCGGCCGCCATTCCCTACGGCACGGTCTCGCCCGAGCAGGCTTCCGATCCCTACGCGATGATTATGAGCTACCGCAATTTTGAAGCTGTGACCATCCGCGGGCTGGATCTGAGCTTGGCCTACTTCCCCGTCGATCACTGGCGGCTCACGGGGAATTACTCCTTTGTCAACGACAATTTCTTCGAGAATCTGCAGTACTCCCATGGCGAAGGAAGAGGTGACATAGCCCTGAACGCGCCCCGGCACAAGGTCAAGCTGGGGATGGACTACAACTTTGCCGAGTGGGGGCTGGCGCTAGGCGGCCAAGTGCGTTACATCGATTCCTTTCCCATGAGTTCGGGGGTGTACGTGGGCAAGGTAGATTCCTACACAGTGCTGGATCTCAACCTGACCTACCAGTTGCCCATAGAGCAGGGCGTGGTGCTACAGGTCGATGCGGACAACGTACTGGACCAAGCCTACCAGTCGTTCGTCGGCGCTCCGGCGGTGGGCCGCCTCGTCTTCGGGCAGGTAGGACTGCGCTTCTAGTCAGACAAGGAGATACATTCAAATGAGCGTACAAGTTAAGTGGGAACGAAAAGACGGCATCTTGATTGCGATGCTCATTGGTCATATCGACAGTAGCAACGCCGATAGATTCCAGCGTATCGTAGAATCGGGAATCGATGCGGAAGATCAGGCATTGATCTTGGACTTTGAGCGCGTATTCTTCATCAGCAGCGCAGGGCTGCGGATTAGTCTAGTAATTTCCAGAAAATTCAACGAATCGGGCAAGAAATTTGGCTTTTGCACCCTCTCTGATCCAATCCGCAATGTTCTCGCAATCAGCGGCTTTGATCAGGTCATCCCGATTTACGAATCTCGGGCCGCAGCCATCGACGCATTCGAAAACAGCTAAGCAGACCCCTACTTCACACTAGGGTCACAACTTCAGCCTCTTAAAAATGCGCTCGGGGATGCTCTTGATTGCGAGCATGATCCAGCGCCAAAAAAACGGCGTGTAGAGCACGTCTTTCTTTTCCCGATAGGCGCGCACAATGTCGGCGGCCACTCGCTCCGGCGGAGCAACTAAAAAAAGCCCGTCTAGCCCCTCGGTCATAGGCGTATCGACAAACCCAGGCTTGACGGTCAGAACGTGCACAGACGTCGCAGCCAACCGGTTGCGCAGCCCCTGCAAGAAAATCGCCAGCCCCCCCTTAGCCGCCCCATACGCGTAGTTGCCCTGGCGGCCTCGATCGCCAGCCACAGACGAAATGGCGATGATGCCAGTCGGTGTGTCCCTTTCCTCCAGATAATTAGCCAAATGCGCCAGCGCGATGGCCGCGCCGGTGAAGTTGGCGTTGAGGATGTGAGCTAGCGCGTCCGTATCGCGCTGCGCGGCGCGCTCGTCGCCGAGATAGCCGAAGGCGAGGACGACCAAGTCAAAAGGGCCGCCGCGCTCGTGAACCTGCTGCGGCAAGCGCGCCAACGCCGCAAAGTCCAAGGCGTCAAACTCGAACAACTCCACCTCGCACGAGTGTCTGAGCCGCAAGTCCGCGGCAAAAGGCTCCAATTCGCTACACCCGCGAGCGGCCAGCGCAAAGTCATAGCCGTCTAGGCGCTCGACGATAGCTTGGGCAATCGCCGACTTCGCCCCCAAAACCAAGGCCCTCACGTAATCCCCAAGCGGTCGGACAGACAGGAGCGGAAGCGGCATTCGGGATCGTACTTGCGCTTGACCGCTTTGAATTGTCTTAGTTGCGGATACATGGCGGCGAAATCCTCCCTTTCCAAAATGGCGTCCTTGGCCAGATAGACGCGTCCTTTAGCCTCGACGATGATTTTATTCAGTTCACGCAAGAAGGTAATCGTCCCAGAGTCGCGCAAGGGAATGTCCAGCGCGAGAGTGTAACCCGCGATGGGAAAAGAAAGCAAGCCCTCGCTCGGCGGCCCAAAGGTCTTGAGCACGGCCAAGGGCGAAGCCACACCCTCGCGGGCGATGCGTCCGAGCAGATCGGCGATCACCTCCGCGCCATCGGCATAGGGCACGGCGATCTGGTACTGCAAAAAGCCCCGGCGGCCGTACAGGCGGTTCCAGCCGCGGATGGCGTCGAGCGGATAAAAGTACGGGTCATAGTGGACGAGCGCGTCGGCCGCACGGCGCACTTGGCGATGATAGTAGAGCGCGTTAAACACCTTCAGCGACTTGGCATTGAGCACGCCGCCGGGCAAGAAAAACGGCACGGCCCAGCGGCCATCGCCGTGGATGGCAAAGGGCGGCTTGCCCTTGAGTTCGCGCGCGTCGGCGTGTTCCCCCAGCAGCACGTGGCCGCGCCCTAGCTTCCGGCCCGTTTGCAGCCCGTCGATCCACGCGACCGAATAAGTGTACTCATGCTGAGTCTCCGTACAGACGCGACACGTCTCGGCCCAATTCGCCGTCTTGATGGCGCGCTGCCGGATGTACGCCGACGGCACCTTTTTTAGCCGCAGCGTCGCCGCATAGATAAATCCCGTCAAGCCCATGCCGCCGAGCGTAGCCCAAAACAGATCGGCATACTCGTTGCGCGAACAGCGCACTAGCGAGCCATCGGCCAACACCATGTCCAGCGATTCGACAAAGGTGGCGATGGACCCCTCGGCGTGGTGGTTTTTGCCGTGTACATCCGCGGCAATGCAGCCGCCGAGCGTGGGGAATTTGGTTCCCGGCGTAACGGGCGGGAAAAAGCCCTGGGGCAGGGCAAAGCGGATGATCTCCGCGAAAGTAATGCCAGCTTGCGCGCACAAAAGCCCGCGCTGCGGATCGAAGTCAAGCAGGTGCTTGAGCGGCAAGGTAGAGACGACGCGCTCGTACAGGCAGGCGTCACCGTAGGAGCGGCAATTGCCCTGGGGTAAAATCGGGGTCGCGGCGGCGCGACCGAGGTCGCTTAGGTAGCGCGCGCGCTGAACCGAGGCGGCGACGAGCGGGTACAGCCCCCAGCCGCTAGTGGCGATTTTTTTGTCCAATAGCCGAAGTAGGTCGGGTGGTTTTCTTGTAGCAAAGATAAATAATATAATGGCCGTTGCGCATCGCCGGAGCCTGTGCGCGGGGACTGGCGATTCCCCACGCCCTGTTGATGGGGTTTGTTTTACTTTACTTTTTATTGACAAGAAGTTCGCACGCCGCGCATCAAGCGACGAGAGAGGAGGGCGCTATGCTCAGCCCCAATCCAGCCGTCAAGTTCACCTATGAGGACTACCGGCACACCCCGGAAGACCAGCGCTATGAGTTATTGGACGGAGAATTGATTGTGGCTCCTGCGCCCAACTTAGGACACCAGCGAATTGACGCCAAATTGGGATGGCGACTCGCTCAATTTGTGGAGGAGAGGGATTTGGGCGAGGTTTTTTCCGCCCCCTGCGACGTAGTGCTGTCGAACACGGATGTGGTGCAGCCAGACCTGCTGTTCGTCTCCAACGAGCGAGCACACCTGCTACTCGGCGGCGATAATGTCCTCGGCGCACCGGACTTGGTCGTCGAAATCCTGTCCCCTTCCACCGCTGGGCGGGACCGGACGCTCAAACGCAGCCTGTATGCAAAACACGGGGTGAAAGAGTACTGGCTGGTTGATCCAGACGCCCGCACGGTGACGGTGCTGCGGCTCGAAGAGCGTGCCTTCGAGGTAGAGGCCATCTACGGCGAGGGACAGACGATGACTTCGCCCTCGCTCATCGGCTTCACCGCTGACCTGAACGAAATTCTCGGCGCGAGATGAACCCTTCGCAGAAGGCTGCGAGAGCTGGTTTCAAAACTCCCAACGTCATCCACAGGCACCTGACACACTACTCACTGACGCCGACGATATGCCCAGTTCAAAATCACCGGTCATGTCGTCGTCATGCCATTCAAGTGTTATTATCACTGTCGCCTCCCCCGTTTGAGTACCACCCTGTGCCACAATGATGAGCGAGTGCGACCATGCAGACAACGCTTGAGCCGCAGACTATAGAGGCCCTTGTACGCGCCGAGTACCCCGATGTGTTCTCAGCTTTGGGTATGCACCCTTTAGATGGAGGATGCGTGGTGCGCGCGTTCTTGCCCGATGCAGCGAGCGTGCGGGTCGTGGAGCGCAGAGGGCAAAACGCGAGCTTTTCAGCGGCCAAAATCCATGCCGATGGGCTGTTTGAGGCGCGGATCACCGGCCGCAGCGCGCCCTTTGCCTACCATCTAGAAGTGACCGACGCGCAGGGCGCGGTTCGCTACTGCCGCGATCCGTACTCTTTCTGGCCGCAGTTCGCGCCCCAGGACCAATACCTCTTCAACGAAGGAACGCTCTACCGCGCCTATGAAGTGCTGGGGGCGCATCCGCGCTGCATCGACGGGACCGAGGGCACGTATTTCGCAGTGTGGGCACCGAGTGCCCGCCGGGTCAGCGTGGTCGGCGATTTCAACGGCTGGGACGGCCGGAGGCACTGCATGCGCTCGCTGGGCGCGTCTGGAGTCTGGGAACTGTTCGTCCCCGAGGTGGGCGCGGGCGCGCGCTACAAGTACGAAATCCTCAGCCGCAACGGTGACGTCCTGCTCAAGAGCGATCCCTTTGCCTTTGCGACCGAGCAACCGCCCCGCACTGCTTCCGCCGTCTGCCGGAGCGATGCGTTCGCTTGGAACGACGACGCCTGGATGGCCGCGCGACGCGAACGCAACTGGGTGGAAGCTCCCCTCGCCATCTACGAAGTGCATCTCGGCTCTTGGCGTCGCAACGGCGATGCCTATCTCGACTATCGCATGCTGGCGCACCAATTGGTTCCCCACGTGGCCGAGTTAGGCTTTACCCATATCGAGCTAATGCCGGTGGCCGAACATCCCTTCGACGGCTCGTGGGGCTATCAAGGAACGGGGTATTTCGCTCCGAGCGCGCGCTTTGGCACGCCCGAGGATTTCGCCTATTTCATCGACTATTGCCACCGCCACGCCATCGGCGTGATTCTCGACTGGGTGCCCGCGCACTTTCCCGACGATGCCCACGGCTTGGCTCAGTTCGACGGCACCAGCCTCTACGAACACCGCGACCCGCGCCAAGGACGGCATCCCGATTGGCACACCTGCATATTCAACTACGGTCGCGCCGAAGTCCGCTCTTTTCTCATTTCCAACGCCCTTTTTTGGCTCGAGCGCTTTCACCTCGACGGCCTGCGGGTCGATGCCGTAGCTTCCATGCTCTACCTCGACTACTCGCGCTTAGAAGGGGAATGGATGCCCAACGCCTATGGCGGACGCGAAAACCTCGAAGCCATCGACTTCCTCAGACAGCTCAACACGGCCATCGACGAGCGCTGTCCCGGTGCCTTGATGATCGCCGAAGAATCGACTGCTTGGCCGGAGGTTTCCCGCCCCGCCGACGCTGGCGGCCTCGGCTTTGGCTTCAAGTGGAACATGGGCTGGATGAACGACGTGCTGCGCTACATGCAGCGCGATCCGAGCCACCGCCGCCACCACCAATCCGACCTGACCTTTGGCATGCTCTACGCCTATTGCGAAAACTTCGTATTGCCGCTGTCGCACGACGAGGTAGTACACGGCAAGCGCTCGCTCTTGAACAAGATGCCCGGCGACGCTTGGCAGCAACTGGCCAACTTGCGCTTGCTCTACGGCTTTATGTACGGGCACCCAGGCAAGAAGCTGCTCTTTATGGGAGCCGAACTGGCGCAGTGGGAAGAATGGGATCACCAAAGCGAGTTGCACTGGCACCTGCTCGACGACGAGTCCCATCGCGGCGTCTATCGCTGGCTCTGCGATCTCAACCAACTCTATCGCCGCTGTGCGGCCCTGCACCGCACCGATGCGTATCCCGCTGGTTTTGAATGGATCGACTGCTCGGACGCTGCGCAGAGCATCGCGGCTTTTGCGCGCCGCGCCGAAGGCGAAAAACCCCTGATCTTCGCGTGCAATTTTACCCCAGTTCCCCGAGCGGACTACCGGCTCGGGCTGCCAACTGCCGGACCGTACCGCGAGGTGCTCAACAGCGACGCCGAAATCTACGGCGGCAGCGGCGTGGGCCACGGCGGCTGGGTGCAAACCGAAAAAGTCGCCTGCCACGGCCGGCCGCATTCGGCGCAGTTGCACTTGCCACCGCTGGGCGTGTTAGTTCTAGAGCCTAGCTAATTTGCCATGCTTGAGATACTTTCACACCTCACCAGCGAACTGCGACGGCTCGGCAAACAACGCCTCGCACTGATCGGCGGCGGGGTCTTGGCGAGTGCGGTTCTAGTCGCGCTGCTGGCACCGCTACTGGCACCCCACGATCCACTGGCGCAAAACCTCTATGCGCGCTTGCAGCCGCCGTCGCTAAGCCATTGGCTGGGAACGGACGACTTTGGCCGCGACATCTTCAGCCGCATCGTGTACGGCGCCCGCATCTCGCTGCGGATCGGATTGGTCGCCATCGCGCTAGCCGCTTCCGCCGGCACCTTACTCGGCCTCGTGGCCGGGTATCGCGGCGGGATCGCCGACATGCTCATCATGCGGCTGATGGACCTGATGCTGGCGTTTCCCAGCATCCTCTTGGCCATTGCCATCGTCGCCGTCATCGGGCCGGGCATCGACAATGCCATTCTCGCCGTCAGCATCGTGTTGGTGCCACAATTTGCCCGCCTCATGCGCTCCTCGGTGTTGACCGTGCGCGAGGCCACATACGTCGAGGCCGCGCGCGCGCTGGGGGCGAGCGAATCGCGGCTGCTGTTCTACAGCATCTTGCCCAACTGCACGGTTCCGCTCATCGTGCAAGCCACGCTCAGCTTGGGCACGGCCATCCTCGACGCGGCCGGGTTGAGCTTTTTGGGCTTGGGAGCCCAGCCGCCGACTCCCGAGTGGGGAGCCATGCTATCCGGGGGGCGCGAACTGCTCTTGCAAGCACCTTGGGTCATGGCCTTTCCCGGACTGGCCATCTTCGTGGTCGTCTTGGCGCTCAACCTCTTTGGCGACGGGCTTAGAGACGCCTTGGATCCCAAAATTTAGACTCCTCACCAACGGAGACCGCAGATGACCCCAATTCCTGTACGACCCACTGCTCCGGCGCGCATTGAATATCTGAAGGTGCAAAACTTCCGCGCCTTGCGGAGTGTCGAGTTCAGAAACCTGACACCGCTAACGGTACTACTCGGGCCTAACGGCAGCGGCAAATCTACTGTATTCGACGTATTCGCTTTTCTGGCGGAGTGCTTCGAGTTGGGGCTGCGCCGCGCCTGGGATAAGCGCGGGCGGAGCAAGGAACTGGTGTCCCGGGAAGCAGAGGAGGGGCCGGTAGTAATCGAGATCAAGTACCGAGAGCAGCCAAAACAGCCGCTCATCACCTATCACTTGGCCGTCCACGAACACAAGGGGGTACCCGTCGTAGTCGAGGAGTGGTTGCAATGGCGACGGGGCCAACACGGAAAGCCATTTCGATTTCTCCAATACGAGCACGGCCAAGGCCGAGCGGTCAGCGGAGACCAACCAGACGAAGAAGACCAGCGAATAGAAATCCCCCTGAACACACCTGACCTGCTAGCGGTCAATGCCCTAGGACAGTTCGCCGATCACCCCCGCGTGGCGGCACTGCGCCAGTTCATCACTGGCTGGCATGTCTCATACCTCTCGGCAGATAGCGCACGCGGCCAGCCCGAAGCCGGACCGCAGGAGCAGTTGAGTAAAACGGGCGATAATCTCGCTAACGTTATCCAATACTTGGCCGAGCAGCATCCAGAGCGGCTCGAGCGCATCTTTGAGGTACTACGCCGGCGCGTACCGCGCATTGAGAAGGTTCTGGCCGAAACTATGCCCGACGGCCGCCTGCTATTACAAATCAAGGATGCCCCGTTTAGCCATCCGGTGCTAGCGCGTTTCGCCTCCGACGGTACGCTCAAAATGTTGGCCTATCTCGTGCTCCTCCACGATCCGGCTCCACCGCCTTTTATAGGCATTGAGGAGCCGGAAAATTTTCTCCACCCCCGACTGCTTTGGGAACTGGCCGAGGAGTGCCGTGCCGCCGGTGAACGCACCCAATTACTAGTCACCACTCACTCTCCATTTTTCCTCAATGCCTTGCAGCCTAAAGAAGTCCGCGTCCTCTGGCGCGATGGGAAAGGCTATGCACAAACGCAATGCGTCGCGGATATAGAGGAAGTACAAGCGTTCATGGATCAAGGAGCACGGCTCGGTCACCTATGGATGGAGGGCTACTTCAACGTGGGTGATCCCCTAGTCAACCAAGGTGGGGCCACTGGACCATTCAGAAGGGATGAATGATGGAGGAGCCCCATCTGGAGTTTCTGGTCGAAGAGCCTTCTATGGAGGCATTCCTGCATGAATTACTCCCGCGTCTATTTTTCGAAGACTGTCCTTCCTTTCGCGTCCATGCGTTTCAGGGCAAGACAGATATGTTGGATAATTTACAGGCTCGTCTAAAGGGCTACGCCCATTGGCCGTCGAACTATGGGCGTATCGTCGTGGTGGTTGATTGCGACGACGATGATTGCCATGAACTCAAGCAACAACTCGAAGAGGCAGCGACCATAGCGGGGTTAAGTACCCGTTCAGGATCCGGGGAGTATCTCTGGCAAGTGGTAAACCGCATTGTAATTGAAGAACTTGAAGCGTGGTACTTCGGCGATTGGAAAGCCGTAAAAAGCGCCTATCCAAGGGTGTCACCAACCGTTCCGAATCGGGCACCCTATCGCGATCCCGATGCTATAAAAGGCGGCACTTGGGAGGCGTTTGAACGCATCTTACAGAATGGTGGCTACTTCAAAAATGGGCTGCGCAAGGTAGAAGTAGCGCGTACTATTGCCGCTCATATCAACCCAGACTGCAACCGCTCTCACAGCTTTGTGAAATTCCGCGACGCTCTCATTGAGGCGATGGCATAATGCGCGGCTTCCTAAACACCGATAATACAGGTGTCCCCCTCAGATTATGGAACGATGTCTCGCGCCTCCTCCCCCTGTTCTGCGCGCTCGCGCTCGCAGTGGGCGGCTGCGCAACTCTGCGGAGCTCCAACGCGCCCGCAGACCCGGCGGATCCCAACCAAGCCATGCAGTACTTCGTCAAGGCCAAGGTCTTTGAAGCCCAACACAACTACCTCGGCGCGATAGTCGCCCTGCGCAACGCGGCCGACCTCGACCCGACTTCGCCCACCATCTACGCTCGCCTCGCTTACAACTATCAGCGCATCGACGACGCCCACATGGCCGCCCACTTTGCGCGCAAGGGCTTGGCATTGGACGGCAGCCAATTGAGGTTACTCCGTCTGTTGATTCGGATTTTGGAGAGCGAAGGCGACTACGAGAGTGCCATCCACCACATCAAAGAGCTGCTGCATCACGAACCGGATAATTGGCCGCTCTATCGCCACTTGGCCTATCTCTACTTTGAAATGGGCCAAACCGAACGGATTGCCCCGCTTTTCAACGAGGTCCTCGCCCACGAGCAAGTGCCAGTGGCAGTCGAGGTAGACATAGCCGGCATTTTTTCTCGCATTGACCAGCAAAAAGAGGCCGAGCGCATCTATCGCCAGATCCTCGCTGTCGATCCTATGGTCGAGGACGCCTGGCTGGGTTTAGCCGAGCTCAAGTTAGCACAGGGGCACCGCCACGAGGCCATCGCCATCTACCGACAAGCCGCCGGCCATCTGCCCGACAGCAGCGTCCCCTACCACTTGGCGCGGCTAATGGTCACCGAGCACGACCTAGAGGAAATCCTCGCCGAAGAGGGTGCCGAGGTGCTCTACCACTTGGGAACGGCTCTGTCCGAGGCCGGCAAGTACGACCAAGCGACGTTGGTCTTTAAGCGCATCGTCGAGATGCAGCCCCAAACGGTCGAGCAGTGGACCGATCTAGCGCGCTACTACATCTACTTGGAGGACTACGACTCCGCCGCCGCCGTCCTCAGCCAAGCGGCAGAGGCCATGCCCGACAGCAGCGAGATTTACCTGTACTGGGGAACGGCCCTAGAGAACACCGAGCGCTACGACGAGGCCATCGCCGTGTACCAGCGCGGTCTTGAGTACCTGCCCGACGCGGTTGAGATATATCTGTACTGGGGACTCGCGCTAGAACAACAAGACGCTTGGGCAGCGGCCGTTGGCGTCTATCGCCAAGCACTCGCCGTATCCCCGGGCGAAGCCGTGCTGCACGTGCGGTGGGGCATCAGCCTAGGGCGACAAGGGCAGTGGGAAGACGCGCTGGTCCAATACGAAACAGCGGCCTCGCTCGACTCTGCGTACAGCCCGACTTTTTTGCACTGGGGCATCGCCTTAGAGGAATTAGAGCGCTGGGAAGCGGCGCTGGAAAAGCTGAATCAAGCCGTCGCGCTCGCCAACGACAAGAGTCGCGTGCTCTTTTACCTCGGCTCCTGCTATGAGCAGGCTTCGCGCAAACTCGGCCGCGACGAGTACTTCGACCATGCAGTAGAGACCTTCCAGCGCCTATTGGAGCTCGAGCCAAACGATGCGTACGCCCTCAACTACCTCGGCTACATGTACGCGGACAAGGGCATGCGACTAACAGAGGCGGTCGCGCTCTTGGAGAAGGCGATCGCGCTCGAACCGGACAACAGCGCGTTCCTCGACAGCATCGGCTGGGCCTATTTCCGCCTCGGCGAGCTAGCGCAGGCCGAACAATACCTGCAACAAGCCCTGGAGCATATAGACGAGGTCGATCCCGAGGAGCAGGCTGTGATCTTCGACCACGCCGGCGACATCGCCAGCTCCCTCGGTAAAACGGACGAGGCGCGCGTGCATTGGCAGAAGGTGCTGGAACTCGCGCCGGACAACGAAGAGGTCCGGCGCAAGCTGCTGCCATGATGCCCACCCCGCATTCGGGGCACACCCGAAATTTCCATACAGCTTTTAAGTGGTTCGCGCTCTGCGCTCTAGCGCTAGCTTGTGCGCCGCCGCTGGTGGTGCGGGAAGGCTGGGATGCGGCCCAAGGACCAGCTGCCTTGCTCGCTGCCTCGACATCGCTCGCCCAGTTCGAGGACCTGACGGCAGAAGCGGCCATTGAGCTGCAGCGCGGCAAGGTGCGCGATCGGGGGACGGCCCTCGTGCAGCTAATCAATCCAGATCTCTTCCGCGTCGAAGTGCGCGGCCCCTTTTTCACCCACATTTTTACGGCCCTGCTCGAAGGCGACAGCCTGACTGTGTACAGCCGGGGCATGGAGCGGCCCGTAAAAGGACCGATGCGCGGACGGCTGCTAACCACGCTGACTGGATTGGATTTTGGGTCATGCGACCTGCGCTACGCCTTGCTCGGCCTCGTCGAGCCGGGTTCCATAGTCGAGCCAATCGAGTATCCCCGCGCCGACCAAGCAGTGGTCGCGCTGACAGGTGGACGGCGGGTGTGGCTGGATTTGCGCCGCGGCTTGGTGTTGCGCGAGAGCATCCCGCTGCCCGAGGGCGATGTCCTGCTCCGAGAGCTAAGAGAATACCGCCGACAGGACGCGCTGTACCTGCCGCGCCGAGTGGAAATACGCCAAGCCGATGTGTCGCTAGTATTGGCCTACAAACGCTACGCCTTCAACAGCGGGCTGGACGTCGGCCAATTGCAACAAGGGCTACCGACAGCAGTAATGCGAGTGCCGTGAGAAGCCGCGTCGTTTGACAGTCATAGGCCCCAATGCGTACTTAAAAACAGAGCACTCCAACAATACATTTGGGGGAGAAAATTCCATGAGCAAACTCAAAGTAGGCATGATCGGCGGCGGTGGCCCCGATTCCTTTTTCGGCATGGTCCACAACCGCGCCATCGCACTCGACGCCAGCCGCGAATTGGTCGCTGGTGCGCTGCGCTCCAACCCAGAGGCGGCAATGAGCGCAGCCGACGACTACGGCATCGAGGGTTATCCCACCTATCAGGCGCTGCTAGAGGCAGTGCAAAGCGGCGAGCAAGCCCTCGATTACGTCACCATCGTCACGCCCAACTTCGCCCACTACGAGCCAGCCAAAGCCTTTTTGCAGGCCGGCATTCCCGTGCTCTGCGAAAAGCCCATCACCATGACCGCCGCCGAAGCCGAAGACTTGGCACAAATCGTCGCGCACCAGCAGGTGCCCTTTGTGCTAGCCCATACCTATACGGGCCATCCCATGATGATGCTGGCCAAGGAAATGATCCACAGCGGCGAAATAGGCCAAGTCCGCAAGGTGGATTCCTGGTACCATCAGGGCTGGCTGGCCACGGCACTGGAACAGACCGGCCAGCAGCAGGCGTCTTGGCGCACCGATCCCGCGCGCACGGGTATTTCCAATTGCGGCGGCGACATTGGCACGCACGCCTTTATCGCCGCGACTTGGGTGACCGGGCTGGCCGTCGAGCGGGTCTCGGCGCGGCTCAACACCTTTGTCGAAGGCCGCGTACTCGACGACGACTTCAACGCGATCGGCGAGTTGGAAAACGGCGGCACCGCGCTGATCACGGCCACGCAGATCGCCGTTGGCTACCGCAACGACAATGGCTTCCGCGTCTTCGGTACCACAGGCTCTATCGAATGGCATCAGGAGCGAGCCGAATGCCTGCTAGTGCGCCACGGCGATGGCCGCGACATTACTTATTGGATTGGCGCTGAATTCGACCTGCCCGCGTCGGTCGCCTCGTACTTGCGGGTACCCTCGGGACATCACGAAGACTTCTTTCCAGCCCTCGCCAACCTCCACACCACCATCGAGCGGCTCATTCGCACGCGCCGTGGCGAACAAGATGTGCCCGCGGCCTTTCCGCACCCGGGTGTGGAAGAGGGCGTAGCAGGCATGAAATTCGTCGCAGCCGCAGTAGAATCGTCCAACAACAGCGGTGCGTGGACGCAGGTTTAGTAGGGCATGACTCAGTGCCAGCGACCTAGGCACTGTCAAACACAAAAAGTGGAGGCAACGGCCTTGCTCGTTGCCTCCACTTTTTTGTCATCCTCTATTCCTCGTCGTAGCGGATCCGCGGATCCAGCCAAGCGTAGAGTATGTCGGCGATGAGGTTGGCCAGCACAAAGACCGTGGCCAGCAGCAAAACTCCGCCCTGCACGGCGCGGAAGTCGCGCGCCTGTACCGCCAAAAAAAGCCAGCGTCCGACCCCGGGCCAAGCGAAAATGGTCTCGGTGATAACCGCACCCCCGAGTAGATAGCCGAATTGGAGGGCGATGACCGTGAGCGTGGGTATAAAGGCGTTCTTCAGGGCGTGGCGCACAATCACCACCCGCTCCCGCAGACCCTTGGCCCAAGCCGTGCGGATGTAGTCCTCGCCGAGGACGTCGATCAAGCTGGCGCGGGTCATGCGCGCAATGACGGCCATGGGAATGGTCCCCAAAGTCAGGGCCGGGAGAAAAAGGTGCCACAACACGTCGCCGCAGGCCGCGAAATCGCCCTGCGCAAGAGTGTCGATTACGTAGAAATAGGTGATCGGCTCAAAGTAGATATGCGTGCTCAGGCGGCCGGACACCGGAAAGAGCGGCACGTAAAAGGCCAACAGCAACACCAGCATCAGAGCCAGCCAAAATACGGGAATGGAAATGCCAGCCGTGGCCAAGATCATGCTGAGCAGATCGGCGATCTTGCCCCGCCGCACCGCGGCCCACAGTCCAGCCGAGATGCCGACTGTCATGGCCAGCAGCATACTGGCCAAGGTTAGCTCGCAGGTGGCCGGGAAGCGCTGAACCAGTTCAGTAGTAATTTTTTCGTGAGTGCGAATCGAACGGCCTAGGTCCCCCTGCAACAGGCCGGTAAAAAAGCGGTAAAACTGCACGTGAAAGGGCTGGTCGAGGCCCATAGTCGCGCGCAACTCGGCCAAGCTCTCGGCATTGGCGCGTTCCCCGAGCATGACTTGGGCTGGGTCGCCCGGCACCAAGTAGAGCATCAAAAAAACTAAAAGCGAAATCCCCGCCAGCGTCGGCAAGAGCGCGATGAGCCGCCGGAGGACGAAGCGGTGCATGGCTCAAGGCGTCAGCGCGGTGCTGTGGAACCACTTGCTGCCCGTGGGATGCAGCTTGAAGCCAGTTACGCGGCGCTGGAAAACCACTGTCTGCGTCGCGTGTACTAGAGGCACCCAAGGCGCGTCGCGGTGGACGATTTCCTGCGCCTGGGCGTAGAGCCGCGTGCGCACGTCGCGGTCGGTAGAGCGACGGGCCGCGACGAGTGCGTCGTGCAGCTCGCCACTGCGGTAGAAGGAAATATTCTGGGCGGGCTTGATCGCCGCAGTTGAGTCGAGGAGCACGTAGAGGAAGTTGTCTGGGTCGCCATTGTCGCCGGTCCAGCCCAACAAAGCCATCTGGTGCTGGCCATCGAACACCTTGTCCAAGTACGTCCCCCACTCCCAAGACACAATACGAGCGCGGACGCCCACCTTTTCGAGGTCGGCCTGAATCGCCTCGGCGATCTTGGTGGGCTGCGGCATATAGGGCCGCGGCACGGGCATGGCCCACAGCTCGGTCTCAAAGCCGTCGGCATAGCCGGCTTCCGCCAGCAAAGCCCGCGCTTTGGCCGGATCATAGCCATAGCCCGCAATGGTGTCGTTGTAACTCCACAGGGTCGGCGGGATGGGGTTTTTGGCTGGCATGGCCAAGCCCTCGTAGAGATTATCCACGAGCGCCTGCTTATCCACGGCGTGGTTGATGGCTCGGCGCACCCGCACATCGTCAAAGGGCTTCTTGTCCATGTTCATGGCCAAGTAGCCGACGTTCATGCCCGCCTGTGTCAAGAGCTGGAGGTTGGGATCGGCGCGGATCGGCTCAATGTACTCAGGACTGAGGTTGTCGAAACCGTGAATCGTGCCCTGCGAAAGCTCCAAGAAGCGCACCGAGCCTTCCTGAATAGGCTTGAAAATGAGGCGGTCGAGCTGCGGCTTGGGACCCCAGTAATCGGGGTTGCGCTCCAAGACGATGCGCTCGTCTTTGCGCCATTCGACCAAGCGAAAGGGGCCGGTACCGACCGGGTTTTTGAAGTAATCGCTACCGTAACGGGCCACTGCGGTGGGACTGACGGCCGAACAGAAGTTCATCGCCAAGTTCGCCAAGAAGGGGGCGTGTGGCTCGTTGAGGCGGATGACAAAGGTCGAATCGTCCGGGGCTTCTAGCGCGGCGACGATGTCGTCCATGCCCATAGCCTGCCAGTACTTGAACGCGCCGGCGACCTTATGGAAGGGATGGTCTTTGTCAAACTGCCGCCCGAGCGAAAACAGCATGGCCTCGGCGTTAAAGGAGGTGCCGTCGTGGAAGCGGACCCCCGTGCGCAAGTGGAAGGTCCACGTGAGCTGATCGTCCGCGATGTCCCAAGAATGCGCTAGCTGAGGCACCACGGCCGTGCTCTCGCTGTCGTAAGTCACCAACGTCTCGTAGATGTTGTCGCAGACCTTAAACGATTCGCCGTCGTTTTCAATCCCCGGATCTAGCCCGATTGAATCCGAGCCGCGGCCAAAAACCAACGTCTGCTGCCCCCGTTCCTCTTGGCCGCAGGCGACGAGTACGGCAACAACTACAGCAATCCTGAACAATTGAACAATTCGCGCTGCGGATCGCCTTGTTTCTACTACTCTGCGTCCATCTGCGTCCATCTGCGGATCATCTTGAAAACGCTGCAACGCTAGTCCTCAAACGCCGCGTCAAAGGCAATGTCCGAAGGCGGGAAATCGACCTGTTTGACAAAAGCGGCCGCTTCTGTCGCACCGTGGACCCGATCCATGCCGCTGTCTTCCCATTCGACCGACAGCGGCCCTTGGTAGTTGATGCGGTTGAGGGCGCGGATGATTTCCTCGAAGTCGATATTGCCACGGCCCAACGAGCGAAAGTCCCAATAGCGCCGGCGGTCGCCGAACTCAGTGTGCCCGCCGAAGACCCCGGCGTCGGTCGGCGTCGCGGACCAGCCTACGTCCTTCATGTGGACGTGGAAGATGCGGTCGCTGAATCGGTAGATGAACTCGACGTAGTCCACGCCCTGATAGCCGAGGTGGCTGGGATCGTAGTTGAAGCCAAAGGCCGGGTGGCCGTCGAGGGCTTGGATAGCGCGCTCGGCCGAGGCAATATCAAAGGCGATCTCAGTGGGGTGGACCTCTAGCGCAAACTTGACGCCGAGCGCTTGGTATTGGTCGAGTATGGGTTTCCAGCGCGCGGCAAAATCCGCGTACCCAGCCTCGATCATGTCGGGAGATACCGGCGGAAATGAATAGAGCAGGTGCCAGATCGAAGAACCGGTAAAGCCGTTGACCACGTCCACTCCGAGCCGGGCGGCTGCTTGCCCCGTGGCGATCATCTCTGCGGCCGCGCGCTGGCGCACGCCCTCTGGGTCGCCATCGCCGAAGATGCGCGGAGGCAGGATGGCTTGGTGGCGGCTGTCGATGGCGTCGCACACGGCTTGGCCGACGAGGTGATTGGAAATGGAAAACAGCGCTAGATTGTATTTTTCGAGCAGTTCGCGCTTGGCCTTGCAATAGTCATCTGTGGCTTGGTCAACTTCAAAGTGGTCTCCCCAGCAGGCCAGTTCCAAGCCGTCGTAGCCAAACTCAACGGCTTGTTGGCAGAGGGTCTCGATAGACAAGTCGGCCCACTGGCCAGTAAAGAGGGTGACGGGTCGCATTGCAGTCGCTCCTTGTTGGTGTTTGGATGAGAGGGAGTATATACGCCGGTCGCCGCCTAAGTGTCAAGTAGGCCGCTAGCGGCTGAGCGACTTTTCCCGCCGGAGATCAATGTCAAAGATGCGCAGGTAGCGGCCCTGAAACTCGCCGATGACCTCGGGAATCTGGTCCTCGTCGAGATCGAGCAGGCCCATGCGCTCGCCAAAAGGCTCGGACGACTGCCACTCCAAGTCGAAGAAGCGGGCGTCGAACACGTAGCCGTCGTTGAGCACGATCTCGTCTTCGTCGTCCCCATCGACGTCGCCGATGAGAATCTGATGGGCCGTCAAATCAGTCTGGTCGCTGCGCCACTGCTCGTACTGGTCGCGACCGTCGTACACGACTAAGCGACCATCGGCGCAAAACACGAGCTCGGGCTGGGGGTCGTCGTCGATGTCGCCGATGGTCAGGCTGGTAATGCGGTCGTATTCATTGGGCGAGTTGCTCCACAGCAGCGTGTAGTCCTGAGAGTCGAAGTAATACACGCGGCCGTGGTCGGTATAGGCGACGATCTCGTCGAGCTGGTCGTCGTTGATGTCGAGGACGAACACGCCGGCCACGGCACCTTCGAGATAGTCGCTATCCCACACCTCGGTATAGGTGCGGTCGCGCTCTTCATAGACGTGGATCCGGCCGTTGTGGTCGCCGAGCACAAGGCGGTCTGGGCCTTCACCCGCCGGCAGGCGCTGGATATTGTCGAATTCGTCTAGGTCGCCGCTATAAGCCGGCCATTCCGCGGCTTGGCTCGACAGCGGAGCCAGCCATAACGCACATAAGATCAACCGCAACATGATGGTCATTACTCCTTGGTGGCGGCCGCCTGAGCGGCCTCATATACGGAGAGCAAGGGCACTTGGTGCGCTTGGGCCAGCCGCGCGCAGTCCTCGTATTCAGGGGCGGCGCGGCGACGTCCGTCTATACAACTAAACTTGACGCCGACCTCCCCGTACGGCGTGGCAACGGTGCGGATCTGGCGTTCCAAGACGCGGCGTTCCACTCCGTAGTAGCGAAGGCCGATGGTAGTCGTTTCTTGCAGGACAATCTCGGCTAGCTCGTCCAAACGGCCCGCCGGAGCGAGGACGCTGAGGACGTTGCCCGGGCGACCCTTCTTCATAAGGACCGGCGTGGCATACACGTCGCTCGCGCCCTGCTCTAGCAGCCGGTCGAAGAGGTAGCCGTACACCTCTGGATTCATATCGTCGATATTGGCTTCGATCAGCAGGACGCGCTCGCTAGCCGGGACGCGCTCGCCCAAGCGCAGGCGCAATAGATTGGGAATGGCCTCTAAGTCGCGGCGACCCGCGCCATAGCCGACGGCCTGTTGGCAGAAGGGCGGCTGCGGCCCAAAGGAACGAGCTAAAGTAGTAATGATAGCCGCCCCGGTCGGGGTGACGAGTTCAGCGCGGATATCGGTCTGTTCAGTCGGCACGTCGCGGCAGAGGGCCAAGACCCCGGGCACGGGCACCGGGTAGCGCCCGTGTGCACAGCGCACAAAACCCGTGCCAAAACGCAGAGGCGAAGCGCAGACCTCTTCTACCTCCAAGAGTTGGAGGCCAGCCACGGCCCCCACTACGTCTATCAGAGCGTCGAGAGCCCCCACTTCGTGCAGGGCGACCTCGGCAGGCGCGGCATTGTGCACCTCGGCTTCGGCTGCACACAGGCGCTCAAATACGCGAATGGAGCGCTCCTTGACGACGTCGTCTAAGCGGCTAGCGGCAATGCGGCTAGTTATATCTTTGAGGTGGGCGTGGGGGTGATCGTGCGTAGGCTCGCCAGACAGATCGAGATGGTGCTCAGCGTCGGCCAATGGCGCACCAGCCACGCAGACCTTAGCGCGGGTGGCGGCAATAGCGTGCCGGGCGGTGGATTCGCGCTCAATGGCAACGTTCTGTACGCCCAGCTTGGCGATTTCTCCGTTGAGATCCTCTAGCGCGAGACCCGCGTCGAGCAGGGCGCCCAAGATCATATCGCCGCTGATACCTGAGAAGCAGTCGAAATAGGCGATTTTCATGCTTCGCGTCCCGCGCTCAGGGCAGGCGCTTGAGATCGGCCTTGCGCTTCTTCCAGTCGAACTCCTCGGCAAAGTCGTACACCTCGACGAAGTCTTCGATTCGGTCCTCGTCTGTCTTGCGCAGCAATTTCGCGCCGACCAAGTTGAAGACAATCTCGCCGAAATCGCGCGTTTGCTCGACGCCCCAATGGGCAAAGACTGAGCAAGTGAGTGGCCCAAACTGATCGGCGCTGTACTCGCTGATGCCAAAGAGCAGATCCCGGCCGGAAATGTGCCGTTTCTCTTCGGTCAAGGTGTCCTTGTTCTTGCCGAGTTTTTGCGCCGTATATTTTAGCGCATCGTACACAAATAGATACGCATCGCTCTTATAGCGGCCGTCGCGCTCGGCCAAGTTTTCGATTTCTTGTAGCGATTTTGAGTCCATAGCAACGGCCAATACAAACTAGGGGGGTGCGGATGTCAAGGGGTTGCTGCGAAAAGCCAAGTGGCGCGGGCCGAGCGCGAGGACGTGCAAGAGCGCATCGCGCTTGTGGATAAAATCGGGCAACAGGTCTTCGGCTAGACTTGGAACAGCACGACCTCTGTTGATGTGTTCGGGATTGATGTGGTGGCCGTCCTTGATGATTTCGTAGTGCAGATGGGGGCCGGTCGCAAGTCCGGTGGCACCGACTTTGCCGATGATATCTTTCTGCTGTACGAGCTGGCCCTTGCGAACCAATATCTTGCTCAGGTGCGCATAGCGGGTGCGGTAGCCATTGGGATGGACAATTTCGACCAACTTGCCGTAGCCGCCTTTCCAGTCGGCGTACGCAACCTCTCCGCGAGCCGTAGTCCACACTAGGGTGCCGGTCGGCGCACCGTAGTCCGTGCCCAGATGAGGGCGCTGCTCTTTGAGTACGGGATGGAAGCGTTGGCGGCTGAAGTGCGAGGTGATGCGATTGACTGCGAGGGGCTTGAGTACGAACATTCGACCGAGGGATTGACCGCTGGCATTGTAATAGGCGTCCTGCTCCTCGGCAGGGGCATAACGGACTGCCAGCTCGGTCACTCGTTCGCCTTCGTACTGCGCCAAGAGGATGTGACCGTAGCGGACGAAGTTCCCATCCAAGTAGAGCTTTTCAAAGACGATCCCCAGCCGATCACCGCGGCGCGGGTCGCGCTGGAAGTCGATAACTGCGCCGAATATGTCATCGACGAGCAAGTCGCTGAGCGCGCGGCCTTCCCCAGCCTCGCTGATGGCGTTGGAGAGGTTGTTCTCGATGCGCACTTCGAGCCGCTCGACTCGTCGCTTTAGCGGCAGTTGCAACTGGCGGCCAACGAACTGACCGTCGCGCAGTTCCACCTCAACCGGGCGATCCGGGGTGCGGTGAGGCGTGTAGCGGAAGCGGCGAATGGCACCGCTAGTGTCGATTGCGACCTCGTAGTAGTCGCCCGGCTTGACTTGTGTTGGATCGAAGACCGCGTACAACGCTTCGTACAGCCGCTTCAATTGGTGGCTCGGCACATGATGATGCTTGAGCGAGCGGTCGATGGAATCCCCGTGGCTCAGCGCGGCGGTAATCGTCCGCGTAAGGTCTTTGGGCGGGGGCGGAATCGGAGGGCCGACAAAGGGCGGCTCCCAAACTGCAGCCGCCGCCGGAGCAAAAACCACAAAGGGCGTTTCCTCTTCGAGGCGGACGGCTGTGGCCGCCGAGTGCTGAGAGGACATCCCCAAGCGCAGCGCCATAAGCGCAAGGCAGCCCAATAAGACGCCCCAGAACCAGATGGCAAATCCAAATCGCATATTCAACTGTAGGGGGAGAAAAAAATAAGAGAATTGACAACGGTTGGGGTACCGTTGACCAATAATAAGAGAATTGACAACGGTTGGGGCACCGTTGACCAATAGCTGCAAACTTTTAACATATATGAAGTACCATTTAAACGTCAAGGACTTTTAAGGTGGTTAGTCGAGTCTACGACCTAAAGGCCATGCTGCCCGACGAGCTCGATCAGCTCGTCGGCGAGTTCGAACAACCGGCGTACCGCACTCGTCAGATACTCGATTGGCTCTACGCCAAGGGCGTGCGCGACGTCCGGGAGATGACCAATATCTCCAAAATTTTGCGGGAAAAGCTCGCCGAGCGAACGCGCATTACTTGCCTGAATTTGGTCAGTCGTCAAGAGTCGGCCACGGGCGAGGCCGTCAAATTCCTCTTTGAGCTGCCCACCAGGCAGCGAATCGAGTCCGTGCTGATCGTCGATGGCACCCGGCGCACGGCCTGCCTGTCGTCGCAAGTGGGCTGCCCGCTCGACTGCAAATTCTGCGCCACTGGGCGGATGGGGATGATCGCCAACCTCGAAGCCGGGCAAATCGTCGATCAGCTCTTGCAGGTCAACCACTTCGCCCGCGAGCGGGGCGAGAAGGTGACCAATGTGGTGATGATGGGAATGGGCGAGCCGCTGCTCAACTACTCGGCGGTCGTGCGCGCGTTGAAGCTAATGCGCCTAAAAGAGGGCATTGGGTTGGGAGGGCGGAAAGTCACGGTGTCCACCGCAGGTTACATCCCAGGTATCCGCCGGCTCATGGCCGAAGATCTCAACGTGGGGTTGGCCATTTCGCTCAACGCCACCACCGACGAGATGCGCGAACAGCTCATGCCGATCAACCGCAAGTACAAAATCGCCGACCTCTTGGCGGTCGCGCGCGAATTTTTCACCTGTCGCGGTTATGGCGTCACCTTCGAATACGTACTCATGGCCGGGTTGACCGATGCGGACGCTGACGCGCGGCGGCTGGCCGAACTGACCCGCGACATTCCCTGCAAGATCAACCTCATACCCTACAACGAAACAACAGACCTCCGCTTCCGCCGTCCCGCCCGCCGCCGCCTAGAGCAGTTTTACCAAGTGCTCAAAGGCTGCAACGTCGAGTTTACCGTGCGCCACAGCCGCGGGCGGGACATCGACGCGGCCTGCGGCCAACTCTATCATCAGCAAAAAAAATGAGCTTGGAATCGTGAACTTCAAAGGACATGTCTTAGGAGGGGTCGTCACGGGAACCGGAGTCGCGATAGGCGCGGTTTCCTCCGGCTATGTCGCGCCCGACGACCTAACGACCCAAGCCGCTGTCGTCGGCACTGCGCTGTTTTTCTCCCTCTTTCCCGACTTGGACACGGCTTCAGTGGCGCAGCGGTGGTTTTTCCGCGGCGTCTTCTGCATCTTGCTCTATCTGGGCTGGACCGAACACTACGAGTTGGCGACGCTAGTGGGCCTCTTGTGCGTCCTACCGCTTTTGGATCACCACCGCGGCTGGACGCACTGGAAGATCAGCCCGTTCATCACCGTAGGAGTGCTGGGCACCAGTTACGAATACTGGCGGGCGCGGCAGGCTTTCTTAGGGGAATTTACCTGGGACAACGTCCACGCCCTGCTGGAAGGGCACGTGGTGTTCTTTATTGCCTGCATCGTCGGTTGGTACACCCACCTGTTGCTAGACGGGTGCTTCAAGGTGTTCCCCACCAGCCAAGACCACCACTGAGGTGGCTCAGTCGTCCTCGGCCTCGGCCTTGGCGTCTTTCTCTTTGTTCTTGCTGACGAACTTCTTGATCTTGCCGATGGCTTCGGGCACCAGCGCGATGATCTGACTCCAACCGGCCTCCTGATCGCCGATGGACGCCACCTGCACCCTGCCGTCGGCATCGACGATGAGGAAGGCGATGGGTTCGATGTTCGCGCCGCCGCCCGTCCCGCTCTGCCCCTTGCCCTCCAGCCCTCCACCGGCCCCAAAGCCAAACGATATTTTCGATACCGGAATAATGGTCAAGTCGCCGGCCTGAAACGGCTCTCCGATGACGGTTTCGGTTTGCACGATGCGGTGCAACTCGCCTAGGACGCGCTCGACTAGGGATTCTACGGACGATGCCATGAAAAGCTCCTCGACTTAGATCAAGCTTAGTTTTCGGTGCGGAAGCGCGCGACCAACAAGCGGTATGCCGCCTGCGAGCCGGAGCGCCCCAAGAGCAAAATTAACAAGCCCAAGTGCAAATGAGCGACCAAGTCCAAGCGGCCAAAAGCCCCCGCGCGCACAAAATCCGGGCTGACGTTTATTTGCATCTTTCCCTGGTGCGCTGCTGCAACCGCCTGTAAATAGCCGTAGATCTGCCCAGTTTGGGCCGGGTCGGCCAATCCCAAGCGGCCCTTGATTCGCAGCCTTTTGAGCCAAATGATGCGCGGCAAGCTCGCCAATAGCCTAAGGCTGGGCTGGATCAGCAGGCGCAGGTTCCGCTCGCTCGTTTTAGGCGCGGCCTCTTGCTCGGCTTTTCGCCGTGTTTTTGGCCTGCGCTTCACTCGGGTCCGCAGCGGCAGGTAAGGGTACGGCAGGAATCGACCCAAGACCACGGGCGCGATCCGCAGGCCCTTGGGCCCCCATCGCAGACCAAGCCCTAGTCCCCCCCAGAAAAAGGACAGCCGCACGCCCCATTCCCAAGACTCCGGCAGGTCCTCGCGCCGACAGCGCAAGGCAAGGGCCATAGGAGCGCACAGCGCGCCGAGGCCGAGCGCGCCGAGTGCGAGGAATAACCAGTCTAGCATAAAGAAAGGCGCGGCTTTTTCTGCCACGCTGCGTTCCAATCCGTGCGTCTGGTGGCGACCAAGGTGGCAATGCACAACAGGGGATGGCTAAGCCAGCTTACAACCTAGCAGAGCGCACTGGTTCAGTCAAGTGCGGATAGGGGCCTCTGCCTTGACAGCACCCACGTCGTATGTTAGGCTTGAATCAGACGTAAGTTACAGTTAAAAAGTAAGTTAGGATTTTTTAGCTAAGGGGCTAACACACGGCAATAGCGACGAAGAGGCGAACCGAATGACAACCCGAGGGACAGTAGGAAGGCGCGGCCTTCAGGGCGGAGAGGGCGCGGGCGGCTATGGCAGTTATTGGCGCGGGCTAGGAGTGGTCGTCGCGCTGTGGGTGGCCGTGGTGCCGGCGAGCGCCCGCTCGACGCTCAGTGCGCGTCTGGACCAACCGGCGATTGCCGGGCCGGCGTTGGACCAGCAGTCCATTC
Source organism: Candidatus Latescibacterota bacterium (assembly GCA_965116455.1). Classification (GTDB taxonomy): domain Bacteria; phylum Latescibacterota; class UBA2968; order UBA8231; family UBA8231. Next base: position 6,125,896 of record OZ220690.1, on the reverse strand, counting down.
TCTATCTGCACTACTTTCCCGGCGATGGCGAAGCCATAGTCAGCGCAGAGCTACGGTGCCTCGGCAACGCGCAGTTGCAGAACGTCCGTTCCGCACTAGGCCAAGCGCAGCTAGCGGAGGCGTCAATCGGCATAGACTATGCGGCGCGGCCTTTGGCCGGAGAACACATCGATACCCTCTATATCGACCTAGCCGCCGCGGAAGTGGGAAAAATCGGCTGGTCCACGGCGATCTACTCCTCGCTCGACCCACAGGGTGCTCCGGCCCACCAAGTCGAATTCGCTATAGCGGTGCACCCCCCGCCAGCCATTTCGTGGTCCATTGAGCCTCAGCGGGTCTATCAGGGCGAGCGCTTTGACTTGCGCGCGATAGTGCGCTTAGACGATGCATCGGGTCCGCCTTTAGAAGAGCTGAACTGGACTTGGCCTCCGGAACTGAATTGGCTGGAGGGCGACGCCCCGCAGCGCTGGGAGGTCAGCTTGGCCCCTGGACAGGCCGACACGCTTTCTTGGACAGTGCGCATGGCTTCGGCCCACCTCGGCCCCCTCCCATTGGCGGGCACTGCGCGAGTCTCCGGCCAGAGCCCAGTGGACTTGACGACCCAACACTTACAGGTGGACCCGCTGCCCGTGATGTCCTTGGAGCCTGGGTTTATGATGGCGGTGGAAGCTGGTTTTATGGAGGTCGGCAAGCGCGGGCCAATCACCTGTATATGGCGCAACGAGAGCGCCGACCCCATCGGCCTCGCGGACCTGCGCCTGCAAGTTGCGCCGACATTCTCAGATGTTTCCCTGATAGAAGGGCCGCCGGGCGCAGCACTCGTACAAAGCGACGAGGAAGCCGCGCCGAGCCTGCTGGTGAGCGGCTTGGATAGCTTGGGCGCGGGCGCGGCCATCCGAGTGACACTCGAAGCCGTGCCGCAGCGCCCGGGACCTTTTACTTGGCAGAGTGCCTGTAAGCCCTTGGGGCGGGAGCACTTCATTCCCCTGCGCGGTGCGAACACGATCCGGGTGGTGTGGAAAGAAATGGCCCAAGCCCAAGGTGGCAGACGGCAAACGCCCACGGACTTGCAGTTGATCAACCAAGCCTTTGTCTCCGCCCTGGACCACCAAATGGATGCCCTGCCTCTATCCCCAGGCACGCGGCTTTTCCTCCAAGCTGAAGACCCCAAGAACGAGGCTAATTGGGTCGTCGAGGACGCCCTGATCGAGACCTTGCAGGAGCGGGGCTATCAGGTACTCGTGCGCCAGCCGGAAGACTCGCCAGCTGACGTTGTGTACTACCGGCTAGTCAGGGCACGGGTAGTGTACTCTCCGACAGCCCGGCGGCTACTCCCCTGGAGCAACGAACAACGGCGCGACGCATATGGCGACCTCTTCCTCAGAATAGAAACGACGGCCGACCGCATCGTGCGCTGGGACCGCCGCGTCCAAGCCTATAGCTCGGACTTGGTGCCCAAGGGGTTGAGCGAAGTCTTAGGCGGGGGAGACATGGTCGAACAAACGGTACTCAAACCAGAAAACAAGGCCATTGTGCACGGCCTATCGGGTGGCATTCTCGGCGGGCTGTTCTACATCTTCTTCGTTTTGTGATCGTCAAAACCGCTGGATATGCCTAGGTTCCTGCTCTTGGGAGCGTCCGTGCAGAGGGCACGTGCTCGGCAGTACTTCGCCAGCGATAAAAATCTCCTTTCGCTGATTGGGACAAAAGCGGGTGGCGATCTTGTTGGTGTCGTTGCAGACCGCACGGCGCACGACGAGATCCTCTGGGTACTCGAACTTGCGGTTTCTCAGGCTGCGATAGGGTTCCACGCTTGCATACACCTCCTTCATAAACTCCGCCCACAACGGCAGGGCTGCCGAAGAGCCGGCCTGCTTCGGCCACAGACGCAGGCTAGGGTCGTCTAGCCCGACCCAAACCCCAGCTACGAGCTGGGGAGTAAAGCCGATGAACCACGCATCCGTGTAGTCGTTGGTCGTGCCGGTTTTGCCGGCCGCTTGAGGCCGGAAACCGTAGTACCTGCGGATGCGGTGTCCGGTACCGCCGACCTCATCTACCGCCGAGCGCAGCATATCCGCCACAACCACGGCCACGGCCGGCCGCAGCACTTCCTGCTTGGGACCGCTTTCCCGCGTAAAGAAGACGTCCCCTTCCTTGCTCTCCAAGCGGCTGATGGCCATAGGCTCCACGTGGATGCCCTTGTTGGGAAAGACCGCGTACGCAGCTACCATGTCGAGGAGTAACACCTCGCTGGTGCCGACGCCGATGGAGGGGATGGCTTGGATGGGCGTGGATATGCCCATGTTGCGGGCATAACTCCGAATCAGGGCCGGGCCGATTTCGTCGGCCAGTTTAATAGAGATGAGGTTGCGCGACTGTTTCAGCCCTTCGCGCAGCGTCATCGGCCCCTTGAACTTCTTGTCGTAGTTCTCCGGGTCCCAAAACTGTTCGCGTCTGTAGTCCCAGAGCGTAAAGGCATTGTCGTCGAGCACATCCACCGCAAAGCGATTATTGTCGATGGCGGCCGTGTACACGAAGGGCTTGAACGCAGACCCAGGTTGCCGCTTGGCCTGGGTGGCGCGGTTGAATTTGCTGTGACTGAAATCGCGCCCCCCAATCATGGCCAAGATGTGGCCGGTGGCCGGATCCATGGCCACGAAGGCGGCTTGAACTACGGCCGAGTCGCGCACGCTCTGGGACGCGCGTACGGCCTTTAGGTACTTATCCACCTTTTCCTGCACCTTGCCTATTTCAGTATCAAAATGCTTTTCGGCGATCTGCTGCAAGCGCGAGTCGAGGGTGGTGTGGACCACAAAGCCCTCGCGATAGGTTGCCATGCCAAACTCGCGCTGCATCTGCTGGCGGACGTACTCGACAAAGTACGGGGCTATGCCATACGTCTCCTCGCGGCTACCCCTGCGGGCGGCGATGGGTTCGCTGCGCAGGGAATCGCGCTCGGCGGGCGTAATCGCGCCGTTGTCGGCCATGCTGGCCAGCACCAGATTGCGGTGCTTGCGGGCGCGTTCAGGGTGGCGCAGAGGGGTGCGATTATTAGGACCAGGGAGTAGTCCGACGAGCAAGGCGCTCTCTTCGAGCGCAAGTTGCTCAACTTCGCTGTCAAAGTACAGGCGCGCCGCCGACTTAATCCCGTAGGCACCGTGGCCGAAAAAGACCGTGTTGAGGTACATGGTCATTATTTCGGGCTTGGTGTACAGGCGCTCGATTAAAACGGCGGTGATCTGTTCGCGGATCTTGCGCGAGAATGTGGCCACCAACTCCGCAAAGGAAGCGCTGCTGCGCTGAGTGCCGACCTCAGTGAAGCTCTTGCGGGCGAGCTGCTGGGTGAGTGTGCTGGCCCCTTGACCGATGAGAGTCCGGTCCTTGAGATTGGCCAGCAGCGATCCGGGGATGCGGTAGATATCGATTCCCCAATGCGAGAAGAAGCGCCGGTCTTCAGCCGCGAGGAGGGCGGCTTTCATGGATGCGGGGATTTCCTCATAGGTGACGATTTCGCGGTTTTCTTCGAGGAAGTCCTGCAAGTGGCGACCGTCGGCCGAATACACGTTGGTAATCCGCTTGGGCCGGAAGCTCCAAGCGTCTATGTCGGGCAAATTGTCGTTGAGGATCAGATAGCCACCCACGCCGACAGCGGCGTACAAGGCGAGGAAGCAAGCGGTGTAGAGCAGTAGCCTCTTGAGCATTGAGAGGCTAAAGACACCTTTTACTCCTTCTACTACTCTGTCCAGAAGCCCTTTATTCACATTGCTCAGTAAGAGCCTAGCCACGCGTTTCGCTCCTTCTATCACCCTGCCCAGAAGCTCTCTATTCATAGTAGCCCTTGACCCAGCGCGTATTGTATTCCTGCACGTACTCTAGGTGCGCGCTAGTTTGCGGATAGTGCTCGCTCGCTGGGTACGGATAGCCAGACATGCCGTGAAAGGGGAGCGGCCCGACCGTTAGCGAGTGCGCCGAGTGCAGGTCCATGTCCTTGCCAAAGCCATCGGCGTACAGCAGGAACGAGCGCACGAGACCAGCCGCGGGCGGCGGCAAGGCGGCGAATTCAACGGTCAGCTCATCGCCGTGGAACATGATGACAAAGCGGTCGTCAATGTCCTCGACCAGTTCCTCCACCGGACCGAAGCGGGTGAAGGCCCCGGCGTGGGTGCCCCAAGGCGCTTCTAACGCCAACTGATCGTAGTGATAGCGAAAGGCAAAGGTGCCCTTGATCGCCGTATGGGCCGGATAGCCGCGCCAGTGGAGGTCGCTTTGCGCCGGTTGCAGGCGGTGGACCACAAGCGGAACATCCGCAGCGTCGCCGACGAGCAATTGGTCCCAGTAGAGCGCAGTGTTGGTCTCAATCCGCAGCCGGTAATCGTCGGACGGGAACAGGCCGGCCAGATCGAAGAGCGCGTGTTTGGGCAGGCCCGCCGGGCACCCCATATCCGCGCTGACTTCGATCCACCCTCCCTCGCCGTCAGCTACGGACAGGCGCGGCGGATACAGCGACAAGCCGCGCTGCGCGGCACTCCAATTCGAGGTCGAATGCGCGTAATCGACCCATCCATAACCGAGCAAGACCGGATGGGCGAATTCGGACAGATCGCCCAAGTTCAGTTCTAGCGCATAGTCTTCGGCATAGCCGTGTATATCGAGCCGGTCAAACCCGTCGTACCACTCGTCGTCGATCTCCTCCAGCGTGACCAACACGTCCAGTCCCCGGTGGTCTTTGGCTGCTACCGGCGGGCGCAGATTGCGCAGAGGATAGAGTTTGAACTCCGGGTAAGGAGGCTGGGAAAGCAGGCGCTCGTTGGGATAGATATCGAATTCAGGTGGATGATCGACGGCCACTAGTTCGAGGGCATCGACGTAAATGATTTCCTCTAGCTGATTCGCTAGCTGCAAAACATAGTGCCCGTCCTTGGGAGCCAGCGCCCCCAAGCGAACGTACTCGTCGGTATCGGGCTGATAGTACTGACCCGGGGCGGTCAAATAGCCAATAATGGCCCCCCCTAAAATGTCGGTGACAAAGCGATAGCGCTCGCCGTCCCAAGCGTAGAGAATGGGGCACGAGGTCCCCTTGCGGTCGAGTTCCGTCAACTCCAGCCGCTGTCCAGCCCCAGTCGCCAATTCGGTCTGGCGCACGCCCCCGGGCCAGAGGATGCGGATGAATTCGACCGAGTCGCTCTGCGCCAAGCCGAAGTGGATCACGCCCGCGTACCCCTCGCTGCGAATCTCGCGCTTCTGAAGGCGGTGGGTGGTTTTCACCTCCACCTTAGCTCCGACGCCATCGCGGTTGCTGTTGAGCCCTTGGGCGGCAATCTCGATCCAGTTCCCCCCCTCGCTTTGGTTGTGCAACACCCGGCCACCCGTCCAAATATCCACGCGGCCATCGCCGTTAAAATCGGCCACGAGCGCAGCCCCACCCGGCTCGTCAATCGGAGATTGCAAATGAAACTGGCCACCGCCGTACGCGAGCGGTTGCAGCCGCTCGTCTCCACAGGCGAGCAGGTCGAGGTCGCCATCGTTGTCGAAGTCAGCGGAAAGCAGCGCCTGCCCGCCGGACGCAGCCGCCGCTTCAGCCCGGACGAAGGCGCGGCCAGCTTGGTTTATATGCGTCTCTACAGTGCCACCAGCCGCGATCGCCAAGTCCATATAGCCGTCTTGGTTAAAGTCCTCGACGGCCAAGCCCGCGCCCTGCACTGCGTCCAAACCCAAGGCTTCAGCGATTTCCGAAAACGTGCCGTCGCGATTGTTGGTTTGCACTTGCAGGCCCTCGGCCGAAAGCAGGACTATGTCCACGTCCCGGTCGTTGTCGAGATCGGAGAATGCAGCGTGGTCAGCCACGACCGGACCAGCAGGTTGGCCCGTAGCAGCAAAGCGGGCCTCTCCATCGTTGGCCAGCAGCGAGACGCGCGCACCAAGCACCAGCAAATCGAGGTCGCCATCGTGATCGGCATCACCCAGCGCCACACCAGTCGAGGCCGCGGACAGGTTTTCTCCGTCAGCCCATTCGCCGTTAGCCGCTCGATAGAGGAGAGTTCCACCTGCGCCGCTGAGGACCAAGTCGGCGGTCCCATCGTTGTCGAGGTCGCCAGAGATCGCGCCAGTCGCCCCAAAGCCGTCGGGAAGCGTCGGAGCAGTAATCATTTCCCCTGTGCCGCCAGCGTACAAGTGCAAGCCCTCGGCCCCGGCCAAGACATCCGGCCGACCATCCGCGTCAAAATCCCCCAAGGCGGCAAAGCGCACCGGGCCAGTCGCCGGACCAGCCGCCGCGAATGCAAAAGGCCCGGCCATGTCGTCCTGACTCGGATCGCCGCCACCGGCATCGGCCACGGCCTCGGCGTATTTGCCCTGCCCCTGATAGGACGAAGAAACGCCTTGGTGGCCGGCTTGGCTGAGCTGGTTGAACTGCTCCAAGGTGCTTTTCCACTCTTCCTCGCGCCCGAGCCGCCGGTAGAGATTGGCCAGTCCGTAGTACGCCGACACGTTGTAGGGATCGAGGCGGATGGCCTCCTTGAAGTCGGCGATGGCGGCCTCGCCCTCGTTTAGCTTGGCCCGCATTTGTCCCATGTAGTAGCGCACGTGGGGGTCGTCGCGGTCGGCCGCGGCGACCTTTTGCAGGGCGGCGAGCGCCTTGCCGTGCTCTCGGCCTTGGGCATTGTAGATCAGGCCCAGCGCGTAGTTGGCGTGGAGGAGGGCGGGGTCGATGGCGAGCGCGGTTTGCAGAGCCGTAGCCGCGCTGTCGTACTTGCCGAGGGCGTAGTACGAAATGCCTAAATTGGCCTGCGCACTAGCGTAGTCTGGAGCCAAGGCGAGGGCGCGGGTAAACTCCTCCCGCCCGCGCGTGTAGTTGTGCTGATCCATATAGACCACGCCCTGATTGTTGTGCCAGCGCGCCTTGGGAGGCCAAGCTGGCGACTCCTCGGGCGGCCCCTGCTCACAGGCCGCTCCTAAGAGGGCCGCGACGAGAGGTAGCAGAGCTTGGCGCATCTTGACGCTTGTACGGGGCATGGTTATATTTTTTCCTTCCATAGCGAGTGATTTTCGAGCGAGAGTAGCTCAGCTGGTAGAGCTCCACGTTGCCAACGTGGTTGTCGCGGGTTCGAGTCCCGTCTCTCGCTCCATTTTTTTGCTTTATCAAAAATATAGTAGCTAAAAGCCCTCTTGGGAAAAGGCCGGTCCGTCGGCGAGGACCGGCCTTTTTTGCGGCTCGCTGGCGGACCAATTGGAAACTCTGGACGGAATCAACCCGTTCACACTCATGTGTCGCACCCGATACAGTCTATTCCCGCGCTACCCTGTCTTACCGCCTGAGCTTTAGCCTTGGCATGAATTTTGCGACGATTTTAGGAGCGGTCGATCAAGGCCGATTTTCTCACGGGGTTGGCGATCCTGAGCGGGTTAGTGTATAATCCTCAGACGATCATGGCCATTGTTTCCAAGGAGCATCTCATGGACCTCATCCGCGAATCCTCGTTTGCCCAGTACCTCGCCGAAAGTGCCCTTGAACAAGGCATCGAGCGAGGGATCCGCCAAAGTATCCAAGAAGTGTTGGCACTTCGCTTTGATCCCAGCGCAGCGCAATCCTTCGCCGCGGACTTGGAGTCCATCAACGATGTGCAACGGCTCACGCACTTACATCGGGCGGCGATACAGGCACCCACGCTAGAGGCCTTCCAACGCCGGTTCGAGGCAGAGGAGGCGGGGGAGTGAAAATCGCGCGAAGCGCTATAGAAAAACGGCTAAAACTAATAGATACTTCTGATTTGCTTAACTAAATAAAGAAGCCCCCGGACTCTGAATGAGTTCGGGGGCTTCTACTTTAAATATCAATTCTTCAACAGGTTACGTGCCGCTTAAGAATATAAATAATTCCCGCCAAAGCGCTGGCCAAGCCGGAACAAATCGCCCAGTGGATTTTCGCGATCCTCCAAGGCATCGGCTATAACTGGTCCAATGGAGCCGCCGAATTTAAAGCCGTGGCCGCTGCCACAGCCGGCGATGAGAATCCCCCGCATCCCCGGGGCCCAGTCGATGACGAAGTGGTCGTCGGGCGTATTGGTGTACAGGCAGGCGCGGCCTCCCACCAGTCGGGCCCCTTCCAGCGCAGGCAGGCGCTGGGCGACAAAGGCACGGGCCTGATCGAGGAAGCCGGGGCTGGGTTCGCGATCGGCCTCGGGCTCGGCGCGCTCCACTTTGCTGTCCTCGGCGATCTTGACGTACCCTTCGCGCAGCAGTGGGAAGCCGTACCAAGCCGCCTGGGGACTCAGCGCCGTCCACACGGGAAACACCTTCTGAGCAAACTTTTCGGGCTCGACCGGGACCAAGAAGGCCATCTGCTGGCGCGTTATGCGCAGGTGGTCCTTTAACGTGGGAAAAAGGCGCGCCACCCAAGCTCCGGCGGCGACCACGACACGGTCGAACAGAGGCCGCTCTTCCCCAGTGACTAGGCAGATACCCCGGTCGGTCTCATCCACGTCCTGCACAGGAGTGTGAGAGCGGATAGCAACGCCCCGGTCCCGGGCCAGATCGGCCAGATCGGCCACGGCCTGACTGCTGCGCAAATAGCCGGACCAAGGATCGTAAAAGAGCGCGTCGTCGTCCTGCACGGCAAATTGGGGAAAGCGCTGGCGGACCTGAGTCGGACTCAGCACTTCGACCGTCTTCCTCCGCTGATGCAGCGTCTCCAAGCCGCGGCGAGCCGGGCTGTCGGTGGGTACATCGCTCCAGATATTGAGCTTGCCAGTCTGGTAGTAGATGGCCCGGCTGAGCTGGTCGTGCCACTGGTGCCACTGGTGCGCGGCCTGCTCGACCAACTCGTGATAGGTCTCCTCGGGATAGCTGGTGCGGCGGATGACTTTGGACACATCGGTCGAGGAGGCATCTGGACAGGGGATGGAGCCGCGTTCGAAGAGGGAGACTTGGTGGCCCCGCCGGTTGAGTTCCAGGGCCGCGGCCAAGCCGAAAATGCCCGCCCCTACAATGCCGACGCGCATGGGGCTAGAGCTTCTCAGTGCGGCGCTCGCGCAACTGCAGCAGGGCCGGCAGCAGGGTGACGGACGTGATAAAACAGGACCCCAAGCCCACCAGCGAGAGCACGCCTATCGACGTAAGCGCCGGGTGAATGGCTGGCACCAATCCCGAGAAGCCGACCATCGTCGTCAGCGACGTAGCCAACAGCGCGAGCCCGGTCGTGCGCAACACTAAGCGCAGCGAGCCACGGCCGACTTCTTGGTAGCGGTGGAAGATGTGGACGCTGTTGTCAATGCCCATGCCGATGATCGTCGGGAAGGCGACCATGTTGTAGAGGTTGAGCTTGATGTCAAACACATACATGAAGCCCACGACCCATATCAAGGCGTTCACAAGCGGCGTGAGCACCAGCAGGGTATCGACGAAACTTCGCAGGTCGATGAGCAGCACCACCGCTACTACCACGAGTGTGAGGATCACGGCGAGGGGGCTGTCCTCGAGCATGACCTTGAGCATCTCGGCGACGATGATGTGCGAGCTAGAAGCTATGTAGGTCTTGCCCGTCGGCGTTTCTATGTGGCTGATTTCCTCGGCAAAGCGGATGGCGTCTTTTCCATCCCTGAGCTCGACTGCGGCGTTGATCGCCACAAAGTTGAGGATGTTGCCCTCTTTGTCCTTGAACTCATTGGTCAAATCCGCGGGCAGATCGTAGAGCGTGAGCTTCTCCACGTCGAGGTACGGGCGCAGTGAGTCCAGCTTCGCCCGCTCGCTCTCGCTGAACAGACCCTCTTCCCGATCGAGCAAGGCGCGGATGTCGGCGATGAGCGCCAGCTTGGCGTCTTGGTCTTGCGGCAGTGCGGAGTACACGCTCTTGACATTGAGGACCGTGGAGGAGTCGCCGTTGGCGGCCTTGATAGCTTCGACCGTGCGAACTACCTCCATGGCCTCGTCGTAGCTTTCGGTCAAGACGATGGCTGGCGAGCGGCCTTCCTTCAGGCTCTGGGGCAGACTGCCCTTGTTGATGTTGGGCGGCGGCGCGGGTTTGAGCTTGCTGAAGTCGTATTCAAATTCCAAATCGCCTATGTGGTACAGCGAATACCCAGTGATCACCGCGCCTATCAGCAAGGTGGCCCAAGGCTTTGGATAGCGACCCGTGCGCCACAGGACGCTGCGCTTGCGGATCGGGATGACCAACCGCAGGCGCTCGGCGAGGACGATGAAGGCCGGGCATATCGCGACCATGGCCACCAGCGAGAAGAGAATGCCGGTGCCCACGATAAAGCCGAACTCCGAGAACCCCTTAAAATCCGTCAACAGCAGCGAATAGAAGGCGATCGAGGTAGTGACCGCCGTCGTCGCCAGGGCCTTACCCGTGTACCGGACAGTCACGGTCAGGGCCTGTTCGATGTCCATGCCTCGGCGGTGGGCCTCGCGGTAGCGGGCGAAGATGTGGATGCCAAAGTCAATGCCCAGCCCAAAGAGGATGGCAAAAAGCCCCACGGTGATCATGTTGAGACTGCCGATGGCCAAGTAGGTGACGCCAAAAGTCCAAGTCAGGCTCATCATCAACGGCAAGGTGATGAAGAGCGAGCCAATTACTTGGCGGAAGAACAGGGTGATGAGCAACAGCACGCCGACGATGCTGTACAAGGCCGTTGACTTGAGGTCGCGGATAATGATCGTGAATTGGTTGGCGCTGTTTTGGAAACTGCCCTTATACACGCATTCAATACTCGGGTGGAAGCGCTCCGGGCCGATGGCGGCAATGGTCTGGTCGATATGGTCAATCAGGGCCTGTGAGAAGGCGACATCCGTGGTAAGCCCGGCCGGATAGAGCCGGAGGATGACGCCATTGCCCTCTTTGGTGATGAAGTACTGGCGATATTGCTCTGGGACCACCGCGCCATCCTGCTGGTACTTGGCCTCGATATCCGAAAAGTCGAGCACCTGCTCCTCCTCGTCGTCCAAGGCAAAGTAAAGCGGTGACTGCTTGAGCTTTTGCAACTCTATGTGCTCGTCGAGGCGGCGGTTGACTTCTCGTAGGTCCTCTAAATCCATGTAGAGCAGCCGGTTTTTTTCGAGCAGCTCCTTTTTGCTGTCGAGGCGGCTCACCGAACTGATCAGCGGGCTGTGTTCGAGCGAATCGGCCAAGACCTGCATGAAAGAAACGGCCGCGTCCAAATCGTCACTGGTAATGACGATCATCAGCGGCGCGATGCCGCCAATGCGGGCCTTGATGCGGTTGAGTTCCTGGACGCTGACGTAGTCGTCGGACAGCAGGTCAGCGAAGTCGGTCTTGATGTTTCCGGCCAGTTTGGCAGCGAAGAACCCGGCAAATACCGACAGTATCGTGGCCAGCGCAATTATGCCTATGTAGTGGTGGTAGATGTAGCGAACCAAGCGCTGGTGGCTTATGGGCATGGCGGAGGGTTAATCCTCGGTTGCACCGCCTGAAGGCGGCGAGAGAATCGTTTCCCGCAGCCGGGCCAACTGCTTGTCGAGCTGGATGATTAGCTTCTCGTAGCCATTTTTTTCAATGTAGCGGGCATAGCGCCGTCTGTTGCCCTCGGCCGTGCTGACGCCGTCGATGACCAAATCGTATATCCGCCACACACCCTCCACCCGATGGAGCTTGTACTCGATCTCTATTTCCTCATCCCGCACAGGTGCCAGCGCTTGGACGACGGCGGCGTCCTCTTGCACCTCGGCCGACTCATAGCGGATCTCACCTTCGCGGTAGTAGCGGGAAAAGCTGTCGAAATTCTGCTCGCGGATGATGCTACTGAAGGTCTCGGCGAAGTGGTCGCGCTCGTCCGGAGAGCGTTCCTCCCAGTAATCCCCCAAGGCGAGGCGGCTCAATTCCCGAAAGTCAAAGGCCGCGTTAATGTGCTGCTTGATCTCTTCCCGTACAGCCGGGGGCAGTGAGTCGGTCGGAGCCTCGGCGAGGATGGCCTGCACCTCGGCGTCGTGACTCTTGAGGAAGGCGATGGGATCGTCGGGATCGTCGGCCGCACTAGTAACAGCCGCGACGCATAAGACGACCCACGCGGCGCACCGTAGCGTTTTCATGGTGAATTCTCCCCTGAGTACACGCCGTTGGAGACGGGAAGTCCGCCGCAGTGGTTGACCACGCGCCCGCCTTCAAAGGCTTGGCGCGTCCAGACCCGCAAGTCTGCGTAGTACGCTTCGGCGTACGAACGGGTCGAGTTGGCGTCAGTGAGCAGCCCCAAGCCAATGGTGCGCTTGGCCGGCCGACCGCCTAACTTTTCCCGGTGGTGCTTTTCCAAGTCAACCACCTCAAAGGTCCATTTGCCCAAGTTGGTTGTGCCGCTTTCGACGACGAAAAACCAAGGCCGGAATATCTTGTCGCGCCTCCCCACCGTACCTTCGGGCAAGGTAGTGCTCCACACGTATTTGAGCTGTTTGGGAACCCCCAGCCAATTCTTGGAGAATATAACGTACAAACCAGCCGCACTGTCGTTGGCATCGTCGAGAAATTCGTTGCCCCCCAGCGGCAAGGCCGCAGCCCGCCAGCACCAAGTCATAATGGGGTACTGGCGCGGATTCCAGTGGACGAATTTCCCCAAGATGACCGAATGGCTCGAATCGCGCGCCGCCATGTAGCGCCGCGGTCGGCCCTCTACGCGGTAGAGCACGGGTTTGAGCCGGTCCTTTTTCTTCCACGGCCCCCACTCCATCGGCTGCGACCCGTCCCAAGTAGCGGCAAAGTCCTCGAGAACGACGAACTCGCGCTCGGCGAGTTGGGCCTCCAGCACCGGCGGCGAATGTTCTCTATCGATCAGCGACTGGTAGCGTCGCCGATAGTGGCTGGAAACGGGCCTGCCGTCGATCTTCAATTCGGCGATTTTCCAAATTCCGTCTGCGAAAATCAAGTCGGCCTCCACGTCGAGCGAGCGAGTAGCAAATAACGCGCGAAGCTGCGCACGGCCCCGCTGGCCATTCACTTCGAGACTATCCAAGCGCAAGCCACGCCAATCCGGGGAAGCGAGCTGGGCTGCCAAGTCCGCGCTGAGGCGATGCTGATAGGCCCTAGCTAGTCGGCTGCGATAATGCTCGACGAGGTGAGTAAAACGCGGGCTAGATAGCAAGCCCCGGTATGCGTCCAGCGACTCTTCGAGATAGTCGCCAAAGGTCGTCGCAGCAAACTCGTCCACGGCCAAGTGCTCGCTCACTAGGCGGTCAGCCGAGCCAGCGCGCTCGCGGTTGGGTGCCTCTAGCAGCGCGTTCAGCCGCGCCACAGCCGCCGTCGCCCAAGCCGCGTCGGCCCTGCCGTCGCTTGGGTTGACCAACGCCAACAGCACGACTGCGCTAAGGAGTTGTATCATCGCGTGGGATCAGTTCGAGACCGCCCGTGGCCTTTTCGAGGAGGGCGACGCTGAGGTTGAAGTCGTACAGGGCTTCGCCGTAGGCTTGTTCGCGGCGGGCCCAAGTCTCAAAGGCGGCGATCAATTCGCCGATGGTCTGCGGGTCGAACTCAAAATCGTCGCGGGCTTCCCGCAGCCACTGCCGGGCCAATTGCCGACTCTTGCGCGCATCTTGCAAATCGCGGTCGGCGCGGCGATAGTCCAAATAGGCGCGGCGGACATCTAAGCGGATCCCCTCCTGTGCACTCGGTACGCTCACTTCGAGCGCGCGGTATTCAGCGCGTGCCCTATCTACATCCGCTGCCAACAAGTGCCATTCCAAGGATTGCCGCACTCCGATGAAGACGCCGCCGTTGAAAAAGTTAAACTCGTCTTTGACGAATGGGTTCCGCTGGTCGGTGCGCCCAGGAGCCACGGCATAGCGCAAGCCACCGCCGACAAACACTTGGGGCTGGTACGCGGCGCGGGCCGCTTGCGCGAGGGCCTGTTTGGCGGCGAGGCCCGCTTGCAGCTTGCGCCATTCCGGCCGCAGGTCGAGGGCCCGTGTGATTAGATCGTCTAAGGATGGAACCGAGACTGCCACCGACGCGAGTCGCTCGGCCCGGAGCAGGAGCGGCGCATCGCTGGGCAGGCTCGTGCGCCAAGCCAGCGCCGACCGCGCCAAGGCCAATTGGTCGCCCACCTCGCGCTGCTGCACGGCCAAGTCGAGCTGGGCCAGCCGCAGCTTGTAGCGATCGGACGACGAGAGCGCGGGATCGTCGTCCAATTCCTCGGCTCTGCTGGCCAACTCGTCGCTCACGCGCCGCGCCAAAGCGTCTAAGTCTTGCGCCAACAGCAGTCCGTAGTACAGCTCCTTGACGGCAAAAGCCACGTCCAACTGGGTCTGCGACAGGTCGGACTGCTCCACATCAACCCCTCGGGTAGCGGCCTCGTTTAAATGGCGGCCGAGGCTAAAGGGATAGAGCGGCTGCACAAATTGCAACTCGGCGCGCGCAAAAGGCCCCAAGGATCGGAACCCCGTGGTATCGGCCGGCGGGTTGAACACGCTGCCCATAGCGTCTGGGACTAGGCCGCTTTCGCTGTCAATGCGCAGGCGAGGGAGGATCTTGGCGGCCGTAGCTTGGCGGCGGCGAGCATCCGCCGACTCGACCTTCCAGCGGCCGCTCGCAACCTCGCCATCGCGGTCCAAGGCGCGGTCGATAAGCTCAGTCAGCGTCCAGCGCTTGTCGGGCATTTGGGCGCGGGCCGGGTGGGTGGGCAAGCACATGGCGAGGACGCAAACCCCCAGCCATAAGGGAGCGCATATTTGCATGCCAATGGGAAAACTCAGCAGCGGAAGAGGCGGAATTCGCGGTGATAGCGCGGATCTGTCATTATTTTTATAACTTGTTAAAAATAGTTAAGTTAATATACAGGCTGAGCGATTTAGCGTCAATGTGAACGCCCGTCTGCTTCTTGGATTGTACAACACCCGAACCCTATGTTTTATGCACCTATGTTTTCCTTAAAATGCGCGAATAGACGGGCGTCATGCAGCCGACTTTAATCGTCCGAGAAGCCTGCGAACACAACCTACGCGCCGTCTCCTTGGACCTGCCCCACGAATCCCTCGTGGCCGTCAGCGGCCCGTCCGGGTCGGGCAAGACTTCCCTTATCTTAGACACGATCTACGCCGAGGCACGCCGGCGTTTTCTCGCAGCGCTAGACCAAGGAGGAGGCTGGCGCACATTGCGCGTGCCCAAGGTCGGTCGCATCGACGGCCTAGCCCCTGCCCTTGCGCTGGCCGGGGGAACCGGCCACCAGAGTCCGCGCGCCACAGTGGCGACCCTATCCGGCTTGTACGACCTGTTGCGCCTGCTCTTTGCCCGCGTCGGTCAGCCTAGTTGCCTCCACTGCGGCGGACCGGTGCAGACGCATCGCTTTGAGGAAGCAAACGAAGCGGCTGCGAGCCTGCCAGATGGCACCCGCCTAATGATTCTCGCGCCGCGCCGCCCGCGGAAGGACGAGACGCCCGCGCAGGTGCTCGCCGCGATTGACCGCGCCGGCTACCGCCACGTGCGCCTCGACGGACAAGACCTGCTGTTAGAGGACATCGCACCCGAACGCATCGCCCGCGCCCAGCACCTGTCCGTGGTCGTCGATCGCCTCGTCGTCAAAAAAGGCATCGCGCGCCGCCTGCAAGGGTCGCTGCAAGCGGCCTTGGAAACGGGCGACGGCCAAGTGGTGCTTTCCACTCCGGACGCAGGCAGCGATTTGGTTTTTGCCGTACGACCAGCGTGCTCGGCCTGTGGTGCGCCCTTCCCTCCCTTAGAACCCGCGCTTTTTTCCTTCAATAGCACAGTCGGGGCCTGTCCGACGTGCCGGGGTCTCGGAGTGCAGAGCGGCTTGAGCAGCGATCAGGTCTTCGCCGGTGGACAGGCCACACTCGAAGGGGCATTGGGGTCTCTGTGGCACGACTTTGGGCACGGCGATTTGCGCGACCGCCTGCAATCCTTTTGCAAGCGGCACCAAGTCGATCCCGAACAGCCCGTGAGCGACTGGCCGGACCAAGCGGCCGAACGGCTGTGGCATGGAGAGGGACGCCGATTCATCGGGCTAGCGCGCTGGCTAGAGCGCATCAGCGCCAAAGCCGAAGGCGAGGAACTGGCCTATCTGGAGGAACGCCTCGACGACGCGCCGTGCCCTAGCTGCGGCGGAGCGCGCTTGCGGCCCGAATCCCTCGCCGTGAAATTGGGCGAAGCGTCAATTGCCACAGTCGGCGAGTGCGCGGTTGTCGCGGCGACCGAGTGGCTCAGCAACCTCGACTTTCCCACGGCAGTAGCCCCCGTCGGGGAAGCCATCCGCGACCAAATCAGCCGCAGACTAAGCCTGCTGCAAGAGTTAGGGCTAGAGTACCTGCAACTGAACCGCCGCGCCGACACCCTGTCGAGTGGAGAATTTCAGCGGCTGCGCCTCGGGTCCGCCCTGTCGTCGGGCACCACGCAAATGCTCTACGTGCTCGACGAACCCAGCGCCGGTTTGCACGCACGCGACGCCGCCCAGCTCCTAGACGCGCTCAGATCACTGCGCGACGCTGGGAACTCCGTGTTCCTAATCGAACACGACGCCGCACTTTTACGCGGAGCCGACTGGCTGGTCGATATGGGGCCGGGCGCGGGGACCGCCGGAGGACAGGTCGTAGCCGAGGGCACGCCGAGCGAGGTAGCGGCGGCTGAGTCTCTGACCGGACGCTATCTGCGCGGTGCGCTGCAATTGCCACACACCCGAGCGCGCCAGCCACAGGGCTGGTTGATCCTATCCGGTGCCCGCGGCCACAACTTGCGCCAACTTGAGGTAAAATGGCCGTTGGGAACTTTGACCTGCGTGACCGGGGTTTCCGGGTCGGGCAAAAGCTCGCTCGTCAGCTACACCCTCCATCCGCTCTTGGCGGCCAAACTGCACGGTGCCCAGCAGCGTCCCCTGCCCTATAGCGCTTGCACTGGAATTGAGCAGGTAACGCGCGTCGTCGCGGTTGATCAGCGGCCCATCGGCCGCAGCGCACGCTCGAATGCGGCAACCTACACGGGGTTGCTAGCGCCGATTCGCCGCCTGTTTGCCGACCTGCCCGAAGCCCGCCTGCGGGGCTATCGACCCGGGCACTTCAGCTTCAACGCCCCAGAGGGAGCCTGCGACCTATGCAAGGGCCGGGGGGTTCACAACACGCGCCGGGGCGCATTCGACGATCTCGAAGTCGTCTGCCCTTCTTGCAGTGGACGGCGTTACCGCGCCGAGGTCTTGGACGTGCGCTTCCATGAGCACCACATCGCCGAGGTGCTAGAGATGAGCGTGGCTGAAGCAAGCGAGCTTTTTGCGGTTGTGCCTCAAGTCGCGCAGCGACTAGAAACCCTCGCGGAAGTGGGCTTGGGCTATTTGCATCTCGGCCAACCAGCGACCAGTTTCTCCGGCGGCGAAGCGCAGCGGGTCAAGTTAGCGACTGAACTAGGCCGCTCGCGCCAAGATCACGCGCTCTACATCCTCGACGAGCCGACCTCGGGCCTGCACTTGGAGGATGTGCGCTTGCTGCTCGCGCTGTTGCAGCGCTTAGTTGACGAGGGCAATACCGTGGTGGTAGTTGAACACCACATCGAATTCATCGCAGCAGCCGACTGGGTCATCGACTTGGGGCCAGAAGGCGGGGAAGCTGGCGGAGCAATCACCGCTTGCGGTCGCCCCGAGGAAGTGGCCGGCGCGGCCGGCTCCCACACGGGCGCGTACTTGCAGCAGTTGTTTGCCGAGCAGCTAAATACACGATAGTAATCCACTGGACGTTACGATGGGCATTTAGGTAAAAGATGCTGAGCGAAGCGAAGCGGAGTCGAAGCATCTTGTATCTTGGGTATTGGCGCATTTAGGCTTTGCGTTGTGCAAAGACGACCAAGACTTCGATAGCGAAAAATTCTATCCAAGCGCCGCATAAAACCCTTGAACATAAACAGAGTATCTATTCCCTAGGGGCCTGCGCGTAACGTCAGTTACATTGTAAAGGAACTTAACTAATATGCCCGGCCGACCTTACATCCTCGCCGAGACCAATTGGCAGACCGTAGAGCACACCCCGTACGAGGTGGCAATCCTCCCGTGGGGGGCGACGGAAGCGCACAATTACCACCTGCCTTATTCGACCGATGTGGTGCAGTGCGACGAGATCGTCGCGGCTGCGGCGCGCATCGCTTGGGAGCAGGACGCCAAGGTCATCGTCTTGCCGACTGTGCCCTTTGGCGTCAACACCGGCCAACTCGACATCAAGCTAGACCTCAATCTCAATCCCTCGACTCAGTTCGCCGTCCTGCAAGACTTGGTCGCAGCACTCGCCCATCAGGGCATTCCCAAACTGCTCATTGTGAATGGCCACGGCGGCAACGACTTCAAGCAGATGGTGCGGGAGTTGTTGCCGCGCTATGCGATTTTTATTTGCTGCATGGATTGGTACCGCATTGCCGATCAGGGGATTTTCGCGGAAGGCGGCGACCACGCCAATGAAATGGAAACCAGTCTCATGCAATACTTGCGGCCGGATTGGGTGCTGCCTTTGTCGGAAGCGGGTAGCGGCCACGAGCACAAGTTTAAGATGGCCGCACTGCGGGAAGGCTGGGTCTGGACCCAGCGCGATTGGACACAGGCGACCGACGACACGGGCATCGGCGACCCGCGCCAAGCCATCCCGGAGAAGGGCCGCCGCTGCTTGGAGCAAGTGGCAGCGCAACTCGCCGAGTTTTTGGTCGAACTGGCCGCCGCCGATCTAGACGATCTCTACGAATAACCATGCAGTTCTACGCATTCGTCGCCCCCGGGCTAGAGGATATCGCCCAACGAGAAATCACAGCGCGCTTGGGAGCCCAGCAGCAGGGCCAGCAGCGCGGCGTGGTGTTCTTTGCGACGGATGCCCCGCCGCAAGACTTGCTTGGATTGGGGACGACCGAGGATGTGTTTGCGCTGGTGGCGCGCGGCCCGGTGGCTGCGGCGCGCGAGGGCTTGGATCAGGCCGGCGCACTCGTGGCGGAGTCGCCGCTTTTTGCAGAGGCCGTGGGCGCGCATCGCCGCGCGCGCCCCAAGCGGATCAAGCGCATCACCTACCGGATCGTGGCCCAGCGTCGCGGCGGGCAGCAGCGCTATGTGCGCCAAGAGATGCGCCGCGCCTTGCAGCAGGCCGTGGCGTGGCGCTTCCCGCGCTGGAAGCACGTAGCTGAGCAAGCGCTGTTGGAGGTGTGGGGTTTGGAGGCTGCCGGCGAGTTGATCTGCGGGGTGCGTCTTTCCGACGAGACCATGCGCCACCGAACCTACAAGGTCGCGCAAGTGGAGGCTTCGCTGCGGCCAACGGTGGCGCGGGCTTTGGTGATGCTATCCGAGCCAGCGGACGGCGACGTTTTTCTCGATCCCATGTGCGGGGCTGGGACCATTCTCATCGAGCGAGGGATGCACGGCCGCTATGCCCAGCTTTTGGGCGGCGACATTCGCCCGGAAGCCGTGGCTGCTACCCGCACAAATGTCGGCCCGCGCTACAAGCCGATCGCCATCCGCCAATGGGATGCGCGGGATTTGCCCTTGGACGACGGCAGCGTCGATCGGGTGGTGTGCAATCTGCCCTTTGGCAAAAAGGTCGGCGCGCCGCAAGCGCTGCGCCCGCTCTACGAGGGTTTTGCCAGCGAAGTGTCAAGGGTGCTAAAAGCCGGTGGAGTGGCCGTGTGTTTGACTAGCGAGCGCACTCTGCTGGCCGAAGCATTCGGCGCGAGGTCGGATCTGTACATGGAGCGCGTGTTCCCGGTCGAGGTGCTGGGGCAGCAGGCGTTTTGTTGTAAATTGAAGAAGTAGGGGGCGGTTTCAAACCGCCCCCTACATCATATATCCACAAAGGAGATTGTCATGGCTGATTTTACGGGTCAAGTAGTTATCGTCACCGGCGGTGCCAAGGGCATTGGCGAGGGAATTTCGCGGGCGTTCGCCGGCGCAGGGGCGCAGGTCGCCACGTTGGATATAGACGCGGAGGCTGGCGCGGCCTTGGCCGAGGAAGAGGGTCAAATCCGCTTTTTTGCGGCCGACGTGGCCAGCGACGAGGCCTGCGCCCAGACTGTGGGCCAGATCATCGAGAATTGGGGCCGCATCGACGTGTTGTGCAACAACGTCGGCATCCAGCCCGTGCCCAGCTATAAGCTGGCTCACGAGCTGCCGGTGGAGATGTGGGACCGGATTATTGACGTCAATCTGAAGAGCTTCTTCCTGATGGCTAGGCACTGCCTGCCGCAGATGATGGAGCAGGGCAAGGGGGTCATCATCAACACGGCGAGTGTCCAAGGCTTGCAGTCGGCGTCGATGGTTTCGGCGTATGCTGCTAGCAAGGGCGGGATTATTTCTATGACGCGGCAGCTTGCGCTCGACTACGCCAAGTATGGGATTCGGGTCTTGGCGGTCAACCCAGGGGGCATTCAGACGCCGCTAGTCGATGAGGTGATCGAGGCATTCGGCCACGAGCGCGAGCAATTCTTCAAGGACTACGCCAGAATCCATCCGATTGGCCGCTATGGGCGGCCGGAGGACATTGCCAATGCCATGTTGTTCTTGGCTAGCGACAAGGCGTCGTTTATGACTGGCGAGAATGTTTGCGTCGATGGGGGGTTGATGGCTAAGGGGGCGTGGGCTGAGGTTGAGGAGTGAGAAAGGGGGCTTTCCGCAGCGGTTGGCTGAGTATCAGAGACGACTTGCCACTGAAATACCGGAGAGAAGTGCGCCTGTCCCCGTCTCGGTAGGGCCCCTTACCGAGACGGGGCCGGTAGGGGGCGGTTTGAAACCGCCCCCTACAATGCGTAACGTCAGTTAATAATCGTACGACAGTGAAATATTCCAGCGGCGTCCCAGCCCGAGGAATACGCGAGCACTTGCGGCGTCGTGGCCATCGCCGTCATCGGCATCGGACACGTAGCTTTCGTCGAGCAAATTGAAGACGTGCAATCGCAGTTTCATATTGCTAAACGAAGCGCCGGGCAGGGTGTAACTCGCATGTAGATCCACCAGATTGTAATCTGGGAGTTTCCACGACTGTGCTCGGTCGTCGGGATCGGTGCGGTTAGCGGGATCAAATTTGGCGTAGTGATCCATGAACCGCCGCAGACCCAGCGAGGCGTAGAGGCCGCGCGCGGGGAATACCGCACCGCTCAGGTGCAGGGTCTTTTGCGCTGCGTCGCCCACCTTTAGCCCTTTGGCATAAACTTGAAATTCGCCGATCGTCTCTGGATCCTCTTCGGGTGAAAATGTGGTATTGACATCGTTGAGCCATTCCCAATTGCCCAGCGACACCATGCCGCGTACCTCGAATTTGTCATGGGGACGCGCCTTCAGATCGAACTCTACGCCGGTATGCAGCGCGTCAATGCCATTCAGCAAAAATCGGAAGCTCTGTTCGAGTTCCTCGCTGTAAATGCTCTTGGGCCACGAGCGGTCTATCCATTTGGTGTAATAGAAATTTGCGTTGCCAGTAAACATGCCGCGTTTGAAATAACCGGCACCCAGTTCAAAAGAAGCGACTTTTTCATTGAACGTGGGATCGTACAGGCTGTTGTCGTAGTGGTAAACCGAGTCGAATTTGGGCGCGGTCGAGAGCCAGCCCATGTTGGCATACACATTGACGGTGGGAGTGGCGTTGTAGTTGCCACCCACTTTCATGGTGTAGCCGGGGAAGTTTTCCCAGGCGGTCTGGTCCCAGTCGCCATCGATTTTGGCGCGGAAATAGTCGATGCGCTTATAACCCGTCATCGATCCCGAGGTGCTCAAAAAGGCCGTGAATTTGTCAAACTGTCCTTCGAGTTGGGCAAAGCCGCCACCCCAGCGCGTAAGCCCATCGTTGTGGTAGGCGATCCGGTCGCCGAGTCGCTTGACGACGGTCGTGGCATTGTTGTCCCATGCAAAGACGTAGTAATCGGCCCCGAGCAAATTGCGCACTTCGCGCCAGTGCTCCCCTTTGTAATAGCGCAAGTCCGTGCCAAAGGTCAGCTTGTAGATGTCGCTCAAATGGTATTCGGCCGTGCCCAAATACCCATACCAAAAGTGCTGATTGACCGAGTTGCGGATAATGGTCTGTGCTGCAATTTCATCGGCACCCACTTCGTCGGCATCTACCAATTCGGAGTTGACTTCTGATGCTGGTTGGGTATTCAACGAATCAGCAACGATTTGCCAGTTGATGGTGCCATCGTCTAGCGCGCCTGGATTGGACCCCAAACGCCCGGTGCCGCCGCCTTTCCCACGCGAAAAATAGAATACATTGGACAACATGAATTGCGCGCTGGGGGTCCAGTACCAGTTCAAGTTGGCCTGAGGTTTGTGGTAAAAATTTTCGCGCTCCATGATGATTTCACTGTCGCGTGCATCGTGGACGCTGCCGTTGTAATACTCTTGATAGGACGAAAAGGGCGAGCGTCCCCAGTTGGGATTGTAATCGACGCCGTAGTCTCTTGCGTCCGCAACGTCAATGCCCAGTGAGCGGGCGTACTCGGCATCAAAAGTCGCAATGGATTGCTTGTAGAGACGGTGCCCGTGACGCTGCGGTGCGCCAGTGACGAACAGATCGATTTTGTGCGTGTCGGAGGCCAAAAAGCTCAACGCACCAAAGTAGGCCCACGCCGACGACCACGCCTGCGCGGGCAGACCCTCGCTGCTTTTGCGCGTCATGCCCACGGTGAAAGCCGTTTTTTTGTCGATCAAACCCGAGGAAAAATTGAGCGTGGTTTTGTAAAAGGCGTTGTTCCCAGCCTCCTGTTTGATTTTGAAGCCGCGCCGTTGACTGGCGATATCGGTGATGATGTTCATGGTGCCACCCACCGAGGCAATCGCCAGATTAGAAGCCCCCAATCCGCGCTGTACTTGGATCGACGATGTGACGTCGCTCAGCCCATCCCAGTTGGACCAATAGACCCAGCCGTTTTCCATGTCGTTGACGGGTACGCCGTTGATCATAACGGCGACGTTGCGCTGGTCAAAGCCCCGCACGTTGATGCGAGAGTCGCCGGCTCCTCCACCTTGCGCGGTTGCATAAACGCCCGGTGTATCATTTAAAATCAGCGGTAGGTCGCGCGAGCCGAGTTTGCGCTGCATGTCGGCTTTGGGCACGTCGGAGAAGGCAACGGGTGTTTCGCGCATTTTGGCCCGATCGGCGACGATGATGATTTCTTTGCCGCGAAAAACCTCGGGCATGAGTTCGACAAACAACTCGACCGCATCCGCTTCTACGACAACGGGGCTGCGGTGTTCTTTGTAGCCGATAAAACTTACGACGAGCGTGTGGCTGCCGACACTGACATTGGCGATGGCAAATTGTCCGTCGAGATCTGTAGTAGCTCCGCGCTCGATGCCTTCTATATAGACGTTGGCACCCGGCAGTGATTCGCCAGTTTCGGCATCGCGCACGGTGCCTTTTAACTCGGCGGCAGATAGAGTTGAATGGGCGAGGAACAGCAAAGAAAAAAGCGTGACCACTGGCTTCATGGGACACCTCCGTGGGGGAATGGGGACATAGCAGGGTCGCTGTTTTTTTATATCATTTTTATATAAAATTTAATTAAAACATATTTAATCTAATGAATCGCTGATGCTCCGTCAAGCTCCGTCGCCGTTTGGGGATAGAGATACTGCCAGCGACAGCATGTGTTGGGCGCTCATATCGCGTAGCGCCGCCTGCTCGTTCCTTGATAGACTCTCGATCAGCCCCTTTATTTGCGCTATGCGAAACCATGATGGAGAGAAAGCCGATGAACTGGCGAGACTACATTATCGTTGATCCCGAAATATGCCATGGGAGAGCCTGCTTCAAGGGGACCCGAGTGTTGGTGTCCACGGTCCTCGACAATCTCGCGGCTGGATTGGATTCAAAGGAAATCACGACAAGCTACCCTTCGATCACCCATGAGTCCGTTCAAGCGGCAGTGGGCTATGCTGCTGAGTTAGCCAAGGAACGGGTAGTGTCGTTGTCTGGATAGTAGCTGATGCGATTCAAACTGGACGAGAACTTGCCATTTGAGTTGGTGGAACTGTTCAGTGCGGCCGGACATGATGCAGTGACGGTACTCGATCAAGGACTCGGCGGAGCGAAAGATCCTGATCTTGCATCGGCCTGCGTTCACGAAGGTCGCGCCATCGTTACTCTTGATACGGACTTTGCGGATATCCGAACGTATCCGCCAAGTGCGCATTCTGGGATTGTCGTGTTTCGGCTTGAGAGTCAGGTACGCGATCATATTCTGGAGATAGGAGCGCAGTTTCTTGGGGTGCTGTCTGATGCGCTGCTCGACGGCCAGCTTTGGATCGTGGAGGAATCGAGAATTCGGATACGGAATTGACGGTGATAACCGTTTGTAAAACTTCCGTCAACCGGCGGATTATCTTTCGTTTAAAAAAGGTATTCGCAGCAAAGTAGAACGGCGAATGCCCTACGACCCCCCCCACTAATCCCCTCAAAACCGCAACGCAAACACCGTCCTCACCCCCGGTTCCGAGCGGGCGGAGATGGATCCCCGGTGGAGCCGCATGATTTGGCGGCACAGGCTCAGCCCAATGCCGGAGCCGTCCGGCTTGGTCGTGAAAAAGGGGATGAATACTTTGCCGAGCGCTTCTTCGACGATGCCCGGTCCATTATCCGCGACCTCGACGACGACCTTGTCGTGCGCCAGATGAGCGGTCAAGTCAACGCGAGCCTCAGCGCGGCCGGCCGTGGCTTCGCGGGCATTGCGCAGTAGGTTGATGAGGATCTGCTCGACTTGCTCGGGATCGGCAGTCAATTCGAGGCTAGGGGGATTGACCTCGGTGTGCAACTCGACCGCAGACTCGGCGAATTGGGGCCGCATTAGCTGCTCCACTCGGGCGAACAACTCGGCTATCGAGACGATCTCAAAGGACGGCGCTGGTACGCGGGTGAGATCGCGGTAGGCTTCGACAAAGTGCAGCAGGCCCTCGCTGCGGCGCTGGATGGTGCTCACCGCGGTGCGGATGTCTTCGGTGCTCTCGGCGTCGAGGGCGTCGTCTTTTAGCATTCCGTCTGCGGTGGCGGCCAGCGAAGCAATGGGGGTGATGGAATTCATGATCTCGTGGGTGAGCACGCGGATCAGGTTTTGCCAAGCCTCCATTTCCTTTTCGTCGAGGTCAGGGCCAATGTCGTGGAGAGCCACTAGGGTGTGCTTGCGGTCGCCTATCTGGAATACCGATGCGTGCAGGGCGAGTCGGACCTCCTCCAAACTCACTAAGTCGCGGCCTCCGGGCCCGAGGTTTTGCAGAGTGGTGGTTAGGATGGGATTGACGCGGTTGAGATCGGCGATGTGGCCCAAACGAGGCACCCCCAACAGGCGCGTGGCCGCGTTGTTGATCAGCGACACCTCGCCAGCGTTGTCGAAGACGATCAAGCCGACGCCAATGTGCTGCACCACGGTTTGCAGATAGCGGGCCTGTTCTTCCTTTTCGGCCCGCGCTTGGCGAAAGGCGTCGAGGACTTCGTTGAACGCGGTCTTGAGTTCGTCGAAAGAGGAGCCGAGGCCGCCGGTGACAAAGGTCTGCGAGAAATCGGCGTAGCGGATGGCGTTCAAAAAGCGCGCTAGATCGCGGTTGGCGCGCTCGACGTAGTGGACGAGGGCGTAGAGCTGGTAGAGCAGGACGCAGCCGACGACGATGGGGACGGCCAGGTGATAGGTTCCTTTGGCTATTGTGTAGAACAGCAGCCACAAGGTGGCACCGAGGAAGGCGACGCGCAGCACGACCCGCGTGCGGAAGGCGCGGGCTCCTTGCGCCAAGCGATGCAGAACGCCCTTAAAGGCCATATTTCTCCATGCGGCGATAGAGAGCTGTGCGGGTCAAGCCGAGTTCGCGCGCGGTTTGGCTGACGTTGCCTTGGTGCTTGCGCAGCACCCGGGCGATGACCTCGCGCTCAACGTCTTCGAGGTTGTAGCTGTCAAAGGCGACGGATTCTTCAGGTGACGAGGCCGCGGTCAAGGGGAAATCGTCTGCGGCTAGTCGGTTTCCTTCGCTCATAATGACGGCGCGTTCCACTGCGTGCTGCAATTCCCGCACATTGCCCGGCCAAGCGTACGCGCGCAAGTGGGCGAGCGCCTCGGCGGTTAGACCAGTCAGCGCCTTGCGGTACTTGGTCCGGTACAGGTCGAGGAAGTGACGGGCCAACAGCGCGATGTCCTCGGGGCGCTCGCGCAGGGGGGGCAGGGGGATTTCCACGGTGTTGACGCGGTAGAGCAGGTCCTGGCGGAAGGTGCCGGCGGTGGCCATTTCGTGGATGGGCTGGTTGGTGGCGCAGATGAGCCGCACATCTACGGACACGGGCTGGTTGGCGCCGACGCGGACGACCTGTTGGTTTTGCAGGACCGCGAGCAGCTTGACCTGTAAGGGCAGGGGCAAGTTGCCGATTTCGTCGAGGAACAGGGTGCCTCCGGAGGCGATTTCAAAGCGGCCGGCGCGGTCGCTGCGGGCGTCGGTGAAGGCTCCTTTGACGTGGCCAAAGAGTTCGCTCTCGAACAGGGTTTCGCTCAGGGAGCCCATATCGACGGAGATGAAGACTTCGTCGGCGCGCGCCGAGCGGCGGTGAATCTCGCGCGCCACTAGTTCCTTGCCCGTGCCGTTCTCGCCGAGGATGAGGACGCTGGCGTCGGTGGCGGCCACCTTGGCCATTGTTTGAAATACTTCCTGTAGGACCGGAGCCTCGCCGATGAGGTCGCCAAAGGGTTGGTCGAGGTCTGCGGACAGACGCTGCTGGCGCGAGCGGAGGTGGTCGGCTTCTTGGCGCGAGCGGTGCAGTTCCACGGCCGCGGACACGGTGGCGAGCAACTTCTCGTTCTGCCAGGGTTTGAGCACAAAATCGACGGCTCCCTCCTTAACGGCGCGCACGGCCATCTCGACATCGCCGTACGCGGTGATCAGCAAGACGGCGACGGTCGGGTCCAGGTCGCGGATTTGCTGGAGCCAGTAGAAGCCCTCCCGGCCGCTGGTTGCTTCCTGCGTGAAGTTCATGTCGAGGAGGACGACGGCCGGCGGCTCTTGTTTGAGGGCACTCGGAATGGCTTGGGGGTCGGTCTCGGTGCGGACTTGGTAGCCCTGCTGCTTGAGGAGCAAGCGGGCGGCGACGAGCACGTCTTGATTGTCGTCCACGACGAGGATGCAGGCGGCTTCAGTAGGCATGGGAGCTGCTCCTTGGTGTATCGTCAGCGGACGGTGGCGTAGGGACTGGGCAAGGGGTCAATTGGGCTCATCTTTTTTCTTTATCAGTGATGGCGAATCAAATGGATCCAATGTTTCCACACCAAGTTGGGCAAAATCGTCGATGTTACGGGTCACGACGATCAGTCGGTGAACCACGGCGGTCGCCGCGATCAAGGCATCTTCCATCAAGGTGTCCGATTGCCGGTGCTTGAGCCGGGCCCACACGCGAAAGGCAGCCGCGTCCACCGACAATAGGTTGTAGGAGGCGAGCACCCGGCCGAGCCAAACCTCCAGTTCGGCCGCCTTGGTCGAATCCTGCTCGCGGGTAATCTCAATGCCGGCTTGGATTTCGCCTACAGTCACCGCAGAAAGGAAAAGCTGTTCGCTGGCTACGCCCGCTAGCCAAGTCAGGACACTTGGATGAGGCTTGGGGCGGCGCAGTTCTGAAACGACATTGGTATCGAGAAGATACATCCTACTACTCGAGGTTTAGCGACTTGCGGTGACGGCGTTGCGCTCGCGGCGGCGTCAGGGCATCGGTCCGCGCTTCGGGTGCGAGTAGCAGTTCCTTGAGGTCGGGCTTGGTCATCTGCTCTAATCGCCGCCACTGATCAATGGGGACCAAAACAGCCGCCTCTACTCCTCGTTTGGTCACGATTTGCGGCCCTTCGGCAAGGCTTGTTTCAAGGAGTTCGCTGAACCGCGCCTTCGCGTCTTGGACCTGCCATGTTTTGCTCATATATCCTCCCAGTGTTTGTGGTCTGTTCTGACTAGACTTATAACCAGTCCGCACCCTAAAGTCAAACTAGATAAATCACGGATACTGCGCCCGTTCAGGAGCTAGAATTGGGTGAAACCAATGGAGCGCAAATGAACGCTGCGAGTGTACGCCAGCGGACACCGGGTGTATCGCCAGCGGACATTAGCGACGGGCCTGTCAGGAGGGTGATTCAATGTATCTCATTGTTTTTTAGTGGTCTATATAATATGGCATACGTCTTGCTATTCCAGAGATGTGAGTCGCGAATTACGACAAGGTAAGGACGTAAGTAGCTATGACTGAAAATATCCAAATGTTTCCCAAAGAGCGCTCCTCCGAGCCGAACCCCGGCAGCACCCGCCTCGGCGGCGGCGTTGGCATGGATCGCAAAATCGAAAAGCCTCGGTTCACGCCCAAGCGCATCGCCATAGGCGCGGCTGCTTTGCTGTTGGCCGGGCTATTGGGATACGCCCTGCTCGCGGATTTCGGGGTGCGCAAGCTGAATGTGGAGCGCGACCGGCTGACGATCTCGACGGTCGAGTTCGGCCCGTTTCAGGAGTACATCCCGGTACGCGGCACAGTGCTGCCACTGCATACCGTGTACCTCGACGCCCTAGAACGCGGTCAAGTCGAGCAGGTGTTCGTCGAAGAGGGGGCCTCGGTGGCCGAGGGCGATCCACTGCTGCGCCTTGCCAACCCCGATCTGGAACTGACCGTCCTGCAACAGGAAGCCGACCTCGAGCGCAGCCGGGAGGCATTGCGCAATGGTCGGCTGACTATGGAGCAGGAACTGCTGCGCTCGCGGAAAGCACTGATGGAGATCGAGTACCAGCTAGCCATCAACAAGCGCAACTTCGAGCGCTACGAGAGCCTGTCGGCGGAAGATTTGACGGCCATCCTATCGCGGCAGGAGTACGAGCGGCTGCGCGACGAGTACCAGTACAGCGTCCGCCGCATGGCCCTGACTCAGGAGACTCAGACTCAGGACTCGCTGCTGGCGGCGAGCAAGGTGGTGCAGCTCGTCTCGGCTGTGGAGCGCATGGAACGCAACTTGGAAATCGTCCGCGGTCGGCTCGACAACCTGACGGTGCGGGCTCCCGTATCTGGGCAGCTAACCATGCTGGCGGCGGAGGTCGGCGAGAGCAAGGGGACGGGTGTGCGCTTGGGCCAGATCGACATGATCGACGGCTTCAAGGTGCGCGCCGCCATTGACGAGCACTACATCGGTCGCGTGGGCCGGGGGCAGCGCGGCCAGTTCGACAACGACGACGAGTCGTACAGCTTGGTGATCCGCAGGGTCTATCCAGAGGTAAGGGAGGGCCGCTTTGAGGTCGATCTGGTGTTTGAAGGAGAAGCACCCGAAGGCATCCGGCGCGGCCAGACCCTGCACATCCGCCTTGAATTGGGCGATCTGGATGAGGCAGTGCAAGTGGCGCGGGGCGGATTTTATCAGGCGACTGGGGGCCACTGGGCCTATGTGCTCGACGCTGCTGGCGACCGGGCCACGCGGCGCTCTATCGCCCTAGGACGCCAGAATCCCCGGGTGTACGAAGTGCTGGAGGGGCTTGAGCCGGGAGAGCAGGTGATTACTTCGAGTTATGAGACTTTTGGCGAAGACATGGACGTGTTGGTGTTGCGCTAGCAACGCCCTAACCAAGGAGAAAAAATCATGACTGAGCAGACAGCAAACGCTGAAAACGGCCGCGCGCCCGTGATCCGCACCGTCGGACTGCGCAAGCTGTACACGACCGAGGAGGTGGAGACGACCGCCTTGGACAACGTGAACCTCGAAATCGCCGAAGGCGAATTTGCCGCCATTATGGGGCCGTCGGGCTGCGGCAAGTCAACGCTGCTCAATTTGCTCGGCTTGCTCGACAATCCGACCGAGGGGGAGTATTGGCTGTTGGACGAGGAGGTAGCGACTTACTCGGAGCGCCTGCGGGCAAATCTGCGCAAGGGGACGATCGGCTTTGTCTTTCAGTCGTTCAACCTGATCAACGAATTGACCGTCCACGAGAACGTCGAACTGCCCCTGCTCTACATGGGTATGCCGGCTACGGAGCGCAAGCAGCGGGTGCGGTTGATCCTCGACCACATGCAGATCACCCACCGCGAGAAGCACTTTCCGCTCCAGCTTTCCGGCGGCCAGCAGCAGCGCGTGGCCGTGGCGCGGGCCTTGGTCGCGGAGCCGAAGCTAGTGCTGGCGGATGAGCCGACCGGCAACCTCGACTCGCGCCATGGCGACGAGGTCATGGAGATGCTCACCGAGATGAACCGGAATGGCACGACCGTGGTGATGGTGACGCACTCGCCGGCTTACGCCGACTTTGCGCACCGGATCATTCACTTGTTCGACGGCAGGATCGTGAGCGAGAACATCGAGCGGGATCAGGAAGCGTCGTAAATAGCGGAGCACCTTGCGTTGTAGCGGACCCCTTGTAGGGGCAACCCTCGTGGTTGCCCTCGTCTGTAACAAGGACGCTGTAGCAAGGGCGCCCACAAGGGATGCCCCTACGGAAGCATTCGTTGGTACAAAAGGTTTGAAACCCCCTACGACACGAAAGGACCTATCATGCTGGGCAACTACTTGACGACGGCGCTGCGCCTTCTGTGGCGGGAGCGCGGGTACGCGGCGATCAACATCTTCGGCTTGGCCATTGGCTTGGCTTTGTGCCTGCTGATCGTCCAGTTCTCCGCCTATCAGCTCGCGGTTGGCGACTTCCACGATAAAAAAGACCGGGTATTCCGCGTACTGGGGCCAAACTGGCAGATTGCCGAGGACGGAGAAATGGTGAGTGCCGGGCACGGAACAAGCTTACCAATAGAGTTGGGACCAACCCTCCAAGAGCAACTGCCCGAAGTCGAGGAGGCGGTTCGCTTCAGGTCGCGGAGGACGCGTCCGCTCCAAGTCGGGGACAAGGACGCGATCTCTGAAGAAGTGCTGACCGCGGAAGCCGGCGTTTTCGACGTGTTCAGTTTTCCGCTCCTGCGCGGCGATCCCAAAACGGCTCTGACCCGCCCCTACACTATGGTGCTGACCGAGCCGTTGGCCCGTCGGCTGTTCGGCGATAGTGATCCCATCGGGCAGGTCATCCGCTACGACCAAAGATTCGATTGCGAGGTCACGGGTATCGTCGGCCAGCCGCCCGCTAGCTCGTTGCTCCAGTTCTCGGCCCTGCTCTCCTTCGAGACGGAGTACGAGGAGAGTCGGGCCATGATGGAAACGAGGACCGCTATGGCATTCATCACCTTCGTGCAGCTAACGCCCGGTGCCGACCCGGCTGCGCTAGCCGCGCGCATCCCCAGCTTCGCCGAGAAGATCATGGGGATGCCCGAACGGCCCGGTTCTTCCTACATGCTACAGCCCTTAGAAGCGATCCGCTTTGATGCGGAAGTGCCCAACAGCCTCGGCCCGAGTAGCAACCTCATGTACATAGCGATATGCGCCATCTTAGCCGTGGTGATCCTGACGATCGCCGGCGTCAACTACGTGAATTTGGCGACGGCGCGGGCCGGGCGACGGACGCACGAGATCGGCGTGCGCAAGACCCTCGGTGCTCATCGCGGCCAGCTCGTGCGTCAACTCCTGAGCGAGTCGGTGCTGTTGAGCACGGTGGCGACGGTCTTGGGCGCGGTTTTAACAAAGGGTTTGGTTCTGCTCGTACCCGTGATTACGGGATTCGATATCGAGATACCTTTTCTGGACTGGACGCTCTCGGCCTGCGCTGGGGCTGCGGCGCTGGCGGTGGGGGTCGGACTGATCGCGGGCGCGTACCCGGCTTGGGTGGTGGCGCGCTTTCAGCCAGCAACCGTCGTGGTTAGAGGCCGCGTGGGCGGGGCGCGTCTGCGCCAAGGCTTGGTCGTGGCGCAGTTTACGATTACCGCGGCGTTGATGACCATGACGCTGCTGATATGGCACCAAATCGATTTCATCCAGAACCTCGTCTTTGAGAACTCCCCCCTAGGGTTTGAGCCGGAACAGGTGGTCGTCGTTCACAACCACGGAATGACCGGGGACGAGGCCCAAGTTTTTAAGACAGAGTTGCTTAAGGACAGCCGCATCGCCGCGGTAAGTCTCGCTGAGACCGTACCGGGTGGGTTTTCGAAGGTGACGTACAGCGCCGAGCCAGAGGGAGCCGGGCAAGTAATGATGAGAGTATATGGCGTGGATGGCGACTTCGTCGAAATCATGGGCTTGCGCATGGCCCAAGGACGCACCCTGACCGACGATCCGGCCGATGACCGCGCTATCGTCATCAACGAGGCCGCTGTGCGGATGCTGGGGTGGGAAGAACCGCTGGGCAAGATGATCTACAACTTCAAAGGCCAAAACTGGCGCGTCGTCGGCGTGATTGAGGACTTCCACTTCGACGGCCCGCACCGGAAGATACAGCCCCTGCTCATGGGACCGGTCACTGGCTGGGTGGGTGCCATTATCGTGCAGGTACAACCCGGGCATCTCGACGAAGCGCTCAAGGTAATCGACGACAAGTGGGCCGCCATTAAGCCCTACCGCCCCATCAATCGCCAACCCCTCGAAGAGGTCTCCGCCGGGCTTTACGCACAGGAGGTGTTGATAGGCCGCGCCATCACGTTCTTTCTCGTTTTATCGCTCGTCGTCGCCTCGGTGGGACTCTTCGGCATGGCCGCACACGCCGCCCAAGAGCGCACCAAGGAAATCGGCATCCGCAAGGTGTTCGGCGCTTCTCCCGGCGGCCTGACCGCCATGCTGCTGCGCGATTTCGCCAAACCCGTTGCCATCGCCTTCCTGCTCAGCGTGCCGATTGCCTACTGGTTGGCTAACCTGTGGCTGCAAGACTTTGCCTATCACGTGGAAGTCGGCGTGGGCCTGTTCTTGGTGTCGGGCGCTTTGTCCTTCGCCATCGCCGGGCTGACGGTGGGGCACCAAGCGATGCGGGCGGCGCTGAGCGATCCGATAGAAACGCTGCGCACTGAGTAGCGATGCGAAAGGAATTATCATGCTGGGCAATTATCTAACGACGGCGCTGCGGCTCTTGTGGCGGGAGCGCGGCTACGCGGCGATCAACATCTTCGGCTTGGCCATCGGTTTTTCTTTGTGTCTGCTAATCGTCCAGTTCGCCGCTTATCAACTCGTGATTGGCGACTTCCACGAGAAAAAAGACCGGGTTTACCGCGTGCTGGGACCCACCTTCTGGGGTGAGGCCCAGTACTCGGAAGCACTGCCGATACCGCTGGGGCCGGCCCTTGAGGAGCAATTGCCCGAAGTCGAGGAGGCGGTCCGCTTCAGCGGGATTAGGCCGAGTCAGCTCCGGGTCGGGGCCAAGGACGGGATTTCCGAAAAAGTGCTGACCGCGGAAGCCGGTGTTTTCGACGTGTTCGGCTTTTCGCTCTTGCGCGGCGACCCGAAGACAGCCCTGACGCGCCCCTACACTATAGTGCTAACTGAGCCGTTGGCCCGTCGGCTCTTCGGCGAGAACGATCCCATCGGACAGGTCGTCCACGTCGAGAAGCTCGATTGCGAAGTTACCGGCATCGTCGGCCAGCCGCCCGCCAACTCGCTACTCCAATTCTCGGCGTTGCTCTCCTTTGCCACGGAGTACAAGGAGAGACCGGGAATGATGGAGTCGAAGGGCGTTAGAGCCTTCACAACCTTCGTGCAGCTAACGCCCGGTGCCGACGCGGCTGTGGTAGCCGCGCGCATTCCCGGTATGGTCGAGGCGATCACGGGAATGTCGGATGCGGCCATGGCCGAGGCGATCACGGGGTCGTCGGAGGCTGTCGGTTCCTACGCGTTGCAGCCCCTGAAATCGATCTACTTCGACACCGAGGTGCCCAGCCACATAGGCCCGAAGGGCAACCCCCTTTACTTGGCGCTGTGCGCCATCCTAGCGGCGGTGATCCTGACGATTGCCGGGGTCAACTACGTGAACTTGGCGACAGCGCGGGCCGGGCGTCGAACCCACGAGATCGGCGTGCGCAAGACCCTTGGCGCTCACCGCGGTCAGCTCATTCGCCAACTTCTGAGCGAGTCGGTGTTGCTGAGCACTGCGGCCACGGTCTTGGGCGTTGCCATGGCGGAGGTCGTGCTTCTGCTCCTGCCCGCGATTACGGGATTCGAGCTCGAATTGTCCTTTCTGCGCTGGACCCTCCCGGCCTGCGCCGGGGCTGCGGTGCTAGCAGTGGTAGTCGGATTGGCTGCAGGTGCATACCCGGCTTGGGTCGTGGCGCGCTTTCAGCCAGCGACCGCGGTGCATGGAGGCCACATGGGCGGTACGCGCTTGCGCCAGAGTTTGGTAGTGGCACAGTTCACGGTTACGGCGGCGTTGATGACCATGACGCTGCTGATATGGCACCAAGTCGATTACATCCAAAACCTCCTCTACGAGGACTCTGCCTTGGGGTTTGAGCCGGAACAAGTTGTCGTCGTCCACAACCGCGGTCTGACTGTGGACCGTGCCCGAACCTTCAAGACGGAGCTTCTCCAAGATAGCCGCATTACCGCGGTGAGCCTCGCTACGACAGTACCTGGTGAAGGTTCGGGGGTGACGTACAGTGTCAAGCCGGAGGGAGTGGAAGAGAACGTAAATATGAGAGTGTATGGCGTGGATGGTGACTTTGTCGAGATCATGGGATTGCGCATGAGCCAAGGACGCCACCTGACCGACGAAGCGACCGGCGAAATTGTCATCAACGAGGCCGCCGCGCGGATGTTGAGGTGGACCGAGCCGCTGGACAAAAGAATCAACTTCCAGGGCAAGGACCGGCGCGTCGTCGGCGTGATTGAGGACTTTCACTTCGACGGTCCGCACCGGAAGGTAGAGCCACTGCTCATAGCGCCAGCCGATAACTGGGCGAGCGTCATTATCGTGCGAGTGCAACCCGGGCATCTCGACGCGGCCCGCAAAATGATTGACGCCAAGTGGGTCGAGGTTGAGCCCTACCGCCCCATCCAACGTCAGCCTCTTGAAGAGGTCTTCGCCGGGCTTTACTTCGAGGAGCTGTTGATGGGACGCGCCCTCACGGTCTTCCTCGTTTTATCGCTCGTCGTTGCCTCGATAGGGCTTTTCGGCATGGCCGCACACGCCGCCCAAGAGCGCACCAAGGAGATCGGCATCCGCAAGGTGTTCGGCGCTTCTCCCGGTGGCCTCACCACTATGCTGCTGCGCGACTTCGCCAAACCCGTTGCCATCGCCTTCCTCCTCAGCGTGCCGATTGCCTATTGGTTGGCCAACCAGTGGCTGCAAGACTATGCCTATCACGCGGAAGTCGGCGTGGGCCTGTTCTTGGTGTCGGGTGCTTTGTCCTTCGCCATCGCCGGGTTGACGGTGGGGCACCAAGCGATGCGAGCGGCACTGACTAATCCGATAGACACGCTGCACACTGAATAACCAACACACCCATTACGTGAGAGGAGACGCCATTATGAACACTGTCATTTACCAAATGCAACGCGTCCTGATTGTGGTCGCAATGTCGGCTATGGTGGGATATGGTGAGGAGCCGAACTCCGAACCCAAAATTGAGAAGACGCTCGTCGCCCATCCCGGCGAAACGCTGCAAGTCAATTCTAGATATGCCTCGCAGACAATCGACTCCCAAGCGGGGAACCAAGTCAGCGTGGTAGTAACCCGCAGGGTCCTTGAGCAATACAAGCACGACGCCAATCGCATTCTCAGCGAACACAAAGTCAAAATCTCAAGCCCCGACCAAGGTATCACCATTTACACTGACGTGGATGACTCCGTCTTGGAGCGTTGGCAATCCGATTATGACACTGCTTCTCCGCTGCGCGTTCACGTGAAAGTGTTGGTGCCAAAGCAGGGTTACGACGTAGTTGCGAGGACGATGTTTGGCAGTCAGGACATCCAGAACATCAATGGTTCAGTCCATGCGAGTGCTCGTAAGGACATAACTATCAATAATGTAGATGGCGACCTCGATGTGTCGTCGCGCTATGGTGGCCTGACTATACGCAATGTCACCGGGGATGGCGTCTTGCGGGTCTCGGCGCGCAAAACGGTCGATATCAGACACGTAAAAGGCCCCCACGTCAACGCTCGGTCGAGCTATGGTGGCCTGACGCTGGATGACATTGACGGTTCAGTCAATGCAACGGCTCGTAAGGACGTGAACATCAGCAATGTAGATGGCGACCTTAACGTATCGTCGAGCTATGGGGGCCTGACCATAAGCAACGTCGCTGGTAATGACAATTTAGTCCATGCAAGTGCCCGTAAGGAGATAACCATCAATAATGTAGACGGCGACCTCGACGTATCGTCGAGCTATGGGGGCCTAACTATACGCAATGTCGCTGGTAGCGTCTTGCGCGCCGAGGCTCGCAAAATGGTCGATATCAAGACGGTGCGCCGCGACATATTCGACGCGCGTTCCAGCTATGGGGGCCTTGTACTTAATGATGTTAGTGGTGTCGCCTACGCACATGCGCGCAAAGCTATCACAGTCAGCAATGTAGGCGGCGACCTCTCGGCTTACTCTAGCTTCGGCAGTGTAACAATTCATCATGTTGGTGGTTCCGTGCGCGCTGAAGCCCGGGGTGATGTTGTGCTGAAGGATGTAGCAAAAGAGGTGAGCATCAACTCGTCATTTGGCAAGGTCCGCCGGGTGCAGTAGGGGCACCCCTACGGAAACTAATTCGTTGATACAAATGGTTTGAAACCCGCTGTGACGCGAAAGGAACTATCATGCTGAGCAACTATTTGACGACGGCGCTGCGCCTTTTGTGGCGGGAGCGCAGCTACGCGGCGATCAACATCTTCGGTCTGGCGGTCGGTTTTGCTCTATGCCTGCTGGTCATCCAGCTCGCCGCCTATCAGCTCTCGGTTGGCGATTTCCACGAGAAAAAAGATCGGGTTTTCCGCGTGATGGGGCCAATCAGTCATCCAAGAATTCATACTACGTCCGGGTACACCTCAAGTATGCCAGTACCGCTTGGCCCGGCCCTCAAGGAGCAATTGCCCGAAGTCGAGGAGGCGGTCCGCTTTAGCTGGAATTATCCGCGTCTGCTGCGGGTCGGGGACAAGGAAGGAATATATGAAAAGGTTGGTGGGGTGGAGACGGGCGTTTTCGACATGTTTAGCTTGCCGCTCCTGCGCGGTGATCCCAAGACGGCCTTGGCGCGTCCCCACACCTTAGTGCTGACCGAGCCGTTGGCCCGCCGGCTCTTTGGCGAAAGCGATCCCATTGGACAGGTCGTCCGGGTCAATGAGGAGTTCGATTGCGAGGTTACTGGCATCGTCGGCCAGCCGCCCTCCAACTCATTGCTCCAGTTCTCGGCGCTGCTTTCGCTGGCCACAGAGTCAATGGCAGCGTATGGCTGGGGCTTTTCAGGCTTCTCGGTCTTCGTGCAGCTAACGCCCGGTGCCGACCCTGCTGCGGTGGCTGCGCGCATTGCCGACATCGTCAAGGAAGCTAAGGGGTTGCCCGAAGCGTCCGATTCCTACGCGCTGCAACCTCTGAAATCGATCTATTTCGACACGGAGGCACCTAACCACTTTGGCCCGAGGGGCAACACCATGCACCTCGCTTTGTGCGCCATCTTGGCGGTGGTGATCCTGACGATCGCTGGTTTCAACTACGTGAACTTGGCGACGGCGCGGGCCGGGCGACGGATTCACGAGATCGGTGTGCGCAAGGCCCTCGGCGCTCATCGCGGCCAACTCATGCGCCAACTTTTGAGCGAGTCGGTGCTGTTGAGTACTGCGGCGACGGTGCTAGGCGCAGCCTTAACAGAGGTCTTGACTCCGCTTATATCCGTCATTGCGGGAGCCAATTTCTCGTTGCCCCACTTGCACTGGACGAGTTCGACCTACGCCGGGGCTGCGGCCTTGGCGGTGGGGGTTGGACTGATCGCGGGCGCGTACCCGGCTTGGGTGGTGGCGCGCTTTCAGCCGGCGACCGTGGTACAGGGGGGGCGCGTGGGTGGTGTGCGCCTGCGTCGGGGTTTGGTGGTGGCGCAGTTCACGGTTACGGCGGCGTTAATGACGATGACGCTGCTGATATGGCACCAAGTCGATTACTTCCAAGACCGCCTCCGCGAGGACTCCATCTTGGGGGCAAAACCGGAACAGGTTGTGGTGATCGAGAACCGGGGCCTGACCGAGGATCAGGCTCGAGCCTTCAAGACGGAGCTGCTTCAGGACAGCCGCATCGCCGCAGTGAGTCTCTCTAATACAATACCTGGTGGGGGTTCGGGAATGACGTTTGTGAGCGGCGAAGAGCAAATGAAGCTAAATGTGTATAAAGCAGATAGCGACTTCGTCGAAATCATGGGCTTGCGCATGGCCCAAGGACGCGCCTTGACCGACGAGCCAGCCGACGCCCAAGCGGTCGTCATCAATGAGACCGCCGCGAGGATGATGGGATTGGAGGAGCCGCTAGGTGAGATGATCAACGCCTCTAGGGGAGACTCGCGCGTCGTGGGCGTGATCGAGGACTTCCACTTCGACGGCCCGCGAAGTAAGATAGAGCCGCTGGTTATATTGCAGATCGATGGAGGGGGGCGCGTCATTCTCGTGCGGGCGCAACCCGGCCATCTCGACGCAGCCCTCAAAGTGATCGACGACCAGTGGGCTGCCGTTGAGCCCCACCGCCCCATTCAGCGCAATTCCCTCGAAGAGGTCGCCACCAAGCTCTACTCCCAAGACCTGATGGTGGGGCGCGCACTCTCGCTCTTCCTCTTTTTAGCTATCGCCGTCGCCTCGGTAGGGCTCTTCGGTATGGCCGCACACACCGCCCATGAGCGCACGAAGGAGATCGGCATCCGCAAGGTGTTCGGCGCTTCTCCCGGCGGCCTGACCGCCATGCTGCTGCGCGACTTCGCCAAACCCATTGCCATCGCCTTCCTGCTCAGCGTGCCAATCGCCTATGGGTTGGCCACCCACTGGCTACAGGAGTTTGTCTATCGCGTGGAGATCGGCGTGGGCCTGTTCCTGCTGTCGGGCGCTCTGTCTTTCATCATCGCCGGGTTGACGGTGGGGCACCAAGCGATGCGAGCGGCGCTGACCAATCCGATAGAAACGCTGCGCACTGAATAACTGATGTTACGCATTGTAGGGGCAACCCTTGTGGTTGCCCAAGCCCTAAAGCAAGGGCGCCCACAAGGGACGCCCCTACGGAAAAACGAATTCGTTGATACAAATGGTTTGAAACTGCTACGACGCGAAAGGAACGATCATGCTAGGCAACTACTTGACGACGGCGCTGCGCCTTTTGTGGCGAGAGCGCGGTTATGCGGCGATCAACATTTTCGGCTTGGCGGTCGGCTTTTGCCTGTGCCTGCTGACCGTTCAGCTCGCCGTCTATCAGCTTTCTGTTGGCGACTTTCACGAGAAAAAAGATCGAGTATTCCGCGTGTTGGTATCAGACACGCAGAATACCAAGTACACAGCGGGGGTACGAATACCACTGGGGCCGACCCTCAAGGAACAATTGCCCGAAGTCGAGGAGGCGGTACGCTTTAGTCCGGGTTGGCCGCGTCTCCTTCGGGTCGGGGACGAAGACGGAAGATATGAAAAGGTTGGTGAGGCGGAAGCCGGCGCTTTAGACATGTTCAGCTTGCCACTCCTGCGCGGCGACCCCAAGACGGCCTTGGCACGCCCCTACACCATGGTGCTGACCGAACCGTTGGCCCGCCGGCTCTTCGGCGAGGACGATCCCATCGGACAGGTCGTCCGCGTCGGAAAGACAGACGATTACGAAGTTACCGGCATCGTCGGCCAGTTGCCCGCCAACTCGCTGCTCCAGTTTTCGGCGCTGCGTTCGCTTTCCACCGCCACAAACCCAATGTTGGCGTCTGGTTGGAACGCTTCAGCCTTTGAAACCTTCGTGCAGCTAACGCCCGGTGCCGACCCGGCTGCGGTAGCTGCGCGCATTCCCGACATCGTCAAGGGGGCTGGCGGGAAGTCCAAAGAGACCGATTCCTACGCGCTACAGCCGCTGAAATCGATCTACTTCGACACTGAAGTGCCCAACAGCGTCGGTCCAAGTGGCAATCCCGTGTACCTCGCTGTGTGCGCCATCTTAGCGGTGGTGATCCTGACAATCGCCGGGGTCAACTACGTGAACTTGGCCACGGCGCGGGCCGGGCGACGGATTCGCGAAATCGGTGTGCGCAAGGCCCTTGGTGCTCATCGCGGCCAGCTCATGCGCCAACTTTTGAGCGAGTCGGTGCTGTTGAGTGCTGCGGCGACGGTGCTAGGCGTTGCCATGGCAGAGGTTATGGTTGTGCTCCTACCTGCGCTTGTGGGATTCGATTTTGAATGGTCAGCCCTGCGCTGGACGAGCTCGACCTATGCTGGGGCCGCGGCGCTGGCAGTGGGGGTTGGACTGATCGCGGGTGCGTACCCGGCGTGGGTCGTGGCGCGCTTTCAGCCGACGGCCGCGGTGCGCGGGGGCCGCGTGGGCGGTGTGCTCCTGCGTCGGGGTTTGGTGGTGGCGCAGTTTACGGCCACTACAGCGTTGCTGACGATGACGCTACTGATATGGCACCAAGTCGATTACATCCAAGACCGCCTCCGCGAGAACTCGATCTTGGGAGCGGAGCCGGAACAGGTTGTCGTCGTCGAGAACCGCGGTCTGACCTTGGATCAGGTTCGAGCCTTCAAGACGGAGTTGCTTCAGGACAGCCGCATCGCCGCAGTGAGTCTCTCTACAACAGTACCTGGTCAGGGTTTCGGAATGACTCTGAGAGGGGAAGATCAAATAATGATAAATGTGTATCAAGCAGATAGCGACTTCGTCGAAATCATGGGCTTGCGCATGGCCCAAGGACGCGCCCTGACCGACGAACCGGCCGACGCCCAAGCGGTCGTCATCAATGAGACTGCCGCGAGGATGATGGGATTGGAGGAGCCGTTGGGTGAGACGATCGCCGTCCAGGGAGGAAAGCGCGTCGTAGGCGTGCTTGAGGACTTCCACTTCCACGGCCCGCGCCATGAGATAGAGCCACTAATTATAGAACAGGTCGCTGGATGGGCGGGCGTCATTATCGTGCGGGTGCAGCCCGGCCATCTCGACGCAGCCCTCAAAGTGATCGACGACCAGTGGGCTACCGTTGAGCCCTACCGCCCCATTCAGCGCAATTCCCTCGAAGAAGTCACCGCCAGCCTCTACTCCGAGGAACTGATGGTAGGCCGTGCGCTTACTCTCTTCCTCTTGTTAGCCATCGCCGTCGCCTCGGTAGGGCTTTTCGGCATGGCCGCACACGCCGCCCATGAGCGCACCAAGGAAATCGGCATCCGCAAGGTGTTCGGCGCTTCTCCCGGCGGCCTCACCGCCATGATGATGCGGGACTTCGCCAAACCCATTGCCATCGCCTTCCTGCTCAGCGTGCCGATTGCCTATGGCTTGGCCACCCACTGGCTACAGGAGTTTGTCTATCGCGTAGAGATCGGCGTGGGCCTGTTCCTGCTGTCGGGTGCTTTGTCTTTCGTCATCGCCGGGTTGACGGTGGGGCACCAAGCGATGCGGGCGGCGCTGACCAATCCGATAGAGACGCTACGCACTGAATAGCAACGCGAAAGGAAACTATCATGCTGGGCAACTACCTGACGACGGCGCTACGGCTTCTGCGGCGGGAACGCAGCTACGCGGCGATTAACATCTTCGGTTTGGCCATTGGCTTTGCCCTGTGCCTGCTGATCGTCCAGTTCGCCGCCTATCAGCTTTCTGTTGGCGATTTTCACGAGAAAAAGGACCGAGTTTTCCGCGTACTCTACAAGACCGTCGGAGATGTTCCCCGGTACACGGCCGGAATGAAGAGGCTGCTGGGGCCGGCCCTTGAGGAGCAATTGCCCGAAGTCGAGGAGGCGGTCCGCTTATTCGGCGGGAATAGGCAGCGTCTGCTTCGAGCCGGAGACAAGGAAGGAATATATGAAAAGGTTATTATGGCAGAAGCTGGCGTTCTCGACATGTTCAGCCTTCCGCTTCTGCGCGGCGATCCGCAGACAGCCCTAACGCGCCCCTACACCATCGTGCTGACCGAGCCGTTGGCCCGCCGATTTTTTGGCGAACGCGATCCCATCGGACAGGTCGTCCGGCTCCATGAGAAGGTCGATTGCGAAGTCACCGGCATCGTCGGCCAACCGCCCGCCAGTTCGCTGTTGGAGTTCTCGGCGCTACTCTCCTTTGCCACGGCAGACAAGATGTACCCGAGAGTGGCTAGCCCCTTCGAGACCTTCGTACAGCTAACGCCCGGTGCCGACCCTGCTGCAACAGCCGCCCGCATCCCCGACACTGCCGAGGCAATCGCGGGGGTGCCCCAAGCGGCCGGTTCTTCCTACGCGCTGCAGCCCTTGGAAGCGATCTACTTCGACACGGAGTGGTCCAACCAATACGGCCCGAGAGGCAACCCCGAGTACGTGGCACTATACGCTATTTTAGCGGCGGTAATCCTGATGATCGCCATCGTCAACTACGTGAACTTGGCGACGGCGCGGGCGGGACGGCGGATTCACGAGATCGGTGTGCGCAAGGCCCTCGGCGCTCATCGCGGCCAGCTCATGCGCCAGCTTTTAAGCGAATCAGTGCTGCTGAGCACTGTGGCGACAATGCTGGGCGCAATCCTAACAGAACTCTTGATTCTGCTTGTACCCGTCATTGTGGGACCCGATTTCGAGTTGCCCCACTTGCGCTGGACGATCTCGACTTGCGCTGGGGCTGCAGCACTGGCAGTGGGGGTCGGATTGGTCGCAGGAGCGTATCCAGCTTGGGTCGTGGCGCGCTTTCAGCCGACGGCCGCGGTGCGCGGGGGCCGCGTGGGCGGGGCGCGTCTGCGCCAAGGTTTGGTGGTGGCGCAGTTCACGGTTACGGCGGCGTTGCTGACGCTGACGCTGCTGATATGGCACCAAGTCGATTACTTCCAAAATCTCCTCCGCGAGAACTCCATCTTGGGGTTGGAGCCGGAACAGGTTGTCGTCGTCCAGAGACGCGGTCTGACGGCGGATCAGGCCCGAACCTTCAAGGCGGAACTCTCACAGGACAGCCGCATTGCCGCAGTGGGCCTCTCTGAGACTGTACCTGGCGAGGGTTTGAGCTACAGCAGCGCCGTCAAGGCAGAGGGAGTGGAAGAGTACGTTATGATGAGAGTGTATGGAGTCGATGGCGACTTTGGCGAAATCACGGGATTGCAGATGAGCCAAGGACGCGCCTTGACCGACGAAGCGACCGACGAAATTGTCATCAACGAGGCCGCCGTGCGGATGCTGGGGTGGACCGAGCCGCTAGGCAAGACTATCATCGACCTCAGGGACCAAGAATGGCGCGTTGTTGGCGTGATCGAGGACTTCCACTTCGATGGCCCGCACCAGAAAATAGGGCCTCTGTTCATTAGACCGATTAGCGATCAGTGGTGGATAAGCGTCATTCTCGTGCGGGTGCAACCCGGCCATCTCGACGCAGCCCTCAAGGCGATTGACGACACGTGGGCTGCGGTCGCACCCCATCGCCCCATCCAGCGCAATTCCCTCGAAGAGGTCGCCGCCCAACTCTACTCCGATGAACTGATGGAGGGCCGCGCACTCACGCTCTTTCTCTTTTTAGCCATCGCCGTCGCCTCGGTGGGACTCTTCGGCATGGCCGCACACGCCGCGCATGAGCGCACCAAGGAAATCGGCATCCGCAAGGTGTTCGGTGCCTCTCCCAGTGGCCTCACCGCCATGCTGCTGCGCGACTTTGCCAAACCCGTTGCCATCGCCTTCCTGCTCAG
The DNA here is from genome assembly GCA_965116455.1 of Candidatus Latescibacterota bacterium. GTDB lineage: Bacteria > Latescibacterota > UBA2968 > UBA8231 > UBA8231. The sequence goes on along the minus strand of OZ220690.1, from coordinate 6,082,353 downwards.
CGTGCCCATCGCCTACGGCTTGGCCGCCCACTGGCTACAGGAGTTTGCCTATCGCGTGGAGATTGGCGTGGGCCTGTTCCTGCTGTCGGGCGCTTTGTCCTTTGTCATCGCCGGGTTGACGGTGGGGCACCAAGCGATGCGGGCGGCGCTGACCAATCCGATAGAGACGCTGCGGACTGAATAGCCAGCACCAGCTTCGTCGGCAGCGGGAAAGAGACTCCTAATGTGGCCCGCCGAGGGCATTTGCTGAAAGGAAATACGTGATGAATAGATCATTCGCAGTAGCGGCCGTGTTGTTGCTGGCGTCGCATCCACTATGGGCCGGGGAGAAGCGGGGCTCTTGGGACAGCAAGAGATATTTGGGCTGGGAGCAAAAGTGGGGTGTGGGCGACGCGCATCTGTACTACGACGACGTGAATCCCTTGGTGCGGTACAACCGGGTCGAGGGCTTGCTGGTGGGTGCTCGGGTACCGCGCTCCTACCGCGACTGTCAGGGCGTGGCCTCCTATGGGGAATTGGCCTATAGCTTTGGCAACAGCGCATGGCACTACCAAGCCGGCACCCAAGTATTCGCGTTCCAAGCCTGCCACCGCGACAACCCCCACCTCGCCAGCTTGGGGGCCGAGTTGCACGATCTGACCGCCACGCAGGACGACTATCTGGTGCCTGAGGAGGCGAACTCGCTGTATGCGGCGCTGTTCCGGCGCGATATGCGCGATTACTACCGCCGCGTCGGCTGGAGCGTCTATGCAGTGCAGAACTTAGCCGGCGCAGTGCAGCTTACCGGGCGCTTGGCCCACGACGAATTCTTCAACTTAGAGAATGCAGTCCATTGGATCCTGCTGGGCAACCGCTTGGCCCGCGATCAGTTCCGCGCCAATCCGGCAATAGACGAGGGGACGGCGGTGCGCTTACAAGCCGAGGTGCAGTTCGACACCCGGTCCAACGGAGACCAGCGGCAGGGGTGGCTGGTCAATGCCTTGGCCGAACGCGCCGGCGACTTGGGCGGCGAATACGCCTTCCGGCGCTATCAAATAGATCTCCGCCGCTATCAGCCCATCGCCCGTGGTACCCAGATAGACTTGCGGCTTCGTCTTGGACGAGGAGATGGGGGTGTGGGGCGGTGTATAGGAGACGGCGCTACATGCTCGTCCCAAGGGGGCCTGCCGCGGCAATACTTGTTCGATCTGGGGGGCTATTCGACGCTGCGGGGATATCCGTACAAGGCATTTACCGGAGACCGGATGATCCTCCTCAACGCCGAATACTGGATTTACACTGACCACGCAGACGAATGGCGCGCTGGCGTCCTCTTTGACGTGGGTTCGGCTTGGTTTGCCCGGCTGGAGGACGCCGCAAAGATTGGGGTCGGGGAATCGCTCGACACCGACTTCAAGGCCAGCCTTGGTTTTGGGATAGGCAACGAAGAGTGCCAATTCGAGTTGGCTAGGCCCTTTGGGCAACGCGACGCTGATTGGCACTATGCGATCCGGTTCAGCGAGACGTTCTAGGAATTCTCACTGCGAGGCGAAAGGAACTACCATGCTGGGCAACTATCTGACAACGGCGCTACGCCTTTTGTGGCGAGAGCGCGACTATGCGGCGATCAACATTTTCGGTTTGGCCGTTGGTTTTGCTCTATGCCTGCTGGTCGTCCAATTCGCCGCCTATCAGCTTTCTGTTGGCGACTTCCACGAGAAAAAGGACCGGATTTTCCGCGTGCTGGTCCGCGACCAGTTCCCCCCCGGCTGGGATGTCCCGAACCCAGAGTACTACACGGCCGGAGTAATGGTGGCGCTGGGGCCGACCCTCAAAGAGCAATTACCCGAAGTCGAGAAGGCAGTCCGCTTTATGGGGGGTAGGAATTTGCTCCGGGTCGGGGCTAAAGACGGAATACATGAAGAGATTATTTGGGCAGAAGCCGGTGCCTTAGATGTGTTCAGCTTGCCTCTCCTGCGCGGCGACCCCAAGACGGCCTTGGCACGTCCCTACACCATGGTGCTGACCGAGCCGTTGGCCCGCCGGCTCTTTGGCGAGAGCGATCCCATCGGACAGGTCGTCCGCTACAACGAAGACTTCGAGTGCGAGATTACTGGTATCGTTGGCCAGCCGCCCTCCAGTTCATTGCTCCAGTTCTCGGCACTAGTCTCCTTCGCTACGATGTACGAAGAGAGACGGGAATTTATGGAGAGAGGAACTAATAGGGGCTTCACGACGTTCGTGCAGTTAACGCCCGGTGCCGACGTAGCTGCGGTAGCCGCGCGTATCCCCGGCATCGCCGGGGCGATCCGGGGGAAGCCCAAAGCGGTCGATTCCTACGCACTGCAACCCCTGAAAGCGATCTACTTCGACACGGAGGCGTTCAACAGCATCGGCCCGAAGGGCAACCCCGTGTACCTGGCGCTGTCCGCCATCTTAGCGGCAGTAGTCCTGACGATCGCCGTCGTCAACTACGTGAACTTGGCGACGGCGCGGGCGGGGCGGCGGATGCACGAGATCGGCGTGCGCAAAGCCCTCGGCGCTCATCGCGGCCAGCTCATTCGCCAACTCCTGAGCGAGTCGGTGCTGTTGAGCACTGGGGCGACAGTGCTGGGCGCTGCCTTAACAGAGGTCTTGACTCTGCTCCTGCCCGTCATTGCGGGATCTGATTTCGCGTTGCCTCAGTTGCACTGGACGATCTCGACTTACGCTGGGGCCGCGGCCTTGGCGGTGGGGGTCGGACTGATCGCGGGCGCGTACCCGGCTTGGATCGTGGCGCGCTTTCAGCCAGCGACCGTAGTGCAGGAGGGCCGCGTGGGCGGTGCGCGCCTGCGTCGGGGTTTGGTGGTGACGCAGTTCACGGCCACTACGGCGTTGCTGACGATGACGCTGCTGATGTGGCACCAGCTCGATTACATCCAGAACCTCCTCCGCGAAAACTCCGCTCCAGGATTTGAGCCGGAACAGGTTGTCGTCGTCGAGAACCGCGGTCTGACCATGGATCAGACTCGAGCCTTTAAGACGGAGTTGCTTCAGGACAGTCGCATCGCCGCAGTGAGCCTCTCTTCGACAATATTTAGTGGTCCGCAGATAAATTACGGCATTGAGTCGGAGGGAGTGGAAGAGCCCGTATCTATGCGTATGTATGGCGTAGATGGCGACTTTGCCGAGGTCATGGGCTTGCGCATGGCCCAAGGACGCGCCCTGACCGACGATCCGGCCGATGCCCAAGCAGTCGTCATCAACAAGACCGCCGCGCGGAGGATGGGGTGGGCAGAGCCGCTGGGCAAGACAATCAAAGTCCATAAAGAATGGCGTGTCGTGGGTGTGGTTGAGGACTTCCACTTCGACGGCCCGCGTAGCAAGATAGAGCCATTCCTCATGGCGCAGGTCGATGACTGGGCTAGCGCCATTCTCGTGCGGGTGCAATCCGGCCATCTCGACGCGGCCCTCAAAGTGATCGACGACCAGTGGGCCGCCATCGCTCCCTACCGTCCCATCCAGCGCGACTCCCTCGAAGAGGTCTTTGCCCAACTCTACTCCAAGGAACTGCTGATGGGACGCGTGCTCTCGGTCTTTCTCTTTTTAGCCATCGCCGTCGCCTCGGTGGGACTCTTCGGCATGGCCGCGCATGCCGCGCATGAGCGCACGAAGGAGATCGGTATCCGCAAGGTGTTCGGCGCTTCTCCCGGCGGCCTCACCGCTATGATGATGCGGGACTTCGCCAAACCCGTTGCTATCGCCTTTCTGCTCAGCGTGCCCATCGCCTACGGCTCGGCCACCCACTGGCTACAGGAGTTTGCCTATCGCGTGGAGATTGGCGTGGGCCTGTTCCTGGTGTCGGGCGCTTTGTCCTTCGCCATCGCCGGGCTGACGGTGGGGCACCAAGCGATGCGGGCGGCGCTGACCAATCCGATAGAGACGCTACGCACTGAATAACTAAGACATGGAGGCACATCATGATCGAAATACACGACATCGAAAAGTACCATCAATCCGGTCCCCGCAAGACCTACGTATTGCGCTACGTAAACCTGAACGTCGCCGAGGGCGAGTTCGTGTCCATTATGGGGCCGAGCGGCGCGGGCAAATCGACGCTGCTGCACATCATGGGGATGCTCGATGAGCCGACGGCTGGGTCGTATCGGTTTCTCGGCGCAGAAGTGGGCGGCATGGGGGAGAAGGAACGCACTGAGATCCATCGACAGCACATTGGTTTTGTCTTCCAAGCCTATCACCTGATTGACGAGCAGACGGTGTACGAAAATCTGGAGATGCCGCTGCTCTACCAAAAGGTGAAGGGAGCCGAGCGCAAGGCGCGGGTGAGCGAATTGCTCGACCGCTTTCAGATGGTGGCTAAAAAAGACCTGTTCCCGCACCAGCTTTCCGGCGGCGAGCAGCAGCGCGTTGGCGTGGCGCGCGCCTTGATCGGCCAGCCGACGCTGATCCTCGCCGACGAGCCTACGGGCAACCTCAACTCCAAGCAGGGAGAAGAGGTGATGGACATGCTGCGAGAGCTGAACGACGAGGGCACGACGATTGTGCAGGTGACGCATTCGGAGAAGAACGCTGGCTACGGTAGCCGGGTGGTGCATCTGTTAGACGGCAAGATAGAGCAAGAGGGAAGGTACTGACCAAGAAGGAGGTACTAACCATGCTACGCAATAACCTGATCGTTGCTTGGCGCAATTTGCGCCGCTATCGGATGTACACCGCGATCAACGTAGGTGGGATGGCCGCGGCCTTCGCGGTGACCATCATCGTAGGCTTGTTTCTGTACAGCAACCTGACGTGGGACCGCTTCCACGCCAAGGGTGAGCAGATATACCAAGCCTACGTGATACCGCCAGACTGGCAGTCCGGCATGCTGCGCAACTCCCTCAGGCGGACTCCCGCGGCCCTCGGTGCTGAGCTGGTGGCTACGATTCCCGGGGTGCTGCGCTCGGTGCGCACCATAGATGAGCTTGGACTACTGAGCCACGGGGACCGGGTCTTCGATGCGCAGGGACAGTACGCCGATCCTGGATTCTTCGAGTTGTTCAGCTTCCCGCTGATCGAGGGCGACCCAGGTACGGCCCTCGACGCGCCGAACTCGATCGTGTTGTCGAGGCGGCTGGCGCGGCGGTTGTTCGGCGACGGCGACCCCATGGGTCAGACCCTCCAGTTAGGGTACCGCGGTGCCGGTGGGGACTTTGTGGTCACCGGGGTTGCCGCCGATGTGCCGTACGCGTCCAGCTTGCAGTTCGATTGGGTAATCCCCTTTGTCCACCAAGAAGCCCGGTTCAAAGAGTGGGGCTGGGGGACCAACAACACGAGCGAAACCTACTTGCAGATCGCCGATGCTGCGGGCGTGGAGTCGGCCTTGGCCTTCGATCTGGATCGGCACATGGAGGGAGGGTATGAGGAACTCATGGAGGAGGGGCATGAGTACATGAAGAAGGGGAATAAGCTCGTCCTAGTACCCCTGTTCGACAAGCATCTGCACCCTCAACTCACCAGAGGGAGGATGCGGGTCCTGTTCTCCGTCTATGGATTCGTCACCTTCCTCGTGTTGTTGCTGGCGTGTATCAACTATGCCAATCTGGCCGCGGGCATGTCGCTGACTAGGGCGCACGAAGTGGGTGTGCGCAAGGTGGTCGGTGCCGGACGGGGACAGCTAATGCGCCAGTACTTCGCCGAGTCCCTGCTGCTCAGCTTCGCCGCCTTAGCGCTGGCCGTGTTGCTGACGGAGACTCTGCTGCCGGGCCTGAATCGTCTGCTGACGGTGCCCGGAGAGTTTGAACTGCGCCTCGACCTACAGTACACGCTGTGGACGGTGGTGGCCTTGGCTGGGTTCGGCGTGGTCATGGGGCTCGTGGCGGGCGCGTACCCAGCACTGGTGCAGTCGCGGATGCAGCCGGTTGAGATTCTGCAGGATAAGCTCCAAGTACGGGGCCGTGCCGGCCACATCCTAGTAGTCGTGCAGTTTGTGGCCTCCACGGTGTTCTTGACCGCAGCCCTCATCGTGGCCCGGCAGGTCGGTCATTGGGAGTCCCTAGATCAGGGCTACGACCCGCAACTCGTGGTCTGCATCCCGACGTTTGCGGCCTCCTCGCTCGCGGATGGCGTGCATGAGTCGCAGCGCTTCCTCGAGATTTTCCGCCGGGAGGTTCTCCCGCTTTCGGGTGTGCTCGCCGTGTCCGGCTCCAGTGATTTTCCCGATGGCTCCAGTGACTTTCACTTCAATGATCGGGAGCGGGAGCGGCCGGATGTCTCGGAGATTGAAGTCGATCCGCACTTCCTTCGCACCCTCGGCCTGGAGGTGGTCGAGGGTGATGACTTCCCCCCGGACCTGCTGGCTAGTGGTCGTGTAGCGCTCGTCAACCAGCGACTAGCGGCCACGCTGGAAGGACCGGCCGTCGGCACCCACCTCGAAGGGGAGCACCGGCCGCGGATTATTGGCGTGGTCTCCGACTTCCAGCACGATGATCCCAACGGCTTCGTACCGGAACTCGTGCTCAGTGTCCGACCGGATCGTCCCATTGAGACGGTGCTGGTGCGGGTGCGCCCCGAAGGGGTGCCCGAGACGCTCGCCGAACTGCGCGAGGCTTGGGATCGGCTGTCGCCCGAGGTGCCCTTCAGCTATCGCTTTCTCGACGACCATATCGCCGAGCGCTTTATGGGGTTTGCCATCCTCACTAGCCTGCTGCGCTGGCTGGCTGGGTTCATGGCCCTGATCGCTTGTCTCGGCGTCTTCGGCATGGCCTCCCTAGCTGTCAGCCAGCGTACCAAGGAGGTGGCCGTGCGCAAGGTTCTCGGTGCCTCGACAGCGAGCGTGGCCGTGCTGCTGTCGTCGCAGTCCACGCGGCTCGTGCTGATCGCCGTGGTCATCGCCATGCCCTTGGCCTACCTACTCTCTGAGCAGTTCCTCTACAGAGGGGCGAACCGCATTGAGTTCGATCTGCTCAGCTACTCGGCTGGCGGCCTGATCGCCTTGGGTCTGACTTGGCTGGTGTCGGGATATCACGCGGTTCGAGCGGCGCTGGCGAATCCGGTGGACTCGCTGCGCAGCGAGTAGGGAATAACGATCGTTATTCCCTACATCACATCGATTTAGCGCGAGAAGGAGAATAACCATGCTACGCAACAATCTGATCATCGCTTGGCGCAATTTGATGCGCCATCGTCTGCACACGGCGATCAATCTCGCGGGTCTGGGGTTGGGCATGGCGTTCTGCCTGCTGGCTTGGCGTTTTGCATCTCAGGAGTGGTCGTTTGATCGCTTCCACAGCAAAGGGGACCGGATCTATCGCGCCTATGTCGATTACATGGGATCGAAGAGACAGGTGCGCTACGCCGATAGGATTGACTTGGCTTTCGCGCCGGAGTTGGAGGCTCTCTCCCCGCACGTGGAGCGCACAGTGCGCCTTAACGCGTCGTGGTATAGGACTCGCGTTGTTCGGACGACCTTTGAAGGCAACTCGCGTGACGAGGAATTCTTGCTCGTCGATCCCGCATTTTTCGAGGTCTTCGACTTTCCGCTCCTGCAAGGTGATGCTGCGACGGCACTGGCGGAACGCAATTCCGTCGTTCTCAGCTACGAGATGGCTCAACGCTTATTCGGCGACGCCGATCCGCTGGGACAGCGCTTGACGATTACCTCGATAGTCTGGAAGAGGCCCGAGGACTTCACCGTCACCGGCGTAGCGGCACCGGTTCCGCGCACATCGTCGATTCAGTTCAACATGATATTGCCGTTCGATAACACGGAATTCCTCTTAAACGACTTCCCAAATGCGTGGGAGGGCTATTGCAACACATTCGTCCTGCTCGCGCCTGGGGCGAATCCGGCCGATGTAGCGCCAGCCCTCGCGCAGCTCACGCAGACTTGGCTCCAACACTGGGAATCTAAGGTCCCGAAAGCCCTCTCGGAGGGTGCCTCTGCATTTCACTTGCAGCCGCTGACCGATATGCGCTCGGATACCGGCCTGATGCCAGATTACGGACACGGCGTAGCGGAGCCGAGGGATCCGTATGTCTCGTATATACTCGTCAGTATCGCCTTGGCGGTTTTGTTGATGGGGTGCATCAACTTCGTCAATCTGGCCATTGGTCGGGCCTCGCTGCGGGCGGGGGAAGTTGGTGTTCGCAAGGCGGTGGGTGCTGGACGCGGGCAGTTGATACTCCAGTTCATTGGTGAGGCAGTGGTGCTGTCTGTTGTCGGACTGGGTGCCGGATGTGCGTTGGCGGCGCTGCTACTGCCGGCTTTTAACGCCACCTTCTCGCAGGAGTTGTCGCTTGGTTTGAGCGAGCCGGGTATGCTGGGCTCACTAGGGGTGTTGCTATTGCTCGTCAGTTTGGGCGCTGGTTGGTATCCGGCGCTCGTGCTGTCCCGTCTGGACCCTTTGAGTGCGATTCGGCGCAGCGTGTCCATGGCCGGGATCACTCGGCTCAGCCGCGTGCTCGTGGGTGTGCAGTTGGCCATTTCCGTGGGGTTAATCACCTGTACGCTGGTCATGTATCACCAGCTAGAACACCTCATAGCTCGCGATTTGGGGATCGACCAAGAGCGCGTCATCGCAGTGGATATGGAGGCTATCCCCGACCTTAGCTTAGAACATCCCGTACTTGTGGAGTCCTTCCTCCGCCATAGTCGCATCGCTTCAGTCACTACGTTGGAAGACAACTTCCTTAAAGAGCCTTATGCGTTCGAAATGGACTACCGAGCCGAGACCGAGAGCGGCCAAGAGACGAAGATTCGCCCTTACATTGTAGATCACAACTTTGTTCAGACCATGAACTTGGAGTTGGTGCGCGGTCGGGACTTCTCGCTGGCGCAGGGCGACAAGCAAAACCTCGCGCTGATCTCCGAGAGCGCGGCAGCGCGCCTCGGACTTGCCGATCCGATTGGCGAGATGATCGAGGTGGGGTATATGTCGAGTTCGGGAGTCAAGAAGTCGGTGTGGGGGAGGAAGGGGGGTGAAGATCGCATCATCGGCGTAGTCAAGGATTTCACCTTTGAGTCAGGGTACGAAGACGCCCCTCCGGGCCTGTTGCTGCTCAACCCCCATTTGGGGCCACCAAGCTACTACGAGGCTGATCTCATGCTCGTGCGCGTGAAGCCGGGAGATATGCAGGAAGTCGTCCAGTACATGGAAGAGACCTGGAGCGGCATCGTCGATTACGCCGACTTCCACTTCTCTTTTCTGCAGCAGGATCTGGAAGCGGCCTACCGCGACGAGCTGCGCTGGCGTCGGCTCATCACTTGGGCTGCGGTCGGCGCGGTGTTCATCTCTGTGTTGGGTGCCTTTGCGCTTACTGCTCTCGCCGCGGGTCGCCGCACCAAGGAGATCGGCATCCGCAAGGCCCTTGGTGCCACCGTCTTTGGCCTCACCACGCTGATGACCCGCGAGTTTGCCTGTCTCGCCCTGATTGGCTCGGCAGTGGCGTGGCCTCTGTCTTGGTGGTGGATGCGCGATTGGCTGAACGGCTTTGCCTTCCGCATTGACTTGGCGGCGTGGCATTTTGCCGCTGGGGCTGCGATTGCGCTCGTCGCGGTTTTGGTCAGCTCCGGTCATCAGGCGTACAAGGCGGCTAAGGCCGATCCGGTAGAAGCGTTGCGATATGAATGACCAAATGGTAGGGAATAACGATCGTTATTCCCTACTGAACACTCAACGAGAATATGGGGAATTACGCTATGTGGAAGAGCAATCTGATCATTGCCCTGCGCGTATTGGGGCGCAACAAGAAGATCTCGCTGATCAACATCGTCGGCCTGTCTGCGGCCTTTGCCGTGGCGGTCCTGTGTCTGCTGTTCGTGCGCCACGAGACGTCCTTTGACTCTTGGCACGAAAAAGGGGACCGGATCTTCATGCTGTATTTCGAAGCCCTAGTGCCCGTGCCCGGCGACCCCTTAAATATGCACGCAAAGCTACCTCCCGTGTTGTACGAGGCCGTGCCCACTACCGTCGCCGGTATCAGCGAATCGGTCCGCATGAGGGCGGGAGACGGCAAGGTCTCGTACGGCGATGCGACCTTTGAGGAGTCCTTCCTCGCTGTTGAGCCGGCCTTCCTCACTATGTTCACCTTGCCGCTGGCGGCGGGCGATGCGGCCACAGCCCTCGACGATCCCCAGAGTGTCGTTCTCGCCCATGAGACGGCGCAGAAGTACTTCGGTGCCGATATGCCAGTCCACGCCATGCTGGACAAGCGCATCCGGCTGCAACTCTCGGACTATGACCATGCGCTGGAGACACCCATCGAGGAGGAGCGCACCATCGCAGGGGTGCTGGCTCCGCTGCCGGGGCCTTCAATACTCGACGCAGGTGCACGGACGGGTGTAATCATGCCGGCGAAAGCTGTCGATGAACGGCGATTTCTCAGCAGAGACGGGCTCTTTATCGAGCTTGAAGAGGGCGTAGATCCAGCCGAGATGGAAGCGCGACTGGCGTCGCTGGTGGTAGAAGACATTGGCGAAGAAGGTCGAATCAGGCTGCAACCTTTCAAGGAGGCTCACTTCGGACCCAACATCATGTTGGTACCCGTCCGCATCAGCCATGGCACGATCGAGCACTGCTATTTGTTGGCCGGGCTGGCCGCGGTCGTGCTGCTGATCGCCGCCATCAACTTCGTCAACCTCGCCATGAGCCGCGCCATGACGCGGACTCTCGAAGTCGGCCTGCGCAAGGCAATCGGTGCCACCCGCCACCAGCTCTCCAACCAGTTCCTCGCCGAGGCCATTATCGTCAGCCTGATCGCTGTCGCCGGAGGCATGGCCTTGGCCGAAGTGTTGCTTCCGGCCTTCAACCAAGTCGTGCATCGACAGCTCGAGCTCGAATGGCTGTCGGTCGAGACGGGGATAGGTGTCCTGACCTTGGCCTTGGTGGTCGGTGTACTCTCGGGTCTGTATCCGGCCCAGATCATTGCGCGGCTTCACCCAGTCCGGGCCCTGAGCAGAAAAGCGCCCGAGATCGGTCGCGGTCGCATTGGTCGCGGTCTGATCGTCCTGCAGTTCGCTCTGTCAACCTTACTGATCGTTGTGACCATCACCATGGAGCGACAGCGCGACTTCATGCGCACCAAGGATCTGGGGTTTGACAGCGACCAACTCGTTCGGGTGCACAGCGATGGCTATCTCAACGCTTTGCAGATTGAGCGCTTCGCCAGCGAGATCGATTCCCGGCCGGGACTGGTCAAGGGGGTCGCTGGTGCCTTTCCAGTACCTGGTCTTGGCGGCGGCTTTCCCCCCATAACGCTCCAGTTCGGTGAGAACTCGTTGCGCGCCGAGTTCTTCCACATAAGTCCGGATTTTCTGCGCGTCATGGGAATCGAAGTCCTCTCCGGCGAGAACGACGAGTCTGGTTCGCCGAGCGGCATCTTCCTCAACGAGACCGCAGTTCGCCAATTGGGACTTGAAGACCCAATCGGACGCACTGTGACCATTGATGATTTCGGCGACGAGCCAGTGCCGGTAATCGGCGTTGTCGAGGATTTCCACTTCGATACCATGCATCATACCATAAGGCCGGCCTTCCTGACGACGAGCCCGCGAGGGTGGCTGGGCCGCAGCGGGATCATGACTCCCCTGCTCCGACTCGATCATGCCGATCTGCCCGCGGCGGTCGAAGAGGTAAAGGCGCTGTGGAAGCGGGTTTTGCCGGAACGCGAATTACACAGCGTGCGCTTCCTCGACGAGTCCTTTGCCGCGAGATACGAGACCGAGCGGCGCGTCGGCGTTGTCATGGGGTGGATGAGTGCCGTCGCCATTGCGATCTCCTGCATGGGGCTTTTTGGCTTGGTCGCCTTAGCGACGGTGCGGCGCACCAAGGAGATTGGCATCCGCAAGGTATTAGGCGCTACGACTAGCAGCGTGCTGCTGTTGATGTCGCGCGAGTTCGGCTGGCTGGTAGTGGCGGCCAACATCATTGCTTGGCCGGTGGCCTATTTCGCGTTGAACCGCTGGCTCGCGTTCTACGCCTATCGCATTGACATGGGCTTGGGTTGGTTTGTGCTAGCGGGCGTGGGCGTTCTCGTCGTTGCGCTGGCCACCGTCAGCAGCCAGACGTGGCTGGCGGCGCGGACCAATCCGGCGGATGCGTTGAGATACGAGTAGGGAATGTAGGGAATAACGATCGTTATTCCCTACTAGAATAGGAGAAATCACACTATGTGGAAGAGCAACCTGATCATTGCCCTGCGCGTATTGGGGCGCAACAAGACGATCTCGCTGATCAACATCGTCGGCCTGTCCGTGGCCTTTGCCGTGGCGGTTCTGTGCCTGCTGTTCGTGCGCCACGAGACCTCCTTTGACACCTGGCACGAAAAAGGGGATCGGATATACGCCATCTATTATGACCATCCAGAGCCCGAACCCGGTGCTGCCTTCAACCGTTACACCAGGATACGTGACGATGAGCGCGAGGCTGTGCGTACCAAAGTCCCCGGTATCCGCGAATCGGTTTCCATGAAGTTGGGATACGGCAAAGCCTCGTACGGGGATGCGACCTTTGACGAGAACTTCCTCGCGGTTGATCCGGCCTTTCTCACCATGTTCACCTTGCCGCTGGCGGCGGGCGATGCGGCGACAGCCCTCGACGATCCGCAGAGCGCTGTTCTCGCCCATGAGACGGCGCAGAAGTACTTCGGCCCCAATGTTCCTGCCCACGCCATGCTGGGTGAGCGCATCCGGCTGCACACTGTCGAGAAGGACTACTCGGCATCGCCACCGAAGGAAACGCCCATTGAGGTGGAGCGCACCATTGCGGGTGTGCTGGCACCTCTGCCGGGGCCTTCTATTTTGCGTCTAAAGGTACTCGTGCCCGCAGTAGCGGCCGAGGCACTGCACTTCAGGGGCCTAGAAGGACTTTTTGTCGAACTCGAAGAGGGCGTAGCGCCTGCCGAAGTGGAAACGCGGCTAGCACCCTTGGTCTCGCGGGATCGATTGAAATTGAAGTTGCAACCTTTTGCGGGTGCTCATTTAGGACCTGAGATAACGGGACCCGCCGACTTTGGTTATGGCACGGTTGAGCATATCTATCTGCTGGCAGGGCTGGCCGCGCTCGTGCTGCTGATCGCTGCCATCAACTTCATCAACCTCGCCATGAGCCGTGCCATGACGCGGACCTTGGAAGTCGGGGTGCGCAAGGCGATCGGCGCGACGCGTCACCAGCTTTCCAACCAATTCCTCGCCGAAGCAATCGTGGTGAGTCTAATCGCCATCGTCGTTGGCATGGGCCTCGCCGAAGCCGTGCTGCCGATGTTTAACGCGGTCGTGTATCAGCAGTTAGAGATCGAGTGGTTGTCTATCGAGACGGGGGTAGGTGCCTTGACCCTTGCCTTAATGGTCGGCGTACTGTCGGGCTTGTATCCGGCGCAAGTGGTTGCGCGACTTCATCCCGTCCAGGCACTGTCCCGCAAGACGCCTCAGCCGGGTCGCGGTTGGCTCGGTCGCGGTCTGATTGTCGTGCAGTTTGCTCTGTCAGCCGTTCTCGTCGTCATAACGATCACTATGGCGCGACAGCTCGATTTTATGCGCACCAAGGATTTGGGCTTCGACGGCGACCAGATCGTGGTGGCTATCCACAAAGGCGATCTCAACGCTTTGCAGATTGAGCGTCTCGCCGACGAGATCAATTCCCGACCGGGACTCGTACAAGGAGTCACCGGTGCCTCGGCAGCACCCGGCTTTGGCGGCTTTCCCCCCATGCCAATCCGATCCGATGAAAAAGTACTCCGCGCCAAACCCTTCTACGTGAGTCCAAACTTCCTGAGCGTCATGGGTATCGAGATCCTCTTCGGTCAGGGCTTCGATCCCAATCTGCCGCACGGCATCTTGCTCAATGAGACCGCCGCACGCTTCTTCGACCCCGAAGATCTGATCGGACGCACCTTGACGTTTTCCCAGGAAGATGGCGAGCCGATGACGGTGATCGGCATAGCCAAGGATTTCCACTTTGTAGATGTGCGTCATACCATAGAGCCAGCTTTTTTGACGACCCGCAAATTGGGGAGCGATCGGTTCGCGCACACCCTGTTTCGGCTCGACCACGCCGACCTGCCCGCAGCAGTCGAGGGGGTAAAGGCGCTGTGGAAGCGAGTTCTGCCGGAATATGAATTCCACGATGTGCGTTTCATCGATGAGAGATTTGCAGTGGAATATTCGGAAGAGCGGCGCGTCGGTCTTGTCATGCGATGGATGAGTGCCGTCGCCATTGCGATCTCCTGTATGGGGCTTTTTGGCTTGGTCGCCCTAGCGACAGTGCGGCGCACCAAGGAAATTGGCATCCGCAAGGTATTAGGGGCTACGACTAGCAGCGTGCTGCTGTTGATGTCGCGCGAATTCGGCTGGCTGGTGGTGGCGGCCAACATCATTGCTTGGCCGGTGGCCTATTTCGCGTTGAACCGCTGGCTCGCGTTTTATGCCTATCGCATTGACATGGGCTTGGGATGGTTTGTGCTGGCGGGCGTGAGCGTTCTTGCCGTTGCGCTGGCTACCGTCAGCAGTCAGACGTGGCTAGCGGCGCGGACCAATCCGGCGGATGCGTTGCGATACGAGTAAGTGCACGCCGCTTGGATGAGTGTCGCGTATCATGCCGTCAGGACGAGTCGGATCGATCCAGTAGAAGCGCTGCGCTGCGAGTAGTCATGTGGAAGAACGAACGCATACTGCGAGGTACTAACAGGCCTGAACACTCAACGAGGATATGGAGAATCACCCTATGTGGAAGAGCAACCTGATCATTGCCCTGCGCGTGTTGGGGCGCAACAAGACGATCTCGCTGATCAACATCGTCGGCCTGTCTGCGGCCTTTGCCGTGGCGGTTCTGTGCCTGCTGTTCGTGCGCCACGAGACTTCTTTTGACGCTTGGCACGAAAAAGGGGATCGGATCTTCGCCATCTATCTTGACCCGCTAGAGCCCGAACCCGGTGCCCCTTTCAACCGTTTCACGATAATAAGTTCCAGGATGCGCGAGACCGTACGTACCAAAGTCCCCGGCATCCGCGAATCGGTTTACATGCAGTCGGGAGCCGGCAAAATCTCGTATGGCAATGCGACTTTTGATGAGTCCTTCCTCGCTGTCGATCCGGCCTTCCTGACTATGTTCACCTTGCCGCTGGCTGCGGGCGATGCAGCGACGGCCCTCGACGATCCCCAGAGTGTTGTCCTTTCTCACGAGACCGCGCAGAAGTACTTCGGCCCCGATGTTCCAGCCCACGCCATGCTAGGCGAGCGCATCCGGCTGCATACCATCGAGCGGGACTACTCGACATCGCCACCGAAGGAGACCTCCATCGAGGTGGAGCGCACCATTGCGGGGGTGCTGGCACCCCTGCCGGGGCCTTCTATTTTGCGTCTAGAGGTACTCGTGCCCGCAGTGGAGGCCGAGATGCTACACTGGGGCCTATTTGGACTTTTTGTTGAACTCGAAGAGGGCGTAGCGCCTGCCGAAGTGGAAACGCGGCTGGAGCCCCTGACCTTGCTTCACCGATCGAAGTTGCAACCTTTTGCGGGCGCTCACTTAGGACCCAGGATACTGGGACCCGCCGATTTTGGTTATGGCACGGTTGAGCATATCTATCTGCTGGCGGGGCTGGCTGCCCTCGTGCTGCTGATCGCTGCTATCAACTTCGTCAATCTCGCCATGAGCCGCGCCATGACGCGGACCTTAGAAGTGGGGATGCGCAAGGCGATTGGCGCGACGCGCCACCAGCTTTCCAACCAGTTCCTCGCCGAAGCAATCGTGGTGAGTCTAATCGCCATCGTCGTTGGCATGGGCCTCGCCGAAGCCTTGCTGCCGATGTTTAACGCGGTCGTGCATCAGCAGTTAGAGATCGAGTGGCTGTCGGTTGAGACAGGAATAGGTGCCTTAACGTTGGCTTTGGTGGTCGGCGTACTGTCGGGCTTGTATCCGTCTCAAGTAGTTGCGCGGCTCCATCCCGTCCGGGCACTGTCCCGCAAGGCACCTCAGCCGGGTCGCGGTTGGCTGGGTCGCGGTCTGATTGTCGTGCAGTTTGCTTTGTCGGCCATCCTCGTTGTCGTGACGATCACTATGGCGCGACAGCTCGATTTTATGCGGACTAAGGATTTGGGCTTCGACGGTGATCAGGTCGTAATAGTCCGCCACAAAGGCGATCTCAACGCTTTGCAGATTGAGCATCTCGCCAACGAGATCAAGTCCCGACCGGGACTTATACAGGGAGTCACCGGTGTCTCTGGCTTTTTTGTCGGTGGGTCCGGGTCTACCATACCAATCCAGGCCGATGAGAAAGTTCTCCGCGCCAAGTCTTTCTACGTGAGTCCAAATTTTCTGAGCATCATGGGAATTGAGGTCCTCTCCGAGCAGGGCTTCGATCCCAATCTGCCACACGGCATCCTGCTCAACGAGACCGCCGCGCGCTTCTTCGGCTCTGAAGACCTAATCGGTCGCACCTTGACGTCTTCCCAATATGCTGGCGAGCCAATGACGGTGATCGGCATTGTCGAGGATTTTCACTTCGCGGATATGCGCCATACCATAGGGCCGGCTTTTCTGACGACGTTTATGCCCAATCCCGGATTGCGGCGAGACCGGTTCAGTCTCACGCTGTTCCGGCTCGACCGCGCCGACCTGCCCGCGGCGGTCGAAGAAGTAAAGGCGCTGTGGAAGCGGGTTTTCCCGCAATACGAATTATGGGGCGTGAGCTTCCTCGACGAGAGATTTGCCGCAGAATACGAGACCGAGCAGCGCGTCGGCGTGGTCATGGGGTGGATGAGTGCCGTTGCCATTGCGATCTCCTGCATGGGGCTTTTTGGCTTGGTCGCCCTAGCGACAGTGCGGCGCACCAAGGAGATTGGCATCCGCAAGGTATTAGGCGCTACGACCGGCAGCGTGCTGCTGTTGATGTCGCGCGAATTCGGCTGGCTAGTGGTGGCGGCCAATGTGATTGCCTGTCCTGTGGCCTATTTCGTGTTGAACCGCTGGCTGGCGTTCTACGCCTATCGCATCGACGTTGGCTTGGGGTGGTTTGTGGTAGCGGGCGTGGGCGTTCTCGCGATTGCGCTGGCTACCGTCAGCAGTCAGACGTGGCTGGCGGCGCGGACCAATCCGGCGGATGCGTTGCGATACGAGTAAGTGCACGCCGCTTAGGTGAGTGTCTCGTACCATGCGTCGGATTGATCCGGAGGAAATCCTGCGCTACGAGTAGTCATGTTCGAGAACTAACGCACACTGCGATATGCTAACTGTCCTCAAACTCTAAACAAGAATGCGAGAAATCACCCTATGTGGAAGAGTAACCTGATCATTGCCCTGCGCGTATTGGGACGCAACAAGACGATCTCGCTGATCAATATCGTCGGCCTGTCTGCGGCCTTTGCCGTGGTGGTCCTGTGTCTGCTGTTCGTGCGCCACGAGATTTCCTTTGACACTTGGCATGAAAGAGAGGATCGGATCTTCGCCATCTATCTTGACCTTCTAGAGCCCGACCCCAGTTCCTCCTTCAACCGTTCCACGATGATAGGTTACAGTCTGCGCGAGGAAGTGGGCACTAAAGTCTCCGGCATCCGCGAATCGGTTTCCATGATGGCGGGATACGGCAAAGTCTCGTACGGCAATGCGACTTTTGACGAGTCCTTTCTCGCTGTCGATCCGGCTTTCCTGACTATGTTCACCTTGCCGCTGGCGGCGGGCGATGCAGCGACAGCCCTCGACGATCCCCAGAGCGTTGTTCTCGCCCATGAGACCGCGCAGAAGTACTTCGGTGCCGATGTGCCACCCCACGCCATGCTGGGACAGCACATCCGGGTACACACCGTCAAGGAGGACTACTCGACATCGCCACCGAAGGAGACGCCCATCGAGGTGGAGCGCACCATTGCGGGGGTGCTGGCACCCCTGCCGGGGTCTTCTATTCTGCGTCTAGACGTACTCGTGCCTGCGGTAACGGCCGAGGCGCTGGATTTCAGGGGCCTATCCGGCCTTTTTATTGAACTCGAAGAGGGTGTAGCGCCGGCCGAAGTGGAAACGCGGCTGGAGCCTCTGACCTCGCAGGACCGATTGAAGTTGCAACCTTTTGCGGGCGCTCACTTGGGACCTAGGATAATAGGACCCGCCGCCTTTGGTTATGGCACGGTCGAGCATATCTATCTGCTGGCGGGACTGGCTGCCCTCGTGCTGCTGATCGCTGCCATCAACTTCGTCAACCTCGCCATGAGCCGCGCCATGACGCGGACCTTGGAAGTCGGGGTGCGCAAGGCGGTCGGTGCCACCCGCTACCAGCTTTCCAACCAATTTCTCGCCGAAGCAATCGTGGTGAGCCTCATCGCCATCGTCGTTGGCATGGGCCTTGCCGAAGTCCTGCTGCCGATGTTTAACGCGGTCGTGCATCAGCAGTTAGAGATTGAGTGGTTGTCGGTCGAGACGGGGATAGGTGCCTTAATTCTTGCCTTGGTAGTCGGCGTACTGTCGGGCTTGTATCCGTCTCAAGTGATTGCGCGGCTCCATCCCGTCCGGGCACTATCCCAGAAGACGCCTCAGCCGGGTCGCGGCCTATTAGGTCGCGGTCTGATTGTCGTGCAGTTTGCACTGTCGGCCATCCTCGTTGTCGTGACGATCACTATGGCGCGACAGCTCGATTTCATGCGGACTAAGGATTTGGGCTTCGACGGCGATCAGGTCGTGCTAGTCCTCCACAAAGGCGATCTCAATGTTTTGCAGATTGAGCATCTCGCCAACGAGATCAAGTCCCGACCGGGACTTGTACAAGGAGTCACGGGTGCCTCGGCCGCCCCCGGCTTTGGCGGCTGGAGTCCCATACCAATCCAGGCGGGTGAGGACGTGCTCCACGCCAAGCCCTTCCATGTAAGTCCAAACTTCCTAAGCGTCATGGGTATCGAGGTCCTCTTCGGGCAGGGCTTCGATCCCAATCGGCCGCACGGCATCCTGCTCAATGAGGCCGCCGCACGCTTCTTCGACCCCGAAGATCTGATCGGCCGCACCTTGACGCTTTCCGAGGCTGATGGCGAGCCGAGGACGGTGATCGGCATAGTCGAGGATTTTCACTTCGTGGATATGCGCCATACCATAGGGCCGGCCTTCCTGGCGACGCGTATGCCCAACTCCAACTTGGGGGAAGATCGGTTCATTCACACCCTGTTTCGGCTCGACCGCGCCAATCTGCCCGCGGCGGTCGAGGAGGTAAAGACGCTGTGGAAGCGGGTTTTCCCGCAATACGAATTACACCGCGTGCGCTTCCTCGACGAAGCCTTTGCCGCGAGATACGAGGTGGAGCGGCGCGTCGGCCTTGTCATGGGGTGGATGAGTGCCGTTGCCATTGCGATCTCCTGCATGGGGCTTTTTGGCTTGGTTGCTTTGGCGGCCGTGCGGCGCACCAAGGAAATTGGCATCCGAAAGGTATTGGGCGCTACGACTAGCAGCGTGTTGCTGTTGATGTCGCGTGAATTCGGCTGGCTGGTGGTGGCGGCCAACGCGATTGCCTGGCCTGTGGCCTATTTCGCGTTGAACCGTTGGCTCGCGTTCTACGCCTATCGCATCGACGTTGGCTTGGGGTGGTTTGTGCTGGCGGGCGTGGGCGTGCTCGCCGTTGCGCTGGCTACTGTCAGCAGTCAGACGTGGCTGGCGGCGCGGACCAATCCGGCGGATGCGTTGAGATACGAGTAAATACAGCAGCATCGCAAGCACACTAGGATCGCGTTGGTCGCCGCGTGGGTACGTGTCACCTAGGACGAGTCGGATCGATCCGGTAGAATCGCTGCGCTGTGAGTGGCTCAAACGCAACTATAGATGGAGGAGATTTAGGATGCTGGGCAGTTACGTAGCAATCTGAGGTCAGAGTGTATCTTCTGGCAGGGGAGGCCGATCTGGGACTTTATCCAGTATGCTTCTCAGGGCCCCTTTCTTTGCTCTACGCGCTCTACCCAACAAATACTCTTCAGTCAAAATAGCCGAGACTTTCTCAGAAACCGCCGTAGATATGAATTGGTTGATAGAGACCCCTTCGCGCTTAGCGATCTCTTTGATGTGCCGGTGAATTGAGTCTGGTAAACGCAAGTTTAAAGCACTCATTTTAGTTCCTCCAACAATTGGCTCGGGGTGAGGACGCAGACACCAAACACGGTCGATCGCAATCATCCCACCGAAAGATGGAGTCTCTTGCCGATCGCTCTTGCATACTTTTCTAGCGTTGATAGCCTAATATCCTCGGCATGATTTTCTATTCTTGAAATAGCAGATTTCTGGGTATCTAGCCTTTGCGCCACCTCTTCTTGGGTCAGGCCAGCTTCTTCCCGAGCCTGTCTGAGAAGAACACCGATCTTGAATTCCAAGTAACCGACTTCGTAATTCTCGGCAAATTCGGGATCTCTTGCTTTGCGTCTTGCGACGTACTTTTTCAAGTCGCTCATGGGTTCTTCCTCCTGAAGTAATCTCGTTTTCTCTGTTCTGCCAGATGAAGGTCCGATCTTGGAGTTTTCTGTGTCTTCTTGGCAAAGATAATGACTGCGTAACATCAGTTACAAAAAAATGTATGGGCCTTTTTAATTTTCTCCTCTCTGGCCGTCTTTACTTGCAGACGGGTTGATATGCGTCATCGCTCCCGCATTTGAATACCTATGGCCAACTTCCATCCCGAAAACTTTGTCGAGCGCTGCTTGGCGGGCAACGCGCAAGCCTTTGAGCCGCTCGTCCGGCGCTACCAGAACGCGGCCTTTGCCACGGCCCTGCGCTACGTGCGCTCGCGGGTCGATGCCCAAGACATTGTCCAAGACGCCTTTGTTGCGGCGTATTGCCGCTTGGGGCAACTGCGCGATAGGGAGCACTTCGGAAGATGGTTGATGCACATCGTAGCCAACCGCTGCAAGGACTGGTTACGCGACCGCAGGCGGACACAGCCGTTGGATTCGGCGGAGATGGCTCTGGAGAATGCGGCCGTGGCCGAGCACGCGGATCAGATGCGGCGGCTGGAGTTGCAGGAGGCCGTTGACCTGTTGCCCGAACACTACCGCTCGGCCGTGCTGATGTACTACCTGAGCGGCCTGTCCTACCGAGAAATCGCCGAGTTGATGGAAGTCCCTCTGAGTACGGTGTGCGGCCGATTGCAACAAGGACGCATCCGGCTGCCACAGACAGCCGCATCGAACTGGAATCGTGCGGGGGCGACATTCATCTCTCGCTCAAAGGAGCCCTGCTGGACGAGGTTTTGCTGGACGAGGTACATCTGACAGTGCTCACGCTGTGCGGCCGGATCCAATCTACGGTCTTTGAGTATAGGGATAAGCCTCTCAGAATGGCCAACAACTCCGAGGTGATGGTCCTGTCGAACGCGCCTAGTGGCCCAGCGATACTAGCGGCGGATTTTATGCTCAAAAGCGAGGTCGGCGAGATCGTTGTCGAGCAGGCTAAATAGGGGAATTTTGGCGTAAGAATCGGCCTGAATCCCCCGGCATTCCGCAAAGTTACTTACTACGCTGAAACTGCGAATACTTTGATCACCAACTCCTACTGTCCGCTGGCGAACACCTACTGTCCGCTCGCGCACAGTCAATACTCGCCGACTGTTCCGCGTCAACTAACATTAGATCATCAAGATGGCCGATAAAAAGGATTTGAGAGCCGGACAAAAAATCGGCTTAATTTTATAAAGCATTATTTAACAATAAGTTATAAACATAAGACAAAAAGAATCGGCGCGATTGGCGACCGCTGGCCACTCCATTGGCACGATAGTTGCAGTAGTGCGTACCGAAGCAACAAGCCGCACTCTTCCACAAAGGAGGGCATCATGCAACCCTTAGCCATTCGCATCCTATCTCTCGCGCTGCGATCTGCACGCCCTTCTTTTGTCGGCTAGTCTGGGATTCAGAGCGGACGACGTGGCGCTTTGTAGAGGTCTTCTACACCTCCAAACGGCCGAATCCTTTCCTATTCTCGGCCATATAACCGACCCTTTTCTTGGGCTTTCACGCTAACAAGAGCGACACATAAAGGGGGGGCCATGCCCTTGGGCCAACTTAAATTTCAAATAGACATATTATCCACCAAGGAGATACTTGACATTGTTAAACGTCCCTCTTCCGTTGTACGGCTGGGGAAGGCACAAATCCCTATCGCGTGCTCTGGCGGCAGATGGATTCCTGCAATTTGCCTGCTAGAAACAGACAGCCCCTCGGCAACCTTGGCCCAAATGAAAGGAGATACATGAGCACGGCATATCCGCCTCAGTCCATTCGCACACACCTATGGCTACTCGCGATGATAGGGGCTGCACTCGTCGTTGCGCCGTCTGCCCCAGCCCACGAAAAGCCCAGCGAAAAGGAAGTGTCGGCCTTCAGGACTAACCTCCGGCCAACCATAGACGGCGTCCTAGACGATGCGGACTGGAAGCGGGCGACACCGGCGACGGAATTCATATTGATCGAACCCGAAGAGGGCGTCGCTGCGACCAACCAAACCTTTATACACGTACTCTACGACGCCGATTATCTGTACATCGGCCTCAATATGATGGATGCAGAGCCCGGCAACATAAAGGGGCGCCTCATGCAGCGAGATGGCCGGTTTGCGCCGCTGGACCTCGTCGGTCTCGTCTTAGACACCTATCACGACCACCAAAATGCCTACGGATTCTATATAAACGCCTACGGCGTCCAGAACGATTTTCGCGTTGAAAACGACGGGGCTGGCGGTTGGGGGGGAATCGATCAGAGTTGGGACGGCATCTGGCAGGCTGAAACCCATATCCACGACCAAGGCTGGAGTGCCGAGATCGCCATCCCATTCAAGACGCTGCGGTTTCCCGAATTGGCTCAGCATACGTGGGGCATAAACGTCCAGCGCATTGAGCGAACCTATACGGAGAATAGCAACTGGGCGTTTATATCGAGAGACGACCGGTATCTCCTGAAAGTGTCCAAGGCCGGCCATCTGCATGGACTCGAAGACATAAAACCGGGGCTTCACTTAGAGGTACTGCCTTATGCAACCGGAGGCTACGGCAATGTGGGGAGTCGGTCCACAGACGGCTGGTCCAGCGATTTCGGGCTCGACCTGAAATACAGCATTGCCTCCAACCTCACTCTAGATACCACCTTCAACCCGGATTTCGCCCATATAGAAGCCGACGAGAACCAGATAAACCTGACGCGATTCGAACTCTTCTTGGAGGAGAAAAGGCCCTTCTTTCTCGAAGGCCAACAGCTCTTTACGGCGATGGATCTCTTCTACAGTCGTCGCATTAGCGATCCGGATGCCGGCGCGAAAATAACGGGCAAGATCGGCAAGAACAGCATCGGCCTGATCGCGGCGCGCAACCGGCCGTCGGACGAAGAGGGCGACCCTCCGCATTTCGGCATCCTGCGCCTCAAGCGCGATGTAGGGGTCAATTCCTCTATTGGTGCCTTGGCGGTCGGAAAAGATGGCCCGCTAGGGCAACAGGCAGTAGGCAGCGATCTCGTCTTGAGCTTGAGTGACAACGATAAGCTCTTCCTCAATTCGGCCATGAGTTTTGATGCAGACACGGACCAAGACAACAAAATGTACAGCGGTCGCTTTAGGCACAATTCTGATCGCTTCCCGTTCGGGCTTTGGGGCTCTTGGATCGAGCCTAAGTTCAACGTGGATCAAATCGGCTTCATCCCCCACGACGCCGATGTCGGCGAGCGAGAATTTGGCCTTTATGGCAGCTACGGTTGGCGTCCCGATTTCCTCGGCATTAGAAACATCTATTTGGGGCAGGATCTCGTCGCCGAGCGGCGGACCAACGAAGAGGGGTGGGAATGGCAATGGAGCAATGTTGATGTGTACGTCCGGCGGCTGGATGACTCGCGGGTGTGGTTCAGCCACAATAATTGGCAATTGCGGTGGCAGCAAAAAAAGTACAACGGCGACTCCTTCAATGCTGGTTTTGACACCGGCAACGGGCGCAAGTACCGGCTCCGCCTCACTGGTCAACTGCGAGACCAGTACGACTTTGCAGACGACTACCTCGGCGACATCCGCCGCGTATCTGGGTTGCTGCGGTTCGACTTGTGGGAGGGGTTCTTTTTGGACTCTAGTACGGAATCTGTCTGGGAGTATTTCCCCTCCGGCGCACTGGACGAGGTGAAGCGCACCATGCTGGTGAGGACGACGTATTTTTTGCATCGGGATCTGTTCATCCGCAGCTTTTTTCAGCGCAGCTTCCACGGGGACACCGTCGATCTCAACCTGCTTTTTAGCTACACCTTCGGCCCGAATAACAGCCGGTTCTATATCGCCTATAACGAACATCGGGCCGACACCACAGAGCGGATACTGCTGACGAAATTGAGCTATAGGTTTAACTTCTGATGTCGATCATTGAGGTGCGCGACCTATCCAAACACTACAAAGTCCCCCTAAAAGATCCGGGCTTAAAGGGAGCATTCAAAAGCCTATTCTGGCCGCGGAGTTCGGTCATCCACGCAGTTGCGGGTCTGAGTTTTACTATCGAACCGGGCGAAATCGTCGCCTATCTCGGTCCCAATGGAGCCGGCAAGTCGACAACCATTAAAATGCTGACCGGCATTCTTACCCCCTCGGCCGGACGCATAGAGGTATTGGGCATTGCACCCTACGAGCAACGCATAGAGAACGCACGCAATATCGGGGTGGTCTTTGGCCAGCGCTCGCAACTGCGTTGGGACCTGCCCGTCGTCGAATCGTTTGAGCTCCACCGCCGAATCTATGGACTGTCCAGTCCGGTCTATCGACAACAGATGGAACTGTTCGCCTCCAGATTGGGCCTCGGCGATTTACTCCCCAAAAACGTCCGCAGTCTGAGCTTGGGACAGAAAATGTTGTGCGATATCGCCCTCTCGCTGCTGCACAAACCCCGGATCGTTTACCTCGACGAGCCGACTATTGGGTTGGACATCGTAGTCAAGGAAAAGATCCGCGACTTCTTCGTCCACATGAACCGCGAACACGGCGTCTCCATCATACTCACCAGCCACGATTTAGAGGATGTGGAAAAGCTCTGCGAGCGGATCATCGTCATCGACAAGGGCAAGATGCTGTTTGACGGTAGCCTCGAAAAGCTCAAAAACATCTCGGGCAAAACGCGGATCATGACCTTGGAACTAGCTCATCCCCCGCGGAACCTAGCCGACTTGGGCGACACGACCATCGTCGAAAGCCAAGGCAACAAGCTGAAGATAGAATTCGACGGCGACCAGCTCTCGACGACTCGCTTGCTCACTGAGATCGCCGCCCACAACGACGTGCGAGATCTCGTCGTACAGGAGCCAGAAATCGGCACTATTGTCAAGAGTTTGTACTACGAGCAGATACACTAGATGAACCGTTTTATCGGGTTAGTAAAAATAACCTTCTTAGAAGGGCTAACGTATAGAACGCAGTTTTTGGCTGACGTATCTGTAGGGTGTGTATATCTGCTGTCGTTCTACTACTTGTGGCACGCGATATACGCCGGGAGGACAGAAATAGCGGGCATATCGCTGGCCTCAATGGTGGCCTATACGCTGGTCTCAACGCTTATCGGTTTTATCGTGCGACAAGACGTAAACATAATGGTCGCCGATAAAGTCTATACCGGCGACATCGCCACCGAGCTGACCAAACCCATGAACTATCAACAGGTGGCTCTGTACACGGCGATCGGGCAGGCACTATTCAATCTGTTCTTCAAAGGCGTGCCAGTGTTCATCCTCTTCGGCTACATCTTGGACATAGCCATCCCGTTCGAGCCGGCGCGCCTGCTGTTAGCAGCATTTAGCTGTGTGCTAGGATTCGTGATGTACTTCCTCATTGACCTATCGCTGGGCTGCGTCTCGTTTTGGATAACGCAAACCTACGGCGTAAACCAGTTCAAAAACGTGTTCATGGCGTTCTGCGCTGGGGGCATTATGCCGCTGGATTTTTATCCAGCCTTCCTGCGCGACGCGCTGGCCATCATGCCGTTCAAAGGCTGTTTTTACACTCCGCTTGCCATCTATCTTGAGGTAGCGCCTCAAGACAACGCCCTGTACGACGGGTTGCTCGCGTACGTGCCCAACTACGAGGTATGGCTAATAATTGAGCAGTTGACGTGGATCCTAATCGTGCTAGGCCTGTCGCAGGTGCTGTGGAAGAAAGCATTGCGCAAGATCGTTATCCTAGGAGGTTGATTGTGCGTAGGTACGCGGTGCTGTACGGTTTCCTTTTTACGAGCCACCTGCGGAGCATGTTAGAATACAAGACCAGCTTCTGGCTCTCGTTCGCCTCAATAATCGCTACTACCGCCGCAGGGCTAGCGACTATCGGGGTGGTTTTCACCCATGTCGATGCGATTGCCGGATGGACGTTCCGGGAGCTGTTCTTTCTCTACGCGCTTTCCATCATTGGCATGAGTTTCCACCATGCTTTCACCAACAGCGTCATTTACGTAGAGCAGTACATAAGGGAAGGCACGCTTGATCAGCTACTCTGCCTGCCGGTCAACCCCCTGTTCTACATGGTGGCTCGCCGCTATACGCCCCTCGGCTTGGGCAACCTAATCATTGGGATTTTCTATTTAGTGGTCGCCGGCCAACTCGTCGAGATGCAGTGGGACGTCTTCAAGGTTGTATTGGTGATCGCTTCCGTCATCGCAGGGAACCTGATTTGGTTCTCCATCATGCTCTTTTTTGGGACGATGTCCTTTTGGGTCACGCGAACCAACGCCCTGTGCAATCTGGTGATTGGCCTGTACGAATTAACGCGGTATCCGCTCAGCATATACGGGCCGTATCTCAAGGGGTTTCTATCCTTTATCGTCCCTTATGCTTTTGTCGCCTATTATCCGGCTCGGTACTTGTTGGGCAAGGGCGAAGCTGGGGTTGACTGGGGCGCGTTGTCGCCGCTAGTGGCGGCCCTGCTGTTTGCGGTGACCTACCTGTTTTGGAAACTGGGGCTTAGGTCGTATCAAGGCACGGGATCGTAGGTTCACTATCAGCTCCCCAGATCATGGCTCCGAGTAATTGATGAAAGGAGAGCCGCAATGACACCCTCACAGCTTCAGTCGGCCGTTGTCGCTTCGGCCCTCGCCACTTCTGCAGCGCTTGCCGAAGAAAACGTAGTCTATTGGGTCTCAGCACCGGTTCAGCCCGGAGAGACCGTGATGATGTGCGGCTTTTTCCCGCAGCCCGACGCCGTGGAAATCGCGGTGGAGCGCCTTGCGGACCGAGACCCCGGCGAGCCTGCCGGGCAGCCGTGGCAGCCTCCTAGGGGTGAGCTGCCCGAGCCGGTGGAGCCGCTCCAGACGAGCGAGACCGCTCTGATGTTCGAGCTGCCCGAGCACGACGCACCCGGCGTGTATTACTATGCTGTGCACTCCGCTGCTGCCGCCGCGCACTTCGGACGCCTCAACGTCCCTACGCCTTGGTGGACGATAGGCGACGTCGTCGCTACCGCTACCCCTTTTGGCAAATGGCGCTTGGAGGACGGTGCCGTCTATGCCGGTGGCAGGCTGCGCATCCTTGGACGCTGCCTGAAGTTGGGGGAGCAAGAGCCAACCGTGGCCCTGCGGTCCGAGGACGGGCGCGTGACGCTGCTGCAACCAGAAAAAGCAGAGCCTTTCTCGCTTGCAGTGATGGTGCCGGCAGAGCTGGCCCCAGGCCGCTATGAGCTGTTTGTACACAACGGATACGGCGGACAGCACGCTTGGAGCGAACCACTCGACATTGCCGTCCTGCACCGGGAGGAGGAAGACCAACCTCTGATAGATGTGGCTGATTTTGGGGCGGAGGGGGACGATGAGCAGGACGACACCGAGGCGATCCAGTCGGCGCTGAAGGAGGCAGGCAAACGCGGCGGGGCTGTCGTGCTGGTACCGCGGGGACGCTTTGTCGTCAGCGAGAAGCTGGTAATTCCGCCGCATGTCACGCTTCGCGGTGCCGGGCGCGAGCTAACCGCCCTCTGCATGGCGGATACTGACGATCCGCCCGACGCTTGGATCGAAGGCTCCCACCACTTCGCCATCGAGGACCTTACCTTCTACTGCAACCACCACTACCACGTCATCTCCAACAACACCGCGGCGGCCGTCCACGCCCCGGCTGCTCCCATCGAGGACCCAGAGACCGCTGGCCACGTGCGCCTTGCTCGGGTGCGCGTGCGGGCCGACTCGTTCAGGGGTCACCTGCCGTCGGACAAGCAGGAGGAACGCGCCCGCACCCCTGGGCCGCGCGACACCATCCGCCTGAGCGGCCCCGACATCCGCATAACGGACTGCGACGTGTACGGGTCCGAGCGCTCCATCTACCTCCACTACGTGGTCGGGGCTGTAGTGGAGAACAACATCTTCTACAACGGGCGCTCGGGTTGGATGAATTTCAACGGCTGTGAGAACATCGTCTTCGAGCACAACCGCATCGTCGGCGCTGACCTGATGGCCACTGGCGGAGGGTACGCGTGTTTTACCCGAGGGGTCTCCCGCAACATCTACACCGCCCACAACAGCTATGAGAACATGAACGGCTGGGACCGGGAGGCGTTTACTTCCGACGCCGGTGGCGGGGCGTACTTCGGCCCGGTGGTCGCGGTCGAGGGAGACTGGATCTTGCTGGCAGACGATCCGAAGTGGCAGCATCGGCATTGGACCAACACCCTCGTCGCCGTCATCGCCGGACGCGGGCGCGGCCAGTACCGGTTCGTGAAGTCGTGGGACGGGAGACGGGTGCAGCTAGATAGGCCATTCGACGTTCCGCTAGACGAAACCTCGCGGGTCACGGTCACTATGACGCACCGGCGTTACATCTTCTACAACAATGAGACTCGCGACGCTGGCATCGCCATCCAGTTCTACGGCACGGCCACCGAACACATCGTGGCCAATAACCGCAGTTGGCGCGCCGATGGGTTCCGCGCGTACGGTTTCTCCTACACGGGAGGAGTCCAGCCCAACCTCTACCTTCAGTTCCTCGGCAACGAAATCCGCGAGGGCAACTGCTACCGCTACGACGACCCCTTGGTCTATCCGGCGCGTCTGAGCGTGGAAGGCACCCTGCCGAGCCTGCATTTTGGCTCTGTTTTGCGCAACAATCACCTCCACAACAATGCGCAGATCGAGGTAGGTGTGGGTGCGGACAGCGATGGAGCGACGGAGAACGTGGTGGTCGAGGGCAACACGGTTGAGAACTCCGACCTCGGAATCCTCGTGGACGCAGGATGCCGGAACGTACTGCTGCGGCGGAATCAGACCGAGCGGTGTCTCGTGCCGCTGCTGGACAACCGGGCGCGGTAGATGCGAATGCGCAAAGCACCTGCTGACTTGAGAATAATCCTCATCGGAGGCTCATCCCACGTCGGAAAATCGACCCTAAGTGAAGGCCGAGCCGGGACGACCTGCGTCTCTGCTGCCCTGACTCATTCCTCTCCCAGAGTCCGCCGTAGGAAATCCACCCCACGCGGGATGGCACCTCCCAGCGAGAAGACATGGTGTCCGCCTCCCTCGTAGATGAACGCCTCGAATTCGGGGGGCTCACGCCCCAGCGCTTCCATTGCCCGGATCAGGGAATGAGCCTGACTGACGGCGACAGTTGCGTCAGCGTCGCCGTGGTGGAGTTGGACCGCGGGCAGGTCTTCGGCGAACAGGACCGAGGAGCGGCGCACCAGCTCGAGGCGAACTTCTGCGAGGTCGATTTCACCTCTCATGTAGGGCTGGATGAAGGTGGTATCGATGTGGGCGACCCCGGTCAGGTCGCGCGGAGAGCCCATGGCCGCCTCCCGCGCAATCTCCCGCACCCAGTCGTCGAAGAAGTCGGTGGGCCCGAACAAGGCCACGATGTTCTCGATGCGCTCGTCGCGGATCCCGGCCAGCAGGGCAACGCCTGCTCCCCGGCTGCCGCCGACGATGCTCAGGTTTTCTATCTTCGCCTGCGGCGTTATCTCCAATGCAACGTTGAGGAGCGCTAAGGCGTCATCTACGTCGTAGTCCCAGTGACCGCCGGGGCCTGTCGAGACCCACTCCCGGTCTTCGTACTCGAGCGGTTCGCTGCGAAAGGACGGGATCACATAGACGAAATTGTCGCGCAGTTCGCCCAAGGCGAAGAGCACGATGCCGATGTCATCCACCTCGACGCCGCTGTCGCCTCCGTGCAGGTACATCAAGATGGGCAAGCTGCCCGGAGCCGCGGAGTCGGGGGCGAGGATCGCTCCGTAGTGGAGCACTTCCCCCACCCTGTGGGACACGATGCGCAGAGTTGCCGGGGTCTCGCTTAGAGGATACGACTCGGTGAGTTCGATGTTCACTTCGGCCGCGGAAACGTCGCGTTGGGTCCAGTCGGCGCGGACGGCCTCCACCTCGGCCGCGGTCGGAGGCGCAAAGAGGTCGTCGAGTTTGGTTTCTAGGTCAATCGCGTCGGCAACGGGCTTCACCGGATCGCCGGCCTGATCGCATCCCGCCAGCAGCCCAAGCAGCAGCACAGTCGGCAGTAGTCCGCGCACGCATCGAATGTCCAGATCACCTGTCTTCAAGAGTGACTCCTCCCGCTTTGATATCAACCTGCCCTGAGCATCCTAATATAAGCCTGTTGCACCCACGCACGGGAGAGTGAGCCGGCGCTGCTCCTATTGCCAAGTCTGTGTTCGGTGGCCAATTTGCATGAAATCTATTTTCTCTGGCGGCCTTACCTACCGGACCCGCAGGATGATATGGTTCTGGAGTTGGCTGTCAATGCGGGTTGTAAGTATATCGTGACCTATAACAAACGGGACTTTCGAGGTACGGAGACGTTTGGTATTGAGATCGTAACGGCCAAAGAATTTCTAGAAAAGATAGGAGCCTTACCATGAGTACGCTGAGCGTTCGATTGCCCGACTCGCTGCATAAGCGAGTCAAGCAGATGGCAGAAGGGGAAGGGGTTTCAATGAATCAGTTCATTACCTTGGCAGTGACGGAGAAGGTATCGGCTCTTATGACGGTTGAGTATATCGAAGAGCGTGCTAAGCGAGGTAGTCGCCAGAAGTTTGAAGCTGTTTTGGCAAAGGTGCCGGACATAGAACCGGAAGTACATGATCGGTTATAATCAGCCTTAACTAGAACTTTCCCTGCCGCGTATCGCAAGCGCCAAAGCCCAAGGAGCAGCTATGGGAAGTGAAAAATTGTTTACAACGGCACCCTCACCTGAAAGCGAGGGAATACCTTCACGGGCGATCCTAAATTTCCTGCGGCGGATCGACTCCGAGCGAATCTGCATGCACGGGTTCCTGCTGGTGCGGCACAACAGAATCGCGGCTGAGGGATACTGGGCCCCGTGGTCGGCGGAACGCATGCACCGGATCTATTCGGTCAGCAAGAGCTTGGTCGCGTTGGCGGTCGGGATGATGATCGACGAAGGTCGGCTCACTCTCGACGATCGGGTCGCCGAATACTTCCCGGACAGACTGCCGGAAGAACTTCATCCGTGGCTTGCCGCCTCGACCGTCCGGGACCTCCTGACGATGGCGACCCCCCATTCGACAACTTCCTATACGCGCGACGATCCAGACTGGGTTTGGACTTTCTTCAACCGGATCCCCTCGCACCCTCCCGGAACGATCTTTTCGTACGACACTGCGGCAACCGTGGTGCTCACGGCCACGGTCGAACGGCTTGCTGGTATGCCCTTTCTGGATTACATGCGACCGCGATTTCTGGACCGGATCGGCTTCTCCGCTGACGCATGGTGCATCCGCACGCCCGAGGGTGTGTCGTGGGGCGGATCGGGGGTCATTTGTAGGCTTCGCGATATAGCCAGAGTTGCACTCGCCTGCATGAACGGCGGCATGTGGGGCGATGAAAGGGTGCTCCCGGAGGCGTACGTGCGCGCCGCGACCTCCAACCAGATCGACAACGCCATCCGGGGGAACTGCGGGTATGGATATCAGATCTGGCGAGAAAAAGAGAACGGATTCTCCTTCCGCGGGATGGGCAGTCAGTACGCCCTCTGTTTTCCCGACAAAGAGTTTCTATTCACCTGCATCGCCGACACACAGGGCGCACCGGCCGGCAGCGCCATTCCAGCCGTGATGCGCGAGGAACTCTACCCCCACCTAGCAGACGCGCCGCTTGCCGAAGACCGCGATGCCCACGCGGAACTCTGCGATAAGATCGAGCGGCTGGCCGTCCTGCCGATCCCCGGGAACCCCGAAACAAGGGCGGCTTTGGAAGTCAACGGAGTCTGGTATGCTTTGGCTGACAACCCGATGGGGATCACGCGGATGCGCCTGTCCTTTGAGGAGGACGAGGGCACTTGGGAGTACACCAACGGTCAGGGCGACAATGTGCTGCGGTTCGGTATCGGGCGCGTGCTGTCCGGCAAGTTCCCTCAACGCAACTACTTCGGCGAACAGATCGGCTCGGTCCCCGGCATTGAATACGACTGCCTGGCCTCGGCCGCGTGGATCGACGAGCAGACGCTCAACATGGAAGTCTATATCACGGATATTTACTTGGGAGGGCTCAGGGTATCTTTCGCCTTCAAGGGGGAAGAGATCGGCGTCTTTATGACGAAGCAAGCCGAGTGGTTCTTGGACGAATTCAATGGATTTGCCGGAGGAAGGCGTCTCTAACTTGGCGCGGCGACCCTACCGCATTTCCGCCAGCGAGACCGTCCTGTGTTCTCTAGCTGAAACCGAGACGGCTGCGGCGATTTCGACATCGAGCAGGGCATCTTCTGGGGGATTGCGGGCTTCGCGGCGGCCCTCTATGGCATCGAGAAAGGCGGCGGCCTGCCGGACGAACGGAGACGGCTCGTTCGCAAAAGCGCGCACCTCGGAACGGCCCCCGTGAAAAACGGTGATGGAATCCTCGCCGGGCGGGCTGTCGGCATTGGGCAGGATTCCGCCCTCGGCGCAGACAAATCGCGGCTGTGGGTCGGGCATGCCCTCCGGGCCGATATAACTGGCCGTGGCCGAAGCGAAGGCCCCGTTTTCAAATCCGATCAGGGCCCCGCACGTCTCCTCCACTACGCGACCGGGAGCCGTATTGCGCAGCCGATTGGCCATCGCGGACACGGTGGTCGGCCGGCCGAGAATCCAGCGGACGGCATTGAGATAGCAGTAACTCATGTGGGTCAGCGGCATCCCCCCACTCGCCTCTTGGTCGTAGTACCACTCGTCTGGGTCCGGGTTCCACAGGGCCGTGGTCACGGCCATCACCGGTGCTCCCAGTTCTCTTCCTGCCACTAGGCGCTGGATCTCCTCCCAGGCAGGGTCGTAACGGCGCTGAAACCCGGCCTCCACAATCCGACTGTTCCGGGCCGCCATTTCTGCGATCTGGTGCCCATTTTCCACACTTGAAGCGAGACAGCCGCCCACGAGGAGGTCGTAACCGGCATCCAATGCCCAAATGGAGACCTCATCCTGAACGCGATGCGGAACCTCGATTAGGATCGCGTCCGGTCTGGCCTCCTCCAAGCGGCGAAAGTCATCGCAAAAAATGCCGCACCCCAACTCAGCCGCGCAGCTTTCAGCGCGCTGTGCACGCCGGGCGGCGACGCCGCAGATTTCCGCCCGCCCGGTGTCCAGAAATGCCCTGCCCCGCGCCCGGGCCATGTTCCCGGCTCCCACAATCGCTATTCGCTGTTTCGGCATTGTGCTACCGCTCCCGTTTTTGAGTTTAATGCCCACTCTCGTTAAAATATGAAACCCGCCGCAACCAGACCGTACTGGGAGTCCTATCGACATGATCGGTTGCATGCAACATATGTAGTTGACAACTGATATAAAATCATTTAATTAATGATGTAATATCGGTTGCAAACTGGTTATGATCATGTTGTTCACGTATCGTACTCTAGACGATGAAGAGAAGCGGGTAGAAGAAGCTACGGCTCGCCTACGAGCCGATCTGCGTCGCTACGTCGCTACAGAGCCGCGCCGCTGGACGGGCTTATTAGCCCGTATGACCCGGGCCCGCGCCCTTGCCGGATCCAATAGCATAGAAGGCATCAATGTGTCCGATGATGACGCCATCGCCGCGATTGATCGCGAAGATCCCGCCAACACGGACCGCGACACATGGCAGGCTGTCGTCGGCTACCGCGAAGCAATGGACTACATCCTCCAGCGCCGTCAGAGCCCGTCCTTTATGATCACTGAGGACGTGCTCTTGGCCGTCCATTTCATGATCTGCCAGTCAGATTTGCAAGCAAATCCGGGTCAGTACCGCCCCGGATGGGTCGGTGTGCGAAACAGCAGGACCGGTGAATTGGTCCACGAGGGAGTGGACCGCGACCAATTGGAGCCCCTCATCCACGACCTTCTAGACTACGCAAACAACGAGCAGGTCGATTCGGTCTTTCTGCGCGCTGCCATGACACACCTGAACTTGGCGATGCTGCATCCATTTACGGACGGTAACGGACGGACTGCCAGATGTATCCACACTGCGGTATTGGCCAGTGACGGGATCGTCGCGCCAACATTCTCTGCAATTGAAGAGTACATCGGCCACAATCAAGAAAAATATAACGACGTATTGGCAGAGGTCGGAGGAGGTTCATGGCAACCAGCGCGCGACGCTAAGCCGTGGATTCGCTTCTGCTTAACTGGTCACTATGTGCAAGCGCAAACACTGCTCCATCGGATGCGAGAACTGGAAAGGCTTTACGCAGAACTATCGGATCTGGTAATTGCCAGAGGACTACCCGACCGCATGGCCTTGGCCCTCATTCAGGCTGCCTTTGGCACTAGGGTGCGCAACTCGTCCTACCGGGTAAGTGCAGATGTGTCCAAGAATCTCGCTAGCCGTGATCTGAAGGTGCTCGTGGATACAGGACTTCTAGTTCCCGAGGGCGAACGGCGTGGACGGTTCTACAGTGCGGCCCCCGTTGTGGCGGAGATTCGTCAGAAGTTGCGGCTTCCCAAGAAGGTTGACGATCCTTTTGCCGAGGGCGGGCCGGCTTCGTAGAAGTAATTCGAAGGGCTATTTTAAGTCCTAGGAGGAGAGCATGGAATACGTCAAGTTCGGCCGTTCCGGCCTGAAGGTCTCGCGCCTGGCCTACGGTTTGGGCCTGCGCGGACAGGAGGACGCCAACGAGGCCGAGCGCGCCATCGAGCGGGCCGTCGAGTTGGGGATCAACTTCATCGACTGCGCCAACATCTACGGCTTCGGGGACGTGTACGAGACCCGAGGCACGTCGGAGCAGGTCTTGGCGCGCGTCCTCAGGCGGCATCGCGACGACCTCGTGGTCACCTCGAAGGTGGCCAGCCGCGTCGGCGACGGGCCCAACGACGCTGGTCTGTCGCGTTATCACATCATGCGGGAAATCGACCGCACCTTGGCCCGCCTCGAGACGGATCACATCGACGTTTACATCTTGCACGTGTACGACGACGAGACTCCCCTTGAGGAGACGCTGCGCGCCCTAGACGACGTGGTGCGCGCCGGCAAGACGCGCTACGTGGGCGTCTCCAACTTCCAGGCTTGGCAGGTGCTCAAGGCGCTGTGGACGCAGGACCGCCTCGGGCTTGATCCCCTGATCTGCATCCAGAACCCCTACAACCTCCTCAACCGGGAACTGGAGCGCGAGATGTGGCCGGCGCAGCGCGATCAAGGCTTCGGGGTTATGACCTACAGCCCCTTGGGCGTGGGCCTGCTCTCTGGCGTATATACCCCCGGAGAGCCGCCGCCGGATGGCACCCTTTACGCCACCGGGCGCGTCGGCGACTTGGAGCAGGACCTCAACGAGGCGGGACGCCGGACTTTGGAGATCCTGCGGCAGACTGCCGATGCCCATGGCCGCACCGTGGCGCAGACGGCGATCAACTGGGTGCTCTCCCACCCCGAGGTGACGGCGGCTATTACCGGCGGCGATACGGTGGCTCACATGGAGGAGAACGTCGGCGCGGTGGGCTGGTCGATCACCGCAGAGGACCGGACCCGTCTCGACGAGGCCTCGGCCGGTCAGGATCGCGTTCTGGACGTCTGACCGTCGCCCTTAGTAGGGGACATGAAAAAAGCCACTTTATTTTTCCTATACGCCTATACGTTTATACGTTCCAAAAAACCCAAGGGAGACCAGCATGCGACTCAAAGACAGGACAGCCATCGTCACCGGTGCCGGGGGCGGCATGGGCCTCGGCATATCGAAATGCCTGACGCGCGAAGGGGCGGCCATTGTGGCGACCGACATCGACGGCGACAGGGCGCAGGCCACCGCCGATCAGCTCGAGAGCGAAGGGGCGGTGGCGGTCGCCATCACCGCGGACATAACGGATGAATCCGCCTGCCAGGACCTCGTCGCGCAGGCGATCGAGCGCTTCGGTGCTATCGACATTCTCGTCAACAACGCCGGCCACTTCGGCACCATCGTCGGCGCTCCGTTCACCAACTTCACCGGCGAGGAGTGGGACAGCAACTACGACATACACGTCAAGGGCCCCTTCTTCCTCTGCAAGGCGATCGCCCCGCACATGATCGAGCGCCGCTACGGCAAGATCATCAACATCTCTTCTGCGGCCGCCAAACGCGATCCGACCTTCTTGCCGACCTACGCGGCCGCCAAGAACGCGATGCTCAGCCTGACGCGGCTGACCGCCAAGGACCTGGGCCCGCACAACATCACCGTAAACGCCGTATGCCCCGGGTTCGTGTGGACCAACTTCTGGCACACGCTGGCACCGAAGATCGCCGAGGTAGATCCCACCTATGCCGGCAAAAGCCCCCGCGAGGTGTTCGACCTGTTCATTGCCAACTCGACGCCGATGCAGCGGGAACAGTCCCCTGAGGACATCGGCAACATGGTCGCTTTCCTCGCTTCCGACGAGGCGCGCAACGTCACCGGCCAGACGATAAACGTCAGCGGTGGCATGGTCTTGGACTGAATTCTCGTGCATTCGACTAAGGATGTGCCAAAGCGCGTGCTAACGGCTTGGAGTCTTGGATGTCCCGATCAACTCATTGCCGATGCACAGGTCGTAGGTGAGGAACTCTTTGTCATGGCGTGTGATCACACCTTATTCAGAGTGGATTTTGCAGAAATGCCCGCCCTGGAGCAGATTCCATCCCAACAGCGTTCTTCATTTACTATCTCCAGTGAAGGCAGTTATATACACTGGCCTGAGGTTGATGTACACATCGACCTAGATGCTATTCGCTACCTAAAAGACGAAACATGGCGTGAGAAAAAGGATCGGGAAAGACTGATGTACGACCTCCGATTCGGAGAGGCCGTTGCCGCATTGCGCAAGCAGTACGGGATTAAGCAAGCCGAGATACGAGGGCTTTCTGAACGCCATGTAAGAAGGATCGAAAAGGGAGAACGGACAAAGATTGATACGCTAGCGATTTTGGCAAGAAGCCACGGATTGTCCCTTAAAGAGTATCTCGATGAAATTGCCGAAATGCTCTCCCCCTAAAACTTTTTCCAGCCGCGTCGATTTATTTTTTGCGATCCTTGTAGCGGCGGCCTCGGTCTTCGACGCGGCGTTCGCGCACTAATTCCATTACTGGGACGCCGTAGCCACAGCTAGTGCCGGTTAGTTCGACTTCGACTTCGATTACTTGGCGTTTGGTGCGCAGGTGTTCGGACTCTGTTTGCAGCAGCAAGGCGGCGTGGGGTGATTCTTCGAGCGGGGTGGCCGTGGCTTTGCCGTAGAGGCGGATGATACCGGCGTCTTCTCCTTCAAAGGAACAGATCATGACGGTGATCGGGCCGCCGGCTGTCGCGTGCCGCGCTGTCTCGTTGCCGCTGCCCAAGTAGTCGAGGAAGGCGACGCGGTTGGGGTCAATCACATGTAGGGGTACGCCGCCCTTGGGCGAGAGATTGATTGGGCCAATGCCTTCAGGACCGGGTGCGAGCGCGGGATCGGTGGAGGCGACGAAAAACAACGGCGCGTTGCGGATCAGCGCGGCTTGGTCGTCGGTGATGGAAGGATAGTAGGTGGCCATAGGTTTTTCCTCGTTGGAAGCTAGGCGAGGGCCTCGTTGTATTGCAATTGATGCAGACGGGCGTAGATGCCGTCTTGGGCTAGGAGTTCTTCGTGACGACCCTCTTCGCGCAATTGGCCTCGGTGCAGCACGAGGATTTTGTCGGCGCTGCGGATGGTGGAGAGGCGATGGGCAATGACGATGGAAGTGCGGTCGCGCATGAGTTTTTCCACCGCGTCTTGGATCCAGCCTTCGGTCTCGGTGTCGATGTGGGCAGTTGCTTCGTCTAGCACCAAAATGTCTGGGTCGGCGGCTAGGGCGCGGGCAAGGGACAAAAGCTGGCGTTGACCGGCAGACAGGGATGCACCGCGCTCTTGCACGTCGTGGCGGTACGTGTCGGGTAGGCGGTCGATAAAGCGGTCGGCGTTGACATAGCGGGCCACCTGCGCGACGGCTGCGTCCGACAGCTCGGGAGCGCCGAGGCGGATGTTGCTGGCAATGTCGCCGGCAAAGAGAAAGACGTCCTGCTGCACTAGGCCGAAGCGCCGTCGCAGCGCTTCCACATTCCACTCGCGGATGTCGATGCCATCGACCAAGATTTGCCCGCGTTGAATTTCGTAAAAGCGGCATAGCAAGCTGATGATGGTAGTCTTGCCCGAGCCGGTGGCTCCCACTAGCGCCAAGCTCTGGCCCGGCTCGGCGCAGAAGGAAACGTCGCGCAGGACCCACTCTCCATCTTCATAAGCAAACCACACGTGGCGGAATTCAATGGCACCGGCGATGCGCTCTTGGCGCACGGGACCGCCGACCGGCTCTGGCTCGGCGTCGATCAGTTCAAAGATGCGCTCGGAGGAGGCCATGGCTACCTGCACGGTGGCGTATTCCTCGGCGAGGTTGCGGATGGGCATGAAGAAGCGGGGCACGTATTGCAGCATGGCCACCAAAACGCCCCAAGCGATTTCCTCGCGCAGCACTTGGCCGACGCCGTACCACAGCACTAGTGCTATCAGAGCGGCACCACACAATTCCATAAAGGGGAAGTAAGCCGAGTGGTACAGGGTACGCACCAAGCGGGCGTCGAGATATTCGTCGGTGCCTTCATTAAAGCGGCGAGCACTGCGCGGCTCGCAGTTGAACAGTTTTACTACTTCTATACCCGATAGGGTTTCCTGCAAATCGGCGCTGAAGCGGGCAAAGCGAGTGCGGGCTTGGCGGAAGGCTTGGAAGGTGCGGTTTTGTAGCCACAGGGTGGCGGCAAAGGCCACCGGCAAAAAAGCGCAAGTGAGCAGACCCAATTCGACATCGAGATAGTAGAAGATGTAAAACAGGATGGAGGCGATGGTGACGGCTTCGGTTACGAGGGAGACGGCACCGTAGGTGAAGAATTCGTTGAGCGCATCGACATCGCTGGTATTGCGCGCCATCAGTCGGCCGATGGGCGTGCGGTCGAAGAATTTGAGCGGTAGGCCCTGTAGGCAGGTAAAAATGTTCAAGCGCACGTCGCGCATGGTCCACTGGCCGACCATGCTGGTGATCCAGCTCTGGGCGTAGCCAATGACGAATTGAGCGACCAATAGCGCGGCGAAAAGCAGGACGAGGGTGCCTAAGCCATCCAAGTCGCCGGGCACGATATGCTCGTCAACGGCTATTTTGGTCAGCACGGGACCGGCCTGACGGGCCAGCGAGGCCGCGAGAATGAGCAACAACGTCGAGACCGCCCAAGGCCAGTAGGGCCGCAAGAAACCCAACAGTCTAGCCATCAGGCGGAGGTCGATGGATTTTTTGTCGATTTCCTGCTCGTCGCGGACGGTCGGTGGCATTAGAGGTCGCTCAATTCCTCGGTGAGGTGTTGGCGGCGGTACATGTCGGCGTACAGGCCATCGCGTGCGAGCAGGTCGTCGTGGGTGCCCTCTTCGATAATGCGCCCTTCGTCGAGCACGATGATGTGGTCTGCAGCCATGACGGTGGAGATGCGATGGGCGATGAGGATGGTGGTGCGCTCGGCCATGATGTCGCGCAGGCGCGTGAGGATTTGCTCTTCAGTGCGGGTATCGACGCTGGCCAAGGCGTCGTCGAGAATGAGGATTTTCGGTTGTCGCACGACCGAACGGGCTAAGGCCGTGCGCTGCTTCTGCCCGCCCGACAGGGTGACGCCGCGCTCGCCGACGATGGTGTCTAGCCCTTGGGGAAAGGTTTTGAGGTCTGCGGCTAGTTGGGCCACCTCAAGGGCATGTTTGACCTCGTCCGCTGCGGCTAAGTCGAGGGCGATGTTGTCGCGGATGCTCTCGGAGAACAGGAAGGTGTCCTGTGGCACGTAGCCGATGGCGTCGCGGAAGGTGCGCAGTGGCATTTGTTCGATGGGTTTGCCGTCGATGAGAATTTGGCCCTCGCCGGCTTGGATGAGGCGGGGGATGAGGCGGGCCAGCGTGCTCTTGCCCGAGCCGACTCGGCCGACGATGGCTAGGGTGCTGCCGGCCGGAATGTGGACATCGATATCGCGCAGTACGGTTTGGCCATTGTACGCAAAGGATGCGCGGCGGAATTCGATTTCGCCTTTGATCGCCAAGCCATCGTCTTGGTACTGGTCGGGCTGGGGCTGTTCTTTGAACACGGACTCGATGCGCAGCATGGAAGCCATGGCGCGCTGGTATTCATCGACGATGCGGCCCATCATCATCATTGGGCGGCTCATGCGGATCAAGTAGGCGTTGAAGGCGACAAAGGCCCCTAAGGTGAGTGTCCCTTCGACGACGCGAATGCCGCCTAGCCACAAGATGAACACCATGGACAGGCCGCTGATGAGGAAGGTGAAGGGGAAAAACGTGCTGTAGAGGTAGATCAGGCGGCGGTTGCGCTCGACGTACTCGTCGTTGAGTTGGGTGAAGTGATCGATCTCGCCGCGGCGGCGGGCAAATGCCTTGACCACGCGCATGCCTGAGAGGTTTTCCTGCAAGCAGGTGCTAATGGCGGCAAATTGCTCTTGGACCATGCGATAGCGCCGGCGCACTCTGCTGCCCACGAAGCGCAGGATCACGGTCATAATGGGCATGGGCAACAGCGCGTATAGGGTCAATTCCCAGTCGTACAGGCACATGGCTACCATGCTGAAGCTGAAGCCGAGGATGGCGCTTAGGAACATGCGGAAGCCGTGGCTGAGGTAGCGCTGGACGGCCTCGACGTCGTTGGTCGCTCGGGCCATTAAATCGCCGGTGCGGGCCTGTTGGAAATAGCCGAGGGGCAAGGTGAGCAGGTGGGCGAAGTAGCGCTGGCGGATGTCGCGCTCGACGCGGTAGGAGGTGGAGGCCAAGTGCCAGCGCATGCCGAAGGCCATGCACCACTGCGCTAAGCCCAAGCCGACGATGAGGGCGGCGTAGTGCGTTAGGAAAGTCAGGTCCGGTGCGGTTTGATCTAGGCTAGCTCGGGCTTGGTCAATGGCGCGTTCGAGGATGAGGGGGATGGAGACAGAGACGAGCTGTTCGCCCAGCAAGAAGGCCAAGCCGACGACTAAGGCCCAGCGATAGGGGTGGAGGTACGAGGCGAACGGTTTGAAGGGATTGAGGCTCATGCGTTGTTTGGTGGGCCGCTAAGGCCCTCATTAGACTATATATGTTTATAAACCGTGTCAAAGCAGGACGATTAG
Organism: Candidatus Latescibacterota bacterium; assembly: GCA_965116455.1. Taxonomy (GTDB): domain Bacteria; phylum Latescibacterota; class UBA2968; order UBA8231; family UBA8231. The sequence continues at coordinate 6,040,907 of OZ220690.1, read as the reverse complement.
GAGACTTATCCCAATGAATGCCTTCCGAATGACTCCCGATGAAATCCAGCGTTGGGAGCGCGATGGATATTTTATGCGCGAAAACGTCTTTTCAGACGGAGAGAACGATCATCTACAACAAGTGGCCGAAGACATTGTCGCGGGGAAGCGCAGAATGCCCATGGCCCACATCGACCGCAATGCCCTTATTCGCGACGGCAAAGACGCGCGATCAGGTATCTATGGTATGCACAAGATCCATCACCCCAGTTGCTACATCCCGGAGTTCCTCGCCCGCGTGCGGGATCCGCGCCTGACCGATCCGCTCGTCGATATTCTTGGCCCAGACATTCTGGGCATCAACAACCTCTTCATTTGGAAAGCACCCGAAATCGGCTTGGGCTTCCCTTGGCATCAAGACAAGTTTTACTTTGGCAAGCGGTTCAAAACGGCAACGACCGTCGGCACCTGGACGGCCATTGACCCCGCAGATCGCGAAAATGGGTGCCTATACGTGATTCCCGGTAGCCACAAACAGGCCATTGCCGAACACGACGACATTGAGGGGTCGCAGCAGACGGAATTCAAATTGGCCCGCAATGCCCGCGACGAGGACGGCATTGCCGTGGAAGTTCCACCCGGTGCGGTCATCTGGTTTCACTCTCACCTGTTGCACAAAAGCACCAATAACCACAGCCAGCGATTTAGACGCAGCTATGTGTCGCATTACTTAAGCGCACAAGCAGAATGGTTTGATCCAGAAAAAGCTGGCAAAGGTCAGCCGATTATGTGGGTAAGAGGACGGACGTTTCCTGGGAAAGTTCGGGAGGTTACACGAGACGTTCTTCCCGTTCCCGACTGAAGTTGAGTCCAATGACTAAGTATCACGATTCCAACCGACGGCACTGGAACGAAGCTGCTAAGTGGTGGGAGGAGCTTCGCGACAAGGACGGATTGTGGCAGCGTTGTCCCAACGAGCCTGACCTCGGCTTTGCCGGCGGTGCGCTTCAACTGATTCGCGAGGTTGTTGGCAATATATCGGGCAAGGACGCGTGCGTCATTGGCAGCGGCGATAATTACGCGGCGTTTGCCCTTGCTGGAATGGGGGCAAAAGTCACGTCGATAGATATCTCTGAGCAGCAGCTAGAAGTGGCCGCTAGACGAGCGGAGCAGCTAGGGTTATCTATCGCCTTTGTGCAAGCCGATGCTGCCGATCTCAAGTCTATAGGAGACGAGGGGTTCGACCTAGTCTGTTCCTCTAACGGGTTTTTCGTTTGGATTGCAGATTTGCACGCGGTCTTCAATGAGATCCTGCGCATCCTGCGTCCAGAGGGCCACTACGTCTTCTACGATATTCATCCGTTTCAGCGGCCTTGGAAAGATCAGATTAGACCGATTGAGGTTGAGAAGCCCTATTGGAAAACTGGGCCTATTGGAAATGAGAAGGATGGCACATTTGTGTTCAACTGGACACTGGCGGACATTCTCAATCCCGTGGCGACCTCGGGATTCATCTTGCGGCAAATTTTGGAGCGTCCTGCCGAGGATTCAAGATACTGGCAGGACTCTTCATATCTGTCGGGGACAGATGAGCGTCTGTTGGACTGGAACGAGAATCCTCGGGCCGCACTACCCGTTTGGCTCACAGTAGCTTTGCAGAGGCCATCGCAATACAAGTAGAGAGCGTCCGGGGACATCGAATTTCAGCGCGTGTTGTCGCTTTCCAAATCGTCGAGCATCTGTTGTATCGTTACCTGTAGGGTCGGTAGTTGCTCGTACACGGCATTCCAGAGAATTTCGTGTTTAATAGAGTCATAGCCGTGGATGAGCCGATCCTGCATCCCGGCGATGGCCCGCCATTCCACTTGGGTATAGCGATTGCGTAGATCGTTGGGCAGGCGTTTTACTGCTTCGCCGAGAATTTCCAGTGCCCGTTCTAAGGCCAGAGTCGCTTGCCAATCGCTCACCAATTCATCCAGAGTTTTGCCCGCACAAATCTCCTGTGCCCGACCGGCATATTCCTCTATCTGCCGCAGCGTAACCCGATAGTCATGCCTGCTCATAGAGCGGCAGCATCTCCTGACGGACAAGGGGTTCTATCCACCGATTCAGTCCTGAAAACAGATCGACCTTGTGCCCCAAGATGGCTTCTAGCTCTTCATGCCATATAAAAAATTCCCAGCCCGGGGTCCGGCCAGGTAGAAACTCTACTAGCACATCTACGTCACTGAGAACCGGATCAAAATCGTCCCGCAGGACCGAGCCAAATAGACTCAGCCGACCAATCCCGTGCGTACGGCAGAAGGCGGCGATTTTTTTTCTATCGATGTTAATGGGTAGATTTTTAGTTGACGCCATAGGTCGCTCGTAGCTTTCTCTTCCGTGGCACTGACAAGTATGCAAGGCGGCGATTTTAGGCAGGTTAGCCAGCGGCCGATTGCAGGCCCTTCCACGGCTTGATCTTCGCCAGATCGGCGGCGAGCGTTTCTTCCGCCACTTCGGTGTCGTAAGCTATCTGTGCCCTCAGCCAGTAGCCCTTGGAAAGACCGAAAAAGCGACACAAGCGCAAGTCCGTATCCGCTGTAATGGTCCTCTTACCAGCTACAATCTCACTGATTCGATGGGCGGGAACACCGATTTCTTTGGCGAGGCGATACTGCGAGAGTCCCATGGGCACCAAAAACTCCTCTCGCAGCAATTCTCCGGGCGTCACAGGTTTGAGCTTGGACATACTCTCTTCGCTCCTAATGGTAATCGACGATTTCGACATCTTCCGCACCAGCAGCCGACCAGCGAAATCGGCACGAGCATCAACACCGACCCCGCACAAATCAGCCCGTAGTCGTTGACATCGCTACATTCGCTTGAGAAGCCGGTCGTACTCGTGATGTGGACCAATCCAGAACCACACGATATCGCCTTCATCTAGGACGCCGAGGGCACGATAGTCAATGCTCACGCGTACCGAGTACACCGGACGCCGCTGACTCACGCGCTTGAAGTCCAAGCTAGGATGACGAGGGTCCGATACGAAAAACCGATAGGATTCGCGTGCTTGCCGTTGTACGTGTTCAGGAAGGTGACGATAGGCATCCCAGAAACTCGTCAGTGTAAACGAACGCACGCCTACAATTCTTCTATATCGAGAGGCTGAGTTCGTCCTGTTCGGTGCGCTGTCAGAGCCTCATCGGCTAGCCGCTCCAGCAAATCCTCTGATTCGGAACGGCTAAACAGCTCGGCCCATTGCCGCTCCGCCTCAAGTTCGGCTAGGAGGAAACGCGCAAATTTGTCCTGTTCCTCTTGTGGAAGTTTGGCGGCTCTCTCGAAAGCCTTTTGCAGAAGTTGGGTCATCTGTTTTTTACTCCTCGCTAACGATCCGACTTGCGCTTACGACGTTTTAGAGACCGTCAGTAAATCTCGGATAGTGTCGTGAATTTGTCCAAATGACACCTTACGTGCGCCCAATCGCCCCAGCGATGCAAGCCCAATGGTTTTTTGCTCTTTCGCCTCACGCTCCAACGCGGCGGTTGGGAGAATATAGAAGTCCCATTGGGACACGTCGAGGGGGTCTAAGGTCTCCTTGTCGCGGTGCTTATGCAGACAGAAAACGTAGATGTCCGAGTCCCGAATTTTCTCATCTGAGTCGGTGTCGGTGTCAGGATTCCATGCGAAAGCCTGCCTAATGCTGAATCGCGGCGTTGATTCCTTTTTTTGCGCCCAATTCTGAATGTATGCCGATGACTTTACTTCAACTTTGATGCCAGCGGGAGTTTTAATGTCGTAGGAAGCCCACTCTGGCCTTCTCGTATCGTCCACCGATCCGATGGCGAGCGCAACGATATATTCGGCGAGAGCACCTCTCTGCGTGTTGTCGATTAAGTTCGATGCTGACCACTGCCAGAAATTCAGAACGGTATCTTCGGACCGAATGGGATTGCCACCTGAATGCAGCGGCTCGTCGCCGGTGAGGCGGCCCGGCGGGATGCGTCGCAAAGATTCATTCATATCTGTTACCCCTTCACTGCCCCTAGCTGAATCCCGCTGATAAACCACCGCTGGAAAAAGACGAAAACTGCGATCATCGGCACGAGCATCAACACCGACCCCGCGCAAATCAGCCCGTAGTCGTTGACATAGAGATCCGACAGCTTGGCCAATCCTACCGGTAGCACCATCATCGAGTCTGAATCCGTCATAATCAGCGGCCAGAGAAAGGCCCGCCAACGCCCGAGGAAGGTAAAAATCGCTAGGGCACCCAGCGCCGGTTTGGCCAGCGGCACCACCACGTGCCAGAACACGCCCCACGCCGAGCATCCGTCGATGAGCGCCGCCTCCTCGATCTCGCGCGAAATCCCCAGCAAAAACTGCCGCAGCATGAACGTCCCATAGGCACTGAAACACCCCGGCGCGATCAGGGCGAAGAAACTGTCCAGCCCCACTGGATGGCCGATGTAGTGACTCTTTAAGTAGAGGAAACCGCTGAAGAAATCCGTTGCTAACACCGCGTTCAGCCATTCGGGAATCTTCTTCATCAGCACGAATTGCGGGATCATCAGCACGTCGGCCGGAATCATCATCGTCGATAGATAGCCGAGAAAGAGCACGTCGCGGCCCCGGAACTGCAAGCGGGCAAAGGCGTACGCCGCCAGTGCGCTAGTGGCGACTTGGACCACAGTGACGGCGGTGGCGATGAACAGCGAATTGGCGTAGTAGCGGAGGAAGGAGAAGGCGCTGAACACGCCGGTGTAGTTGTCCGTTGTCCAGCGCGGCGGAATCCACCCGAGCGTCACATCGACGTTGTACTTGAAGGAGGTCAGCAGGGTCCACACCAGCGGCACCACCATGCCGCTGAGCACGAGTAGCAAGATCGCATAGATCAGAACCGTGGATTGGTACTGACGCCAGCGCGCCATTAGACGGCCTCCAGCCGCTTGCCGCCGTAGCGCCAGTTGAGCAAGGTCGCCGCGAAAATCAGCGCGAAGAGCACCATTGAAATTGCCGCGGCGTACCCCACTTCTAGCTGCTCGTACGCTTGGGTGTAGATGTAGTAGCTCATAGTGGTCGTCGATCCCTCGGGGCCACCCCCAGTCATTACATAGGCAGCCTCAAAGCCGCCTTGCAGGCCGCCGATTATGCTGGTGACGAGGATGAAAAACGTCGTGGGTGCTAGCTGGGGCACGGTGATGTGGATGAGCTGGGACCACCAGCCAGCGCCGTCCATTTCAGCGGCCTCGTAGAGTTCGAGTGGGATGTTTTGCAAGCCGGCTAAGTAGAGAACCATGTTGTAGCCGCCGACGCTGGCCCAGATGAACATGATGATCAGCGCGGGCTTGGCCCAAGATGCGTCGATTAGCCACCCCGGCAGGAGCGCGGCGGCCCGCTCGGGCGCGATGCCCAACGCTCCAAAAATTTGCCACAAAAGTCCGTTGATGATGCCGACGTTGGGCTCGTAGGTCAGGAGCATTTTCCAGACCATATAGATGGCGATGCCCGTACACAGATGAGGAATAAAGAACAGGGTACGGAAGAAGATGCGTCCGGGCAGTTCTTTGTTTAACAGCACGGCCAAGAGCAGGGAGCCGACCATGGAGAGTGGGATGTTGAGCATCAAAAAGAGCGTGTTGCCGAGGTATTTCCAGAAGTATGGATCGCGCGCCACCCACTCGCCATCGACCTTTTTGAAGAGCACTAGATCCGCAAAGTTGTCCAATCCGATGAAGGCGGGTGCGCCCGAGGCGAGCTGATAGCGGTAGAAGCCCATGCCCGCAGCCACTACGACCGGCCCGAGGGCGAAGATGAGAAAGCCGACGAAATTGGGCAGCAGAAAGAAGAATGCGGCTTTGTTTTGATTCTTCATCAGGGGGTTTCTTCGGCGTACATGCGCTGCAGATAGGCGTTGGTTACTTGGTGGGCTTCGGCGAGGGCTTCGGCCACGCTCTCGCGGCCGGTGAGGGCTGCGTCGAGTTCGTCGAGCATCCGGCGGTAGAGGTCCTCCCACCACAGTTCCTGGGGAAAGAGCCGGACATTGAAGTCCATCGAGCGCACGAAGACCTCCTCCTCGTAGGGCGTCGCCGCCCGCGGGTAAGTGTTGCGGGCCACTGAGCGCTGCGGTGGGAGGTCGCTGCCTAGCTTGGCCATCTTGGTCGTCGCCTCGGCCGAGACCATGTGCTTGAGTACATCCCAGGCGACTTCTGGCTCGCGCGTGCCCTTCCAGATGGTAAAACCGACGCTGGCGTAGCGCGTCTGCCGGCCAGCCGGTCCCTGGGGAAAGAGCGCCGCGTCCCACTCGAAGCGGTCCAAGAGCTGAAAGGTCGGCAGCATCCACGGCCCCATGATGCCGATGGCGATGCGCCCGGCCTCAAACGTGAAGGTGCTCATGGCGTTGTCGCTGCGCACGCCGGGCCGGGGCGGGCTGACCTTGTGCTTGAAATAGAGATCGACGTAGAACTGCACGGCTTGGGCCACGCGCGGATCGTCGAGGTTGGAGACGTAGCGTCCGTTTTCCTGCCGAAGGAAGTCCCCGCCCATGCTCCACACATAGCTGGCGATGTCGTACGGAGTGCAGCCGTAGATGTCCGGCAGGCCGTCTTGGTCCTCGTCGATGGTCAGGGCCTTGGCTTTGGCTAGCAGATCGTCGAGCGTCCAGTCGTCGGTGGGATAGCTGATGCCGTAGCGGTCGAAGAGGTTCTTGTTGTAAAAGCAGGTGATGGTGCTGCCTTTGACCGGAATGCCGTAGAGGGTACCGTGGTAGGTGTACGCTTGCAGGCCCACTGGATAGTAATCGCCGGTGTCGAGCTGGTCGCGCCGCACCAAGTCGTCGAGCGGCAAAAGCTGCCCGGTGCTAGCTACTTGGGGCATCTGTCGCCAGTGCAATACGCAGATGTCGGGGGCGTGCCCGGCGTCCATGCCCGTCAGCAGCTTTTGCACGACGCTGCGACCGGGCACTACCTCTAAGCGCAAGCGAACTTCCGGGTGCTGCTGGCGATACCCGGCGGCGACCTTGCGGTACAACTCGGCCTCTTGCGGCGAGCCATATACCCACATGGTCAGCACCTCTTCGGCTGGGTACCAGTGGATGGAGAGGACGCCCCAGAGTGCCCCGGCAGCTAGTGCCGCGACGATCCCCAAGCGAACAAACGGCGGCAAGGTGCGATCTAGCCAGTGGCGAATACTTTTTCTTGTTCTTGTAGCGGCTTTTGCAACTCGTAGATGCCGCCGCCGCTGCGCGCTCCGGCTGGCATGCGCGTGCGAGCTGTCATCGACACGAGGCGAAAATCGTAGGTGGGTGCGCCGCGCAGGATGTTGGCGTTAAAGGAATCCCAATTGCCCACACCGCCGAGAGGCCAAGCGTCCACGGCCGCGTACTGATACAACAAGAGCCGCCGAGACATACCCGAGCGGTTGAGCGCCGAGCCGTGCAAGGTGCGGGCGTGGTGGATGGAAAGCGAACCGGCTTTCATTTCTAGGGGCACGGCCGACGTGAGGTCTAGGTGGTCGCGGCTGGGACTGATAGCGCCGATGAAGTAGCCGTCTTGATGGTGATCGAGGATCGGTCCTCGGTGCGAGCCGGGCACTACCATCATGCAGCCGTTTTCTCGCGTGGCGTCGTCGAGGGCAATGCCCACGGCGCACAAATCGTCGTTGGTGTGCGGATAATGGGCAAAGTCTTGGTGCCACTCGACTGGGCTGCCGCCGTCGGCCGGCTTCACGTTGAGCTTGTTGCCCTGGGCGCGGATGGCCGGACCGATCAGGGGCGTCAAGAGGTCTAGGATGCGGCTGTCGCGCATCAAACCGTCGAAGAAGGGGTGATAACTCGCCGGCGCGCTCAGGCGGCGCACCTTGGGATTTTCGGGGGTGTGATCTGGCTCTAGGTCGAAGTGCCCGCTCTGCTCGGAGACGTGCCGCGACTGCTCGACGAAGTCATCGACAATCGCGTGCGCTTCCTCTAACTCGTCTGGGCGCAATACATCCGCGACGACGAGATAGCCGTTTTCGCGGTAAAAATCGACCTGTTCCTCGGTGAGCATATAGCCTCCTAAAAGTATTCGGGCAGGCCCCGCACCTAGGCGAGACCTGCCCGGAATGGTACTGCGATTGAGATGAAATAGCCTAGAACTGAGACTTGATCCGTCCCCAGCTACTCGATTCGACGGCAGTGTCCACGGCACCCCAGTCGATGGTGGGATCGGCCGGAGTTAGCAACAAGTCTGAGTCACCGCGGCAGCATCCCTCCGAACTGGTGCTCCACATGCCGATGCGGTTGTCGCCGTCGCCAGCGCCGCCATCGACGTCGTTGACCGTCAGGGAGATGTGAATGACCCCGCCCTCGGTCAGGTCGTGGATATCAACCTGGTCCTCGGTGGCCTCATCCGAGCGCGGCATCCGCTCGATCGGCAGGATGCGGAGTTCGTAGGTGTACGTGCTCTCGCCGAACTCTTCGCCCTCGTAGCTGTGGGCGATCTCGATCCACTGCGAGCCGCTGGTCATCCACGGCAGGTTGAGGTTCGGCCGATACCACTCAAAGGTCTCCTGATAGACCGGGAAGGCGAACTTGTAGCTGAAGGTGGTCGCATCGTCGCCGGGATTCTGGTCGTCGCGGGATTGGTGTGCAGCGTTGAGTTCGTACTCGACGCTGTCATCCCAGAAGAATTTGCCCGGGTCTTGACGCTGGGTGACGTGAATGTTGTCGAAAACGCGGCTGGTGATGTACACGTTGTTGGTCGCGTCGTTCCAGCCGACGATGTGACGGATCTGCATCGAACTGGCGTCCAGCCCGCCGCGGGCGACGTTTTCGCCGGCAAAGCCGTGGATCGAGAACAAGGACTCGCTGAAAATCCCGTACGAGTCGAGGGGCACGGGAGCCCAGTCGCCGTCGTTGCCGTCGATGACGGGCACGTTGGCATCGGGAAAGTTCACGGCGACCAACAACTCGTCAGGCGGATGGTGGGCTTGGGCGGCAACCACAAGGCCCAACGAGGCAAAGGCAGTGGTGAGAAACTTCTTCATGGTAAAGCTACCTCCACGAAATAGGGTGAAATAGGGTTTAAAGAGGAGAGAAAGTGCGGCGACTCGGCCGCCTTCTCGTTCCGCAACGAGATAAAGCGTTCAATATACACCCCTACAAAAGCGTACGTCAAGACTTAAATTCCCGCGTAAATGGCGATGAATGATTGGGTCTCGGTGCGCGATGGGGCGTCCTTGAAATTCTTGCGCTCTAGCACCAGACCGATCACGGTCTGTAGCTTGTAGCCTTGATAGGCCGATTCGTTTTTGAACTGAATGCCCCAAGTCAGTGCCGTGAAGTCGTTGGCATTCAAGTCGAAGTCGTCGAAGATCAGGTACTCTAGGCCCGCTTGTAGCTTGGTGACCTCTAGGACATCGGTGCCCGCCAACAGCGAGAAGAGTTCGGTCAGGGTCGTCCGGCGCTCGTCCGTGAACAGATCGCGGCTCTGCTTGATGAACTCGCTTTTCCAGCGCGGTTCTAGATAGAGGGGGCCGAGCGCATGGCGGTAGTGGGCTTTGTTGATCATCCCGAAGAAGAAATCCGTCTCGGCTAGGCTCCAACGCTGCCGCCGCTCGGCGTCCATGAGTTGGTGAAAGACCACCCAGTTGACCTTGCTCTGTAGGTTCAGCGAAAAGGCGTGCGCATTGTGGCCGAGGAAGAGTTGGTTAATCCAAGTGTCGCGGGCCAGCAGCGGATCGTCGATCTCGGTCAGCGTGCCGAGACGCAGCGCGTTGTCGGGTGCCCACTGCAAGAGCGGGTCGGCGATGTCGTCCTCTACGCGCTTGGTCATGCCGAAGAGGCGCAGATCGCCGTAGCGCGCCCAGTTCCGGTCGTATCGCAGGAGTGCGTACGCGCTGTGGTTTTTCTGATTGGAAGAGATGCGGTCCTCGCGCAGGAGGCCGGCGATGAGCTTTAGCTGCGGAGCCAAATAGGTGCCGACGTACGCGTTGTAGCCTTGTCGGTCGCGCTTGTAGGGGTAATCCGGCTCTTCGTCGTTTTCGTATTGATCGGCCCAGAAGTTGTTGTTCATGTCAACGCCGAAGAGAAATTCGGGCCGATCTACCGCAAAGCGCAGGAACGGCTCTTCGTAGTCTGGGATCGAGTTGGTGCGCACGCGGCTGTCGTTTTGGTTGATGTCGGGTACGAAGTCGTTGTTCTGGTCCCAGCCCGGAAAGACTTGGCGGTCGGGGAAGGCCCAGTCGGCGCGGAAGGTGTCAGGCACCCGGTCTTGGTCGTCGTTGTCCTCCACGAGGTCCATGAGGCTGCGGTCGCTTTGGTAGTCGATGCTGCCGTCGTCTCGGGTGACGAAAGTCTGGGTGTTGTAGCGCGGGTGCATCTGATAGGCTTCGCCGTAGATGAAGAAGCGCGACCAGTGGCGGGACAGATTGAGCATATAGGCCGGAGCACTACGCTCACCGACAATGCCGGCCGAAGTCTGGTGTTCTTCGACGAGGATGTTGGGATATTTGCGATAGTTCCAGTTGAGGTCGTACTCGCCGTACAAGTCGAAGCCCATCACGTCGGTGGCCGTCACCGTACTGCCGAGGATGTGGGTTGCCGTCGGCAGCCCGGCCTCAAAGCTGATGACGCGCAAGTTAGACAAGTCCTTGATGTTGCCCGGTGCTTGCGTCACCAGCAGAGACGCGTCCGAGGTCATCCAGACTTGATAGTCGTTGGCTACCACCAGCCGGAATTCTACTTTGACAATCTCGGTCTTGTCGGCCGCGGCTCGGTTGATGAAACTCGCGCTGTCGAAGTCGTAGAGCAGGCGGATCTCGTCGTTACCGTTGGCTTCGATATATCCCGGTCTGGGTGCGCCACCCTCTACCACGGGTTCAAAACGGATCTCGCGGCCCGAATCCACGCGGCCATCCCGATAGGTGATGAAGATGTCCGAGCCGGCCGGAAAATACGCCGCGCCGCCCACGCCATCGTCGGGCGAGTCGTCCCGCAGTGCGATTTCGATGCGGGAGATGGTGCGGTTCTGGCCTTGGGTCAGCGATCCGGTTACCCAATTGCTCAACAGAGCCTCTTCCGAGAGCGAATTGGCTTGGTGGGCGTTAGCGCCGTGGACTCCGAGCTCGACGAAATCGCCGATTTGCACCTCAAAGCGTCCCCCGATTAGGGTGGTGGAATTGGTGCGGCGCAGCTCTTGATTGGTGATGCCGCGCGGGGCACTGGCCTGCGCGTAGAGGAACGTGCCCCGGTACTTGTCCATGGCAAAGTCGAACTGCACGCCGTCGAGGCGTGGTTTGGATAGCACCATGGGCGTCAGGGTGGTGCGGAGGTCGCTGCTGATGGTCAGCGCGTAGGCGTATTGCCCTTTTTGCTCGGAGGCCACAGCCACTTCGGAAAACCAGTTGCGAAAGCGCTGGGCCTCGAACAGTACGGTGCCGAATTCCTCGGGGTTGGACTGGGATACGTTGTATATCAGCCAGCCCTGATTGAGGAAGTTGCCAAAGGCGTCGTAGAAGTAATTCCCCTCGATGTCGGTACTGACATACCGCTGATAGGGAGCGCGCGCGTAGTTGGTGGCGCTCCACTGCCGCCAGTGGTGTTCGGCGACCAACTCTTGGGGCACGTACCAGCGGCGCACCGCTGGGTCGAGGGCCGCCATGCCTGGGGAGGCCAGCGATTGCAGCCCAATTTGGGCTGCGGCCGAGCCGCCGCTAATGGCCCACAAAAGTAGGGCGATCTTGCAGATGCGTTTCGCAGTTTCTGCCATTGCTCACTCAGTAGGCCACAGCTACGGTCCCTGCGGCTGCAGAGAGGCCCTTGTCGGTGGTTAGATCGACTTGGTAGAGATACACGCCTGGAGCTACTAAGTCTCCCCCGGTGCGACGGCCGTCCCAAACCGCCGCAAAACTGCCGCTGACGGCTGGCGTGGAGATCACCTCACGCACTAGCCGGCCGGACAGGTCGAAAATCCGCAAAGCGATCTGGCGCGGTTCGCCGATGTTGCGCAGATCGTACGAAATCATGGTCTGATCGTTGATCCCGTCGCCATTGGGCGTCAGCGTCGCGGGATGCGCGGTGACTTTCCGCACGAGTTCGCCGCCGACGGGCGTGCGCACTGATAGGGCGTCACCGGCAAAGCGGAAGGTTGCATTGCCGGGCCGGACTTGCTGCTTGAGCTCGGGCTCGGTGCTGTCGTACACCCAACCGGTGAATTCCGCGCCAAAGCGCAGCACCTTGGCGTCGAAGACGACCTCAATACGGCGCTCGTTGTCACGCGGTGCAACAAACGGCTCAAAGCTAATGACAATCCGGTCTTCCTCTAATTGGGGTGGGAAGTCGTCGATGATTTCCCGGCCATCGACCGCGACCGAATGGACGGCTTCGGCCGGGACTTGAGTGAATATCTCCAGCCGGTCGAAGCCCCGGTCACCGTCTGCGAGCATGGGCCGCACCACATAGGTGAAGGTCTGCGGCTCGAAGTTCTCGGTCTCAACTGGCCAGATCTCGGCGATCACGTTTTGGGCCGCGGGATCTTCGGCAAACAGCAGGGACATCTCGTCGATGCGCGGTGCTTTGTCTCCGTCGGAAAACATGACCACTTCTAGCTGCAAGTACTGGCTGGGTCCGGGGGAGAGGAGGGGCGTTCCGTCCTCCCAGCCCGTTGCCTCTGGGTTGCGCAGCCCGGCCGCAAAGTCGTAAGGAGTTGACCAGAAGCTCCAGTTGTCCACATCGTACGTCGCTTGGATCTGGCCAAACCGACCCACTTGGTAGGTCGTGGTGTACTCGTCTTTGGACACCCGCTCAAAGTTGCCGGTGCTGCCGATTTTCCAAAATAAATTGGGCTGTGGCGTGGAGCCGGTGCGCGTGCGCAACACGAGCCGAGTGTCCTTGGGTACCTCGCCCTGCCAGCGGATCTTGCTCCAGGCTACTGGGCGGCCAAAGTCCAGCACGCCCGTGCGATAGGAGGTCTTGGTGACAAAGCCTTCGCCGTACACCTCCATTTCGGCGATCTCCCAGGTGCGCTCGGGATTGATCGGGCGAATGCCGAGCCAGCGCAAGTCGCGCGTGGGAAAGCGCAAATCCACGACGTAGTCGAGGTTTTCAACGTTGCGCTCTAGGATGTCGAATTCTGGATCGTTGGTCGAGGTGAGCGAGCGGCTGATGTCACGGTACCAGCGCTTGCCCGGTGCTCGCTCTTGAGGCGATGATATAAAAGGCGCAGAGTTATCGGCTACGCCAATTTCGTACCAAGCCAAGTAGTTTTCCTCAAAGCCCGGGCGCGGATAGAAGCGAATGCGGTTGACTGGCATCTCGGCCCCCAAGTTGACGACCGTGTTTTTCACGTAGCCGATATTAAGGCCGGCCAAACGCGGCGAGATATCGACTTGGCGCAAAGTCGCCGTTTCCGGGTCGCCGTCGATCATCACCTGTACTTCTTTGGCCGCCTCGCGGGTATAGCCGACGGAGACGCTCGTGAAGAGGTTGCCGCCGCGCTCGGCCAAATTCACGTCTAATGCGAGGTTGACCGACGGATCGACCCATATTGGCCGGATGGCGTTGTCGTCGTAGGTAATCATGGTATCGACGCCTGCTTCCTCCGCGCCGATGGCAATGGAAAGCGTGCCCAAGGCTGCGCCTTGGTCATCGACGATGGAGTACTCGGTCTGCTCGTCGGTGATCAGCCCCTGCCAAGAAGCACCTGTCGGCCCGCCGATGTGAAACTCGGCCCGGCCCCACGCCGCGCTGGTGCAATAAGCCGCGAGTACTACGTTCAATAACAGCATTCGCTTTAACATGCTATCCTTCTTTCTGAAGCAAACTAGGCATCAAAACGCTTCGTTCACCATCAACTTGTAGAAACGCGCTTCCACAGTCCTCAAACGCTCCTGATAGATCTTTTTATCCGTTGGGCCGGTTGAATCAAAGACTCTCACGAAAAATCGGCACTTTTTTGACTTAGACCACTCAAACAGATCAGATGTTGAAGAAAGAAAAGATTGCTCCGAGATATCCTGATCCAAAACGATATTTTGAACTGGTAGCATCTGCCGCTCATTCGCTCGATGAGGTAGGTTGGTCTCCCGCATGATCAGGCCAGTGGGTGTTAAATTCACGTCGTATATATATTCAATAGTTTCATCGTCGTGTGTCCAGCAGGACGGAACTTCAGTGCCTTTGCCTGCTGATTTACTCTTTTCATATTCCCGCACCATCTCCAATAGTTTCTCTATATTCCTCTCGCCATCCGGTAGCAATTCTCGAATGGTTGATTCGATTTTTTTATATTCACGTCCCATTTCTAGAGTATTTATTATCTCTTCCGGTTCTGACAAAAATCCGGCCGCTTTTGCGGCATTCTGAAATTTTGCAAGCTGTTGCTTTGCATCGCGGAGAAGTAACAGTTCTCGTTGTAACTCCTCGATATTCTTACCTCCATCCGGGAGCATCTCTTTAATTATGGAAAGCTGAGCCTCGAGTTGGGTGATTATTTCTCGTCGCTCCTCCGCGACTTGCTCAGTTTCCTTCTGCTTATCTTGTTGGTGTACTAACAAGGCTGCAAAGGCGAGCAGCAGAACGAAGATGATAAGAATCGCGATCTCAGCCATTGTGAGGCCGAGAACAAGCCCCCGTCTATAGGCTGTGTTCTGATTTTCAAGGGGTCCCATGTTGATTTGTTCTGTCTTCGGCCTGTGTCTCTCCTGCGGTTCGTTCTGTCCCCGTTTCAATTTGCTGGATTGAGGGATGCAAGCGTTGTTCGAGGAGGTCTTCAGGCACGTGCATACTATTGATCTTCCCGACAAGGTTGTTCACGCTGGCTGATACCGCCACCGAACTGACTTGCATCCTTTCTAGCGCACTGTCGAGGTCCGATACTCGCTCATTGAAGCTGGATACCGTGTTGCCGAAATCGGCTACTACTGCTTCAATTTGCTGGATTGAGGGATGCAAGCGTTGTTCGAGGAGGTCTTCAGGCACGTGCATACTGTTGATCTTCCCGACAAGGTTGTTCACGCTGGCTGATACCGCCACCGAACTGACTTGCATCCTTTCTAGCGCACTGTCGAGGTCCGCCGATACTCGCTCATTGAAGCTGGATACCGTGTTGCCGAAATCGGCTACTACTGCTTCAATTTGCTGGATTGAGGGATGCAAGCGTTGTTCGAGGAGGTCTTCAGGCACGTGCATACTGTTGATCTTCCCAACAAGGCCGCTCACGCTGGCTGATACCGCCGTCGAACTGACTTGCATCCTTTCTAGCGCACTGTCGAGACTAGCTTGAAACTTCTCTCGGCCTTCTTCAAAAGTTTTGTTCGCTTCATCTACGGTTTCGGTGAAATGAATCACTGATGTCTTGAACTGAGACAAGCCGTGTTGCAGCACTTGATCAATAGCTTCTTTTTGTCTGTTGAATCCCTCTCTAAGAATTTGCTCTAGCTCTATTCTAAAGCTTGAAAACTTTCCTAGCTCAATGTCGAGGTCGGACACTCTATTGCTGAGGCGGAGTACTGTATCACTGAAATCAGATACCGCTTCTTCTGGGTCTTTGTGCATCAAGTTAAAAAAGACCCTGAAAGCGATGCCAAATATCGTCGAAAAGATAGCGATGCCAAAGTTCGTGATGATCGGGGCAATCGTTCCAATAGCTTCGTCATTTAGAGAAAACTCGAAAAGTGACATCGCCAAACTGACAAGAGTATATAAAAATCCAAGGTAGTATAGGTTATCTCCAACTATATTGAGCTGGGATCGCTGCTCGCGATAATACCCTGCATAGACTAACATGATCGCAATCGGCCAGGCGGTCACGAAAAACTGGTTCACATCTAACAGCTTGAGAATTATGATTCCCACTGCTCCTATCAAGGTACAGGCCATAAAAATTGCTGCATCTTTTGATATATTCATTAGTCGTTCATCCCGGAGATTCTAAGTGCGCGGACGACTTGGCCTCCGTGCTGCGAGAGCCAAGATTGGAAGAATTTCAAGAGGGCACCGCCGTCTCCCTGCTGCGGTTGCCGCCTCTGAATGAGCCATAGCTCGATATCGACGCCTCGCAGATCTGGGTTTAGGCCACGAGATTCGTGAGTTCGCTGGAAACGCTGGAAATTCGGGGGTTCCCTGTAGAATGAAAGGACGTCGCTGTTCTGTAGAAGGTCTGAAATAATAATGAGACGCCGCGGGACGCTGCGGCGGTTGGTATCCTGAAAGTGTGTTATGGAAACCGACTGCACGGACTCCATAATTGGAGACGATGGGGCTTCCTTTTCGTGAAGTAGGGTCCTCAGTACTTTTTCCAAAGGCTGTCGGAATTTCTGCTGCCAATTTCGACGAACTATTGCTTCGGATTGGATTAGCGGATCGACATTTTCTGGATCGCCGGGATTGCAAACCCTAATGATCGGGTCAAGGCCGTTTTCATGCGTAGATTCCATCGCAAAAAGGCTGAGTTCGTGATTTTCTTCGATCAAGTCTAACAGGTTCTGGATTTGGACCTTCAGATCGTTCTTAGTATGAGTACCAAATGAATCGGTACGATCAAGTAGGATTGCCGTAATCGAATATGGGCCCTCTGATCTGCAAAGGGTCACAGGATCGCGTACGGCGGCCTCGGGTTTTAACAATACAAGAACAACCACAGCCACAAGAACTAGCAAGATCATCGCCCCGCCTGCTACGTATAATAGGAGCTCTTTGCTATTGTACTCTTTCCGTTTATTCCTTCGTCTCGGCATGATTGGCAACTAGGCTATTAGGTTTGTAAGCGGTGCGGAGCCAAATTTCTCCTCAAGTCTCCACAGACATTGGCACACTCCTTTCGTAGTTCCTTTGCACGGTCATCGACTCTTGCTGTAACCTCAGAAATGATCTCTGCAATTTCCTCGTGTGTCAGCAAACCCTCCGGCAAGGTCCTGTCTATTGTCGACCGTTCCATTATCCATGGTTCCTTGAAGCGATAAGGTGCTTCTCCACCTCGTCTCTCACGGTTGAGTTCTCGGTAGCGCATGAGCAAATCGTTTCCTGCATGCTCCAAATGATCGAGGTGATCCTCGTACCATTCGATAACGTGTTTCCGTGCGGTCAAAATCGAAGAGCGTTCCTTCTCATAACCTAGGAGCTTTTGGTTGATTCTATTCAGCCTTTCGACAGCGTCATTGGATATATCTTTTAGGTCTTCTTGATATTCATCATACATCTCTTTGTATTCTTCGTCTCGGTCTCGGTGGTCAAAGAACACCTTCGAATAGCCGGGGTAGGGATCATTCCACATTATTCCATCGATAAAGCTAATAATTGCAAATAGGAATCCCATGAAAAATAGCATCCATGACTGGAAATCTCTTAGGCCAATGGGATTCTCGCGAAAAGCGGATACAGCAAGCTGCCCTCCTTCGTCTAGCACAGTACCCGTTATTTCTCGATAGTGTGCAACCATTAGATTAAAAAAGAATGCAAAGACTACAAATGCAATTGCGACGAGGATGCCCATGGATTTTCTGCTCCAACGAACACAGACACAGTTGGTAGCAAGCCGGCCGAGTAAAAAGGCGATACCGAGGTTGACAAACGAGATAAGAATAGCCTCAGTATAGGCACCAAATAGCCCTAACTCGTTGCCTTTTGCTAGAAAGACTGCATTGCCAAGGGTCTCAGTAAGAAAGAGTACGGCGATGATACCTATGCTAAATACTCTCTGTGCATGGCTGCGCTCGTGCGCCTCGCGATTAATTAGATTCTCCTCTTGAAACGTAGTTAAGTCTTTTTCTACTTCCGATAAATCCCGCTGTAGCGATCGCAAATCTTCGCCAGCTTTGTCGGCTTCCTGTCTAAGTTTTTCTAGCCCATTGCTGGTTTCACTATCAATAGAGTGGGAGAGGTCGCGGAATTCTGGGTCGAGGTCGATAAGACGCTTTCCGTGTGAAGCTAGCACCCTAGCCCCCGTATCCTGTGCATCTGATCTAGCTTGCTCGATCCGTCCGACAATTCTACGTTCGGTGGAATCGAGGACGGTACTGTCTATCAAAGGTAGTCCCTGTTTTGCCGCCCCTTCAGCATCTTCTATTAGATGTAGGTCCCGTTCTATTTCAGCTATATTGACTTTCTTAAACAAGTCACTTTGCATCGCATGGTTCTCCATATGGTCTGTTTTGGCCTGATTGTAAAGAAGCGGTAAGATATACCAGTGCGTAACGTTCATCAATAGGCTACGCCGACGGTGCGCGTACTGGCGCTAGCGCGCGCATCGCCTTCGATGTTGAGTTGGATTAGATAGAGGCCAGGAGCCACGTTCTCACCCTGATCATCGGTCCCGTCCCACCGCAGTTGAGTCAAGTTTTCCGAGCTGTACACGCCACTCTGCCCTTCAATGTTGAAAAGGCGGCGCACTTGGCGTCCCCCTAGGTCGTATATATTGACCGCAATCTGCCCGCCGTCGACCGCGAGGATCTCGCATTCCATATCCAAGACGTCGTTGATCCCATCGCCGTTGGGCGTGATAACGGACGCGGCGAGGTCAAAGCTGCCCACTAGGCTGCCGCTGTTGACAGCCGGGCTCAAGACGGTAGTGTCCGATTTAAACGAGATGTCGCTTTCGTCCAGCGCAGTGGCGTCGCCGGCTTGGACGCTTTGAAAGGCGTCTTCTTCCAATAGTAATCCCCGGCCCTCAAAGGCCGTGCTGTACGAGAGGATGCGGCTGACGAAGTGGATCTTCAGCACGGTGTTGTGCGCTGCCACTCGCGGGAAGCGCACCGCAAAGCTGCGCTCCGCGATCGCGGTGATGGCCACATCGCCCTCGTCGGTGACCGCGTCTTGAACCGCAAAGTCGTGCGCTAGGAGGAACTCGCCTTGCGCGTCGACTATTTCAATGCGCTCGATGCGATCTATGCGGCTGCCGGTGACCAGTTCGAACCCGTCGAAGCCCTGCAAATCTCCGCTCTCCATCTCGGCGCGCACAGCATAGATAAAGGGAATGTCGGCGGCTGCGGGCACCTCGCGCGGAAAGATCTCGCCGACGAGAACATCGGCCAACGCCGGTGTTGTGAAGTCAAAAGAAAACTGCCGCAGGATTTTGGCCGATTCTAGGTCGTCGGACTGGAAGTCAACCCGGAACTGGAAGTAGCGACGCGGTCCAGGCGAGAGGACCAACGCGCCATCGCTGCTAGTGCCGGCGACCGGATCGTAGGGCGAGGTCCATGGACTCCAATTGGCCAAGTCGTCGCGCACGGGACCGCGTTCCCACACATCGGCGGGGCCTCCCTTGGCCGGTAGGTCGAGATACTCGTCGCGCAGGAGCGGCTGGTCGGGATTATCGACTGAGGAGACGATCTCTTCGGCGTCTTGACGCCCCACGCGCTTGCGCGTATAGGCGAAGGGCGATGTGTCGCGGCCGCTGCGGGTGCGGATATTCATCTGCACGGCGCTCGCCTGCCCGACCGTCTCCTCTATCCAGCGCAAGCGCCCCCAATTGGCCGGGGTGCCCATGTCGATGAGCGGCGAAATGTATTGCACGGTGGGGAAGAAGCCCTCGCCGAAGACTTGGAATTTCTCCACCTCAAAGGGGATGGACGAGGTGGCGCGCAGGCGGATGAAGCGCAAAAAGCGCGGCGGGTCGATATCGATGGTGGCGACCGGGTCGGTGTTGTTGGTACGCACCGTAAAGGTCTCCCAGATGGGATTACCGGCCTCGGTCAACACTTGGCCGTCGTTGACTTGCACCTCGAAGTTTTTGAGAAAATCCTCCTGAAAGGGCGTCGATGGCGACGGAAAGACCGTATTGCGCGGGAAGAAGCGGATTTGGTTGACGCCAAAGCGCGCGCCCAAATCGAGCACCAGCAAGGTGCCCAACACGTCCCGTCCCTTGCGCTCGAAGGCCCCACCACTGGGATCGGGCGACACGATCTGCTCGAGGATGTTTTGCAGCTGGGACTCGGCGAGGTCGAACACCGTCGGAGCGCGGATGCTGCCGCCGCGCTCGACGATTTCAGCGGCGAGGTTTTGCCCCTCCTGCACGCGGCGGGGCAGGATGCTAGCGGGAAAATCCGCGCTGGCGAAATCGACGAGATTGACCGGCGCGACGCCGATTTCGGTGATGTTGGGATCCAGGGTGGAGCGGTACTCCGGCTCAATGGTTTGTACCACAGCCCCGGCCTCCACTTCCCCCTCCCAGCTAATCTGGCCGTCCTGGCCGATGAGCAATACTTGACGCCCCAGTGAATCGCCGCTGTGCAAAAGCACCAATGCACCTATGAGAAGCAAGCGTTTCATAAGTTTTTACCGAGAATTTTTTTTGTCAATGCCTTTTGCTCCACTTCGATTCGCTGTTGGAGTTGGGCGCGCTGCCTAGCCCGCTGATAGCGCGCCTCTGCATCCCGCGCCTCTGCATCCCGTCCCAACTGGCTGTACGCCTTGCTCAAGTGCCCTTGGACCTGCCAGTTGTGAGGCTCTAGTTCGGCGAGGCGTAGCCAAAGGGCTAGGGCTTCGCGGGGCTGTCCCTGCTCTAACAGTACTTCACCCAATAGGAGCAGCCCCGCGCGGTGGTCTGGCGCTAGCGCTAGGACTTGCGAGAGCAGAGGTTCGGCGGCTGCTAGCTGGCCGTTGTGCCGCAAGAGTGCGGCTGCTTCCACCCGCGCCTGCACGCCATAGACTGGACTGTCTAGGAGCTGGCGATAGGTTCGCTCGGCGTCTGCGACCCGCCCCGCTGCAGCGTAGGCGCGCGCCAATTGGTAGCGCACCCGGCTGCTATCCGGGTTCAACGTTAGCAGCCGCTCGTAGGATTGCACGGCCTCGTCGAGCGCACCGCTCGTCAGTTGCGCATCTCCCAAGCGCCCGAGTAGGGTCTCCTGCCCGTCTGCGACGAGCTGTTGATAGATTGTGCGCGCTTCTTGGGGACGGCCCATCGCCATGTAGCGGTCGCCGAGTGCCCGCTGCCCGCGCTCGTCGGTGGGCCAATGCGCGACGAATGCGCGGCTAATGCCAAGTGCTCGCTCGGGTTTACCGCTGGCGTCGTAGAGCACCGCCAAGGCCCAATACACGTCCTTGTCGGAACTGCCCGCGGCCAAGGCCTGTTCGTATGCGGCGACAGCCGTGGCCGTCATGCCCAACTCTTCATAGGCGCGACCCAAATGGCGGTGCTGCGAGGCTTGTGCTGCTCGGTCCATGGCTGGCGTACTGGCGTTGACCAATGCCGCGACTAGGACCAAACCCGCCACGGCTACCCCTTTCCATGCCCAAGACACCTGTGCCAGTTGCACAACCCCACTCACGGCAAAGAGCAAGAGCACGGGTACCAGCACCAGGCGCGTCTCGGCATGAGCACCGTAGAGCGCGGTTCCGACCGCACCGGTCGCGACAAACAGCAGAGCGAGCAAAGCGCCCCGCTCCCGCGCCGCCAAGGCAAAACCCACGCCCAACAGCGCGAGCGGCATGACCAAGCCGAAGGGAAACGCGAACCCCCATTTCCACAGCAGGGCCGCTAGGACGGCTGAATCGCCGCGCGCGTGGTACATATTCAACGCGGGCAAGTGCTCCCCGCCGCGCACGAGGAGGTCGGGCGAGCCACCCGCATTTGTGGTCACCCCCAAAAAATACCACAGCACGACCGCGCCAGCCGTTCCCAGCGCACAAGCCCAACACGCCCGCTGTTTTCCTCCTATCCACAGCCACCACAGCACGGCTGGCGCGAAAAGCGCGACTTGCGGGGCAGCAAGCAAACAAAGTGCGAGCAAAAGTCCGGCTCCTAAAAACGCCCACCCATTGCTCCGCTGGTCGGTCCACAAGAGCGCGGCTAACAACAAGAGCACTAGGAATACCGCGAGGACCGGAGGTAGCAAGGAGCCGGTGAAATAGACGGCTGGCCCATACAGGGCCGCGCACAAAGCCGCGATGAGTCCCGTGCCCGGTCCCCAAAGTGCGCGGCCGATTAGGGCCAACAGCGCACAACTGGCCGCGCCTAGCAGGACTTGAACGTAGCGAGGTGCTAGCCCGACGGTGACGAGACCGCGCAAAAAGAGCGGGTACAGAGGGCTAGCAACCGCGGCGTTTCCCTCCCCCCTAGCGGCTTCGACATAGGGCATACTCGCCGCTGTTGGCACCTCCAAGAAGGGGTCTTGCGCGACCTCACTTAGATAGGTCAGGCGCGGCCAAAGGGCCATGAGCGCGATGCCGATGACGGCTGCGGCGAAGTTGTCGTTGCGCCAAATCACGCGCTATTCCAATCCTGCGTAGATCGTTATAAAGGTCTGACTCGTGTACCGTGCTTCTTTCTCTTTTAAATCTTCGCGCTCGATGCGCAGCCCGGCTAGGGCGTGAAGGCTGTAGCCCAAGTACTGAGACTGATTGGTAAACTGAACCGCGCCGGTAATGGAGTTGAAATCATTGGCATCGACGTCGAAGTCGTTAAAAATCAGGTACTCGACGCCCGCTTGGAGCTGAGTGGCTCTCAGGAGGCGAGTTTCGACGACGGCAGAAAACAGCTCGTAGAGACTAGTGGAATGCTCTAGGGCAAAGAGACTGCGCGACTGCTTGCGGAACTCGCTCTTCCAGCGCGGCTCCAAGCTCAGCCGGCCCAAGGCATAGCGGTAGCTGGCCTTGTTAATCACCCCAAAGAAGAAGTCCTGCTCGTCTAGTTCCAGAGCCTGCCGGTGGGCTTCGCTCATTAGCTGGCGAAAGCGCACGTAGTTGACTTTGGTCTGCACTCGATAGGAGGCCGACTGCAAGTTGTGCCCCACAAAGAGCTGGTTGATCCAAGTGTCGCGAGCCAACAAGGGGTCTTCGACCTTGGTCAACTCGCCGCCGCGCAGGGTGTTGTCCGGTGCCCACTGCAAGAGGGGATTGGGAATGTCGTCTTCTACCAATTTGCTCATTTCAAAGAAACGCAAGCGTCCAAAGCGCGGAGAGTTGTTGTCGTACGTCACGAGGGCGTAGGTGCTTTTGTTTTGCTGGTTCGACGAGATGAGTTCCTCGCGCAGCGCGCCGACCATTACCTTGAGCCGTGGCGTCAGATCCGCACCGCCGTACACATTGTACCCGCGATGGTCGCGGCGGTAGGGGTAATCTGGCTCTTCGTCGTTTTCGTATTGGTCGATCCAGAAGTTGTTGTTCATGTCCATTCCGAAGAGAAATTCCGGGCGATCGGAATGGAAGCGGAGAAAAGGCTCTTCGTAGTCGGGCACGGCGTTGGAGCGCACGAAGTTGTCGTTTTGGTTGATGTCGGGCACGAAGTCGTTGTTTTGGTCCCAGCCCGGGAAGACTTGGGAATCGCCCTGGAGCCAGTCGAAGCGCACTGTGTCGGGAAAGCGGTCTTGGTCGTCGTTGTCTTCGACGAGTTCGACGATGCCCTCGCGCTCGCTGTCGTATTCGATTTCGCCCGTGCCCGTGGTGACAAAGGTCCGCGTATTGTAGAGCGGATCCATGCTGTACGCCTCGCCGAAGAAAAAGAAGGGAGCGGCCTTTTTGGATGCGTTCACCATCCAAGCCGGTGCCCGACGGCGACCGCCGATACCGGATGCAGTGTGGTGCTCGTCGCGCAGGACGTTGGGGTACTTGCGGTAGCTTACGCTCAGGTCGTATTCGGCGTACAGGTCAAATCCCTTGTAGTCGCGTATTTCGATGTTGCCGCCGAAGATGTGGGTCGCCGTCGGCAGGCCGTACTCGAAGCGGACGGTCTGCAAATTGGTGATGTCTTGCACATTGCCGTCGGCTTGGGCCATGAGCAGCAACACGGCCTCCCCGTCGCGGTTGACTTGGCGGTCGGACGTCATCCAGACCTGGTAGTCGTTGCCCAGCACGAGCCGGAACTCGACTTTGGCGATGTCCTCTTTGGGAAATGAAGCCCGATCGACAAAGGCCGGGCTGTCGAAATCGTAGCTCAGGCGGATCTCCTCGGGGCCGTTAGCGGCGATATAGCCCTGCTGGACAAAGCCACCTTCGATGACCGGCTCGAACTGGATGTCTTTGCCGGCATCGACGGTCCCGTCCTCGTAGGTGATCAGCACGTCTGAACCGGCTTGGAAGAAGGCGGCCCCGCCCGTTCCGTCGCCTGGGGAATCGTCGCGCAGGACGATCTGAATCAGCGACACGGTCTTGTTTTGGGCCACGGTCAAAGCACCGGAAAACGGGTTGCCCACTAGGCGGTCCGAAAGCGTGTTCGACTGGTGGGCGTTGACCGCGTGCAGGCCCAATAGCAAGGCGTCGCTGAGTTGGTAGGCGAAGCGCCCGCCGAACAGCGTGGTGTTGTTGGTGCGGAGCACTTCTTGGTTTTCGGTCGTCGAGCCGCCTGGATTGCTCAAGCGCGAATAGATGAGCGTCCCTTCGTAGCGGTCGGTGGCGAGGTCGAACTGCACGCCGTCCATGCGCGGTTTGGAAAAGACCATCGGCGAGATCACCGAGCGCATCTGCGCGCTGGTCGTCAAGGTGTAGAAGTATTGGCCCTTGGCGTCTGAGGCGATGACCACGTCGGAAAACCACTGTTGGAAGCGGTCGGACTTGAGCAGCGAGTTGCCGAACTGCTGGGGCTTGCTCTGGGAGTTGTTGAAGATCAACCAGCCACGGGTGAGAAAATTGCCGTACAAGTCGTAAAAGTAGTCGCCTTCGAGGCTGATATCGACGTAGCGCTGGTAGGGGTTGCGGGCGTAGTTGGTGTATTGCCACTGGCGCCAGTGGTACTCTTTGTAGAGCTCCTGCGGCACGTACCAGCGGCGCACTGCCGGGTCGAGAACGCCGAGCATGACGTCTGGCCCTTGAGGTGCAAAGGAGGTTTCGTCGCCCTGTTGCAGCCCTAGGCGCGAGCTGTAATCGACTTGGCCAGCCGCCTCTTGGGCTGCGCCGGCGGCGAGTAGCAAAACGACGATTATTCTAGTAGTAACAGTGTGCATGGCGCTCTCTTTTTGCCCCTAATAGGCTACCGCGATAAGGTGGGATTGCCGTTGTCCGGCGCTGTCTTCGGAGTCGGTGTCCACGTCGATCTGGCAGATGTAGAGTCCGGGTGGCACGACGCGGCCGTGGTCGTCTTTGCCGTCCCAGGTAAAGCGCTGGTGCCCGCCTTGGGCCGTGCCCTCTAGCAGGCGCATGGGTCGGCCGTCGAGTGCCCAAATGCGGACGGCTGCCGGCCGCTCGGCATAGACTTTGAACAGCGAAAATTCGATTTGGGCGACGTCGTTTACGAGGTCGCCGTTGGGCGTGAAGGGATTGGGTGCGACCGAGATATCGGCGACGATCTGCTCGGCACCGAGCGCGGCGATCGATAGGGTTTGCGACGGCCGCAGCGCAGTGGCGTTACCAGCGTCGGCGGGTTGATAGGGCGTACCAGCCGCTTGGTTGCGCACCGCCACCTTTAGTTTGGTTCCGTGGAGGAAGACCTTGGACGCAAAGCGCAAGCGCACGAGTCGGCCATGGCCGACGACCCACCCTCTGGCGCGGCCTAGTCGGTTGTACTGGGCCGCGCTGAGCGTGTCACCGGCCTCGTCGAAAAGCGTCTGGTTGCCCAGACCTACTACCTTGCGGAAGTAGCGCACGGGTCCTTGGGACTCGGGCGGCAGATCGTCGTAGGCCGTGCGATCGACTTCCACTAGCTCTTCTCCGGCAATGCGGAAGTAGCGCACCGCGCCGCGCACGGCGTCTGGGAGCAGGGCGTGCGAGGTCGCCGTCAGGAGCTGACCGTCGATGCTGGTAGGCACTTCCTCGCCATCGGCAGCCGTGCGAAAATATAACTGGGGTAGCGCATCGGTGTCGCTGCGGGCGACCTCCGGGAGGCGCACTAGGAGCGAGTCGCCTTGCAGTATCTGGCCGTCGGTGCTTGCCAGATCCAAGAGCGACTGCGGCGCTCCAGATGCAAACTGCTCCTCGGTGCCTATTGCCACATCGATAAGCTGCATGTCGAGGCCTGGATCGGCGCTGATGAGCATCTCGTCGAACCCGAGGCTGCGGACCGAGGTGGGTTGCTCTAGGAACTGGGGTTGGACGAAGATCTCGAAAGTGTCCAGAACCCCCACTTGGGCCTTGGGCGGCCAGACTTCGGCTCGCAGCCCGAGGGCGACAGGGGTGTGCAACTCTACGGAGATGCTTTCTAGCACTGGTGCGATCTGGCGGTCCTCGCTGAGTAGGCGGGCCTGAATTTGCATGAACTTGCGCAGGCTGGGCGACGTTACCGGATCGCCGGGCTGCTGGTACTGTTGGCTCCAAGCACTCCAGCCCGGGCCTATTGCGATGGACGTGTCGATTGGTCCTTTGAGGAAGGCGAGGAGCTTCCTGTGCTGGGCTGCGGTCTTTTCGATGCCATTGCTGTCGTAGAAGCGGATCTGCTGGATGAGTTGGTCGCCGGTGCGGGTGCGAATCTCGACCTTGGTGTCCGGCGGCGTGTCGGCCTCCCAGTGGATACTGCCCAAGGTCACCAGCCCAGGCAGTTCAATTAGACCGGATTGCAGTTCGACTTCCGCGGGCACACCTTCGGCAAACAGCATCAGTTCGCTGAAGTGAGACCAGAAGCGGTCGGTGCGGTTTTGGGTATCACCGATGAAGTTGGCCAGGGTCAGCAGATCGAGGAAGCGCACTTTGCGCACGGGGTCCTGCACATCGTTGAGGTAGCCAAAGAATCCGTTATCGACGTTTTTTACTCGCTCCGGCGGGGTAATTGCGCGCCAGCGCAGCTTGCCTTGAGCGTCGCGTTCTCCGGTTGACGACCGCATCTGATAGCCGCGGATGTTGCCGCCGACGACGCGGATTTGGTCCAGCCACACCGTGCCGCCGATGTCGATGGTCAGCACGTTGCCACCCGGGTTAAGGGGGTCTTGGGTGGGATGAGCATAACTGCTGCTGATATCCCCGTCGAAAGCCGATCCCGGCGTCCTGCCAGCCGAGGTCAGGTCCAAGGTACCGCCACCTTCGACTAGGCCGAGGCTGATGTTGTCTCCCCATCCCCACACTTCGACCTCGGCTAGGCGCGGCAATTCCCGCCGGTAGAACTCCCGCTGCCCGCGGCGCTCCTCCTCCAAGGACTCGTAGGTTTCAGCGTCCACCGGCTCTTCGCGGCCGGCAAAATCGCGCACGAAGTGGACGATGTCGCCGCGTTCATGCGTTGTCAACTCCTCCCATGCGGCTTGGTCGATTTGCTCGGCCCGCCCGCCGCGCGTGTCGGTAATTACGATGCGGATGGTTTCGATGACCTTGCCGGTCCAAACCGGATCGGCGCTGCTTTGGTGCAGTTTCTTGACACTGCTGATCCCGCCGGAAGGAACTACGAGGCCGGGGTTGACCGGGGCCGCAAGGGTTGCTCCCCCAGTTGCGGCTGCACTTTCAAAGAAGAAGGCGCGCTGCTGGGTATTGGGGCCTTCGTGGGGGACGAACAGCTCAAAGCTAACCTTGCGGTCGTCGGTAAGCGACAGCGTCTGGTTCCGTGCCAAGAGGAGGAGGTACTTGAAGAACGGATCGCCCAGCCCCTCTTCGACGAAGCGCACGGAAATGCCCTCCACGGGCACGGCGCGGCCCAGATCGACCTCGACCCACCACTGCTCGATGGGATCGTTTGGGTCGGGCTCCCAGAAGGTGGTCGGATCGCCGTCGACGATGTGGGCCGCCATCTCAATGTTGGAGCCAGCGCGGCTGACCCCGGGTCGCACCAGATAGTCGTACACGAAATTTTTCTGGGCGTCTTGGACTGGTCGGCCGAGTACGTCGACTTTCAGGGTGCTATCCACATTGAGAATGCGCGGGTCTTTGTTGGTAATCACGACCGGACGGGTGATGCTGGGATCGGAAAGGACGTTGTAGAGCGAGCGCAGGTGCCGCGGACGCACCGCGCCCAAATTGTCGATGGTGGTTAGGTGTTCGGGTTTTTTCCAGTGCTCCCAGTGGCTGCGCCCGGATACGACGATGCGGTCATCGACGATGTCGTACCCTTGCTGGGCGCTGGCTGGCAGCCATACCCACAACAGGCAAGACGCGAGGAGACCCCATTTTATTTTTGCCACGATGGCACCTCCTTACAGGCGCTCGGCGAATAAGGCGACTTGGCTTTCGCGCTCGGCGCGCAGGCGTTGGATGAGTTCGTCCATGAGCTCGTTCCTGCGCCTTGCTTCCAAGATGCCCCGCGCTCGCGCTCGCGCTTGGGCGAAGGGTTGAATGTCGCCGCCCTCCTTTTGGCGCACTCGGAATACGGCGAATTGGTCTAGCACCTCTACTGGCCCACCCCATTCGCCGACCGGCGCAGCAAAGGCCGCGTCCACGAGCTGGGGATAGCGCGCCCGCACCACCTTGCGCAGACGCAGCGCCCCTTCGTGTGGGTCACCGTGCGTTTCGACGCCTGGCCGGGCCAACAACTCGGCGACGGTGCTGCCGTTTGCGAGGGCTTCGCGCAACTCCTGAGCCTGCTCGCGGGTGGGCGCGAGGAGCTGGTTGATGTGGACGGCTTCGGCCGTGCGGAAGCGCGTCTTGTTCGCCTCGTAGTACGCGGCGACTGCCTCCTCGCTGGGGATGGCCTTTGTCGCTGTTTCTGCCTTGGTGAGCTGCTGCAAGACGAGGGCCTTGCGCTTGCGCTCGCGCCACTCGGCGAATTCGGCTTCTCGATCCCATCCGCGCCGCTGGGCTGCCGCGGTCATCAGATAGGCTGGCAAGAGCGCGGCGCGGGCCAGCGAGACAACCTGTGCGCTGTCTTGCAACGCGCCCCGGAAGCCGACCGAGCGCAGACCGTGGAGGTATTCGCCCAAGGAAATCGCTCCGCCGTCAAAGCGGTAGAGGGGAAGCGCGGCGAGCGAGTCGGCGAGGTGCGGCTCGGCCAGCAAGGCTTGTAGGCCCTCGTGGTCCAACTGAAGATTCAAGGAGCGGCTCAGGGTTTCCACTTCGATTTGCCGGCGACTCTGCCACTTTTCGCGGTGCGCCGCGCTGGCGGCTTCTTCTGCGTAGTCGGCCTTGTCGGCTGCTCGGTCTTCGACAAAGCGGTAGATCTGCCAGCCGCCGGCCAGCGGCAGTGGCTCGGCGACTTGGCCGACCGGCAGAGAGAGGAATATCTGCGGCGGAATGGCAAAGCGCTGCGCTTGGGTGCGCCCAATCCAACCGATCACGCCGTCGCCCTGTGGGGCAAGAAGGTCGTTGGCCGCAAAGCGCTGCGCTAGTTCGGCGAAAGGCTCGCCCTCGTGCAGGGCTTGCAATACGCGGTTCACATCTTGTTGCTGTCGCACTAGAATACGCGCAAAGAGCCGCTCGCGGTCGAAGCCCATATCGACGAAGGTGCGCTCGACTTCCTCGGGCGTCACCTCGACTTGCGGCGCGAGCACTTCGGCTTGGTAGCGCTGGGAAAGCCGCTTGCGGACGAGGGCATTTAGCTGGTAGCGAATTTCGTCGCTTTGCTCGATTCCCCTAGCGCGGGCCTCTTGCAGCAATAATTCCTGATCGACGAGGGACTGTAGATGATCGCGCGCAGATTCGCTCTGCAAGCCGGGCGGCAAGCGCTCGACGAAGCGCAGGTACTCGGCCTTGGTGAGGACCACATCGCCGACTTGGGCCACGACTGGGTCGTCTGGCGCGCAGCCGAACAGGGCCAAGAGGGCAAGCGAGCGCCACAGGGAGCGGGGAGTAGCGATAAACATGGTGTTTGATTTAATCAACGGCTAGGCGGATGTCAAGTTTCTCGCCAATATGACTAACTGTAACTGTATGTAATTCTTGGCTTTATTTATCTTTAGTACATGCGGATCACGTTGCCTGTCATTCCAGTGAAGCCGTCTATGACCAGCCACGCCCCACCCGAAGCGAATTGCCCGAGTATCACCCCCAAAAAGAACCAGCGCGTCGAGCGATAGCCATTCGGCCCCATGTACTTTAAGACGACGGATTTGATCATCCAAGCGAGAAAGATGCTGAACCAGACGTTGCCGAGGATCCAGGTGCCGCTGGCCACGTAGCCGATGGGATGCAAAGGCCACCACAACAAGTGGTGACGCGCCCACAGCAAGAGCGCCATGACCGCGGCCCCCACCCCGTTCCAGAGCCACCCCAGCCAATACGGCCCGGTCGGCGTCTCGATGAAGCGGGCGGCAAAGCGAAACGGCTCCCAAGCGAAAAGCCCGGAGAAATACTGGCGGTGCAGGTTGAGTGCCCCGTACTGATAGCCCAAGTTCAAGGTCGCGTAGATCGAGCCCAAAAGGCCGATGGCCAGCGCCGCTGTTAGCATTGCTAGGACGCGCCGCCGACCAATTTTGAGGCCGTGCAACATGCGGATGCTGTTGGCGCAGGGGGCCATCATAAAGACCAGCAGGTCGCCCGCCCAAGCGAGGGTAAAGCCCAGCGCCATCATCCCCGTCGCCCCCAGCGCCGACGAGCCGACGCCCGAGACCACAAAGCCCGCGCCCGATAGTCCTTCCACGGCTGACGAGAGACCGGCTTCGACGATCACGCGGGTGAGGGCGAAGAAGATGGCAAACGCCGCGCCGAGAAACAGCACCACCGCCCACCAAGGCAACCCCGTCTGCCACAGCCACAAGCCCATGACGACCAAGCCCACGACCAAGCCAACCACGGCCGTCCGATAGGCGAGCAACTCCCCGGCTGCGCTGCCGCCGGCTTTGGCTTGCTGCCACACAGCTTTTAGATGCCCGCGTGCCGTCCACAGCCCCAAGACGACCAGCGCAACCATCGCGCCCATGCTCTGATGGCTCAACATGCCCGTGGTGGGACCGGCGTGGCTGTAAGCGTCGAGCTGTTCGGTAGTGAAGATGCCTAGCGTCGAGCAAGCCCATTCTTGGGCTTTGGCCAACACATAGAAAAACCACAAGCTGCCGGAGATTCCGGTGTTGATAAAATAGGCTAAGCCCATCATTAGGTAGTTGAGCCGTATGCGCAGGACAACTGCGTCGTGCCCCAAGGCTAACGGCAGGTTGAGATCAACGCGCGGCGCGAATTCGTAGTAGTGGCTAAAGGAGTTGATCGTATTGAGGATCGCTGGCACCGCAAAGCCAGCCCACATTATTGGATTGCGCAGAAAGGGCTTTATGCGCGCGGGCCGCGGGCCGTCTTCGATCATCCCCAAAGGCACTTGGACTAGCGGATAGAGCAGCCGCTCGTGGTCCATCCACTGCCGCCGCATAATTACCATCGCGCAGATGAGCACGAGGTAGAAGGCGGCCATAAAGAGCAGCCACCAGAAAAGCGGCTCGACCCAAGCGCCATAGGGAATGGATTCGCCTCGGGGGAGTCCTTCGTAAAACTGCTTGATTGCCACTTCGTCTTGGACGACCAGCCAAGTGGGGATGTGGGGCACCAGCAGTTCGGCCCAGTTGTTTTCTGGAGTCGCGTAGTAGAGTACGCTGGAGATGGCGGGGATCGTGGCACCGGTAAAGCCCCGCGACGGGATCGCCGTTGCCAGCATCATCATCGCGGTAATCAGCAGCAGTTCGGCGCGATTGAAGGCCCACTGCCGCCGCACTAGCCCCAGCAGCGGTTGCACTAGCGCGAGCAAACAGAAGAGCAGGAAAAAGGCGGCTGGCGTCGATGAGCTCAGGCCCAGCCGGGTACCCTTGATCACGAATTCTCCGTAGGGCAGGCCCACGGCAATCAGGGCGCAGAGTCCGAGGCCAGTCAGCATCGCCGGCAGGCGAATTGCGGGGGAGGGCTGGGGGGCTGGGAGCATGAATTAGGAATTAGGAATTGAGAATTGGGAATTGGGAATTGGCAAACGTAGCCAAATCAGCGGATACCCGTCAATAAACGGCCATTCCTACCTCGAAAGGTGGCGGCACTTCGGTTGCCGTCTGTGGGAAAATGCCGCTATATGTGATGTTACGCATTGTAGGGGGCGGTTTCAAACCGCCCCCTACCGGCCTAGTCGGATCGGGGGGACGCCCTCGACGCGGGCAAGATGCCCGCGCTCCCAGCGGGAACCGGGCCGAAAACCAACCACCGGACACGTGATGCGTAACGTCAGTTCTTAATTCTTAGACGAGGAGCTATGGAGCGCAAAATATACGCCTTTGGCATGGACGGCTTTATCGTCCCGATGATGAAGCGATTCGCCGCGGAAGGGGCCTTGCCCCACTTCGAGCGCTTGCTGCGCGAGGGCGCGGTCAACCAGACCCTGCCCTCTTTCCCGGTGTGGACCCCGACTAACTGGGCTACCCTTTCGACGGGGGCGCACACGGGCACGCACGGGGTGACGCGCTGGCGGGTGGAAGTCGCGCCGGGCCAGCGGATCGATAGTTTCGACGGGCGGGCCAACAATGCCGAGCGCATCTGGAATGCCTTGGAACGGGCGGGCATGCAGAGCGTGGCCGTACACTATCCGGCGGCCCATCCTTCTGGGGTGGAGACGAGCTTTGTGGTCGATGGTTTTGGCCATCCTGGGCATCGGAGTACGGATTTTGAAGTGGCTATCTGCCAAGCCTATACCACGGAGGCCGCGCTAGAGGAAGCTATCGAGATGGACCACGATGGGACGGCGGTGCGGCAGGAACAGCGCAGCGTCGAGCCGATTCCGCCGCTAACACCGGCGCAGGGGTGGCAGAATCTACCCGCAAGTCATGCTCCGCCGCTGGAGAGCCGCATTGAGGTGGTGGCTCGGTTGGGCGGGGATGTTACCGATTTTCACTTGCTGGCGGTGGACAGTGCGGGGAGGGGTTACGACCGAGTGTTGGTGTGTCGGGACCGGGATGGGGACAGTTGCGTAGCTGTTGCTGGGGTGGGGGAATGGAGCGAGTGGGCGGTGGAGGACTTTGCTATTGATGGAAGCAAACGCTCGGCATCGGTGCGCTTCAAGCTGATGGAACTGGCTGCAGACGGCAGCCGGCTCAAGCTCTACCGCACTCAGGTGACTTATACCGACGGCTTCACGCTGCCCGACGAGTTGGCCGGGGAACTGGTGGAACACTTTGGCCCGTATCAGGAACACGCCTCCATGTTGCCCTATACCTCGGGAATGGCCGATTTTGACACGGCCTTAGAAGAATGCGAGTACCAGGGCATGTGGTTTGCCGAAGTTGCTCGCTACATGCTGCGCGAGCGGGGCTGTTCCTTTTTTATTTGTCACTGGCATCTGTACGACTATCTCAACCACATCCACCTCGGAGACGTGGATCCCGTGTGTCCGGGGTACGAAGCTGAGCGCGCCGAACAGTACGTGGATTACTTTCGGCGGGCCTATCAGGTGGGGGACCGCATCTTGGGTCGGCTGTGGGAGGACGCGGATGAGCATACGTACGTGGGCGTGGTGTCTGACCACGGGTGCTCGCCCGATGTGCGGGTGGCCAATATCCGGCAGTTTTTGCACGAGCAGGGCTTTCTGGCGCTCGAGGGCGGCGGGGAAGAGACGCTGGTGCGCGATCAGGTGCGCGAGGAGGACATCGACTGGGAACACACCCGGGCCTATATGAAGGACGACAAGGGGTTTGACATTTTTGTCAACGCCGAGCCGGGGCCGGAATTCGACCGCATTGAGGCCGAGTTGCTGCTGGCCTTGCGCACGTGGGTTGACCAGGAAGTGGGACGCAATCCAGTGGCCATAGCCCTGCCTCGGCGGGACGCGTACATCCTCGGCCAGTGGGGCGACCAGTGCGGCGATGTGGTCTTTGCGTGGGACCACGGGTACGTGAGCGGGTACTACGGCCAGTGGCGCGGCATTGCCGGCGGGGGCTGCGTTGGAGCGCCCAATGTGTTCGGGGCGCACCACGGGGGATTTCTGCCGACCCAAAGTGAGGCCTCGTCCAGCTTTGGCTCGTGGTTGTTGGCCGGGCCGGGCGTAAAGCGGGGCTACGAGCGGCCGGTGGACAGACTGGGGTACATCCACGCCGCCGATGTAGTGCCCACCTTCTGCCAGATCCTAGGAGCCGAGCCGCCGCACCAAGCGCAGGGGACGGTGGCGCGGGATTTGTTTGCAGGGCACGAGATGGTGCGGGAGCGGGATCCAGTCTGAGGACCACCGGCGTCATCGATCTGAGCCTGTGCGAGTTGAATCAACACTCCTCGTAGATAGCCTCCCCTCGGTGCAGCCGCTGGGCGATCTGGAGCGTTTGGAGCAGTTCGCGCTGAGTGGGTGCCTTGGCCGCCAGAAAACGGGCTGCCGCCACCATCAGAATCCGTTGCTCGCCGACGTCGGTGCGCTCACCATACTGGCGGATGGCTGCCTCGAGCATCTGAAAGCTGTGGAATTCGGCGTCCTCTCTCACCAGGGATTCCGCCAGCGTACGGAATAGGAGTCCCGGTTCACCGCCCGATGCTAGAAAACTATTGACGAGTCGCCCGGCTTCATCGACCTGCTGCTGCTGGTTGAGTAGCAGCAGGTATTCCTCCAGTGCCTTGCCATCGCCCGCCTCTGCCGCGCTGGGGGCAGGTAAGCGGGCAGCCGGAACATTGAGAAAACGGTCGAGATAGACGCGCATCGCCCCGTGGTAAACGCCGCGCAGCATCTCGGGCGACTCAGATCTCTTCAGCATCTGATGCAATGCGTTGGCGTACGAAAAGGTGTGCAGCACTGAGATCCAGTCGGAGAACTCGTTGCGCACGTGGAACCTGACGATGCGCAGTGCCGCTGCCAGCGCTACCGCCTCCGCCAACTGCACTGGGCGCGCGCCCTGCCTCAGAGCTTCGTTCAGCGCCGCTACGATCGCCTGAGGATCGTCCTGTAGAAGCTCCTCCGCGAATCCACTGTCCCGTTTCCACTCCCCTCCCCGGCCTTCTTTTAGTAGCTGATTCAGCGAGTCAAAGGTCTCGCTCAGCAGCGTCACGAGATCGACGGGAGAGCGCCAACTGTTCTGCTCTTCACTGCGCTGCGCCCCGCTCAGTTGGCGAATCAGGGAGGGCAGGACGTCTGCTGCGTGCTCCCAGCCAATGCGGTCGAGCAGCTCGAATGCCTTGTTGATGAAGTCGATGACGTGGCCACCGTCGAGATAGAAGTGGTCGGTTGCCGCCGTCACCATCATTTCGGCTAGGTCGGCCTGACTCGAAGGGCCCTCGATGGCCGTTAGCAAGGTGCGTTCGGCCCCATCGGCGTTGCGCACTTCGATTAGGTAGCGGAACCACCGTCTCAGCGCGGCGTGCGGGACCGCCTTGCTCTCAAGAGGCCGCAACGGGATGCGCGGCGGCTGACCGCTAGTGTTCGACGCCACGTGTAAGACTCCTTGGTACAACGGCGCGATGCGCTCGTCGCCTTCGAGGTGGTCGCTGACATTGGCCATCGCCGAGAGAATCGTCATGCCATCTGCCCAACCCGAACGCCGTCGGCGCACGCCGTACAGGCCGCTTACCCGCACGATGTCGTTCGGATTCGCCTCGGCGCGTATGAGCGCGACGACGGCTTTGGCGACCACCAGCCTGATGTTCTGGTCCATACCCTCTTCGAGTCGGCGCAGTCCGCGCTCGACCGGGTCGTGCGAGGTTGCGGACACATCGATGTACACGCGACCGTCCACGACTTCGACCGGATAGACCGTCGCGTCGTCGGCAAACAGATCAAAGGTGCAACCGCTCTTGAGATCGAAGCGGGCGTGATGCCAGTGACAGGTCAGAATGCCGTCCTCGACGGTTCCACGATGCAAGGGAAATCCCATGTGTGGACAGCGGTTGTCCACGGCGTGTAGGTCGCCCTCTGAGTAGAAGACGACAATCGGCACAGGTCCGCTTGAGACTACAGTCCTCCCCTTGAGCTTGATCTCATCGAGAGATCCCGCGTCCAGCAGTTTTGTCGCTGAGTTTTCCATGACTTTTCCTTTCGCTTGGCATTCGGTCTCGCAGGTCTTTCCCGGTCGCGAAAGCCGGTGAAATAGAGGCTCCTCGATGAGCCCTGGACTGAACTTACAACTTCAAGTATACTTGAAGTCAAGGAGAATCTCATGACGGAACTTTCACACTTTCTGACCATCGGTGAGGTCGCAGCGCGAAGTGGAGTTGCGACCTCTGCGCTGCGCTTTTATGAGGAGCAGGGACTGATCTCATCCGAGCGGACCAGCGGCAACCAGCGACGGTATCGACGGGCCGTATTGCGTCGCGTCGCCGTCATTCGGGCAGCCCAGGCGATCGGCGTATCTCTGCGGGAAATCCGCTCAACGCTGGATGCGCTTCCCGACGGGCGCACGCCGAACAAAGCGGACTGGGCCAGCCTGTCGCGGAGTTGGAGGGATCAGCTCGCAGAGCGGATCGAGGTGCTGGAGAAGTTGAAAGAGAACCTGACCGGCTGCATAGGCTGTGGCTGCCTGTCCCTGCGGACGTGCTCGCTGTTCAACCAGGGGGACGAGATAGCATCTCGCGTCGATGGCAGCTTGCTGATGGGAAGACCTGAGGCGCGGCACCCATCCTCATATAGCAGTCCTGAATGACTTGAGAGATATGCGGATCGCCTTGCAGGTAGGGGCGAGCGAGCGATCGCCCCTACAATTCTGCGTCTATCTGCGTCCATCTGCGGATCAGCTCGTAAATGATTTAGGACTGCTATAGGTGAGGTGCCAATACCACAACTGAGAAAGGTGGAAGAACGGAGATGACTGAGACAATGCGAATGGAAAAGCACGTGCTGGTGTGCGACTGGGTGTCCGAAGACCTCGATCCGGAAAGGGAACGGCTCGGGCGGGTGGGGATCGCGCTCTCCTCTTCGGGAATCGCGGTCACCGATTCAGTGGATGAAAAGCGGCGCAAACTGAAGCAGGCGATCGCCTCGATCCCCCGCCTCGACGCGCTGATGTTCTGCATCGCCCCCATCGACGCGGAGATTATCGGCCTGCTCCCGGGCAGTTGTAAACTGCTGCAGCGATATGGTACGGGTCTCGACAACGTCGACCTCGAAGCGGCCGCCGAACGCGGCATGAGCGTCCGCAATACGCCGCAGTACTGCGTCGAGGAAGTGGCGGTCCACGCCATGGGCATGTTGCTGGCCCTGCACCGCCAGCTTGGATCGACGCAGGAGCGGCTGCTCTGCGGGGAGTGGTCGCTGAGAACGCCGGCTCCCATCCGGCGGTTGAGCCGGCTGAGGCTGGGAGTGCTGGGATTCGGTCGCATCGGCCGCAAGTTGGGCGAACTGATGCGGCCCTTGGTGCGGGACGTGGTCTATTTCGACGAAGTGGAGGCCGATAGGATCGACTGGGCTACGCGGATCGGGCGGGAAGAGCTGCTGCGAACGGCGGACCTAATTTCGCTGCACCTACCGCTGACGCCCCAGACGCGCTGTATCATCAACGCCGAGACCCTGGCGATGATGAAGAAGTCCGCCCTGTTGGTCAACGCGGCGCGCGGTGCCCTGGTCGACGCCGAGGCGTTGGCTGCGGCCCTGAACGAGGGACGGCTCGGCGGTGCAGGTCTGGACGTCTTCGAACCGGAGATCCTGCCTGGCGACTCCCCGCTGCGGACGGCGGCGAATATCCTGCTGACGAGCCATACGGCCTGGTATAGCGAGGATTCGGTTCAGGACGCGCGGGTCGAGGCCGTGGAGAGTGTCATAGAAGTTCTCGGTGAAGGGGAGTAGGCGCGATAAAAAACAACTCTGACGCCCCTTGCTTGAAGGGCGGGCTTGTGTAGGCTTGACATACTTTGACAATAAACTAAGCTTAGCTAAGCTAAAAAAGGAATTAATCCATGCACATCACCAATATCCACCAAGCCAAAACACAGCTCTCCAGACTGATCGAACGGGTACTCCAGGGAGAGGAGATCGTCATCGGTCGAGCTGGCAAGCCGGTGGCCAAACTCGTTCCGTACGAGCAGTCGGTCCAGCCCCGTCAGGGGGGACAGTGGCGTGGTCAAGTCGCGCTAGAGGACAACTTCGACGAGTTGCCCGAAGAAATAGCAGCGGCCTTTAGGGGCGAACAACCGTGAATCTCCTCTTGGACACCCACGCGCTATTGTGGTGGCTCGACGACCCCCTCCTCCTTGCTCCGCCCGCCCGGGTCGCCATCGGCCAAGGCCAGAACGCGGTTTTCATCAGCGCGGCAGCCGCTTGGGAAATCGCCATCAAAAAGGCACTGGGCCGACTGAAGGCACCGGACAACCTCGAAGAGGTCTTGGAGGAAGAGCGCTTTCAACCACTGCCCATCACCCTAGCGCACGCCTTGGCCGTGGTCTCCTTGCCCCCAATCCATCAGGACCCCTTTGATCGCATCCAAGCGGCGCAGGCGAAATTGGAGAATTTAACCTTGGTGACGCGGGACGCACGCCTCAAGCAGTACGGCATTCCCTGTATCGACGCCTGAACCTCCTTGATGGGCACGGCGCGTTCTTCGTCGCTCATGTCGAGGATGTAATCGGGGGCTTGCGTCTGATGGTAGCCGGGCGCGTGGGCTTGGAAGGATGGACTGTACTTGTAGATCAGCGAGCGACGCTGGTGTTTGGGCAGCCCAAGCGACCGGCGTATCTCTGCGGGAAAGAGCGAGTGCCTAGCCGGCCTTGATGCCCCAGACCGTTCCGACTTCGGGTACCTTACTGCGGATCAAAATAAATGCCTACTGGAATTACTTCATTGCGTTTAGCCGCTTTCTTGCCCGTGGCTATTTCATGCACTGTGTGAAGGATATCGGCAGAGTAATACCGGTTGCCGCACGAATCGCAGACGCCTATCGCGACATCTTCCAGAATCACAAACCTATCTTTGTGCTTGAACGCCTCATGCGCGACAAGACGTGGTTTAACCGTTCCGTTGCAGTATTCGCAATTGTATCCGTACATTCCTCGGCCATCTCCTCCATAGCGTGAGCGGACATATCGTATTGGCGCGCCCGGATCTTGCTTCTTATGCGCTCTATGAGGATCGGCGACAAGTAGGTCCTCCCCTCTCTCTCTTGTAACATATAACTTAGATTATTCTCGACCTGTCTCCAAGCAGAGATCAGTAACACCTAATTGAGGAGAAATCATGGAAAATTTGACTAAACGTACCTTGGGTCGCACGGGGCTCGAGGTCACGCAACTCGGCTTTGGCGCGGCTGAGCGCGGCCTGCCGGATGAGGCGGAGTACGACGATCAGGCCGGCAGCGTCTTGAATGCGGCTCTCGATGCGGGGATCAACCTAGTTGACACGGCCCCGGATTACGGCGCGAGCGAGGAGCGGGTCGGCAAGTACCTCGGCCATCGCCGCGCCGAGTTTTTTCTTGCTACCAAGTGTGGCTGCAACATTGACGAGGAGGGCAACAGACTGGATCCAAACCACCTGTGGACAGCCGAGCGTTTGCGCACCAACATTGACCAGAGTCTGCGCCGCCTGAAGACCGACTGCGTAGATCTGCTACAGATGCACAATCCCACCGTGGAAGATGTTGAGTTGGGAGGACTGATTGAAGTGCTTGAGGATATTCGACAGGCGGGAAAGACTCGTTTCTTCGGCGTGTCTTCGACGCTGCCGCATTTGGCCGCATTCGTGGAGTCGGGTGCGTTTGATGTGTTTCAGATTCCCTACTCCGCGCTTGAGCGCCAGCACGAGAGGATTATTCAGGAAGCGGCCGACGCTGGAGCCGGCATTCTCATTCGCGGCGGCATTAGCTTGGGCCACCGAGCCAATGAGGAGCGCCAGTCGAGGTGGGAGCGGTCCGGTCTGGACGAACTCATCGGCGGGATGAGTCGCCACGAGTTTATCCTGCGCTTTACCCTTGCGCATCCAGCGTGTCACACGACGATTGTCGGCACGACGAATCTCGAACACATGAAGTCCAATGTCGCTGCGGGCCTAGCGGGGCCGCTGCCTGCGGATCTCTACGCGGAGGCAAAGGCTCGGCTGGCGAGTATTGGTGAAGAGCCGGAGTAGCTCTACCCGGCCCGGGAGCAGAGTCTCGGCTATGCAGTGGAATTCCCTAGACAAGCTCGTGGAGGAGTGCGCTTTCTCCGGCGTCGTCTGTGTCAGGCGACATGGCCAGCCGATATACGAGAGAGCTACAGGGTTTGCCGATCGCGCCAACTCCATCGCCAACACCGCAGAGACGCGCTTTGGCGTTGCTTCTGGAACGAAGCTGCTGACGGCATTGACCGTGGGTCGTCTCATCGACGCGGGTCGGCTGGCATTGACTACGCAAGTGCGCGACTGCGTCTTAGTGGAACTGCCGGATTACTCAGAGGGAATCACCATCCAGCATCTGCTTACCCACACCTCTGGGATCCCCGACTATTACGACGAAGAGCTTATCGAGGATTTCGACAATTTCACCGTCGATATCCCCTGGTACGAGCTGAGAGGTCCGAAGGACTATCTGCCGGTGTTCCCACAACGGGAGATGAAGTTTGCACCGGGGGAAGGGTTCTCGTACTGCAACAGCGGGTACATCCTGCTAGGCGTAGTGGTGGAAGAGGTAACAGGGAAGCGCTTTCAGGACGTCGTCGCCGAGGAGATCCTCGGGCCAGCGAGAATGGATCGCTCTGGATTCTTCGCCATGAACCAACTGCCAGAATGCACGGCCCTTGGCTACATCGAAGACGGAGAGCGCTGGCGGACGAACATTTACAACCTGCCCATCGTCGGAGCCTCGGATGGCGGTTTGTTCTCGACGCTGGCAGACATCGCGGCTCTCTGGGACGGGTTCTGGAACGGCGAGATCGTCTCTGATGAATTGGTGCGTACCTTCAGTGCGCCTTTCGCCGATGCCAGCGGCGATTCCGGTCTCTACTACGGACACGGAATGTGGATGCGCAGACGCGCAGACGGAACGCTACAGCACTATATCATGGGAGCGGACCCCGGTATCTCTTTCAAGTCTGCCGTCGACTGTCAGCGGCAGTTGGATTACACGGTGCTTTCGAACACTTCCGAGGGCGCGTGGCCGATTGCAAAGGCTATCGACGACCTTCTCGGAAAAGAGGATGGGGCCTCTAACTAAGCATGGAGCGTTCTTCGTCACTCATGTCGAGGATGTAATCGGGGACTTGCGTCTGATGGTAGCCGGGGGCGTGGGCTTGGAAGGATGGACTGTACTTGTAGATCAGTGAGCGGCGCTGGTGTTTGCCCTGCCAGACTAGCGTGCCGTGGGTCAGTGCTTCGGTGAAGATAATGGCGTCGCCGGCTTGGCTGTGGACCTCTTTGACGTACTCGCGGTGTTCTTCGTACAGGGACAGCTTCTCGGGCAGGGGGTAATTGGCTTTGTGGGAGCCGGGTATGACCGCTAGGCCACCGTCGCCGGGGCCTTCGTCGGCGAGCTGGAATTCGACCGCGGTCAAGCCGCAGAACATCTGGCCGTATTTGAAGGTGTAGGTCTGCGAAAAGTCTTGGCGCTCAACGCCGCCGCCGTGGAGGTAGTGGCCGCCGTCGCCTTTGTCCATGGCAATGAGCAAGGGGCCGTGATCTAGGCGGTAGCCGCCGCCGAGCAGTTCGTTGAGATAGGGCTGGATTTTGGCGTGGACGAGTAGGTCGCGAAAAGGCTCGCAGTGCGGGCGTTCCCATTCCAACATGCCCTCCATCCACTTTTGCTTGTTCGCGCCGCCGAGGACTTTGGAGTCTCCTTCGAGGGTGCGCTCGGTCTGGAAAAAGCGGTCGGCGTGGGCGTCGATGGCGGCGTTGCAGCGGTCCACTTCCTCTTGGCTCAGCACCCCTTTGAGGTGGACGAAACCTTTGAGGTCGAAGAAGAATTTATCGTCGTCGTTCATAGGGCTTTGGGTTCGCTTTTAGTGCGGTGGCCGGAGGAGGGCTTGTTGCTCTGGCGTCATGTCTTGGACGTAGGGCGGATACGATACTTCGGAGATAGGGGGGGTGAGGGTTTGGTAGCGCGGGCAGTAGGAATAGAGCAGGGTGCGGCGCTGATGGTCCGCCTGCCAGACTAAGGTGCCGTGAATGGTGGTTTCGGCGAAGATCACCACATCGCCGGCGCGCACGTTGACTTCGACGATTTCGTCTTGGAAAGCCTCGCAATCGCGCAGCGCTTCGGGGATCGGATAGTTGGCTTTATGGCCGCCGGGGACTACGGCTAAGCCGCCGTCGCCGGGGCCTTCGTCGGCCAGTGGGAATTCCACTAGGGTCAGGCTGTTGTAGATCTTGCCGAATTTCCAGTGATAGGTCAGCGAATAGGACAGCCGATCGAGTTGGCCGCCGTGGAGGTAGTGACCGGCGCAGCCTTGGTCCATCACAATCAGTCGCGGCCGCGTGGCCATGTGATAGTCGCCGATTATTTCGCGCAAGTAGGGTTTGAGGCGGGGGTGTATCATCAATTGGCGGAAGGGCTCGCAGTAGGGCCGCTCCCAGGCGACCATCTCATCGCTCCAGCGTTGCCGGATGTCGCTGGCCAAGGCTTTAGACTCGCCTTCGAAGTGGCGCTCGTGGACTTCGATCTGGTCGTCGTAGTGATCGATGGCCTCGTTGCAGCGGCGGATGGTGTCTGGGTCGACGACATCTCTGAGGACGAGGTAGCCGTTGAGGTCGAAGAAATACTTTTCGTCGTCTGTCATGCGCCAATTTCCCGTAAGCAGTGGGACTTAGGAAGGTGGGCGATGACGCAGCGGTACGCAACTCCGGGACTTTACTCCGGCGCTGGTTTCAAGCTGTCCAGTGCTTCTTGGAGAGCGGCAGTCAGGACCCCGGGTTCGTCCGTGCCGATGCGACAGGTTTTGCCGCTTTTCATTTTTAGTTCTACCGCTTCCTGTCCCGAGACATTGTAGAGCCAGCCGTGGGGGGTCAAGCGGATGCCCAAGCCGTAGATCCAAGGGTTGCTCACCGGCCGGCAGGTGTCGATTTGATCGAGGGGGAAGCGCTTGCGGATCAGGCCGATGCCAAAGCGGATGCGGAGGTGCTCGGCGTCGATTTCGACGGTTAGGCTGGCGAACAGGGCCAAGACTATGGCGAGGAATACCACTATGCTGCCTAGCAGCGCGATGGTGGCTGTTTCGACCACCCACGCGGACGCGGGCAGGACGGCCAGCGGTATGGCGGCCGAGGCGATGACGACGACGATGCCTGTGCCGATGGCGACGACGATGACCTTGCCGAACTGGGTGTGGCGATAGGCGTTCACTGTATCTGCTCCTGCCAGGGCTTGATCCACAGGCCCGTCAGCTTGCCTTCTTGATCGAGGACGACGCGCACTTCGGGTGATGCGGTACTGTACCGGCCTCTGAAGCGGTGGATCAACAGGTTCGGCTGGTTTTCTATGGAGTGGGTCTCGACGAAGTCTAGTCCCTCAAAGGTGCCGAAGAGCTGCCGGAGTTGTTGGTAGCTGTGGCGCTGGATTTCTGCGGTGAAAGCCTTGCGAAAGCCCTCGGCGGCCTCTGGCCCTAGGGCTTCAAAGCGACCCTGTTCGTGGGCTTGGAGGATTTGGGTGGCTAGTTGTGCGGCCAGTTGGTGTTGTTCGGACTGGACGGGTGCGCTGGCAACGGTCTGGGGGGTTGCGGTCCCCGGCAGCAGGCGTCCCGCCGCTCCGGTGGCGACCTCGCCTAGGGCGATGGCGGCGATGAATACGGCAATGGCCCGACCACCGGCAACATTGCACGAAACGGCAAAGGCGCGGTACATCAGGAGCACTATCCAGACTAGCAGTAGTATCAGCACTAAGGCCACCAAACTTATGAAGGCAACCCCCCACGCGGAGAGATCGAGAAAAGGCTCGGTGAGCAACTTCGCGACGATGCTGCGAAAGGGCGGCGACACCGCGATTAGGGCTATGAGTAGCCAGGGAGCCCGGGCTAGGGCTTGGGTGCCGAAGACGTCGATGGGGCGCACGCGGCTGCGACTGATCAGGCGACCGCCGATGTAGAGCAGGGCACTGGGGATGGCCCAAGCCATGAAGCCCTGCGCTATAGCGTGCCAGAGCGGGGCCGGGGCTGTGCGCTGGAAGGAGATCACGCCTGTGAAGCGGAAATCGAAGATGCCGCCAAGCCAAGCAGTCAAAGCGATACACGCCAGGCCCCAGACTAGGGCTTGACCGCCGGCTAGGAAGTGAAAGGGATTGAATAGCCACAGGTGCCAGGCCGAGGTCGTGCGGGTGTGGGGAGCGTCCATGGCGAGCTTCTTTCTGTGAAATGCGCGTCACTCTTGCTCGACTTTGCCGAGCGTGTCCTTTGGGCTTTCCGCGAAATGCGCGTCACTCTTGCTCGACTTTGCCGAGCGTGTCCTTTGGGCTTTCCGCCTCTTCTAAAGGCCCTAGTTGCTCGACGAGGGTATCGAGGCGGTTGCGCAGAGTGGGGTAGGAGACGCCGTAGAGTTTGGCCATGTGCTTGAGATTGCCGCCGGTCTGGAGGAAGCAGAGCACAAAAGTCTGATCGTCTGGGGCAAGGCGAGCCAACGGTGGCAGGTCAAAACCGCCTAGCACGGCCGTATCGCACTTGGTGCAGTCTAGGCGGGCGACCTGCAGGGCCGCGGAACAAGCCGGGCAATGGGTGGGCAAGCGTGGGTTTTGTATTGGATCAGTATGGTTCATTTTTATTCAATTAATTTTTAAATAGATTAAAATAAAATTGTCTTTTACGCAATATAAATTTTTAAATATACATTCGAAT
The DNA here is from genome assembly GCA_965116455.1 of Candidatus Latescibacterota bacterium. Classification (GTDB taxonomy): domain Bacteria; phylum Latescibacterota; class UBA2968; order UBA8231; family UBA8231. Next base: position 5,996,611 of record OZ220690.1, on the reverse strand, counting down.
AAATAGCGAGCTCTATGTCGCGTCCGAAGCAACAGCGATTCGACAAGAGATCTGTCGCTTACCGGGAAACACTCATATTGCGTCATAAACTTTTACGTTACTATTTTTGGATGTAAGCTCTTACATTGTCATCCTTCGGGAGAAGGTCGCTTAACCCGAACTCACGTTCTCTTAAGGATATCATGTCATGATTCTAATAAGTTCCTTGAATCAAAGCTTTGTGGCCATGAGGAAGCTGGTGCTCGTTTTCGTTGCGGTGTTCATCTATGTGCCTTCTCTCCAGGCCCAAGATCAACGGCTCGAACTTCCAACCTATCACCTGACCGTCGATCCCGCCGACCTGAGTGCCCTTTACGAGTCCCCCCACAGCAATGTCCGCTATCCCGCCCAATTTTCCTTCGCGGGAGAGGTTCTCGAGTGCGAGGTGCGATTCCGGGGCGAAACGGCCCGCCTTTACCCAAAGAAAAGCTGGAAGGTCTGGTTTGAGGATTCAGCCAATCCGGTTGGAGTCAGGGAGCTCAACCTCAACGCGGAATACTCGGATTTCTCGTTGATGCGCAACGCGCTGGCCATGCGGTTGTATCAGTTCATCGGTCATCCAGCGCCGAATACCGAGCACATCAGCCTGATGGTCAACGATGACTTCATGGGCGTCTTCGTCCAGGTAGAGGAACCTGATCAGGATCTTCTGCGGCGGTACGACTACGAGCGCGGAAGTCTCTACAAATCCGAGAATCACGGTGGGAATACAGCGCCATTGCTGGATTACGACACCTACGTTTGGTCGTGGAACAAGAAGGTGGGAGGTGAATCCGACTATATCGATGGGCAGCGGCTATTCAATCAGCTTCTCTATCTGACGTATGAGGATTTTGCAGAGCGGATTTCCCTGCTGGTGGATGTGGAGAATGTGCTGCAATACTTTGCGGTCGCCTATGCGATCTCCAGTATAGACGCCGTGACGAAGAATACCCTGCTCTATTTCGACCCGAGCGGGCGCTTGCAGCAAATCTTACCCTGGGATCACGATGCTTCCTTCGGCAATTACTGGAACGGAGAATACCGGCCCTACTTTGAAACGGTCTCCGCACACCCCCATCTGAACCACCATCTTCTACTTCAGAGGTTGATGGAATACGACGCCTGGCGCGAGTCGTTCTGGAGCAAGGTCCGCTTCGTCATCGAGCACGGATTCGCCGCGGTGGAGGCCGAGATTGATTCAACGTACGAATTGATCAAGTCGGACGTTTATCTGGACGGAGCCAAGTTTGGCACCAACGCCGAATTTGACGATGAGATGTCGCGTCTGAAAGGCTTTCTGGCGGCGAGGAGATCGTTCCTGACGGATTTCCCCTCTGTCGAAAAGAATCTTCTAGCGGACTTGTACTGCTCCGATCCGTTTCCCTCGCCCAATGCCGATGATCGCGGCGTGGTGTTTCGAGCCACTTCGCGCAGCCCTCAGGCCGTCGTGGTCGAATACATCACGGATTTGTCGTCCTACGAGGCATGGGGAGAAGAGATCACGGTCCAGGAACTCGCGCTGTTCGACGATGGTCGCCACGATGATCTGCAGGCGGGGGACCTCGTCTATGGCAACCGTCTCGTGCTGCCCAAAAACTACACGGGCCTCGTGCCCTATTCTTTCAGGGCCGGAGGCTACAGTTATCCCTCCAACGGGCTATTCTACATCAATTACAGGGCCACGAAGACGTTCGCTTTGAATGTGAATCACGCCGGTATCGAAGAGTATCGACACTTGCAGATCGGAGACGTTCATCGGATACGCGATGAATATTTCATCGAGATCATCAATGCCGGTGAGTTGAATCTGAACCTTTCCTACTGCAGCTTTGAAGCCGGGGAGTATTTCAACCGCTTCATGTTCCCGCCCGAGACGAACATTGAGGCGGGCACCAGCCTGATCCTTTCCTCGAACAGAGATGCCGCCGAGGACCTGTTTCCGGACTCGCCCGTCTTCGGCAACCTTTTTTTCGCTATCTCGCTGGGCGACACGATGAAGCTTTTGACGCCCACACTGACGGTGATGACGGCTCGCGTCAACGAGACCTACAGCGCTGTCGATCTTTCGATACCGTCCATTGTGATCAACGAAATCAACTATCATTCAGCGGATGATCTGGATACGAGAGATTGGGTCGAGTTGTACAATCCCAACGATGCTGCCGTCGATCTTTCCGGTTGGAACTTTCAAGACGACGATGACGACCATTCCTTTGTGCTGCCCGGTGGGACGCTCATCGAGCCGCGCGGATTTTTGGTGTTGTGCCGAGATGGTGCGGCTCTCGAATCCCTCCTCGGGGTCTCTTGTGTCGGAGACTTCGATTTTGGATTGCGGAACAGTGGAGAGCTGGTTCGCCTCTTCGACAGCGACGGATTACTGGTCGATTCTGTCACCTACCAAGACGACAGTCCGTGGCCGGTGGAGGCGGACGGCGACGGTCCTACGCTGGAGTTGCTTCACTATAGCCTGGACAATGCGGACCCCATGCACTGGCAGGCTTCCATCCCGGTGGGGGGCACTCCGGGTCGGACCAACAGCGTGTTGGCACCACCTACATCTGTCGCGAGCGAGACGGACGAGGGCACACCGCAGTCGTTCAACCTCTTTCAGAACTATCCCAATCCCTTCAATAGCAAAACCCACATCGCCTTTCACCTACCGCGAACGGAGCATCTTTCGCTGGAAATCTTCAGCGTGACCGGCCAATTGGTGGCCACCCTGATGGAGGGCGTTTATCGAGCGGGCAGCCACCGGGTACCTTGGGATGGCCGGAACGATCGAGGAGAGTCCGCTGGTTCTGGGATATTCTTCTATCGGTTGACGACGGAAACCTTGCAGTCAACGCGAACCATGGTCCTCGTCAAGTGACGCATGGCCCCTGTCTGATATATATGCGCGAAACTGTGATCCGTTGACGACCAGCAGCGCGGTCTTCTCCTTCTCCAGTTAAGTAAATGATGTTACGCAGTACGTGGCCGGTGGTTGGTTTTCGGCCCGATTCTCTTTGGGATCGCGGGCAGGACGCCCTTGATTCGACGAGGTCGGTGGCCGTAGGGGGCGGTTTGAAACCGCCCCCTACTAGGGCAATAGTCAGGAGAGGAATAATTATGGACGAACTCGCATTGGCGGAGGATTTCCAGTTCGACGCGCAGGGTTTTCTCATGCTGCGCAACGTCTTTGACGCCGAGCGCTGTCGGCGCTACCTCGAAGAGCTTGAGCGGCTGTTTGCGCGCAATTACGATGACCCTTGGCTGCACGACGGGGTGCGCGGGCAGACGACAGTGCAACTCACCGAAGGCCAGCGGCGGATTAACGGTCTGCCGCTGTGGACGGAAGTGTTTGACGAGGTCATCAGCTTTGCGCCGGCGGTGGAGCGCTTGCGGCGCTGGATGCAGCATCCCCAGCTCGTCAACACGTGGGCCATTGAGAAGACGGAGGGCACGCCTTGGGGTGGGTGGCACCGGGGGTTAAACCCGGATGATTACACTGTGCGCCGAGGGCAGATACGCACGCGCATGTTGAACTGTGTGTACTTTCTGACGGACAATGGTGGGGACGATGGCTGCCTAACGGTGGTGCCTGGGGCGCACAAGTCGGAGATTGACCTGCCTATGGCCGAGTATCGAGGCCGCGATTTGCCCGGGGCTGTGCGGGTCACTGGGGAGGCGGGGGATATGGTCATGTTCTCGGAGACGCTGCTCCACACTGGCGCAACCAAAAGCTCTTCCCGTCAGCGCACGAACCTCTATTTCAATTACATCGACGCCACCTACAACCCGGCGATGCGGGAACTGCTGGCGGGTAATCAAGGCAATGTGAATCACTACGTGTTTCCGCCGCCGGTGCGCTCTCGTTTCGACGAGACTCAGCGCGAGCTTACGGAGTGGATGGAGTGGCAGCGCACGGCACCGGCGTCGAGCGAGTGATTAACAGGCGATAAAGGAGCATCACTTGACGAATATACCTCCTTCCTCGCCGGAGGAAGTCTTGGCCGAAGGGGAAGTGCAGGAGCGACGGGACGCTCTTCGGCGCACGGCACTTTGCTCGCGGGCGCGGTGATCAAGGGCTTTGACGATACCCTTTCCAAGGTTCTTGCCCTGTCTTTTTTCGTGCCTGCGGTCATGGCTATGGGCGGCAATACGGGGATCCAGACTGCTACTGTGACCGTGCGCAGCTTGGCTATTGGTCAGGGGCAGTGGGGTTGGCGATGGGGGCGGCGGTGGTGCTGGCGGCGGTGATGGGTGCGGTGGTGCCGTTGGTTTTTCGCCGCATTGGGGTCGATCCGGCTGTGGCTTCGGGGCCGCTGATCACGACGCTTAACGATGGGTTGTCGCTGCTGCTGTATTTTGGGATTGCGGCGTTTTTCTTGTAAAAGTCGGGGCGTACTCGGCGACAGGTAGCAAACCCGTACTCCGAGTACTGACGAAGGGCCTGCGAGGCCACAAACGACCTTCAGGGATCTTGCCTGATCCATGCGTGCGCTCTCAGCGCCTCACATTTTACTAGTACGATCCGACGCAACTCTTGAGGACAGTGCATGTGAGCAAATCTTCACACTCCTGTGTACTGCCCAACCCATTTCATAGAGCGAGTTTATACAAGTGAATCGGAGGTGGGAACCAGTGGCACGCAAATTGCAGTGGGACCGGTACCATGCCGAGAGACGCACTATCTGCATGTCCGCGTACCGGAAAAGGAGCCTCTCGCGTGTCACCTAGGTGCCAGTGCTCCAGTGGGTGCCAGATTAGATTGGCTGAGGTGGCCGACCCTGCTCACACGAGTGTTTTCCGTCGATCCGTCCTCCGAGTACTGTTGAGGGACATGCAGAAGCCATCAAGGACCTATACCGCACCTTTGAGGCACTCAGCGTCTTGACATAAAATCCAAAAATGGGCCTTATTTTACCAAATACGTTAGTTATGCAACCTAGGCAGCTTTCTCTATTCCCCAGATCACCAGCCATCATGCCAGGCACGATCCGTGAAAAACTTATCGCGCTGCTCGCCGAGGATCTCGATTTCCATTCGGCCAACAGCAATTATGCGTCGCATCAATTTCATTCATTTCCAGCCAAATATCCGCCTCAACTACCCCAGAAATTCATTGCCGCGTTAACCGAACCCGGGGATGCGGTGCTCGATCCTATGATGGGCTCCGGCACGACACTGGTCGAAGCATTATTGGCAAAACGTCAGCCTATCGGTTTTGACACAGACCCCTTGGCCGTTCGGATCACGAAGGTAAAGACAACACCGCTCGATAAGCGGAAAGTATTGGAGGCAGGTAATGCGATTCTTAGTAAGGCGCACCTACTGTCTCGCGATAAACGTCGTTTACTAAGAGAGGAATATCATCAAGATTGGGATGTCAGTACTTCTAAGTTTGTAGAGTATTGGTTTGATAAAGAGACGCAGAGCGATCTATGCGTACTCATGACAGAGATTCGTCGAATATCGGGTGAATCCGACTGTCATCTCAGTCCTGTAGAAGCTCTGGTGGCATTTTTCGAGCTCGTATTCTCCGCGATTATCATCACGAAGTCAGGTGGTGTTTCCTTGGCGCTCGATTTAGCCCATACCCGACCACATAGAGCGAAGGTTATATATGATATGAAAGGTGATCTTCTGTGGGGAAAAGAACAATTACACCAGCAGCACTCACGACTCCAATTCATATCAAAGAAACTGCGGTCAGTATTTGACGAATTCTCCGACCGATTTCAGAGAAATGTCGCCAATCTACCACCTCCGGAGCCTGATTATCTACGACCCGCCATCGAATATGGTGATGCGCAGAGATTACCTTTATCTGATGATTGTATCGATTTGATTGTTACCTCTCCACCATATGCGTCCAATGCGATTGACTATATGCGCGCCCACAAATTCTCTCTGGTTTGGATGGGATTTTCGGTCAATGATCTGGGCAAAAGACGGAGCCAAACGATTGGTGGCGAATCAATGGCTGGTGTGGTTTTCGACGACCTGCCTTCTGATACCCTTAAAGTTGTAGAGGAAGTTGCGGAGCGTGATGCCAAGAAAGGGAAAGTGTTACACCGATATTACTCCGAAATGACCCGTGTGCTACGTGAGATGCATCGCGTTCTCAAGCCCGGGAAGGCCGCAATTGTAGTAGTGGGAAGTTCCATAATGCGTGGACGCGATACCGAAACGGGTCATTGTTTAGCTGATATCGGACGCGCGATAGGATTTGATGTTCCCGCTATCGGGATCAGAAATTTGGACAGAAACCGTCGCATGCTCCCGGCTGGCGCTACGCTCAATCAGTCTTCTCAGATTCAACAGCGTATGCATCAAGAGTATGTAATCGGCTACGTCAAACCCACAAAGGCTGAGATCTAATGGATGAAATCGTAAAACTGCGTGAGCAATTTCAACGGACAGTCTGTATAGAAGCGATATTCTTGAAGCGTGGTCGAACGCCTAGTATTGCCGATACCAGTAGCAATCTCAGTTGCTCGTTGGCAAGTAATGTTATTAGTGCATTCGGTTATCCCGTTAGCCCTAGCCCAATCAGCGGCCAGACTGCTGGCAGTAAGTTCGAAACAGCCGTCAGAGACTATGTTCAATCGGCCATGGAGATCCTTGCTCATCTGCGTCCAGCCGATTGGATCTATTCTGTCCATAGCGATATCTCGGAATTTGTCCAATATCGGCATTTAGCCACGCTGAAGGAATTGATCCAGAAAAATAAGGATGTTCATACAGCGCTGGGTGATTATGTAGTCAAACCGGATGTCCTTGTTGCTCGCAGACCTGTTACGGATGAGAGGATCAACGAGTATAACGATATTGTGACTCAGAAAGATATAGCGTCCTTAACGCCTTTACGTCAGACGAATCATCAGATTCCTACTCCGATATTGCATGCTAGTATTTCATGTAAGTTGACACTCCGCAGTGATCGGTCACAGAATGCCCGTACGGAAGGCTTGAACTTGATCCGGAACCGCAAAGGGCACACCCCCCATATAGTTGTGGTGACGGCCGAACCGATGCCGACACGGATTGCATCTCTGGCATTAGGGACCGGTGATATTGACTGTGTCTACCATTTTGCCCTCAATGAACTTATTCAGGTCGCTAAGGACAGTGAAAACGAAGCTGTGCAGGACTCTTTGGAGACAATGGTGGTAGGAGGTCGCCTCCGCGATATAGCCGATTTACCTTTTGATCTAGTCGTTTAGGCTGGCGGCGGTGATGGGTGCTGTGGTGCCGTTGGTTTTCGCCGCCTGGGGATTGATCCGGTCGTGGCTTCGGGGCCGCTGATCACGACGCTCAATGATGGCTTGTCCCTGCGGCTCTATTTGGGGATCGCCACGTTTTTCTTTTAGATTCAGCGCGGAGGACACGTACCAATGAACAAAAATTATACTGGCAAAATGCGCGACCGGACGAATCTGAAGAAGCTGGATAGCCTCACCGACGAAGAGATTGAACAGGCGGCTCGGTCCGATGCCGATACCTTGCTGTTGGAAGAGTGCGATATGGCGTCACTAGAAGTCCAACAACGCCAAAAAGAGGTCTGAGTATCAAGGCTGGGACGCGTATTCCCCCGCTTGTCTGCTTACGCCACCGTCGATAGCCGCTCGACTTTGATTTGGTCGGCCTGTTCCATAGCTTGGGCTAAGTCGTAGGCCGCCTGTAATCGGTACCACGTGTTCGCCCCGCCGCCGAATGCCTTGTCGAGGCGGATCGCCATCTGCGGCGAGATCCCCGAATGACCATTCACCACGTCGGATAGTTGCTTCCGGCTGACTCCAAGTTTCTTTGCCGCTTCCTTCACGGTTAGCCCCAATGGCTCTAGACAATCGTGACGGATGGATAGTCCCGGATGGGGTGGGTTCTTCATCTGGAGATCGTTGTGTCGAAAGCGGCCAATCATTCTTGAAATGTAACCTGTCACTTCCCAGTCTGCCATTCTTCTTGGGCTGCCGGCCCTGCCCCGGAGGTGGTGCTAGTGATTGATAATTTTCACTTAAATCAGGATTTTCGCTGTTTGATGAAATCCGCTGAAACAGTGAAATTCTTGACTTTTTCACTAAAATAGCTATTTTCAACGAATGATGAAATCCGTTGAAACAGTGAAAAATCTAGATGTCGTGGCGGTGGATGCTGTCCACGACCTGCTCGGCCATGTGCCGAACTTGGAGATCGGTTCAGTCGGACGTGACTACCAAATCGACCTACGGATCGCTTTGACCCGTGGCGGCCTCAATTACGCGCTCATAATCGAGATAAAAGGGAATGGAGCACCGCGCTTTGTCCGTTCTGCGGTCTATCACCTTAGAGACTATGTGGCGCGGGTGGATCAATCCAATCACGCGGATGCCGGCCAGCGCTTGATTCCGATGCTTGTAAGTCCCTACCTGTCTCCGGAGTCACGGGCGATCTGCACCGATCACAATGTCGCGTATCTCGATCTTTTCGGGAACGCTCATCTCACTTTTGATAGCGTCTATATTGATCGAGCCGTCTCAGGTAAGCCGAAAGCCGAAAGCCGCGCCCTGCGGTCGATCTTCAACCCGAAGGCAGCCGCTATTTTGCGCGTTATGATGCGCGAGCTAGGCCGTGCATGGCGCGTCACCGATTTGGCCGAAAAAGCCAATGCGAGTCTTGGTCATGTGAGCAATGTGCGCAAAGCTCTGCTCGAACGGGAATGGATCGAAAAACAGGCTGACGGCGTCGTCCTCATCCAGCCGGACGCGCTCTTGAAAACGTGGCGTGAGAACTATCGCCGTCCATCCGGCCATAGCATCACCGGATACACGCATCTCCACGGCAAGCAGCTCAACGAGCAATTGTCGGGAGCACTTAATCCTCAGCGCCCGCGCGCGATCTACTCGTTGCATTCCGCCGCCCAATGGTTCGCGCCCTTTGGCCGGGACGGCACATATACTTTCTATGCTGACGAATCTGGTGCTCGGTTTTTGCAAGAAACGTTGAAACTGACACCTGTCACAAAAGGAGCGAATGTCGTCCTACTCATCCCCAACGATGAAAGCCTGTTCGACGACGCTATTGAGCCAGCACCAGGCATATTCTGTACCAGTCCGATCATCACGTATCTTGATCTGTGGAACGGCAATGACCGCGACCGTGAAGCTGCCGAATATATAGCCAAGGAGTTTTTCCCATGGCTAGAATAGAACCTCAATCCGCCAATGACTATGATGACTGCACCACAGCGGCGGTCAAATCCGTACTGGTCGAGATCGGGCAGATTCTAGGCAGCTTTAAAGGCAAGTTCGCGGTGGTCGGAGGCGCTGTTCCTTGGCTGTTGTTGAGCGAATCCGATATGCCCCACATCGGCACCGGAGACGTAGATCTCAGTCTCAATGCCGAGGCCCTAGGCGATGGCGAATATGCCCAACTCGTCGAGTCACTTCAGGAGCAAGGATACAATCAGCGGGAAGATATGCGCCGCTTTCAGCTCGTGCGTACTGTGCCTGCCCGCGATGGCGGGTCTGACATCAACGTCGTCGTGGACTTTCTCATGCCGCGCGATGTTGAGATCGTGAAGAACACCCCGCCGCTTATCAGCAATTTCGCCGTACAGCGCGCCGACGGTGCCGACCTTGCGCTCAAATTTTACCAGATGGTCGCCATCGACAGCGAGATGCCCGACGGCGGCCACAATCGCGTGCACATTGCCGTGGCATCGATCCCGGCGCTGTTGGCTATGAAAGGATACGCCATCGCCAATCGTCAGAAACCCAAGGATGCGTACGACATCTACTTCTGCATCCGCAACTTTCCAGACGGTCTCGACGCGCTCGTCGCGGAGACAAAGCCACTCCTTGAAGTCGATACGGCGAGAAAAGGCTATCTACTGATCGCGGAAAAATTCCGCGATGTGAATGATTTTGGCCCGATCAAGGTGCGGCAATTCGTGGAAGGTTCTGACACGCTTGGTGAGCGCACTGCGGATCAGTGGCAACAGGACGCCTTCGGACAGGTCGATGCTTGGCTTGTAGAGCTTGGCTTGAGGTGATCCACGACCGCGACTCTTCAGTGATAATCGATTAGGTCCACATCGCCGGCATGTACGCTGCAAACGATTTCTAGGGAGCTTGTCCGACCCCTGCATACATTCTATTATACCCATCACTGTTACAGGTATTGTACATCTCCCGTTGCGAAAACGGCGATACCACGACCCGCCGAATGTTGCGTTGCAGGAAAGCCATGAAAGTCGCTATCACGCTTTTGGCCATTTGTCTCGCGCTGCCAGCCATGGCGCAGGACAAATCGTCGTATGACTTAGTTATCGGGGCCGCGAAAGCGTCTGGCCAAGTTAGTTTCCCCGAGTATGTCAATGTTCGCAACGAACAGTTGGAAGCATCCATGCTGTCAGGAGGCTACTTCACTCTAGGCACCGCCGCAGGCCTTTCGGCATCGACGCTGGATGACCAGTGTGCTATTACCTACGGCCATCCCTATGCCAAGACATCCCATTTGGTCTTTTCTGTCGATGGCAATTGGTACCGGCTGGAGGATTATTTCAGCAACGATGGTTTAACTCTGGAACAATCGGAAGACGCACTGCGAGTCCAGGCGCGGTCTGAGGGCGATGTAATGGTGACCTTTACCGTGGCCCTCGGCAAAGGTCACGGTGCCCTACTCCAGGCCGAGATAGGCAATTTCGACGACGTAGCTCACACTTTCAGGGTCGGCGTTGCCCTCGATCCGGCGCTAGGCCGTTGGGGGGACGGACACCTGACGCTCGGCGATGGATCTCTGCGGCACGGAACTCGTCTGCGGTCTCCTGATCTACCCGAGGTGTTGACTTTGTGGGAGCGAGACCGCGCCGCCAAGGGATTGGGAGTGGATTTTTCTTTTTCGGACCCGACCCCGGACCTCGTCGTCGCCGGGAACTGGGCAAAGCTCCACGGAACGGACGCGCCGGAGGATCAACCCGCAACAGAAGAACGGCTTTACGATCTCGCTCTGAAGGTGTACTGGGGTGAAACGCAATTAGCCCCAGGTGAAACCCGCCTGTACCAGATGGCGATGGATCTGCGGCCACCAGATTTCAACACACCAGTTTTTGTGCGCTGGGATTTGCCGTCCTCTTTCGTTCTAACCGATAACCTGATGTTTCCACGCGATTTCAAAAGCTATCTGGAGATCGTCAACAACAGCGGACGGCAGGTCAATGCCACGATCTCGCTCGATCTGCCGACGGTGCTGAACGCTGTCCCCTCCGAGCATTCGCTCTCTCTGGGTACACAACCGGCCTACCATCAGCTCGACATGCGTTCCAATCTAGTTTTTGAGGATGGTATATTCGACGTTGGCGTTGAAGTCTCGGAAGGGGGTGAGATTCTCGACAAATTGCACCGCGCTTTCTTCCTGCCGGCGACACCGGTATCCGACACCGGCCTAGTCGTACAGGTGGATACCGTCGATCTGACTCACTACCCGGAAGTGGCGCTGACCTTCGAAGTCAGGGAAGAGGCGGAAGAGCGCCCCATCACGCGGCTGGCTCCGGAAAATCTGTTCCTATTCGAGAACGACCAGCGCCTGCGTGAGTTCTCCCTCGAGAAAGACCGCTCGTCCGGCGTCGATGCGGTGGACATCGTCTTTGTTCTAGACGTGACCGGTAGCATGGGAGAAGAGATAGACGGAGTAAAGAACCACATCGTCGAATTCGCCGACAGCCTCAGCTATCGGCGAATCGACTTCCGTCTGGGTATGGTGACGTTCCTAGACGTCATCGAGAACGTCTATCCATTCACTCGCGACGTTCAAGCGTTTCGCGCACTGGTTGGCGAGCAGTTCGCCCACGGTGGCGACGACGAACCGGAAAATTCGCTGGATGCACTTATGGAAGCGACGCGATTCCTATTTCGGCCGGAGGCCAGTCGCGTCATAATATGGATCACCGATGCCAATTACCACGAGAGAAATTCCGTGACCTCGCTCACCCGCAGCGAGGTGATCGACGCCCTTCTCGCCAACGAGATCACGGTGCATTCCGTCGGCAACACTTCGTACCGTTCGGCCTTCTACGAGCCCTTCACCGTGGCGACCGGTGGCCGCGATTTTGACATCTACGGCAATTTCCGGGACGTTCTGCTGGAAATTTCTCGCTTTGAAGTTTTCGGCAAGTTTGTCGTTACCTACCTCTCGCCGGCAGCGGACCGCGACGAAAGCCAGATCGAACTAAAAATCCGGTACGCCGGACTGGGAGGTATGGCAGTACTGAGCTACTTGACTCCATCTTCAGGAAAAGCGGGGAAACGGCTGAGTTTTTTTCCCAATCCGTTCAACTCGGAGATAAATTTCCTCGTCAATAACGGGGATTACGCCCGTGGTACACTCCGCATCTACAACCTCTTAGGTCAGGAGGTTGCGCAGTACCGTCTGCGCGGCACAACTACACAAAGGATCGTCTGGAACGCCGGTGGCACAGTCGCAACAGGTCTGTACCTGGCGCGATTGTCACTCGTGGACTCCGATGGTGAAGTCCAAATCGAGACGGCGCGGATCCTCTACCTCAAATAGACTAATCGCCAATGTTGAGACTCTTCGCGGTCATACCTGTCGTCTTTGCGGTTTCGTTGGCCGGTGCCGATGGGTTGATGATCCCTGCGGAACCGGACTATCCGCATGACTTCCTGCGCAACCGAATGACGCATGTAGAAGTAGAAATGCACGGGGTTGTCGCCGTCACTTCGGTCTATCAGGAGTTCGTCAACGAGTGGCACAGGGAGACTGCTGCGGTTTATTCCTTCCCACTGCCACCGGACGCAAGGGCTACGGAAATTCTGTACTGGCGGAACGGCAAGGTGCTGGAGGCAGTACTCAGGGTGCGTGACCAAGCGGTAAACCCGGGAACCGGCGAAGGCGGAGCCGCTGCTCTCGTAAACCGCTATTTAGGTCGCAACGGGATTCGCATCAGGCTCGACGGGATCGCGCCGCAAGAGGTTCAGCGCGTGCAACTGACTTACATTGGGCTTTGCGACTACAAGCAAGGCGAGTGCCGTTATCGCTACCCATTGGATACGAGTGATTTTGTAAAGCGGCCATTGGATCACTTGCAGTTCAACTTCATCGTGCGCTCGAATTCGAATATTGTGGATTTCGGTCTGCCCACGCATCCAGAGTACCGAACAGTTTACTCAGCGACGAAGGAACTCGAAATCGAATTCTCCCAGTCGAAGAGTTATATAAACCGCGATCTCGAGTTCTTCTACACGGTAGAACAAAACGCTCTGGGTGTCGATTTTTACTCGGCAGCTAACGACACCTCAGACGGCCACTTCGCCCTTTTTTTGCGGCCCGAAAACCTCCCCGGTGAAGGGAGGGTGCTGCCAAGACAGGTGCTTTTTCTTCTTGCCAATTCCACCCGCATGTTCGGTGCCAAGTTGGACCAGAGCATTCGTGCGATTGCAAGAGCCCTTGAGCAACTCGGCCCCGAAGATCGCTTCAACATCCTCCTATTCAACAATCAGGTTTCGCCGTGGAAGCCGATTCCGGTCGCTGCCGACAGAGCCAACGTTGCCGCAGCGGTCGATTTTCTAATGAGAGTAGAGACCGCTACAGGCTCGCGTCTGGACGACGGCTTAAAGGAGTGTCTTTCTCAGATTTCCAGCGATGATTTTAGCAACTCCATCCTCGTCTTCACCGACGGACGCTCCCCTCTCGATCCGCGGGAGATCGAGGCTTTGAACGAGCATCGAGTCGGCATCTTTCCCATCGGCATCGGCATGGATTTGGACCGGGCGCGGTTGGAGATGACCGCGGCGCTGAATTACGGATTTGTGACCTATCTCGACGAGGATTCCGGCCTTGAAGAGGCCATGGTGGATGTTTTCGAGCGCATCAGCAATCCCATTATGAAAAATACAGTAATGGAGTACGGAAGAGCCGACTTGTTCGATATCCTTCCTCGCAAAATTCCGGATACGTACTCGGGCTCGTATTTTTTCACTACCGGCCGGTACAGGACGCCGGGTCCGTCCAGTTTTAGCCTCGCGGGTTTTTCCACCGAAGGTTTGGTGACCTTCGATTTCACGTTGGATTTCAGTGACAAACGGGAATTTCCCTTCACCGAGCAGCTATGGGCCAAGGAGTTTATCGATGCGCTCGAGCGCGAAATTGAGGTGTACGGCGAGACGCAGGCGCTCAAAGATCGAGTGATCGAGTTGAGTCTCACGTACAATATTCGCAGCCGTTATACAGCGTACGTAGCGGAGGCGTACGCAGAGGAGGGCTTGGAATTCGATAAGGATGAGGATATGACGGATGAGGAGGGCTTGGAATTTGGTGATATGTTCGGTATGGATGAGGATATGACAGATGAGGAGGTATTGGAATCCGATATGGATGAAGATGATTTTGCTGTTACTGCAGTCTTCGAAGAGGAAGAGGATGCCCTGCCTGCCTCCGCCATTCTCGGCAGTTACCCTAATCCGTTCAATACATGGACGAAAATTAGCCTGTTCGTCCATGAACGGGACGCGCACGCGATAAAACTTTTAAAAATTTACAACCTGTTGGGACAGCTCGTGGCAGTTGTAGATGTAAGCCATCTACCGGCGGGCATGTACGACATGCCATTAGAAGTTGGGGGTATTTGGAAAGGAAATCTGGCCAGTGGACTGTACATCGTGCGCTTGCAAGTGCAAAATACCATCACCAGCGCGGTCCGGATTAATCTGGTCAGGTAAGGCGGGAATTGTCTGCCTACGCCACTGTCGCTAGCCGCTCGCCTTGATTTGGTAGGCCGCAGTGAAATTGATCGTTACTAACGACGACGGCATTGAAGCAGAGGGCCTGCAAACCCTAGTCCGTCTGGCGTCGCGGTGGGCCGAGGTCGTCGTTGTCGCGCCAGCCGAGCCTCAGTCCGGTATTGGACACCAGTTGACAACCGATAGGCCCATTCGCGTGGACGAACTGGCGGAAGAACGCTACCGGATATGGGGCACGCCGGCCGACTGTTCCCGTCTGGCGCTCAACTGCCTAGCGTCCGACGGGGACTGGGTGCTTTCCGGGATCAATCACGGCGGCAACCTCGGGGTGGATGTGTACGAATCCGGCACGGTAGCCGCCGCCAGAGAAGCTGCTATTCACGGTTGTAAGGCCGTCGCCCTGTCTCACTATACCGTAAAGGGCCGGTCGGTCGATTGGCCACTGGCCGCCGAACGGCTGCGGCCGGTTTTGGATAACTTGCTGAACGGGACGCTGGAAGCCGGATACTTTCTGAACGTGAATCTGCCCCATCCCGAACATAGCCGGACGTGTTTGGAAACGAAACACGCCCCGGTGGACCCAAGCCCCCACAAAACCGCATTCTCGCAGACCGACGACGGTTTTCTATACACCGGAATCTATCAGGAGCGCTGGCGACAACCCGGCAGCGACGTGGACCTCTGTTTCAAGGGGCATATTTCGCTGTCGAAAATCGCCGTTTGAATAGGTTGCACTTTAATCGACAAACACGACGGAGCAGATTGATGAAAATAGCTGACGTTAGAGCATTTCCGTTGCGGATCGGTAAGTCGGAAGAGGCATCGCGAGCGGGCGGCGAGTACCACGTTGACCATTCGCGGTCCATCACGATCTACTCACCCCATCACGAGACCACCGTTATCAGGATTGAGACGGACAACGGGATCGTCGGGTGGGGCGAGGCGCAGTCGCCGGTGTCGCCGAATACTACTGCGACGATCGTGCGCGAATTGGTGCGGCCGTTGGTGATAGGGCGCGATCCATTCGACATTGAGGCGATTTGGACGTGCAACTACGATGCAATGCGGGAGCGCGGACATCTGACGGGTTTCTACATCGACGCTCTCGCCGGGACGGACATCGCCTTGTGGGATGTCGTGGGAAAGGCCATTGGGAAGCCGGTGCATAAGATTGCGGGTGGGCGCTATCGAGATGAGATCTTGCTCTACGCAGGGATCGGTGGCACCGACCCGGCGAAGGTTGCAGATGCGGCCGAGGAGCATGTGGGCTTAGGGTACCAGGCGTTGAAGTTGCATTTGTTGTTGGATGTGGAGGGCGTTGCGGAGATTTGCCGCGCCGTGCGGCAGCGCGTCGGGCCGGGCATTATGCTGATGGTCGATACGCATATGCGGCAGACGGTCGCAAGCTCGATAATGCTCGGGCGCGAACTAGAGAAGCTGAATTTTACTTGGTTGGAGGCGCCGATCATACCAGACGATATCCCGGGCCAGGCTGAGATCACCCGGGCGCTGGATATGGCGGTGGCGATAGGGGAGTGGACCCGCACTCGCTACGAGATGCGCGAGCAGTTTGAGCGCCGGGCGTACGACATCTTGATGCACGACATTGCGCGGACGGGGATTACCGAGGGGCACCGGATTGCGACGCTGGCCGACACCTACAATATTCCGGTCGCGCCGCATGTCGGAGGTGGTGGGATCCTGTCGGTGGCGGCGACCGTCGAGTGGTCGGCGTCGTGTCCGAACTTCATGATCATGGAGCACGCCCATCACGCCAACACAATCAAGAGTCGGATACTCAAGGAGCCGTACGAACCCGAAAACGGCTACTACAAGGTTACAGATCGGCCGGGGTTAGGTGTTGAGGTGGATGAGGCGGCGCTGGATACGTACGCGTTTCCGGGGGTGATATGATCCGCAGATGGACGCAGATAGACGCAGAATAGTAGAGACAAGATGATCCGCATCTCAAATCGTTCAATCATTCAGGATTGCTATATCACCGTCCGGTGCTGGCTGGCTGCGGCGCTGACGGTCGATTGAGCAAAGAGGAGCAATGCCATGCGTTTGCAGGGCAAGGTGGCCCTGATCACTGGGGCCGGCAGCAATATTGGACGGGCTATGGCCCGGTTGTTTGCCCGCGAGGGAGCGGCGGTGGTGGTCGGCGATACGGACGAGACCGGCGGCGGCGAAACCGTGCGGCTCATTGAAGCGGCTGGGGGGCGGGCCTGTTCGGTCGCTGGCGATGTCAGCACGACCCAGGGTCTGCGTCAGAGCATCGACGGAGCGGTGGAGACGTATGGACGGCTCGATATATTCCTGAGCAATGCCAACTCCGGGGCCTCGGGCACCATCGCCCAATTCGATAGGGCCGGGGCCGAAAAGCTGTTGATGGTCAACCTCATGGCGCTGATGGAAGGGGCCCACTACTGCCTGCCCCACATGCAGCAGGACGGCGGCGCTATTGTCGCTACCTCTTCGGTGCAAGCCCTAACGGGCGTGCCTGGGCATCCGGCTTACGGGGCAGCTAAGGCGGGCATTTTGGGGGCGGTGCGCAGTATGGCGGTGGAATTGTGGCCCTACAAGGTGCGGGTCAACGCCGTATGTCCGGGCGGTACTGGGGGCAAGACCTGGACCGTGATCGACGAATTGGGCGAAGAGTATTTGCCCGAATTCGAGGCGCGCTTTGGCAGGGAGATGCGCCATTTGCCCCTGCCCGTGCCTACGGACCCGATGGCCATTGCCCAAGCCGCGCTGTTTTTAGCCTCGGACGAAGCCAGTTATATCACCGGCCAGCATCTATCAGTCGACGCGGGCTTGGGCATGTTGCGCTACAATGTCTTCCACGGACCCGAGCCGCTCGACACGCCACAGGCCAGAAGCCAGCGACACAGCGAATTGCAAGCCGAATTCGAGGCGTGGTTGGCCGCGAAAAAAGAAGTGCGGGCGAGAGAGCCATAAGTTGTCCTAGTACTCAATGCGATTCGCCTTTTCCTGCCACTCTCGAAAGACCGCTAACGCCTGCTCGCGCAGCAATTGCTGGGAGGGGATTTGGCGCTCGGCCCACGGCAGTTGCAATTCTCGGTAAAAGGCTTTGTCGTCAAAGCCAATATCCCTGGCGTCTTCCGTGGTACTGGCGAAGTAAATTTTCTCGATCCTAGCCCAGTAGATGGCGGCGAGGCACATGGGACAGGGCTCGCAACTGGTGTAGATTTCGCACCCTTTGAGGTGGAAGGCGTCGAGCTTGGCACTCGCCCGCCTGATGGCCATGATCTCCGCGTGGGCCGTGGGGTCCTTGCTGGAGATTACCTCGTTATACCCCTCCGCAATTATTTCGCCGTCCTTGACGACGACCGCACCGAATGGGCCGTCGTCCTCCGCCCTCATGTGAGTTCGCGCGAGCTCTATGGCCCTACCCATGAATTTCGGCTGCATCTGTATTCTCTTCCCTTGGTGTACGTCGGGTCGGGCCAGCTCCTGCTTGTCGGCGGTCAGCGCCTCAGCCGTTGGGAACCCCGCCGAGATAAATCACCTGCCCGGTGACCGCTTCGCTCTCCCGCCGCAAGAAGAAGTCCAGCACGTTTGCGACATCGGTGAAGGTCCCTAGCCGCTTGACGGCCATGGAGTCGATGAGTTGCTCGATCTTGTCCTTTGGCACTCCTCGGATCATGTCAGTCGCGATCGGGGAAGGGCCGATCACGTTCACGGTGATCCCGTACTCAGCTAATTCTCTAGCCATGACCTCCGAAAGGTTTTCCACCGACGCCTTTGACGCGGCGTACGCCGATTGACCGGCCAGCCGCATGGGGACCGCCAGTGAGCTGAAGTTGACGATGCGCCCGTACTGGCGTTTGCGCATCAGCTTCGCCGCTTCGCGGCTGACTAGAAATGTGCCCACGACGTTGGCGCTCAGCATCTTTTCGATAGAAGCCGCTGGCGTCAGCAAGAAGTTGTTCATCGAGGCGACTGCCGCGTTGTTGATTGCAGCGTCCAGCCGGCCATAGCGCCGTTTGATCTCGCGAAACAGGGACTTGACCTGCGGTTCGTCGGAGACGTCGGCCGGCAGGTGCAGGAATCCCTCTGCCTCATAGTCCGCGTCGCCACGGCTGCAGCCGACTACTTGGTAGCCGCAGCCGAGTAGATGCTCGACCAAGGCCCTACCGATTCCCTTGCTGGCTCCGGTCACTAGCGCTACTGGGTTCGATTCGCCGTTCATGGGATGGCCCGCCTATTCGCCGACGGCTTCCATGGCATTGTCCGCCGGAGCACTGGACAATTCTAAGATGTAGTCCGTCAGCGCGTCAATCGTGCGGAAGGGGCTCCGCTGGCGGGAAAACGCGTCCTCGCTGACCAGTGTTACGTCGATCTGGTGCTCTTCTTCGAGGATCGACTCGACGCTGGTAATGAGAGTCACCAGACCCATGGAATTAAGGATGGCCTCGGAACCCAGCAGCGGTGAGTCGCGGTTGACCATGGGCTCTTCCACTCCTTCTTCCTCGAGGGCGTCAACCGCTAGGCCGATCATCAGCTCAATCAGATCGTCTTTCTGCATGTTTCTTCCTTTTGTTAAATCGGTTCAGGAGATGTCGTCCTCGGCACCAACCCCGCCGAAACGCAAGGCCGCGCGAATCTTTACCGGATCGCCGTTCTTGTCAGATCCCCGCAGGAAGTCGCCCTCGATCAGTCGGCCGATGATCTGCACGGGCGTGCCTTGACCCTTTAACTTCTTCAACTTCCCGGCCAGCTCTCGATAGCTCAGAGGATGACTCTTCAGGCTCGCGAAGAGCCGGCGGTGGTCTTCGGTAAGGGCATAGGTGGTCATGGTCCGACCGCGCTCGTCGGCGATGAAATACTGACGCTCGAGCGCGAACGAAGTCGGATGGACCTTGAAGGACGGCACTAGCCGCACCTCGTCTGCAACCCAGGTGATCCGGGCCATCCGCCCGAAATCCTTCATCAGTTGGCTGGCCCAGCGCACCCGGCGCAGCGAGAGTTCGGTTTCGTCGAAATGGTCGGTGACCTCGTTTTTGTGGTGTTGCCAGAGGTCGGCCAAGGTCGCAGCGCGCGCCTCCAACTCTTCTACGCCCTGTGCGCCAGCGTCCACCTGCTGGCCGGAGAGCGCGGTGAACCACTCCTTGCCAGCGAACCGACTGTCTTCTGCCCCGGCGATTTTGCGCTGCCGCCAGAACGTGGAATCGAGTGCGGAGTTGGCGGAATAGAACGCGGCTAGAAATTGGTGATAGCGGTTGTAGGCCTCTCGATAGGACTGTTCGTACCACTGGTGTATCTCGTCGGCGGCCTGTGGATTGTGGTACAAGTGATCAATACCGGCGGCGGCCAGCATTGCCGAGTAGGTCGCCAGATGTACGCCCTGTGAGAACAGCGGGTCGATGAAGCAGGCCGAGTCGCCGCAGAGAAAGGCGCGGCCCAGCGACAGCGAAGAGGCATCATAGGCCCACTCGCGTATCACTCGCACGTCTTCGCAGCGCGTGGCGTTTGCTAGGATTTCCATCGCCAGTGGACACATCTCCAAGCACTGCTGGTAGAATGTCTCGATCCCGCTGTCGCGCATCCGGGCGCTGGTGGCCTTGTCGGTCACTACCCCCACGCTGTAGATGTCGTCCTTCAGCGGTATGATCCAGATCCACCCTTCCGCGAACGCAACGGAGAAGATGTTGCCGTCTAGGTCGCCTTGGAACCGCTTGCCGCCCTTGTAGTAGGACCAGACCGCCATGTTCTGGAAGTACTGGTCGAACTGCCGCATCTTCAGCTTCTTGGCGATGATGCCACGGGATCCAGAGGCGTCGATGATGAAATCGCCCTCCAGCGTGCCACAGGAGTCGCCGTTTTTCCAACTCACGGCGACGGGCCTGCCGTTGCCGTCGGTCTGTATATCGGTGACTTCGTGCTCCTCGCGGACATCGGCCCCGCGCTCGCGGGCGGCGTCCAGTAGGATCTGATCGAATTCAGCGCGGGTTACTTGGTAGGCGTGGTCGTACACCCAAGGAGCGGTCTTGGGCGTTGAGAAGGTGAAGGTCCATGGAGTCTGCTCTGGACCCCAGATGAACGTCGCGGCCCGCTTCTCGACGAAATTCGCCGCCTTGATGCTGTCCATCACCCCCAGCCGGGTCAGGATCGCCATGGTTCCGGGCAGCAGCGATTCTCCCACTCGATAGCGGGGAAACTTCTCCCGCTCAAACACGACCACATCGCGTCCTAACTTCCGCAGACAGAGCGCGGCGACGCTACCAGCGGGTCCGCCGCCGACGATTGCGACCCGCTGGCATTTGTTATTTGACATGATCGCTAATCCTCTCCTCCTAGCGTCGGATCTTCTTGAAGCGGTAATTAACTTGTCCTTCGGTGACTACTTTGACCTTCACCGGGAGCATGAACGGCTGCAGGCGTCCCTTGCAGTACTCGGCAATCCGCTTGCGCATTTGAACTCCTGACACTGGTTCTTCCATCTGTACAGTGGCAGTGACGACGTGGCCCATGAGCAGGTGTTCCTCGCCCTTCACAGATACGTCGATGACCCCGTTCATCTCGGCAATGACCTGTTCCACCTCCGAGGGGTACACCTTCTGGCCACCGACGTTAATAATGTCCGACTGCCGCCCTAGGATGCGGTAATAGTCGCCCTCCCGGATCACCGAATCTCCAGTGTCGAACCATCCGTCCGCGTCGAACGGGCTGGGCGCGTTCAGGTATCCCAGCATCGACGATTGGGCTCGGATCTGCAGCCTGCCGTCCACAACTCGGGTTTCGTAGTCTTCACCGCCTATCTTCACCAGCAGCGAATCGCTAGATGCGGACTTAGAGCGCAGGATGCCGAGTTCGCTGAGGCCGTAGGTCTGTAGGAAGCGCGCTTGCGGAAACGCTTCGTTGGCCATCCTGAGCGTGCGCTCCGGCATGACCTCGGTGCCGTAGGTGATCAAGCGGAGCGACGAAAGGTCGTGCGATTTGTGTGCCTCGGACAGCAGCATGAGGTTCAGGAACGAGGGCGATGTCGGCAGCAGTTCCACTCGGTGTTTTTCGATGACCCGGCAGACGCTGGCAACGCTGTGGTCGGTCGCTACCACCACGCAGCCAAGGTTGGCCAGGGTGTAGCAGAGCGTGTTGAATCCGCCGATGTGATCGAATAGGAGAAACGCGAGCGTCCTGTAGCAGTGCCGAGGCTTGCGGAACTTGTTGAGCAGCTCCGGCAGGCTGTGTAGAATCGCCTTCGGTTTGCCGGTGGAGCCGGAGCTAAAGAGCACCAGCCCTGCCTTGTCTGCCGCCCGTAGTTGCTCCAGCAAGGGGTGGTTGCGCCGGTTTTCGAGCTTGATCGCGCTGCCTTGATCCTGCTCGTCTAGCTCTACGCGATGGTCGAACTCGCCGATCTTGAAGAACTCCTGATGCTGGTCTTGCGACTCCCACGAGAGGGGCACGAGGATGCAGCGCATCTTCAGCAATGCCAGCAAGCAGGACACCGCGCCCGGCGAGAAGTCGGCGAGCACCCCCACCGAGTCCCCGGCGCGGATACCCGCCGCCGCTAGGTGGCTGAGCCACTGCTCGTAGCGATCAGTCAGCTCGGAATAGGTACAGGTGCGATCGCGCCAGATGATGGCCGGACGATCCCCGCCTTCCTGAAAACGCCGTAGCTGCCAGTCGATATGCTCCATCCGTCGTGTTTCTGTCAGTGATATAGTCCCATACTTGATAGCCGATGGAATATTCGGTACCGCCGGTGACGATTGCGTTCTTTCCCGAAAGATTGACTTGTTCTGTCGTCGGAAATAAGCACAATCTGTGCCATTTTTTTCTAAAATGGCCAACTCCCTGCGGATGAAGGAGTTAGGGGATATTTGGAAACCGCAGAAGATTTTTGGAGTGTTGCAGAATGCGGCTGCCAACCGCTTAGGCGGCCTCTTTTTCTGTGGAGGACAGTCTACAATTGCTTGTTTATTAAGGGTGTTATAGGGAAATCCGCGAGGGAAGGCAGAGCGTGTGATGCAGTTTGCGACGCACGTCGTGTTTTGCAACGGACGTCGTAATCGGTAACCTCGAAGCCCGCTGGGAATTCTACCAAGCTCCCGTTTCGCTATTAAGACCTTGACAGAGGTCCCTCCCAAGACGCCTTATTATGCCTATGACTAGGAACACCAAAAGACTTCCATGAATAGCATGGGTGAGCTACCAGCGTTTCCCGAGGGGTGGTATTTCGTCGCAAGCCGCGAGTCCATTCTGCGAGCGAAACTGATCGAGAAGACGTGGCTGGGCGAGAAAATCGTCGCCTGGTGCGACGAGGCAGGCCGCGTCTGCGTGGCCGACGCGATATGTCCGCACCTAGGCTCGTACCTGGGGCCAGAGGTCGGCGGCCAAGTATGCAACGGTCGCCTCGTCTGTCCGTTTCACGGGTTTGAGTACGATGCGACCGGCCAATGCGTTGCGACTCCGAACGCCCCGGCACCCAAAGCCGCGAAACTAAAGGTGTACGAGACCAGAGAGATCCTCGGCATGATCTTCGCTTGGTTCGGGAGCGGAGGCCGGCCGTCGCAGTGGGACCTGCCAACCGAGCCAACCACTGGACAAGAGTGGTGTGAACTAGGATTCAACATACTCCGGTTCCGTGGACATCCCCAGGAAACAACCGAGAACTCCGTGGACTTGGGACACCTGCGGTACGTACACGGCTACGACAATGTGAATCCAGTAGGTTCGGTAACGGTGGACGGTGCCTACCTGAAGAGTTGCTTCGACTTCAGACGGGTCCGAAAAATTGCCGGGACGAGCAGTATGTACGATTTATCGGCCGTCACCCATGTTTACGGACTGGGCTACTCCTTCGTCGAAATCCACGAGAAGACTATCGATGTGAATACGAGATTGTGGGTACTCGCAACGCCCATTGACGGCACCCTCATCGATCTTGTACTGGTCAGCCAGATGCGGGAAATCCGCAAGCCCCGGCGATTCATCTCAGGCTTGGGGTTTCTGCCGATAAAGCTGCGCCACAGGCTGATGAATCGCATTTGGATGTCACAACAGAAACGGGATGTCCTGCAGGATGTGGTGATCTGGGAACGGAAGCGGTATCGGCCTACCCCCAAGCTATGCCGCGCCGACGGCCCCATAGGAAAATACCGTCGATATTGTCGACAGTTCTATCCCGATCCGACGATTGCACAGGAAAACGGAATGTGAGAGGATTTTAAATCGGAACTATTGGGGAATATACAGCCGGAAGAAACAGCGACGCCGTTCACGGCGCGTCAGACGGGCAGTTCGCGCTTCTGTTCGGCGATGTGAAACTTCAGCTTCTTGCTCGGTTTCATCGACGGCAGCGGACTGAACCGCAGCTTGTAGTTTGCGGGGGACACCTCGAGCGTAAAGTAATGCGCGATCATCAGCACGTTGACTGCCAGTTGCAGTTCCATCCACCGCGAGCCGAGGCACGTGTGCGTGCCCAACCCATACGGCGAGTACGCGCCGGGATTGTGGTGCTCATTGCGCGGAGGTAGATAGCGGTCAATATCGAATGTGAAGGGGTCTGGGAAGACGTCGTCCATGTAATGCGGAGCCGTCTGGGCAATGAAGATCTGCGACCCTACTGGTAGTTCGTAGCCTTCGACCACACACGCATTCATCACGTTGCGCATGGACATGGGGACAATCGGGTACATGCGCATGCACTCCATGAGGAAGCGGTGCGTGACGTCGATGGCGGTTGGGGTGAAGGCCTCGCCATCCGGGTCGCCGTTTTCAAACAGCGCATCGGCTTCACCGCGGATTTGGTCGTAGAGCGCCGGCTGTGACGCCATGGCGTACACCGCGAAGCTGAGCGCATCGCCCAAGTACACGCTGGCAATCAGCGCGGCCGAGAGGGCAAAACGCAAGTTCGACTCCGGTACGAACTGCGGATCGCTCGCGTGCAGGCTGAGCCAGTCATCGGCCAGGTTGCGCGGGCAACCAACTCGCTGGGCGGGCGTATGGACACTCTGGATCCGTTCCAGCAAGGTGTCCACGGCTTTTGCCCGTCGCTTCATGCTTGGGGTTTTCAGCATGAATTTGGGCAGGGCCTTCATGATGTGCGTGCAAAGCGCACGTTCCTTGTATTTGATCAGATCGTCGATGAGATCCTGTGTATCAACGGTGACGGAGAGCGGTGAGATTTGCGCATTAATCATGCGTCGGCACAAGCGCTTTGCAGAGTAGGAGTCCCCGACGGTCCAATTCGCCATGTATTGACGGGTGTGCTGGTAGAGTTGATCTAGCTGCGCTACCAGTCTCCCGCGTGAATACGCCGGTCCCATAGCCTTGCGCAGCCGGAAGTGATCGCCGCCATCTAGAGAAGGCAATACCCCAGACGCGCCATAGACTTTCTCGAAGTCGGCAAAATAGTCTCTGGCTCTCAGGTACATCCGCCCGTGTCGATGCACCCAGTGGTTTGTCTGCGGCCCGGCGATGAAGATCATGGGTTTGGCAAACGGCGGACGGATCTTGAATACTGGACCGTACTTTTGTGTAAGATCGGCAAACAGCGCGGGAACATTGCCATCGCGCACATGGGGATTGAGCAGCAACTGACGCAGCGGGACAGCCGGAATTTGCTTGGTTAGGTGGGGATGTTGAAGCAATGGGCTGGCTTGGTGGTGTACGACCGCAGCGGCTATAGAACGGCCGATCAAGTCCATCTGGCAAATGGACTTGATGCGCTCCTCGGCCTCTTCATCAAGTTGGAATATGAAGCGAAAGACGTCGCAGGTATTGACGAGGCAAATAATGATGATGTCTCTCGGATTGGGTATCGCGTCGGTAAAGATATACCTCATGATACGCAACTTGATAAACTCACCTGCCGTATCTTCTATGGAGTTGCTGTACAGTTCCGTCTGCCAGCGGGTACGAGCCAGCGTATAGAACCCGCCGTCGTGGTGATCCAGAATCTTCAGGTTGACTAAGCGGTCCAGCGTCAAATCAATGACCGACTCCGCATGGGAGGCGAGCCGTTCGATCCAGTACTGGGCGTTCCGTTGAACTGGTTCGCTGGCGATTTCTTGCAAAATAGGGTCTAGGGCGGGGTTGCCCGTTTCTGTCTGGTCCACGAGGAACAGGGATTCCATGTCTGTGTCGATGCGCGACAGGAGGGAAAGCTCCGCGAGTACTGCGCCGATGACAGCGCAGTTCAGATCCCAGCCGGGCACTTGGTGAAAGTAGCCGTTCTCCTCGTTGAGGAGCATCAGGATCAACTCTTCGGGCAAACTGAGCGCTTGGGTTGTCGAACCCTCTTTAGTAACAGCCATCAGCTTTGGCCTCCCTGCATTATATCTCGATACAATAAGGCCACATACTCTGTATTGTACTATAACCGGCTTAGGGGAAGCAAGTCTTATTCTGAGTTGAAACCAGAACTGCCGCGCGAAGCAATTAGACGTAGATGAATGGTGTAAAGAGCGGGAACGACCATCATAAGTATGGCCGTCGTAAAGAGGATGCCGCAACCGAGCGATGCGGCAAAGGGGATCAGGAACTGAGCCTGAATGGCGCGTTCTAGAATGAGGGGTGTGAAGCCAAGGAAAGTAGTCAAGGAAGTGAGCATAATCGGATGAAAACGTCCCTTAGCGCCCTCTATGATCGCAGTTTTCACCGGGGTGCCTTCCTTGAGTTTCTGATCGATGAAATCGATCATAACTAGGGAATCGTTCACAACCACACCGCTTAGGCCGAAGATACCCATAAAGGACACGGCGCTCAGGGCTACGCCGAGGATCCAGTGACCTAGGATCACGCCGATGAACCCGAACGGGATGATGGCCATGATGATGAACGGTTTGGTATAGGAGCGGAGGGGGATGGCAAGCAGTGTGAAAATCATGATCAGGGCAATCGCAAACCCGCGATACAGCGCATCCAAGGATTCGAGTTGCTGTTGTTGTTCACCGCCAAACGTGTACGTCAGGTCCGGGTGTACGGCGGTCAAGTCGGCGAGGATTGAATTCGCCAGAATCTCGTTGGCTTCGTCGCCGGAAATCACGGAAGGGTCCACGTCCGCGGTGACCGTGACGATTCGCTGACCATCCTTCCGTCGAATGGCCGGCGGCGACACGCCCGAGCTCAGCGAGGCCACACTGATGACCGGGAGTTCGGCTCCGCCCGGCGTGCGGACTAGGTACCCTTCGACATCTGTGATGGAATCCCGCTCATCGGCGGGGAGACGCACGTAGACCCGGACCTCTTCCCGGCCGCGCTGCACCCGGACGGCCTCTGCGCCGAAGAACGCGGCACGCGCTTGTCCGGCCAACGCTTCAAGCGTGAGACCGAGGGTCCGCGCTTCCGGCCGCAGTTCGAGTTGAACTTCCGGGATGCCCGGGGTGTGATCCGAGCGCACGTCGTAGACGCCTCCTATTCCACGGAGACCATCGACCACGGAGTCTGCGATCTGGACGAGGCGTTCCGGGTCTGGATGGGAAAGCACGGCCTCGACAGGGTTGCCCAAGTCGATGACTTTGCCGCTGAAGGTGATGCCGCGCACGTAGGGCAGCACACCCACCTCCTCTCGCCATGCCTGCGCGAAATCTACGGTGGAGATCTCTCTTTGCTGTGCGCCTAGGAGCTTGAATTCGATGGTGGCGACATTGGCTTCCGGATTGAGGGTTGGCTCTGGATTAAGCCCCCCGCCCTGGACTCTTGGCCGCTGTCCGACGATCACGGTTACACCGGTCAGCAGCGGAGGCGCATCTTCGGGCCGGTTGCGCGAAATTCGTTCGATAACCCGGTGGCCTGCGGCCTCCAGTTCCTTCGCCACCTCGTACGTCCTCGGCGCGGTCGCCCCATCGGGCATCTCCAACGTGACCGTTGCGTAGTCCCCCTCCACGTCAGCGGCCAATGTGGTAGGGACGATACCCGCCGGAATTAGAGATATACTCAGTACGAGCATTCCTATCGCCCCCGCCATCGTTACCACGGGCTGGTCCGTCGCGAACCGCAGTGCCCGATCTAGAGGGCCTTGCACGAACCTGTTTAGCAGCACGTCCACGCGACCCTGGATCCGTGCGAAGAACCGATCGAAAGCATTTGTCGGCACCCATTCCGGCCCTTTCAGATGGGACAGGTGGTTGGGCAACACTAGCAGCGATTCGACCAGAGAAATCAGCAGGATGGCGATCATGATGATCGGTAGTGCCCGCCATGTCTCACCGATGCCACCGGGGATGAATAGTAGTGGGACGAAGGCCACCACCGAAGTGAGGACTGCGAATGTCAACGGCACTTTTATCCGACGTGCGCCGCGAATCGCAGCCACGATCCCGGGTGTTCCCCGCTTGCGTTCGTACTGGATGTGCTCGGCTACGACGATAGCATCGTCGACGATGATACCTATGGCGAGGACAAACGAGAACAAGCTTTGGACGTTGATCGCGACGTCGAGTACCAACATGACCGCCAGGGTGCCGATACCCGAAACGACTAGGCCGACGGCGACCCACACTGCCAGCCGGATTTCGAGAAACAAGCCAAGTGCGATCAACACCAGCAACAGGCCCATAATACCGTTTTTGAGCAGAAGATCGGCGCGTTCCTCGTAGTCTTGGGATTCATCATTCCAGATGGTGATGCCCACCCCGTCTGGCAGGGCCGGGATCACCTCGTTCGCCAAGTGTGTTCGGACGGTCGTGGCGACATTCATCACTTGCTCGCCATCAGCCCGATAGACCTCGACGAATACCGCGGGATGGTTCTGATGCCGGACAATTAGGTCTGTTTCCTGAAAACCGTCGCGAACCTCGGCGATATCGCCAAGGCGCAAAACCGTGCCGTCAATGCCTGTGAGCAGGACGATCTCTTCGAAATCCTGCTGGTCGTAGTTCTGGCCGAGGGTGCGGACCCGCACTTGGGATTGCCGGGTTTCGATACTGCCGGCAGACAGGTCCAGTGAACTGCGACGAATGGTGTTGGCGATGTCGGTGAGTGTAAGTCCAAGGGCTCTTAGCCGATGAAGCGGGACCTCGATAGAGATCTCGTATTTCCGCACCCCACTGACCTCGACTTGGGACACGGAGGGAAGCGCCGTCAGTTCATCCTCGATCTGGTAGGCCAATTCCTTCAGCGAGCGCTCGGATACATCGCCATAAACAATGAGCCGCATCATGCTCTGGCGATTGGTCATCTCTCTGAATTGGGGACGTTCGGCTCTGGCTGGGAAAGACTGTATGCGATTGACGGCCGACTCGATATCGTCCAATGCCTGTGTCATGTCCGTGCCGGAATCCATTTGAATTCGGACGGATGCAATACCTAGGGCCGCTACGGACTTGACCGCCTTTACATCATCCAACCCGCTGACTTGGTCTTCGATCTTGACGACGATCGACTCCTCGACTTCTTCCGGTGTGGCACCGGGATAGACCATCGAGACTTCGACGTAGTAGAAAGGGACCGTCGGCCACGCTTCCCGCTCTAGGCCGGTCAGCGACACCAGCCCAGCGGCGATGATACCCCACATCAACAGATTGGCGGCTACACTGTTGCCCGCCATGTAGGCGAGTGGGCCGGACCGTTCTTGGTGATTGTCGTTGCTATGACTCATGGAGTCGGGTCAACTCCCGTTAGGACGCGCATGCCTTCGGTGGCAAACTGGATTCCACCGGTGATGACGGCTTGACCGCTTGCGAGTGGGCCGGTCACATAGACCTCGTCGTTAGTGCGTTGTAGTACCTGTACTGGAACGATACTCACCGCACCGCCATCGTTGACGACCCAAACCTCGTTGCCGGATTGCAGTGCCGCTCTTGGCACTTGGTAGTATCCTTCCAATTCAAGACCCTCTATTTCCACCTCGACGAATTTGCCAACTAAGAGCGGGGGACTGCCGCCGAGAGGAACTGTTCCGGCTATTGGGGTGCCTGAATTAATTGGGTCTGGTACGCGCACGATCACGTCGATGGTGCGCGTTTGCTTGTCAAGGGATGCCTCGCCACGGTCCACGTAACCATCCCAGGCATAGGTGCCGTCGCCATAGCGAGCGACTACGCGCACAGCTACTCCTCGATTCCCGTCGCCCGCCGCAAGGGACCACAGCCCCGGGATTAAAGCCGCATCGGAATCGGACAGGGGCACGATTACTTCCACGGCGTCCGTTGCGAAAATCCGTGCGACAGGCTGGCCGGCCGCCACGATTTGTCCCACATCCACGGATTCTTCCTGCACAAAACCAGCAAAAGGAGCCGTTACCTTGGTTCTGGAGAGGGCGAGATTAGCATCGGCGAGCCTAGCCTCGTCGCGGTCAAGCGCGGCCCGCGCCGCGTTCAACTGAGGTTCCCTTAGCGCGAGCGTATTCGCCGCGGCTGGCTCTCGTCGCCCTGAGTAAAGTTCGTATTGTGTGCGGGCAATGGATGCCTGTTCCTGCTCTTTAAGTAAAGCCACTCGGCTGGCCGCGAGATTGGCCTCTGCTTCCTGCACGCGGTATTGATAATCGACTTCTTCGATGCGGAAGATCGTTTGGCCCGCCGCTACCCGTCCACCGCTTTGAAATCCCGGATCTACCCAGACGATCTTGCCACCCACTTGCGGAACGATATCGATCTCTGCGCTGGGTCTCACGGTACCGGCTCCAAATACCGGTATAGGTCCCGTACCGGCTGTAACTAGGCTAGCCTGCACGAACGGTACTTGGGGAGGCTGTTCGGTGCGGGTCGGTTCGGGTGCCAGTGAGATCAAAAAAGCAGCCAAGGCAACGGAAACCACGATAATGACGCCGGCAATTATAAAACTGGATATGCGGGACATGGCGATTTACTCCGTGGAGGTCGAAAGGAGGCTCGACCGGGCGCTCTGCTGGAAGGCTTCCCTTGCGTTGGCGGTCCACGCACCGCCTAGGGCGCGGTGCAGCACAAGACGCGCGTAGCCCATATCGCGCGCTGCGGTCGCCAGTGCGGATTGCGCACCTATGAGGGTATGCGTCGCCGCTAGGAAAGCCTCATAGGTGCCCACTCCAGAGACATACCGCTGCTCCTGCAACGCAGCTTCCGCCTGAGCCTCTTCCACTAGGGAAGCCAGCAACGAATGACGGCGGCGGCTGGCTTCCAACCCCACAAGGGCGACCTCAACCTCGTTGACCGCAGTTACCGCCGAACGCCCGAAGGCGGCGGCAGCTTCATTTAGGCTGGCCTCGGCAAGCGCAACATTGCTGCGCAGCCGTGAACCTTGGAATACGGGGCCGAGCAGGTTCACGCTCAGATTCCGAAACCATTGATCTGGATTGAACAACTCACCTGACTCCGTACTTTGCAGCCCGATAGAACCAGACAGGGACAATTTCGGCAGCAAATCCGCGCGGCGGGCACCAACTGTGTAGCGGGCCGCTTCCACCCGCTGCCTTGCTGCGCTGACGTCAGGCCGCTGCACCAAGAGATCGGCGGGAATGCCGGCCGGAACGGGGTCGAGGGCTGCGGAAGGTGTCAGGGAATCGGGCAGCATATCCGCGAGGTCGGCGCGGTAACCACCCATAAGCACCCAGAGTCGCCCCTCCGCATCCGCTAGCAGCGCTTCGAGTTGCGGCAACTCGGCTTGCACATTGCGCAGATTCTGCCGCGCCGTAAAGAGGCCGCGCGTATCGGTCAGCCCGCGGTCGTAAAGAGAATCGGCCAATGACTTCCGGTGCTGAAAGATTTCCACGATTTCGCCTGCCAGCCTCTGTTGATGGCGCAAGTTGACGATCTCCAAGTAGGTCCGCACGGTTTCGGCCAGCACCCCCATGCGGGCCGTCAGATAGTCCGCTTCCGAAGCCAGTCGCTCGGCTCCGGCGGCGCGCGCGTCGTTGCGATTGCGGCCCCAGAAATCGAGTTCGTAGGCGAATTCCGCGCCAAGGGTGTAGGTAGTCAGGCCGAGCCGGTCGGGGATAGTTATACCGGAGGCGCTCAGGGCGTCTGAGCCCAGACCAACCTCTTCCAGTTGCGCTCCGATGCCCGCATTCGTGGGCGCATCGAAATCGTTGACGCCAACCGAAGGTTGAAGCAACGGAAACGCCGAGGATTTGGCGATGCGTTCCCGCGCCTTGGCCTGATCGACCCGGGCGACCGCCTCGGCTAGGTCGAAGTTCGAGGCAAGCATCGCTTCGATTAATTGGTCGAGAACCGGATCGGCGAAGGTCTTCCACCACTCCAGCGGCTCGTATGAGCCAGCAACTTCACTGCCGGCAAATTCGTTGGGTAACTCCGCAACCGATTCGGGAACTGGAGAGGGCTTCAGAGCAAGGGAACAAGCGGAGAGGAGAGAGCCGACGATTACCGGAAACAGCAATCTGATTGGCATATCGCTGACCTGTCAAAATTTAACTTGGTGCTCTTAATTGAGAAGGCATCATCACGGATGCGACCACATCGGCTTGAGTCTTATCGGCAATAGATGAGGGGCAACCGTCAGTCGCAAGTATGTGGCCCCATGGATGCTCGATTTTACTCTAAGAAAGTCAGCCCGTCAACCCGGAAAAGGGGTGCTTCAGTTCCCACAAAGTCTTGCGCACCATTTCAACATTTTGACAGATTATCGCTAACAGATGCCTTATTATGCCCATGCGTTAGCGGATAGACTGGAAAAGTGCTTGGCCTGTGCCGAGGCAGAGGGAAAATCATGATCGATCTCACCCTGAGTGCCGAACAGATGCGCCAGTTTGCAGAGGACGGCTACCTCATTCTCGAAAATCTCTTGGCCCCGGAGGACGCCGAGCGGATTCTGCGCATTGCCCGCTGCGACCCGCAGTTGGCCGCCGACGCCAAAGGCAACCAGAATTACGAGGGCGAAGGACTCGACACCCGCTTGGCCTATCGCTCCGCCCTTACCGACGATGTGTACAGCGCCCTAGCCCGCAGCCGCCGACTTGTCGAACCGCTTGAACAGTTGTTCGGCGACCAGGTACGCTACTACTATCAATTGCAAATGCTGAAAGATCCGCAGACCGGCGGGTGGCAGTATCACCAGGACTACGGCTACCACTACCAGCAATTCTTCTATCCCGCGTTCGCCAGTGTCATGGTCGCCCTCGATCCGGCCACCCGCGCCAATGGCTGCC
The DNA here is from genome assembly GCA_965116455.1 of Candidatus Latescibacterota bacterium. Taxonomy (GTDB): domain Bacteria; phylum Latescibacterota; class UBA2968; order UBA8231; family UBA8231. Next base: position 5,963,821 of record OZ220690.1, on the reverse strand, counting down.
TGAAAGTGGTGCGAGGGTCCAACCGCCTAGGCCGGCTCGAACACCAGTCCTCCGGCTCTCAGCTCATTGCCGATCCCCAGAGAGTTGCAATGGCGCTGCGAGAAATGGAGGAAGTGTACTGCGAACTGGCACCGGGATCGGTCCTATACTTTCACGGCAACACCCTGCACGCCTCAGAGCCAAACCTCAGCTCGCAGCCGCGTTGGTCGCTCATCTACGCGTACGTGGCTGCCGCCAATACGTACGTCCTACCCGACTGGCCCGACGACCAGTGCCCCCTCATAGAAAAGTGGGACGACTCCGAAGTCGAAGCCGCTGCCCAGCGGCACTGGGAGGCCGTCGCCGCAACCAACAAAGAAAGATGAGCATGGAGAATTCGAGAGTAAGCGCTGCAATCGTCTTAATGGTTGTTTTTGCTTGCTGTGTTATCCGTGTTGTCCCTGGGCTGGCGCAGCCAGCCGATGATGAGAGAGGGCTGTACGTCGGCACTATGGTGGGCGTCACTTTTCGCCAGGACCTGCACCATAAAACGGCTTTTGCCACGCCTGATAATATAGAGATGACCGTTTCGAGCCATCTCGTTATTGATTACGGAATCGGGTTCGCGGCCATTGGGGGAAAAGGAATTTCCGATTATACGGCACTTGAATTTACCGGCTCTTGGGCGAGCCTGCCATCCCATCTCGACGTTCCCCTGCCCTTGCCCACCTTCTTTGCAGAGGGGCTCTCCCAAAGCGGTTTTGAACTACCTAGCGGTTTCAACTACGACGGGAAATTAGTAACACTGCAGTCGAAGATTGATCTTTTGCTTTTCCCGATGAAGAGGGCCATGAGTCCCAGCGACGGCGCGAAGCCGTACTTGGGAGGTGGCGTGGGAATCGTGAGATCGAACATGGACATGGATATTGAACAGGAGGGGGCACAGGCAGTTGTCGAGACTTTGGGGAGTTTTGCCGAACTGGTTCCCGAAAATCTTGCCGGACTGATCCCCGAAAATTTTGCCGAACTGATCCCCGAAAAGATAGACGAAAAAGAAACGGATTTTCAGTTGAGCCTGCGTGCGGGCGTAAACGTGCCCTTCAATGGCATAGACTTAGATTTGGGTTGGCAATTCTACAGAACGTACGTTAAAGGGGAAGATAACAGTTCTCACGTGGTGGCCGGCATCTTGAAGTACGTGTTTTAAGTGGCTGCGATCTCTGTGTCTTGACAGTGTTATCGATGATGCTGAGGTGATGGACGCGCATTGCTCTGAGTGAGGGCCCGGCCTATATTGGTAGAAATAGTGAGTATATAGCTTCCGTTGGGGGTGGTCCGATAGCGGGCCTGAGAATAGAGACCCTTCGAACCTGAACTGGATCGTGCCAGCGTAGGGAAACGGATGCCGTACGCACCGCGTACGCACCGCTGGCCCATCTGGGGCGAGCGGTTTTTTTATGCGCCCTTGACGGATTTTTTCCGCAAATCACCTTTTTTTGCCAACTGAGGTGATAAGTGTGTATTATCCGAGTGAAGAGTGCCGCCTTCGTCGGCCTGCCGACGAAGTGGCTGCCTCATATACCTTAATTGGCGATAGGATTAGATGATGAAAAAAAAGCAAGCTACCATCAAAGACATTGCACGGGAGTTGCAGATTTCGCATTCAACCGTCTCGCGGGCACTATCTGAGGATCGGAAGGTGTCGGCATTGGTGGCTGAGAAGACTCGAAAACGGGTGCAGCAAAAAGCCACCGAGCTAGACTACAGTCCCAATTTGATGGCGCAGGGGTTTGTGACGGGGAAGACGGGCACTTTGGGTTTGCAGACCTACCGGATTTTCCAAGAGCTATATGCCTATCAAGCCGATCAAGTTCTACGAGCGGCTGATGAGCAGGGGTATCAGGTCCTAATAGCCAACATGAGTCCTCCCCATGATCTTCGTAGTACATCTACACCGGAAGACCAAATTCGGCAGATCAGGCAGTTGCTTTCTCGGGGCATAGATGGGCTGTTTATTCATACGCGAGGCGACGAAGAAGAGTCCGAGCGCATTTGGGATACCGTGCGGGGACGAGTGCCCGTGGTGACTTTTCCCTACCCAACTCAAAACCTGAGTGGGGTTGTGGAGGATGCTATGGCGAATTATTACGAGGCCACAGAGCATTTGATCCGGTTGGGTCACGAGCGAATCGGGTTTATCGGAGCGGACTGGAATAAGAGCGCCGTGGGTTCTGCCAAGGCCAAGGGGTATTTGCTGGCGATGCAAAAGCACGGCCTGACCCCCAAACGCATATCTGGCAAAACTTTTCCTAAAAAACCGACGTATCGCTTGGGGAAAAGGCTCGCCGACAGGTTTACGGCCCTTGTGTGCCGGGAAGATTACACGGCTCTAATCGCTTGTCGAGGGCTATGGGAAGCAGGTTTCCGCGTACCCGACGATGTGGCTGTGATAGGAAATGGCAATCTGGAGGTGGCGAAGTATACGACACCGGCCCTGACCACCTTGGCAATCCCCTTCGAGAAGATTGCTAAGGCGGCGATGGAGTTGATGCTGGAGCAGCTTGAGGGGGAGGAGACGCCTCGACAGATAACCGTGAGATCGCCTCTGATCGTACGGGAATCCTGCGGGGCGAAAAACAGGAAATAATCGGAAAGTATATGACTTGACAGTGTTGCGGGAGGGAAGGTACATTTGCCGATTTGAATGCAAACGTGTGAAGTTTAGGGGTCTGTGGCGGAACCTCGAAGGTGTTGGTGAGTACGCTTGCAGCAAGTTGACCGATCTGTAAAGGAGTTTTTAAATGGGTCAAAATAAAGAAGGAGTATGTCAGTTTGATGACGCAGAGGATTGTAACGGAAAGGACGGGTACTTTTGGTCTGCTGACCTACCAGATTTCTCGGGAGACATTTGGCCGCCAGACCGATCATATTCTGCGAGCAGCTTACGAGGAGCAGTATCAGGTCGTGATTAGCATGGCCGCTCACCGGACGCCTCTGGCTCCAATGGACGATCAGGCCATGCAGATCAATCATTTGCTTTCCCGAAGCATAGACGGACTCTTGATTCATACGCGAGGCGACGAAGAAGAGTCCGAGCGCATAGTCAACACCGTACAGGGACGAGTGCCGGTGGTGACGTTTCACTATCCAACTCCAAACCTGAGCGGGGTCGTGTTGGACAATGCAGGGGATTTTTTCTCGGCCACTGAGCATTTGATTCGGTTGGGTCACGAGCGGATCGGGTTTATCGGAGCGGACTGGGATGCGGCTAGCCCGGTTTCAGCCAAGGCCAAGGGATACTTACTGGCGATGCAAAAGCATGGCCTGCCGCACGAATTCATACCTGCCTTGGGCATCTATGCTATGGAGGGGTATATGCAGGGTAAAAGGCTCAGCTATCGGTTTACGGCTCTTGTGTGCCGGGATGATTATGCGGCCATGGGCGTTTGTCGTGGACTGGAGGAGTTAGGTCTTAGCGTCCCCGAAGATGTGGCTGTGGTGGGTAGCGGCGATATCGATGTGGCGTCGTATGTGATACCAGCACTGACGACCTTAGCAACTCCCTATGAGGCGATTGCCGAGGCGGCGATGGAATTGATGCTGGAACAGCTTGAGGGGCAGAACACGCCTCGGCAAATAACTTTGAAATCGTCGCTGATCGTGCGGGAGTCCTGCGGGGCGAACAGCAGGAAAAAGTGATCGCAAGGGCGCGCATTGCCCCGAGTGAGGGCGTGCCCTATATTGTAGAGACATTGAGTATATAGCTTCCGTTGGGGGTGGCCCGGTAGCGGGCCTGAGATTGAGACCCTTCGAACCTGAACTGGATCGTGCCAGCGTAGGGAAACGGATGCCGTACGCACCGCGTACGCACCGCTGGCCCATCTGGGGCGAGCGGTTTTTTTGTGTCCCTCGACGGAATTTTTCCGCAAATGCAAAACGAGGGAGCAGATCTATGCGAATTTCACTATCGGCGGCTAGTTTGCTGGCTGGTTTATTGACGCTGTCGGCGCTGTCTGTGGCACAGGCCGAGGAAGTGTCCGGCCAGGTGTTGGATGCGGCCACGGGTCGGCCTTTGGAAGGAGCCAATGTGCGGGCCGGGGATAGGGCTGCCACTACGGATGCACAGGGCCGCTTCAAGGTGGAGGCGGCCTTGGGCGATTCGCTCGACATTTCCTTTATCGGCTACGAGCGCGCGCGGGTAGCGGTCGTCTTGCCGCTAGTCGTGGCTTTGGAGCGCGCGATTTTGCAAGCGCCGGAGGTGGTGGTGGAAGGCGGCTTGATGCGCCAGCAGCTCGACCGCTTGGCCGCCAGCGTTACTGTGGTGGATGGGGATCGTTCCCAGGCCAGCGGGGCCGGGCACTTGCAGGACGCGACTCATGCAGTGCCCAATTTGAATTGGGCTGGCGGCTCGTCCCGGCCGCGCTATTTCCAGATCCGGGGCATTGGCGAGCGCAGCCATTACGCTGGCGAAGGGCCGCCCAGTTTTTCGGTGGGATTCGTCATGGACGATGTTGACTTGAGCGGCATGGGCACTGCCGGGTTGCTCTTTGACATCGATCAGGTCGAAGTCTTCAAAGGCCCTCAGTCAACCATTTTTGGCCCCAATGCCTTGGCCGGGCTGATCAACTTGCGCTCGGCCGATCCCCAGCAGGAGTTTGCCGGAGCGGGCAGCGCCGAGATGGGCAGCGATGGTTTAGGGCGTTTTTCCGGGGCGGTGAATCTGCCGGTAGGGACCGATTTGGCACTGCGCGTGGGGTACGAGAATGGCCGTTCCAATGGCTTTCGCAGCAATGCCTTTCTCGGTGCCGACGATACCAACGGTCGGCGCGAGCAAATGTTGCGCGCCAAGGTCGGCTGGACCCCGACGGCTGGTCCCGAGGTGTTGGGCACCTTCTTTTGGGCCGATATGGACAATGGGTACGACGCCTGGGTGCCCGACAACAACGAGGACTTGACTACCTACTCCGACAAGCCGGGCAAGGATCGCCAGCAGACGACTGGGGCTTCGCTCAAGAGCACTTGGGGGCTGGGCGCGAGCGGCGCTGAATTGGTGACCATTACCGCGTTTTCGCGCAGCGAATTGGAGCACAGCTACGACGGCGATTGGGGCAACGATGAGTACTGGCTAGTAGAGCATGGATTCGACCCCGATGTCGAAGGGTGGAGCTACGACTTTTTCGACCGCAATGTGCGCGACCGCACGGTTGTGAGCCAGGAGGCCCGGCTCTTGGTCGAGGAACTAGTGGTGGGAGCCTATTGGAAGCGCCTTGAAGAGGAAGACAATGCCGCCGGCTATTTGTTCGGCGGCGATGCTACGGACCTCAATGGGCGCTACGAGATCGACAACCTAGCTTTTTACGGCCAGTACGGGTTGACCTTGAACGAGAAAGTGCGGCTGGAAGTCAATGCGCGGCTCGACCGCAGCGATACGGCCTATGAAGGGGAGACCAACGGTGGAGCCGAACACACCGCGTTTGCCGTCGATCAATGGCTGGGCGGCGGCAAAGCGTCCCTTAGTTACGACTGGCGTCCGGGCCAAACCCTGTATGCTTCGGCCTCGCGCGGCTACCGCTCCGGCGGGGTCAACCAGCACCCGTACTTGGCCGCGGAAAACCGTCCCTACGACCCCGAGTACATCGTCAATCTCGAACTCGGCTGGCGGGTCCGCGGACCGCGCTCTTCCATTGGACTGACCCTGTTTCACGCTCTGCGCTCGGACCAGCAAGTCGAGTTGTCGAGCCAGCAGGATCCGGGCGACCCCAACAGCTTTTTCTACTTTACGGCCAATGCCGTCAAAGGCCGCAACAGCGGCTTGGAATGGGAGCATACTGTCCGCCTCCTGCCCCAAGTCGAACTCTTCGGCGCGGTGGGTCTGCTCGCTACCCATGTCGATACCTATACCTTTCCCACGGAAGATGGGGAAGTAACGCTGGGCGACCGCGCCGCAGCTCACGCCCCCAACTACACCTTTAGCGTAGGTGGCGAATGCCGCCATCAGTCGGGTTTGGAGGCGCGGCTGGCCCTGATCGGCATGGACCAATTCTTCTACTCCGATGGCCACGACCAAGTCTCAGAGCCTTATCGCTTAGTCAATGCCCACATCGCCTACCAGTGGGAAGCGTGGTCCGTGCAACTGTGGGGCCGCAACCTGCTCGATGAACGCTATGGGGTGCGGGGTTTCTACTTTGGCCTAGAGCCGCCGGATTACGTCGACAAGCTGTACAAAACCTACGGCGACCCGCGCCAAGTCGGCGTGCGGCTGACGACGCAGTTTTCTTCCTTGGGAAACTGAAGCAGTGAGTGGCCGATCTGCTCTGATCGTCGGCAACGGCGAGCCGCCCTCCCGAGAATTATTCGCCGCCTGCGTCCGGGAAGCCGAGTTGATCCTGTGCGCCGATGGCGGAGCTAATACCGCCTCGGCGTACGGGTACGCGCCTGATTACATCGTCGGCGACCTCGACTCGGTTGGTCGCCAGAGTAAGGCTGCTCTCGCCGCCGACCGTCTCATCCTCGTTGACCCCGAGGGCAATGTGGGCACGGATGGCCAAAAAGTCCTCAACCACGCCGTCGCCATGGGCGTTACTCAGGCCGTGCTCGTCGGTTTTACGGGCCGGCGCACCGATCACCTGCTGGGCAATTTGAGTCTGCTCAAGGCTTTTGCCGACCGTCTCACCCTGCGAATAGTTGACGACTACTGCGACATCCGCCTCATTGACCGCTGCATTCGCTTCCGCGCCGCTATTGGCCAGAAAATTTCCCTGTGCCCGCTCGACGGCGCGGTGGAAGGCATTACCACTGAGGGTCTGAAATGGCCTTTGCGGTCCGAGAGTCTCATTCCGGGCGTGCGCGACGGCATTTCCAACGAGGTGGTGGCCAATCCGGTCGAAATTCGGGTCGGGCGCGGCGACCTGCTGTTGTGCGTGCAGCGGGAGAGCGCGTCTGGGCAGATCGAGTTGCTGGATTAGTCAGGCCGAGCAGCTAGCGCCCCCGAGGACGCAGAATTGGGCGCAGTGCGGGTGGTTGAGCTTCACCGGGTCCCAGGATTCGGCTATGGTCCGGCCCATCTCAAAGGCCGCGTCATACGGCAGCAGGGTACAGGAGAGCACGACTGGAGAATCCGCGCCCTTGCGCTTGACGACCATGCGCGAGGAGGCACACATGATGTCGGTGGGCGACTGGCCGAGAATATCCCAGCAGCCGGTGGTGATCTCGGGGACATCGACGGAGGGGTTCATTTCCGGGAAGATGACGAACTGGCTGGGGTCGTCCGCATCAATGCGAACGCCGAGGTCGGCGAAGAGGCGGGCGAAGCCGGCGCGCAATTCGCTTTCTTCGCTGCCCCAGAGCGTGCGGCCAGCGGCTGTTAAGCGGAAGCCGCAATCGGAAAGCCAGCGCAAGCCCTCGATCATCGGTGCCCAGGAGCGCTCGCCGCGTTCCTCCTCGTGCAGCGCTGGATCGTAGTGGTCGATGGAGACGCGAATCGTCAGCCGCTCGCCGTGCGCTTCGCGCAGCCGCAGCAGGCTGTCGGCGCACTTCATCATCGGCCGCATGGCGTTGGTCAACACCAAACTCTCGAAACCCCGCTCCAGCACGTCTTCGAGCATGTCGAGCATCTCGGGATTCATAAAAGGCTCGCCGCCGGTGAAGCCGATCTCGCGCGTACCCAGCCGGTCGCGCTCGATCTCGTCGAGATAGGCCGCCACTTCTGCCCCCGTGAGGTACACTAGGCGATCGTTGCGCGGGCTCGATTCGATGTAGCAGTTGGCGCACTCTAAGTTGCAGAGGGTACCGGTGTTAAACCACAAGGTCTCCAGCCGCATCAATGCTACGCTAGCTCGCTCTTCTCCGTCGGCGGTGACGTAGGGGTCTTGGAACTTGCGCGGGTCTAGGTGGAGCAGGGCTTGTGTTTGTGTCATGCTGTCTCCTGCGGCGGTCTGGGTCTCGTCGTCCAAGACGACGGGGATACGGGTTTGACCGCCTGGGCGTCGTGCGGCAGCAAAGAAGTCGATAGCTTAATAGACTGTCAAGGTGAATTGTAGTTCTGGGAGTCCTGTGCGTGCAGTAGGGGAGGCTCTGGCGAAGTTTTGGTGGTATGAGTAGGTTGTCTGCTTCATAGAAAGGAGAACCACCATGCAGAAGCACACAGTAGCTATCATCGGCCTCGGCCGTATGGGCAGCACCATTGATGACGAAGGGCACGGCGATGTGCCCTATTCGGTCGCAGCCGCGACGAGGGCGAGCGAGCGGCTGGAACTCGTGGCTGGAGCGGATCTCTTGCCGGATAAGCGCGATGCGTTCCAAAGCCGCTGGGGAACAGCCGTGTACGAGGATTTCCGCGACATGATCGACCGCGAAGAGCCAGACCTCGTGGCCATCTGCACGGCGGCCTGTTTGCCCAAGCCCGCCAGAGAAGCCCCGGACGCGAGTTTCCGCGGCGACTCGCACGCCGACCTAGCTGTGGCAGTGGCCGATCTGGGCGTGCCGATGATCTACCTCGAAAAGGCTATGGCCAGCTCGATGGAGCGCGCCGACGAAATCCGCGATGCCGTAAAGCGCAACAACACGCTCTTCAACACGGGCGTCCTGCGCCGCTTTGACAACCGCTACGACGTGGTCAAAGACGCGGTTGCCGCCGGTCAGATCGGCGAGGTGCGGGCCGCGATTCACTACGCCAGTTCTAGCCTGATGCACGGGCACATCCATTCGATCGACACAGTGTCCTATCTCATCGGCGACCCGGCGATTGCAGTCGTGCGCGGCGAGCTGTTGCCTCGTGGCTTGCAAGTCGAGGGCAATCACATTCCGTCCGATCCTTTGGCCACCTATCAACTGCGCTTTGCCGACGGCGTCGAGGCGTGGTCCATTCCAGCGGCCCCGTGGGAATTCGAGGTTATCGGCTCGGAGGGGGCGATTCGCTCGTGCAACAATGGGGCCAGCGTTTTACTGCGCCAGCCCGGCACCGTGCAAGGACGGAAAACCTTGTGGGAAGAGGTGCCCGTCGATCCGGTGGCACCGCGCAGTACGACGCAGTGCTGCCTGGAGGATTTGGCTGCGGCGCGCGAATCCGGCCAACCCACGCGCGGGCACATCGACGTGACGCACCACATCACAGAAGCCACCATCGCCGTTGCCGAGAGCCACCGCCAGGGCGGCGCTTGGGTGGAATTGCCGCTGCCTGAGCGCGACCTGTACATTTTTCACGTCTAGAGACGAAACATTCCATAGGGCACCCACGAGGGGTGCCCCTACTTACGACTAAAAGGATACACGTGCTAAAAGCAGGCATATTTCTCGATATGGAGAATCTCAATCGCTGCGGCGGCTACGCCATCCGCTTTCGCCAGATCAAGGCACTGGTGGAGGCGCAGCAGGCGGTTGTGGTGCGGGCCAATGCCTATATGGCCATGGACCGCGAGCGCGAAAGCATGGACGCAGAGTATCGCCAAAAGAGGGAGGTTTATCGCAATCGCGCACGGCGGGAGGGCTACCACCTGATACTCAAGGAAGTGCGGCGCTATCGCACTACGGAGGGGGAGACTATCGTCAAGGCCGACGCCGACCTCGAGCTGGCAATAGATGCCCTGTTGCAGGCGGACAATTTGGACTACGTGCTGTTGGGCACTGGCGACGGCGACTTCGTGCGCTTGGTGCGCGCCCTGCAAAACCGAGGCAAGCGGGTCGATCTGCTATCTTTTATGAACACCAGCACCCAACTGCGCCAAGAAGTCGATTACCACTTTTCCGGGTACTTGGTGCCCGATATTCTGTTCTCTGATCGCGGCCCGACTCAGCGCCTGCGCGGCATCCTGCACGCAGTCAACGAGGAGAAGGGCTACGGCTTCTTGACCGTGCAGACTGGCTTGGCGATAGACAGCATACGCGAAGATATTTTTCTGCACATCACTGATTTGCGCACGGTGCGAGGTGGGGTGGTGTCCAACGCGGACTTTGCCCATCTCAAGGTGCGCGAGACGATCATCGAGTTTGAGATGGAGGACGACGGCGACCGGCAAAAGGCCGTCAACGCCGTGGAGTTCCGACCGGAGTTGCTGTGAGGCGATGACGATGAAGAAGGACTGGTGCGCCGAGGAGTTTCGCTGCATGGTCGCCCTCGGCGAGAGCACCACTGCTGGCGGCTGGAGCACCGCTCCCGATCGCTGCTGGGTGCCGCTCTTGGGCGCGCTCATCAACGACTTTCAGACCACGCCTATGCGGGTCGTCAACGCTGGAATCGGTGCCAACCTCATCGCCAAGCGCAGCCCGGCGTACGAGGAGAGCGGAAAACCGGCGGCCGACGAGCGCCTCGACAAACACGTCCTCTCCCACGATCCCGACCTGCTCGCGATTTCCTATGGCCTCAACGACGCCCGGGGCGGTACGCCATTGGCCCAGTTCCGCGAGGACCTCGTCCTGCTCGTGGGGCGCGTGCGCCAACGCGGGAATCCGCTCATCCTGTTGCTCGGGCCCTATTTCATGACCGACTTCACCGTCGGGGGGAAGACTTGGAGCCACGCCGATCTGTCCCTGTTCAGGCGCTTCAACGCGGCCACGGCTGAGGTGGCGGCACAACTCGACTGTCTGTACGTCGATCTGCTGGCCGCGAGCGGTGAAGCGCCTTGGATGGTCCACTACGACGGCGTACACCAAAACGACCTCGGCCACCGGATCGTCGCCAACCGCATCTTCGAGGTGCTCGCCCAAAATTGTTCCTGCTTGGCGAAGCGGACCCGGCAGGCCGAGCGGAGCAGTCCGAGGTGGCGGGACGAGTCAGTGCTGAAGTCCGACTACGGCTTCTGACCAAAAGGAGGTATGAGCGCCATGATTCGCGTCGCTATCGCCGGCTGCCACCGCCAGATTCTGCGCAAGCCGACGAGCCACAACTTCGCTGCCGCCTTCTGCGCCAATCCCGACGCGGAAGTCGTCGGCGTCTTCGACTACGGCGAACGGGAGCGCGCAGAATTCGTCGAGTGCTGGCGGGATGTGTGGGGAGAGGTGCCGGCCTTTGACGACTACGAGCAGCTTCTCAAGGAGGTCACTCCCGACATTGTCTGCATCGCCACCCGACAGACCATGCACGCCGACCAGATCGAAAAGGCGGTAGCCGCTGGCGTCCGCGGGATTTTGAGTGACAAACCGCTGGCCACGACCCTCGCCGAAATGGATCGCATTGTCGCGGCCTGTGCGGAGACTCCTCTTGCCTTCGCCCTCGACCGACGCTGGGACTCGGCCTATCGGGCGCTAAGCTCGGCCATCGCCGCCGGCCTGATCGGCGAGGCGACCAGTCTGGTGGCATACGGCATCCCGAATACAATCAATCACGGCTGTCACTGGTACGACGCCGTGCTCGCGCTGCTGGGAGATCCAGAGCCCGCATGGGTCAGCGGCTTTGTCGATCCCGGCGACTCCGCGGATGAGCGCCGCCGGATGGATCCGCCCTGCCGTGCGCAGATTGGGATGGACAACGGCGCTGTCGCCTATGTAACCTGCGACGGATCCAAAGGCCCCGCCTTTGAGGTCGCGGGCGATGGCGGACGGATCTCTGTATTCGCCGACGCGAGTATGGCCCGCATCTGGAGGGACGGCTCTGAAGAGTTATTTACCCTGCCGCCGAAGGCGGAAGGCTGGCCGGCCGGCATGAACATGGTGAACGACCTGGTCGGCGCTGTCAAAAAGGGTGGCCGCACTGCGTGCGACATCTCTGAGGCCCGACGCGCAACTGAAATCGGATTCGCCATCTGTTCTTCTTCGCAGCGGGAAGGCGTCAGGGTTGCGCTGCCCGCAGCAGACCGCGCGCTCCGCGTCGAGTCGTATCCGTGGGGAAACGAAGCTCCGAATGCGCTCTAACCCAATCCATGCGACAGGCCGGGTGCATCACCCCCGCGATGGCTCGGCGTTTTCCCGCCGATGGCGCTGATGCACCTCCGCCATCTTAAAGTCATTGTCTATGACCTGCTGCAAATGCACCATGCGCTCTGGCCCCGCAGTGCGCAACATGGCCTCGCCGTGAATGCGGTCAATCCAGAACCGCCCCTCGTTGGCCAGCGCGTTCTGGAAGTCCTCTAGGCGCTCGTCGGGTACGTGTTCGTAGAAATTCATAGTGTACATGCGCCGCCGCTGCGAGCCGCCAAAAGCGGCGTGTTTGGTATTGTGCCAAAATACGACAATGTCGCCCGGCTGGATCTCCACCACTTGGCACGGCACTTGGTTGGGTGCCACCCCCCACGCTGCTTCGCTGTCGGGCAGGGCCTCTTGTAGGCCGTCGGCATAGGTGTCGCCGCAGTGATGACTGCCCGGAATAATGCGTACTGCACCCGTGTCCCGGGTCAGCGGATCTAGGTAAAAAGCGATCTTAATACTGGGAATGCGCTCGCCGCTGTACCCATCCGAATGCCAGCGCGTATCGCCGACGTAGAAATTGCCGTCGCCGCTGGTGTAGTTGAAATCGTCGCCCAGAATGCTGGCGGCAATGTCGTGGATGCGAGGGTCGTCGAGCAAGCTGCTCAAGTATTCGCTCTGATCGGGGAAGGGCACAATGCACGAGCGCGCCCGCCCTTTGTGCTCTTTGCCGTGGTGCCCGCCGCCGTGCTCGGCCCACACGGCCTCGAATTCCTCGATAATGCGGTCGATGCAATCGGCCATGAGGCCGGGAAAGTACAGGTAGCCGAAGGTATTGAAATAATTGAGCTGTTGTTGGCTAAGGCGCGTGTCAGACATGTTATTCCCTCCAGATTATTCCTCTATGATCGCTTCATCTGGAGGCGGGCGCAACTGCGGACGGCTTACCAGTACAAGGTGCTGCGTAGCTTGAGTTCGTGCCCGGCCCGAGCCGCCGTGCGCTCGCGGCGGTCGGCGACCAGATCCACGCGCAACGACTGCTCCACGCGCAACCGCCCGCCCAAGCCATAGGTGTGCGTGTCTCGGCCCGACGCGACACGGGCATACGGAGTTAGCAGACCGCCCAGTGCGTCTAGGCCGTACCCCAACTCTGCATCGAACAGACTGGCCTCGGCGGCTTGGGCGGATCGCGCCAAGTCGGCCGCACTGCGCTGCGACCAGAGGCGATCCATCCCGCTCGTCGCCGACCCCCAAGACGAGTGCATTCGCAGCGACGGACCTCTACCCAACGCGCCTGGGTCTATGTTGAGCGAGCCGCCTAGGCCCCACTCCTCATAACCGCTAACCTGATGCACCAGCAACCGTCGCGCCGTTGCCTGCAGCGCTACGCCCCGTTGCGAGTGGGTGTAGTCCAAGCTGCCGCCCACTTCCAGACCCAGCCCGGTCTCCGCGTCGCCGCCATCGTGGCGCACGCCCACTTCCAGCGACGGCAACATCCGGCCCGATTCCAACTCTACGGGACGGCCCCCTTCCAGTTGGAGGCGCAATCGGCTCGTCATGGTCTCTAGCGCCGGTCGGTCCGCGGCATCTGCGTCCATCCGCACCAAGAAGGCGTCTGACTTCAGCGCGACGTCGTAGGCGGACGATTCCGTCGGCGACAGCAACGTGCCGCGAGCACCCAGCCCACCCATCTGCATCGCGATGTCAGCGTCGGGCCGGTCCGCCATTCGTTCCATCTGGCCGCGTCCGTAGCCGAGCAATCCCCACGCCGACAGCCGCTTGGTCACTGCGATGCGCAGGTAGGGATGCACGCTCGTCAGATAGCTTCTTAGGTCGCCTTTGCGGAAACGCTCCTCGGCCGTGTGCACGTCGAACTCGCCGGTGCCCAAGCTGTGCGCCACCGCCAAGCCAGCCAGCGTCCGGCCCTGTTGTCGATCGACGCCGAGCAGGGCCGTCACCGGACTGCCGGTAAGTGATAAATCGACTTTCTCACTCCTGAATCGGGTCGTCGCTCCCCGACCCCAAGCCGTCCAGCGGACATCCCGCTCTTCGTCAGTCGCAGCCGACAATAGGAAGGAACTCCGCGATATAATGTCCGCGAAGGAGCTTCTCTTCAGATGATAGAAGGGCTGCCGGGATAGGACATCTGAAAGGAAAGCATTCTTGGCTGGGACCGACGGGCCGACCGCATTTGCCCCCCCTTGCCCGGCTAGCACCGCCAACGTCACCCGCTGACCGCCCACCGTCAGATGTGCATTCCCTCTAGACCGACCCAGCAGACGGTTAGAGACCGCGTCCATTACTTGGCTAGCCGTCGTCTGCCCAAACCGCGCCAGCCACGCCTTCTCTACCGAGGGGTCGTCGTCTGTGATAGTACCTGTGGCTGTGTCGTCGGCTATTGTCGCATTCGCCGGATTGCTCAACTCTATGGTGAACGTTTCGGTGCCTTCATCCAGCGCATCGTTGAACACCACCACCGCGAGGGTCGCCTCAGTCTGGCCGGGCGCGAAGATCAAACGACCTTCTGCTGCCGTGTAATCTGCGTCCGCCGTTGCCGTGCCGTCGGCAGTCGTCCAATCGACTGTCACCTCAAGGCCACTGACCGCTCCTAGCGTCACCGCGAAGGCGATCTCTCGGTCGCCTTCGGCTGCCTCTGCGTCGGCGATGATCAGGGCCGGGGTGTCGTCGTTGTCGGCGATTGTGCCGGTTGCCTCGGCATCGTCTAAAGTCGCATTCGACGGGTTGCTCAACGCGACGGTGAAGGTCTCGTCGGCTTCGTCCAAGGCGTCGTCTAACAGCGGGACGGTAATCGTCTGTTCCATTTCCAAGGCATCAAAGCGCAACGTGCCCGTCGTCTTTGCGTAGTCGGCATCTTGAGTAGCCGTGCCGTCGGCGGTTGTCCAATCGACCGTTACTTCAAGGCTGCTGGCCACGTTCAGCCGCATGGTGAAGATGATCTCTTCGTCGCCCTCTGTGGCGTTTGCGTCGGCGATGGTCAGAGTAGGGGTGTCGTCCTCGGTGATGGTCACCTCGATACTTGCTATCGTCACCGCGTCGTAGTCGCCGCCGCTGACGGCGTGTGTGATCGTCACCGGATCGTCGGCGACCGCATCGGCATCCTCAGCGGCGGTGACCGTTACCGTCTGCGGTGCATTCCAATCCTCGGCCGTGAACGTCAACTCCGTCACGTCCACCGCGATGTCCGCGTTTTCAGGTACCTGTATTGCGACGGTCACGTTGGCTGTCGGCTCGGTATCCAGCACGATGGTGTAGCTTTGGGAACCCCCTTCGGGGACTTCCACTGCGTCGGTTGATACCGTCACGCCAGCCGTGTCGTCTTCGGTGATCGTCACCTCAACCTCTGCTGCTGTCACCGCGTCGTAGTCGCCGCCGCTGACGGCGTGTGTAATCGTCACCGGATCATTGGCGACCGCATCGGCATCCTCAGCGGCGGTGACCGTTACCGTCTGCGCCTGATTCCAATCCTCGGCCGTGAACGTCAACTCCGTCACGTCCACCGCGATGTCCGCGTTTTCAGGTACCTGTATTGCGACGGTCACGTTGGCTGTCGGCTCGGTATCCAGCACGATGGTGTAGCTTTGGGACTGGCCTTCTGTTATCGCCAATGCCGTCTCTGACACCGTAACTCCTGGCGTGTCGTCTTCGAGAATCGTCACCTCGACCTCTGCTGCTGTCACCGCGTCGTAGTCGCCGCCGCTGACGGCGTGTGTCAACACCACCGGATCGTCGGCGACTGCGTCGGCATCTTGGGCCGCGGTGACCGTTACCGTCTGCGGTGCATTCCAATCCTCGGCCGTGAACGTCAACTCCGTCACGTCCACCGCGATGTCCGCGTTTTCAGGTACCTGTATTGCGACGGTCACGTTGGCTGTCGGCTCGGTATCCAGCACGATGGTGTAGCTTTGGGATTGGCCTTCTGTTATCGCCAATGCCGTCTCCGACACCGTCACGCCAGCCGTGTCGTCTTCGAGAATCGTCACCTCGATACTTGCTATCGTCACCGCGTCGTAGTCGCCGCCGCTGACGGCGTGTGTCAACACCACCGGATCGTCAGCGACTGCATCGGCATCTTGGGCCGCGGTGACCGTTACCGTCTGCGCCTGATTCCAATCCTCGGCCGTGAACGTCAGCACTGTTTGATCAAGCGCTACATCTGCGTTTTCAGGTACCTGTATTGCGACGGTCACATCTGCCGCTGGTTGGGTATCCAGCACGATGGTGTAGCTTTGGGAACCCCCTTCGGGGACTTCCACTGCGTCGGTTGATACCGTCACGCCAGCCGTGTCGTCTTCGTTGATCGTCACCTCGACCTCTGCTGCTGTCACCGCGTCATAGTCGCCGCCGCTGACGGCGTGTGTAATCGTCACCGGATCATCGGCGACCGCATCGGCATCCTCAGCGGCGGTGACCGTTACTGTCTGCGCCTGATTCCAATCCTCGGCCGTGAACGTCAACTCCGTCACGTCCACCGCGATGTCCGCGTTTTCAGGTACCTGTATTGCGACGGTCACATCTGCTGCTGGTTGGGTATCCAGCACGATGGTGTAGCTTTGGGACTGGCCTTCTGTTATCGCCAATGCCGTCTCTGACACCGTAACTCCTGGCGTGTCGTCTTCGAGAATCGTCACCTCAACCTCTGCTGCTGTCACCGCGTCGTAGTCGCCGCCGCTGACGGCGTGTGTGATCGTCACCGGATCGTCGGCGACTGCGTCGGCATCTTGGGCCGCGGTGACCGTTACCGTCTGCGGTGTATTCCAATTGTCTGCTGTGAACGTCAACTCCGTCACGTCCACCGCGATGTCCGCGTTTTCAGGTACCTGTATTGCGACGGTCACGTTGGCTGTCGGCTCGGTATCCAGCACGATGGTGTAGCTTTGGGACTGGCCTTCTGTTATCGCCAATGCCGTCTCCGACACCGTCACGCCAGCCGTGTCGTCTTCGAGAATCGTCACCTCGATACTTGCTATCGTCACCGCGTCGTAGTCGCCGCCGCTGACGGTATGGGTCAGCACCACCGAATCGTCGGCGACCGCATCGGCATCCTCAGCGGCGGTGACCGTTACCGTCTGCGCCTGATTCCAATCCTCGGCCGTGAACGTCAGCACTGTTTGATCGAGCGCGATGTCCGCGTTTTCAGGTAGCTGTATAGCGACGGTCACGTCGGCCGCTGGTTGGGTGTCCAGGACTATGGTGTAGTGTCGAGTATCGCCTTCGGGGACTTCCACTGCGTCGGTTGATACCGTCACGCCAGCCGTGTCGTCTTCGACGATCGTTACCTCAACATCTACTGCTGTCACCGCGTCGTAGTCGCCGCCGCTGACGATATGCGTTAGCACTACCGGATCGTCGGCGACCGCGTCGGCATCCTCAGCAGCGGTGACCGTTACCGTCTGCGATGTATTCCAATCCTCGGCGGTGAACGTCAACTCCGTCGCGTCCACCGCGATGTCCGCGTTTTCAGGCACCTGTATTGCGACGGTCACATCTGCTGCTGGTTGGGTATCCAGCACGATGGTGTAGCTTTGGGAACCCCCTTCGGGTACTTCCACTGCGTGGGTTGATACCGTCACGCCAGCCGTGTCGTCTTCGACGATCGTCACCTCGACCTCTGCTGCTGTCACCGCATCGTAGTCGCCGCCGCTGACGGCGTGTGTCAACACCACCGGATCGTCAGCGACTGCATCGGCATCTTGGGCCGCAGTGACCGTTACCGTCTGCGCCTGATTCCAATCCTCGGCCGTGAACGTCAACTCCGTCACGTCCACCGCTACGTCTGCGTTTTCAGGTACCTGTATTGCGACGGTCACATCCGCCGCTGGCTCCGAGGTCAGCACTACCGTATAGCTCGCGCTGTCGCCCTCATCCACGGTCAACGCTGTCGGGGTCACGATCACGCCGCGCATATCGTTGTCGGTGACCAGTACTGTCGCGCTGTTGGATTCACCCGCCCGATGGGTCGTGCCGCTGGTGATCGTCGCGGTTACCGCACCGTCCGCCTCATCGCGCTGGTCATCGTCTGTCACCACTAGAAGCGTTGTCGTCGCTGCATCCACTGCGAATGCCGCTTTGGTGGGTGCTTCGTCCGCGAGGAACGCGCCGCGCTCCGTCACGTCCACCGGCACCGTCAGCGGTACGGTCAGGTCACCGATGCGGGTCAGCGTAAACGCTACCGTCTCGCCTTCTTCCACCTCCGCCGCGTCGGCCGTTGCGCTGACCACCGGCAGATCGTTGTCGGCGATCTCGCCTATCGCCTCGCCGTCTTTGATTATTGCGTTGGATGCGTTGCTCAGCGCGACAGTGAATGCCTCTGCCACTTCGTCTAGGTCGTCGTCGATGATGGGTACGCGGATCGTCTGCTCCGTCGTCTCAGCCGAGAAGGTCAGCGTCCCGCTCGTTTCCCCATAGTCGGTACCCGCTGTTGCGGTGCCGTCCACGGTCGCGTATTCCACCGTCACCGTCTGGCTACTAGCTATGCTAAGCCCTACCACAAACACCATCTCCCCGTCGCCCTCGGACGCCACCACATCGGCGATCAGTACCGTCGGTGTATCGTCCTCAAGGATCGTCATCGCAACACTAGGCACCGTCGCGCCCTCGTAGTCGCCGCCGCTGACTACATGCGTCAGCGTCTCCCGATTGTCGATGGCGTCGGCATCCTGAGCGGCGGTCACCGTCACCGTCTGCGCTTGATTCCAGTCTTCCGCTGTAAACGTCAACTTCGTCTCGTCCACTACGACTTTCGCGTCCTCTGGTACCTGCACTGCGATGGTCACATCCGCTGTCGGCTCCGCGTGTAGCACCACCGTGTAACTTTTGCTGTCGCCCTCGCGAATTATCAGCGCCGTCGGTGTTACGGTTACGCCGCGCTCGTCGTCGTCGTCGATTACGCCCGTCGCCGTGTCATCTTCGATCGTCGCGTTGAGAGCATTGGTCAACATGACTGTAAACGCTTCTGCCGCCTCGTCTAAGTCGTCGTCGATGATGGGCACGCGGATCGTCTGCTCCGTCTCCAAGGCGGGGAAGGTCAGCTTGCCCACCGTCCCTTCGTAATCCCCGCCCTTCGTCGCCGTGCCGGTCCCAGTCGCATACTCCGTCGTCACCGTCTGGCTACTGGCCACGCTCAGCCGCACTTGGAACACTATCTCCCCGTCGCCCTCTGACGCCTCCGCGTCGGCGATTAATAGCGTCGGCAGGTCGTCCTCGAGGATCGTCACTGCAACGCTGGCTGCCGTCACCGCGTCGTAGTTGCCGCCGCTGACCGCATGATGGATCGTCACCGGATCATCGGCGATGGCGTCGGCATCCTGAGCGGCGGTCACGGTTACTGTTTGCGCCTGATTCCAATCTTCAGTCGTGAACGTCAATTCCGTCGCGTCCACCGCGACCTCCACGTCCTCTGGCACCTGCACTGCAACTGTCACGTCCGCTGTTGGCTCCGCGTCCAGCACCACCGTATAGCTCGCGCTGCTGCCTTCGAGCACCGCTAGCGTCGGCGGCGTCACGGTCACGCCGATGGTCATGTCGGTCGCGTCAGTCGCGTCAGTCGCGTCAGTTACGTCAGTCGCGTCAGTCGCGTCAGTTAGGTCGGTTACGTCGGTTACGTCGGTCGCGTCGGTCGCGTCGGTCGCGTCAGTTACGTCAGTTACGTCAGTCGCGTCAGTTACGTCGGTTACGTCGGTTACGTCAGTCGCGTCAGTTACGTCGGTTACGTCGGTTACGTCGGTTACGTCAGTCGCGTCAGTCGCGTCAGTCGCGTCAGTCGCGTCAGTCGCGTCAGTCGCGTCAGTCGCGTCAGTCGCGTCATTATCGGCAACCTTCACCGTCGCCTTGGCCGCATCGCCTACCCGGTGGGTCGCGCCGCTGGTGATCGTTGCCGTCACCGCTCCGTCCGCCTCGTCGGTCGCGTCGTCGTCTGTCGCCACCTGAAGCGTCGTCGTTGCTGCGTTCGCTGCGAATATCGCTTTGGTGGGTACTCTGTCGGTGAGGAACAAGCCGCGCTCCGTTACCCGTACTGGCACCGTCAGCGGCACGGTCAGGTCGCCGACCCGCGTCAGTGCAAACACTACTGTCTCGCCTTCTACCACTCCTGTTAGGTCTGTCGTTACACTGACCACCGGCAGATCGTTGTCGCCGATCACACCCGTTGCCTCGCCATCTCCGATCACCACGTTGGAATTGCGCAACGCTACCGTGAACTCCTCTGCTGCCTCGTCTAGGTCGTCGTCGATGATGGGCACGCGGATCGTCTGCGCCGTTTCCAAGGCGGAGAAGGTCAGCGTCCCGGTTGTCGCTTCGTAATCCTGCCCCGCTATCGCCGTGCCGTCGGCGGTCGTCCAGTCCACCGTCACCGCCTGGATGCTGGCCATGCTCAGCCGCACCGAAAATGTCATCTCTCCGTCGCCCTCCAGCGCCGCCACGTCGTCGATCCAGACCGCTGCCTCGGCCTCGAGGATTGTCACCACAACGCTGGGCGCGGTGACCGCCTCGTAGTCGCCGCCGCTGACTGCATGGCGGATCGTTACCGGATCGTCGGCTACCGCGTCGGCGTCCTGAGCCGCGGTCACCACAACTAGCTTCTTCGTTCTCCAGTTGGCCGCAGTGAATGTCAACGCAGTTGGGATGGTCGAAATTTCCGCACCCTCCGGTACTTGCACTGCAACCGTCACGTCCGCCGTCGGTTCCGTATCTATACTCACCATGTAGCTGGCACTGCTGCCTTCGCGAATCCTCAGCGCTGTCGGTGTTACGGTTACGCCGCGCACGTCGTTGTCGATGACCGCCACCGTCGCGCTGGCCGCATCGCCTATCTGATACGCGCCGCTGGTGATCGTCGCGGTCACTGCACCGTTCGCCTCTATGTGCCCATCGTCGTCTGTCGCCACCATAAGCGTCGCGGTCGCTGCATTCGCCGCGAATGTCGCTTCGGTGGGCACCTCGTCTGTGAGGAATGCACCGCGCTCCGTCACGCTCACCGGCACCGTCAGCGGTGCGGTCAGGTTGCCTTCCCGCGTCAGGGTAAACGCAGCCGTCTGGCCTTCTACCACTGCCGGCGGGTCTGCTGCGATGTTGACCACTACTGACAGATCGTCGTCGGTGATCACACCTGTTGCTTCGCCTACTTCGATCGTCGCGTTGAAAGCCTTGCGCAACGCGACTGTGAACGTCTCCTCTTGCTCGACCACATCGTCGTCAATGATGCGCACGCGGATCGTTCGCTCCGTCGTCGCCGCCGGGAAGGTCAGGGTTCCGGTCCTCGCTCTGTAATCCATCCCCGCCGTCGCCGTACCGGTCACCGTCACATACTCCACCAACACTTCTTGGAGAGTCGCTGTGCTCAGCCGCACCACGAAATCCAGCACCCCATCGCCCTCCGACGCCTCGTAGCGCGTCCTCGCAAACGATACCGTTACATCGCTCTCGCTCACTTCTATATCGGTCCGCGTCTCTATTCCTTCGGGCCCGTCGTTGTCGATGACCTCCGCTATCGCGAAGAACGCATCGCCTAGCCGATAGGTCTCGCCACGGGTGATCGTCACGGTCACCGCACCGTTTGCCTCTGCCACCTCATCGTCTATTGTCTCTACCAGAAGCGTCGCCGTCGTCTCATTCGCCGCGAATGTCACCTCGATGGGTACCACGTCTAGGTCCCCGATGAACTTACCCCGCTCGGTTATGCTTATCGGCACCTCCAGCGCTCTGTTCAGGTTGAAGGCACCGACTCGCGTTAGCGTGAACTTTATGGTTTCGCCTTCTTCTACTGACTCAGGTTCTGCCGTCACGCTGATCAACGGCAGGTCGTTGTCAGTGATCACGCCCGTTGCCTCGCCCGTTTCGATCGTCGCGTTGGAATTGCGCAACTTGATCGTGAAGGTTTCATCTTCCTCGACCACACTGTCGTCAATGATGGGCACGGCGATCCCCAGTCTCGTCGTCCCCGCCGGAAAGGTCAGGGTTTCGGTCGTCGCTTCGTAATCCTCCCCGGCCCGCGCCGTGCCGCTCGAAGTCGCGTACTCCACCACTGCGTCTTGGCTGGCCTCTTCGCTTAGCTGCACCACGAACACCACCGCCTCGTCGTCCTCTGACGCTACATAGCGCGTTTTCGTAAACGACACCGTCACATTCTCCGGCAGTGGGCCGAGGGGTATTACCGATGGGGTGCCGCCCGGTGGCGTGATGCCCGGAGGGTTGACTGGATCGCCCGGCTCCGACACGTTCGTCACCGTTACTGTGATCGTCTGGTTTGCGGCCTTCTCACGCGCCCCCGTGCCGCTGGTCGCACGCACTGTCACCACATATACATTGTTGTTTCCTGAGTCCTGTGGATTCTCGTGGTCTGGTGCCGTACTAAATGTCAGCACGCCCGTTGACGACACAATCGAGAAGTGCCCTTGATCCGCTCCACCTACGATCTCGTAGCCCGTCACGCTATCCTCATTGTCGTCGTCTTCCGCTGTGACCGTCAGCACTGACGTTGTGTTCTCCGGCACGCTTTTTGTCGTTGGGCTGGTGAACCTCGGCAGCGCGTTGTCGGGGTCCGTCGCTGCCGTCGAACCGGTTCCCGCCGTTGACCAACCGCTCGTCCCCTCTGGGCTTTTCGCTCGGACCTGTACGTCGTACTCGGTGTTCGAGTCAAGGTTCTCGATCGTCGTTGATGGTACTGTGATCGTCGTATTCGTCACCTCCGTCCAGTTTCCCTGGGGCGAACTGGTTCGATACCGGTAGTCGTAGTCGTTGATTGGCGGCCCCGTGTTCGTCGGTTCCGTCCAACTCACGTCCAAGCTCGTCTCAGACGCTGTCAATACCGTTGGTGCGTCTGGCGTACTCGGCGGCTCCGTCACGTCCGTCACCGTTATTGTAATCGTCTTCTTTGTCTCCCTATATCGGCTTCCCGTGCCGCTGGTCGCAGTCACGACCACTACATATACGTTGTTATTTCCCGAGTCCTGCGGATTTTCGTAGTCCGGTACTATTGTGAACTTCAGATCTCTCTCTAACGGCTTCCCCGGTGACGGCTCCAGCGAGAAATGCGCCGCGTCCGCTCCGCCTAGCGAGATGGTCACGGGACCGTCCTCGCTGTCGCTATCCGTCGCTTTGACCATCACCAGCTTCTCCGTCGTGGGCGTGTTCTCCGGCACGCTCGCGCTCACTGGGCCGTTGAACACCGGTGGGTTGTTCGGGTCGTTTTGCGGTGTTATCGGATCCGTTGACGTTCCGCCCGAACAGTTCCCATCTACTAAACCATAACTATCTGTTGCTTCATTGTACACGTCCACCAAACAAGGATCCCAACTGCCTATACTGTCGTCCTCTATGTCAAAATGCCAATGGTCGGTTCTATACTCTTGGTCTGGATGAGTTGCTATAAACGCTCTCCAGTGCTCGTAATTTTCCCAGTTCTCGGTCTCGGTCTCTTTATCAAAGGGATTACCCGTAAAGTGTATTTGATCACCATTTTGGACTTGCGGGATATTATGTCCGAATGCGGGTACTGCCCATGTCAGCGAAACGCAAATGACGAGCGCGAATCCCGTGCGGGAGACCCTGTACCGAGCGGCAATTACGTCACGTACTTGCTCGCTCGCTGGCGTAGATATGGCGGGACCATGCGGCAAATAATCGATAGGACGCATTAGTATCTTCTTGCGGGCCTAGCAGAGTAAGGCCCCGGATCAGCGGAGAGAACTGCGAGCTTTAAAAAGGAGATTGCCTGAAGGCGATTGCGTGGCAATCGCTTTCAGTCTCGTGGGGGGGAGGTGAAGCGTTTGTAAAATATACTATATAAGATGCTATATGGAAAGAAGATACTGCATATTGAATGGGACGATATATGGTCCTGAAAATAATTAGATCGGCCCGTATATAGCCATCCTAAATCATTTGCGAGATAATCCGCAGATGGACGCAGATGGACGCAGAATAGTTATGACTAGACGATCCACATACCGAATCGTTCAAATCATTCCGCATTGCTATATGACTTGGTAACAGGTGATTATAACAAAGGTCTACTTATCGCCCTTGAGACGATAAATAGACCTTTGCGTTTTTTTATAAATTTCGCTCTAAACCGGCTTCCAGCGCGGCCTCAATCCGCGCCTTGGTCTCTTCAAGATGGGCGCGGCTGTACGCGTCCAGACCGCTGCCTTCTAGCCGCGTCTCGATCTGTCCGGCGATGGTCTGCAAATCCGCTCGGGCCAAGGTGCGGGCGTCTTCGGGTGTGCCCCCGGCGGGCCTGAGCACCAGACCGATCAGCTTTTGTAGCTGTGCCCGCTGCAAGTTGCGGCGAAAGCTGTCGATGGAGTCGCCCGTCTCCAACTCCGCCCAGATGGCCTGCCGCAGTCCGGTAAACAGATCGACCATCCCGAAGGTTTCGTCACCTTCGTAGCGCAGCTCCAGATCCTGTAGCCGGCTCAACAGCGTTGGATCGTAGAACCGGTCGAGCGGCTGCCGTTGGATGCGCAGCACGATATCGTGGATGGGATAGTCAATCCGCCGCACGTCGAACACCGACCAAGTGAAATCGACCCAGCGCTCTGGTGCCAGCTTGTTGAGCAACTCCGGCGACCAGTGGAAAGCGTCTGGTCCGAATACGTGCTCCACCAGAAAGTCGAGCGCCTCCTGCTGCCGGGCGGGCGGCACCGGCTGTAGTGGGAGGCGTCCATCGCCCATGTGGTCGCGGTAGTGATAGATACCGCCGATGTAGCGGCTGACATTACCCGCCCCCGACCAGTAGGGCCTAAAGCCCCAGCCGAATACCCGCCGCAGGGTTTGGTAGCGCTCGCCCTTCTGCTCGAATTTGTCCTCGACCTTGGTCCACAACTCTTTCGACAGGGCGATCTGGTCGCGGTAGTGGGCGATTGGATCGTCGCGCAAATCCCAGCGCGCCGCGCTCGGGTCGATCCCCCGGGTCCAGTAGATAGCGTCTTCGTCCGTGCCGTAGGCCAGATCTTTCTCCGCGACTTGGCCGGCGATCTTGTCCAGTTGGGCTCGCTCGCTGGCGGGACTGTCTGCCTCTACAGGTCGGTAGGCGTATTCAATGGCCCAGTAGTCGTACGGCCCCAGCGTCGTCTGATAGTACTCGCCCTGCTCTTGGCCCTCTGGGGCGATATTGACCGGATTGTAGTCCATCACCGAGCTAGAGATACCCTCTTTGTCGGTGACGCGGCGGTCGTGTAGCTCGTCGAGCGCGTGGATGGTGCTGCCTTTGAAATTGTGCCGCAGGCCGAGGGTGTGGCCCACTTCGTGTGCGATCAACTCGACGATTAGCTGGCGGATGAATTCCTTTTCATCGACCTCGCCTCCGCCGGCCGCGGCCCGCGCTTCCAGCAAGTGCCACCCGAAAGCGGCCTCCTGCCTCAGCCCGTCGGCCATATCGCAGAATCCCCTGCTGTGCCCCATAGCTGCGGGCGAAGGCGCAGTGAAGTCCCCGCTGGCCCAAGGCTCCCGCCCCACAGGATCGACCAGTTCAGTAAACTCCAAATGGGCGTAGCGGACAAAATCCGCGCTGATGCGGATATCGGCGTCGAAAATCTCGCCGGTAAAAGGATTGGTGCGCGACGGTCCCACTGCGTACCCTTGGCCGGGCTGCACCATCCAGCGCACCGCGTTGTAGCGCACGTCGGCTGCGTCCCACTCGGCGTCGTCCGGCTGCTGCTTGGCCTCAATCGCCCCCTCAAAGCCGAGCGGCTCGAACGCTTTATTCCACACTAGGATCCCCTCCCGCACCGCGTCCCGGTACTCCGGCGGAATTGTGTTTTCCAGCCAGAACACAATCGGCTTTTTGGGAGGTGACTGGTCAAACTTGGGCTCGGCTTTCTCTAGATGCCAGCGATTCACATAGCGCACGTACGGGTCGTCCTTGAGCACCGAGGTGTAGTCTTGGTGCAGGGTGGTGAAATGCCCCACTCGGTCGTCGGCCAAGCGCGGGCGGAAATCCGACTCGGGCAGGCTGGACAGGCTGTAGTGGTAGATGTGCTGGAAACTGCGCGTATCTGCTAGGGTGGGGATGTCCATTTTGGGCGAATTGGATTTAAAGTGCAGTACCACGTCGATCTCGGTATTGTGCGGGAAATTCTTCAGCGCGCCGAAATAGCTATTGTCGTTGTCGAAGCTATACGACCCCTCTTTGAGGTACCTGCTGAAGAAGGAACTTACCGAGGCGATGTCCTGAATGAAGAAATCGCTCGGGTCAACGAGCACTGCGCCGGTCTCGGGATGGGGCTGTCCCTCAATGCTGCCGACGCCTAAAATCGAGTCGGACAGGCCCCGGTCCACAGCTCGGTGGATAGCTGCGTCCGGCTCGGCCCGGTAGTACACATTCTTGTGGGCGAAGAACACTTTTTTGCCGACTCGCTGAAAGACAAAGGGAAACGTGCCCCAGCCTCGACCGATGGAGACTAGCGAAGCCGAATCAAAGAAGTAGCCGTCGCCCTGCGTGCGCGTGATGCTGCACAGGTAGAGCTGGTCGAATTGGTCGGGACGAATGGCCAAGAACACTTTGTTCTCCTCGGGATCCCGGTATAGCTCGAACAAGCCTTCGATCTTGTCAAAGTCCTTGATCACTTTCGCAAATTTGGGACCTTTGTCTTTCTCGTCTTCTTCGTCTTCTTCGTCTTCCCCGTCCTCTTTGTCCTTTTCGTCGTCGTCGTCCTTTTCCTTGTCGGCGGCCTCTTCCTCGACGGCCTCCTCTTTTGCCTCCTCCGCCCAGACGATCCCCGTCCCCCATAAGCCGAGGATGGCGACCAGCAATATCCATTTTAATGCGCGCATAGTATTGCTCAGCTCCAATCTCAGTGCGTCTTGCGGTTTGGATCATTCACAGTAAACTCGCACCTTGTCGTCCCCGTCTTGGATGTTGACTTCGATCTCGCTTAGAGCGTCTATGAGCTGCTCTAGATCCTCGGTTCGCAGATTGTCAATGTCAACGTTGATGCCGTTGTCCTGCAGAGCCGTATTGATTCCCGTCGTGGCTTGCGCCGGGAGCAAGGTATGTAGCTTGACTCCGGCCTTGATCAGCGCCAGCGGTACCCGGACATCGACGTGTTCATCCCCGTCCGAGTCAACGGTGACTCTCAGATATCGCCGGGCTGATCCCGTACGGGCGGGAGCTAACGGCTGCACTGCTGTGGTCGTCTCTGGCTCCTCGTCAACGAGGGAGAGCAGGCGTTCGGCCTCATCGACGGAGACCTTACCTTCGGATAGCATCTCAAGTACGCGTCTGCTGTTTTCGTTCATGGCTGTCCTCCTTGTGTTTGGCTACTGAATCGCGATGGAGCCGTTCACGGTTTTGGCGATCAATTCGGCCTCGCCTTCGCCCACTGTTCCCTTGAGCTTGTGGCGCTTCTCGACCGATGCGACGAAGCCCGGCACCTCGCAGTGGACTCGTCCATTGACCGTTGCAGCCGTCAGCTTGAAGCTCGGGTCGGCGTCCAGAGCGACTTTGATGCTGCCGTTCGTGGTGGCTAGTCTGTTGTCGGTTTCGGGCTCGATGCTTCCCTGAAACTTTATCGACCCATTGGTCGTTCGCGCATCGAAGCGGCCGTGTGCGTCCTCAATGGACACGCGGCTATTTGTAGAAGAAAGCTCTGCCGAGCCAGAAAATGTCTTGACCGTGATCGGGGCGTTCTTGGTCGTCGCGTTCAAGTCGCCCTTGAAGTTTTCGACCCTTATACGCCCGTTCTTGGTCTGCACCGTTCCACCGCCCTCTGTTCCTTGAAGCTCCACCGGTCCGTTGCTAGTCGCCAAGTCAACGCTAGTTGTGACGGGCACAGTAACCTCAATGTTTGCTCCAGAGGACTGGCGGGAGAGTCCGTGCAGGAATCCCTCGGATTGCCGATCCGGCTTGGCCTCGACCGTGACGAGGTCGCCTTCTTGCACGGCTCTGTATTTGATTCCGCGAGGTTTTTTCAGCCTCGCCCGCACGCGAATCGAGCCGGGTTCGCCGGCGCGGACCCGAATGCGGCCGTTGAAGCCGCGCACTACGAGGCGCGGGTTGTCGCCCACGGCGAACGTATCGTCGCGCATGGACGTCTTGCCGTCCTCGTCGCGGGGGTCTTCTTCGCTCTCGGACCACCCAGATAGGGACTCTTCGAGTCCTGCGAGTCCTTCTTCGAGTCCTTTGCCGATTTCTTCTCCGAGTCCTTCGAGGGAGTCTTGCAGCGCCTCAACGCCAGGTATCGGAGATATCGGATCATTAATTTTACGCCTTTTGTGCCTCTTGCGAGTCTCGACGTGGGGGGTGTCTTGCAGCGCCTCTAGGAGACGCTCGGCCTCTTCTACAGTGACCTTCCCCTCCGAAAGCATATCGAGAACTTTGCGTCGTTCTTCAGTCATTACAGCCTCCTAGTCGATTGAAATGAACACGCGATCCTCGCCGGAGACTACGTCGCAGCGCAGGCCGCGCAGCGAGGCAAGCACGTATAGAAGCAAAGGGCCAGCCAGCAAGATGGAACGGCTCCGAGCGCGGTGCCCCGAGCGCGCCGCTACTAATAATGCAACAGGTGTCCCTAGCAGCACCACGACGACAACGAGTGGCCACAGCACTATGAGCGGGATCCACAGCCGGATGCGCCGCTTGTCGCCCTGGACTCGCAATCTCAGGAACATGGGTGGCAGCATCAGGAGAGCCTCCGCAGCGCCTCTTCGACGTCAATTTCGCCGCATTCCAAGCTGTCGAGTACGGCCGCCGATTGGGGATTCGAGCGCGGGGTGCTAGCCGATTCCGCGGTTCGGGTCACCGTCTCGACCAACGGTAGCTGCTCGGCAATGGCATCCAGGCGGTTTTTGACCGTTGGGTAGCTGATGCCAAAGATGCGCTCCATTTCCTTGATCGAGCCGTGGACTTGGACGAAGGTCATTACGAATACCTGGTCCTCGGCGGAAAGACGCGCCAGAACAGGCGGCTCGAATTGTCCTTCGATCGCGATGGCACTGTCCGGCAGGGAAACCCGCTCCACTACGATGCGCACCCCCTTCGTCAGATCGGTTAGCTCTTTCCAGTCTTTGATGGCAAAACCTCCAAATGGTTAAATTTAGACGTAATTATAGCTATATTTTTAAAAAAATCAATAATAAAATTAAAAAATTTAATTTTCAAAGAATAGACAGGATTCGGAGAGAATTTGGACGCTATTCTTCCACGGCTGCGGACACCGCGTTGGAAACCCGCCGCAATAGACTTCCATTAGCGACCATTTGGTTGGTCAGCACCACGCAGCTTAACTGGTGCTCTGCATCCGCCCACGCCACCGTACCCGTCGCCCCGGTATGGCCAAAGGTGTGCGGCGACACCAGATCGCCCCAAAAGGCCCACACCCGCGCTCCGCACACGCCCCACCCAAGGCCCCACGGCGCGTTGAGCGCCCCATTTTGGTCCCGCGTCATCGCCGCGACTGCGGCCCGGCTGAAGATGCGCTGGTCGCCGTACGCGCCGCGGTTGAGCATGGTTTGCAAGAGGATCGCCAGATCGCGTCCGGTGCTGTGCATGCCGCCCCACGGTGCCCCAAAATCGCGCCAGTACGGGGAATTCCATCCCCAACTCCGCAGTTCTTCGTCCTCTTCGGTGTCCGTCCCGCACCACACGGTATCCTCAATCGGCCAATCGCCCATGCCCAATGCGCTGCGCTCCATGCCAAGCGGCGCGAAAATTTGCTCGCGTTCAAAGTCGCGCAGCCGCTGGCCGCTGACGCGCTCGACGATCGCGGCTGCCAGCAGGATGCCCTTGCTCTGATAGCGGAAATCGGTCGCTGGTTTGTAGAGCAGGGGCGTCTTGAGCGACCGCTCGACAAAGACTTCTACCGGCTCGTGTGCTCGCCGCAGGCTGGTATTCTCCGGCAGCATATCGGGCATACCCGATATGTGCGACAGCAGGTGGCGGACCTTGATGTCGGGCCGGTCGCCGCCTGTGAACTCGGGCAGGTAGTCGGCGGCTGGGTCTTCGAGCGAGATTAGCCCGCGGTCCACGAGGATCATCAGCGCGCAAGCGGTGACCGGCTTGGTGATCGACGCGAGGAGAAAGATCGAGTCCGCATCGACCGGCTGGCCTGTGTTAGGTTTTCGCTGGCCAGCCCCGCGTGCGAAGACCTCTTTGCCGCGTCGCGCCACCGTCAGCGAGGCCGCGCTGATCTGGCCCGCTTCAACAGCAGCCGTCAGCAGGCCAAAGGCCCGTTCGAGTTGTGTAGCTGACATGCCGACAGTCGCTGGGTCGCCCGTTTGCAAAACCGTTCCGTCCGTTGCCATCATGTTCCCTCTCTTTAGGATATAATGCGTAACTGCAATCTCTTCAACCAACTAATCCGAGCACTTCCTTCAACCCCGTCACCACTCGCACCCCGTCCTCTGTCCATTCTGGCTCTGCCGGAGAGCCATCTGCGCCGAGCGGCCGCCGAATCAATACCGGTCGCAGTCCCGCCGCCTTCGCCCCTGCTATGTCGTCTTCCGGCGAATCGCCGACGAAGATCGCCTCGTCTGTCGCCAATCCCGTCTGCTCCAGCGCCGGGACGAAGATCGCTGGATCGGGCTTTTTGACGCCGACATCGCCGGAGACGACCACTGCGTCGAAAAAGGGGCGCAACGCCAACTCGTCTAGCAACCGATGGACGTGCGGTGGATGGTCGAAGTTGGAGATCAGCGCCAGCTTGTAGCGGCCTTGCAACTCGCCGAGCACGCTTTTGGCCTCTGGGTCGAGCGGTGTGTGTGCGTGCCACGCCGCTACGCTCGCCTCGCTGATTTGCCGCAGTTCCTCCAATGCCAACGCCAAGCCCAACTCCCCAACCAACACACGCATGCGACGCTCGTACACTGTCAGTCCGTCGTCCTGCACCGGCGGCTCGGGTTGGAGCAAGAATTCCTCGCATAGTCGGAGTAACGTTTCTTCGTCAAACGCATGGCCACTAGCGACCAACCCGCGGCGGATGGCATGGTACCAACTCTCTCCTGCGGCCTCCATATTGCCGTAGCACAGCAATGTGCCGTAGAGATCGAAGAATACACCTCGTATTTCAGTCATTGAGTCTCTTTCTAATTGGGATTAGGGCGGACTTGCCCGCGTCCCGCAACTAGATCGGCACAATCACAACCGTTTCCCCACCCATAGGGCACCTCGGCGCACCACTTCTTGGAAGGAGAGGTTTTCCAGCACCGCGTTGTCGTGGCCCAAGGCAAAGAAGAATACCCGGCCCTGACCATAGCTGTGGTGATAGGCCATGACGTGGGTCTCGTCGCGGCCGGGGTCATAGGCGTGCATGAGGTGATGCGAGCGGTTTGGGTCGTGCTTGAGGTAGTGCAACTCGTCGGTCACGGCGAAGTCTTTGAGGCCGGTGGCAATGGGATGGTCGGAGTCGGAGATGGTGACGGTGAAATCCATGTACGGGCTGTGGCCGTTGAAAAAGCCGTTGAGCATTTGGTGATAGCCGGCGTTGTCGCGGAAGGAAGCGTCTGCGGTGTGCAGGCCAAAGAAGCCGCCGCCGCGTTCGATAAAGTGCAAAAGCCCTTGTTCTTGGCCTTGGGTGAAGTGGCCGACATCCGTGAAGAAGAGGGTGGCGTCGTACGCGGCGAGGCCGCTGGCCATAATCTCGTAGTCGCGCGAGAAATCGGCTTCGATCTGGCCATCTTTGTTCAGCAGGTCGGTCAGAAATCGACCTTGGCCTGCGTGGTCGTGATAGATGCCTTCGGTACCGACGAATACTAGCAGTTTAACGGGAGCCATGGCGGGTTTTTCCTTTTGTGATTGGGTTGGGAACGGCGGTAAGGAGTTTCTCCAACTCACCGCGACGTTTGAGTTCGTCGAGAGTCTCCTCGGTTCCCAGGTATTCCCCGTCGACGAAGATTTGCGGAATTGTGCCGTCCCCACCGGTTCGACGCAGCATTTCCTTGAAGTTGGCAGTCGGCAGTTTGAAGCCGAAGTAGAAGCGAATGGGGATCTTGGTGTATCGAATCCCCTTTCGCCACAGCATCAGGCGCGCCTTCCAGCAGTACCCGCAGAACGGGCTCAGGTAGATTTCGACTTTCGGCATTTTATTTCTCCGACGTTGATGCTTCACTACCGACCAGGCTTGGGACACGGGAATATACCCCATATCAAGCCCAGCGGATTGGCACCTCTAAATCGCGGGCTAGTTCTTCTACTTGGTCGGCCAAGGTGGCTTCAAGGGCAATACCGTTTTTTACGTAGTCGGCGCGCCGTTGGTAGCTGCCTTCGCCCGGCCACTGCACTGGGCCCTGCTCGGGTGCTGCTTCCACGGATTTAATATGGGCCTTCAGATCGGCGCTGCGGTCGTGCAGCCAGTCGCCAAAGGGCTTGAGGGCGATAAAGCACTTGGTGGAGCCACCAGCCGAATCCGTTGGCCTTTCCTCGGTGCCCTGCTCAAAGGCGAGGAGGCCGCCGGCCAGTCCAGCCGTGAGCAGATCGACCATAAAAGCTAATCCCGAGCCTTTGTGCTGACCCATGGGCAAAAAGCGCCACGATTGCAGCAGAACACTTGGGTCCGTAGTGGGCCTGCCGCGCTCGTCGAGGCCCCAACCTTCGGGAACGCTGCGTCCGGCGGCCTCGGCCTGGCGCACTCGGCTTATGGAGGATTGGGTCATGGCCAAGTCGAGGACCACAGGCTCGCCGTCGGCCGTGGGAATGCCAATGGCGAGGGGATTGTTGCCGAGGGAAGGGACGCGCGTGCCCCAGGCGGGAAAGTTGGCGAACGCGTTGGTAAAGGCTAGGCCGACCAGCCCGGCGCGAGCGGCCCGCAACGCGTAGCTATGCCCGCGTCCCCAATGCCCGACGCTGCGGACGACGCAGGCCCCCACGCCGTATTGCCGCGCCCGTTCGATTGCCCAATCCATGCCCTGCGCCGAAGAGAAGCGGCCAATGCCACCGCCGGCGTCGATCAGCTGGGAGGCTGGGTACTCGACGATGGTTTCAAAGCGAGGATCAGGTGCCAAAATACCCTCGCGGATGTAATTGATCACCGAGGGCAACAAGGCGACGCCGTGGGTGTGGCCGCCGTGCAGGTCCACTTCCGCGCCGATTTGGGCTTCGACTGCGGCCACGTGCGGCGGGACCCCTGCGGCTGCGAGCGCGTCGAGGAAGAATTGTTCTAGGTCGGCGTGGGCGATGCGCTTGGGCTGGCTCATGGTCATCGCTTTAAGTCACTTACCAGCCGCGCACCATATAGGCCTGCAACACGCCACTTTCATCGGAATTGAAGAAGCCCGTTTTTCCGTCCGGCGAGAGGAAAGGATGGATGTGGGTATCCTTCTGCCAGGACGATCCGGGGTTTGCGATCTTCCGCGCATTCGCAAGCGCGCCTTCCTCTTCCTCGGGAAGGTCGAACAGCCAGACAGCGCCGCCTGCATCTTTCGGCCCCGCATCCGTGATTAAACGGGTCCCGTCTCGGTCTGTTGCGAAATGCCAGAAATCGGGTCCGGCAAAGGAGCGGGACAGGTCGTTGCGCCAGCCGTCCGGCGTGTTGATGCCTTCATCGCCGACGTGCGCTGCCGCCCTGCCCGATATGAGCTGTCTTTCGTCTGGTTCGCGCGTCGAGGTGCTGGTGATGGCCATGTCGCTTTTCCCCTGCCAGCACTGATGCCCTTGACAGAACTCGTTCCCATCCCTGCCCCAGGGGAAGTCGCGCAGATCCGTTCCATCGTCCCGGATTAGGTGGATGTCCGCACCCAGTCCGCTGGTGAGCTTTTCCACCCTGCCATCGGCGGTAATGATATTCCCGTGATTTTCTTGGATCATGATGTCGTGGGAAGCCACGGGGTCTGTTTGACGCGTGTACTGCGGGTGTAGGTTGCACCAGGTGGGACCGTGAAGGACCAGTCGTACGGACGGCTCTTCGATCTCGAAGACGAGCAGACCCCAAGGCTCCCCTGCGCTGTTGCCTTCCCCGAGGAATCCCGAGATGGAGATGCGCCGGCCATCGGATGAAATCGTCGAAAGCGGATACGGTCGGCTCAGCCTGAAATCGGTCTCCGGAATCGCGTGATCGAGGACGTAGATGATCTCGCGTTCAGACCCATCCAGCCCGACCCGCTTCAGTGTCAGTCGTCCGCCTCTTCCGTGCTCTGTTTCATTGACGAAGTAGTACAGGTAGTCGCCATCTGGTGAGATAGACGGCCCCGTCGTTCCAGGCTCGGTCGTGATCGGCGTCAGGCTGCAATTGTCTTCTAAGTTGCAAATCAGAAACTGGTGCTCGGGGTCCTTGGGATCTGAGCCGTGCGGGTGTGCTGCGCGGTGGAGGATCAGCCGCTGTGAATCGGGCGTGAAGATCTGCGCCTCCATATAGACATGCGACGAGGGGATCGGCTCATCCGTGAGCTGGATGACTTCGAGATGGTCCCGCTCGGTTTCGGGGACGAGGTCAGGTCGGATTTTCATGTCTTTGTTCCTCACTCCTTGACGACCGGGTACATGGCCGCAATGTGCTCCGGCCCTGAAGCGCAGCAGCCGCCGATGATCTGGGCACCCATCCGCTTCCACTCGCTGGCAAACTCCGCCATGCGGGAGGGGTAGTAGTCGGCGTTCTGCAGGATGTCCACGCCGACACTGGGTTTTTGGTTCGTGAGCGTCGGCCTGTTGGCAATGGGGCCGGTCGGGTTGTAGCCAAGGTTGGGGTACGCGCCGACGGGGCCGGCAAACGCCTCCCGGAGTATGGGGAGGCCGACGGAGATGTTTTCCGGGTTGCTGCACATGAGCAGGATGGCATCGACGGGATGGCCTCCGAGGGCGCTGGCGAGATCGATCAGGCTCTCGCCATACTGCATTGCGCCGTCGTCTTGGATGTGCCGAACGCCTAAGAAAACCGGCACACCCGCCTCGGCACAGCCATCGACAGCCTCGACGCAGTCCTCGATGAAGCCGACGTACTCGGCTAGGATCAGGTCGGCCCCTTCGTCGGCTAGGAGCTTGGCGTGGTCGGCCCACTCCCTACGGTACGCCTCAAGACCCAAGGCGCGGGCGTCTGAGACTGGGCTGGTAGGTGACATCGCTCCCTGGAGGCTAGGGGCGGCGATACCGCCGGCGACGTACGCCTCCTGGCGCATGGCGTTGCGGGCCTCGACAGCGTTGCGGATCGCGGCGGTCGCATAGGTGCGCCAAGCGCGGCGCTCACCGATAGAGTCGAGCCGGGTAGGCGTCGTCCAGAAGTTGTTGCTGGTGATGATGTCGGCCCCGACGCGGAGGTAGTCTGAGTGCACCTGCTGGACCACGTCGGCGTACTCGAGGTTGGCCGTTGCCGACCACGCCTTGAGTCGGTCTTCGGCGTCTTTGAGGACATCGGCTCCGCGGCGCTGCAGCTCCGAGCCGGTTCCGCCGTCCAGCAGAAGCGCATCGCCGTTGCGGAGCCGCTGGGCGATGGTATGTGCGGCCATTTGGTCTCTCCGGTGGGAGGGCAAAGGTACATGTCTGCCGGATCGCGTCAAGATAAAGAGATACCTTGGCAGGTGACGAAGCCAACCCGACCGTCAAGTCAGCTTCCCGTAGAGCGGTAGTGCCGCACGCCCACTTGCCAGATGCGCAGACAGACCGCGAAAAAGAGCAGGCCCACGATCGGGGCCAGCCATTGGAATAATGGGCCTGAACCCAAGGGGTCGGGGCGTTCTAAGATTCCCAGTGCTGGGTAGTAGCTGACGCAGGCGAGGGGGATGATGTAGGTGAAAAAGCGGCGGAACCACTCGCGGTAAATCGCTAGCGGATACTGGGCTGTCTCCACGCCGCCGTAGGTTACGGTATTGACGATTTCCAAGCTCTCGGTGGTCCAAAAAGCCAGCGTCGCCTGCAGGACTATGAGGCCATAGAACAGGCAAGCGCCGCCGAGGATGGTGAGCAAGACGAGGAGCAGCTTGTCCGGCGTCCAGGCCAGTTCTAGGGCATGTGAGGCCCACAGCAGGACGACCAAGCCTTGGGTGATGCGGCCGATGCGCTTGAGGGTGAGTTCTTGTCCGGCCAATTGCAAGGCCGTGCTGCGGGGGCGCAGCAGCAGGCGGTCGAAGTCGCCGCTTTTGACCGTGGAGGCGAACAAGTCAAAGCCGCGCGAGAACGCGTCGCACAGGGCAAAGGCGATATTGATCAGGCCGTAAAAGAAGGCCACTTCGGGCAGACTCCAGGTGTCGAGGGCGGTGAAGCGGTCGAAGAGCACCCAGATGCCCAAGAATTCCAAGCCGGTCATCACGCCGTGGCCCACGGACAGCATGATGAAAGAGGCCCGGTACTGCATTTGGCTGCGGAAGGAAATGCCGATATAGCGGCTGTACAGGCGCAGTCCATTGAGCACGGTTTCAGCCTCCTTGGACGACTAGGCGGCGGGTGCCTCGGTAGAGGAGGAAGCGGCCCAGGCTCACTAGTGCTAGCGTCCACGCGAGCTGATGCCCCACCACCGACCAGACTTGCGACGCGGGAATGTGCCCCATGTAGAGGCGGAAAGGGGTGTCGGCCAAGCCGCGGAAAGGCAGGAAGTCGAGTATGGGTTGGAACGCGTCGGGAAACAGCGGCAAGGGGACCACCATGCCCGAAAAGACGTAGATGCACACCGCCAGTATTTGCATGGAGCCCTCGCCGGCGATGGTCCACAACAAGGAGATGTTGACCAAGTTGGACAGCGCCCCGCCCAGTAGGATTGCGCCCACCATGGCCA
Organism: Candidatus Latescibacterota bacterium; assembly: GCA_965116455.1. Classification (GTDB taxonomy): domain Bacteria; phylum Latescibacterota; class UBA2968; order UBA8231; family UBA8231. The sequence continues at coordinate 5,927,360 of OZ220690.1, read as the reverse complement.
GTGCCCAAGCCGCAGCCGCAGCCGGGGACGCGGGGGCTTGTAGGTCGAAGAATAGGAAGGCCAAGCAAAACAGCGGCACGGAGCGCAGCAGGGTAGGGGCGATGCGGTTGGCGAGGGCGCGGCTGTACCAAAAGGCGTATAAATCGATGGGACGCACCAACTCATAGGCCACCGTGCCTGTACGCACCATGGTGCGTACGTCGTTGTCGGGTTGCCAAGGCAAGAGGGCGAACAGGGCCTGACCAAGCCAGACGTAATTGACCACTTCGGCGTAGGTCATGGGCTGCGCTTGGGTCGCCGTGCGGTAGAACGCTTCGAAGATCATCACTCGAATGAGGCCCCAGAATAGCTGCGTGCTCATGCCGGCTAAGGCCGCGGCCCGGTACTGCAGCAACATGCGGATGCGGGCGCTGAGGACGGACAGATAGGGCCGCATCAAGGGCGGTTCCGGTAGAGTTGGGCGATGACTTCCTCAATGGGCGGGTTTTCCACAAAGAGGTCGCGCACCTCGTGGCGGGCGGTGATGCGGCTTATGAGGGCTGGGGCTGAAATGCGTTCGGGCGCAAAGCTGAGATGCACTCGGTGGCCGTCGCGCTGCACGACGCGAGCGTCGTCGTCTTCAATGGTCTCCGTGGCATCGACTAAATCGATGATGAGGCGGCGCTCGGACGAGACGCGAGCGCGCAAATCGGCGAGGATGCCGTCGGAGAGGATGGTGCCGTCGCCGATGACCATGACCCGGTCGCACAGGGCTTCGATATCGTCCATGTCGTGGGTGGTCAGGATGACGGTGGTGTCCTCTCGGCGGTTGAGTTCTTTGATAAAGTCGCGCATCGCCAGTTTGGAGACCGCGTCGAGGCCAATGGTCGGCTCGTCCAAAAAGAGCAAGCCCGGGCCGTGAAGCAGGGCCGCCACCAGATCGCAGCGCATGCGCTGGCCCAAGCTGAGCTGGCGCACGGGCACGTCGAGGAAGGAGTCGAGTTCCAGCATGGCGATGAGCGCGTCGCGACGACGACGGTAGGCAGCGTCAGGAACTTTGTAGATGTCGCGCAGCAGATCGAAGGATTCAATGGCCGGCAAGTCCCACCACAATTGGGTGCGCTGGCCGAAGACCACGCCAATGCGGCTGACGTGGCCAATGCGGTCCTGCCAGGGGATGCGGCCTTGGACCTCGCAGCGGCCCGAATCGGGGACGACGATGCCGGAGAGGATTTTGACTGTGGTGGATTTGCCTGCCCCGTTTGGCCCGATGTAGCCGACTAGTTCGCCGGCTTCCAGCGAGAAAGAGATGCCGTCCAACGCCCGGATTGTGCGGTGCGAGCGCTGCACAATGCCCCGGAAGGCACCCCAAAGGCCGGGGCGGCGCTCGGCAATGCGGTAGGTTTTGACTAGGTTTTCAACGACGATTTGGGGCATGCGTACTAATAACGAGTACTAACTGATGTTACGCACCCGGGTAGGGGGCGGTTTGAAACCGCCCCCTACGGCTTTTCGCGGGCTAGTCTGGAGCGGATTTTTCCCAAGGGTGGATAAAGGATTCAGGCTCGACACCGAGGGCGTCTGCCACGCGGTTGATATAGTTGAAAAAGCCGATGATCTGGACGGCGTCGTGGATGCCGCGATCGTCAAAGCCGTGCTGGCGCAATTGGTCGATGTCCTCAGCGGTTGAGTCCTGCGGTCGCTGAGTCAGTTTTTCGGCAAAGGCGCATAGGGCACGGTTGGCTGGCGATAGATCGGCCCGACGCCAGTCTGCGGATAATTGGTGCACCAGTCGGTCGGCTAGATCCCCTTCCTCAACGGCAAAATCGCGAGCGACCTCAGCCCGGAGGTCGTGGGCGTGGGAGCGTATTCAGTACACGCAGTGGTTCGTGGCCGAAACGACCACGGCCAGCATTTCGCGTTGGCCTCGGCTCAGGGGCGAGGAGCCGTACATGAGGGTCTTGTAAAAATCCATTGAGACCTTCATGGCTCGGGGGTTGGGGCTCATAATGGAGACAATGCCCCAAATGCGCCCGGCCCGAGCGAGGGCGGCTTCGTATTGCTTTTTGAGCAGGCCGGTGGCCCGCTTTAGGGGGACGATGTCTATATAGGGCATTTGCTAATCACCTCTGCGAGGACGCGACTACGCGTTTGGCTGCCGTGGCAAAATTTGTGACATTGTTGCGAGTTTTTTGTCCGCAACCAGAGATCACTACTGCGTCGAAAAAGGGACGCAACCCAACCTAGCGCAACAACGCGCCGTATAAAAGGAGCCGTTTCCATGTCCATCCGTTTCGCCTTCCTCACCGACACCCACCACTACCCCGACGCCCCCGAAGACTACGGCGCTCCCAAGATGCTCACCCGCAGTCAGGAGGTACACGACGCGATTCCCCCCGCTCTCAACGCGCAGGCTTTCGACTTTGTCGTCCACGGCGGCGACTTTCTCTGCGGCGGGTCGGCCTTCGACCTGCCTACCGAGACTTATTTGCGTTCGATTGACGAGGTGGTTGCGGCCTTCGCGCAGATTGAGGCTCCGTTCTACTCGGTCCCCGGTAACCACGACTGCGACGCCCAAAGCGGTTCCTTCGATGGTTTTGCCACCCGTTTTCCCTATCCCGACCCGCTGACCGTCGTCGATGCTGCGCCGCGTCTGCGACTGGCGCTGGCCCATGTCTTCTACGACTGTGATGTTTTTGAGAAAGGATCTGGCGTCTGGACCGACGCGCTAGACGAGGGCCTGCGCGCTGCCGCTGATCAAGCGCTAGCCGATGGCTGCGCGCTGCTACTCGTTATGCACACTTGGATTTTGCCGGATTTCGCTTGGGACCGCGGCGTGGTCGAAGGCGCGTCTCGTCTGGTCAAAACGCTCGACGAAAGCCCCGCTATCGTCGCCGCTTTCACCGGCCACCGCCACATCAATCGCATCACTGCCTACCGCGACTACCTAGTCGTCGATACGGCCTGTCTGATTGGTTTCCCCTTGGGGTATCGCAGCGTTGAACTCTCGGACGATGGCTTTTTCAAGACCCGCTTCCACACTCTCGACCTGCCCGATCTGATGCAAGCTTCCTACGACCGCTCGACGCCCGAGGAGAACCGGGTATGGGAAGGCCACATCTTCGACCGCGACGTGGATATCCTGGCACCTCGGCTCAGGGCGCTGTGGGGTTGAACGGGGTGACTTAACGACTGCTCCGTAAAACCTTATCGCCAGAGTCTGCTCATTCACTCTCGGCCACCATAGCGGTTTAATAGCTCGGCTGTCTCAGTCGCATTGTGCTTCGTCGCAATGTGTAGTGGTGTTAGGCCCTCGTCGCTCTCAGCGTTGACCTCGGCTCCCTGCTGAAGCAGCAGTTCGGCCGTCGCAGCAGCATCCGTCTCTGCCGCATGGTGCAGCGGCGTCAGCCCCTTGTCGGTTTTGGCGTTGATGTTGGCTCCTTGCGCGATCAACAATTGGGCTGTTTCGATTGCATTGTGTGCCGCTGTATCGTGCAGCGGTGTCCATCCCCTGTTGCTCTTGGTGTTGATGTAAGCCCCTTGCGTTAGTAAGAGTTGGGCTATTTCGGTTGCATTGTGTACTGCCGCATGGTGCAGCGGTGTCCATCCATTGTCGGCTTTGGCATTGATGTCGGCTCCTTGCGCGATCAACAATTGGGCTATTTCGATTGCATTGTGTGCCGCTGTATCGTGCAGCGGTGTCCATCCCCTGTTGCTCTTGGCGTTGATGTTGGCTCCTTGCACGATCAACAATTGGGCTGTTTCGATTGCATTTTTACACGTTGCATCGTGTAGTGGCGTCCATCCCCTGTTGCTCTTGGCGTTGATGTCGGCTCCTTGCGCGATCAACAATTGGGCTATTTCGGTTGCATTGTGTACTGCCGCATGGTGCAGCGGTGTCCATCCATTGTCGACTTTGGCATTGATGTCGGCTCCTTGCGCGATCAACAATTGGGCTGTTTCGATTGCATTTTTACACGCCGCATTGTGCAGCGATGTCCATCCCCCGTCGATTTTAGCATTGATGTCGGCCCCTTGGGTCAGTAAGAGTTGGGCTATTTCGGTTGCATTGTTTGCCGCCGCATTGTGCAGCGGTGTCCATCCCCCGTCGATTTTAGCATTGATGTCGGCTCCTTGCGTTAGTAAGAGTTGGGCTGTTTCAGTCGCATTTTCCCACGCTGCACAGTGTAGTGGCGTCCATCCCCTGTTGCTCTTGGCGTTGATGTCGGCTCCTTGCGTTAGTAAGAGTTGGGCTGTTTCAGTCGCATTTTCCCACGCTGCATAGTGCAGCGGTGTCCGGCCATCGTCGATTTTAGCATTGATGTCGGCCCCTTGGGTCAGTAAGAGTTGGGCTGTTTCGGTTGCATTGTTTGCCGCCGCATGGTGCAGTGGGGTCTCCTCCTCGCTGTTCTTGGCGTTGACGTTAGCTCCCCATGTTATTAACAGTTGGGCCGTTTCAGCCCTATTTTCCGCTGCTGCCCACTCCAGCGGTGTCTTATCGGCCTTGATACTGGCGAACAAAACGAGGCCAATGACCAAGAGCATCACTGCGCCCAGGACCTTGGCCAATCGCCGGACTTTAGTCTTTTTTGGCGGTCCGTTGCTCATTTTGTTTCTCGCAATTGGGTGGGTCTGGGAAGGCCACATCTTCGACCGGGACTTGGATGGATATCCTGTCGCCTCGGCTCAGGGCGTTGTGGGGTTGAACGGGGCGACTTAACGACTGCTCCATAAAACCTTATCGCAAGAGTCTGCTCATTCACTCTCGGCCACCATAGCGGTTTAATAGCTCGGCTGTCTCAGTCGCATTGTGCTTCGTCGCAATGTATAGCGGTGTCCGGCCCTCGTCGCTCTCAGCGTTGACCTCGGCTCCCTGCTTAAGCAGCAGTTCGGCTGTCGCAGCAGCATCCGTCTCTGCCGCATGGTGCAGCGGCGTCAGCCCCTTGTCGGTTTTGGCGTTTATCTCGGCACCTTGGGTCAGAAAGAGTTGGGCTGTTTCCGTCGCATTTTTCCACGCCGCAGAATGCAGCGGTGTCTCGCCCTCGTCGGTTTTGGCGTTGATGTTAGCTCCTTGGTTCAGTAAGAGTTGGACTGTTTCAGTCGCATTACCCATCGCCGCATGATGCAGCGGTGTCCGGCCATATTCGTCCTTTTCGTTGATGTTGGCTCCCTGTGTCAGCAAGAGCTCGGTCGTTTCGGCCGCGTTGTTCCCCGCCGCCCCGTATAGCGGTGTGTGGCCCTTGTCGGTTTTGGCGCTAACGTCGGCACCTTGGTTCAGTAAGAGTTGGGCTGTTTCAGTCGCATTGCCCATCGCCGCATGATGCAGCGGTGTCCGGCCATATTTATTCTTTTCGTTAACGTCGGCTCCCTGCATTATCAACAATTGGGCTGTTTCGGTCGCATTGCCTATCGCGGCAGAATACAGCGGTGTGTGGCCCTTGTCGGTTTTGGCGTTTATCTCGGCCCCTTGGGTCAGTAAGAGTTGGGCTGTTTCGGTTGCGTTGCCTTCCGCCGCCCAGTGTAGCGGTGTCCGGCCATACTTATTCTTTTCGTTGATGTTGGCTCCCTGTGTCAGCAAGACCTCGGTCGTTTCAGTCGCGTTGTTCCACGCCGCCCAGTGTAGCGGTGTCTGGCCCAATGTGTCCTTGGCACAAATCTCGGCTCCTTGCGTTAGTAACAGTTGGGCTGTTTCAGTCGCATTTTTTCCTGCTGCCCCTGCTGCCCAGTGCAGTGGTGTCGATCCCTTGTTGTCCTTGGCGTAGATGTCGGCCCCTTGCGTTAGTAACAGTTGGGCTGTTTCGGTTGCGTTGTGCGAGGCCGCATAGTGCAGTGGTGTCGCCTCCTCGCTGTTCTTGGTGTTGACGTTAGCCCCCCATGTTATTAACAGTTGGGCCGTTTCAGCCGCGTTGTCTGCTGCTGCCCAGTGCAGCGGTGTCTTATCGGCCTTGTTGTCCTTGGCGTAGATGTCGGCCCCTTGCGTTAGTAACAGTTGGGCTGTTTCGGTTGCGTTGTGCGAGGCCGCATAGTGCAGTGGTGTCGCCTCATCGCTGTTCTCGGCGTTGACGTTAGCTCCCCGGGTTATTAACAGTTGGGCTGTTTCAGCCGCGTTGTCCCACGCCGCCCAGTGTAGCGGTGTCAATCCCTTGTTGTCCTTGGCGTTTATCTCGGCTCCTTGCGTCAGTAAGAGTTGGGCTGTTTCGGTTGCGTTGTTCCATGCCGCATAGTGCAGTGGTGTCTCGCCAGATTCGTCCTTTTCGTTGATGTTGGCTCCCTGTGTCAGCAAGACCGCGGTCGTTTCAGCCGCATTGTTCCTCGCCGCCCAGTGTAGCGGTGTCCGGCCCAATGTGTCCTTGGCACAGATCTCGGCTCCTTGGGTTAGTAAGAGTTGGGCTGTTTCAGTCGCATTTCTCCTCGCCGCATAGTGCAGTGGTGTCTGATCCTCGCTGTTCTTGGCGTTGACGTTAGCTCCCCGGGTTATTAACAGTTGGGCTGTTTTGATTGAGTTGTGCTTCGCCGCTAGGTGCAGTGGTGTATTGCCAGCCTTTATATTGGGGAACCAAACGAGGCCAATGACCAAGAGCACCACTGCTCCCGAGACCTTGGCAAATCGCCGGACTTTAGTCTTTTTTGGCTGTCCATTGCTCATTTCGTTTCTCGCAATTGGGTGGTAGTGTCTGGTGGTGTTGGCGACGGCGTTGGGTTTTTGCTATTACTCTCTTGAGCCGACATTTGCTTTGCGCGATGGCTCCCTGATGTCTAAAACATATCGATAGTATAGATGTCGGTTGAAGCTCATGGCAAGCGTCGGCGCGAGCTGCGGAGACTGTAACTTAAAATCACATCTTTCTCGGAGGAGTAATCCCATGAGCCGCGATCTTCCCCGTACCATTTTAGGCCGCACCAATCTCGAGGTTACCCGATTCGGCATTGGCGGCACGTATTGCGAGACGGTCGATGGATACAAGGCTGCGCTCGATTGTGGCGTCAACTACGTCGATACGGCACGCAGCTATCAGGGCGGTGAAGACGAGAAGTTGATCGGCCAAGCGATCGAGGGCCGACGCCACGAGCTCATCTTAGCCAGCAAATCCGTGCGGCGCGACGCCAAACAGGCGCGCGAAGAATTGCAAACCTCGTTGCGCGCGCTCAAAACAGACTACCTCGATATTTTCCAGCTCCACCACTTAAACACCGAAGAAGAGCGCAACCAAGCGCTAGGCCCCGGTGGCGCATTAGAAGCCGCCCAACAAGCCCGCGAAGAGGGCCTAGTGCGCTTCATCGGCGTCACCGGACACGATTGGGTGCAGGTGGAACAGGCGGTCCGCACCGGTCATTTTGATACGGTACTTTGCTGGTATAATTGCGCGATGAAAGAGCCGGAAGAAACGGTTTTTCCCGCCGCGCAGGCCGCCAATACGGGCGTGGTGATCATGAACGCCTCGCGCAACGAGAAGTTGCTAAACGGTCCCGGCGCGCCCGCCCCTGAACAATTCTATCGCTACGTGCTCAGCCACGACGCCGTGCATACCACGGTCATGGGTTTGCGGAGTGTCGATCTGTTTGCACGGGTTGCCGCTAGTTTGGCGGAGCGCGAGACGCTCACGCCGCAAGAGCAGGCTGAGCTTGAAGCCTATGGAGCGCAGCAGCGGGCGTCTGGGGTGCTGGAATAAGTATGGCTAAACGAGAGTTCCCCATCCACATGGTGGTGCGCGAGGGCCATGCCGAGGTGGTCCAGCTACCGTTGCAGGCTGGGGCCGACCCGGGGCAGTCGCGCTATACCTATAATTCGTGGACCTGAATCAGGTTACCGCAGGTGTCGTCAAAGACTGCCACGGTGACGTTGGCCAATTCTGTCGGATCCATCGTAAAAGCTACGCCCAGTGACTTCAGTTTATCACACTCTGCACGGACGTCCGTAACGCCAAAGGACGCCGCTGGGATGCCTTGGTCAAATATCCCTTTCTGATATGCCTGTGATACCGGGTTGTCATTTGGTTCAAGCAGAAGCTCGGTCCCATCTGGGTCATCGGGCGAGACGACGGTAAGCCACTTGAATTCCCCCACAGGCACGTCATGCTTCTTCACAAAGCCGAGGGTCTCCGTGTAAAACCTCAGCGCTTCATCCTGGTCACTTACGAAAACGCTGGTGAGTGTAATGCGCATATCTGGCCTCTTTTTCTTTTCATAGTGTCACTTGAGCCATCGGTTCATGGCAGTCTTGATGGGTTCATCGTTGAAGACAAGCATCCGATACTTGCCACGCTTCTCTGAGCTCACAAGCCCCGCCTTTTCTAAGACATCAATGTGCTTGGCTATTGCCTGTCGGGAGATGGCGACTTTGTGTCGCATGATCAAGCGCACCGAGAGCTCGTAAAGCGTCTGCTCCTTGCGCTCGGAGAGCTCGTCCAGCATCAACCTCCGTGTTGGGTCTGCGAGCGCCTTGAAGACTAGGTCTTTGTGCATTGACATATACCATACGCAACCACGGGGTTGCGTGTCAAGAAGCGATTTCCCAAGCTGACAGGAACCACACCCCTAGCTATCGGCGGGATCGGTCAGGGCGGCGATGATTCTCAGGCGATGGTCCCTCGCACCGAGGCCTCCAATACGGGCGTGGTGATTATGAACGCCTCGCGCAACGAGAAGTTGCTAAAAGGTCCCGGCGCGCCCGCTCCTGAACAGTTCTATCGCTATGTGCTCAGCCACGACGCCGTGCATACCACGGTCATGGGTTTGCGGAGTGTCGATCTGTTTGCACGAGTTGCCGCTAGTTTGTCGGAGCGCGAGACGATCACGTCACAAGAGCGGGCTGAGCTTGAAGCTTATGGAGCACAGCAGCGGGCGGCTGGGGAGCTGGAATGAGTGCTAACGGTGAGACCCGTTCACTGGCAAAGTGCAGACAGGCGCGAATATCCTCAGAATCAAGGTCGGGATGCCCGGTCATTAGGTCGGCGGCGAGTAGTGAAGGTGTGGATAGGATGCAGCGGCCCATCAATGTAGGCTGGCGATAAAGGCATTGAGAAATGGCAAGAGCACACCCACCAATCCTCCTAGTAGCGCCCCTAGCAGATTGATATAGCGCAATTCATTGCTGACAGTGTCCTTGATCATTTTCTCCAACTTCAACGGAGGAAGCTCTATAATCTTGTTGTAAACCATGCGTTTGATATTGAACCGTTCAATTAGTATGGGTACTTGAGTCTCTAGCACTTTTATCGCGTTGTCCTGCGCCCACTGAACTAGCGCCTCCTCGTCATCTCGTCTCAGACCGGCCCACTCTCGCAACGGCGTGTGACTGTTTTGTAGGCGTTTCCGCAAGAAACCACTCAACTGCGCACTCCAGGGTTCAATTTTGGCACTGGGCAATTGCAACTCCTTCGACAATCGCTGACGCACGGCTCGTCGTGCTCCCCTAGGTACTATCTTGTCGAGTTGACGCTTGCGGTGTTGGCGGTACTGGTAACGCAAAAAGCTCCCCAGTGCCTCCTGTGCTTCCGCACTCGAAATCCAAGTCGCGGCAATAGAACCGACGCGCTGAGCCAAAACATGGCGGTGCTTTCCCACCACCTCTACTACGGGTTTGCGCAGTAAGTCGTTGATGAGATCGAGTAGATGGCTAGCGATTTCCTTCTGCGCTTCCTCGCTGCGCGAGGCATCCCGGGCCCATCGGGGAATGCGCTGGCGTAGTACTTGGGTTAATTTTTTTCGGACAAAGTCCCACTCCATAATCCAACTAGCTTGTTTGGAGAGCCCCTCCAGAGCTTTTAAGAGTAACTCGACCAGAGATTCCACTTGCTCGGGATCTCCGGCGATGCGCTCCAGTATTTTTGGGATTTCGCGCTGCAAAAGATCATGCAATCTATCGCGCAATTCTGCAGGAATAATATTTTCTAGCGGCGTATCTGATCCGAGATAGTCTTCCAATCGCTTCTGCAGGGTACGCGTCAGGTAATCCCTCGTTTCTGGATTGTCCAGCATATCCCTGGCCATGTCGATGAATTCGTCGAGCTGCTTTGCCGATAGTACCTGTCCGACTTGCAGCGCACCCAAACGTGCTTCCAAAGTGTCCAAAAGCCACCGCTTGAACTCCAGCCCCGACTTGCTTTCGCTCCACTCGGCGATCCATTCGAGCAAGCGTCGCGTTGCTTTATCTAAACCCTCCCCGCGCCAGTCCGACGGCAATTGAGCGAAACCAGAAGCCAGACTGGAGCTTAATAACCGATCTATCTGAGCGGCGACAGAGTGGTGCAAATCCTCTTGCAAAGTCTGTAGATGCTTTAACAAATCGTCTCTGGCCAATAACTCTTCCCCAACAGTCTCGGAGATCTTGCTGGCTAACTCTTCTTTTTTGCGCGGAATAACCCCTTGCCAGCGTAGGCTATACCAGCGCGGTCGCAGCGGCCGGAAAAGCGACTTAATGGCCAGCCAATTGGTACCAAAACCGATTAGCGCTCCCAGCGCGGCGCTGGCGACGATTTGGATTATAGTGATCAACAGGGAACTCCTATTTATCTCGTTTTTAACTCGTGACAAAAATCGAAGTGGTTCAGCCGTTCACTGGAAAAGCGCAGACAGGCGCGAATATCTTCAGATTCAAGGTCGGGATACTCAGCCAAAATCTGTTCAGTAGTCAAGCCGGCGGCGAGTAAGTTCAGCACATCCGTGACGCAAATCTGCATCCCCCGAATACAGGGTCGTCCTCCGCATTGCTTAGGATTTGTCGTGATACGATCAGTTAGAATAGCCATAGCAGTACTTGTTTACATAGTTTGATATTACTCGCTCCGCTTCCCTATTCCGACTTGCTGACCTTCGTCAATGTTACCTATGCCTGCTGCTGGCACTGGCAACGCCTTTCACGACTGAGGTGTCACCGGGTCTGGGAAGGACTCATTCCTGATCGGGGGGGTGCGGAGATTTTGCTACCTCGGCTCAGAATGCTGTGGAGTTGAATTGCCCTCGTCTTCTGAACTTGCGCCATTACGATACTCCAACTAGGTAACGTCCCAAAAATAAATGAAAAATCGTCTTATACAGGTCGGCTTTTTGCTACGTCTTTTCGCGTAGTGGGACGTTTCTATTTTGGCCACGGCAGCCCGTAACTAGCATCCGAAAGAGAACGCTGGAACTCGTCGAACGAGATCGTCAAAGAAATATTCTCCATCACTTTTTTATAGATCATTTCTGCAATTCTCTGTGCAGCAATAGATTCTGAATATGAGACATTGTGTTCCCCAGTATGTACTAACGCCGAACGGGCACTATAAAGGGAACGGATATCTTTTGCGATTTTAGCTCGTTCTTCAGCATCTGGTCGTAGTTTGCGATTATCTCATTCCAACCGGACAAAGCCGCATGAGTTCCAGCGAGGAATAGAGATGATCGGCGAGACCGGCGGCCATCGCCGGACTCCTCTGTTGCCATCGGCCTTCTTGCGTCCGCTGTCGCAAAGACCGATGCGGATGATGAAAATTGTAGCGCACCGCTCCAATCCAACTGAGGGCATCATGCCGATCCGTCCGACGCGAAAAGCGCAGCGTTTTGCGCCCCTTTCGTGCGTTGCGCATCCGATCGGTCAGGTTGAACCGCTCGATGGCGCTGGTGTTGGCTTTCGTCCAACCCAAGTCGGCCACGACCTGGGCTAATTTGCCCTTGCCAAAAATCGGTCGGACTTCCACCTGTTGAACCCGCCTTCCTTGCCGATGTTTGACCACCTGGGCATATACCAAGCCTTGGGGGATCCGCACCAGAGGGGCCGGGGGTCGGCCGCGGGGGCTTCGACGCGGCACCGGATAGGCTCGACCAAAGGTCGTTACAATCGCTTCGCGATAGGTCGGTTCGCCATCGGTAAACAGCGCCGGCAGCCCCGCATCACAGGCCCGCCGCTGTGCCGCGTCGGCCACCACTTGGTGAATCGTGTGGGTCGTACGGCGCCCCGGCACCAGCGATACCAGCAGTTTGCTCTGCGGATCCAAGCTGTTGGCATCCCAGTAATCCCCGGTTTGACTCGGGTCGTCTTGGGCGGTCACGTGCCGTTGTTTTTTCGCTACATACGACCATTTCTCATCAAACTGGAGGGCCGCTGGCTGCAGGTTGCGAACCAACCGATCATGCAATTGATAGCTGATCCGGCCCCCCACCCCAAGCAGCCGACCCACCGCATCCTTGGACACCCCTACCAAACGCGCCGTGGCATTCAAACCACAGCCACTATCCAGATGCTCCAGCACCGAGACGGCTTGCGCTTCGCTGATTTTGCAGTTAAACAACGCCGTGCCTTTCCGCTCACTGAATTCCTCGCCGCAGCACCCACAGCGCAGATACCGAATCCGGTCCACGCCATAGATCTTACGTACCTTCAAATTGGCTTGGCCGCGTTGGCCATAGGCATTGCATTGAACATTGAGACAACACAAATTCTCTAACGCTGGTCTTGGCTCTTTCATCTGTATCCCTCCTTGCTTGGCGGTTGGGAGAGATAAATAAAGGGCACAAGGCCAGCGCTTGCTTTAACCAGTATGAGATAATCTCACCTTACGACCTGCACTTGTTAATGACTTGGTTATTCACAGCTCACTTCTCCTGAGATGCTGGCTAGTTTTTGTTCTTAAAAAACGATGCACTTGATGCGGTAAGGAAAATATAGTAAATTTCTGACAACCCATCAAAGATGGAACTAGAAAGCTGTAAGCAAAATGATCTGTATGGCCGACAAGATCAAGAAGAGAGTGTCTGCACATGGTAGGGGCAGATGGGTGTGCACACCGAAGGACTTTCTAGATCTCGGGAGCCGTGAGGCCGTCGATCAGGCCTTGTCGCGTCTCGTCAAAGCAGGTCAGCTACGCCGAGTCGGCCACGGGCTATACGACATGCCTAGGATGAGCGACGTGCTGAAGCGGCCCGCTCCGGTCGATCTCAATGCTGCCATAGCAGCGCTCGCAAGAAGGGACGGTGTTCGCATTATGCCCGATGGCTTGGCGGCTGCGAATCAGCTTGGGCTCACCAACGCGCTACCTGCTAAGGGATCTTACGTGACAGATGGCTCCTCTAGGACGATCAAGATCGACGGACGAACGGTCCGGTTCCGCCATGCGGGGCCGAGTGTCATGCAGTGGGCAGGAAAACCGTCGGCACCAGTAGTACAAGCGTTGCGCTGGCTTGGCCCCGAGGCCGCTGCCGACGTACAGGTCGTTTCGATTTTGAGACGCCATCTTCCCGACGTGGTGAAGCGCGATTTGTTACAAAACAGCAGACATCTGCCCGGTTGGGCGCTGCCGTTGGCGCGCAGCATCACGGCGGATCAGGCCGTTGCCGTATGAATGGGACCTTCGAGACCTTTCTCGCCTCAGTGCTTGTGGCGCACTTGGAAGAATGTCGAAGGCTCTAAACCATTTCTCGTTGATTTCCTGCTAGTTCCAAAAAATTTACCAGATCTGTGATGAAGGCGGTGCTTATGGGTAAATACCTTATGAGCGATATCGACCTTTCATCTCTCGTCATCCGCGCCCAGACCGGCGACCGCGCAGCCTACGACGGCATCGTCCGTCGCTTCCAGGATATGGCAGTGGGCTACGCCTCTGCGTTGCTGGGCGATTTCCACTTGGCTGAGGACGCGGCGCAGGAGGCCTTTGTCGGGGCTTGGACCGAATTGCCGCGCTTGCGGGAACCGGCGGCCTTTCCGGGGTGGTTCAAGCGGATTGTCTTTATGCGCTGTAGCCGCTTTTTGCGCCGACGACATCCGGTGGTGGGACGCGAGATAGAGGAGGTATGGCCGCTGGCGACGAGCGATCCGGGAGAGGAACTTGAGTCGCGCGACGAGAAGGCCAAGGTATTGGGTGCGATTGGGCGGCTGCCCGACCAAGAGCGGATGGCAACGATGCTGTTTTACATCTCGGCCTATTCGCACCAAGAAATCGCCTCATTTTTGGGCTTGTCCGCGGCGACGGTCAACAACCGGCTGCGCTCGGGCCGCAAACGCCTACAAAAGGAGATGCTGAAGATGGCTAAACAGGAATTGCAGGGACAGGCCCCTTCGCGCGACGAGCGCTTCGCGCAACGGGTCGCGCATCTGCTCCAGCCTGAAGGCATGAAGACCGAGCACTACCAATACGGGATTGAGGCTGTGGACGGGCATCAGGCTTGGGCGCTCTTTTGCGCTAGTGGCGCCGGCGACCTAGCGCGGGTCAGCGCGTTGCTCGACCGCGATCCCAAGTTAGTCAATGCCCAGTACTGGTACCAGTTTCCCATCCACATGGCGGTGCGCGAGGGCCATGCCGAAGTGGTCCAGCTACTGTTGCAGGCCGGGGCCGATCCGGGCCAGTCGCGCTATACCTATAATTCGTGGGATAAGCTGCTAGCCATCGCCGAGGAGCGCGGCTACGAGGAAGTGCAGGCGCTGCTGGTGGCGGCGCTGCGCGAGCGCTTTGGCTACGATCCGGGTTTTGTCGCATTGGCCGAGGCGATCAAAGGCCGCGACCGGGCGCGGGTCGAGGCGGTGTTGGCCGAGCATCCCGACTTTATCCGCGCCGCCGATGAGTTGGGCAATGGGCCGCTGCACTGGGCGGCGCTGACGCGGCAAAACGACTTGGTGGATTTCTTTGTCGCACAGGGTGCCGACCTCAAAGCTCGCCGCGCCGATGGCCAGACGCCGCTGTTGGTCTCGCTCAACGGCGACTACTGGTTTCGGACGCGCGATCTGCCGGTGGAAGCGCCGCGAGATCCGTGGGTTGTTACCCGCCACTTGCTCGCTTGCGGCGCAGAGTACGCTCTCAGTATTGCCTGTGCGGCTGGCGATGGAGATCGCGTCGATGCGGTGCTGACGGCCGATCCGGCTCAGGCCCGCACTCTCGATGCCGGACGGCGCAGTCCGCTGTCCTATGCCGCTCGCAACGGTCATACCCAGATCGTCGAAAGACTGCTGGACTTGGGTGCCGATCCCAACCAGCCCGAAGAAAACGCGTCGCGCGGCAGGGCACTCTTCGAGGCTTGCGCGGGGAATCATTTGGAGACGGCGAAACTGTTGCTCGAACGCGGTGCTGATCCCAACGCCGGGGTGGACTCTTCGGGCTCTTGCCTGACCATCGTCGAGTTCAGGCACGGCAAGAAAGGCCAACAAATGCAGGATCTGTTGCGCGAACACGGAGCCGTGACGCCGCCTTATGCCATGGATGACGCGGCGCTGGAACGGGCGATGCGCGAGGGGGATGCTGTCGTTGAGCATTCACAATTCCTGCACGAGTTGATGGGACGGGACAATCCTGCGCTGATCGGTGCCTTCTTGGAAATCACGCCGGATGTAGACAACCTGTTCCAACTGACCGACATCTGGGGCGGCAACTATCCTTCGGATCCCGATACGATCCGCGCCTTGGCCGACCGCGGCCTCGACCTGCACCGCGCCAATTGGATCGGTCGCACCTTTTTGCACGGCTGTGCGAAAAAGGGCGATGTCGCGGCGGCGTGCGTTTTTTTAGAATTAGGAGCCGATATAGAGGCGGTCGAGTTGGAATACGGGGGCACGCCTTTGGCCGCTGCGGCGCGCAAGGGGCAGGCGGAAATGGTGCGTTTTCTATTGGAACAAGGTGCCGATTCAGCCAC
This sequence comes from Candidatus Latescibacterota bacterium, assembly GCA_965116455.1. Lineage (GTDB taxonomy): Bacteria > Latescibacterota > UBA2968 > UBA8231 > UBA8231. The sequence continues at coordinate 5,911,784 of OZ220690.1, read as the reverse complement.
GCCAGCCGAATCGCCTTGGGCGCAGCCGCTTTATTGGGCGGAGAAGGAAGGGCATGGGGAAGTGGCGGCGCTGCTCAAAGAGTGGTCCGACGGGAAAGGTGCTGGCGGCGGTTAGAGCGTTATCGCCCACCAGTGGTATTCTCTGCTTGAATGTCATCGCTGATAGCGAATATATTGACATTTTGTTATCTAATGGATATGTTTGTCGCATGTTCACGGTGATGATTGCCAAGGAAGCAAGGCGGCGGCTCCGCGCGATGCCAAACAACGTGGAGAGAACAATTATCAGCAAGATCGAACAACTGGCCGCCGATCCCTTTGCCGCGAACAACAACGTTATCGCGCTGAAGGGAAGCGCGGGATTTCGGCTCCGAGTCGGCGATTGGCGAGTGTTATACGTCCTAGATTTGGAAGCCGAGACTGTTACTGTCGCTGCCATCCTGCCACGTGGAGAAGCCTACCGATGACTAGTGCCCCTCAGATCGTCATTTTGGCCGGCGAGGAATATGCTATCGTCCCTCGCGCCGAATACGATGCACTGCGCACCGCCGTTGATGAAGACGCTATGGATGCCGCCATCATCCAGCGCGTTCTCGATGACCCCGATCAGGAACTCGTGCCTCTCGAACTCACCAAGCGCATCGCCGACGGAGAACATCCGGTCCGGGTGTGGCGCGAGTATCGCGGCATGAAGGCCAGCGACCTGGCTGCTGCCGCCAATATCGCGGCCTCTTATTTGTCCGATATTGAGCACGGGAAGAAACCCGGATCGATCAAAGCAATGAAGCGCATCGCGACGATGCTCAATCTCACAGTAGATGATTTGATTTAGTTTCGATCCGCTCCCCTGACGAAACGAGGAATAAAATGGAAGATCAGATCGGTGTGATTATCGAGCAAGGGCCGGCGGATTGGCAGATCGTGCAGCAGGACGAGCACGGGAAGGGGAGGATCGAGTTGGGTGGGAAGTGGAAGTTCGAGACGCCCGGGCAAGTGGAGGTGCGTTTGGTGTGGGAGGATACGGGAGTGGCTGTTGCGGCTGGTTTGGACTGGCAGGCGGTACCGACAGAGGAGGATGGGACTTGGAAGGGTGCTTTGGAACACATACCGGCAGGAGGGCTTTATCGGCTGGAGACGCGGTTGCGGACGGCGGAGAATCCGGCTGGAGAGTGGTCGCCGAGGGGAGATATGCGGCACTTTTTGGGCATAGGCGATTTGTGGGTGATTGCCGGGCAGAGCAATTCGGCTGGATACGGGCGCGGGCCGTACGAGGACCCAGCGGAGCTGGGAGTGCATCTGTTCAGAAATAGCGAGCAATGGGCGCTGGCAGCGCATCCGATGAACGAATCGACGGATACTCAACACGCAGTAAACCGAGAGGCCGCCAATCCAGGGCACTCGCCCTACCTGCAATTTGGGCGCACGCTCAAGAGGACGCTCTCACACCCAGTGGGTTTGGTGCAGACGGCGTTGGGAGGCTCTCCGCTCACTCGATGGAATCCCGGCGAGCCTAGGGCAGCGGATTTGTTTGACAATATGGTGCAGTGCGTGGAGAAGGTTGGGAGAAAGGTCCGGGGGATTGTGTGGTACCAGGGGGAAAGCGATACAGGAACCGACGCGGACGCGACTAGTTATGCAGAGCGGTTCCAGCAAGCGGTTGCCGCTTGGCGGGAGGCCCTTGCAGACGCGGAGTTGCCAGTGCTCACCGTGCAGCTAAACCGCGTGTACCAACCCGCAGACCCGGATGCCGACCGGCGCTGGAGTCAGGTGCGCGAGGCGCAGCGGCAAGTGGCGCAGCAAATGCCGGGCATAAGCGTGGTGCCGGCGCTCGACTTGCCGCTTGCGGATCAGATCCACACCAGTCCCGCTGGCAACATGCTCTTGGGCGAGCGGTTGGCGCAGGCGGCTTTGGGATTGGTCTATGGGCAGACGGTAGCTTGGCAGGCACCGGATTTGGCAGCGGCTCGACGGCGGGAGGACCGCGTCGAGCTGGAGTTTGCAGCCGTCGAGAGCCGCATGGACAGCATCGACTTAGAGGCCAACAGCTTCCGAGTAGAGGACGAGGCCAGCGAGGTGCCGATCGCGGCGGTGAGCTATCCGCAGGACCATCGCGTCGAGTTGGTCTTGGAGCGGCCTTTGCAAGGGGTGGCTAGGGTCCACGGCGGCTACGGCAAGGATCCGGCGACCGTGCCAGCGGACATGGAGCGCTTTTTGCCGATGCTGGGCTTTTGGGGCGTGGAGATTGTCTGATGCCATGACGGAGATCTTGATTTTGCCGACCTCAATGCCGCGCGGCCTCGGCATTGCCGCCCACTGCGTAGATCGAGCATCCCAGCGTGGTGTAGCCCATCAGGGCATGTTGTTGCGTTTAACGGCTCCATTAGGGACTCAGGTGTTTTTCCAGCCACGGCAAAATGATACGCTGTTGAGCGGGCATTCGAATGAGATGGCCGCTTTGGTGCCAAATCAACTCTTTGGGCCGGGGCAAAGCGTCATATAACTCTTCTACTGCTGCCTTGGTCGCGTACTCGTCCTCGGTAGCATTGACCATCAGGACTGGTGCCGAGACGCGCGGAGCAAAGTTGAGTGAATTGGCAAATCGACCGAATGGTCCCGTGGTCGGGAATTCTCCGGCTGCTGTAACGACGAGTACCAGCCCGGCTAGGCGAAGGTCAAGCCCGGCGGCGCGGATGCCGATAAAGCCGCCCATGCTTTCGCCCATCACCGCGATGCGCGTCGTATCGACCTGCGTGCGCGTATAGAGATAGTCAATAGCTCGGCGCGTATCGGTCGCCTGCTGGATCGTGCGTTCGCGCCATTCGTATAGCCCCATGTCTTTGTTTTGTTCAGGGCCGAAGCGTTCGCCGTAGCCATAGGCGTCAATGGCCAAGGCGCAATACCCAGCCTGTCCCAGGATATCCAGCCAAGAACGGACCCAGTGGTGGTCGATGCCTTGTGAGCCATTGTTGCCGTGCAGCAAGACGACGGCGGCGCAAGCGGTGCCGTCGCGTGGATAGGCGAACAGGCCGGGGACTACTTCGTTGTGGCTCGAACGGAAATGGACCTTATCGACGGCGTAGGGGTGCTGTGGATCGTAGATCTGCGTATCGAGTACTTTGGCGTGCAGCGGCAAGTCTGGATCATAGGCGTAATAATCTGCGACGCGGGCAAAGGTGGGGTCGTCAATAGGCGTGCGGTCGTCTGCTGCGTCTTGGGCGGCAAGTGGGCAATAGGCCGCACAAAGCGCGATGAGTATGCGTGCAAAAAGAGTCATCTCGTATGTCTATCTTATCCTTGCGTCAGTTGTAGATTGAGCCATGTCAACAATCAGATTCCGACATTCGCGCGGTCCCATCCACGACCGCGATGCGGAGATGCTGCCGCGACTTGGTAGTGTGGTTATCCCTGTACCGGCTGCAAATTGAGCAGCACCAACAGCCACACCCGGTGCCAATAGGCGCTGTTGATGTACGGGCTGTATTCCGAGGGCCAGTTGCGCCAGTAGGTTTGGTTGTGCGGAATGCGGTGATACCACTGCAAGAGCGGGATCGACGGCAGTTCGGCCAGCCAGATTTCCATGGCTTGGCGATACAATTGCACTAGCTGCGGATCGCGCGGCGAGACTTCCGCCATCTGATCGACGATCCGGTCGAATTCCTCGTTCTGCCAGCGCCAGACCGACTCGGCAGGCTGGCCGGTTGGCTGCACGAAGCGGCTGTGATAGAGCCGCAGCGTAAAATACGGATCGCGCACGCCGCCGGCGTGCCCGGTGATAAAGGAGCGTGCCGTGCCGTGCGATATGCGGGTGAATGTGTCTGGGGTATTGCGGAAGTCGGCGTCAAAACCTGCTCGCTCTAGCTGGGCGACCAAGACCGGCGTTATGTCTTGGAAGATCGGGTAGATGTCAATGAGCATTTCAAACGGCTCGCCGTCTTTGGTCCAATAGCCATCGGCGGACCGCTGCCAGCCCATGCTCTGCATCAGGGCTGCGCTCTTGTCTAGGTCGAAGACGCCTATTTCGTATTCCTCTAACAAATCCTCGACCTCGCTGAAATACGGCCTAAGGGCCGGGTAGTCGGGCAAGGGCAGGAGCGTAAAAATTCCGGCTCCCTGCCAGCCCACTTCCACTAATTGCTGCCGGTTGATGGCATAGTTGATCGCCCGCCGCACGTCGACATCCGCAAACGGGGCTTCAAGGTTGTTGAAGCCGAGGGAAATGGGCCAGAAATCGACGTAGCCGTACGGCGGCTCGCGCCCGGTCCAAGTCGTCACCCGGGGATTTTTGTCGAGTACGGTCAGGATGTTGGGCGGACGCAGGTCGAGGCTGGTGTCAATGTGGTTGGTAATCAGGTTTTGGACGCGCTTGGCCTCCTCCATGTAAGGCAGGTAGATGATGCGCTCGACTTTGGGCAGGGATTGGAAGCCGGTGGCCGCAGCCCACCAGTCTGGCCGCAGATCCCAGATGCGCTGTTGTGGCGTGGAGAGCACCAGCTTGTACGGCCCGGAAAACACGGGCCAGCCTTTTTGCGGATCGAAGTTTTCAAAGGTGTCTGGCGACTGCCCTTCCCACACGTGCTTGGGCACAATCGGCACCCCATTGCCGAAGTTGTGGGCGAAGTACGAAAAGACAAAGCGCGGGTTGGGTGCCGTCAGGACTATGCGCGCGGTCAGGCTATCGACGGCCACGGCCTCTTGGACCCAGTTTTTCATATCGGTTGAATAGGACAACAAAGGCGCGTTGTCCTTGAGCATGTTGATCGTAAAGACCACGTCGTGCGCCGTCCACGGCATGCCGTCGCTCCATTTGACTCCTGGGCGAATGGTGATTTCTACTTCGGTATAGGCGGCGTTGAAGCGGTGGTCTGTGGCGATCCAAGGAATCAGCCTGCCCTTAAAGGCATTGTAAAAGTACAGCGGCTCGAAAACAAAATTGTACCCAGTGCGCGAGGTAGATTCCGGCCGATAGGGGTTGAAGGTATTGTAGTCTTTGATCTGCCCGGCGCACGTGCCGCTTTCGGCGCAATCCATGATCAAGGTGCGGTTCCGTGGGACCTGTATAAGCGCCGATTCCTCGACCTCGGCGTCCTCGCGCTGGTCGGCCGCGTCCGATGGCTGTTGGTCGGAGGGGCTATCGCCGCAGCCGCTGAGCAGCCACGCGCTGAGCAATGTGCAAATGCTGCGTTTCATATTAGACCTCGCCTCGGTTTAGAGTGAGATGATGCTAGCCGCGCCGATTGAGCGCAATCAAACCGTCTCATCTAACAACGTATTAACGCGCGTTGGGAGGGTCAACCGACTTGAGCGAAGCCACCAGCCCGCCTATACTACCTCCATCCGATCCCAATGCGGTCACGCCGCGCTCTATTAACCCTACGGAAAAACCATGTACGACCTGTTAATCCACAACGCCCAGCTCCTCGACGGCAGCGGCCAGCCGGCTTTCCGCGGCGACATTGCCGTCGAGCAGGGCCGCATCGCAGTCATCGGCGACCTTTCTGAGGCCGAAGCGAGTCGCACTATCGACGCTGAGGGCCGCATTGCCTGCCCCGGCTTTATCGACATTCACACGCATTCGGACTTGACCATTGCCCTCGACGGCCGCGCGCTCAGTTCCCTAACGCAGGGCATCACGACCCAAGTTATGGGCAACTGCGGCGTCTCGGCCGCGCCCACCCGCGACTACGAGCCGTACTACGGCCCGCTCGACCCGGCGATGACCCGTGGCTTGGCGTGCGACTGGACTCATTTCGGCGACTATTTCCAGCGGCTCGAAGCCAGTGGATTGGGCACGAATACCGCGACCTTGGTCGGCCACGGCAACGTGCGCGTCGCCGCCATGGGCTACGACGACCGCCCGCCGACTGCGGCTGAAATGGAGCAGATGAAGGCGCTCGTCGCCCGTGCGATGGAAGACGGCGCGATGGGACTGTCGTCGGGCTTGGCGTACGCGCCCGGCCCGTATGCAGCGCTGGAAGAACTCGTCGAACTGGGGAAGGTCGTCGCTGAGTACAGCGGCATTTACACCTCGCACATCCGCAACCAGACCGAGTCGATTGCCCAGGCGGTCGGTGAGGTCATTGCCGTTGGCGAGCAAGCCTCGGTTGCCGCCCACGTCTCGCACATGCAGCCCGGTGCGCCAATGATCGGCGCGACCCGCGACCTGCTCGCCACCATCGACCAGAAGCGCCGTGCGGGCTGCGACATTAGCTGCGACGCCATTCCCTATACGATCGGCAGCACCACCCTCAAATCGCTGTTGCCTCCTTGGGCTTTGGCTGGCGGCGACGAGGCGCTGCTGAGGAGATTACAAGACCCAGAGACCCGCGCTAAGATCGAGCAGGACACTATGCAGTACGGGGCCGAGAGCGGCGGCAGCCGCAAGCGCAACTTGGCGCGGGATGGAGAATGGGACAAGATCTGGCTGGGTAGCGCCGAGCAAAACGCCGATCTAGTCGGCTTGAGCTTTGCCGAGATTGGTCGGCGGCGCGGCCAGACCCCCCACGACGCGGTCTGCGACATCCTCGTCGAAGAGCGCGCGCGGCCGTGGATGCTGGCCGAGGACGTGTCTGAGGAGGACTTCCTCAACATCGCCCGCCACTCTACCGGCGGCGTCATCTCCGACGGCTTCTCACTGGTGCCCGAAGGCACCTTGGCCGAGGGCAAGCACCATCCCCGCTCCTACGGGGCCTTCCCCTACTTCTTGCGCCGCTTCGTCCGCGAGCAAGGCGCGCTACGCTGGGAAGAGGCCATCCACAAGCTCACGGGCCACCCCGCCGCCCGCTTCCGCTTGCGCGCGCGCGGCCTGTTGCGCGAAGGCTACTGGGCCGACCTCGTGGTCTTCGACCCTGAAGCCATTGGCGAGTGCGCCGACTTTGCCGACCCCTACCGCTATCCACAGGGCATCGACTGCGTGATTGTCAATGGACGGATCGCCGTTGAACGAGGAGAAATAGCCGACAGCCGCGCCGGACAGATCGTCCGGGCATGAGCTATGCCCAGCTAACGCGCTTCATGTTGCCCTTGGTGGTGACGGCGCTGGTGCAAGAGCTCAGCGGCCAGTTTCTCAACGGCGGCATGGCGCGGATGCCGCGGGCGGTCGAAACACTGGCCGCCTTTGGCTTGGCCTTTGGCTTGGCGCTATTCCTCGCCGGCACCTTGTCTCAGGTGCGGCAACTCGGCTTGGTCCTCGTCGAGCACACCCAAGGCTATCGCGTCTGTTTCCGCTTTGTACTCGCCGCTGGGCTGCTATTGGCCGGGATCTTGGCCAGCTTGGCGCTGACGCCGCTGGGAACTTGGATCATCAACGATCTGCACGGGGTCGATCCGGCGCTCGGCGACGCAGTGCGCTTGGCCCTGCTGTGGCTCGTTCCCTTCCCCGTGCTGCACGGGATGACGCGCTTTTACAGCGGCGAACTCATCCGCATCCGCCGCACGGACATCCCCGCCTACGCCATCACCACGGGGATCGCCCTCAGCATCCTCGCGGTTTTTGTGCTGCTGCCGCTTGGCTTCGTCCGCCAGACTCCCATCTTACTGCCGGTCCTCGCCACGTACACGGGTGCCCTCGCCGAGCTTGGCGTGGTCGCGTGGGGCCGCTGGCGCTTGGTGCACTGGCCTGAGCCAGCCAACATGCCGCTCCTGACCTATTTCTACGTCCTGCGCTTCTTTTGGCCATTGGCGCTGATCATGGCCGTGCAGGCCGGCACCCGACCGCTGATCAACGTGTTCGTCGCCCGCAGCACCGATGGCACCGAAGCGCTGGCCGTGCTGACCGTCGTCTATGCGCTCGGCCACATCCCCTATGGCTGGCTCAATGAATTGCGCAATCTGCCGACGGCCTTCCGCCAAGAAGGGGATTTTGCCAAGATCCGCCGCTTCTGCTGGGGCTGTTGTCTGTTTTCCTGTGCGTGGATGGTGGTGCTGTTTTGGACGCCGGTTGTCGATTACATCCTCGGCACTTGGATCGGCATCGGCCCCGAATTGATCGCCCACTGCAAGACGCCGCTGCTTCTCTTCATGGGCTTTCCCTTTGTCGTCAGCCTGCGCAGCTACTTCCACGGCATTGGCCTGCTCCAGCACCGCACCCAAGCCATGGCACCGAGCGCTCCGTCGCGCGTAGGGACCGTCCTACTGATGCTGGCCCTGCTGGCCAATTTCGATCTGCATGGCGCGACCCAAGCCGTGGGAGCCTTGGTAAGCGGCCACACCGTGGAGGCCCTAGTCGTCTGGTGGAGCATCGGACGCGGCCGGCGCGCCTCTTGACGCAGCTAGGTCTGTGTCCAACGTTCTACGCAAATTGCGAGTGGGCAACCACGAGGGTTGCCCCTACCAAATCCCCATAGGGACCACAGAGGTTGTCCTTACCAAATCTCTGTAGTCATGTCCTTACCAAATTCCTGATCCAACCACAAAACCCAGAAAAGGACGCCATGCCCATGAACGGCAACCAAGCCATTGCCCACATCCTCAAGGCCGAAGGCGTCGAGTGGCTGTCGGCCTTTCCCGCTCAGCCGTTGATTGACGAGGCCGCGCGCGCTGGCATTCGGCCCATTATCTGCCGCCAGGAGCGGACGGGCGTCAACATGGCCGACGGCTTCAGCCGCACGACCAATGGCCGCCCTTTTGGCGTCTTCACCATGCAGACTGGGCCGGGAGCTGAAAACGCGCTCGGCGGCGCAGCCCAGGCCTACGCCGATGCCATCCCCTTGCTGCTCCTGCCCGGCGGCGTGTCCTCGGCCCGCACGCAAGTGCCGCCCAACTTCGACGCGGTGGACAACTATCGCGGCATCACCAAATGGGCCGCCAACATCAACCAAGTCGAGCGCATCCCCGAGTTGATGCGCCGCGCCTTTAGTCAGCTCGTCCACGGCCGCCCTGGGCCGGTGCTCGTGGAAATCCCCAGCGACTTAGGTGCCGCTGAATTTTCCGGTGACCTCGACTACCAGCCGGTCAAAGTCTGCAAATCTGCGGCTGATTCGGACGCGGTCCGCGACTTGGTTGCCGCGCTGGTCAAGGCCGAATGCCCGGTCATCAACGCTGGGCACGGCGCGATGTGGGCCGAAGCCACAGACCAACTCGTGGCCCTCGCCGAACTGCTCAATGTGCCCGTTATGACCACCTTGGCCGGCAAGAGCGCGTTCCCCGAAAACCATCCGCTCGCGCTGGGCACCGGCGGCCACACTGGCACGCTAATGGTCGATCGCTTCCTGAAAAAGACCGACTTCGTCTTGGGCGTGGGCACTAGCTTTACCATTTCGGTTTTCAATGCGCCCATGCCCGAGCGCGCGGTCTTGGCCCAAGTGACCAACTGCGCAGAGGATCTCAACAAGGACTACCGGATCGACTTGGGGGCCGTCGGCGATGCGCGGATCGTGTTGGAGCAGATCATCGAGGAAGTCCGCCGGCAGCTTGGGACCGACGGGCGAGGAGACGGCGGAGTTGCGGCCGAGATCGCGGCCATCCGCGCTGAGTTCAACGCCGCGTGGGCGCCGCGATTCCGCTCGGACGAGGTGCCGATAAATCCCTACCGGGTCTTCGCCGAACTCGCCCGCGCCGTAGAGGTGCCCAACACCATTATCACCCACGACTCGGGCTATCCCCGCGATCAGCTCGTGCCGTTCTGGCGACCCCAGGTCCCTAGAGGGTACATGGGCTGGGGCAAATCGACCCAACTCGGCTACGGCTTGGGTTTAGCTTTGGGGGCCAAGTTAGCCGCGCCGGACAAGCAGGTCATCAACATCATGGGCGACGCGGCTTTTGGCATGGCGGGCCTCGACATTGAGACCGCGGTACGCGCAGAAATCCCCATTCTCACGGTGGTGCTCAACAACGGCGTGATGACGCACTACGACCACCACATGCCCTACGCCAGCGAGCACTATCAGAGCAACGAGCTCGGCGGCCACTACGCGCAGGTGGCCGAGGCGCTTGGTGCCCACGCCGAGCGCGTTGAAGCAATCCCGGACTTGGCACCAGCCATCCAACGCGCCATCGCGGCCAACGGCGAAGGCCGAGCTGCTCTGTTGGAGGTGATGACTAAGGCGGAAGAAAACGTGGCCAGATTCTGGTAAGGATATCATGGTCTTTTTTGCTGGCATTCTCTTCTTTCTTTCCGGGGCCGCCGCTCTGGCGTACGAGGTAGTGTGGGTGAAACTTCTCACCCTCCAGTTCGGCAGTGCGGCGTGGTCGATCTCGACGGTGGTGGCCAGTTTCATGGCGGGTCTGGGGGCAGGGGGTGCTTGGGCCGGTCGTCGCGCCGACCGCATCCGCAGGCCCCTGAGGGCCTATGCCCTTCTGGAACTGGGCATCGCTTTCTTTGGCGTAGTCTCGGTGCCCCTCCTGCGGAACATGGCCAGCGTCCTCGATCCCCTGTACCACCTCACCGACGGGTACTTCGCCCTCTTCGTGCTGCTGCAGTTCCTCCTCTCCTTCGCCATGCTGGCGGTGCCGACTTTCCTTATGGGTGCCTCCCTACCTCTGCTCATCGTGGCGGTCACGAAGGAAGCGGCCTTCCGCCGGAGCGTGGCTCTCTTCTACGGAATCAACACTCTTGGGGCGGCGGTCGGCACCCTCGTGGCGGGACTCATCCTGCTGCCCGTTCTCGGGATATCCGACACGGTGTGGGTCGCTGTGGCCGCGGGCGTCTTGGTAGCTGCCGGGGGTTACCTCCTCGATCTCCGCATGGGGCCCCGGGACGCGGACGCGGAGCATCCAGCACCGACCGGCGGTACCCAGATCCCCCGGCTGCTGCTGGCTGCGGTGGCCATGGCCGGATGCCTAGGGCTCTTCTATCAGATCGCCTGGACGCGCCTACTCATCCCGGTGGTGGGATCCTCGGTCTACGCCTTCACTATCATCCTCACGACGGTCCTCCTCGGCATCGGCGTCGGCTCCCTGCTGGCCGCCGTCCCCTCCTTCCGGGAGAGCACCTGCTGGCGGGCAGTGGCTGTCGCGCTGGGGGTGGGCTCGTGCTCGGTCCTAGCAGGGCTCTTCGCCGTGAACGAGCTGCCGGCGATGTTCACGGCCATGGCCCAAGGCACCGGCGACCGCACTTGGCTTCTCCTCCTCTCTCAGGGAACCCTAACGGCTTCCATCGTCCTCGTCCCCGCCTGCGCCATGGGGGCCGCCCTGCCGTTGGGCATCGCCGCTTGGCGGAACGAGGTGGGATCGAGAGGCTGGGCAGTTGGAGGCATGTACGCCGCTAACACCATCGGAGCCATCGTCGGCTCCGTATTGGCGGGCTTTGCGTTCCTGCCGTGGCTTGGAGCGACGGGGTTAATTCGCCTCGGGGCCACCTTGGGCATGGTGGTCACTGTCGTCCTTTTTCTTTTGGACCGCACCAGCCCGCAACGACAGCGGCTCGGCTGGGCGGGCCTCTTCGCCGCAATGCTTGCAGCATTCGCCTTCACGCTACCCCAAACCGATGTAAAAAACCTTCAGCGGGGCGTTTTCCGCCGGCTCCAAGCCAGCGAGGAGCGCTCGCCGATAGGAAGCTTCCTGCTCTACGCACGGGAGGGGACCAATGCCACAGTTACCGTGTTTCGCACGCCCAACTCTACCGTGCTCAAGGTCAACGGCAAGGCGGATGCCTCGACCGGTGGGGATATGGACTCGCAGTATCTGCTCGGGCACCTGCCGATGTTCCTCCATCCAAGGCCGCAGGAAATTTGCATCATTGGCTATGGCAGTGGTGCCACGGTGTACGCAACAGCAACGCATCCGAATGTGACGGCCGTCGATGTAGTCGAAATTGAACAGGCGGTACTCGATGTTTCCGAGTATTTCAACTCGATCAACCACGATATCCTCGAGGACTCGCGCGTGAAACTGCACACGGAAGATGGGCGCAATTTCCTCCGCCACCAGAAGAAGACGTACGACGTCATCCTCTCCCAACCTTCCAACCCTTGGATAGCGGGTATCAGTTCCCTATTTACGACAGAGTACTACCAGGCCGCGTCGGCGCGGCTCAAGCCGGGTGGTCTCTTTTGTCAGTGGATGCAGGCCTATGAAACCTCTGCGGAGACGGTGCGCGTTGTGCTCCACACCCTAACATCGGAGTTTCCCCACGTGGCGGTATTCAAGGTCAACGATGACCTGATCTGCGTTGCTTCCCACTCTCCCATTGCAGGCTCTGCACGGCGTTACGCGGAACACTTCTCGTTGCCGAAGGTGCGCAACTCACTCCGGCGAATCCAGATCGAGACCCCGTTCGACCTTTTCGCAAGTGCCTTCTTGCGATTTCCCGAAAACGCAGACGCGTTCAGGTCGCCGATCGAGAACACGGACGACAACCTCTGGCTGGAGTATCGAGCGCCCATCGAGATGTACCAAGGGACGCAAGAGAACGTCGCGTCCATATCAAGCCCCGATTACCTGCTCATGCTCCAACATCTGTTTCCCGAGCTAGCCCTCCAGGACATCGTCCTTGGGATCGCCCAAAGCATTGCAACCAAACACTCTAATTTGTGGTATATCATTCCCGCCTGGCAGGAGATGTTTACAGAGGATGAGCCGTTGGCCATGCGACTTGGGGAACTGTCCGCCATGGCCGATTCGAGGAAACGCGCGCTCGACGGTAACGAAGCAAGGGAGAAAGCGGCGTTGCGCTTGATTCAAGAGCAGCGGTACGCCGAGGCGATTCCCATCTTTGAGGCCGTACTCGCCGTCGAGCCTGCAAGCGTTTCCGCCCATCGCATGCTCGCTTGGGCCCTGTCGCATACCGGCGACAACAAAAGGGCGTGGCGGCACTACGTAAAGGCCGTTCAGTACAATCCCGATGATTTTGAGTCGTACACTAATATGGCGGCCATCGCGCTTTCAAATGGCCTCGCCGAGGGAACCGAACTGTTGGATCGAGCACTCGCAGCCAATCCGCATCATTTTACTGCTTGGCGCATTTATGTTGAGTATCTAGTGGATCAAAAGCAATACGACCAAGCGCGGGAACTCCTCCGCAAGGCCGGGGAATCAATCGAGGGAGAAAAACTGGAAACCCTCAAAGGTATGATTCCCGGATGATGCTTTTTTGCGAGGTTATCCCGACAAACCCTCACATCAACTTCTATCACAGGAGCAACGCATGAGTCAATACAAAGCTGTTCTCATCGGCTGCAGTCGCATGGGGGCTTTCATCGACAACGAAGTCCCGGCCGATATGCGCCCGTACTCCCACGCCGCTGGATACGAGGCTTGTGAGCGCACGGATTTCATTGCCTGTTCGGACCTGCGCCCGGAGGTGATGGAACGGGTCGGCGCGCGCTACGGCGTTCCCGCGGACAAGCAGTACACTGACTACCGCGAAATGCTCGCCCGCGAAAATCCCGACATCGTCAGCGTGGCCACCCAGCCCGAGCACCGCGCTGAGATCGTCATTGCGGCGACCGAAGCGGGTGCCCGCGCCATCTACGCGGAAAAGGCGTTCTCGGCTTCGCTGGAGGAAGCCGACCGCATGGTCGAAGCCTGCCAGCGCCACAACGTCGCGCTCAACATGGGCACCAATCGCCGCTTCCACCCTGGCTACGACCAGATGAAGGCCGTCATCGACTCCGGGGAAATCGGCGCTTTGCAAACCCTCATCATCCACCAGACTAGTACGCTCTTCAACGGTGCCAGCCACAGTTTTGACCTGCTCCAGCGCCTCAACTCCGACGCGCCTGCCGATTGGGTGCAAGCGCATTTGCCCAATGCCGACGAGATCATCGACGGCGACATCCTGCGCGAAGACCCAGTCGGGCACGGTATCATCCAGTTCGCCAACGGGGTCACTGCGTACGCGCTCAATTCGGGTCGGGGATTGGAAGTGGAGGCCGTCTGCCAAAGGGGCGTGGTGACGGCGCTGGGCAATGATAAAGAGTGGCAGTTGCGGGCACCGGTAGCACAGGATCACCGGGGCCGCAATAAATTGGGCTTGGTGGAATTCCCTGCTTTCGAGCACCGGGCTTCGACGCTTTGCTTGATCGAGGATTTGGTCCGCTCACTCGATACGGGTGAACCGCCACGCGGCGGCGCAGAGCTGGCGCGGGCTAATACTGAGCTGATTTTCGCGTTTGTGGAGTCGCACCAGCGCGGCGGTGCTCGCGTGGAGTTGCCGCTTGACGGGAGCGCCTACCGGCTGGAGCGGGATCGGGGGCCGAGGCAGCCGAAGTACGAGCCGGACGCCTAGGGTCTCAGAGCACGACCGTCGGTTATGCCGCAGCCTTTGAATAAAGTCCGCTGCACGGCGCGATCGTGCGCGAGGGCAAAATCCGGAGTCTTTTCTTCGCGAATGCACGCGGCTAGCTCCCGCAACAAGCTCGGCGGGGCCGGTCCTGGATCAAGCTCCACGTCCTGCCATTCGTCGGCTTGGTATTCCTCGGTCTCCTGAGCCAAGAAGACGCGCAGCTTGTTTGAGCCAATCGGCTCGTGCAGCAGAGTCCCTTGGGTTCCGTGGACCTCGATCCGCCGGTCCATGCCAATCTGCATGGCGGTCGTATCCACGATGCCGATTCCATCGCGACACTCGTGGACGACCACTGCGTTATCGACTTCGGCCCGCTCCCCGTAGTGCTTGCCCAACACGCCGCGGACGGCCACCGGCTCGCCCATCATCGCCACCATTAAATCCACCAAGTGACCGGCCATCTCGAAGTACACGCCGCCGTGGTAGGCGGTAAACTCCCCGTATAGCTGCTTGTGCCAGTTGATCGGCTTGGGTATGTGGCCGCGATACATGAAGACCTGCCCTAGGGAGCCTGATCCGACCAAGCGCAGCATCTCGGCCACCGCCGGATTGTAGCGCCACATGTAGGCCATTTGTAGCATCAGCCCCTCGTTCTCAGCCAGCTTGTGGAGCCGCTCCAATTGGGCTAGGTCGACGCCGGCCGGCTTTTCCAACAATACGTGCTTGCCAGCGGCGAGCGCCCGCTCGGCATAGTCGAGGTTTTGATACACGTGTCCTTCCACGATCACGGCCTCTGCTTGGCTATTTAACACGTCTTCGACGGAGTTAAAAACCGGAATATCCAGCCCGTATTCCGCCCACCGCTCTTGATTCTGCTGAATCACTGCGGGGTCGGCATCGTACATCCCCACTAGCTCCACCTCGCTCGGCCTTGCCGCTGCCTCCCGCACGTGCATGGACGCGTGACTGTGCCAAGCGCCTAGGAATGCAAACTTCAACATGTATTTATTCCTTCCAACGAGTACGGTGTAGTTGCCCGTTTTTGTGCCTATTCATCGAACCGGCCGTACTCCGCCTCTTCGACCGAGGCCATATCCTACCCTGAAAACGTCTGGGATGTTAACCCGTCCGTCACGCATGCGAAAAAAGACTCCCAATGATTCGAGGTCCTCGCGTACGCCGTCGGAACCCTGCTTGATATGGAGAGGAGGTAACTTTACCTCGCCCTGTTTGACCGCTTCAGCGAGGGGGTCGAGATCCCAACGTTTGACGATCTCGTCAAACTGGCATGGCACGATCATACCTTCAAGGGGAGATAGTATTTGGTGCACCCAAGGATAGTCCTCTTGGATCTCAAGAACTCGTGTTTTTGAGGCTTCCTGTACACCTCGCTTGATGCTGTCGTAATGCAGCGCGTGGTTGTGGTCTGGGTGCCTATCGGCGGTGTCTTCGGCAGCCGTTTTCAACGCCGCGAGAAACGAACGGGGACTCACCCGCCCTTCGGTGTCGGCTAAATGGTTCGGAATCCAAGTATAAGGGAAGCCGCGTTTAGGTCCGCGTCCCATCCATGGGCCGGCAATAACATGGAACTTTTCGCGTTGATATTCCCACCTAGAGATTAAGGATCGTGGTACGAAGAATACGCGCTGCTCGCCAGCTTCTACGGACTGCCAATCGTCAAAGGATCGCGGTATGGGTAATACGCGCTGCTCGCTAGCTTCTGCGGACTGCCAATCGTCAGCCGGGAGAAATTTGCGAAAATCGGCACCGTAAGGCCCATTGGCGAGATAGTGCCATAACAGGCCGTACAGCTCATGGCTAGGCCAGTTCAATTCAACGGTTGAAGAAAGAACCTTCGATGCGTCTGGGAAATCGGCGATTTTGGTCTCATCTACTTGGTCGGAGCGCAGGAATACCTTAACCCGCAGCCGCCGGTAAGCACGCATATCGAGCGCGGTTTGCAATAGCCCGCGAATCATCCGATACATGTCCTGCCAATCGTCAGCACAACGGTCTAGGGCATCGAAGAGGATTAGACAATAGACGCCTTGCTGGTTGAATTCATCATCGCGTTCCCGAAAAAGGAGCTCAATTGACTCTATATGGTTGGAGACATAACGCACGCGCTCGGCCCATGTATTTTGTTGCCGGAGTGGATGGCTGTCATGTGCAAGCTGCCGAGCTTGTACCGTACGCCAAATGATCCTCGGATCAACGCCATCGCTCATCAGAGCCTGTAATGTGTCTTTGCTTGGGTAATCGTCCCGTGAGGGGATTCCAAATCCCGTTCGCGCCTCGGTCCCCTCGCCCAAGCTGGGCTTTCTAGTGGACTGGCCAACTAGCTGACGCACGGCGCTATTCTGAAGTGCGCTCCACCAGAAGGTTTTTCCGGCTCCTCGCATACCGGTGACAAGCAGAGTGTTTGGATCTACAGCATTGACATGGGACCGCGGTAGATATACGTATTCAGGCTTTGGTAATTCGCCGTAGCTAGTCTCATCCGGTAGATCGGCGAGTGCTTCGCGCACCATATTTACGTCAATTGCGGTCATCGCGTCTCTCCTCGGTTATCGACTTTGAAGAGTTGATCGAATCGGCGTAGAAATTCTGCGTAGGCCTGCTCCACGGTCGTCGTCTCTAGGTTCCGCAACGAAGCACCCGCAGCGAGACCGCGCGTCCAGTGAATGGGGAGCGGATTGTGGGGCGCAGGATCAGCGTCCAGTGCAAAGGAAAACTCGGCACCGGATTCGTCTAACGGATTTACATCGTCGTACAGGCTGTCCCGAAACAGATCCCATGCCCGCTCCTGAAACTGACGCAGGTATTGTTCCGTATCGAGCTCGGGTGTCAGCGCGGACACAATCGATAGGCGTTCCCTGATTTTCGGTGCTAAGTCGTGAGTCTGCCAATGATGGAAGAGGATATTGTAATCCGTCCAGTTGCTCGCCGAGTCGATAGCAAATAGCAGGATCTCAGCATCGAGATGGGTGACAGTCGCCGCCGCAATGTCGTGCAATCCGTTGCGGCTCTCCAATAAAACGACTGTCGGATCACAATGGGTCTCTAGGCGATCCAATAGACGTTCTAGACGCGTTGTCCAAGGTTCATTCGCTGTGTCCATATAGACGCGCCCCAGCTTGGCCAGATACTCGCCAGGTTCGCTGCCATGCGCGGGCACTACGTACACGTCGCCTTCGGAGTCTTGCGCCCACGCGGGAGTTGTAGTCATTTGCTCAATCACGCGCTCGCCTTGTCCAACTAAGTCCTCCACGAACCAATCGGTGATGCCGAATTCGGGCTGCTCCTGCCGAGCAAGCATGGCCGACGACAGCCCCGGCGACTCCAGATCAAGATCTACGACTAGGACTCGCTCGTCTCTGCGCACCAAGTGCCACGCGAGAACGGCGGCGGTAGTGCTGCGTCCAACGCCACCCTTGACCGAGAACAACGTGTAGCGCATCGGCGTCCTCTGCGAGTCTGAATCGCCGACTGTCCACCAATCGCGGCCGGTTACTAGACGATCGACCCAATACACACCCACGCCGGAAAGGATTTCTTGCGCCGTGTCATTGAGTGCTTGTAGCATGGAGTCATCCACGGACAAAACGGCTTCTCCTGCAGGGTAGCCATGTTTGCCGAGCGTTTCGTGTAAGCCAGCGGCGAGACGCTGCAACGTATTATCCTCTTGGATCGCGTCCGACACCAATATACGCACCTTTCCGAACAAATCCCGCACCAAGTAGATGGGAGTAATCTCGTCGGGAATTACCTCGCTTTTGAGCATATCGACCACGCGCTGCCGCATGGCATCGAAGGAAACGAAGCTATCATTCATAGCTGGCCATCCTGTTCTGCTTGTTGAACCATAAGATAAACCTTACAAGCTGCTTTGCGATGCGGCTTCACGTCTGCTTTTTGGAAATGGCATCCACGGGCATAGCGGTTGTGATGCGACCAATTATTGAACGGGTCGCCGTTCGGGAGTTGGCTCAGATAATGCGATCCACTCCTACCGTTGACGAAGCTCTTAAAGACCGGCCAGAGTTCCTGCACATGTTTTTGGTACTGCTTATCAGTCGGTTTCCCATCCGGTTCGACAGACATCCCTAGGGCCTTCATCACCGCCTTCAAGCCGCATTCCGCACTGAACCCATATAACTGATCGGCGTTTGCCCAGCGACTCTGGTCAAAGAGTAACTCCGCGTCTTGCCAGTGGCGTCGGTGCGCGTCGACGAAATCGGTAGGATGTATCATGGTCGGGTTTCACCGTTAGCTGACTGTACCCAGCTACTCACAAATTCGTCCACGCCAAAGCCCTTGGGCATCTCGCTGTTGAAGGTGCGCAGGGGACGGGATTCAAAGTTCGGCGGATCGGCGGCGGGCCGGAGGTCAGCGTACATGTCGCTGTAGTGCTGGTGGACGCGGGCCTCGTCTTGATGCAATCGCTCGTTGAGCGCGGCCAAGCGGCTTTGCAGGGCCTCGGCCTCGGCCGCGGTGAAGCGCTGCGCCATGTCCTCGGCGTAGTACGCGGGCGGCGAGCCGTCGACCAGCGGCTTGCGCTCTTGCACGGACATCTGGGCGATCTCCGGTTGATGTAGAAAGACGACCTTGTTGGCGATTCGGCACAACAGGACCACGCTTACCATGCGGCCGAACTCGCCCGGGTGCAGCTCGGCTAAGCAGGTGCGAAATTTTTGTTCGTCGCGGGCAATCAGCGCGCGGAAGAGCGTCTCAATCTGGTCCCGCTCTCGATCGTAGCACTCGGTCCAGTGGGCAAACTGGGCCTCGGCCGCGGGCGAGAGGTGTTGCCGGAAGCCGTCGGTGTGATACCAGTCGAGATGGTGGTGATACGAGAAAATCTGGCCGCCGAAGGAGCGGTAGCCGAGGTGAATGGTGCGGCGCATCCGGCTGGTGTACTGGCTGCCCCAGTGCATCATCAGGTTGGGATAGACGATGCCGTCGCCGGGCTGTAGTTCGACGGGGATGCCGCCTTCGAGCGGCACTTTGGGGTCGAGCATGAGCTGCCGCCGCTGCGCTTCGTTGGTCGGCTGTTTGTGGCTTTCGGGAAGGATCCAGAATACGTCGTCTTCGTAGAGGGCGATGTTCCACTGCACGTATCCGGGGGCGTTGGCCATTAGATCCGCTTGCATGCCGCTGAGCGGTGCCTGCTCAGCCGAGCTAGCGTCGCGGTGCCAGTCCGTGTACCCGTAATCGATTAGCCCGCTGCACAGCGCGCCAAAGGCGGTGAGGGCCGTCACCGGAGCCTGCATGAGTTGGGCACTGATGCCAAAGGTGGTCTCGCCGAGGCAAAAGTCGATGACATCCGCGGTCTCGGCGTCAATCGAATTCATGTTCAGCCGCGGATGGATTTTTTCGTACCAAGCACCGCCGAGCGGATCGCCGGGTTGGCGCGCGGCCGCGGAGCGCGCCTTTTCCCGGTCCACCATCCACTCGATAGCGAGCCGCATCGCGTCCAACCGCTCGGGCGGCACGACGTTGCGCAAGACCAGATAGCCTTGGCGGCGGAATTGTTGCAGATCGACGTGCATGAAGCTCTCCTATTGGTTGGGAGATCGCTGCATGGCTTGTTCGATCAAGAGTCGGTCCTGCTGTGTGGCTTGTTCGATTAAGAGCCGATCTTGCTGGCTTTGCCGCACCTGCGCCTCTATAGCGACCGGGTCCCACTCGGACAGTAGCCGCTTTTGGAGGACGGCTAAGGTGACCGCGTGGGCTGGATGGTTCGCTAGGTCGTTGAACTCGTTGGGGTCGGTCTCTACGTCGTATAGCTGGGGTGAATCTCCCAAGCTGTAGTGGAGCTTGTAGCGGCCGCACCGCAACATGGCCGTGGGCCGCTTCACGCCGTGGGCGAGGTATTCGGAAAATGCTTCGTCCTTCCAGTTTGCGTCTTGCCCTTGTAGCAATCCCAATAGACTGTCGCCGTCCAACGGACCTGCGCTGGGCGCGTCGGCCACATCGACGATGGTCGCTACCAAATCCACTAGCGAGACCACTTCGCCGATGTGCTGACCGGCCGGAATTTCCTCGGGATAGACCATTTGCAGTGGCACTTTGGCGGACGCTTCGTACATGCTCGACTTCCGCCACATGCCGTGCTCGCCGTTCATTTCCCCGTGATCGCTGAAATGCACAATGAGTGTGTTGTCGCGCTGTCCGGTTTCTTCTAGGACGGCGAGCAGGCGGCCGATCTTCTCGTCGAGATAGGTAATAAGCCCATAGTAACCGGCGCGGGCGCGGCGCACCTGTTCTTCGGGAAAATCGACTCCCCCGAACATGGCCCGCATCCGCTGGTGGACGGGGTGCTGGCTTTCGAGGTGGCCGGGGGGAATTTCCGGCATGTCGATTTGGTCGAGGGGATAGAGGTTGAAAAACCGCTCGGGCACTACGAGTGGAAAATGCGGCGCAATAAACGAGACATTCAATGCCCAAGGCCGCTCCTTGCGGGCCGGATCGCGTAGGTAAGCCAGCGCTTGTTCCTCGACTAGATCATCGACTTCGATCTCCAAAGTCGTCCCCGGCCCAGCTTCGGCGACCCCACCCCAGGGCTTGTCGGCCGGCGGCGTGCCCTTGCTCCAGTCGGGCGTGCCGCGCAGGACGCCGTCTTTGGTCCACAGTTCGGCGTGCAAATCGCGGGCTAGCTGGGCGCGAAAGCCGTGCAGTTGGTCGGGGCCGCAAAAGTGCTGCTTGCCCGAGAGGACCACATCGTAGCCCACAGTGCGCAGCCGATGGGCCCAAGTGACCGCATCCGACGGCAGGGGACTGGCATTGTCAAAGGCCCCAATCTGATTGATGTAGCGACCGGTCATAAACGACATCCGCGACGGCAGGCAGAGCGGAGAGTTGCAATAGGCATTGGCAAAGGTCGCGCCCTCGGCGGCCAATTGATCCATAAAGGGCGTCTGCACGAGCGGATGTCCGTAGGGGCCGCTGTACATGGGCGCGTGCTCGTCCGTCATAATGAGCAGTATGTTGGGGCGATCCACGGGTTGCTCCTAGTTGCAGGGTGAAAAGTTGCGGCGAAGATAAGCCAAACAGATTCCGCTAGCCATCGGCTCGCACGCCCAAGCCGTGGACATAGACCAATTCGCTGCCGCAGTAGCCCGTCCACAAGACCAAGCCGCCGATCAGGACGCCGAGCCCGATCCACGCATAGAGCGGCCATCCTGCAAGCTGCCCCTTTAGGTGCAACGGCAAGCGCCCGAGCACGGCCCCCAACCCCAACAGTAAAGTCCAAGTGGCGAGGGATTCGTGGGTGGCTAACGGCTCAGCGGCTGGCCCATCCCAAGCCTCGGTCGCGGCTGCGTTGCCGCTGAGGACGGCGGCTGTCGCTGATAGTACGCCCAATACCAGCAAGCCGTACGCTAGGTGGTGGCCGGCGCGGCGACCCAGCCACAGTGCACCTAGATCGCACAGCGGACTCAGCGATAGAAGCGCGATGGGGTAGTGGACGATGAAGGGATGCCAATCCATATTGTTATTGTTAATCAAACTTAGGATTGTTAATGGAGTTCGGAAACGCGATACCTCAAACCGGAGCAATGCCCCATGGCCACGGACCTGCGCCAACACATCGAAGACACGCTGCTAATTGACACGCACGAACACCTGCGCAAGGAGCGCGACTGGGTCGAGGACGGCCCGGACATTTTGCAAGACCTTTTTGGCAACTACGTGCCCGCCGACCTGATCGCCGCTGGCGCTACCCCGGAAGACCTGCACAAGCTCAACGACGCTTCCGACCCGGACTTGGGAGCGCGCTTTGACCGCATCCGATCGGCCTTTGCGGCCATTCGCTTCACCGGTTACGGCGAGGCCGTGCGTATCCTCGCGCACGAGATCTATGGCATGGCCGATTTTAGCGGCGACGAGTTGCACAAGGCGCAAGAGAAGCTCAGCGCTTGGCGTCAGCCCGGCGGGCGACACGAGTTGCTCAGTCGAATAGGCCGGCTGGACCACGTGCAGACCGACGACTTTTCTTGGCCCTGCCTGCCCGACGAGTCCGGCGTGGACTTCTTTCTCTACGACTTGTCTTGGGCCGCCTTTTGCAACGGCCAAATCGACGCCGAGGCCATTGAGCGAGAAACCGGCGTGGCCGTCACCGACTTGGCTAGTCTCAAGCAGGGCATGGAAGCCATCTTCGCCGAGCACGGCCCCCATGCCATAGCGGTCAAAGCTCAGCACGCGTACAACCGCACGCTGCGCTGGGAGGAGCGCACCGACGCCGACGCCGAGCGCGTGCTCCAACGCTCGCTCCAAGGCGCGGAGCTTGACGAGCCGAGCCGGTTGCTGTTGGGCGACTGGTGCTGGGCGCGGGGCACCGAGCTGGCGATCGAATACGAGCTGCCGTTCAAGATCCACACTGGCTACTACGCTGGCAACGACCGCATGCCCGTTGACCGCATCAAAAGCGGCAACCTCTGTCCTTTGCTGGCCCGCTACCTCGATTGCCGCTTTGTGCTGATGCACATTGCCTATCCCTATTCCAACGAATTGGTCGCGCTGACCAAGCACTACCGCAACGTGTACGCCGATCTCTGCTGGGCGTGGTCGATTGACCCGTACAGCTCGTGCGATTTCGTGCGCCGCTTTATCCACGCGGCTCCCGCGTCCAAGCTCTTCGCCTTTGGCGGCGACACTGGCTGGCCGACCAGTTCGGTGGCCTACGCGATTCAGGCGCGCCGCTGGCTGAATCGCGCCCTCCAAGGCGAGATAGACGACGGTCTGCTGACCGAGGCCGAAGCCATAGAACTGGCGACCCGCTTCATGCGCGGCAACCAAGAGGCCTGTTTCGACTTGGCTGGGACGCGGCAGGCGCTGCGCCGGTCGCTTTCAGCCGCTTAGGTTGCGCTAGGGTAGATCGGTTGGCGAGAAGAACGGAGCCGACAGGACAGGTCGCGTCGCCAGTGATCGGAGACAGCAAGTACCGTCATTCTCGTGGAAGAACGTCACCCCGTGCCCCGACACGGGGCGGAAATCCAGAGTGGTCAAGAGCAAACGCGATCTAAGAATGTGTCGCTTTGTATGACCGCTTACTTGTCTCGCTTTTCCCATTTATAAGTAGTTGTTTTCAAATAACTAATATAAATTAGTATGATAAAAAAGCATAAAAAATGTCAGCAATTTTGACAAGAAAAATGACAGCGGGTAGAGCTAGTCGTAGTGGACGTTGTCGCTCCAACGCCACTGGTCGGGATACTTGCCACCCTTGCCCTCGCGGTTGCAGCCCGTGTTGAAGGGCGGGTCGGTGGCGATGAGGTCAACGGTTGATGAGTTCATGCCGCGCAAGGCGGCGAGGTTATCCATGTGGAAGATGGTGCCGGGAGAAAAATTGAGTTGGGTTATAGAATCTCCTTGGGGTTCGGGGATGGGGTGGTTTTTTATTTTTTTATGAATACATCGGCCTTCTAGAAAGATATTCGGCGTCTAGACAGGTCTTAGCCCAATCCGACTCTTGACAACCAAGCAATTTTACAATCAGCCGCTTTAGCAAGATTCGCGTCCTTTCTGTCTCGGAGTATAAGACCTCGGCGCAAATGGTCTCTGCGCTGTGAATGAGCGCGTTGCGAAAATCTATAAAAGCCGGCCTGCTTCCAGCCTTATCTGAAGGATACAGATTTTTCCACTCAACATCATATTTATTAAGAAGGATTTCTAACACACACCACAGAGAAGGTCGGCCTTTGCGTTGGTTCTTTTTAGCTACTTCTTCCTCATTGTTCTTCTTATACATGTCCTTTAGTTTTTCAAGAGCTAGGAAATAGAGTATAAATTTTTGTTCAGGGGGCTCTGTCCTCGCCGTTATCCAGTTGCCCAAGGGAATAGATAGGTCAAATTTTTCTTTTTTACGATCTCGTAGAGCCTGCACAGCCTTTGCAAGAAATCCTTCTAAAAACTTCCCTCTTTCCCCGCAATCATGTCTGATTTCATCAGCGTAGTCTCTTTCTAATGACCGGACATGATACACATGCTTATCTGAAGAATAAAACTCCCAAGAAAACCAATCAATCCAGCACCCAGCTACCATGGATGACACTAGGAGTATATCATTCACAATCTCAATCGCTAGAGACTGAAACTCGTCGTCTGACCTTTCTTTGGGCGACTCATTGGTTTTGACAGTAATTGAAGGGTAGTAATCTGATATTTCAAATCCATGTCCATCGTCAGATACGTATTCTGGACTTACTCGGATATTAAGAAGGTTGCATATATCTATATTTAGAGGCCTATAAAAGTGGCGTGTTTCAATGGCTTCTATGCCTTTCTTCTCCATCATCTCAAGCAAGTCTGGGTCGAAATATGCGTCGCCGGGTTCTATTTTTTTTCTGAAGTGCCCTTCTGTCCAAAGCACTGGCGAAAAAAAGTCTCTAGGGCCTGAAAGCGCAAAAGAAATCAGTCTTTCATCTCGATTTGCTCCTTCATCTCGATTTGCAATTCTATGATAACTGGTAAATTCTTTAACATCAAAGGAAGCAATGTCTTCCACCATCCTGCTCTCGTATCGAGGCAGCGGTGAAGATGCTTGCCTAATAAAAACCCCATTTGCTTCGTATTTTGTATCCTCTTCTGTATTCTTGGATCGAATTTTGGCAGGCCCGCCCTGATCCATCATTTGAATAAGATTCCTAAGTTCGTCGATGCGGCCAATTTCCCCCTTGATATGCCCTCGAATAATGCTAGGTTTTCGAGTCGAGTGCCTGACCTCGAAAGACCAATCCTTGAGCACCTCCTTTTGTTCATGCTCAATAATTCCTTGGAATTTATGCACCTTTTCAAATAGGTGCGTATTTATCTGGTTGATATTCATGCTAATCTTCCTTATGGGATTGAGTTGGCGTCTTCTTGAGACGA
Organism: Candidatus Latescibacterota bacterium; assembly: GCA_965116455.1. Lineage (GTDB taxonomy): Bacteria > Latescibacterota > UBA2968 > UBA8231 > UBA8231. Next base: position 5,886,754 of record OZ220690.1, on the reverse strand, counting down.
CTTAGCGTTGTTGGCGATTCCTTCTATCGTCCTTGCAAAGCAGTAAAATCCACCTTGAATACGCGCCCTCATCAAATGCTGGATCTATTGTATAAAGTGCCACCGTATGAGACTTTAACTTGGCCCTATGATATTGAAGATATACTTGCCTCGATAGGCGAAGGCGAGCCTACCCTGAGAACTAATGAAAAATTCCTCGAATTGAAGCGGCAATGGGACTCCCGATAGCGCGAAAGCTCATCGCTTCTTTGTCTTCCGTCCCCTCTTTCCCTTCCCTGCCGCTTCCGCCGCCAACGGTGTTTGCAACTGCTCGTAAAGCGCAAAGAGATGCTCCACCCGCTCCCGTTCCGAGGCGAACCGTGCGCGGCGATAGAGGCGGTCCACAGCGCGGTCGAGGGCTGAGTGCGCTCGGCGCAAATCGGGCGGCATCGCGTCTGGGTCGTAGAGGTCGGCGAGCGTGGCGTTCGGATGGTTGGCGCGGGCAGCGAGCACCGCGTCGGCGTGGGGCGTGAGGCGTTCTAGATTTTTCTCGGAGACAGGTGGGAGCGGAAAGGTGTTATAGACGACGCCGATAGAATAGCGGTAGTCGCTTTTGAGTCGCCCGCCGAAATATCGCATCCACGCCATGTGCATAGCCGAGGTGAGTAGGGCGAACGTTGGCTTAGTTGCATTGACGAGGACGCGGACGAGATTGCTCGGAATGACCGGCGGTCCTAGCCAGCCTATGGGCACATATTCGCGCCGCTCGGAACTCACTTCCGGGACGACCAAGAACGGGGCGTCGGGAATGACGTTGACGTGGTAAAGCGTCGGTGTTTCCGCCAGCTTGCGGGTTGGTGCGCTCTTGCTTTGCTGCCGAAAGGCGCGTACGGCCCGCACACGCTCATGTAGGGCTGGTGCTTGCCGCAGCAGGTCGGGTGGTGCCTCACCTAGCCACAGAATCCAACGCTCGCCGCCGTTGAGGTATTCCCAAGCACCAATAAACGGACGGACATAAGGCGCAGCCTCTGGGCACTCCGCTAACAACGCATCGCGCTTGTCCGCATCTAAGATGTAATGGCCGCCATCAATCGGCTTCGACCCAATGATGAGCTTCGCCAGCCCATTGATCGGCTGACTCTCCGTGCCCACGACCAAATGAGGATTGGCCAGCCCGCCGCCATCGAACAGGTAAGGCGTGATCGCCGCGAGGCTGGTTTCCTCTGGCTCGCCATTGATGTCGGGATAGGCAAATAGCCGCTTTTCCTTGCGCGCCGTTTCCCGTTTGTCCAGTCCGATGATCACCACGTGAACATGCGCCTTGCCGCGTGCATCCGAACCCCAAGCAAACGTGCGGTGAGCAAAGGCAATGTCGAGGCGGCAGCGGTTGAACAAGATCGGCCAAAGCTGCGCCACCTGCTCGCCTTGTGTAATGGAGTTAGTGGCTACGAACCCAACGCGCGGGTTGCCTTTCTGCGCGTACTCGCCAGCGCGTATGAACCAAGCCGCTACGTAATCGAGAGTGCCGCCGCTGCCGCCAAGCGCGGCGACCTGTTGCACCTGCTTCCGCTGATCGGGAGACTGGAACTTTGAACCCACAAACGGCGGATTCCCGAACACGTACGAACATTCCTCCGGCGGCAGTAGCTCGGCCCAATCCATTGTTAGCGCGTCCGCATTGCGGATGTGCGGCGACTTCTCCAGCGGAATGCGCGCATAGGTCTGGCCGAACTCCAAGCTCAGCCGGTTGTTCATAATGTGGTCCATCATCCACAGAGCGGTCTCGGCGATGCGCGCCGGAAACTCGCTAATCTCGATGCCATAGAACTGATCAACGTTGACTACGGAGAGCAGTTCGGCGAATGCAGAAAGCTGGCCGGAGGGGTGTAACTCGCGCAGCACCTCGATCTCAAGCTGCCGCAACTCGCGGTACGCGATGATGAGAAAGTTGCCGCAGCCGCACGCCGGGTCGAGAAACGTCAACTGACCTAGCTTTTGTTGGAAAGTGTACAGATCGGGGATGCGGCGATTGTCTCGCCGGGTCTTCAGGCGTGCAAACTCGGCCCGTAGGTCGTCTAAGAACAGCGGCTCAATAACCTTGCGGATGTTCTGCTCAGTGGTGTAGTGAGCACCCTGAGCGCGGCGCTCGACTGGCTCCATCACCGATTGGAACAGCGCACCGAAGATGGCCGGGGAAATGGCGGTCCAGTCGAACAAGCAAGCGTCGAGCAGACTCTGGCGCATTTCAGCGTCGAAGTCGGGGATGCGCAGCGGATCGGCGAACAACTCGCCATTGACGTACGGGAAGCGCGCCAGATCCTCGTCTAACTTGGTTTGCCGCCGCTCTTCCGGCGTGTTCAAGACTTGAAACAGCCGCGCTAGATAGGGGCCGAGGTCGCTGCCGTCGGGTGAAGTGCGCTCCTCAATGAACTGCAAGAAAATGTCGCGTGGCTCGAAGATGCCGGTGTCGTCGGCAAACAAGCAAAACACCATGCGCACGAGGAAAAGCTCCAAGTCGTGGCCGTCATAGCCAGACTCCGCGAGCGCATCGTGCAGGCGAGCAATGCGCTCGGACGCCTCGATGTTGACCGGGTCTTGGTCGCGGAATGTGCGCCGCTGCACTCCGATGATGAAGCCGAACTTCTCGACGTGCTGTGGTAGGTCGGCGAGGGCAAAGCGCGTCTCCTCGCGCTCGTCCCGGTCGAGCAGTTCAAAGGTCTGAAAGTCGCAGAGCAGTTGGTAGCGAGGGCGGTCGCGCTCAGGTAGTGCGTCGAAATAGGTGCCGGCCTGTTTGCCTGCGGCGGTAAGGTCGCGGCCCGCGCTCTTTTGCTCGACCAGCAACACGCCCGGCCAGAACAGGTCAATAAAGCCGTGCGAGTTGTCCAAGCGGCGGACGTGCTCCTCATACCGCGCAACCGTGCGGCGACGCACGCCGAAGATCTCAAAGAACTCGTTGTAGAAGCTCTGAGTCTCGCCGCTCTCATAGGTCGCGTTGGCCCACTCTGTGGCGAATTGGGCGGCGCGGGAGCGAATTTCGTTCCATGAAAGGCGCATGACGATGGGTTTTACGCTGGCTTGCTACTGAAATTGAGGGAGTCGATGCGATAAAGATACAGCAGCGGGGACGTGTTGCTGATGAACTCAGACATGCTCGCGTTCTAGGTCATTCAACTCTGTCTCAAGTGGAAAGACCTTGTAGCGATCAAGCGTCAACAGAAATTCCACGCGAGCCATCCCGGCAAGCTCCGCCGCTCGCCCAGACGAAAGACGGCCAAGCTCGTAGAGCTTGACAGCGGCTAGCATACGGAGTTCACGTGTAAAGGCACGCTCGTCGGTCTTCTCGGCCAGCAGTATGCTTTCTGGAACATCGATTACGATTTTCCGCGTTGCCATTCTCCCCGCCCTTTCGATCACCTGAATAGCGAACTATGAGATAGGGTTATAGTAACGCCCTACTGAAACAACTGTACCGTCGGCTTGATCACCAAGAGGGGCACGCAGGCGCGGGGTGGCAGTGCGGCGACGAAAAGTGCGGCTTGGGCTAGTTCTTCAGGTTGCAGCATGGAGGCTCGGCGTTCGGCGCTGACGGGTTCGGGCCGCTGGGCCAAAATCGGCGTCTCTACCTCGCCGGGGCAAATCGCGCAGGCGCGAATGCCGAACTCGACTTCCTCTTCGTTGATCGAATTCGTCAAAGCTACTGCCCCGTGCTTGGAAGCCGAGTACGCGGCACCGCCTAGCTTGCTGGCCCGCAGGCCGGAGATGGACGAAATCGTGATGATGAGGCCGTCGCTTTTTTGCCGCATTCCCGGCAGCACTGCCCGCACCATGTTGTACACCCCGGTGAGATTGATGGCAATGGTCTGGTCCCAGTCCTCGGGTGACACGTCGCCGACTGCGCGCGGATTGGTGTTGATGCCGGCGTTGTTGACTAGCACATCGACGGTGCCCCACTCGGCCTCGACTGCGGATGCTAGGGCCGCGACGGCATCGCGGTCGGATACGTCGCAGGAGTGGAGCAGGATCCGATCGGCATCGAGACCAGCGGCTGCAGCGGCGAGCGGTTCAGGCCGTCGCCCGACAAACGCCACCCGCGCTCCTGCGTCGGCAAAACCGCGCGCGATGCCCGCGCCGATTCCCGTGCCCGCGCCGGTGACTATCACAACTTTATCGGTGAATTGTCCCATTATTCCGCTTCCTTTTTGAGTGTCTGCAAACGCTGGAATTCCTCGCGCTGCTTGTAAAACGAGTCGAGGGGAAAGCAACCGGAAATCATGCCGTTGCGCGGCGCAGTTGTGCAATCGGAGAACGTGCGGCAGATGACGCGGCGTTGCATTTGGCCTGTTTGCAGCACGTCGCAGGGTAGGTCGGGATAGGACAGAACCATCCGCCCCAAGCCGATGAAATCCACCATGCCCGCCCGCACGAGGGCCTGCCCCACGTGCGGCAGATACTCCTGCAAATAGGAATAACCCGACCCGACGAACAGGCTGCGCGGAAAGCGCGCCTTGAGCCGGGCGACCATCGCCACTTGCCGCGCCACCCCGCACAGCGGGTCTTCCGGCGGCAGATAGCCATCGGAAGGGGGAAAGAGCGCTGGCCGCTGGATGTGCGGATTGTAATAGGGGCTGCCGCAAGACAAGTTAATCAGGTCCACGCCCAAGCTCTCCAACAAGGCGATGAACTGCTCGGCCTCGCCTAAGTCCATTTGCTGCGGATCGTCCTGGTCGACGCCAAAGCCGTACTCGTAGGGCAGGCAGTTTTGGTACGGCTCGGGCACCCCGTGTCCCCTATCTTCGTTTGGCTCGGGACGGAAAGGTACGAAATCAAAGGCACTCAGCCGCACGCCGATGCCGAGGCCGGGTGCTCGGTTGCGGATTCCCTCGATGATGGAGCGGACAAAGCGCGTGCGATTGGCAAAGGAGCCGCCAAAGGGTCCGGGCCGCGTAAACGCGCTGAGGAATTCGTGCCCTAGGTAGCCGTGGCAATGCTTGATGTCCACGAAGTGATAGCCCAGCTCATAGGCGATTTGTGCGCCGACGATGTAGCGGTCGATCAACTCCTCGATATAGGCGTCTGTCAGGAGCGGATGGTCCGCATCAAGGCCGAATTTGCGATCCAAAATCGGGTGGTGATAGAGGATGGCTGGTTCGGCTTGGTCCTTGCGATAGGGCCGGCAAAACCGCCCCGAATGCGTCAGTTGCAATCCGAGGAGCAGATCGTCGGTGGTGCCGAACCGCTCGCTGTGCGCCGCTAGGAGAATGTCGCGCAACTCGGCCATGCCGGTGCGGCTTTCCTCGCGCGCCATCAGTTGGTTTGGGTTGGCGCGGCCCTCGGGCACCACGGCAAACGCCTCTCCACCCCAGATGAGCTTGGCCCCGCTGCGCCCGAAATTTAGCCAGCGCCGACGCGTCAAATCGCTCGGCTGGCCGTCTTCAGTCCCATCCCATCCTTCCATCGGCTGAATGGCAAAGCGATTGCCGATGCGGTGGCCGTTGCTGTGGGCTGGTTGGGCTAGGGGGGAAGTGGGAGCGGTTTCGATTTGGTCGTCGCAGGGCAATTCCGCGCCCAAATGGGCTAGATGGGCGCGGAAGTCCGCGGCCTGCTTAAAGCTGGAGATGCGCGGATAGCGCGTCTTGGCCATCAAGAGGTCTCCCGGCGTTGCAGATACAGCATCAGCCCCAAGCCGAAGACGATCATGGCGATGCTGAGGAGTTGGGCTTGGCTTAAGCCCCACAGCACGCGCGGGTTGATCCGAATGAACTCCACTAAGAGTCGCGCCAGCCCGGCGAGAATGAGATAGAAGCTAAACGACAGGCCTGGGGGTTCAAAGCGAGTGCGCATTTTCCACAGGAAGGCCGCGATCCCCAAGTGGGAGAGGGTTTCGTACACGGGCGCGGGATGGACCTTTTCAGTTGTCGGTACCACTCCGTCGGGATAGGCCATGCCCCAGGGAAGATCCGTCGGCACCCCGTAGTCGCCATCGCCGGCGAGTTGGCAGCCGATTCGCCCGACCCCGTAGCCCACGGCAAGGGCAATGCCCACCGCGTCGGCGACGTGGCCCAGCGGCGCATTGTGGCGGCGAATTTGCCAAAGTACGCCAGCGGCGGCGACGACAAATCCCCCGTACCAAGTCAAGCCGTAGCCGGAAAACAGCAGGTCGAACACCTCGTCCCAAGTCTCAGGCGACGTTTCAAATAGCACGAAGTAGAGCTTGGCCCCGACTAGCCCGCCGATCATGCAGGTGGTGACAATCGTCGATCCGAGCTCTTTGTGCAGGCCCTGGCGCTTGAACTCGCGGTTGAGCACGTGCAGGGCCGATAGGAAACCGAGGGCGACCATGAGGCCAAACGTGCCGATGCTAATGGGGCCGATCTCGAATAGGTAGGGGTACATAATCAGATATTTTTGCGGCCCAAAGCCTCGATCTGTCGCTTGAGCGCTGCGGCGATCTCGTAGTAGATCTCGTAGGGGCTCAACGCCTCGGCGCGCCCCTTGAAAGAGGTCGTTTCCACGGGGGGGCCAAAGAGCAGGCGCAAGGGGTGGCGCGATGGCGTGCGCGTCCCCTTGGGCAAGGCTTCGTGGGTGCCGGCAATGTGCAGGGGCACTATGGGTGCATCTAGTTCGTAGGCCAAAAGCCCCACGCCCGCCTTAAACGGCTGGAGTTGGCCGTTGACTGAGCGCGTGCCTTCGGGAAAGACCAGCAGCGGGCGGCGCACTCCCACCGATTGCCGCGCCCGCACCAAGCCGTCGGCAAAGTTGCCTTGGCCGTCGAAGGGCACGGCGTTGGCAAAAGTGTACAAAAACCAGCGCAACTCGGAGTCGGCGAGGTAATGCTCGCTGGTGGCGATATTGAGGTGATCGACATGGGAGCACACGGCCGCGTACACGCAGGCACCGTCGAGGTGGCTGGTGTGATTGGCGGCAATCAGGTAGGGCCGATCTTGGGGCAAGTGCTCTAGGCCGCCGGCCCGGAAATCGAAAAAGCGGCGGAACAAAGAGCCGCCGGTCTCCCACAGAATTTCTTGCAGCATATTTTTGCCAGCCTCGCTCTCTGGCTCGGCACTCGGCTCGGCGTGCAAGATGCCCGACCAGTACGCGAGCGACTGCTCCACCTCCCAGTCCATCCCGTCTTGCAAGTGAGTCTCTAACCGCACCAAGGCGCTGCGAAGCGTGTCCTGTGGCTGCAAAAGTCCATCGACTTGGGTCCCCAGCCGCTGACCGAGCCACGCGGCAAACTCCACGGTCATCAGCGAATCCAACAAGGTGTCGAGCGGCGCGTCTATGTGAGCCGCTACCTCCTCGGTGCTCAGCCCCGCAAGTAGGCCGATTTGGCGCTGAATCGCCCGCTCCCATTCCGGCAGGGCTGTACCCGGGTAGTCCTCGCGCTCGATGGCAGACGCTAAGGCATGGCGGTCCACGGTGCCGTCGTCCAGCTTCGGCAGGGGTTGGGTCCAAAAATGCAGGCGCTGGATCCGGTGATGGCTGGGCAAGGTGCGCGAAATCTCGTATGAGCGCGCTTGGATGGTCTCGCGCAGGTCCTCGGCCTCCTCGGCCTCGCAGTTGAGCACGGCCACGCCGTGTACTTCTTCACCCCCGGTGCGAGCCGAAGGTACGCCGACCACGCTCAATTCGGCCACGTGCGGCAAGCCGTGGTAGAGCGATTCGACTTCGCGTGGATAGACATTGTGGCCAGCCCCGTTGACGATCAGGTTTTTGCTCCGCCCCTCGACAAAGAGATAGCCGTCGTCGTCGAGACGGCCGAGGTCGCCGGTGTGTAGCCACTCGTCGCGCAACACCGCTTGGGTCAACTCCTCTTGGGAGAAGTACCCCTCCATGACGTTGGCACCTCGCACCAAGACCTCGCCGATGCCGCGCTCGTCCGGCTCGGCGATCTGCACTTGCTGTCCAGGCAGCACCTGCCCCACCGACTGGGTTTTGCGCTGCATGAGTGTGTTGACGGCCACGACTGAAGCTGCTTCGCTCAGGCCGTAGCCTTGGCAAATCGACACGCCGAGACGCTCATAGGCACTGATGAGGTCGTCGGATAGGGCTGCGCCGACGCTGACAACCCGCCTCAAAGCGGCTAGCCCAGCCGTGGCCTCGGCCCCGAGGCGCTCGACGCGCTCGGCCAAGACGCGCAATAGGCGCGGCGCGGTCAACAGCACAGTCGCATTCGTATCGCGCAGGGCGCGGAGCATCTCGCGGCTGTTGACGGCCTCTAAATACGTGATGGTGGCCCCGCCGAGCAGCGGCAACAGCAAGCCACCAGTGCATTCGAGGACTTGATGCAGCGGCAAGGTCGAGAGCATGCGGTCGGATTCGTAGATGCGCAGGACCTCGCCTTGGGCAAGGACGTTGGAGATGAGGTTGCGATGGCTCAACACCACTCCGCGCGGCTCGAGGACCGAGGTAAAGATGATCGACGCCGTGGCGTCTGGATTGATTCGCGGTCGCTTCCAACGGCCTTTTTTGGCGGACGCGTCTGGCTCGGGAGCATGCCCGAACGGCAGACCGTCGCGATCTAGATTGAAAAAGGCCATTTCCTTGTGAGCGGCCACGCCCTCGGGTGAGAGTTGGGAAAAGCGCTTTTCCGCGGCAATCAGCGCCCGCGCTTGGACAAAGTCGCACAGCTTCCAGATGTCTTCGTCGCGCGTCTGCGGGCTGATGGGCACGACCGCTAGCCCAAGCAGGCTGGCCGCCATATAGGCGACGACCCACTCTGGCTCGTTGTCCCCGCACAGCAGGACCCGCTCACCCGCCGACACGCCTTGTGTACGCCAACGGCGCGCCACGCGCTCGGCGCGGGTGAGCAGTTCGTCGTAGCTGATCCGCGTCCAGCCGGATTGGCGCTCGATTTGCAAGGCCGTCTTGGCAGCGTAGCGGCCGCAGGCCCAGCGCAACAGGTCCGGGATCGTGCGGATGCTTTCCTCGATGCGCCAGCGCTGCTCCTCGCCCCCCACTTCGCTCGGTGCCGCGCTCAACGGCTCTTGGTCGTCGTCGGACCCGCCCAGTTCGTGGCGCCGGAGGCCGGGCAGGTGGGTCTTTTGATAGTATTGATACCAGTCGATCCGCCGCACATCCATGTTGAAGATCCGCTGCTCTTCAGGGGGCAGCGACTCGTAGAGGGCCAACATGCGCTTGGCTTCATAGCGGCAGTCGAGGGTCGTGTACGGGCTGAACAGGTCGGTGAAGTACTGGACGCGCTTGAGGCGCGTCTTGAGCGCGGCCAAGCGGCGCTTCTTCTGGGCCGGTGCCCAGCGCTCGGGCAGATATTCGTAGAGTTTCTGCTTTAGCTCCAGCGGATAGAGGTACTTCCAGTTGAAGGCGCGCTGGAATTGCTCCACCGTCGGGAAGGTCCAGTCCACCAGCTCGGGCCGCGAGCCGTCCTTATTGAGGAGAGGGTGTTCCTCAAAGTAGCCCTTGACGTACTTGAACATCCGGGTGTTGGGCAGTGGGTTTTCTCCGCTGGTCGCCGCGTGGAAGACCTCCACTGAGGAAGTCGTAGCCTGCGTGGCCGCGGCCAGCACGGTATTGACGACGATGTCCACGGGCACCAAGTCCATGGGCGCGCCCATGGCGGCCGGAAAGTCCGGGACGATCCCCCGCCCGTAGGCCACTATCAGTGGATCAGTCACTTTGAGCCCGTGGATCCAGCCTGGATGCGGGTCTTCGAGCGCCCCTTCGGTGACGCTGGGCCGCACAATGGCCAGCGGCACTTGGCCGCGGTGCTTGACGAGCAACTGTTCGCCCATGGCCTTGGTAAAAGTGTACACGTCATTCCAGCCATGCTGCCGCGCTCGCCGCATCCCCTCCTCGACTAGCTCGCGCTCAATCCAGCGGCGACAGCGGTCGTCAATCAGCTTTTGCAAGCGGCTGTCCGAGAGCGTGCGCCTGTGGCTCTGTTCGACGATCTCGCGGCGGAATGCACGCTGTTGCTCGTCGCTTTGCGCTTGGTCGCAGATTGCACGGCAGCGGGCTTGCGCTTCGGCGATTTCTTCTTCGGGGACGAAAAGTTGTGGCGGTGCGCTACCGTCGATTAGGTGCTGAATCGTGCGGTCAACCGGAAGCGTTTGTTCGGGGATGGCACCGGTGAGGCGACCGTTGACGTACGCGGTTGATACGTGGACTAAGACGGGATTTTTGCGGCCTTCGCGGGCCAGCCGCAAAAGCTCTTGGGGTGCCAAGGTGTTGAATTGAATCGCCGAGTCGAGCGGTTCGTCAAAGGTGACGCTGGCCGCGTTGCCGATGATCAGGTCAACTTCCGCTAGTAGCTCGTCGCGGGATGCGTCGTCTAGCCCGAGGCCCGGCTGCCGCATGTCGCAGGCGAGGGCGCGCACCTTCTGCCGTGTCGCGGCAAAGGCGGCAGGCTCCTCTTGGCGGAAGCGGTCGAAGACGACTAGCTTGAAAAGCTCGTCCAGCCGCTCCTCTACTGGCAGCGCGGCCCCACCTGGCCCCCGACCGGGCCGCAATACGAGGTACAAGCGCCGCACGCCGGGCAAATAGCGCAGGATCTTGGCCGTCAGCCCCTGCCCGTAAAACCCGGTGCCGCCGGTCAGCAACACGGTGCGGTCCTGATAAAATTCTCTGATCATAGCGGAAATGGACGAAAGCCCCATCCCGTGTCAGGACAGGGCGCAAAACGCTGTAATATAGAAGGCAGGACGCCCTGCCACAAGGAGGCTCACTGCTTTGGACGCTTGGGATCGCGGCCCTTGCCGTCGCGCCGATTTCGGTCTAGCCCTTGCTTGGTGATATAGGGGTGCTCGACCTGTTTTTCCAGTTCGCGGCGCTGGTTGGCCCAATCGATGTCTCGTTTTCGCTTGGCCATGTTTTGATATTATCTTTCTACTAAAGTTAATCTACGCGCAAGGCCGCTCATGGAACAACCCAAGCTATGGCCAAACACTGGGTTTTGATAGCCAATCCAACCGCGGGCAACGCCCGTGCCCGCAGCGTCGCCGAGCAAGCCGCCTTGGCTGTACAAGCCGCCGGGCAAGCGGTTGAGTTGCGCTACACGCGGGCCAAGGGCCACGCAACCGAGTTGGCGCAGCAGGCTGTGGCCGAGGGTGCTGAGCGGCTCGTGGTCTGCGGCGGCGACGGCACCATCAACGAGACGCTTGCGCCCCTCGCTGGTTCGCCCACGGCCTTGGGGCTGCTGCCCTGCGGTACGTGCAACGATTTGGCCCGCGCCCTCGATGTGCCGCTCCGAGCGGAAGCGGCCATCGACAATCTGCTTTGCGGCGAGGTGCGCGCCATAGACTTGGGGCGGACCGGCGACCACTTCTTCGCCACAATCGCCGCCTTTGGCTTTGACGCCGAAGTCAACCGCCGCATGGAAAGCGCCCAAGGACCTCTATCCGGGCGGATTCGCTATATTTGGGAAGCATTGCGGCACGTCGTTAGTTACCAGCCGACCCGGGTTCGCCTCTGCGGCGATTTCGGGGAGATAGAGCAAGAGGTGCTACAGGTATCTACCGCCAATGCGCGGAACTATGGAGGCGATTTGCGCGTTGCCCCAGATGCCGACCTCGGCGATGGCCTCTTCGACGTGGTCGTCGTCGATGCGGTGCCACGGCGGGCGGTCCTGTTGCTGATGCTCCGGCTTTTTTGGCAAGGACACGTCCGCCATCCAGCCGTGCGCGTCGAGCGCACGGCCCGCCTAGCGCTGCACACCGACGTACCGTACCGCGTGTATGCGGACGGCGATTATCTAGACCAGACGCCAATAGTGCTGGAAATCAGCCCGGCCGCTTTGCGGGTGGTGGTGTCGAGTTCTTGCTCTCAGGGGGTGCGTTGTTGATATTGCCCTAAGAGGCAGTATTTCAATCGTAACGTGATGTGTTACGCATCTGCGCCGAACCGGTCGGTGTAGGGGCGTCCCTTGTGGGCACCCAAGCGACCCGGCGCATTCAGCTAGATCCTACGAGGGCAACCACAAGGGTTGTCCCTACTTATCCACAGCGTCTTATGGCTACCCGAGCACAGCAGATACGCCTGGGCATCTTCTTCTTGGTTTCGCTCGCCGTCCTCGCGCTGTTCTTCATCGTCGTCGCTGGCAGCCATCTGCTGCGCCAGCGCGATACCTACTACATCGAATCCAACTCGCCGGTCAGCGGCCTCAACAAGGGTGCGGATGTCAAGTACTTGGGCTTTAGCATTGGCCGCGTCGAGGACATCGCGATCGCGCAGGATAATCTCGCTACTGTAGTAATCGAGATTTCGATCGAGCGGCAGTTGGCCGAAAATGCTATCCGCGCCGATACACAAGCGCGCATGTCCTCGCTGGGGCTCACCGGCCTGAAGTCCATCGAGCTTTTCGGGGGCAGCGACGACGCCCCCGTCCTCCCTCCGGGATCCACCATTGTCGCGGGCGAGACCTTTTTTAGCAGCATGCAGGAGCGCGCCGAGGTGCTCAGCGCCAAGGTTGAACAGACCATCGACAACCTAAACGCGCTGCTCAGCAGCGAAAACCAGCGCACCTTCAATGAGCTGCTGAACAATGCGGGCAATCTGCTGGCTGCGGCCAATGCGCTGGTCGAGGACAACCGCGCCGCATTCGACGAGACCGCGGCCAATATGGTGACCGCCAGTCGCTCGCTCGCCAAAGCCAGCGCGACGGTGGCGACGACGACCGATTCCCTGCACGTCTTGCTCGTGGGTGCGAAGCTGCAACAGACGGTTGACGACCTGCAAGTGACGATGCACAAATTGCGCCAGCAAATGGACGGTCCCATCCCCCTGCTCGTCGCGCGGATGGACACCGTGATAAGCCATATCGATCAGACCTTTGTGGGCATCGACCAGACTGTGGGGGCCAGCCGGCAGAATATCCTGCGCGCCATGCAGGAACTGGAGGAAACTTTGCAGAATATCCGCGAAACCACCGAACTAATCCGCGAGAATCCCGCGGTACTCATCCGAGGTCGCAGTGGTGGGGATCAATAGCCGAGCGCGTCGCTGCGGCCAAGCTCTCGTCTTAGCCGCAGTTCTATCCGGTTGCGCCCAGTTGCTAGGCGGCGACACCAAGTTGCCGCAAAAGCGCTATTTTAAGTTGCCTATCGAACCCTTGCGCGGTAGCGTGGAAGGTTCCGAGCGCCCGTACCCTTTCCGATTGCAGGTCAAGGGCTTTGAGATACCCCGAGCGTATGACCGCACCAACATCATCCGCCGCCGCGACCAGTACGAGCTGCAGCGCGACAACCTCCACCACTGGATGGAGCGCCCCAGCGACATGATTACCGACGCGGTCAAGCAGTACTTGCGCCAAGCCGATCTCTTTACCTATGTCGGCGGGGATCGCGATTTTTTTGAGCACCGCCCGGATTACGTGCTCAGCGGCTCGGTCAAAGCCATTGAGCGCTTCGACAGCGGCGATCTGTGGGCGGCCCATCTCGTTATGACGATGGAGCTAGTAAGGCAAGCCGATGGCAAAGTTATATGGCAGGACGATTTCGACGAGGAGAAACAGGTGTTTTCTCCGGCCATGATACACACGGTGGCCGCGTTGAGCGGGATTTTGGGTCAGCGGATGCAAAAGGCGATTGGGGAGATCGACTTCAAGTTCAGCAGCAAACAGCGGCCCGCGTCCATCGAGTCCGACGAGGAAATTGCTCCAGCGGCCCGAGATACGGTGCTGCAAACCCAAGCCGATCACTACGAACTCATACCGGGAAAGCTGGCCCCCTAGTACTTGGTATGGACAAGCTATTCTACATCCTGATCGCCTTGCCGTTACTCGCTGGCCCAGCCTTGGGCGACAGCTACACTTGGATTGCTTCACCTGGGCGCGGCCAACTCGAACAGGACCCAACGCTGATTCCCAAGGGGAAGGGTTTTCTCTTCGTGCCGACGATGACGGGCTCCCTCAACGAGCCTAGCTTTCTCGTCTTGCAGGGCAACAAGCCCATCCGCGAAGCTGCTCCTGGCACTGGTGTGTTGCTCTCACCCGGCAACTACAAATTACTGGTCGGCTCGGGCACGGACCTCCAGATGATGATCCGCACCGTGCCAGTCCAAGAGGGCATAACGACCTTGGTAAAGCCCTTCTGGGCCGGATTGGTCATCAACGTCATGTCCGAGAACCGAACATCGATCAACGAATCCTATGAACTGTACCGGGAGTCCTCGCAGGAAAACTACGGCCTCGGTTTCGGTGTCGAGGAGGAGCGCGGCGAGGCAGTCAAAACGTGGCTCCTGCCCCCAGGCGTTTACTCGGTAGTGAAAGTCGGCGACAACATATCAACTACCCGCAAGTTCAGCGTCCGCTTGGAGCCGGGCGAGTTGGTCCAGCGCAATCTAGTAGTGGACACTAGCACTACCGACAATACCTTCATCGGCTTCTACCCCCCGACTCAGCATGGGCTCCTCTCTCAAGTAGCAGACTCGCGCTGGAAGACCTCCTTGCAGCTAAGCGGCTCGCCTCGACTGTCCACCTCGCAGAACACTGCCGGCGCGGATCGCTCGATCCTCTCGCTTTCTGCTGAGATCATCGGTAGCAGCGTCTATAACACGGATCGCCACTACGCCAATCTGCGGCTGGACTTTGAAGAGGGCTTCACCCGCCAAGAAGGCGACGACTTCCGCAAGTCCATCGACGAGTTCGAGGTCCGCGCTACGTATATCTACCGGCTTTCCAAGCGGATCGGCCCCTATTTACGCGGGGTGTTCAACACTAGGCTATTCGCTGAAGAGGAGCACTTCGACCCGCCGCGCAACCTGCTGATCCGAGATGGCGACCAGAGGGATCACAGGACGGGCATTAGCGAATTTACTCTCTTTCCGCCCTTCAGCCCTCTCGAACTGCGCCAGGGAATCGGCATCAACTCCCAGGTCATTAGTAGCTTTCCCCTGAACCTCGACATGCGCGTTGGTTTTGGGGCACGGCAAAGCTATTTTACCGATAGCTATGACCTAAACTCCTCCGGCACCATCGCCCGCAAGTTAGAGGATAAGACCTCCACCGGCTTGGAGGCCGTGCTGCTGCTCCGGTCGCGTTTCTCGCGCTTCCCCAGCTTGGATTCGGAGTTTGATATCCTCATCTCGGAGACGGGCACCGACACTTGGGAGTTCACTTGGGAAAACCGCTTGCGCTTGCCGCTTAGTCGCTTCGCCAACGTGGTCGTCGTCTTCGACTTTGAGCGCAAGCCGCCGGTTCAGCGGATACAGTCCGAGCAGCAGGTCCTGCTGCGCCTCAACTATCTGCTATGACTTGGGTGCAGAGCGACGAACAGGGAATCGCGCTCGGGGGCGCGCTTTCGCTACACACTATCGGTGCGCTCGCCCCCCAAGCGCGCGATCTCATCGCCGCACACCCACGCTCTGCGCTCCGCGCCGACTTGCGCCAAGTCGAACACCTCGACACCGCAGGGGCCGTCTTCCTGCGCGGCTTGCCCGACCTCGCTCGCTCCTTGGACAAGGAACTCCACCTCGATGGGCTGCCCGCCCACTTGCAGCCCGTTTTCGACTTTGCCACGCCCGCGCCGCCGTCTGCCCCACCTGCGCCTTCCCGCGTTGCCCTTGAACGCCTCGGCGCTTGGGTCCGCGCTCATGGCGTCCGCGCGGCCGGTTTTCTCTACCTGATGGCCGACCTGACCTTTTTCTCGGTTAGCGCCTTGTTCTGCCGCGCTCAGATTCGCCGGGGCAGCTTTGGCGAGCAAGCGTATGCAATTGGCGCGCAGGCCGTGCAGATCGTCGGGTTGATTCTCTTTCTCGTCGGCGCGGTTTCGGCCCTCCAGTCCGCGGCCCAGCTCCGCCAGTTCGGGGCCGATATTTTCGTCGCCAACCTGCTGGGCATTGGCCTGACCCGCGAGTTGGGGCCGCTGATGACCGCGATCATGGTGTCTGGCCGCTCTGGGTCGGCTATTGCCGCGGAGATCGCCACCATGAAGTTCACCGAGGAATTGGACGCCTTGCAGACTATGGGGATCGACCCGCTGCGCTTTGTGGTGGTGCCCAAGCTGTGGGCCATGATCGTCTGCATGCCGCTTTTGACGATCATGGCCAACTTCGTTGGCATCTTAGGCGGCACCTTCATCGGCTTGGTGTCGCTGGACATCCCGGCTACTGTGTTTCTCAACCAAGTCGCATCGTCGCTCTTTCTCAAGGATTTGCTCACTGGGTTGGTCAAAAGCGCGTCCTTTGCGTGGCTTATCACGATCATTTCGGTACACCACGGCCTCAATTTCAGCGGTGGGGCCGAGGGCGTTGGCCGGGCGACG
This sequence comes from Candidatus Latescibacterota bacterium, assembly GCA_965116455.1. Lineage (GTDB taxonomy): Bacteria > Latescibacterota > UBA2968 > UBA8231 > UBA8231. Next base: position 5,870,558 of record OZ220690.1, on the reverse strand, counting down.
ACTTCCGCAGTCGTGTCGTCGCTGTTTGGCATCATCCTCCTCGACGCCTTCTGGGGCATTGTCTTTTATCTCAAATGGTGATCCGCGCTATCGACATCCAAAACCTCTGCGTGTCCTATGGCGAGACGGTCGTCCTGCGCGAGATTGACGCGCATGTGGATGAGGGGGAAATCGCCGTCGTGCTCGGCGGCAGCGGCTGCGGCAAGAGCACGTTGCTCAAGGCGATCATTGGCTTGGTGCAACCCGCTTCGGGCCGCGTTGAAATCCTCGGCCAAGACGCGACGGCCCTCGGCGAGGAGGAACTGGCGGCCCTGCGCAAGCGGCTGGGCGTGATGTTTCAATACGGCGCACTGCTCAACTCGTTGACGGTTGAGCAAAATGTGGCCCTGCCCTTGGAAATGCACACGGATATAGAGCGACCCTTGATTGGGGAGATCGCGCGCACCCGCCTCGCCTCGGTGGGCTTAGGGCACGCCTGCGACCACTTCCCCGGCGAGCTGTCGGGCGGGATGCGCAAACGCGCTGCCCTCGCACGGGCCATGGTTATGGACCCGGAGATTCTCCTCTGCGACGAGCCGGGGGCGGGCCTCGATCCGGTCACCGCTGCTGAGATCGACGAACTTCTACTCACGCTCAACCGCGAACTGGGCATCACTATTGCCATTATCACCCACGAGCTTCTCAGCATTGAGCGGCTCGACGGCCGTCTTATCATGCTGGACCAAGGCCAAGTGGCATTTACCGGCACGGTCGCCGAGGCTAAGCGCGCGGAGCATCCGGTCGTCCGCTCTTTCTTTCACCCGTCTGATTCGTCCGCATGAAAACCATTATCATCGCCGCTCTGAGCGAGAACAGGGTCATTGGCCGCGACAACGCCATCCCGTGGCACTATCCGGCCGACATGAAGCACTTCCGCCGCGTCACCCGGGGCCACGCGGTCGTGGCCGGCCGCAAGACCTACGAGACTTTTCAGACGCGCCCTTTGCCTCGGCGCCTCAACTTCGTCCTCACCCGCAATCCGGCCTACGCGGTCGCCGAGGGCGTGGTTGTTTGCACGAGTCTGGCCGAGGTTCTGCGGCGCGCCCGCGGCAGCGAAAAACTCTTCGTGCTCGGTGGTGCCCAAATCTATGCGTTGGCCCTGCCCTTGGCCGACGAAATGATTCTGACGCACTTGCCCATCGAAGTCGAGGGCGATGCGTACTTTCCGGCGTGGGACGAAAGCGAATGGAAAATAGCGGATCAGCGCAGCGAAGGCGGACTGATCTTTGCGACCTATCACCGCCGCTGAGTTGAGATTTTCACTCAAAACCTCTAAGAGAAGGAAGATTATGTTTCAGCAGTTAGAAATGGCGCCGGCCGACCCCATCATGGGGTTGAGCGCGGCGTTTAAGAGCAACGAGAATCCAAACAAAATCAACCTCAGCGTTGGCGTCTATCAGGATGCGAGCGGTCAGACGCCGGTTTTGGCGGCAGTGCAAACGGCGCAAGAGCGCGTGTTGGCTGCGGAAAAGACCAAGAGCTATTTGAGCATTGAGGGCAGTTCGGAATACGGCGCTGCTGTGCGAGAGCTAATTTTGGGCGTCGGGCACGAGGCGGCCGAGCGCGCCATCACCGTGCAAAGTCCCGGCGGCACCGGAGCCTTGCGTCTAGCCGGCGATTTCCTCGCCCAGAACCTAGGCGACCGGCCCGTGTGGATAAGCGAGCCGACTTGGGCCAATCATCCCAAGATCTTTGCCTCGGCCGGCCTACAGGTTGAGACCTATCCCTATTTCGACGGCGGCACCAACAGTATCGACGCCAGTGCCTTACTCGCCGCGCTCGGGCAAATCCCCTCCGGCCACGTGGTGCTACTACACGGCTGTTGCCACAACCCCACCGGCTGCGATCCCACCCCGGACATTTGGCGGCAGGTCGCTGAGGTTGTCGCCGAGCGCGGCCTGCTGCCCTTAGTCGATTTTGCCTATCAGGGATTCGGCGATGGGTTGGACGAGGACGCGACGGGCCTGCGGGCACTTTGCGACACGGGCTGCGAACTGCTGGTGGCCAGTTCCTTTTCCAAAAACTTCGGCCTGTACAACGAGCGCGTCGGCGCCCTGACTTTGATCGGCGCGGACGCCGATGCCGCGGAAAGGGCCTTGAGCCACCTCAAAATCGCCGCGCGCACCAGTTACTCCAATCCCCCCGCCCACGGCGCGGCCATGGTCTGCGAAATCCTCGGCGATGCAGTGCTCCGCCGCCAATGGGAAGGCGAATTGGCCCAGATGCGCGAGCGGATCAACCGCGTGCGCCAACGGCTCGTCGCGCGGCTTGGCGAGCAGGGCGTGGAGCGCGACTTCTCGTTTATCGAGCGGCAGCGCGGGATGTTCTCTTTTTCGGGCTTGAACGCCGAGCAGGTCGAGGTGCTGCGGGAACAGTACGCGATCTACATCGTCGCGGGAGGGCGCATCAACGTCGCCGGCCTGACCGAGGACAACCTCGATTACTTCTGCGCCTCGGTCGCCGCGGTTTTGTAGGGGCGATTCGCGAATCGCCCCTACGGGCGGTTGAATACCTCGAATCCAGAAGGCGACTGGCCGGTCGCCCCTACTGCACGGAAAAACTCAGGGCGCGCACCAGCACTGGGGTGCCGGTGAGGATTTCCGCTTGGCTCGACAGGGTGTTGCCGTCGTCGTATATAAAGGTCTCTGGCCGGCCTAGGGCAATATCCTCGTCGCCGCGCAAGACCGCAATAGGTTCGGGGTACTGGAGAAATTCGACCAGCGTCTGATCGAGCATTTCCAGCCCAGCGAAGCGGTCAATTTGTCCCTCTTGGACAAGCGTGGCGAATTGCTCGAAGAACAGCTCGGCATTCTCGGCCAATAGCTTCGGACCAGCGAGAAAGTACAGGGTATAGACTTGATCGATTTCGTTGAAGGTGATCCAATCGTTCTCGCTGGGGCCGTATTGGAGGATGTCCGAATAGACGAATTGTTCGTCAAACAAGACTTCTAACGCGCCGGTGGAACTGCACAGAAAGGCGTGGATTTCGGCGTCTCGGCCTAGCTTGAAGCGTAGTTGCATCTGGTCGCCTTGCTGCAATTGCACTCTCTCTGTTAGCTCGACGACCTGGGCGACGCCTCCTTCTTCGCGCTTGGCAATCAGGTGCAAATCCACTTCAATTGGACCATAGCTCGCGCCGGTTCCGAGCTCGCGCGAGGCGACCTCATGGCGCACGTCCCGCTCCAAGATGCGGGCGGTGCGGGTCGCCACTAGCTCGCCGCTTTTCCGCTCGACTAAAAACATCCGCACGTACATCCACGGGGCGTCTGCTTCGAGCCGTCCGCCCAACGCGAGCGCGGCGCGCCCCCCTTGCTTTAGACCCACCAATTCCTCGTCGCGCCACCGCTTCCCGGTCGTATCGACCAGCCCCACCGCGACCTCGGCCTTCATCAGCGCGGACAGCAAGTAATCGTCGAGCACCTTGGTCTCCTCGGTCTGCACGCCGGCGGGATCGCGCAAGCCCAGCCAGTCAACCTCGCCCTCCCGAGCCTCGGCGATTTCCACGAGGTCTTGGGCCGCAGTCACCAGTTGACGGCCTTGCTCGCGTCCGCCGATAAAGGGGACACAACCGCTAAGCCAAAGTGCGAGTGCTATCACTAAGCCAGCCATGTCACTTCTCCAGTCGTCGCAAAACGGGCAACAACATATCCTCGGCCACGCGTTCCCAACTCATCTTCTGGGCCGCGGCATATCCTTCGGCAAGCAGCCTTTTGCGGCCGGCCGCGCCGGTGGATAACTGGTCGGCCAAGGCGCTGGCTACCACCCGACTTTGCAATGCTTCGGCTTGAGTGCGTTCCCGCATTCCAAGCGGCTGGCCAGCGCGGTCGGCTGTGTCGAGCTGGGTATAGGCGCCCTCGATAAAGCCACCCAATCCCACCTCGCCGGCTGCTTGTTGCACAAAGCCGCGGCAACCGCACACATCGCTGACCACGCTGATGGTGCCAGAGCTCAAGCACTCGACTTGGGAGATGCCGAAAGGCTCGTAAATCGACTGCCCGAACTCGGCGTCGCTGCCCCGGCGCAAATCGGCAAACTCCGCATTGGCTGGCAGAAACGCGCCGCAGCTTTGCTGGTCCCACCCGAATTGGTTGACGAAAAGCGCTTTGACGGCGCGCGTGCGCGCATTAAAGGCGCGGACTAAAAGGTCGAATTTTAGCTCGCCGCTGCTGAGGTCGCTCCCCCCTTCGCGGTGGACCAGCGGCCAACCGTACGCGGCCATGCGCTGGACGTCCTCGGGATCGCGGCGGCCGGTCTCGGTCGCCAATGCAATAAACAGCGCCCGTTGCCCTCGCTCCCATAGGTGGCGATCGAGGTGTTCGAGCACCAGCAAATCGCGCCACAAGCCCTTGCTCTCGACTAGGCGGGCGACGTGCGTGAAGATCAAATCTGGGGGCCAACCTAAGAGCGCGGATCCACTGGCCTGGACTTTTTTCCGCGCCGCCTCGCGCTCGGCCGCGGACAACTCGGCGGCCGGTACGCCGTTATAGACGAGGTCGATGGGACAAGCGGCGAATTCCGGCCCGAGAAAGCGCAGCTCCTCTACCACCCAATCGCCGACGGCGAGGACTGCGTCGAGACGATGGGCTTGGCTGACGAGGGCGTGTTTAAAATAGCCGTCTTGCGGGCCGAATAGCTCGCCGATGTACTGGCCGTTTGCGCGCGCTTGGCGCAGCGCATTGTAAAAGGCAATGTCGCGCCCGGGCCGCTCCTCCACCAAGGGCCGCACGGTGGCTACTTCGTGTGCGTAGAACAAGGTCTTACACGCTGCATCGCTCATCAGGGCCTTGAAGGCGGTGCCCAGCCCCATGAATTCATGCGCCAACAACAAGAAAGGCGCGTCTCCGACTAGGGAGCGCACGGCCGCGAAACCCGGCTCGGCCAAACGCAGGTATTGCTCGTATTCCCAATGCTGTTCGTAGCGGTGCGATTCGAGGCCAAACTGGAGAAACAGGTCGCGTTTGAATTCGTTTAGCCCCCGAGGCGGGCGGCTCACATCCACCAGCAGAACTTCCGGCGAGGCTCGGCGTCCGTCTTGGGTCAGTAAGCGTCGGCCATAGACCAAGCGCACGCCAAACGCCCGCTCGACCGCGCTGAGTTGGTCGGCGACGTCAGCGGCGCGGATGCTGCGGCTGGCGTCGTAGAGGATCTCGCCGTCTGGGCCGAGCGGTTGGGCACTGTCTGGATCGGTTAAGGGGCCGAGTAGGATGGTGCGCTGGCAATGGGCACGGTAGCTGCGGGCTGTGATTAATCCGCGCAGGACCGTGCCGATTCCACCGGCTTGCTGCACGGCTTCGTGCGTGACGTGGACGAGCGTGGCCATATTAAAAAACATAGATCGCTGGGTATTTTCTGTCTAATGTCAGCGGTGCGACCAGACTTTGCGTACATTTGCCGAGCACTGTAAACCAGCAACTTTTTTTAGGAAACAAAATGGCCGCAAACCGCTCTGCTCCATTGCCCCCCGCCGCGTATGACCAGCTCATCGACCTAGCCTTGCGGGAAGATCTCGGCGCTGTAGATGTAGAAGCCGATTTGACCGCTGCTTGGACTGTGGCGGGCGATGCCGAGGCTCGCGCTCGCATCATCGCTCGCCAAGCCGGCGTCGTCGCGGGTATTGAGGTCGCCCATGCGGTTTTTGTCCGTCTCGATCAGAACATTTCTGTGTGTGCTGAGGTTGCCGACGGGGACGAGGTGGCAGAAGGGCAGACTCTCGTCCGTTTGCAGGGCCGCGCGCGCGCGCTCTTGGCCGGGGAGCGCACTGCGCTCAATTTTCTGCAACAGCTTTCGGGCGTGGCCACCCTGACTCAGCGCTATGTGGAGGCTCTAAGCGGCACGGCTACGAGCATTACCGACACTCGCAAAACTACGCCGGGTTGGCGGCACTTGCAGAAGTGGGCTGTGCGCTTGGGCGGGGGCGTCAATCACCGCATGGGCCTGTACGACGCCGTGCTGATCAAGGAAAACCATGCTGCGGCCGCAGGCGGTGTCTGTGCTGCTATCCGCGCGGCACGGGGCCAAACGGCACCGATCTACGTGGAGGCCGAAAATCTCGCGGAAGTTGAGGAGGCCCTAGCGGGCGGCCCAGACCGCATCCTGCTCGACAACATGGACGCGCCGACTTTGCATAAGGCCGTAGCACTCATTCGCGCCGCCGATCCCGCCATTGAGATTGAGGCCACCGGCGGTTATACCTTGGCGACCGTGCGCGAGGCCGCTGCCGCCGGTGTGGACTTGGTCTCGATTGGTGCCCTGACGCATTCGGCACCGGCGTTGGATCTGAGCATGCTTTTTGAGGGATAGGAGCGGTCGGATTAGTGGTTAGTCCCGATCTGTTATAGAAACCTATAAGATAATCCGCAGATGGACGCAGATGGACGCAGAATGGGATGACAGCGTGAAGTACTTCTAATCGTCCCGCCACTTGCAATAGGGATTGCGCACGAGGTTGGCGTTGTAGTAGCGCGGGTCGTCCGATACTTCGACGCCGGCCCAAGGAGGTTTCTCTACAACCTCGTCTTGGCTGCTCAGTTCGACTTCGGCGAGCACTAACCCCTCGTTTTCTCCAGAAAATACGTCGATGGTCCAGACCTTGCCCGCCCAAGGCAAGGTATAGCGCGTCTTTTCGATGTGTGGCTGCTGACACATAGTTGCTAGGATACTCTCGGCGTCTTGGCGCGGGATTTCGTATTCGTACTCGCGGCGTGCGATGCCGCGAGTCGATCCCTTGAGCGTGAGCACTGCCCGCTCGCCTTCAATGCGCACGCGCACTACGCCGCCGTCCTGGATGGGAATGTAGCCCTGTCGGAAGGCGACGCCTTCTAGGTGGTCGAGGCAAGAGCGGTCGGTCACGAGGTATTTGCGCTCGATTTCCCAGGACATCGCTTAGGCGGAAGCGGCGCGGTTGAGAGAGTCGATCATCCGATCCTTGCCTTCCGTCCCACATACTACCGATATGGTCATGGCGTGTGCTCCTTTAGGTGCCTGGACAACCCACGGGCTAAGTCGCCGCGCAAGACGCCGATCACTTGGGCGTCCTCGCGGCCAAAGCCCTGCGTCAGCACTTCCATCGCCTGTACTTGAAAGACGCGCGTCCCCCCGCGTTCTAAACGAGCTAGCTCACGCTGAGTCCGCTGCGCTAGGTCGCTGCTAGCAAAGACAAAGGCCAGCCTCTTGGCGCGGCGCACGGCCGACAGGCCGACGACCGTGGCCCCAGAGCGGCAGCCGATCCCCAGGAGCGCGGACAGTTGCGCCGTTGGGTTGAGGCGGGGCAGGTCTTGCTCAGACAAAGGCTGGCGTGATGGGCACTGACCCGCGCGCCGCCGAGATGTTGGCTGCTTCGAGGACGCCGATTACCCGGCCCGCGGATTCAGGGGTAATGACGAGGTCGGCGCGGCCCCGCAAATGCGCGAAAATGTTTTCGTAGTACGCGTCCCAATTGGACTCGGCGAAGGGCACCTCAGTGCTCATTTGGCGGCCGTTGATCATCGTCTTGACGAGGTACTTGCCACCCGCATCCTCGATCGCGCCCTTGGTGCCCAGCACCCGCCAGCGCGGCCGCGGACTCATCGACAAGTTGGACATGGTCAGGGTGACGGTGCAGCCGCTGTGGAAGCGCAGCGTATATTCGGAGTGATCCTCGTTGTCGTATTTTGTCCACGCGGGGTTTTTGACTTGAAAGCCGCTGACCGAGGCGATTTTTTCCGGGACAATATTCAAAATCCAGTCCGTAAAATGCGCGCCCCAGTCGTAGATGGCCCCGCCGGAGATTTTGCGATTGGCGCGCCACCAAGTCCCCTGCTCGCCGTAGCCGTAAAATCCGGCCTCGATGCGGAAGACGGGACCGATGATTTGCTCTTTGAGAATTAGATCGCGCAACACCACAAAGTCGCCGTCCCAGCGCCGGTTGTGAAACGTCGAGAGCATGACCTTGTTCTTTTTAGCCGCCGCCTGCATGCGCTTGACTTCGGCGCTGGTAATGGCGAGGGGCTTCTCGCAGACTACGCGGACCCCGGCATTGAGGCACTGCACTGCTAGCTTGGCGTGTGTGTTGTGCGGGGTGATGATCGTTACCAAGTCCAAGTTTGCGTTCCGCAGCATGGCACCGACGCGGCCATAGGTTTTGATGCCGGGGAAGTCTTCTTCGGCTACTTGACGCCGCTCGGGATCTAGCTCGCAAACAGCGGCCACTTCTACGCCCTCGTTTTTGGCCATGGAGGTCAAGTGCAACTGACCCATGTTGAACGCGCTACTATAGCCTATGACACCTACGCGGAAGTGCTCCTGTTTTTTTGCCGCCACAATGTGCTCCTCTGTTTAAGGGGTTTGAAGCCGCGAATCTGCAAAATGCCGCTGTGCGCGTCAATGCGGCTGGTTTGTCTGAGTCATCGTCTTTTGATATGTTGAACGGAGCAAAATTGTCCTCTCCACAATTAAAATCCCACACGACAGATGGAAACAAGACTAACGAGAAAAGACTTCGCCTTCATCGGCGGCTGCGTGATCATGGCCGCCGTGAGTTTGGCCGTTGGAGTTCACTACTTCTACCAGGCCTTTCCCGAAGCCTCCATCGACTTCCGCGTCACCCGCGATGAGGCGAAGGAGCAGGCGGTCGATTTTATCGCTGCTCGCGGCTTTGATCTGGCCGACTACCGCCACAGCGCCATTTTCCGCTACGACAATCAGACCAAGACTTTCCTCGAGCGCGAGTTGGGTCTGGAGGGGGCCACGCAGGTCATTGGCGATCCCGTGCAGTTGTGGCGCTGGAGCAATCGCTGGGTGCGGGAGTTGGAAAAGGAGGAGTTTCAGGCTACGGTTACGACTTCTGGCGAGCTCGTCAGTTTTAGCCACCTCATTGAGGAAGAAGCGCCCGGCGCGAGCCTCGAAGAAGCCGAAGCCCGCCGTTTGGCCGAGGCCTTTCTCACCGCTGAGCTCGGCCGCGACCTCGCCGCACTAGACTTCGTAGAGGCGCAGGCTCAGGAGCGGCCCAACCGCATCGACTACACCTTTAGCTGGAAGCTGCGCGACTTCTCCGTCGGCGATGCTCACTACCGCTTCTACGTGCGGCTGCAAGGCGACCAGATCGGCGGCTTTGGCGAGTATCTCAAAATCCCCGAGGCGTGGGAGCGCGACTACGCCGAGTTGCGGTCGCACAACGAGACTACGGGTTTGGTGGCTGGGACTTTACTCATCCTGACCATACTGGCGATGCTGGTTTCGTTCTTTATCGGCGTTCGCGCCCGAGATATTCGCTGGAAGACCGCCGCGGTCTTCGGGGGCATCGCCGCGGTCCTGACGCTGCTGGCTCAACTCAACAATCTACCGCTGACCGCGTTTGACTACGACACGACCGATACATACGGGTCTTTTCTGACGGGACAGTTGCTCAACAGTCTGTTCGCCGCTGCCGGCCAAGGCATCCTCATCTTCTTTCTCACGGCGGCGGCCGAGCCGTTGTACCGACGCTACTACGCGAACCAAATCCAGATTGGGGGCCAGTTTACGCCAGCGGGTCTGCGCACCAAGCGCTTTCTCCTCGGCACCATTCTCGGCTTGGCCATGACGCCGGCCTTCTTGGCCTACCAGGTCCTCTTTTACATCACAGCCGAGCAATTCGGTTCTTGGGGCCCGGCGTACATTCCCTACAGCGAAATGGTCAACACGTATATCCCGTGGATCATGGTGCTGCTAATCGGCTTTATGCCCGCGGTCTCCGAGGAGTTCATCTCCCGGGCGTTTTCGATTCCCTTCCTGCACAAATACCTCAAGTTCCGCTGGGTTGCGGTCGTCATCGCGGGTCTTATATGGGGTTTCGCCCATGCCAACTACCCGCAGCAGCCCTTTTACATTCGCGGCATTGAGGTGGGCATCGCCGGTATTGTCGTCGGCTATATCTTCCTCCGCTTTGGGATCCTTGCCCCTCTCGTATGGCACTACACGATTGACGCTCTGTACACATCCCTAATTCTCTTCCGCTCGTCCAACAGCTACTTCGTCGTTTCAGCGGCCTTGTCCGCGGGACTGATGCTCCTGCCCTTAGCAGTGGCTCTCGTCCTCTACCTGCGGCAGCGCCGCTTCGCCGACCCAACGCCCTTGCTCAACAAAAGCGCTGCGCCCCCCGCCTCGGAAGCCGCCGCGGACGAGCCTACAGCGCAACAGCCCGCAGTTCCGCCCCCCACGTTTTCCTATACCCCGCTGTCTAAACGACGCCTAGGTTGGGCCGTCGCGGTGGTCGTGCTCTCGCTGGGCTTTTTCGCCCTCGAATACGAGAAGCCGCTCGACTTTGTCGATGTCCACCTGACTCAGGGGGAGGCCGAGGCCAAGGCCGTTGAGCATCTAGAGGCAACCGGTGCGGATCCCTCGACATACGAGGTGGTTACCTATTATCAAAACCAACCGGACGCGATGGCGATTCGGTACATCTTAGAGCGCGACTCGGTGGCCGTGGTCAACCGCCTATACCAAGAAGATCTGTTGGCCAGCTTGTGGGTGACGCGCTTTTTCCGCTACGGAGAAAAGGAGGAATACAGAGTCGCCGTCCATCCAGAAGACGGCTCCCTCTACAGCATAAACCACCTGCTGGCCGAAGAGGCCGAGGGCGCGGATCTCGAAGAGGCACAAGCGCAGGCAATAGCTGTCGATCACCTGCGCTCTTTCGGCTTCGAGCCCGAGCAATTGGAGCTCAAGGAATCCTCGTCGGAAAAGCTGCCCAATCGCCGCGATCACCGCTTTGTTTTCGAGGCTGTCGAGGGCGACGCGCGCAACGTCGATGAACTGCGCTATCGAGTGCGAGTCAACGTCGCTGGCGACGAGCCGGTTTCTATCTATCGCTTTCTCAAAGTGCCCGAGGCTTGGGCGCGCGAGCGCGAAGAGGGTACCACGCTCAAAACCGCGCTTTCCGGCCTGCTCATCGTCTTAATTGCCGCGGTGGTGATCCACGGCCTGTGGCTGCTCGTGCGCCGCGTGCGGAACGAGGGCCTAGTTTGGGCACCGCTGATCAAAATCGCTGCGATTGGCGCGGCTTTCCTATTACTCGAATTTCTCAATGGCCTGTCGGTTGTCGAACGCGCCTACGATACCCGCCTCACGCTGTCGATCTTTACCATTACCCAGATACTTAGCTTCGTTTTGGGCAGCTTGGGGGTAGGCTTGATGATTCTCGCGGCCCTTGGCTTGGCCACCAGCCTCTATCCAGACTGGCCGGCGCGCCTGCGAGCCGCGCGGCGCGTGCCCGAATTCCGCGACGCTGTCGTCGGGGTTGCGCTGATCCTCGTCGCCAGAGAGACGTGGCAGCACTTGCGCGGCTACATAGAGAGCCGATTCATCGCCTCCGACCCGAGTCTCGGCTTTGGGCTACCCTCTGAATTGGACCAGTATTTGCCCTTTTGGAATCCCCTGTCCGACGGCGTAATGAACGCCATCTTCCTCCCAATTCTCGCCGGCTTGGTGCTCTACTATAGCCGCGTCGTAATAAAAAAGCGGCTCTACGCAGTCGTGGCGGGCTTGGGGGTCGGCTTGATTATGTCCGGCGGCAATGCCGTTCATTTCGACGAGTTCCTCTTTGAGTTGTTGACGTTTGTCACCAGCGTTGGCTTCGTCGTCGCTGCAATCGTCTTGCTCTTGCGGAACAACCTCCTTGCCTACGTGTTACTGGGGTTTGTCTCGGTGCTCTCGGCGGTCAAGAGCCTCGGCGCGCTGTCTGCGCCGGCCTATCAGTTGCAAGCCGGCATTCTGTTGCTGCTGATTCTTTTGGTAGTCTTCTGTCTGTGGTGGCGTTTGGGCACTGAGCGCGAGGCGTCCTAGGCGAGGGTGATGGAGCTTATTTCCCACGCCGCCCTGCTGTGGGCATCGTTCGAGCGCCTAGTGGCGGGGATTCCGCGCTTCCTCATCTTCGCCACGGCGACGTACGTCATCCTCTATTTTACAACGCTGGCCTTGGTCGCTGGGGTACATCGGCACTGGTGGCGCGTCGCTTGGTTCCGCCGTCTGTTCTACTGGCAGTTTCCCCTGACGCTATTAGGCGCGGTGTTCTGCGTTCTGAGCCGCTACCGCGATGTGCCTTGGCTGTGGACTGTCGGCACGAGCTTGTTCTCGGCTCTCACGCTTTACCTCGGGGCCTTCTTTATCGCCGTAGTGCTTATGACGCCGGTCGTCTTGGGTATTTTGCTTTACGACCGCTTGCGGCAAAAAGGGACGGAGGGGCCTAGCTCATTTGAGCGGCGGCGCTTTCTCAGTCGCGGCCTCGCTGTGGTGCCTGCCCTTGGGGTGGCGGGCGTCAGCCACGGTATCTACACCTCCTATACTCGCACGCGGATGCCCACAGTGCCGCTCCGCTATCCCGAGCTGCCCGCCGATTTAGAGGGCTTGAAGATTCTCCATCTCAGCGACATCCACATCGGGCCGTACATCCTGCTCGCCGACCTCGAAGCCCTGCTCGCGCGCGCGGCTCAAGCCGCACCGGACTTGATTGTGGTCACTGGCGATGTATGCGACCACAATCCGGAGTACTTGGCGACTCTGCGCCTGATCGAAAGCGTGCCGGCTCGGTTTGGGGCCTACGCCAGTTTGGGCAACCACGAGTACATGCGCGGCATCCGCCGCATCCGTCGGAACTTCGATAAGACCGAGATTCCCTTGCTCGTGAACGAAGGGCTAGCGGTGCCTGTGGGCGCGGCGACGCTCTATCTCGGCGGGGTTGACGACCCGCGCTTCCTGCGCAGCCCGGCGTCCTACGCGCAACTCCGCAACTCAGTGGAACAGGCCGCAAGCGCGTCGCCGAGCGATGCCTTTACCGCGTTGCTGAGTCACCGCTCGCAAGCCCTCGACTACGCCGCGCCGCTCGGCGGCACTGACTTGATTTTGGCCGGCCACACGCATGGTTTTCAGCTAGGCATGGCCGGGCGCAGCTTTTTTGAGCCGTTCTTTCCCGAGCGGTACATTTGGGGACATTACGAAAAGGGCCGCACTCAGCTCTACACTACGGCCGGCGTTGGGCACTGGCTGCCCTTCCGCTTCGGCTGCCCGCCCGAGGCCCCAATTATCACCCTACACCGAGCGTAGGGGCAATCCTTGTGGTTGCCCTCGTTCCGAACAGCACGAGGAATGTTAAAAATGCCTCTTAGCGAAAGGAAACTACCATGCGCGTACTCGTAACCGGCGCGGCCGGTAGCGTTGGCTCTAACGTAGCCCGCGGCCTCAAGGATCGCCACGAGGTGCGCGGCCACGACCGCGTGCCCATGCCCGACCTCACGGACACCGTCGTCTCTGACCTCACCGACTTTGACTCTGTGCTAGAGGCCACGCGCGGTGTGGATGCCGTCGCCCACATTGGGGGTCTGCCCGGCGGCAACGAGTGGGAGCCCATGCTGCAGAGCAACTTCATCGGCACGTACAACGTCTTTGAGGCCGCGCGCCAAAACGGCGTCAAGCGCGTCGCCTATGCCAGCCGCGCCGGGGTCTTGAGCCTCTATCCGCGCAGCATCCGCCGCACGGTCGATATGACTACCACCCCGGTGGGTATCTACACGGTCAGCAAGATCTTCGGCGAGGGTCTGGCCCACTCTTTTGCCCATCAGCACGACATGGAATTTGTCTGCGTGCGCATCGGCAATTTCAACCTCAAGCGCGACCAACCCGAACACCCACATCACCTCAGCCACGGCGATTGCGTGCGGGTTTTTGAGCAGGCGCTGATTCATCCGGGCGTAAAGTTTGAAATTGTCTTTGGGGTGTCCGGTAGCAACTGGCCGCTCTACGACGTCGAACACGGAAAAAAGGCGATTGGGTACGAGCCGCAGGATTATTCGGAGGTGCCGGAGGAGGAGTGGGGGAGGTGATCTAGACGCAAAAGAATCAGGGTCGCTAGCAGGCTCTGAAATAGTTGAAAGCCACATCGATTTTTAAGAAAGGAGACTCATGACACAGTATTACCATAAGCGGTATAGCAAGATTAAGATTGATGTCATGTCGGAAGCACTTGATGATGCAATGCAGATGGCACCAAGTCACTTAATCCTGTGTGTTGATATGAAGAGCCTGTTGGACGTATCAGATATTATCAAGGTCTTGCCAGCTAGCTTGGTAAAGGATCTGAAAGATCACAACAAGGGCACCTATCAGGGGAATGATATGTACCTCTTGACACAAAGGATTACCCCGTGTGTACAGGGAGGCGTAGCAATTGTTCCATTTATTAATCTCAAATTACTTCCTTGTATAACGTCCTGTAACCCTGACTCAGTTATCTACATTCCTTGGATGGAAGACGAGCTTCCTACATACCAAGCTCAGACAAATTCGACAGAAATATAAAAGGAGCGAGCTAAAAATGCCGCTGTATTCGATATACTCGGGCGATGATTGCAAGGAGGTATAGTAAGAACAGCAAAATCATAGCTCATCCTTCCCCCTTCCACGGCGCACCGGGCAGAAGCACAATGAGCCGCGTCAAAACCTTCTGGGCCGCCTCTCCCATGTCCCACCGATGGCCGTACGCGAGCAGTGGACCAATATCAGTTCCGAACTGTGGGTCTCGTAGTTTGAACGCCATGTTACGTTCAAACTGGGCACGGGTTACGTGATTGCCGCTCCGTTCCATATAGGTGGCAAACGCTGCGACAATGCGGCTAGGATCGGCTGCCGTACCTCCGAGGGCTGTCGCCAAGTCGAATAAGTCACGGCCTTTCTTGCGCTGATAGAGAGCACGTAGCTTTGTGGCGAGAAGCTCGTCGAGTGCGTAAGTAACGACTTCGGAGGACCCGTTGAACCAACGCGAATCTACGAAAAACGGAATCCTTTTGAACCCGAATACAGAAAAGTGTTCGCGGGAGTTGATCTCAATTTTCAGACGCAGGCGTATGGGCGGCGTGTCTTCGGACTCGAAGCGGTAAACTAACGTGGTGCCGCCCGTTGTTTGCTTCCATTGGGGCTTGCCGAGCCAGGGGTCGAGCACTTCGTGTAATGCGTCTAGCATCGGGCCAGCGAGGGCGGGGCTGACCTGAACCAGATCAATGTCTTCGGAATAGCGAGCGGGAGGCTTCAGATGTAGCTTGTAGAGCGCCGTGCCGCCGCGGAACGCAATTCCGTTGGTCAGAGCCGGATGAGAAAATATTTCGACCAGCGCTCGGTTAATGATCAGATCCTGCTCGACCTGAAAATCTTGGACCCAAGGAACCTGTGTCCGCCATTCCGTGACGTAATCGCGTGGAATCACGTATCCACCTCAATCTCGGCGTTGACGAGCAGCCGCCAGTCCTTGGCGCACGTCCCGTGGTCGCTGGCACCGGCTGGCAGGAGCAGAGCAGTGTCGCGCGCCCGCTGCCGCACGTGAGCCTTCAAGGGCAATGTCTTGTCCCCTGCGCCGACGAGTTCGAGCAGGTAGCCGAGACGCTGAGCCCAAGGGATGGGAGCCGTTCGCGCTGCTGTTACCAACAGATCTGGGTTAATGCGCTCGGCGAGTTCGGAGAGGACGGTCGCGGCTTGATCTAGCCCGCCGATACGCTTTTCATAACCGACCAGATCAACCGCTGTTGCCTCAATGCTTGAGGCTAGAATCGTTCCGCGTGGTGTATTGAAACTCTGAACCGGTACGTCGGCAATGCGCTTGCGTGCTATAAAGGAAACTTCGACGGTGCCACAGGAGATCGGCCGGCGGTTCCCGGCGAGAGCCACTTGGAACGCCTGCGGGCGGTGGTGTGCTGCGCCGTGATACTGAGCGGCGGATAGGAGCGCGGCATAGTACGGGCGTTGTAGACGCTCCATGAGTGCCGGAATGAACTGGTCGGCGGGCAGGCAGCCGATGCGCCGATATTCTGGAGGCACGATGACGTAGAAGCCGCGAGCGGGGCTTGCGACTACTCCCTTTTTTGCCAATCGGTGCAAGGCAAGTCTGGTCGCGGCGGCGGATACCCCAAGCGCCGCACGCAATTCCGCTGTTGCGAAGTGATATCGGCCATCGGCAGCAAACTCGGTGACGAGATCACCGGCTCGGGGCTTGGCTATTTCCATTTTCATGTGCATAAAGTATCATTATTCGATATATTAGGCAAGAGATTCCGAGATGATTCGCTAATGTTGAAGACGACGTCAAACACGGCAAGAGGGCGATAGGGTACGAGCCGCAGGATTACTCGGAGGTGCCGGAAGAGGGGTGGGGGAGGTAATAGCGACGCTGATAGAAATAGGGTATTTTTTATGGCTAACCACTCAACGTCTTTTTAAACCATACGACAAACACAGGGGATTCAATATGAATGCAGCCAACTTCAAGGAAGCTGCACATCGCTTGGTGGACGCACTTCCCGACAATGCCACGTGGGATGACGTGATGCGCAAAGCTTACGAACGACAAGCCATTGAGTCGGGGCTCGCCGATAGCGAAGCAGGTCGCGTGACCGATGTGGAGGCGGTTCGTAGGAAGTATGGATTGCCTAAATGAAGGCCCATTGGACGGATGAAGCGCTGCCACATTTGGACAACATCTACCGCTACATCGCAGCGGGTACGAAGGTGGTTTAGAGATGGCGAATGTCAAGCCGATTCGGACTGAGACTGAGAAGGAATACGAGGCCGCGCTGGCCCGGATTGACGAACTCATGGATGCGGAATTCGGTAGCCCTGAAGGTGACGAGCTTGATGTCTTGGTTGATCTCGTCGAGTTGTACGAGAGCAAGCACGAGCCGATGGGGTATCCAAGTCCCCTCGCGGCAATTGAGTTTCGCATAGAGCAAGGTGGCGCAGCTACAAAGGAGGATATCTGATATGCCAGTGTCGGCGACAGCAATTCCCGATGAGTACCGCGCTGATGTAGCTCGGGCAGTGGACATCTGCAAAGCGGAGGGATGCCGAGACGTGTTTATATTTGGCTCAGTTGCCGCTGGACGACATCGGCCGCAGTCCGATCTGGATATAGGTGTCCGTAGCTGTCCGCCCGAGCACTTCTATCGCCTGCTAGGTCGATTGATAGATGAACTCATCCATCCCGTGGACTTGGTTGATCTAGATACTGAAACCCGAGTCGCTGAATTCCTAGAGCAAGAAGGTCAACTCGTGCATGTTGGATGAGGTCCTCAGCCGACCTATCGTCCGTAAATTTCAGAGAGGTAGGGCTCATGGACCCAAGTTGCTTGCAGTACTGCATGACCGATGCACAGCGCGACCATTTTGAGCAGCAGGGATATTTAATTGTCGAGGATGCGCTCGACGACGACATGCTGGGCCGATTGCTGGAGGCCGGCGATCGCGTCGATGCCGAGGAAAGGGCGGCGCGGGATTTAGCCCCCAATGCCTTGCTGTCGAAATTCAGGACCATTGTTGAGGATGATGTTTTTCTCGAACTGCTCGATTGGCCCAAGACGTTCCCGCTGATTTGGGACATTCTCGGCTGGAACGTCCAGCACTACATCTCGCATTTGATCTACTACCCACCCGAATCCAAGAGTAGCGTCGAGCTGAAGCCGGGAGGATGGCACCAAGACGGCGGCCGGCCGGTCCCCGAAATGGAGCGCCCTCAACCGAGGTTGTCGCTAAAGGTCGGGTTCTGGCTGACTGACATCAGCGAGCCGGAAAGAGGGGGAATTAGGATCGTCCCTGAAAGCCACAAGGGGGACCATCCGCCCGATTTTGCCGATGCAATGCAGGTTCAGGTGAAGGCGGGAACGGCCGTGCTGTTCGACCGGCGGATGTGGCACGCGCGCGGGATTAACACCTCAGAGACGACCCGGAAAGTGCTGTTTTTGGGGTATAGCTATCGCTGGCTGCGCGGCCTCGACTACAACCTGATGCCCGCTGAAATCCTCGCCAAGTGTAGCCCCATACGTCGGCAATTGCTCGGCGATGGAGTGGACGTCAAAGGCTGGTGGCAGCCGACAGAGGAGGACGTTCCCCTCAAGGGGTGGTTGACCGAACACAAGGGGAAGGAATACGTCGAGCGGATCGGGGAAAAGCAGTGGGAAAGGGAAAAGTGGGAAGTGCCGGGTGGCTAATCGTTGAATTGACGCGCACATGGTCCAACTGGAGTCAACCACATGGACATCGAACTCGGCGTAAAAGCACAAGTCGCGGCTCGGCGCAGCGGTCATCCTTGGCTAGAAGGCGACCACCTAGTGCTGGGGCCTGGACCGCAGTTGTTCACCGACTGGCGCTATGTGCTGCCCGGCGAAATTGGCGCAATGGGTCCCTATTGGGCCGAACCGGATGGCACTCCCATCCCGCTGCGCCTATGGGACGATGTGGATCGGCGGGATCGTCCCGTCCGCGCACGCTTCGTGCCCAGCGACGTGCCCAGCGGTATCCGCATCATCGCGACGACGGCCCAGCGGGAAGGACCGTTGCCGGCGGGTGAGCCCCCTGGGCGTAGAATTATTTACCGCGATGGGTTGTACCAGACTTGGTTCGACCGCGGCACCGGCGAGGCCATCCGTCCCCTGTGGTACGCTGAATCCAGCGATGGGTACGAATACGGTGGCAAACGCGAATGCCAGTTCGATTGGAGCGCCGCACCCGAGGCCGCCGACCACGAGCGCACGGAGATCTTTTTCGATCCCTCTGCGCCGGCGGAGGAAAGCTACAAAATGTTCTTCCGCTGCGGCGTCCCCACGGACGGCGAGGCCCGACGACAAATCCTTGAACACTTCGCCCGCGAGCGTCCCGACGACATCCATCCCTTAGGCGGTGATTTCCGCTACCTGTCCGGCATGTGGGGAGCCACGTCGCCAGACGGTGTGCACTGGACAGTGCTGCCGGGGCCTTTGGTCATCCACTACTCCGACACGACCAACGTGGTTTACTACGACGAGCGGCTGCGGCGCTACGTCTGGTACGCCCGTTGCAGCGCGTACGGCCGCCGCTGCATCGGTCGGGCTGAAACCGAGGACTTCCGTCGCTGGCCCCTGCCCGATCTGCTGATATGGCCTGGTCTCCACCACCATCCGGCCGACGATTGGTACACCAATTCCAAAACCCTCTATCCCGGCACGGTCGATCAGCATTTGATGTTCCCCGCGCTCTACCACCACATGGACGACACTTCGGAATTGCGGCTTTTTTCGAGTTCCGACGGGATTGTCTGGTCGGAAGTGCCGGGGCCGCCGTCTTTGCCGTCCGGGGAGACAGGTGCTTGGGACGCGGGGTGCGTCTTTGGTGGTACGGACTTGATCCCGCTCGGCACCGATCGCGTGGCGCTGCCCTATGGCGGCTATCGCTTTCCGCATAAATATCCGCGCAACCCGCACACCTTCCGCCACGACCGCGGCTATGCCGTATGGCCGGCTGAGCGCTTGGCCGCGTTGGAGGCGGAACAGGATGGCAGCTTTACCACCCTGCCAATGATCGCAAACGGTCGACGCGTGCGGCTGAACGCCGCGGTCAAGGCCGCCGGCCATATTCTGGTGGAAGCTGCCGATCACAAAGGTCGCGCCCTGCCCGGTCACACCTTTGAAGACGCCGTGTCGATTTTGGGCGATTCCCCGCATCACCGGGTGGCGTGGCGCGGTGGGGACCGCATACAACTGGAGGAGAGGCGGTCCTTCATGTTGCGCTTTCGCCTGCGCTGTGCCCAGCTCTTTGCGTTTGAGGTAGAACAATGACCCCAAGCGAAATGCAGCGCCGCATTGCCGAAGAGGGTTGGTGCGTGATCGACGCCGTGATCCCACCCGAGGCAGTGGCGCAGGTGCGAAACAGCATCCTCGCCACGGTCGCCGCCCACAAGCTGCCCGATCCCCGCAGTCAGCTCGACAAGGTGTCGGGATTGGTCAACTTCGACCAATCCTTTGTTCCCTATCTGGCGGAGCCGCGGCTGTTGGGCCTGTGCAAAGCGCTTTTGGGCGAGCATGTGCGCGTCTCGTACACCACTTGCATGGTGACGCATCCGGGCAATGCGCGCGGCGCGTTGCACGCCGACTGGCCGTTCAATCAGCAAAACGCCGGGCACGTGCCAGCGCCGTATCCCGACGCGCTCATGCACGTGACGACGATTTGGATGCTGACGGCCTTTACGGCAGAAACCGGAACGCGGATTGTCCCTAAGACGCATCGCCAGCACAACAATCCCAGCGGCGACAATGGCGTACCACCCCTCGAACCACACCCCGACGAAATAACCGTCTCCGGCGAGCCGGGGTCCGTGCTGGTGATGGATAGCCGCCTGTGGCATGCGATTAGCCCCAACCAATCCACTCAGCCACGGGTGGCGCTGCCCATTCGCTTTGCTCCTTGGTGGCTAAACTTGGACTCCCTGCGGCCGGGTTCCGACGAGCGCAAGCGGCTCACCGCGGGCGGCCTCGCAGAGAATACAGTGCCCTTAGTACCGGAGCGAGTATTTGCAAACTTGCCCAACGAGGTCAAACCCTTGTTCAGGCACTGGGTTGGACATGGTAGTAATCATTGAAAGACCCGGATATAGTCGTTAGTATATACGGTTACGTTGGAAACTCTCCCCCCCTCCCCGCACGCAAAGCTGGATTACGACACCTAAACGGCGCACCAGGGTGACTGACGGAAGATGATCTTCCCCTGTGAGAAGGCAAACAACATGACTGACGCGAAAATACTAATCGTCGAGGCCGATGAACCCAGCGCAGCGCACCTCAAAGAATGCCTCAAAAACCTAGGATACACAGTGTGTGCCTCGGTTTCGTGCGGGCACCAAGCCATTGAAAAAGCGGAGCACAAGCGCCCCGACCTCGCCCTAGTCGATCTCGGACTCGAAGGGGAGATTTCCGGCTTGGAAACAGCCGAGCGGATCGGCAGCCAGTTCGACGTTCCCGTGGTGTACCTGACCGACAAAGCCGAGGAAGACCTGTTGCAACGGGCGCAGGCGACCAACCCGTTTGGCTACGTGTTGAAGCCGTTTGTGGAGCGCCAACTGCATCTAAACATCCAAACCGCCGTCTCCATGCACGAGAGGGAAACTAGCTACAAGAAGACGGAGATGCGGTTGAAGCGAATAATCAAAAGATTGAGAGATTTCACCCGGTTAATGAAAACCGTATTCGACAGCATGAGCGAAGGCGTGATCGCCATCGATGAAAACAGGGAACTCGTATTTCACAATTCGGTCGCTCGGGAGTTAGGCGAAGAGCTTCCGAGGGAGCGAGATATCGATAAATGGGCTGAGAGATTCGGCGTTTTTCAAGCCGATGGGAAGGCGCTCGTCACGAAGGATGAAAATCCGCTAGAGCTGGCCTTGAACGGCAAGGCGACGGACGGTTTTGAGGTAATGGTGAGCAATGATAAAATGCCGGAAGGCGTTCATGCTCATTTCAGCATCAGCGGCAGACCACTGCGGGGCAAAGAAGGGGCTTTGAAGGGGGGTGTTCTCGTCTTCCGCGACATCACTAAACTCCAGCATACAGAAGTCGCACTGGAACGGATGATCGCCGAGCAGAAGAATCAGGCCCTACTCATGGAGACTATTCTCAGCAGTATCAGCGATGGCGTGTTGGTCGCCAACGCCGAGGGGGAATTCACATTTTTTAATCCCAGCGCCGAACAGATCTCCGGCGGCATACTGGATCTAAAGTCCGAACAATGGGCCGGTGATCATAGAGTTTTCTATTCCGACCGAAAAACCCGCATGACAACGGCAGAGCTTCCCCTAGTGCGCGCCGTACGGGGTGAGGCGACCGACGATGTTGAGATGTTTGTCCGCAATGAGAAAAAGCCGGATGGCTATCACGTCAGCGTCAGTGGACGGCCGCTAAAGACGGATGTAGAAGGACACGGAGGGGGCGTGATCGTTTTCCGCGACATCACCAGACAAAAAGAGGCAGCCGCGGAATTGGACAAAACCATGGAGGAACTGCGCAAGCAGAGCGAGCTGATGGAAACCATGTTCAATAGCATCAGCGACGGCATAGTCGTCGTCGATGTAACGGGGCAGTCCTTCTACGTAAATCCCGCGGCCGAACAAATCACCGGCATGAACATAACGGATTGTCCCCCGGAGGAGTGGGTTGAGCGATACGGCCTCTTCTATCCCGATCGGGAGACGCCCATGAGAATGGAGGATCTACCGTTCCTCCGCATCATCAGCCACGGCGAATCGATGGATGAAGTGGATATGTTCATACGCAACCACAACAGGCCGGACGGCGTGTATATCCGGGTGAGTGGACGGCCGCTGCTGGACAATCTCGGCGGGATCAGGGGCGGCGTGATCATCTTCCGCGACGTTACCGAGCGCCTGCTCTCCGAGGAAGCGCTGGCGCAGGCATTTGCACAAGGGCGGTTGGAGGTAATGGATACCATTCTCCACAACATCGGCAATGCCATCAACAGCGTCACCACGGGAATCGAGACTGTGCGCCAGCACTTGGGGAACGACCACGTCGGCCGCCGTCTCTTCGCGTTAGCTGCGGCGGTAAGAGAACACCAAGGCGACTGGAGCGATTACATCGAAAACGACCCGCAGGGACGCAAGGTGATGCCGTTCCTCATCGAGCTCTCCGAAAGCTTCTCCAAGCGAAACGAAGAGCTGACCAAGACGGTTGGCCGCGTTTGGGACCGGGCCAATCACATCGCCGATATCGTCCGCACCCAAAAGGCGTTTGGTAGTCCCGCTATGGCTCGCAAGGACATCGATCTGCACGATGCGCTGTCGGCCGTCGTCAGGGTATTGCGGGATTCGCTCAATAAAAAGGGGATCCACACCGACATCGACTGCGAAGACGCACCGCGGGAGATTCGCATCGAGGAGAGCCAGTTTCACCAGATGTTGGTCAATTTGGTCAAAAATTCGATTGAAGCCATCGACGATCTCACCCTAGCGCAGGGGCTTGACGAAACGCCCCACATCCAGATCCGGGCCAGTGCCGAAGACGATTTTCTCAACCTCGAAGTAAGCGACAACGGCATTGGCATCAAAAGTAAAGACACCAAGGCGATTTTTGCGCCCGGTTATACCACGAAAAGATTGGGGAGCGGGCTCGGCCTCCATTCGGCGGCCAATTTTGTCATTGCCTCCGGCGGCCGAATTCAGGCGTCGAGCAAGGGCACTGGCAAGGGAGCGACCATGCGCGTCAGGCTGCCGCTTTCTTCGGTCGCGTCCCAGGCCAACGGTAGGGCCGGCTTATCAACCGACTAATTAGAGAGGGTAGTAGATGAAATCCGGGAATCACGAGAACAATCGCGTCCTAATAGTCGATGATCAGCACGAGATCCACGACGACTTTAAAGAGATGTTAAATCCCAGTTTTGCACAGCCGTCAACGGATGATCTTGCGACGGCCTTTGTGCGCGAGGAAGAGGAGGCTTGGCTTCCGGAGTTTGAGTTGCTGCACGCGAACAGCGGGGAGGAAGCATACGAAATCATCCGGGCCGGAAAGGAATCGAACCGTCCCATCGCCATCGCCTACATCGACATCAGAATGCCCCCGGGCATCGATGGTATCGAAACGATTCGCCGGGTGCGAAAAATCGATCGCGACGTGGAAATCGTCATCATGACCGCGTACACCGACAAGGCGCTGCCCGAGATCGTCCACGATATGGAATTGCTGCACAAGTTGCTCTATATCAGAAAGCCTTTCGCGCACGAAGAGATTCAACAAATCACCCTTTCCCTAGTCGGGAAGTGGAACATCGAACGGGAACTGACAGAGAAACGGCGGCAGCTCGCCAACAGTCATCGCAGACTGGAAGCGGTGCTCAACGCTACCGGAGACGCCGTTGCGATGCACGACAGCGCCGGACAGTTGGTCTTTGCCAACCAAGTGTACGAGGAGTTGCTGGGTCTGAAGGAAAGCGAGTTGAAGAAAATTCCGCCGCGCGATCTCACGGCGCGCTTCGAAGAGCGGTTCCGCGAACCGGATCTGCGCGACGTGGAGGGAAGGTTCCTCCTCGACAGCGGCAATGTGGTGGAAACGACCAAGCCGCAGCAGCGGCTGTTCTACCGCTCCACCGCACCGGTGCGCGACGATCGAGGAAAGGAAATCGGCAGCCTCGTCCTGTACCGGGACGTGTCCAAGGAGATCGAGGCCGAACAGATGAGAGCCGAGGTGCTGCGGCTGCGCACCGAGTTGGAGACGACCTCCTCCTTTGCCGACATGGTCGGTACCAGTCCTAAGATGCAGCAGGTGTACGCGCTGATGCAGCAGGCCGCCGAAGGCGATATCGCAGTGCTAATTCGCGGCGAGAGCGGCACTGGTAAGGAACTGGTGGCCAAGTCGGTTCACCTCAACGGCCTGCGCAAGCAGGGACCGTTCGTGGCTCTCAATTGCGCCGCCATTCCCGAAACGCTCATCGAAAGCGAGTTGTTCGGGCATGAACGGGGAGCTTTTACGGGGGCGACGCATCAGAGACGCGGGGCCTTCGAGCGCGCTGCTGGCGGCACGATCCTTCTCGATGAGATCGGCGACATGCCGTATGCCCTGCAGGGCAAGCTATTGCGCGTTTTGCAAGAGCGGGAAATCCAGCGGGTGGGCGGGACCGCCGCCATTCCCGTCGATATCCGGGTGATGACGGCGACCAACAAAGACATAGAACTCCTAGTGAGAAAGGGCGAGTTCCGCCAAGATCTGTTCTATCGCGTCGCCGCCTTCCCCATCGAGATTCCGCCGCTGAGAGAGCGGCGCGAAGACATCCCCCTGCTGGCTAGACATTTTCTCGATAAACACGCCGAACGCGCCGACAAATCTATCAGTGGCATCTCCACCGCTGCCCTGCGCCTGTTGCTCCAGTACGATTGGCCCGGCAACGTGCGCGAGCTGGAGAATGCCATCGAACGCGCTGTGTTGTTGGAGACGGACGCGGTACTACAGGCGGGCAGCCTGCCTTTCCAGTTGTCGCCGGTCATCACCGCCGGGAGCAACCGCTCGCCGCCGGAGGTTCTGCCACTGGCCGAGGTTGAGCGGCAGGCCCTAATCCACGCCCTTGAAGCCGCGGACAACAACGTTACGCAGGCAGCCCGGGCGCTGGGCATCAATCGGTCAACCCTGCACCGAAAATTGAAGAAATACAACCTCTCCGAAGATTGAAACGGGCGCACCCTCCGCGCTTTCCGTTGGCCTGTGATTCCCCTTACTTCTGCAAACGATTCCATTGACGAACTCCCCTCCGAGGAACGGCCACTGCCACCTCTGTTGCGAAACGCGACTTGCGTTGCAAATTGCAACACATACTCTATCTTTCCTCGCAAATTTTTCCTGTAAATCATTTATAAACATTTAGTTGTAAACCATCTGCCACTAGGCGAAAGTGGTCGCCGGAGCGGTTTGCGACGCACATTCTGCAACACTCTCAAAAATTTCCCCGTATTTCCTAGAGATCTCTAACTCCTTTACCTGCAAGGAGTTAGCAATTTGTTGCAATTTGGTTACAAAATTGGCACGGATTGTGCATAGTGCGGCATAGTAAACGCGGAGCAAGGCACCCCGGACGCGGTGCGACAATGCAAATCAGAGCAAACTACTATAGGACGCGGCGAAATCAATACCAATTAGGAGAACGCGGAGGGAGAGAATGATGGGAGAACAGAAACGAGAGTCTAGGACGGGGATGTGGACGGTGATCGAAGGCTTAGTGCTAGTGCTTATCATAGCCGCTTCGGTACCTCCTCCCCAAGCAGATGAGCTAGTCTCGAACTTGGACGAAACGAACGGAGAAATCGCCAAGGTATGGTCCGTACAGCATCATGCCCAGACGTTCGCCACCGGGGGGCACGAGCCTGGATATCTAGTCGAGAGCATAGAACTAGATGTGGCGTCGTGGACCGAGGATGCAAACGTCACAGTGAGTGTACATTCTGCGTGGAATAGTGGAGGTCCGGGCGACCACCTCTATACGCTCGAAAATCCAACGCGGGGGACGGGCCGCAAGGTATTCACCGTGCGGAAGAGGGATCGGGTGCGACTCGTCGAGCGCCAACCACACGCCATTGTCATTCGCAACACGGGAGGGAAAGGCAGCTTCAACCTCAATACGACGACGTCGATAAACCAGATCGACGAATCGGATTGGCAAATCGAGAACGCGAGGTGGACGACGAACCCGACCGAAGCCTTGGACAGGTGGGTTGGAATGACTGGAGCTATCAAGATGCGGATCAACGATCGGGACGCGCCGCCGTTTGAGACTGAACTGGACCACCGGAGGTAATGTCCCTATGCGGATGTCAAAATGTGGGCTTGCGAATCACTTTCTGGTGTGGGAACGTCGGTGGCTATGCTTGGGGAGGGCTGGCCGCTGACGCTGAGGGGCACCATTGCCGTCGAGACCGGTATCGATCTGGCGATGGTGCCCCTCAAAGGGCGGGGTGAACCCGTGTCGGCGGTTACGCCGCACGGGTTTGCCCCGGCGGTAATTCCGACGCGCTTCTAATCCCACCACACTTCACCGGGGACCAGATGGGCGCGCAGCAGCTCTTCGTTTAACTCCACCCCGATCCCCGGCTGGTCGGGCACGGTGATGTACCCGCGATCGACCACGGGGCCGCCCCAATCCAGCGCGATATCGTCCCACCAAGGACAGTCGAGACCGTGGTGTTCCAGCGCCAGGAAGTTCGGCGCGTTGGCACATACGTGCGCCGAGGCCACGGTTCCCAGGGGCGTGCAGATGTTGTGCGGGGCAAAGGCCAGCGAATGCAATTCGCACAATTCGGCTACCTTCTTGCCTTCCTGCACTCCGCCGAAGCGAGGGATGTCGGGCGTGATAATATCCGCGGCCCGGTCTTCGATCATGGGTCTGAGTCCATGACTCATCCAGTGATTTTCACCGCAGGCAATGGGCACGGAGGTGTGGTCGGTGACGTACTTTAGGGCGTCGAGATTTTCCGGTGGAGTCGGATCTTCGAGCCACAGGATGTCGATGTCCTCCAGCCTCCGGGCCACCCTGAGCGCGTCCGCCGGCTGGTAACTCCAGTGCATATCTAGGCACAGATCAACGTCGGCGGGCAGGGCCTCGTAGGCTGCGTGGCTGACGGCGCTCATGTACTCGACCTCGGGTCTGGACAGGGCGCGGTTGTGGGGATCCTTTCGGTACTCCCCTGGAGCGCTGTTGTCGATATCGACCTTGACGACGGTGTACCCAGCTTCTACGCGCTGATGCACCCCTTCAGCATAGGCTTCGGGCGATCGGTCGCCGGGCCGGGCCGTGTCGGCGTAGATGCGCACCCTATCCCGGTACTTGCCGCCGAGCAACTGCCACAAGGGCAGACCCGTCATCTTGCCGTGCAGATCCCACAGCGCCAGTTCAACCCCCGACAAAGCCAGCACAATACTTCCTCCCGAGGACCCGGCACCGATCAGGCCGCGATAGATCTTTTGCGCCAGCCGGACCGGATGGCGGGGATCCTCGCCGACGAGCAGTCCTTCCATGCGCGTGAGGATATCCCGTACGCCGATGGGCAACTGCGCTTCGCCAATGCCGCAGATTCCCTCATCCGTTTCTACCTTGACCAGCGTCCACGTCCAGGGAATGCCCTGAATCATGACGGATTTAATCCCTGTGATTTTCACGTAGGCCGTGCTCCTCTAAGAAAGTTATTTGCTCTGACGGCTGCTAAGCGCGCAGTGCCCGTTCGAGGTCGAGGCGACCGGCCTCTAGGGCGGTGCGGAAGACTTCGACGGTATCCCGAACTCCCTGGACCAGCGATCGGTACTGAAGAGGTCCGAGGGCTTGGTTCAGGGCGCTGTCATCGGCGCTCGAGGGATGGGGCAGCGGCGTTGGGTCGAATCCAATTTTGCCCGCCGACTCGGGGATAACCTCCTCGATTGCAGCGACGATTTGGGCCATGGAGACCGTGCTGCCTCCTAGATTGTACACTGGGGCCCCTTCCAGCCTAGTCCTGGCCGCGGCGATAAAGGCGGCGGCGACATCGTCGGCGTGGTGATAGACGAGGGTGCCGCCGTAGGTGATCTCGTACTCGCGGCCGAGCGCGGCGGCTAGCATGGCCTTGGTCGGGGTGGAGGTCCAGCCCTGGTCGCGACCCGGTCCATACACTACGCACGGGCGCAGACCAATGCTGTGGACCGATTGCTCCCGCCAATAGACCTGAGCCGTGCCCTCATTGCACTGCTTGAACACCCCGTAGAGAGTCGGCGGCAGCAGTGGAGCGTCGTGGGCAATCGGCCCCGGAGGGTACGCTTCTGGATCGCCATACACTCCAAACGAGCTGGCAAAAACCAAGTTCTGGATATGGTCGCGATGACGCGCGGCCGTTTCGAAGACGACGGTGCTCCCCACGACATTCACCCCGGCCCCGCGCACTGGATCGGCCCGGACTAGGGGCACCTGCATGGCTGCTAGGTGCAGGATATGAGTAATACCGCATTCGACCACGACTCGCTCGAACTCGTCCAGATCCGCGATGTCTCCCTCGAGCAGTCGCACCTGGTCCAGTTCTTCGTCCGTCATGATCATCCTCAACCGATAGGGATCGCCGCCCAGATCGTAGGTCCACACCGGTAGCCCCTCGCGGACTAGCCGACGAACCGCCCATGCACCCACGCAGCCGAGCGCACCTGTCACTAAATACCGCTCATTCATATATCACCTTTGTGGAAAAAATAACCCAGTTCTTTATTGCCCTGCAGATAACATATTGCGTTTCGCCTAGCGGTCAATCCACGAGTCGCTGAACGAGTCGAGGAGTATGCCAAAGTAGAAGTCGCAGGACAAAGCGGCTGGCTGTGTTCCTATGAAGTTGTAAGCTCGATTGGTCGGTAGATCTTCAAGCGAGGTGTCTCATTCGCATTGACTTCCGCTACGGGCAGCTAACGGTAAGGCAAGCGTCCGAATTTATATTCCCTTGTCTTTGAAATATCCATCCCAGAAGGCAAGCGCTTCTTCAATCACGTCCTCAAACCATAATCGACGCCCATCTTGGACTGTCAACATCAAACTGTCTATATCAAAATCCCGACTGAATTCCTGTGAGAAGTCTCCTGTGTGCTTGTCAGCGTTACGAAGAGAGGGAGTGTACTTGGTGATAGTCTTGTGCTTCAGAGAATCGGCTAAATTTTGAAGGTATTCAAGCTCATGACACTTTTTTCTTATGTCTTTTTGTAACTCGGTCAGCTTTTTGTATCCTAGACGAGAACCATGCTCTTCAAAAACCCAGTCGCAGATTGACCAAGCAACGACGGCACCATATCTCGCTATTCGTGGGTTAAGAGGGTCTTTTTTGAAATCTGAGACTGTGCCTCGAAGGTCTTCTAGACAATCCCTCGAATTCCGTAGATCAAAAGTAAGTGTCATCTTCACGTCAGCTATGGTGATATGTCGGCTCGTTGGCTCCGACCGCTATGGGCTCAGTCAGTAATAAATAGCGGCGAAGTTTGTCGTCTATATCCGAGTCCGGCCATTCAGCAATCTCTCCGTCGTCAATGGCCGTCGTAGGTGCAACATTGAGCGTCGTGATCAGCGGGCTGCCGCCACGCTAATCAAGTGTCTTTAATTTCAGCCGTGAGTTCCCTTATCTCGTCCGATATAGCTAGTTGGAAGATCATATTCGTCGGTGTCCCCGGAGTGGATACCGCAAAGCGATACTCCTTCTGGTCCGAAAA
The DNA here is from genome assembly GCA_965116455.1 of Candidatus Latescibacterota bacterium. Taxonomy (GTDB): domain Bacteria; phylum Latescibacterota; class UBA2968; order UBA8231; family UBA8231. Next base: position 5,841,024 of record OZ220690.1, on the reverse strand, counting down.
CTTGGTTCTCTTTGTGAACCAAGCCCTCTGTGCCCCATGGGGATCGAAGAAATCTTTTTGCGTCTCGACGACACCCGATTGATCCTCGTAGTGGACAGGGCCATGGTACACGTTGACGATTTTGTCGATGTTGCGAGAGCCTTTCCACAGGCTCACCGTGTAGCTGCTTTTCAGGTAAATCAATTTTTCAAGACCTCCAAGCTTGACGTCCTTTTCTTTATCGACGCTCAATGCGAAGTCGATTCCCAACTGCATGGCGAAGGCGTCCGGGTTCTGAATCTCGGTCGCTGCGTCGTACTTATACTTACTAAAGACCTTGTTCTTCATCTTTTTCATTTTCCGGTCGCTCAGCGGCTTTGGTCGTAAGGTGAGATTATCTCATACCAGTTAGAACAGGTGCTGGCCTTGTACCCTTTATTTATCACTCCCAACCACCAAGTAAGGAGGGATAAAGATGCAAGAGCCAAGACCAGCGTTGGAGAATTTGTGTTGTCTCAATGCCCAATGCAAGACCTACGGCCAACGCGGCCAAGCCAACCTGAGGGTGCGCAAGACCTATGGAGCCGACCGGATTCGGTATCTGCGCTGTCGGTGCTGCGGGGATGAGTTCAGCGAGCGGAAAGGCACGGCGTTGTTTAATTGCAAAATCGGCGAAGCCCAAGCCGTCTCGGTGATTGAGCATTTAGATAGGGCCTGTGGCTTAAATGCCACGGCGGCCTTGGTGGGGGTATCCAAAGAGGCGGTGGGCCGCCTGCTGCGCGTAAGCGGACCGGTCAGCTATCAACTGCATGACCGGCTGGTGCGTAACGTGCGTCCGATGGCGCTCCAATTTGATGAGAAATGGGCCTATGTGGCCAAAAAACAACGGCACTTGACCCCCCTGGATGATCCGAGTCAACGGGGTGATTATTGGGATGCCAACAGTTTGGATCCACAGAGCAAATTGCTGGTGTCGCTAGTGCCGGGTCGCCGTACGACGACAACCCTTCATCAAGTGGTGGCCGATGCGGCGGCGCGGCTGGGCTGTGACGCGAGGCTGCCGGCGCTGTTTACCGATGGCGAGCCGACCTATCCCGAGGCGATTGTGGCCACCTTTGGTCGGGCCTATCCGGTGCCCCGACGCCATCGCCGGGGTCGCCGGCCAGCCCCCGTTGTTCGGATACCCCAAGGCTTGGTCTACGCCCAGATTGTCAAACATCGGCACGGAGGACGAGTCCAACGGGTCGAGATCCGACCTCGCTTTGGCAAGGGTCGCTTGGCTCAGGTCGTGGCCGACTTGGGCTGGACGAAAGCCAATACCAGTGCTATCGAGCGGTTCAACCTGACCGATCGGATGCGCAACGCACGAAAGGGGCGCAAAACCCTGCGCTTTTCGCGTCGGTCGGATCGGCATGATGCGCTCAGTTGGATTGGCGCGTTGCGCTACAATTTTCATCACACCCATCGATCCTTGCGCCAGCGCTCCGACGCAGGACGATGGCAACACAGAACACCGGCTATGGCCGCGGGCATCGCCGAGCATCGCTATAGCTCTCTCGAACTCATGCGACTCTGTCCGGTAGGGTTGGGATAATCTCAAGCTACGACCGCGGCTTTATGGACGTGCAGTAAATATAGGGTTCTTCCGAAGAGGAGAAGCTGGCATTTGCCTTCACGCTGCTCCCGAACCCCCCAACCTGATTGATCGCCCAAGGTGTAAGGTCTTTCTCCAGAACGCCGTCCTGCGGATCGCCGACTCCCGGATCCAAACCGTCGTCTGTTCGATAGTACTCCGGAGTAGCTAGCTGGATATTTTCGCTTTGGAAGGGTGCGTGGCATCGCTTTGAGAACTTCACAACCCCTTGGATTCTCGGAGAAGAGCTTGGCCTACAGTCGAGACGTCGGACGAAAATCCAGTATAACTCTTCCTTCTCGGTATCGAGAACGCTAACGCACTCTTCGATCTTTGGTGGGAAAAGAGAAATCGATCTCGTATCTGGTAAGCGGGCGAACTCCCGTACCCCTTCGTTTAATTGTTCGACTATGGAAGCGTCATGTCGGCAGATCACTAATTGCTCCCCAATCTGCCATGCTTCTGATCTTTCTCTCTCCACCATTTTCCGAACGGTCACTCCTGACTTAGCCGGTCGAGGACATTGCGGGTGATCTGGGCGACGGTTGCGTCTCCTTTTAGCCCGTGCGACCAGTCGGTTGTCCCGGCCGTGAACACTGTGCCGCCGCGAGTATAGAGGCCCATGACCGCCGTGCCCTCCCGGTCCTTTTCCCAGCGCTCGTACCACTCGCTGTCGTCCGAGTGCCATCGCGCCGGGGCGGTACACAGGATGGTAAAGTCCGCTGGGGTGCCGTAGGTGCCCTTGGGTACCGGTAGCCCGTTTTCCAGCTCGTACTCGCAGCCGTCGCACTCGTAGCCGACGATGGTGTGCTCGCCCCCGAAGGTGTCGTCGCGCTGCAAGCCCGTTCCCGCGAAAACCCAGTGCTCCGGGCGATGGACTGTAAACGCCCCAGACCCGTCCATGTATTGGCCGTGGCTTAGGTGATAGCCTCCGTAGAGGAAGCCGACGCCAGTCAGTTCGTTTTCCGGCCGGCCCACGAGGTAGTGGCTCCACAAGGTCGAGAGGTCCGCGTAGTCTCCAGCGGCGTAAGCTGGGTCCATGTTGAACTGTTGCTTCCAGCACACCAGCGCCCGGCCCTCGTCCTCGCTGCGCACCCGCCAGCACACGGAATTGCCGCTGAAAAACGCGGCGTTGCCACCGGCGGCGATGTAGGCTTCGAGGTGGTCGCGCATGGGAGCCGACCAGTATTCATCGTGCCCCACGCTGAGCACGAGCCGGTAATTGTCCAACAGTTCGGGATGCCATTCGAGGTCGGAATTGGCGCAGTAGTCGAGCGCGTATCCAGCGCCCTCCGCCCACTCGACAAAGTCGCGCTCCCAGCGGTCGAACAGCCCGGCCATTGGACGGTCGAAGGAGACGCGATGTCCTTGCAAGCCGCCGCGGCCGTGATAACTGTAGAAGCTGTAGCCGCCCCAGTTGTTGTAGGCACTGTAGGTATTGGTGGCTAGCTGGAGGAGGATGCGAGCATCCGTGGGGCCAGCGGGGCGGACGATGAAAAAGCCTCGGCTCTCGGCCGTGCGCCGCCCCCGCCGCACGAACTTGCCGCCCTGGTCCTCGACGCGCAGCGCAAACTCGTAATACCCGCTGCGCCAGTCGTCCGGCACTTCCAAGGAGTGGGAAACCGGCCAGCCGCAGCCGTGGGACGAAGCGTCTTCGGGGACTGGATGGGACGACCCAGGCAGTTGGTCCTGTTGCCATACTACTTCGCGCTCGGCACCGATTCGCGTCACTTCCAGCGCGTACTGGTCCGCACTGGTGGACACGTGAAAGCGCACCTGCTCGCCGGCTTGGTAGCTGAGTTGGTCGGTGTAGCCTTCGACGAACATTATCCATGACCTCCGATTTGCGTTGGGGGACGGGTGGGCAACTCCAAGAGTTGCCCCTACAGGCTGCGAAGGCAAACCTTATCCCTTGTACCCCACTTCGACCACTCGCTCATCTAACTCGCGTTGTAGCTTCTCCACTTGTTCTACTACGTACTCTACCGCCTGCTCTACCGGCATTTCGCGCCGCTCTTTTTCGCGCCGTAGCTTGATCTCGACAATTCCCTTCTGCAAACCGCGATCTCCCACCGTCACTCGCACGGGTATCCCAATCAGGTCGGCGTCGTTGAACTTGACCCCTGGATTTTCTCGGCGGTCGTCGAGGAGCACTTCAATGCCGCGCTCTGCGAGGTCGGCGTAAAGCTGCTCGCCCGCGTCTTGCGCCGCACCTGCACCTTTGGCGAGGAGGACGATGTGTACCTCGTAGGGCGCGACGGCAATGGGCCACACTAAGCCGTCTTCGTCGTGGTATTCCTCGGCGATACAGGCCAGCAGTCGCCCTACGCCGATCCCGTAGGATCCCATGACGACTGGCTGCGCTTTGCCCTCGGCGTCTAGGAAATCCCCACCCAATGCCTCGGTGAATTTGGTGCCGAGTTGGAAGATGTTGCCCACCTCCACTCCGCGCGATTCGCGCAGTGCTGCGCCGCAATTGGGGCAGCCGTCGCCTTGCCGGGCGGAGGCGATATCGGCGACTACGTCGGCCTTATAATCGCGGCCGTGGTTTACATTGGCGAGGTGGTAGTCCGGTTCGTTGGCACCGGCTACTAGGTTGGGCGAGGACGCTACGGAGTCGTCGACGACGACCAGCGCGCCGTCGACGCCGATGGGCGATCCATAGCCCGGCTCCACGCCGACCGCGCGTATTTCCTCGTCCCGCGCCGGCCACATTTCGAGCGCGCCGACCGCGTTGGCCAGCTTGGTTTCGTTGACTTCCATGTCGCCGCGTATGACCGCCAGTACAAACGCGTCCTGCTTGTCTCGACCGTCGCCGACGGTGGCCATCAGGAAGAGGGCTTTGGCAGTCTTATTCGCGGGGATGTCAAGCAGCGCAGTCAGGTCCTCAATGGTCGTGGTATTGGGCGTGGCGATTTTCTCGGGCGCGGCGGGCTCTTCTTCGGGATTGGCCTGTTTGGCGAAGGTGGCGATTTGGCGGTTGGCCGAGTACCCGCAGCCGTCGCACAACAGCAGGGTGTCTTCACCGATCGGCGTCAGGTACATGTATTCGTGGGCCAGTTCGCCGCCCATCATCCCGGTGTCCGAACGCACCGCGAGCACGTCGAGGCCGCAGCGATGGAAGATGCTGAAATACTGCTGGTAATGGGCGCGATATTGCTTTTCGAGGCCGTCCCAGTCGGCGTCGAGGCTGTAGGAGTCCTTCATGGTGAATTCGCGCACTCGGATGAGGCCCGAGCGGGGGCGGGGATCGTCGCGCCACTTGGTCTGGATATGATAAACTAGCTGGGGCAGTTGCTTGTAGGATTTTATCTCGCGGCTGACTAAGTCAGCGACGACTTCCTCATGGGTCATGGCCAGCACCATGTCGCGCTCGTTTTTGTCTTGGAAGCGACCCATCTCCGTGCCGACTGCGTACCAACGCCCCGTCTGCTGCCAGAGTTCGGCCGGATGCACCACCGGCATGGTGATTTCTTGGCCACCGATGGCGTCTATCTCGCAGCGGATAATGTCCTCGATCTTGCGCATGGACCGCTGCGCCAAGGGCAAATAGCTGAAGATACCGCTGGCCAGCGGGCGGATAAAGCCAGCCCGCAACAAGAGCTGGTGACTGGCGACTTCCACGTCGGCAGTCACTTCGCGCAAGGTCTGGCTGAAAAGCCGACTCATTCGCATGTTGGGTTCCCTTTCTTCCTTGATTGTGTTTCGGTGCGTCGGCACATTCCCCATAAAATAACGCAGCACACAAATAATAAAAACCCACCAATCTCCTACGGAGCGCTCTAGGCTACAATTTGAATTTTTGCCGAATTGTGGGCTTGACGTGCATAGTCATATTGACTATAATGTGTTCAAGATGAAATACATGAATCTCAATACCTTGGGCAAGCTCGCTAGAGAGGTCCGCGAAAGAGCCGGACTAAATCAAGCAGAAGCTGCTAAAAAAATCGGCTCAACCCAATCGAATGTAAGTGCCGCAGAACGGGGCAGTGGGACGCGATATATAAGTGTTGCCATTGGTATTATAGAAAAAATCGGCAACCAACCTCTGGAGGGACCGTTTTATGCAGTTCGTGAAGAGTCAGCAGAATATAATGCCCGAAAAGACAGTAGCTGACTTCTTTGCCGGAATTGGCTTAGTAGAATTAGGGCTGGAAAAAGCTGGTTGGTCAACTATTTACTCCGTTGACTACAGCGATGAAAAACGCCAACTCTACGAAGGACACTTTGGTCAAGGGAGCTACCATCTGCGCGATATTAGCACAGTTGATGGAGAGGAGATACCTCCTGTTACCCTTGCCCATGCTTCATTTCCTTGCACTGATGTATCCGTTGCGGGCGGCAGAGAAGGTTTAGCTGGAAAAGAAACGTCTTCATTTTGGGAATTTGTAAGAATTCTAAAAGAAATGAAAGTAAAGCATCCTCCCCCATTTATCCTACTTGAGAATGTGGAGGGTATGCTTACATCCAAGGGAGGGCACGACCTTGAAATAGCCCTTTCTGCTTTGTGCGAGCTAGGCTATGCACTCGATATACTGCTTATAAATGCCTCTCATTTTGTGCCCCAGAGCAGGGTTAGACTCTTTATTATTGGCAACCTTATGGCTGGCCACCAAGATATTTTAGAGCAAGAGATTATTCTTCAGCAAAAAAATACTGCTCGCCCTCCAAGAATTACTAGTTTCATCCGTTCACATTCAGACTTAACGTGGCATCTTTATCCTTTGCCTCCACTGCCTAGGCGTTCCTCTGGTCTCGCTGATATTGTAGATCCCAACGAAAAATGGTGGCCTGAAGATCGGTCGTCCTATTTGTACAATCAGATGTTTGAACGGCATCAAAAGAAGGTACACGAAATGATGGACAAACCATTTTGGTCTTACGGAACTGTATTTAGGCGAATGCGAATGCGCAATGGCAAGAAGCAGTCCACCGCTGAACTGAGGACAGATGGTATTGCGGGATGCCTCCGCACTCCCAAGGGAGGGAGTGCGCGACAAATTTTGCTCAGAGCAGGGAAGGGCCGATTTGATGCCCGTCTGCTAAATGGTAGAGAAAATGCACGCTTGATGGGGGCTGATGATTATGTCCTTGGTCCGCACCTTGAGTCTAATCAAATGCTATTCGGATTCGGCGATGCTGTCTGCGTACCTGTGATTGAGTGGGTTACGAAAGAAATTTTCAATCCAGCCTTTGACGAAGCATTCAGCACTGCTACCATGCCTACTTGTTAGAAGGTATGATAGGTAGATGAGTGGAAATTTATTTCTTTACCAATACACCATCTTCGATCTGTAAGACAATCTGCCCTACCTCTTGTATTAACCTAAAAGCAATGCTCTTGCGATAACGCTGTCGAGGAGCTTCTCCTGAGTAGTTTTCAAGCAGACCGGCACGCCAGCTCTCAAACTCGGTAGCTAGGTCCTTGCCTTTTACAAGGCGCACAGCCACATGCCTGTAGTCTTTCGAGTATGAGATGAAGATATGATCGACTTCCATATCTTCATCTAGCTTTGAAATGCCTCCATGAAGATGGTACTGGTACTCAAAGCTATTCCCTTCAACTGCAGATTTGACTTCATAGTTTTCCAAGTCCGCACCATAACCGGGTGTGCCTTTTGAGCCTGTCAGGATGGAGCCAAATAACTCCCAATCAATAGATGGGACGCTACCAGCAACAGGTAGCTGATGCTCCTCAAGTAGTTCAAACCGCTCAGTACGGTTGATATGCTTGGAGTAGTACTGGTAGGCGTCCTTGATATTTAGCTGTTGCATAATAATCCGAAACGGCGTTGGTGTATAAATGTTCTACCGGCTGTCCAATACGACTTCAAGTAGATCTTGGACACGTAGCGTCACGTTTTTTGGCGGGCCACCGCGCGCATCGCCCGATACATGCACGACAGCGACACTAGCACCCAAATCAAGGCGATCAGATACGCCAGATAGGGCACCTGCAACGGATCTATTCCCCAATAAGCCGACAATATCCCAGCGTCCGTCCGCTCAGGAAAATACCACAGATCGGTGCGAAAGTCGTAGAGACTGTACAGACACAGCATCACCCCCATCCACACCGCGCCGATGCTCGCCATCCGCTTCGACTTGCAGGCCATGATGCACAAAACCAGTCCGCCGCCGATCCCCAACACAAAATCGACGCTCCCCTCTTCTAGCGGCGTGTAGATTAGGGTCATCCCCGCGCAGGCCGCGCCAATGCACAGCAATACCAAACGCTGCGCCTGCGGATAAAGCGAGGTGTACATCAGCAGTGCCCCCCACAGCGCCGATCCCACGTAGCCTGCCGCGCTAATCAGCGGGAAGAATCCCCCCTTGGTCAGGGTGTGCCCGGACTCGTTCCAATGAGTGCGGATTTCGAGGACCTCGCCGCCGGTGATCAGGGCCGCTACCGCGTGATTGACCTCGTGGACTAGCACCACGAAGAAGCGGAACGGCTTGATCAGCGCGGTGTCCCAAAAGGTCAGTGCCAGCCCCGTGCACAGGAGATAGTAGCGAAATTGCCAGAAGACCTCGGCGATGTAGCGGATGCGGCGGAACATGGCCGCTAGTCACTGATCTCAGCGCTGATCAGTGCGACGGCCTCGGCTAGCGGGAGCGGATCGAGCTGGGCGCCGGATCGCTGCCGGATCGCCACCTTGCCCTCTTCGATTTCGCGGTCTCCGGCGATCAGCATATAGGGCACCTTCTGCGTCTGTGCTTGGCGGATGCGCTTGTTGAGGGTCTCGCTGGCCGCGTCGAGTTCGGCCCGGATGCCAGCGGCGAGAAGCTGCTGGTGGAGCTGGGTCCCGTACTCGGCGTGGCGCTCGGCAATGGGTAAAACCACCGCTTGCACGGGTGCCAACCATACTGGGAAAGCCCCGGCGTAGTGTTCGATCAAGAAGCCGATAAAGCGCTCGTGCGTGCCCAGCGGTGCGCGGTGGATGCAGATGGGCGTCTCCTCTTCGCCCGCCGCGTTGGTGTACGTCAAGCCGAAGCGGCCGGGCACGGCAAAATCGACTTGATTGGTGGCGATTGTAAACTGCCGCCCGATGGCGCTCCAAACTTCGACGTCGATCTTGGGGCCGTAGAAGGCGGCTTCGTCGGGCACCTCCTCGTAGTTGATCCCGCCCCGCGCCATGGCCCCGCGCACCATGTCCTCGGTGCGGAGCCACCGCTCGGGATCGTCGACGTACTTTGCTCCTAGGCCCGAGGGCGCGTGGGTGCTCAAGCGCATCAGATAATTCTCTAGGCCGAACAGCTCGAAATAGCGTAGGTACATCTGGCAGACAGCGAGGAATTCCTCCTCAAACTGGTCGAGGGTGCAGTAGATGTGCGCGTCGTTCATCTGCAACGAGCGCACCCGCATCAAGCCGAACAACTCGCCCGATTGCTCGTAGCGATAGCACGTGCCATACTCGGCCAAGCGCAGAGGCAAATCGCGGTACGAGCGCGGGGCCGCGGCGAAAATTTTGTGGTGGTGGGGGCAGTTCATGGGTTTGAGGTAGTACTTGACCCCCTCCAACTCCATGGGTGGGAACATGGACTCGGCGTAGTACGGCAAGTGGCCGCTGCGCAGGTATATGGATTCCTTGCAGATGTGCGGCGTGCGCACGCGCTGATAGCCAGCCTCGTGCTCGGTCTTGCGGGCCAAGTCCTCCAACTCGTCGATGAGCACCGCTCCCTTGGGAAGCCACAGGGGCAACCCCGGCCCCACTTCGTCGTCAAAGGTGAACAACTCCAGTTGCTTGCCCAGCGTGCGGTGGTCGCGCTTTTTGGCCTCCTCCAGCATCGCTAAGTGGTGGTCGAGAGCCTCGCGGGTGGCAAAGGCCGTGCCGTAGATCCGCTGCAACATCTTGCGGCTTTCATCGCCGCGCCAATAGGCTCCAGCCACGCTCAGGAGCTTGAAGTGTTTGACTTGTCCGGTGCCGAGCATGTGCGGCCCCCGGCACAGGTCGACGAACTCGCCGTCCTTGTAAAAGGACAAGGTCTGGCCTTCTTCCAAGTCGGCGAGGATTTCCTGTTTGTAGGGGGCGTTGGCGACCATTTCTTCTGCTTCTTGGCGCGCAACATCGATCCGCTCGAACTTGTGGTTTTGCTTGACGACCCGCTTCATCTCGCGCTCGATCTTTTGCAAGTCGGAGGACGTAAAAGGCTCGGCCACGTCGAAGTCGTAGTAGAAGCCGTCGTCAATGGCCGGGCCGATGGCCAGTTGCGCGTCCGGGAAGAGGCGCAGCACGGCCTGCGCCAGCACGTGCGACATGCTGTGGCGGTAGATCCAGGCGGCCTCGTCGGCATCCCAGGGAATGAGTTCGACTTCCGCCTCGCTGGTGAGCTGGGTGTGGAAGTCCACGTGCTCGTCGCCGGTGCGAGCGGCAATGTATTGCTTTAACAGCTCCTTGTTCTCTTGGACGAGGATCTCCTTGAGCGTACCCTCGCCGGGGTATTCAATGTCCTGTCCTTGGGGGACTTTGATCAGCATGACGCGCTCCTTGGCATGAAAAAACCCGCTGTCATTGGAGCCGACAGCGGGGAAAGGTTGCAAAATAAACTTTAGTCCGTCGCTATCCGGCGCACATGGTCGTAGTCGTAGTGGTAGTCGTAGTGGTAGTCGTCGGCCCTGACGGGAAACCGCTGGGGCGCTGTGCGGAAGCGACTGTGAGCATAGCAGAAATCATGCTTTATAAAATACCGGCAGGGTTTCGATTGTGCAAGAGCCGTTACGCCAGCTCGTAGTGGGTGCGGTCGGGCAGGGGCACTGGCTGGCCATCCTCAGTGTTGATGCTCCAGTCGGCTAGCCGTAGGCGCATGGCGGCGAGGGCGTCGCGGTGTTGGTCCTCGTCGATCACATTGACCAATTCGTTTGGATCGGCGACGAGGTCGTAGAGTTCGTCGCGGTCTCCCATAGGGTCGTGGACGTACTTCCATTCGCGGGTGCGGACCATTTTGCAGCGGCCAGCCGCCTCGCGCCACTGCAAGGTGTCGATCAGGGTTTTGCGGCCATAGGGTTGAGGTAGCTTTTTCAAGTCGGCCATGGTAAAGAGCGGCCCTCCGCAGCCGTATTCGGAAAAGGTCGCATCTCGGGGTGTGGCGTCGGTCGCAGTGGGCAGCGGTGTTCCGTGCATTGAGCGCGGTTGCGCCAGTCCCTGCAAGTGCAACAGCGTCGGTACTACGTCGATCAGATTGGCCATGCTCTGGTCGCGCACTCCGGTGGCGACCTGCCCGGGCCAAGAGACGATCAGCGGTACCCGCGTCAGGCTGTCGTAGAAGACCCCGCCCTTGCACTGCATGGCGTGTTCGCCCATGAAGTCGCCGTGATCCGAACAAAAGACCACAATCGTCTGCTCCCGCAGCCCTAGTTCGTCGAGTTTGTCGAGGATCTGGCCGAGCGCGTCGTCGATAAAGCGCACCATGCCAAAGTACGAGGCCATGACGCCGTAGAGGTCTTCGGGCGGGTCGCGGCGCACTCCCAGCATTTGGTAGAGCACTCGGTTGCGCTCGGGGGCACGTTCGTCATCGAATTCGTCGTCGCGCCAAGGGGGCAGGTCAATGGCCGAGGGTGGAAACAGGTCCGCATACTCGGCTGGGCATAGCCACGGCTCGTGCGGGTCGGGAAAGGAAACCCACAGGGCAAAGGGCTGGTCTTGGTGCTTTTCGATGAAGCGCGTCGTCTGCCCAGCGATCAGGCCGGTGGAGTGGTCTTCCAACGGCAGGTCGGAGGTGCCGTAGCTAAAGCGGGGGTTCTGATGGGCGAGCTGGCGATGCGCAGCGGCGACTTTGCGGCGACCTTCTTCCGGCCGGAACCAGTCCATGCCCCGCGTCTGTGGCCCCTCGTTGCGCCCGCCGTGGGTAAAGGCATTCCACGCGTCGAAGAGCGCCAAATCTTCCTCTCGCTGGAAGCAGTGGTTTTTGCCGATTAGGCCCGTGGCGTAGCCGGCTTCCTTCCAGAGTTGCCAGGCGTGCGTGGCACCAGCGGGCATCAAGGTCTGGTTGCGTCGGCCGCCGTGCGAGTGGGGAAATTGCGAGGTCCAAAACGAGATGCGCGCTGGCGCGCAGAGCGGGTGCGGGGTGATTGCGTTTTCAAAGAGCACGCCGTCGGCGGCTAGGCGTTCCATCGACGGGGTTTGGCAGAAGGTGTTGCCGTAGAGGTGGCTGGCCGTGGCGCGCTGTTGGTCGGTCATTATAACGAGGATGTTGGGACGGTCGGGCATGGGTGGGTTCCTTTAGCGAATAATCTCGTACTTGTACACCGGTTTACTTCATCCAATCTCGAAATACTATGGCATTGAACCCCGATCCTTCAGACTAGAGTGGCATACTCATAAACTGGTGTCTCAATGGTACGGACGGGGCGGCATTGCTCCCACACCGCTTGCTGCAAGCGTTCAACGGTCTCCGGTGAGAAGTGCTTCTCGCCCGTCTCGACATTGACTCGCGCCGGGACGTTTTCAATGAGGAAGAGCCTCCCACCGAACTCAATGTGGTACGTCACGTTTTTTTCGATCAGCGTCTCGTTCCATGCTCTGTCTTCAGGCATCGTCCTGTCTCCTTACCTTGAAGTCGATCCACCTTGAGGGCTCTGGTTCATATAGGGTGATGATTTTGATTATGGGTCTCATCGGATAGCTGCAATGAATATGTAGCGGCCTGTGCGATAACGTAAAGCCGAGAACTAGACAACTGGGCCCGTAGTGCGGATAGTCTTCGATGATTTCACTCCGTTCCATGGCATCTCGGAAATCCTGCATGCTAATCCCGCGAATAATGCTCTGATCGGTAGCATGTTGTGAGAACTCGACCTGCCCAGTTCTGATTTTCCTGCGTATTGCATTGAGAATTTCCATTTCGGCATTCGATCCAGTCATATTTCCGATATTGCTCGATTTGATCAAGACGACGGAAGGGCACGGGATAGATGCGCACCCAAGTTCCATCCTCTTCGATACCGGCCGTGCATACGGTCTCACCGTACTTTCTAGATAAAGTCGGGTAGGTTTTTACAGTGACGAGGATGCGTTGCTTTTCCATGGTTGTCATAAATGTCTCACAGTACAACTCTGTTCTGCAGTATGGTGCGGTGCTGTTTGATCAAACAGATCTTTCTGGTCAAGTATCTGGCAGAGCGCGTCCGCGACACAGTGCCGATGGCATTGGTCGGCGTCACGCTCGTAACAGGTAAGCGCGACCGATTCGCCCAATCGCAGCCAAGCACGGATTTTTGCCAAAGCATCGCCCTGTCTTGGAAGGCTTTTCCGCTCGTATGTCCTGAAAAGGGCGTCGAAATCGGCTTGGGATTCTAAGCCTCGGCGTTGCCGTGATTCAATTCCGAGTTCGGGCAGGTGTTCGTAGCGGATACCTACTCTATCACATGCCCTAGCAAGTGTGTTTTTAGAAAAGCCGTACTTACGGCTGATGGCGTTTCGTCGAACATCGCAAAGGACGGTCACACTTGCTTGGAGTAACGCATTGAGATAGCTCTCTAAAGTTCTCCCCTCGTACCCGATAGTCAAAAGCCGAGACGGGGTTCCTTCTGGGCGGGCGGATTCGACCCGACTGAGCGCGGCTTCATCGTTTTCGAGCACCTGTTCGGCAATGTCACTGTGGATCGCGTAATAAGGATACTTGCGGTAGGTTTCTGCGATGAGCGCGTCACCCCGCAGTCTGCGGTAGCGCTGCGCAAATACGCGCATCGAATCGTCTTGGGTTTCGCGTGCGATGCGCTTGCCCTTCTCAGTGAGTGCCCAATGCTGGTGATCGTCGATCAGCAGACCGCAATCGACGAGGCGGCGGCGGTCTGCATAGCATGTGAACGAGAAAGCTCCATATTGGTAGGGCACGAACTCGTAGGGACTTGTTTGGTCAGCGGGGAACAACTCCTTGCAGTAGAGGAACAGGAGTTTCTGGAAGTCTAGGCTGCCCGCGTTGCCCCCAAATACGTCAAGCAGTGCGAGAAGCCTCCGCTGGCGCACGTATAGCCGAAGGGTTCCTTTTTTATTTGAGGCTTGAACTGGAGTTCTCATGGTCAATCCACTATCTGATTAGTCAGCTCTATTTAGTTACGCCTAGAGATTTATCCGGGTCAACAGCCTCTTTGGGCAAGCCGTCGTGCTCGGCGCAGGCCCTACTGCTCCCACAATTAGCCTAGATGCTAGCGTCCGATTGTCGATTAAGAGAGCGTCCAATTGTCGGTTAGAGTAGCGTCCGATTGTCGAATGGATACAGACTGTGCGCGAAGCTGTCGGGTTCGTTTAGGAAGAGCCGATTGGAAAAATTGTGTTTTTGATGCGTCCCCACGAATCCTCTTCCACAAGTATCTTGCCTGCGCCAACACACGACGAACCACCCAGGGAATCGTCGAGCCAGCGCACCATCCGCCAGATCCCTTCCTCGTCCAGCCGCAGTTTGAAGGTCATAAACTGATCGACGCGATACCCATCGCCGTTCTCGTCGAGCATCAGCATTTGTACTCGGCCGTAGAAAACCTCCCAGTCTTCGTCGGGATGGCCGTCGGGATCACCGGGAAAGGTTTCTGGGTGTTCAGAACCGAGTTCCTGCCAGCGTCTATGGAGTTCAAGGTCGTAGCTGAAGTCGCGAAAAATATCGAACAGGCCCTTAGTGCTCCCATCGCGGCTGCCGGCGATGATGGTCAGTTCTGTTTCTCGGTCGTTATCAAAGACAATATTGCCTAGGCAATCGGCTTCGTTGAACCAGAAATCCTCGTCCAGCAGGGTCTCATATAGAGCTTTGTCGCGGTCCCGCATGGTACGTGCTAGGTTGTCCATGAGTTGTTCCGGGGTGGTAGCGACGGCTGGCTCAGGCTCTGGCATGAGAGGCTCTGGCGTGACAGGTTCTGGCATCACAGGCTCTGACATCACAGGCTCTGACATCACAGGCTCTGGCTCTATTGGTTTAGAACGCTCACGTTCACACGAGCATACGGCAACCACAACGACGGCAACGACGGTCCAATAATACATTATTCTACTCCGGCCATTTCGAATCAATGATAAGCAGGACGACAAATCACTTTTTAGATAACGGCCTATGCCCTGTTGTGGTTCCATCGTTTACCCGTTGTTTTAGACTCGCCCGCGCTCATGCGCCACTCTCAAACGAGGAAAAATTATCCATGAACGAAAATGAGAAATACCTGTTCGACCTCAACGGCTACCTAGTCGTAAAGGAAGCTCTGAGAGCGGATCAGGTAAGCGCCCTGAACGAGGCCATTGACCACAACCGGGACAAAATCCATATCCGCACTCGCGAGCAGGCCCTAGACGGCAGTCTCAAGGAGCAGGGCGGACGGGCGGCGGCGGGCTTGCAGGGAACCCACGGCCGGGGAGACTTTGGCGGCTTTCTGTTCTGGGAAGAACCGTGGGGCAAGCCCTTCCGCGATCTCATTGCCGCGCCCTTTGCCATGCGCGCCATGCTGGCGACTATTGGGCCGCGCTTCCGCCTTGGGGGAACGGCGGGACTGACCATGACCAAAGGCAGCGAGGGCTTTATTTTTCACGGCGGCGGTACGCCGGAACTCGAGCACATGGGCGAGTGTTTTTACTACCGTTTTGCAAACGGGCGCATGCGCAACGGCCTGATGTCGGTCAGTTATAGCCTGACCGATACCGGGCCAGAGGACGGCGGCTTCGCCTGCATCCCCGGCAGCCACAAGGCCAACTTTTTGTGCCCCCTAGGGGTGCGCCGACTCGAAGTGGACCTGGAGGTGGTCAAGCACATTGCCCTACGGGCGGGAGATGCCGTGATTTTCACCGAAGCCCTGACCCACGGCACCCTGCCTTGGAAGGCCGACTTTGAGCGGCGGTTGTTGCGCTATCTGTACGCTCCGGCCATTCACACCGGCGGGTTTTCCGGCGGGGAATTCGCCGCGTACGAGCACGAACTCACTCCGCTCCAGCGCGTCATGGTGGGACCGCCCTACCATCCCGGCGATGTCGATATCGCCGAGATGCTGGAGGAGGAGATTTCCTGATCACTAGGAGGTGATATGCCAACGATTCAGGACCACATTTCTCTCGACGCACTCACCGAAGGCACCTTGAGCACGCTGAAAGCGATCGGCGTCGACGACATCGCCATCATGCATCCAACGCCGCCCGCTCCCGGAGAGGACCAATCCCCGCTGTGGCGCGATGTGCGCTGCACGGTGGAGACCCACGGCATGCGGTTTTTTAACATTGGCCTGCGGCCGCACCCCTCGATCACGCTGGGCCGCGATGGCCGGGACGAGCACATCGAAAGGTGGTGCGCTCTCATCCGCAGCTTGGGCGCGGCGGGTGTGCCGAGCCTGACGTACAATTTTCGCGGCATTGGCAACTTCCGCACGGAGTCGGCCGTGGGGCGCGGCGGTGCCCGCTACAGCACATTCGACTTTGCTGAGTTCGAGGCCAATCCCCAGTTGCATCCCGACCAGCAGATTGCGGAGGGCGACCTGCGCGCCAATTTGCGCTACTTCATGGAGCGCATCACGCCGGTGGCCGAGGAGTGCGAGGTGCGTCTGATGATGCATCCCGACGACCCGCCGCGCCGCGATCCACTGGGCGGGGCCGCGCGCGTGCTGTCGTCGCTGGACGACTTTGAGCGCCTCTTTGAAATGGTGCCGAGCGAGGCCAATGCGATGTTGTTCTGCCAAGGGTGCGTTGCCGAGATGGGCGAGGACATCCCGGCGGCCATCCGCCGCATGGCCGCCCTCGGCAAGATCGGCACCGTGCACTTCCGCAATATCCGCGGCGGACCAGCGCGCTTTGAAGAGGTATTCCTCGACGAGGGCGACGCGGATATGTACGCCATGATGCGGGTTTACGCCGAAGTCGGGTACGACGGGCCGTTCATGCTCGACCACACGCCGGGTTTGCAGGATGCGTCGGCGGCTTGGGCTGGCCGAGCCTATGCCATTGGTTTCATTCGGGCGACGATGCAGGCGGCGTACCGCTGAGGTCAGGCTCACTCACGCCGGACAGACCAACTCCTTTTCGAGGAGGTCTTGATTGACCGCGTAGTTCACCGGCACCTCGATTAGATGGACGCCCGGCGAGGCGAGGCACTCGCGCATGGTCGGCAGTAGATCGTCGGCCGCGCCGACGCGGTGTCCATAGGCCCCATAGCTGGCGGCGTATTGCACGAAATCCGGGTTGCCGTAATCGAGACCCCAATCGGCAAAGCCCATGTCGGCCTGCTTCCACTTGATCATGCCGTAGCCGTCGTCGCGCAAGATGAGGACCACGAGGTTCATCCCGAGGCGCACCGCGGTCTCCAACTCTTGGGAATTCATCATAAAGCCGCCGTCGCCGCAGATGGCCATGACCTGTTTGTCCGGCTCCACCAGCCGCGCCGCCATGGCCGAAGGTAGCCCGGCTCCCATCGTCGCCAGCGCATTGTCCAGCAGCACGGTATTGGGCTCGTGAGCGCGGTAGTTGAGGGCGAACCAGATCTTATAGACGCCGTTGTCGAGGCATATAATGCCGTCGTCAGACATGACGCGGCGCACGTCGGCGACGACCCGTTGGGGCGCAATGGGGAATCCGGGGTCGTCGTTGCCGACCGCGCGGATTTCGTCGATCCACTCCTTGACCTTGGCGAAATAGCTGAAGTCCCAGGTCTTTTGCCGGTTGATCCGCAGCAGCAACTGCCAGATGCTGTTGCCGATGTCGCCGATGACCTCTAGCTGGGGGAAATAGACTGGATCGACCGAGGCCGAAGAGAAGTTGACGTGAATTACCTGTAAGCCGTTAGGCTCCATGAAAAACGGCGGCTTCTCGACCACGTCGTGCCCGACGTTGATGATGAGGTCGGCGCGGTCGATGGCGCAGTGCAACGGGTCGTTGGCCGACAGCGCGGCGTTGCCCAGAAAGAGCGGGTCGCGTTCGTCCACGACGCCCTTGCCCATCTGGGTGGTAAAGAACGGGATGCCGGTGTCGCGGATGAAGTTGAACAGCATCTTGGAGGTGCGCTTGCGGTTGGCCCCGGCCCCGATGAGCAAGAGGGGGCTTTGCGCCTCTTCGATTAGGGCGGCGGCTTGGGCGATGGCCTTTTCTTCTGGGATGGGTCGGCGCACGCGGTCCTTGGGAAAGAGCGGCGTATCGGTCTGTTCGCGGGCGATGTCTTCGGGCAGTTCCAAATGCACGGCCCCGGGCCGCTCCTCCTCGGCTAAGCGGAATGCCTCGCGGACGCGGGAGGGCACGCTGTCGCCGCTGACGATCTGGTGGGTGTACTTGGTTAGGGGCTGCATCATCTCGACGATATCGACGATCTGGAACTGCCCCTGCTTGCTCGACTTGATGGGCTTTTGGCCGGTGATCATCAGCATGGGCATGGCGCCGAGTTGGGCATAGGCGGCGGAGGTGACGAAGTTGGTCGCCCCCGGTCCTAGGGTAGCTAGGCAAACTCCGGTCTTGCCGGTGAGACGACCGTACGTGGCGGCCATGAAGCCCGCGGCCTGCTCGTGGCGGTTGAGAATCAATTGGATCTGTTCGGAGCCCCGCAGCGATTCGAGCAGGTCGAGGTTTTCCTCGCCCGGGATGCCAAAGAGAAACTCCACGTCCTCGTGCTCCAAGGCGCGGATGAAGAGATCGGACGTTTTCATTAAATGGTGCTCCTTGTGCTAAACGCTCGGTAGAACGGCCCCAACCCGTTGAGCGCAATCGAGGATTTGTCGCCAAGTTTCTTCCTCGACGGTTACGCCGGCCTGTCGCCGCTGTCGCTCTTGCTTTTCCAGCTCTCCGGGCAGCAGGATGGCATCGACGCCCTCGGCTTTGGGTGAGGATCGCAAATAGTCTGCGAACGCCCGCACTTGGGCCGCGTATTCGGCAAACGGCTGGAAGCGCCCAATGTCGATGATTAGCAAGAAGCAGCCGTTGCCGATCCGCGCCTTCCGGCCCCGCGCACAACCCGCCCCGCTCAGCGCCCCACCCAACAGCTCCACCACTACCCCGAGTCCGTAGCCCTTGTGGCCCATGAGGCCGCCAAAGGGCAAGAGGCTGCCGCGTGGCTCGTCGTAAAAGTCCGCTGGGTCCGTCGATGGCCGGCCAGCCGCGTCGATGATCCATCCCTCGGGGACCGGTTCGCCGCGATTGCGCTTGACTCGCACCTTGCCCTCGGCTACGACGCTAGTCGTGATGTCCAGCACGAGTGCGCCGCCTTCTCCGTCGGGCCAGCCGCCCGCCAGCGGGTTGGTGGCCAAGCGCCCGGCGATGCCGCCCCAAGGGGCCACGCTGGCACCGCCGCCGTGCGAGTTGGCGCAGAGCAGGCCGATCATGTTCGCTTCGGCGATGTGCTCCACATAGCTGCCGAGGCGACCGATGTGGTTGGCATTTTTGACGGTTATAGCTGCGACTCCGCAGTTACCAGCGCGTTCCAAGCCCATTTCCACCGCTTGGTTCATCACGACTTGGCCAAATCCCCAGTGCCCATCGAGCACGGCCGCGGCGGTCGTCTGGCGCACGATTTCGACCTCGGCGTGGGGGACGATCTCTCCCTTCTCGATGGTGCTTATGTACTGGGGAATGCGGATGACGCCGTGAGAATCGTGCCCCACGGCATTGGCGTCGGCCAGCAGCTTGGCGACGACATCGGCTGCCTTGGGTGGCGCGCCGGCTGCGGCGAAGATGGCTGCGCCGACTTGGCGCAAGTGTTCGATGGAAAATACGGGCATGGAGTTTATCGGGGTATAGACGACGCCAGCACTGCCAGCAGGTCTTGCGCTTGCTCCTCGGAGAGTTTGGCCCGCCGCCGCGCTTTGTCAATTAGGGTTTCGGAACTAGCGACCTTGCCCTCGGTGTATATCTTTAGGGCCTCGCGGCAGAGCGATTGCACTAGGCGGGTAGCTTTGTGGCCATCGACGCCGACTTCGGCGGCGGCTGTTTCGATCTGCGACTGTAGCTGTCCCTGCTCTAGGTCGGCCAGCGTCTTGGCCAGTAGTTTTTGCAAGAAGTGCTGAGCCTGCGCCCGCCAAGTCCCCGCGTATTCGGCGATGTCCATGACAATCCCGTCGGTGCGGGCATTAATGCGGTCCGCAGTCAGGCGTGCCAGCGAGTGGGTCAATCTATAATAGAGCGAATCGACTTGGCCCCGCGACACCTCCTCGTCGTCGTTGAGCGCACGCACCCAATCCGGCGCTGGATGCCTCTTGGCCAACAACGACCGATTCAGCCGCGATCTAATCGTAGGCACCGACTCAGTTTGCACGGCTTCTTGTGCCCTTACTGTACCAGCATCGCTGCTGTCCACCTTAGCTATGATTCTCTCCTGTTCACCCAAAGTTCGCTCAACTCCAACCGAATCCTGCTCATCCTGTCTCTTTTCATCCTGTCCATCCCGGTCCACTTTCGGCACGGTAATCTCCTGCGTCTTCTCCGCGATCTCCGCGATGACCTGCTGCTGTTCGGGCAATAGGCGCAACCCCGGCGGCTGTCCCTTGAGCTGCACCTTGCCCTGCCACCAGATCCACTTGTTGCTCTGCCGCACTTTGTCGCGCAATTCCTCGTTGGGCAGGTCGGAATCCGGCAGCAGAAAAAGCGCGTCGAGCACCATGTCGGGCTGGGGATAGAAGCCCAACCAGCGCCAGGGAATGCCTACTTCAAAGGTGTAGAGTTGCTCGCGCAGTGCCCCTCCGGCGCTTACGGGCGCGAGTTCTGTAGGCTGCTGGCGCTGCATGCCCCCCCACAGATAGGGCGTACCGTTGGCTGGACTTAGCCAGATGGTATGCCCCAAGGGCTGCTCGGGGCCGCGCAGGAAAATTTTTAGGTGATCGTAGTAAAACATCGCGTCCTTGCGCTCCCCGGATGGGCCGCGCCATTCGCTTTTGTCAGGGGGAATCTGTTGGGCATCTACGGTATCGTCAACTACTGCGGCCGCCACGTACACGTAGTCGGCGTCCCACATCAGATAGAGGTCGGCCTCGTGATCTGCCGAGCCGGAAAAGGCCCCGCGCACGCCCACTCGCTCGCCGCCGGGAACTAGGCCGATGCGCTCGGGTGCTCCCCACTCGACCAGTATGCCGTCGAGCGTTGGCTTGTGGCTCGTCGGCACCACAGCGACCGGCTCTGTGCCACCGGCTCCCACGGCCATCAGGCTCGCCCATGCGGCCCAAGCAGTGCGTCTCATCTCACTCGTCTTGGCGCAGGGAGGAGACGGCCCAGGCAGCGTCTGGGTCGTCCATGGCCACGGCCCACACGCCTTCGGGTACAAACGACAACAGCTCCTCGTAGCTGGCCTGCCGTTTGGCGTCGGGATAGATCCAATCGTGTAGGTAGTACACCGCTTGTATTTTGGCTTGGAGGATTTCTTTGGCACAGCCAAAACAAGGCCGCATCGTCGAATACAGCAGTGCTCCTTCGGTGGCGATCCCAAAGCGGGCTGCCGACAACAGCGCGTTTTGCTCGGCGTGGACGCAGATACACAAATCGTAGTCCTTGCCCGAAGCGTACTGGTCGCGGTGGGCGCAGCGGTCGCAGCCGCCGTCGAGGCAGTTGACCATGTTGTGCGGGGTGCCGTTGTAGCCAGTCGAAATGATGCGGTCGTTCTGCACTAAGATAGCTCCGATGCGGTTGCCCGTGCAGTTGGCGCGCGCCCGCACGGCCATGGCGATGCGCATGTAGTACTCGTCCCAATCGGGCCGCTCGAACGTAGGGATTCCCTTCCTCGACATAATTGTTCAGTCACCTGCTAACTATTTCGTGCGGATCGCGTGGAATGCGGGTTGGTCGGGGAATAGTACGCCTGCTCCTGTAGCGGGTCAACCGCGACTTGGCAGGCTGCTCATGTCGGAGGCTCGTAGCAGACGCGGCAGCACAAGTTCCTCGCGCTAGGCCACCCCTATGGAAGCGTGGATCTGTGCGAACTTCCATGCGCCCGCTTCCCGTTCCAATACGCCCGTCAGACGCAAGGCCAGTTCCTCGTACTGGCCTTGCCATTTGAGCCGCCACTGCTGCCGGGTGTAGAACCAAGCCACCGAATCGCGCTCCTGCACATCGAGGTGCTCTGTGTCGATGGTGAAATCCCGGGTACTGGCGACGTGGTGATGGTAGTACTGGACAGCGCGCCCACTGCCCTCGATGTATTCCCCCGGTTCAGTGCCGATCTTGACAAAGTAATCGGCTGGAGAGATGAGATTGATGAGCCGGTCGGCATCGCCCGTTGTCAACGCGGCGAAGTAAGCTTCGACCGTCTGGCGGGCATTCACGGCGCAGACTCCTGCACCCGCTCGTAGGGGATGGAAGCCACTGCGTCTATTTCAATGAGGTACTCGGGCCGCACTAGCCGGCTGACCTCGACGAGGGTACTGGCTGGATAGGGCGGTGTGAAGTACTCGGCTCGCACTCGGTGGATCTGGTCGAGATGGGCCATATCCGCGACAAAGACCGTCACTTTGACAATATCCTCTAGGCGGCCTCCCACGCTGGCCAGCACTTGGGCGAGATTGTCCAGCACTTGGCGCGTCTGCGCCTCGATATCGCCGATACCTACCGCACTGCCGTCAGCGGCTTGGGCCACTTGGCCCGAGAGGTGGAGGACGCGGCCTTCGGCTTGCCAAGCGGCACTGGAGAAAATGCCGAAGGGTTGGACGACATTGGGGGGATTGAAAGCTTGGGGCACAATGGCAATCTCCTCAGTGAATTTGCAGGTAGCGTAACTTCTTGCGATCCGCAGCAATCCGCAAGTTTGACAGCCACCGGCTCGCTTGTATAATTGAGCCTCCCGCATCGCTTTCCCAGTGTCCGACGCCATGGCCCGCATCCTGCTCGCCCTCTTCATCGCCGTTCCCCTCCGCGCCGATATATACGACCGCCTCGACGAGTTGACCCATCACCTGCGCTCGGGTGGGGTGCCCCGCGACGGCATCCCGGCCATGACCAATCCCCAGAGCGTTGCACCGGAGGACGCGCACTATCTCGCGGATTCGGATCTAGTCCTCGGCGTGGTCGCAAACGGTGCGGCGCGGGCCTATCCGCACCGCCTCGGCTGGACGCACGAAGTCATCAACGACCAACTCGGCGGCCAGTACATCAGCGTTACATTCTGCCCGCTGACCAGCACTGGGCTAGTTTTTGACGCGATGGCTTCGGACTCAACACAAATCGAACTCGGCGTTTCCGGCATGATACTCAACAGCAACTTGGTGCTGTACGACCGACGCGACGAGAAAACCCTGTACCCGCAGATGATCTACGCCGGCATCAGCGGCGCGCACAAAGGGGAACGCCTCCAGCTCTTGCCCGTGGTCGAGACGACGTGGGGCCTGTGGCGTGCGCTGCATCCGCACACCACGGTCGTCCAAGCGGCGACCGGCCTCGACCACTACCCGGACTATATCCGCGCAATGTATCCGCTCGACGTGTACGGTCACTACCCTTATGGCAACTATCGCAGCGATCACCAGATGATTATTTTCCCGCTGACTACCGCTCGGCCCAGCGGCCGCTTGCTGGCTAAGGAAATGGTCTTGGGGTTGCAAGACGCCGGCGAGAGCAGGGCCTATCCTTTCAGCAGGATGCCCGATAAGGCCGTCATCAACGATCGCGTCGGCGACCGCGCCGTGCTCGTGCTCTACGACGCAGAGACTGCCACTGCCATTCCCTACAGCCGCGTTGTCCGCGGCCAACTTTTGACCTTCCGCATCCTCAGCCGCACCGACGACCTTCGGCTGAGCTCAGGTCGAAGCCTGCCGTTGGCCTTTACCGATGTGGAGACCGGCAGCGAGTGGAACATGCGCGGCGAGGCCCTTGCCGGGCCGCTTGAAGGAGCGCAGTTAGAGCAAATCCCAGCCTATAATTCGATGTGGTTTGGGTGGTCGGCCTACTGGCCGCAGACCCGCTTGTGGAACGGCAAGGGCATCTTGCCCCCGCCCTGATTCTGATAAGGAGCTTGGCCATGCACGAAGTCCCCAAAGGGAAGATTACTTGTATTGAAAAATGCGTTCTGCGCGGCACTCGACCGCGCTACATCGGCTTCAACGCCCGCATTCCCGCGCACGGATCGCAGATTGCGGATCCGGTCGTCCGGATTCGCACGGACGGCGGGGCGTGGGGCTTGGGTTGGTCCCGCATTGGCGAAGACGAGGCACGCGCGCTTCTTGGCAAGGAGATCAGCGCTCTCTTCCAACTCCCCGACGGCTGCCTGCCCGCGGGCCGCAACCTCGATCTGCCGCTGTGGGATTTGGTGGCGCGGATGATGGATTTGCCGCTGTACCGCCTGCTCGGTGCCCGCGGCAAACGCGAGGTTGAAGTGTACGATGGCTCGGTCTATATCGACGATTTGGAAGCCGCAGATGAGGAACAGGTCAAAGACATCTTCCGCGGCGAAGTCGCCACTGGTCACGAGCACGGCTATTTGCACTTTAAGATAAAGGTCGGTCGCGGCGCGCGCTGGATGCCCACGGACGCGGGCCTCAAACGCGACGAGTTGGTTATTCGCACGGTGCGCGAAGCCGCCGGCCCGCAGGCCAAGGTGCTCATCGACGCCAACATGGGCAATACGCTCAACACCGCTATAGCCCTGTTGGACGCCTGCGCGGACGTGGGGATCTACTGGTTTGAAGAGCCTTTTGCCGAAGACGCCCCGCTCAACCAAGCGCTTAAGCAGCACATCGTCGAAAATGACTGGGACACGCTGGTGGCCGACGGGGAATTTTCGCCGCCGCCGTACTTTTTTGACCTCGTAGAACAGGGATTTATCGACGTGGTGCAGCACGATTTTCGCGCCATGGGGCTGACGTGGTGGCGGAGCACGTCAGCGCGTCTAGAGCAATGGAACGCGCTCTGCGCCCCCCACTGCTGGGGGTCGTACGTCGAGCGCTTTCACCACGCCCATTTTGCCGCTTCCATCCCCAACTTCTGCCTGCTCGAAGCCGCGCCGGCTGCCATGCCCGGGCTGATCACCGACAGCTGGCGGCTGGCCGACTCCATTCTGCACGTGCCCGACACGCCCGGCGCGGGCCTCGACATCGATCCGCGCATCTTCGCGCAGGGCATGGAGGATCGAGAGGGGTTTAGGGTGGTGATTTGAGGGTAAAAAATAAAGAATAGGGAGGCGAAAATCGCAGTTATGCATATCTTTGTATAATCCCCTCTATCCCCTGCCGTTTTTCTGTCCTAAATACGCTGTAAATGAGGAGGAGTGTGCGATGACAGACGATCTTCACACCAACCCGTTTGAGAAGATCGACACCAATAAGGTCGCGGAAGATCTGCATATAGTAGAAGATAGCCAAAGAAACGCGAGGCGGGGTCGGCCCGCACTAGACAGCGCGGAAGACGACCTCGACCCCACAGAACGCAAGGTTATCGGGATGATTGAGAGCGCTCAAGCTCAGGCACAGCAGGTGTGCGAGAGCGAGCTGAAGGCGTACAGAGAGCGTCTCGTCGCGCTAGACTTCCGGGAGCAACTAAGCTCCATTGATATTGAAACAGCCAAGCAACGCGCGGAGTTCGATCAGCACGTCGATAAGGCCATAGTAGAGTTGAGTAGAGAGCAGCAGGATCTGCGCAGAAAAAAAGAGGACATGCAGCAGTTTAAGGAACAAAATGGCCTCAGCCGCGAACCGCAGCCCCGCAGTTGGGACGATAAGATATTTAACATCGGCCTCATCGCCGTACTCTTTCTCGTTGAGACCTTTGGCAATGCGTCCTTTTTGGCCAAGGGCAACGAGTTTGGGTTGTTCGGCGCGTACACCGAGGCGGTTGTCATTTCGTTTGTCAACCTCGGTCTTGCCTTTTTGCTCGGCATCCTCGTCACCAATTTCAACCACATCCACTGGGGCAGAAGGTCCGTGGGCATTGTCAGCGCCGCGGTGTTTATAGTCTTTGCGCTGTTTTTCAACCTGATGGTGGCGCACTACCGGGAAACAACGGGCACGGTGCTCGACGAAGGAGGCAAACTCGCCATCGCTGCTTTTGGCGAGAATCCATTGGGTCTAGGGGACTTCCAATCGTGGATCCTGTTCTTCATGGGATTCCTCTTTGCGATTATTAGTTTTATCGATGGCATCCTGTGGGATGATCGCTATCCGGGTTACGCCAAGTGCGCGCGCGTATTCGCGGAGGCCGACGACGCATACAACGAATTCTATCAGGCCTGCCTAAAGGGATTGAAGAAAACATCGGATGAGGCGGTGCAGGCGTTGGAGAATATCAAGCAAAACATTTTGCTCGCGGGACGACAACACGATTCTATCATCGACGACCATCGCCGCCTTATCAAGTCGTTCGACGACCATCTAGATCACCTAGAGCACGCGGGAAACCACTTGCTCCAGCTCTACCGTGATACCAACCGGGCGATGCGAGATGGCGAAGCGCCAGAGCGGTTCAAGAAGCCTTGGAGCATAGTGAGAACGCCAGTAGACACCGGCTTGCCAAAGGCCATGCTGACGCGCGAGGAGATCTTGAAGATCACCAGCGCGGCGGAGATAAAAATTGATAATGGCGTGGAAGAACTGCACAATCAGTACGATATGGGCAGCGAGGAATTGAGACCTTTGGCCCCGCATCGGCGGCAGCCGGATAGACCGAGGGACGATCAGGACGAGAATTAATGAGTGTAGGTAAGCTATCGAATAAAACGATAGCAGGCGGTGCGATGATCGCGGGAGTCATCGCGATCTTGCTCGTTGTTGTGGTGCTAAAGCCGCCTTCAGTCGAGCGCGATCCAAAGACTCTGTGCCGGTCGGAGGGCCCCTCGGCGATTACGGCGATTCTGCTCGATCGCACGGATTCGTTCATGCCTACTACTAAATCCGATCTGGAGACGCGGATCTGGAACCTGCTCGATGAGATCGAGGAAAATCACGAGATCAGTCTTTTTGCAGTGGACCCTACGCATGGCGGAGCTCTCGACCCGATTATCAAGGTTTGTAGTCCCGGCGACCCGGAAAACGTCGATCACCTCACGCAATCCGAAGCGATCATTCGGCGCAACTGGCAGCAGAAATTTCGCGCACCTTTAGAAGAGGAGCTTAGGAAGCTGCTCACCAATAAAGAGGCCAAATCGTCGCCGATCATGGAGTCGGTGCAGTCGGTTGCCATAAAGCATTTCCAGAGCACCAAGCGGCGCGATGTGCCGCGTCGTCTCATCGTCGTTTCAGATCTGCTGCAGAACAGCGACGCGATTTCGTTCTACAAGGATGAGCCGGATTTCCAGCGCTTCCACGGCAGTCCCCAAGCCCGAGGGCTAAATCCAGATTTGCGAGACGTCGAGATCGAGCTATGGCTCATTCAGCGGAAGCAACGGCAGCAGGGAGACGGCGAAGCCGTGTTGCAATTCTTCCGCTCTTGGCTTGCGGAACACGGAGGCCGAGTTCGCACGTCCGTGCGAACTTCGGGGATAAACGACTGACGATAACCGCCCCGGCGACCCCGCTCAGCGCTCCAACCACCTCGGCAAGCGAATTTCAGCAGACTGCTGCCAAGCGGTCAGGTAGAGCGAGGCCGTAAAGCGCACGGAGGTGCGGGCCAAATCTAAGGTCAAGGCGCGCACGCGGGCGTCGTTCTCGTCTTCCCAATGGCCCCACAGCGCGTACACTTCTTCCACCCGCCAGTTGCTTTTTTTGATCTGTTCAGTGATGGCCTTCATCAGCGAATCAAAGGCTGCAACGTCCTGCTCGGCTGCCAATTCCTCGGGCGCAAAGTCGAGCCGCTCCACCGATGAATCCACCTGTTCGTGGATGCCCTTGCCGATAACCGTGCCGTCCGCTTGCTTCTTGCCGTCGAAGTCTAGGGTCGTGTGTAGGGGCTGACAGATGTCTTGGGCATAGTGGGCGAGCATGCCTGCATAGACGAGGCACTTTTGTTGAATCGCCTCGTTCTCCGGCCACTGGCGATGCTCGGCAAAGGCCACGGCTAGCCGCTCGGTCCACTCGGCGATGGCGTAGGGGGCCATTCCAACCCGTGGCGGGTCTAGCTGTAGCTCGAAGCACAGGGTGATGAAGTCAAAGCGCTTCGCCGGAATTGCGCGTCCTCCAAGGTACTCCAGATCGAAATAGTGCTCTCCGTGCTCGGCGTGGCTCAGCAAAGGAGTGCGGCGATTCTTAAACAGATCTGGATCGAAGACCGTATGGCTGGGAATGTCGCCGCCTTGGCGAAAGAAAGCCGGCATCTCCTCTGGCACAGCTAGCACCGCCGCCTCGGTCAGAATCCCGTGTCCATCTCCCCACCAAGCCTGGGCTGGAATGGCCACCAAGCTGGCGACGACTGTAAGCCATGTTGCGCGGATCGTTCTCATTGGTTCACTATCCTTTCTTTATGCAAATTACACGAAGGTTCCTAAGTAGGCCTCCAACAACTCTCAACCACAAGGATATCCATGAAACTCTCGCTCTCGGTCCGCGTGGCCGAAAAATTTCACGCCAAGCGCGAAGCCAATATGACGCTTGAGCAATTGGCCGCCCTCGCCACCGACCACGGGTATAGCGGGCTGTGTATGCGCGCCTCGCAAGTGGGCGTCCACAGCCCATCAGAGACGGTTGCCGCTGCGCGCGCCCTGCTCGACCGCTACTCGCTGGCCGTCTCCATGCTCACCGGCGACTTCCCGATCCCCGAAAACTCCGACCAAGGGCCGGATGCCCTCCGCAATATAACGCCCTATCTCGATCTGGCCGAACAGCTCGGCGCTCCGCTGCTGCGCCTCTGCCTAAAGACGGACGAAGATATCGCTTGGGCGCGCCGTGCCGCGGACGAAGCTGCCGAGCGCGGTCTGCGTCTCGCTCACCAGTGCCACACCCGCAGTCTCTTCGAGGAAATCGACCGCTCGCTGCAAGTTTTGGCGAGCATTGGCCGCGCCAATTTCGGCCTGATCTACGAACCGGCCAACCTAGAGCTATGCGGCCAGCCTTATGGGCTGGATACCATCCGCCGCTTCGCGCCGCACTTATTCAATGTGTATTTGCAGAATCACGTCTTGACTTCCGATGGTCCAGACGCGCTCGAGACGTGGTGCCGCGGCGAGGTGCGGTTCCGCCAGATTCCCTTGTGGGAGGAAGGGGGGATTCGCTTTCCACCGCTGATTGACGCGCTGCAAGTGGTCGGCTACGAGGGCTATGTGACGGTCCATCAGGCCTCGGCCGACCTGGGTACGGAAGCCGCGGTCCGCGAAAGTGCCCGCTATCTCAAGCGGCTGTTGGCGACCAATTGACGACGGCTAGGCGTACCTTGATATTTAAATGTTTGTTCGCAAACCCTTTCACAAGTAGGAAAAAGGAGAACCATCATGGCTATCCGACTCGGCGACGAAGCCCCGGATTTCAGCGCGGAAACCACCGCGGGCCCAATCAATTTTCACGAATGGCTCGGCGACTCTTGGGGAGTGCTCTTTTCCCATCCCGCCGACTTTACCCCGGTCTGCACCACGGAGTTAGGTGTAGTGGCCAACATCGAAGAGGAGTTCAAAAAGCGCGGCGTCAAGATTATCGCCTTGAGCGTCAACTCGGTTGACGACCACGAAGGCTGGATCTCCGACATCAACGAGACCCAAAACGCCAATCTCGCTTTCCCGATGATCGCCGATCCCGACCGCAAGGTCTCCGAGCTCTACGACATGATTCACCCCAACGCGCTCGACAATATGACCGTGCGCTCGGTTTTTGTCATCGGCCCAGACAAAAAGGTCAAGCTGACGCTGACGTACCCGGCCTCGACCGGCCGCAATTTCGACGAAATTTTGCGCGTGATTGACTCGCTGCAACTGACGGCCAATTACTCGGTCGCTACTCCGGCCAATTGGCAAGATGGCGAAGACTGCATCGTGGTCCCGGCCCTCTCGGACGAGGAAGCTACCGAGAAATTTCCCCAAGGCTTTACGGCAGTTAAGCCCTACCTGCGCGTCACGCCGCAGCCCAATAAGTAAGCGATATGAACTTAACTAGGCTGGTTGGGGCGGGTGCGTTGGCCGCGCTGACGTGGTGCGCGGCGGCTAACGCGGAATCCCTGACCGTGGTGTCTTGGGGCGGCTCGTATGCGCGCGCCTGCGTAAAGGGCTATCACGAGGCGTTTACGGAAGAGACGGGCATTGAAGTTCGCTTGGAGGACTACAACGGCGGCCTTGCCCAATTGCGCGCCCAAGTGGATGCGGGGGCCGTGCATTGGGACGTGATAGATATGGAGATCGCCGATGCCATGACCGGCTGCGACGAGGGCCTCCTCGAAGTGCTGGACTTTGAGATGCCTCCCGGGACGAATGGCGAATCGCCCGAGGACGACTTTTACCCGGAAACTATGGGCGAATGTGGCGTCGGCACGCTGTTTTACTCAACCGTCTATGCGTACCGCACGGACCATTTTAAGGAGCGCAAACCCGAGACCATCGCCGACTTTTTCGACCTTGAGGCGTTCCCGGGCCGGCGCGGGATGCGGCGCGTACCGCTCGTCAATTTGGAGTTCGCCTTGATGGCCGACGGAGTGCCTCGGGACGAGGTGTACGCCGCGCTCGACACGCCCGAAGGAGTTAGTCGCGCTTTCCGCAAGCTCGATACCATCAAAGATCAGGTGGTTTGGTGGGAGGCGGGCGCGCAGCCGCCGCAGATGCTCGCCGATGGCGAAGTGGTGATGACCACGGCGTACAACGGACGCATCTTCAACGCGCAGATTTTGGAAAAGCAGCCGTTTACCATCGTCTGGGACGGCCAGGTGCTGGACACGGGCCAGCTCGTCATCGCGGCGGGTGCGCCGAATTTAGAGGCCGCGCGCAAGTTTGTCGCCTTTGCGGCGCGGCCGTCGTCCATGGCCGGCGTGGGCCGCTACATCTCCTATGCGCCAGCGCGTCGCTCGGGCATGGACCTGATCTCGGTCCACGCCGAGACTGGCGAGGAGATGGCTCCGCACATGCCTACGTACCCAGCCAATGAGGCGGGCGCGCTGCGCAACGACTGGCGCTGGTGGAGCGACAATATGGACGAGATGAACGAGCGCTTTAGCGCTTGGCTGGCGCGCTAGCAGCGGGAAAGGTTGTTCGGCAGCGGGCCGGGGCGTCTTTGCCTCGGCCCGTTTTTTATAATTCGGCGAAAATCGCCTCTATGTCAGCCGTTTTCTTCCACTTGGCGAATTCTTTGTCCATCTTTGGCGACCACTTGCGGTCCACTTCCCCGGGCGTGTAGCGGCCGTCGGCAATGCTTTTCTTACCCCAATAGTCGCGCAGGCGGGTGTTTTCGGAGGACTCCACGACCTCGCGGGCGTATTGCGGCGGCACGAAAATCACGCCCGTGGGAGTCGCCAGCACGATATCGCCCGGCATACAGGTCGCCTCACCTACCCTCACCGGGCCGTTGATCTCGGCCATGGTCACCTCGCCAATAGCCGAGGGATGCAGCCCCTTGCAGAGCACGTTGATCGGCAACTGGCGCACGCGGTGATCGTCGCGGATGCCGCCATCGACGATCAGGCCCGTACCACCGGTGTTGGTCGCGATTGCCGTGCCGAGATTGTCGCCGATAAAGGTCCCGCGCAGCACCTTGCCGAACAGATCGACTACTAATACGTCGTTGGCGACCAAAGTGTCGATGACCCAGCTATTCTGGCCGCCGATCCGACCGTGCCGCTCGCCTTCGGCATTCACGACGCCGTCGAAGTCAGGCCGGTGCGGGATGTAGCGGGCCGTTACCGCGCGGCCGACTAGCACGCGGCTCGGATGCAGGTTGATCCAGTCGCCTTCGAACTGAAACGCATGTCCCTTGCCCATCAGCACTCCCCAGGCTTCCTCGACGGTCACCCACTTCATCCGCTCGACGATATCGTCGTCAACTTTGGGCCGCCCATTGCGAAAGCGCGGGCCTGTGTACGCGCTCGTTATGTTCTTTATTTTGCTCGGCGCGTTGAGTTCAAACGCCATGGTTTCCCCCTCTAAAAAAATAAAAAAATGGCCGCGCATCCTTTGCGGACCGCGACCAAGCTAATACATCTCGTCCGAGCGTCAACCCGGCGGAAGGGTGGAAGGGTTAAAAGGGCAGGTCGTCGTGGTTGGGGCCGGCTGCGGGGGTAGCGGCGAGTTCATGGCCGTTGCCGTTGACCTCAGCGGCCTCGTCAGCCCGCTCTGCACCGAGCATTTTCATGGTGCTGGCGACGATTTCGGTGGTTTGGCGCTTCTGGCCCTGCTGATCTTCCCAAGAGCGCGTTTGCAGCTTGCCTTCGATATAGACCTTGCTGCCTTTCTTTAGGTACTGACCAGCGATTTCGGCGAGGCGCCTCCACAAGACGATGCGGTGCCACTCGGTGCGTTCTTGGCGCTGCCCGTCCTTGTCGTTCCACGACTCGCTGGTGGCCAAGCTGAAGTTGGCGACCTGAGCGCCGCTGGGGGTGAAGCGCGTCTCGGGATCAGACCCTAAGTTGCCGATGAGTAAAACCTTGTTGAGACTCGACATATTACTGCTCCTTTCGGTTGTGCAGGCTGAGAGGAGCCTGCTTCCACTCGCTGCGCTGACGGCGCTTGCGCGCTTGGGGCGTCTCGATGCCGTAGCGGCGACAGAGGCGGCTGAAGCTGCCCGGGGCAATGCCCAAGGCCGAACCGGCGTCGTGGTTGCTGGCATAGATCCGCGCGGCGCGTTCGATGCGATCTTTGGCGATAGGCGGCATGAGTTTCTCCTTTTGTGCCAGGCTTCGACGACTCGACTGAGCTCGCCGAAGTCCTGAGCTCAGCCGAAGGTTAGGTGAGATAGCGGAAAACGGGAAAGCTCCAGACGACGAAGATTGCTCCTGTGCACAGCGGCCCCAGCCGGCTCACTTGGCGCTGGGTGCGCTTGTTTTTGCTCAGTTCGCGCAAGGCGTGAAATGCAAAAATCGGGTTCATTGCTCTGCTCTCCTGTGGCCAAGGGCTATTAGTTGAGAAGCGGCTTCACCGCGAATACAAAGAGGCTGACAAGGGCGTACATCAGGCCCTGGCTGATGATCTCGCGTCGCATGTGGTTTTGCTCCTGGCGATGAGGTTTGTGGTGCTTGGTTTTCCAACGCAAAAAAGGCCCTTTTTTACTTCGATTACCTGCACAAAAAGATAGTAAACATTTGTGTATAAGTCAAGAAATTTGCCCCCTTTTTTCGCCCCCTTTTACGGGGTTTTTCCCATCTAACCAAAAAACAATAACTTATTGATATAAAAAAACTTTTTCAGCTTAATAAATTTCTGTTAAGGGACAATAAAACAAAGGATATTCCGGCCTGCAAACGCGGGAGTGTCGCGCAGTGCTTCGTTTGTTAGATTATGGGCACTAATGGCACAACGGCTACGAGCCTACGAGAAAGGAGAAAAGCCATGAGTACAGTACTCGTCCACATTGGCGTCCGAGCCACGGACCTCGAAAAGACCATCCGCTTTTGGCGCGACGGCCTCGGCCTGCCCGTGGTCTCGACCCACGGGAGTTGCTACGACCTCAGCGATGGCCACCACAACTTCCGCGTCTTCCAGCACAACGGCCCGGACCGCCCGGCCCACGTCAGCGGGATGCTCGACTACCTCCACATCGGCGTGCGGGTGCCCGACCTCGAAGAGACCGGTCGCCGCCTGTTGGACATGGGTTACGAGATTTTTTCCGACGGCTTGGGAGGCAAAGAGCCGATTGATGTCCACAATATCCAAGAAGGAGCCTTCAAGGTCGAAGACCCAGACGGCATTACCGTGGACGTGACGGCCAGCGATGATCAATGGCCTGGTGCGGTCCTCAAATAGCCCGACTACATCTCAATCCTTACCCCGAATCGAGAGGATCTAATGCCAGCCAAAAAGACCAACGTCATTCTCTTCGGCATCGACAGCCTGCGTGCCGACCACATGAGCTGCTACGGCTACCACCGGCAGACCACGCCCCATATCGACCGCTTTGCCGCCGATGCGGTGCTCTTTGAAAAGAACTACTCAGCCCACATTCCCACGACTTCGGCCTACGCCTCCATGCTCACCGGCCTCGACTGCTTCGGCACGAGCGTCGTGGCCCTGCGCCATCGCGGCGGCTTGCCCAAAAAGATCCGCACCCTGCCCGAGATCCTCCGGAGTAACGGCTACAACACCTCGTGCGTGGGATTTTCGGGCAACCCCAGTTCGCGCGGTTTTAACCGCTATTTGGACTACCCGGGTTGGGGATCCTTTGCCGAAGGCCGCAGTCCCAAGGCCGAAAACCTCAACCAAGTCGCCATCCCCGAGTTGGAGCGGCTGGCGCGCTCGAAGAAGCCCTTCTTCCTCTTCTTGCGCCACATGGACCCGCACGCCCCCTATCTGCCGCCGGCTCCCTTTGAGCGGATGTTTTACAGCGGCAACGAATTCGACCCCAAAAACAAGAGCATGGAGCCGGTGTTCAGCTTCAAGCCCTTCTGCGACTTCTTCGCCGATTGGATGCCGCCTGGGGTGCGCGACCGCCACTATGTGGACGCCCAGTACGACGGTGCTGTCGCCTATATGGACGCCTGCATTCAGCGCATTCTCACCCGCGTCGAAGAGCTGGGCTTGGGCGACAATACCTTAATCGTCATCAACGGCGACCACGGCGAAACTCTGTACGAGCACGAGTGCTGGTACGACCATCACGGCATGTACGAAAACACGCTGTACGTGCCGCTGATCATCCGCCTGCCCGGCAAGTTGCCCGCGGGCCAGCGCGTCGCGGGTACCACGTTGCACCAAGACTTGGTGCCCACCGTGCTCAAGCTGCTCAACATTCGCACGGACCTCGCATTTGACGGCCAGTCGCTGCTGCCGCTGATTGCGGGCCGGAAAGCCTCCAACTATTCGGATTTTTACATCACGGAATGCACTTGGATGCGCAAGCACGGCTGGCGCACCCCCGAGTGGAAGCTGATTGTCGCGCTGGAGCCGGACTTCCACTTCAAGTCCGAAATCGAGCTCTACAACTTGGTCGCCGATCCGCTGGAGTTGAAGAACTTGGCCAAAAAAGAGCCGGGAATCGTCGCCGCGCTGAAGGAGCGGATGGAGGCTTGGATCGCCAAGCGCGAGCGGGAAACGGGCGCGATTAACCCGATGTACACCAATTTGCAATGGCACGGCGCGAAGACGCACGAGGGGCCGTTTGAGACTTCGCAACAGGCGTACGACACCTTGCACATTGGTTCGGTGGGGGCGGCAGATAAATTGCAGGCGGGTAACAAAAAGAAATAGTAGCAGCGCCATGCGTTCTTGTGCAGGTTGCGCCCGCTCCCATATTGTCTAGGAGTGGGCGCAACTTATAGAGGGGAATGCACTATGACCACACAGCCACAAAGCCGCGCCTTTACGGTCAGTGAATACTACCGCATGGCCGAGGCGGACATCCTTACCGAGGAGGACCGAGTTGAGCTTATCGCCGGGCAGGTCGTCGCCATGAGTCCCATTGGCAGCCGCCACGCCGCTTGCGTAAAACGCCTCAATTTGTTGCTGGGAAAAATGGTCGGGGATTCCCTGCTGATCGGCGTCCAAGACCCCATCCGGCTCGACGCGTACTCGGCCCCCAAACCTGACCTAGTGCTGCTCCGTCCCCGCGCCGATTTCTACGCGGCGGCCCATCCATCGGCAGCCGATGTGCTGCTGGCTGTCGAAGTTGCCGACACGTCCGCCGACTACGACCGCGAGGTCAAGCTACCTCTCTACGCTCAAGCTGGTCTTCCCGAAGTGTGGCTGATCGACCTGCAAAAAAGCTACATCGAAGTGTACGCCCGGCCCCAAGGCGACGCTTACCAACAGCACATCGAAGTCACAGCCGACGCTACTCTCACCTCGCCGACGATCCCCCAGCTCGCATTGGCCGCCGCTGATTTGTTAGGCTGACGTTACGTTCCCTCCGTCCACGCCCAATCCAGCCACGGGACTAGTGCTTTGATGTCGCTGGTTTCCACCGTCGCCCCGCCCCAGATCCGCAGACCGGGCGGCGCGGCGCGGTAGCCGTTGATGTCGTAGGCCACGCCTTCGTCCTCCAGCTTGGCGACGAGCGCTTTGACCTTTGCTCGCTGGTCGTCCTCGCTTAAGCTGGTAAACCACGCATCGGCGATCCGCAGGCAGATTGACGTACTGGAGCGAATTGTTCGGCGCACAGGCAAAAACGCGATCCACTCGCTTGCGGCTTCCCACTGCTCCAGCACCGCGAGGTTGGCCTGCGTGCGCCGCACGAGTTCGGGCAAGCCGCCGATGCTTTCGGCCCAGCGCAACCCGTCGAGCGCGTCTTCCACGCACAGCAGGGAGGGTGTGTTGATGGTGTCGCCCTTGAACAGGGCCTCGTTGAGTTGGCCGCCTTGAGTCATGCGGAAGAGTTTGGGCACGGGCCAAGGCGGCATGAAGCTGAGGAGCCGCTCGACCGCACGCGGGCTGAGGATGAGCATTCCGTGCGCAGCCTCGCCGCCCATGACCTTTTGCCAAGAGTAAGTTACTACGTCGAGCTTTTCCCAAGGCAGGTCCACGGCGAAGACCGCGGAGGTCGCGTCGCAGATGGTCAGCCCCTCGCGGTCAGCGGCGATCCACTCGCCATCGGGCACCTTCACCCCAGAGGTCGTGCCGTTCCACGCGAAGACTACGTCGCGGTCGCAATTAACTTGGGACAGATCGGGTAGCTCGCCGAAATCTGCGTCGAAGACCCGCACGTCCTCTAGCCGCAAGTGTTGGGTGATGTCCGTCGCCCACCCTTTGCTGAAGCTCTCCCAAGACAGGACATCGACGCCGCGTGCGCCGAGCATGGACCATAGGCACATTTCCACGGCACCTGTATCCGAACCCGGCACCACGGCCATGCGATAATTAGCCGGGACGCCGAGCAGCGCACGCGACCGCTCGATGACTTCTTGCAGCTTGGCGCGTCCGACTGTGGCGCGGTGCGAACGTCCTACGGCCGCGTCTTTTAGGGCCGCAAGATTCCACCCCGGTCGCTTGGCGCAGGGGCCGGAGGAAAAACAAGGGTTCTGCGGTTTGACTGCTGGCTTGGTCATCTATTCGGTCCGCGCCAGCATCCCGCCATCCACTGTCAATGCAGTTCCGGTGATAAAGGACGCCTCGTCCGAGGCGAGGAATAGCACGGCGTTGGCAATATCTTCGCCCGTGCCCAAGCGCTGGGCCGGCACCATCTGGGCGTAGCGCACGCGCTCTTCCTCCGGCACTTGTAGATCGTCCCACAAGGGCGTCAGAATGGCACCGGGCAACACCGCGCAGACGCGGATGTCCGGCCCGTAGTCAATGGCAAGGGTTCGCGTCAGGCCCAAAACTCCGGCCTTGGCCGCGTCGTAGGCCGTGGCCGTGGCAAAGCTGACCAGCGAATGCACTGAGCCGGTGTTGATGATCACGCCGCCCCCGGTTTTGCGCATGACTGGGATGCCGTATTTGGCGGCGAGGAAAATCGCCTTTAGGCCGATGTTCAACGTCCCGTCCCAATCCTTTTCGTCGAGCTCGGTCGCCGGGCCGTGGCGGAACCATATCGCGTTGTTGTGGACGATGTCCACGCGGCCAAAGGCTTCTTCGGTGCGCGCAAACATCTCGATGACTTGGGCGGATTCGCCCACATCGGTGCGGACGAAAATGGCTTCGCCGCCGTCGGCGTTGATTTTATCGACGACCCGCTGGCCACCGTCGGCATTGACATCTGCCACGCAGACAGACGCGCCTTCGCGCGCCAGAACTTGCGCGGTGACTTCCCCGATTCCCGAAGCTGCACCCGTTACAATGGCCGCCTTACCGGCGACCCGACCTTTAGTGCTCATAGTTGGTCTCCTAGTTCAGAAGTTGGATATGCTGTCTGTAAAAATTCTCTTTATGTAGTCGTATTGCTCGTTGCGCTCGGCGAACAGAATATGCGCGTCGGCAAACCGCGCCTTATCCCAAGTGCCATCTTCGTATTTCTTATGAAGGTCGCGGTAAGACGTTGCGGAAACGATGTACGAGTCCAGCGTCACGTCCTGCTGCTGACTCCTCGCACCGATCTCCTTCGCCAATTTCGGCAGCCTTTCGTGAAGTCGCGCCTTGTCGTCGTGCTGGTATGCTTTTGCGTGGATCATTCCGTGCGGTTCCACAAAGACAATGTGCTGTTTTTCACCCTTTTTGATCCAGAGGATAAAATCGGGATAGAAGCCGCTCGTCTCAAAGAAACCAACGCCCGCCCCACGGCTTAGATTCCGTAGGAGGAACACTTCTACCCCGGAGAGGGATTGGTCGCATTCGGCTGTCCAATAGACTTTCACATCCTTGACGAACCGCTGTTCGTTCTCGTTCAACGCTGGGGGTGCGCTCTTTACTTTGTCACCCTTCTCAATCAACAGAGGCTGATAGAGATGCCGGGCAAAGTGAAAGCGGGGCAGTTCCTCTGTTTCTTCTGAGTACAGCCGCTCGCCTTCATCGATTAGCTTCTCAATTTCGCTGATTAGTGCATGTTCGGATTGCCGAATGCTGACTACGTATTGGCCCTTGTTCTCCGGCTCTCGGCTAAAGCTCAAATTCGGATCGCGCTCGTCGAGAGGCTTATAGATCATCTGCTCTGACTCCCAACGCTCCCGACGTACCCGATAGAAAGCGTCCACGTACTTCCGCAAAATACAGATTGCGGCCTCTTGTAGGCGATCCACATCCTCAAGCGACTGTGGCCGGACGACCGACTCTTCAGCGATCAGACGGTAGTGCTCTCCGTCCGCGATAATCTGCTGCGGTACATCCGGCTGTACGATCAAGTTGTCGCGGCCTTTCTGCTCCTTGTATTCGAGCAAGTCGAGATACGCCTGTTCCCAATCGATCAGGCGTAGACTTTTGGGGGGAATAGACTGCTCGGCACCTGAATGGGCTCCAACCCCGGCGAGGCCAGTAGGATCGCTCTCTAAGGCTTGGACCTTCAAGGACATATCGACACGAACCGTCACGTTCTGGTCGGGATCTAGGCGAATATCTTCCTCCGTGGCGAAGTCGCGCTCGTCTGGTATCCTGGGCACCACCAACCCTTTTTGCAGCAGACTCTCGTTTGGACGGATGAACAGCGGCAGTTCCCGATATGCTTCGGTCTCCACGCCCTCCCGCTCCAAGTAATTGCGGAATTGTGCCATGTAGTTGGCACGCACCGCGAAGATGTTGAGCGTCTCCAGCAAGCCAATGTGATCCGGGTGGCTGCCATCCAGCACCGCGCTCCGCTTGAGACTAGCGCCTTTGCCTCGCAGGCGCACTCCGCGCCCGAAGAGCTGGATGATTTCCGAGCCCTCGCTGCGGCCGATGTTTAGCAGGCCCATGTTCGAGACGCGCCAAGAGTTCCAGCCCTCCATGAACTTCTTCGCGCCAATGAGGACCTCAATCTTGGTATGAGGTCCATTGATGCCATCGAACAGGGAGCCAGCCAGGGCGTCTTCTTCCAGCGTGAGACCGGCGTCGTCGGACTCCACTAGATTCTTAAATGCGCTGATGTCGCCGATGTAGATGAGACCGAAGTAGGATTGGGCACCGCTCGCCTTGAGACCCAACTCGCCAGCGGCCCCTCGGATCGCGCACAAGTGCAATCCGCCGCCGGCCGGGGCGTGGAATACCTTTTCTAGGATGTCTTGGTATATCTCATCAGAGAGCTGATCCATTGCCCGCAGATACTTGAATTTCTCCGCAAACACGTCCCGGCCGTCTGGCGCTATCAAACCGCTCTCGCCTTTGACGAGTCGCTCAATGGCCGACAGCACCCAGCCACCTTTGTTCTCCAGAATGCGATGTAGGAACCGCGCCACCGTCAGCACGTCGCTACGTTTCTGCCGATCCTTGGAATACACCGCGTTCACTGTGCTGCCTACAAAGACCCACAACGGCCGTTCCAAGTGATAAGGTCGCAACGCTTGGGCGTGCTCGGAGAACACGCATTGCTGCTCGTAGAAAGACAGTAGGTTTCCGAGCAGCAGCGTCTCCGTCGCCTCCTCGGTCGTCTCCTCCAAGAGGTTGAGTACGCGGAAGTCCTTGCCGTACCCGTCGCCGTGGAAGTAGCGGTACGAGTAGTCGAAGACGATGGCTTTCCCGTACTCTACCGTAAGCTCGTTCTTGCTCGCCGCACTCAGGGCTTGGCCGAACGTGGCACTGTATTCAAAGGTAAAGCCGCGCTCGCCTAGCGCGTCGCGGAAGCTTCGCCACGCTTCTCCTCCTGATCCTTTGTGCCCTTCATCGACAAAAATCAGGTTGTTGCCCTCGAATGCCTCGACGGGTACGCTCACTCCGCCGCCGCGCTTTTGCTCAACTAGTTTGGTTATTTCAATGACCCGGACCACGTCGTTTGCGTCCATCATCAGACCACTCTCGTCGAGGTCGAAGCGCCGACAGGGTATATCCGAAGCTGTCATTTCTTCCATATGCTGCTCGCTCAGTCCCTCGTTTGGGGTAATTAGCAGCACGTTATCTAGGGGCTGATTATTGTAGTGCAGGAATTGGCGGTAATTGAGGTGCATGATGAGGGTTTTGCCGCTGCCGGTCGCCATCCAAAAGGCCAGTTTTTTAAGGTCGGATTCGGAAAACGGCTCGTCAGCATCGTACTCAGCAACAAAATCATTAAGCGAGCGGAGTGTCTCTCCTCGGTGGTTGAAGTATCCATTGAGGAACACTTCCGCGTAGAGCGCCGCCAAGTACTGGAAGTAGCGCAAGGTAATCGGCTCAGAACGGCGGGCGTTTATGGCGTGCAGATGATTGCGGATATTGTCGTCGTATTGGGCCAAGGTGTCCGGCGAAATGCTCACCGCGTCTCCACGGCTTATCAGCCGGTGATAGACAAAGCTGCGGCCTTCGGCATCGAACCCTTCGTCAGATTCCTTCATACTCGCCAGCAGATCGCGGTTGTGCTTGTAGCCAAACTGCCGGTTAAGCCATGCTAGCAGGACTAGGTGTTGCTCCAAACTGGCGATTTGAACAGGTGGCATTCTATGCCTCTTCGCCGACGATGGCTTGAAGTTGTTCAATGAGCGGCGGCAAGTCGTCGTTTATCGTGTCCCGCAATCTTTTCAGACTAATGTCATCGTAGCCGTGAACCAGTCGGTTGCGCATTCCAATGATCTGGGGCCAAGGAATTTCTTGAAGGAATTTCTTGGTGGCAGTGCTGTGTCTCCTCGGAAACTCGGTTGGCTGCTTCACCCACAATCTCCACCAATTTCCGCAAAGCGAGTTCCATGACCCGGTCTTCTGCCAAGTCGTTCAGGCTTGCCTCGCCAAGTAAAACGACAGCTTCCTCGGCGTGGTTTAGCATGTCCACTAGGCTTGCTCTGTCATCCCGCCCGTTCATATACCGCCTCTGCTGAACTAAGTATGTCCTCCCTACGTAGCCAGTTACGGCTTCTTTCGATTCCCTTGAAGGTGTGCAAATCCACCTTTCGCCCTAGGATTTTCTCTAGCTCAATCTCCAATCCCGCCAGCCCGATATAGCCAATACGAGCATCCGGCTCAAACTCCACGAGTACATCCACATCACTTTCGGGCGTGAAGTCGTCGCGCAGCACTGAGCCGAACAGGGCCATGCGCCGGATGTGATTGCGCTGGCAGAAGGCGGTGATCTCTTCTTTGGGAATGTCGATTCTCGCGCTCATGGCGTTACTCCTGCAAACAACGAAGCCAATCCTCAGCACTACTTAGGAACCAGAGATTCAGAGTTCATAAACCTCGATACCTTCCTTTAAGGCACTTTTATAGATCAAGCCTCTATTGTCCTTGTGTTTTTCCAAATCCTGCGGGGTTGCTACTACAATATCAAAAGGTACGCCCAAACCCGTAATTTCCCGATACAGCTTCTGCGCCGTTCGCCGTCGATGAACGCCCTCGGGCATTACCACAAGCAGATCGATGTCGCTATGCTCTCCTGCGTCTCCTCTGGCGGCTGAGCCAAAGAGGATTATTCGTAGAGGATTTACACTTTTTACAATATCACCGACTAATTTATCTATGACCGCACGAGCCGTTTTACCTTTGCTTCCAGCGAGGCTTCGACGGTCGGGTCCATCAGTCGCTTCTTCAATGGTGTTGCTCACGGCATGTTCCCTTTAATTTTTTTGCTTTTCGCCGATTCGTCTTTTGGGCACTTCGCTCAGATAGACTTAGAATATGACCCAAGAGTGAGCCTTCTCGTTGTCGAACGGTTTATGGATTATTGTCGTCTTCATTGCTCGACTTCTCGGTCTTCAGGGTTTTTCGAGAGGTTTTTCATCATGCGCCGTATCATTTCGTTAAATATCTTCTTGAGCAATCCCAAATCTCGCCCCGTATATTGCTCTTTATAAAAAGTATGAAGAGTTGTGCTATTACCTGTGCTGATATGAGCAGCAAAATCCCAGCCGCAACCATTCGGGTCTGCCTCATTAGCAATCTGCAAGCTAACCCTTTCTTCCTGTTTTCCCTGAAAATTCGATAAGTCAGATGAGAAGCGAGTGGAGATAGAAAACGCGTTTTCCGGCCAAGTATCTCCCTCATTTTCTAGCTGAAAATTCACCTTTTGGCTGTCAGTCTTTCTTACAGAAGAATTACCAAAAAATCTAATTTCTCCGAATGACTTGGAAAACCGTTCGACCTTCTCTTTGCAATAAAAGAAAAATGGATACAACACTTGGTCCGCATATATTCGGGCTTCGATTGTATCGCTTGTGCTCTTTTGTAAAAAGAGTTCGATCTCTTTATCTATGTCCTCTACATCCTCAATATCTTCTCCACGAGCGGCTTTCAGGTGTAGATTCAGGGTATATTCGCAACAATGTGCAATGTAGGCGATAAACTGGGCCAAATCTTCGCTCTTGTCGGCCTGCTCCAGCGAGTTGATGTATTGGTTTCTCTCCTGTATGGGTATGATTGCCACCGTGTAGCCATGCTTGATTAAGATCATATTCATCAGAAGCCGCGCCGTGCGTCCGTTGCCATCGTCAAAAGGATGAATGCGGACAAAGCGGTAGTGAAACGTAGCCGCTATGACAATGGGGTGTTCGCCCTCGTTCTCTTTCTTTCTGTACCAGTCAATGAGATCGCTCATAGCCGGTTTCACTTGCTCCGGCGGCGTGAAATAGTAAATCTCGCCGGTAGAGGTTCGCACGTTATTGGGCTGTGTTTTGTAATCGCCAATGGAAATGAGACGCTTCGTGGGCTGTCCTTCTGGCGTTATCGAGTCGTTTTCATAAGGTTCCTTCAACAATACTCTATGAAGATTGCGGATGAAGACCTCGTTGAGAGCTTCGTCTGTCTTCACGGACTCCTCTATCGCCTTTACTGCGTCATTGTGCCCCTCGATGTCTAAATGATCGCGCATGGGCTTCCCGCGGGCAGTAAGCCCATGGAGGATAAGACTTTTCGTTTCGCCGAGAGTCAGGCTGTTGCCTTCTATAGCGTTGGAGTGATAATTCAAATCAAGCCTGAGCTTTTGTTCTATTCGCCCCACGACTTCACTCGGCAACGGCCGCAATTTGTCCAATTCCCTTTTCAGTCGATCAATTTCTTCAATGATCATTGAGCCGGTAGAAGCGTTGACGTTACTCATTATTCTCCCCCCTCTGCAAACATCCGACGCTTGAACACCGGCTCTAGTGCTTTGGCCTCGCGTATGAAGGAATCGCCGTTGACATACACCTCGTCCGCGCCGTCGGTCAATTGCTGCTCGGCCACGAACTCCTTGTCGCGCACCAGAGCGGCCTTGTCCCAGCCTTGGGTTTCTCGCCAGATGACAGCGATCCGCTGCTGGTCAATCTGGCCGCGATAGACCAAGTACCGCCGGTCGTCGTCATAATATACGCGCCTCGTCTCTACGCGGAGGCCGAGCAGGTAGTTGAAGGTCTCTGGGATGTCGGCGACCTGTTGCCGCGTCTGGCCATCGGCATGGATGTGCAGCGTATAGCGGAAGGGCTGCGATAGCTTCTCCACGTTCAATAGGGTTGCACTGCGCTTGGTTTCCCATTGAAGCATGTATTTGAGCAAGTAGTCGTCGAATTGCAACGCCTGCTGCGCAGAATCCTCGTCGAAGTCGATGTTGTTCAGGGCGTCTTCATAGCTTTCGAGGCGCATATACTTGACAATGCGTGGTCCTCGCTTGACAATGCGCGATTCTCGCTTGGCTTCTTTCGGCTTTGCCATGGGCTTAGGCTTGCCGTCCTTCCATTCGGGCGTGAACGCGACCTTCTTGATGCGTGGCAGGAGTACGGTGTCGAAGTGGTCGCCCATCTCGACAAGGATGAACTTGCGTTGTCCTCCGTCTTCTCGATTCAGGTTGATAACGGCGTGGCCGGTAGTGCCAGAGCCAGCGAAGTAGTCGAGGACTGTATCACCGCTTGCTGCAGCAGCGGCCCCTAACAATTCCACATAGAGCGAAACCGGGTGGCAGTAGGGAAACTCAAAGCCCAATTTTTCCAAGTCGTTTTTGCCTCTGCTAGCGTCGCTGAGTACCGACGATAGTTGACGACCAGAATCAGGCTTTAGGAACACCTTTCGTGTCGGCTGTACGGTCTCGTCTTTGCCGAAGATGATTTCATTTTTTTTGACTAGTTCCAGTAAGGTCGCAGGAGTGCGCGACCACCCATTGCCAGGGACGGGACATGCCTTCCTTGTTACAGGATGCTTGAGTGGGATGTGAAATTTTGGGTCGGTCCGAGGCTCGGGTGCTCCCATCGCTACGCCACGGTAAACCCGACCATCATCATCAATCAGTCGGTATGCCCGTTCTCCACCCGTCAGGTCTTCGCAACGTTTGACCCAATCGCCGTACATGCGCCGGACCTGTTCATTGACTCCTCCATATTTGAGAATCAACGATTCCGCCTTGTCGAGCATCATGCGGACGTTGGCTGGACGTAAGTACACCGACGACTCGTTCCATGTCCGCCACAAGACGTACTCATGTTGAGTAGCGATGCCTTTGCGCCCGAGCATGGGATTCTTCTTGTCC
Organism: Candidatus Latescibacterota bacterium; assembly: GCA_965116455.1. Taxonomy (GTDB): domain Bacteria; phylum Latescibacterota; class UBA2968; order UBA8231; family UBA8231. The sequence continues at coordinate 5,796,622 of OZ220690.1, read as the reverse complement.
CAAACGATAGTACCGCTATCAGGTATGCCTGCACTCGTAAACAGTAAGTGTAAAACTTCATACTCATTCTCGTCGATATGGCATAAGAAAGCACCTTCTCTGCGCAGCAAGGGAACAGTGGCCGCAATGCGATTCTGCATCATTGCAAGCCAACTCGAATGCTGATATTCATTTTTGTAGAGGAAGCCACTCGTCTGCGTGTTGTAAGGGGGATCAATATGCACACATTGTAATTGCCCTTTGTATCCTTCCGATAAGAAGTGGAGAGCGTGGAAGTTCTCGCCGTGGATCAGCACCCCATCCATCATCCCGTCCAAATCATCAAAGCAACCCAATAGACGATCCACGAAATCTCGGTCGAAGTGTTTGCTATCGAGGACGAGTGTTGGACGCGCTTTTAAGAACTCGACGCGCTTGCCTATCTTGTCTTTACCCGCGTTGAACAGGTCGATTTGATCTTCGTCAATGCTAAACAGTGTTTTCCATTCGTCCCACTGCGCCTCGCACTTAGCTATGTTTTCATAGAAACTCTCGTCGATGTGCTCAATCGCAATGCAATACTGCGTCTCGGTGACAAACTTGCGTTTCTCCCACAACATTTTCTGAAAGCCTTCGATCTGGTCAAGGAAGTCGATAATCTGGCCGCCGACCGAACGGATCGTCCGCATCATCTGAAACCAGCCCACAGCGCGGTCCTCGCCTGCCACCTCCATATCGCCGAGGTTCAGCACCTCATTCTTCAGGTAGAAATCGAGTTCGCGGACGAGAAAGCCTTTCAGATCCTTGTGAATGAAGAAGTCCGACGTGTTACGCCGAGTATATTGACGCAAGTGGTGTTCGAGAAAGGAGACGGACTGCCCGTCGTCGTTTTGGCGTTTTTCACCCGTCAAGGCCGCCAGCGCGTCAGGTGCTTTATCCAACTGCTTGGGGATCTCCACCACAGATCTAGTGATGATGGTTTCCTGCTGATTCTTCTTGCCGTAGGTGATTTCTTCCTGCATGGTCAGGGGCCGATACTCAAACGGAATATCGAGTTGTTTGGCCTCCGAGTCCCAAGCAATCTCCTCAGCACACGGCAGAAAGAACCGCTTGTCGCCCTCGATATTATCCTGCTCGATGTCGGCGACCTGAAGTTTGAAATGCACGGTGATATCGCGCACTGCAAACGAATAATCACGGAAATACTCGCCGGTCTTGATGTAGTATTGGTCGCTGTTGGCCCAATGAAGATGCACTTCTTCTCCGTTGTACGGAATGGCGTAGCGTTGGTGTTTGGAGTACCGACGTTTGGAGATGAAATCGCCGTCTTGGTAGTAGCGGCTAAAGAAGGAATACAGGTGATTGAAGATCGCCGCTTCGAGAGCGTCTCGGCCTTGATCGCCGCCAGCCTTAGCTCTCAGCGCGAGATACTTTTTACCAATATCCGTGTCCTGAAATTTGACGAGGTTGCCATCGGCATCAATAGCGTCTCTAGCTAGTGTGCTCCTTATTTGTTGGGCGGCTTCTTCCAACTCCGCGGCAGCCTGCGCTTGATCAGCCAACGCGCCGCTATCCAGTTGCTCGGCTACCGCTTTCGGCAAATCATCAGTTATGAACCGCTCAATAACCTCCCGCTTGCGGTTCATAATGCGGTATATGCCAAAATCCAAATCGGCGCAGTCGAACTGGAATAACTCGCGCAAAAGCGCCTGGAAAATGGCGAGGGGATTAGTCATAACTCATTACCTTTTATTGATTCATGCAAATTTTTGTCTAGCTCAATCGACATGCCGGCGCAAATGTTTCAATATCCCAATCCAGTTGTGACCCGAACCTCCGGCGCAGGCGAATCATTCCGGGAGGCGGAGCTACGTGACTGATTCTTTTGCTAGCTTCCCGGATAGTCTTTTCTACTGTTCTATTCCTTCTCCGTGCGGGTTTGGAACTAGAAATGTCGAATGGCGCAGTTGCATAAGCCTTTCGAGTAAACGAGAGAATACGTTTTACGTCGCCCTTCGTCGGTAAACTCCGTCCACCTTTTATCCACGGAGTGAGCGCCGCTATTGGTTCACTATGCAGCATCTCACTCCATACTCTATCCTCGTGGGCGTTTTGGGAACCATGATGTGGAACTTTGAAAACGGAAGCTTTGCAATTCGGCCGTTCGTGGGCCGCGAGTATATCCAACCAGCCACGCCCCTCAAGATCGGAACCGAGGAGAATTGCTGTATCGCCGACCTTGATTAATAGAACAACCGCAATCTTGTTAGGGGTCAGGGTAGGAGTGCGCCGTTTTGTTTCACGTTCCTGTGGCCGGAGACGGTCTATTTCCTGTAAGAAGCTGTCAACTTCCTTGTCGAAAGGCGAGAGGGACCAGATTTCGCAACTATCTCGACTAAAAATTCTACGATTGGCTATGGCGAATACAGGCTTGGCAGACCTCTCCTCAAGGAGCGACCGGACCTTGTAGAGTTCTTGCATTCCAGAACCCACTTGGGACATAGGACGACTCGCTATAGCGTCCATCATCGCGAGGAATTCCTGTTTACGAAAGGCAATTGCACAGCAGAAAGTCGCATCGTCGCAGACCTCGACCAACTCTCCCATGCCACGTATATGGTCGTCATGCCAATGAGTGGTAACTATGAGGTGAACCACCTCAGGAGGATCTAATCCCATGTCATGGAGATAAGCCAACGCTGCCGGACGAGAATCTTCATCGATACAGGAATCGACAATTACCCAACTGCCGTTCCCTATATGAAGAAGTATGCATTCTCCGTAACTAGGGCCGACAAGGGTCACTTCCATCACATTGTGTTTAGGTGGAACTCTGCGGGGAGTTAGTCCGCCCATAACTGAGCGGTCTTCTTAGCCCGTTCCTCGGCTTCGGCTATATCCTGTTTGGTCACAACAGGAAGTTCGCGGAAGACGATCCGGGAGACACGCTGCTTAGTTCCACTCGCGGAACGCTCGTAGCCGATGACCCAGCGAAAGATGCTGCCGAGGCGCAGACGCTTGAGGTCGTCTTCTGAAATCTCGGAAAGAGGAATGACAGCTTCTTCCTCTTCATGCGAGGAACCGGCGGTCAGGTCTAAAAGCTGTACTGTGAAGTCGTCTTCTCCTATCTCTGTGACATGACCTTCCCACTCCTGAAGCAGATGAAAGCTGGCTTGAGGCACAGGCCGCGGAACTTGAGCTAGGTCAGGAAAATTAATGATCGCGTCAACATCGAAACCAGCCCCAGTCGCTATCGGGCGGACCTCAATGGGCCTCTCCGAGACGTCAATGTCATACGGTTCCGAATCTCGGCGCTGTTTTAGTGTAGCCGCTATCCTGTCCGCATATCCTTCCCGAAGAAGCGATTGCTCAAGGGTATTAGGTGCACTCGGATTTTCGTTGATTCCTGATGAGTCCTGAAGTCTGTTGCCCGCAGGGGCGAATGCAGCTTCCGACATTCTTATTTCTCCGTTAAAGACATAATGTGATCGATGATTTTGTCTGCACGCAGCAAAGATTCGTCAAAATTCTCCTCTAGTAACGCGACGATTTTACTGGTTCCCATCTGGCTTTCTACGTTTTCAATAGTATAGTGGTCATTGACCCGAACGTAAACGCCGAGACGGCCTTGTCCGATCCGGCTGGATGGTTCCACCGTTACGTTTATTTGTCCTCCCAGCGGCCTGCCGTCCGGATTTACTTGTCTCATAGTAAGAGAAATCATACCACCATGCTCCCCATCTGGTTCCAGTTTCTGTCCCCAATCTCCCCATGGCTCGACAGGTGCCAGCAATCTGCCGAGCCGATCTCGCTCGTCAGAGCTCCGCACAGAAAAGTGTACTTCTCGGTTGATCCCCATTACTTTAAGGGGGATATGAGGAAGGTTTTCTCGGAAAATTCGGACAGCCAAGTCCCGCAGGCGAACATAGGGGGGCTGGGTCGTGTTGATTTGAAAGGATTCTGGTTGGACATGCAGGTTGAGCCAATCCGCCTCGAATATCGCAATTTCAGGATGGACGATTTTTGTACCTGCAACCTTGACCGTTTTTTCGGGAAGAAGCTCATTCCACCCGAACCACGCAGGTGTAAAAATAGCAGGATTGAAATGGCCAAGCATGACGAGTGAAACCCCGGCGATTTCGGGTTCAATTCTCATTGCTAATTCCTCCTGTCGAATAATCTATGGGGCATTGCTTGACGAGTCTATCCTCATAGCTTCTCAGACGTGCAGTTGCAAGTCAAACACGAGTTCCATATTGGCCCACCACTCGCCCTCTTTGGCCTCGGGCACCTGCTGCTGAAAGGTCCGCATCAGCTCGTCCCATTCCTTCGCTTTGGGATTTTGTTCGACGTAGCGCGGGAAGTCGCGGTCTGGATCGAACTTGTCGGTGGCGGTCATGTACATGAACATCCGCTGGCCCAAGAGAAAAATTTTCATGTCGGTGATGCCGACCTCGCCTAGGCCCTGAAGCGGCTCGGGCCAAGGATCGGCGTGGTATGCCTTGTACTGGGCGATCAACTCGGGATCGTCTTTCAATTCAAGGGTTAGGCCAAAGTGCTGCATTGCGTTCCTCCTTGGTTTTCAGCGCGATAGGCTGCGGCCAAAAGCGACACGGGGTGGACGATGTCCACAGCGGCGTTTGCGCGGCGGACGCCGTATTGAAGCTGGATGGCGCAGCCCGTGTTGCCCGTAGCCACTACGGTCGCACCGGTCGCGCATACGTGCGCCATTTTGCGGTCAAGTAGCTGCATGGACAGCTCGGGCTGGGTGATGTTGTAGATGCCGGCGCTGCCGCAGCACCAGTCGGCTTCCACCAGCGGCAGGAGCTCCAAATTGGGCACGGCTTGGAGCACCTCTTGCGGGGAGGCGGAAATCCGCTGCCCATGCTTGAGGTGGCAAGACTCGTGGTATGCTACCTGTTGTGGGGGCATTGCGGCGCGGGGCTGGCGCAAGCCGATGTCGGCGAGCCACTCGTGGACGTCCTTTACTTTTGCGCTCCATGCGACGGCTCGCTTCGCATAGGTCGGATCGTCAGCTAGCAAGCGGTCGTAGTGCTTGCAGTGCAAGCCGCAGCCGCCGGCATTGACGACGATTGCGTCTAGGTTTTCAGCGTCAAAGGCGTCGATGTTGAGTCGCGCTTGCTGCTGTGCCTGTTCGACCGCGCCGTTGTGCGCGTGCAGCGAGCCGCAACACGCTTGGCCTTCCGGCAGCAGCACGTGGCAGCCGTTGTGCTGTAAGACGCATATGGTATCGGCGTTTACCTCGGCAAAGGATATGTCTTGGACGCAGCCGGCCAACAGCGCGACTCGGTAGCTCGGGGCGGGCGGATTGGACTGCTGCAAACTTTGGCGATACAACTGGTCGGTAAAGCGCGGGGAAATCTGCGGTGCCAGCGGCTCTAGGGCTCCCAAGCCAAAAGGCAGCAGCCTGATGAGGCCGCTGCGGCGCGCCAGTGTTTGCAGACCGCTGCGCTGGAATGCGCGCATCAAGCGCGCCACGGCCCGCAAGCGCGTCTGTTTGGCAAAGAGCCAGCCGAGGACCCAACGGCGCACAAAGTTCCGCACTGCGCCGTCGAGCAAGCCCTGCCGCTCCACTTCGGCGCGGGCGTTTTCAAATAGCGCGGCGTAATCCACGCCGGCCGGACATGCGGTCTGACAGGCGAGGCAGCCGAGGCAGAAGTACATCTCTTCGGCAAAGGTCGTACTCGCCTCTAGCTCGCCATCGGCGATGGCTCGCATCATGGCGATCCGCCCTCTCGGCGACGAGCGCTCGTGCAGGGTCGCGTCGTACGTCGGGCAGGTCGGCAGGCACATGCCGCAGTGCATGCACTGCTGGAGGACCGAGTAATCCAAGTCTCGGAGCAAGTTTAGGCCGTCGTCGCTCAATCGAACATGTTCCCTCGGTTTAAGATGCCCTTGGGGTCGAAGGCGGTCTTGACCCGCTTGAGAATTTCTAGCCCCACCGACCCGAGTTGGTCGGGCAAATAGGGCTTTTTGGCTAAGCCGACGCCATGTTCGCCCGTGATGGTCCCGCCCAATTCGACGGCGTGGGCAAAAACCTCGGCCATGGCCTTTTCGACGCGGGCCATTTCCCCGGCGTCGCGCTCGTCGCACAGGAAGGTGGGATGCAGGTTGCCGTCGCCAAAGTGGCCGAAGGTCCCCACCCGCACTTGGTGTCGCTGGCCGACCTCCTGTACGTAGGCGACCATAGCGGCTAGCTCGCTGCGCGGCACGGTGACGTCCTCCAGCACGACCGTCGGTGCCAGTCGCGCTAGCGCGCTAAAGGCCGTGCGCCGGGCCGCGGCGAGTTGCTGGGCCTCTGCGTCTGAGGCGGCTAGCCGCACCGAGCGGGCGCCGCCCTCGCGGGCAATAGCCTCGATCTGGGCGGCCTGCTCGGCGACCTGCGCTGGGTGCCCATCTACTTCCATCAGCAGCACGGCCTCGCAATCCGTCGGCAGGCCAATGTTGGCGTGGGCCTCTACGCACTCGATGGTAGTGCGGTCGAGGAATTCGAGGGTGCAGGGGATGATTTTGTGCGCGATAATCGCCGAGACTGTGCCCGCGGCCTGCGTCATCTCGTCGTAGAGGCCGAGCAAGGTCTTTTTACTTGCAGGTGCTGGAACCAGTTTCAATACGATCTTGGTAATGACTCCCAGCATCCCCTCGGAGCCGATGAAGAGGTCTTTGAGCGTGAACCCCGCCACGTCTTTGACGCATTTGTTCCCGGTCTCTAAGACCTGCCCATCGGCTAGTACCACCTCCAACCCCATCACGTAGTCGCGAGTCACGCCGTACTTTAATCCGCGCAGTCCCCCGGAATTGTTGGCCACATTGCCGCCGATAGTCGAGATCTTAATTGAGCCGGGATCAGGGGGATAAAATAGGCCAGCGGCTTGGGCCGCGTCGGCGATCTGCTGCGTGAGGACTCCCGATTGGACGACCATGACTAGGTTGGCCGCGTCCAATTCTAGGATTTGGTTGAGCCGCACCAAGCAAAGCGCCACCCCTCCCTGCGAGGGCACCGATCCCCCGGCCAACCCGGTGCCCGAGCCGCGCGGCACCACGGGTACCCCGCGCTGGTTGCACAGAGCCAAGAGTTGGGAAATCTCCTCCCGACTCTCAGGCAACGCCACGCACGCGGGTCGCTGGTGCAGCAGAGCGGTCCCGTCGAAGGCATAGACGCTGCAATCCTCGTCCGAGGTCAACAATTGGTCTGGGCTCAAGAAGGTGCCGAGATCGCTTATCAGGGCGGCGTGATCCATCGCAGGCCTGGACGCGGTAGCTACAACTTGTCAGTCAGGTGCTCGGTGCGGTTGAGATATTTGATGACTGTGGTGCTGGGCGCGAGCGCGATGCGGGTGATGCCCGTGTTGTCGTGCGCGTAATAGGAGCCGTCGTCCGGTGCTTGGTTGCCCAAGGCCGAAAGCAACAGGCTCATAAAGCCGCCGTGGGTGACGAAGCCGATGCGCGTCTCTTCCCCCGCCCGCGCTCGCAAGTCTGCGGCTACCTCCATAGCGCGGTGCTGGGCCTGCTGATTCGTTTCCTTGCCCGCGTCCCACCATCCGTCCTCGCCGACTTCCGCTGATGGGATGCTAGAGGGAAAACGCGCGGCAATTTCCGCCCGCGTCAGGCCGGGATAGCCAACGGTTCCCCGCTCGCCGCCGTGGTCGAGGAAAATGCCGCCCATCTCGTGAATGGCTACCCAGATCTCCGACCTATAGCCCATTGCCTGTTCGATCGCTTGCGCCGTGTGTAGGGTGCGGATCATTGGACTGCAATAAAGCTGATCAAAAAAGGGCCGATCCTCTGCGCGCTCAGCCGGGGCGAGGTGCAACCCCTCTGCTAGATACGCAGCTACCCGTTCGGCCTGTACTCGGCCTTTAGCGGTCAATTCGGGATCGGCGACGCGCTGGCTAACATCGGCTAGCGCATTGTTGGTGGACTCGCCGTGGCGAATCAGAAATAGGTCCATGGCATCCTCAAAAGTGATATGGTTATCGAGGGCGTTGTTGGTGGACTCGCCGTGCCGGATCAGAAACAGGTCCATGGCATTCTTGACAGTAGTATGGATAGTGGTTAGTGGTTAATGACCACCTACTACCGAACCACCAACGTTATGGATATTAAAGTAATTCAAGGAGCTATTCAAAAACAGGACGCAGATGTCCTCGTGGTCAATCTCTTTGCCGGAGCGCGCCCAGGCGGGGCTACGGGTGCGGTTGACCAAGCGCTCGGCGACCAAATCTCAGCGGCGATTGACCTTGGCGACTTCGAGGGCAAGGCTGGCCAAACCTTGCTGCTGTACACGCACGGCCAGATTCCAGCGCCGCGCGTGCTCGTCGTCGGCTTGGGCGAGCAGGAGGGCTTTGACCTCGAAAGGGCGCGCCGCGCCGCTGGTACAGCCATCGGCACTCTCGGCCGCTTGGGTGCCAAGAGTGCGGCCACTATCCTGCACGGTGCTGGCGCGGGCGGCCTATCGGTCGAGTCGGCAGCCCAAGCGGTGGTCGAAGCCTCATTGTTGGCGGCCTATCGCTTTGATGAGTACCGCTCGCGCCCTCAATCGCAGTCGTTGGCCAAGCTGCACATCGTAGAGTTCGACTCGACTAAGCTCAGAGAAGCGCGGCGCGGAGTTCGTCGGGGCCTCGTCCTCGCCGAGGCCACCTGCCTCGCCCGCGACTTGGTCAATCACCCTGGCGGCGAAGTGACGCCGGCCTACTTGGCCCGCGCGTCCCGTCGCCTAGCCAAAACCCACGATCTGCGCTGCCGGGTCTTTAGCGCAAAAGGCTTGGCCGAGCTAGGCATGGGTGCCTTGGTGGCCGTTGGTCAGGGCAGCGCCAACAAGCCGCGTTTTATCGTCCTTGAACACGGCCCCCGCCGAGGGCGACCGCTGGTGTTTGTCGGCAAAGGCATCACCTTCGACAGTGGAGGCCTTTCACTCAAGACTGTTGAGGGCATCCGCACGATGAAGGCCGATATGTCCGGCGCTGCTGCCGTCTTGGGCGCGATGCAAGCGGTGGCCGCGCTCGGCCTCAAGCGGCGGGTCGTCGGCCTGATTGCCGCGGCCGAGAACATGCCCTCCAGTACTGCCTTCCGTCCCGACGATGTGTTGCGCACCCTCGCGGGTAAGACCATTGAGATCGTCAGCACGGACGCCGAAGGCCGCCTTGTCTTAGCCGATGCACTTGCCTACGCCACCCGCTATGAGCCGGCCGCGGTCGTCGATCTGGCGACCCTTACCGGCGCTTGCGTAACTGCGCTGGGACATCACGCTTCGGGCCTGTTTGCCAACGACGACGATCTGGCGGATCGGCTGCTCGCCGCTGGAGAGCAGACTGGCGAGCGGCTCTGGCGCTTGCCGCTGTGGCCCGAGTATCGCGAGCAGATCGACAGCGACATCGCCGACATGAAAAACTCAGGTGGTCGGCCAGCGGGTGCCAGTACGGCTGCGGCGCTTTTGGCCGAATTTGCCGACTACTCTTGGGCGCACCTCGACATTGCCGGCACTGCTTGGTGCACAAAAGCCAAACCCTATGTGCCGCGAGGCGGCGTCGGTATCGGCGTGCGCCTGTTGACTCAACTTGCCCTCGATTGGAGCCCATCATGACTATTCGCACGATTCACGTAGGGGCTGGTGGCCGCGGCCGCTGGCCCCTGAACCGCTTCCGCGACCGCACTGACTTTGAGGCCGTCGCCTTAGTCGATGTTAATGAGGAAAATCTCGCCACGGCGCGGGAGACTACCGGCCTAGGCGAGGAAGCGTGTTTTTCTACGCCCGCCGACGCCCTGCAAGCCGTCGATGCAGACGCCGTGGTGGTCATTACGCCGCCCGACCTGCACGCCGGTCAGTGCTTGGAAGCGGTCCGCGCTGGCAAGCACGTGCTGGTGGAAAAGCCTTTCACCAAAGATCTCGGCCAAGCGAGGCAAATCATCGCCGAGGCAAGCGAGCGCGGCCTCAAGGTCGCCGTCACCCAAAACGCCCGCTACTATCCGCCGGTCTTAACCATCCGCCGCTTGCTGCAAAGCGGCGACTTGGGACAGCCTGCCTTTGGTCTGATGACCAAATACGGCTGGCGTCCGCGCGTTCACCATTCGGGCGCGGACCGGCACGCCTACTTGTGGGAGCGCGGCATCCACGACTTCGATCAATTGCGCCACTTGCTCGACTCCGAGCCCAAGCGGCTCTTTTGCCATAGCTTCAACCCGCCTTGGAGTCCTTACAGCGGCGGCTCGGCTATTGACGGCTGGATCGAGTTCCACAACGGCACCACGTTCAATTTTCAGTGTACCTTTGCTACCCATAAAGGTGGTTCTAGCTGGCGGCTGGACTGCGAGAAGGGCACGGTCGAAGAGGTCTCTGGCGGCTTGGCGCTCCGGCGACCTGGGGCCGATAACGACGAGATCATACCGATGGATGAAAACCCCCATCCCGAGGAAGTTCTCTTGGACGGCTTCCGCGACTACGTGCTCAACGACGTGGAGCCGCCCTTCTCTGGCCCGCGCAACCTAGCCACGGTGGGCCTGATCAATGCCTTAGGAGCCTCGTCGGAGCAAGGCGTTGTGATCGACTTTGACGAGTACATGGCCGCCGGATAGAGGGCGGGACGCGGCCTTTAGTTCGCTTCGTCATTACGTGCTCTCACTGGAGGAATCCTCTGCTATTAATAGTTTCGGGCCTAGGGCGATTTTGCATCCGAACGAACTCGCGCTGGACGACCTTGCCGAGTCCAAGCCTACGAGGATATGCTCGTCAAATTTCGAGAGAATAGAACATGAGAAACAGGCTTGATGCAATAACTCTCAAAGGGTTCAAGACCATTCAAGAGTTGAAGGATTTCAAGCCTCGTCCCTTGACCGTACTGATTGGACCCAACGGCGCTGGAAAATCCAATTTTATCTCTTTTTTTTGTATGATGAGTAAGGCGTTGGAAGACCAGAATAGTCTTCAGTTTTACGTAAGCCAGCAAGGCGGTGCTAGCACCTTGTTGCACGATGGCCCGGACGAGACTCAAGAGATTGAGGCGGTACTGACGATTCAGACAGATGCCGGCGAAAGTCAGTACGCGTTTCGGTTGGTTTTTGCGGCAGGAGACATCTTGGTTTTCGCGGACGAGCAATACTCAGTCTCTGGTAGAGGTCATAGTTGGGGATCAGTGGGAGTTGGCGGACATCGCTCCCCGAAAATTATCGATCAAGCTAGTCAAGAAGAGTCTGCTCGTGTTGTTCTGGAGCTCCTACAAAAAATCGTCCTCTATCAATTCCACAACACATCGGACACCGCTCGCATACGCAGGAAATGGGGTACATACGACAACCGCTGGTTGAAGGCGGACGCTGCCAATATCGCGCCCTTTCTACTTCGTTTGAAGGAAGACGACAACAGGTGCTATCAGCGGATTGTAGATACTATTCGGTTAATCCTACCTTTTTTTTCTGATTTCGTGTTGGAGCCACGACACGAACATCTCCTTCTGAATTGGCGCGAGCGAAACAGCGATCGGGTGTTTAGTGTGTCGCAGGCGTCAGATGGCATGTTGCGGGTCTTATCGCTTGTTACCCTTCTCCTTCAGCCAGAACGGGATTTGCCGGACGTTTTGATTCTCGACGAACCGGAACTTGGATTGCACCCCTATGCCATTAACATCGTCGGCGGTTTGATACGCGCCGCATCGATCAAGGTCCAAGTCATAGTCGCTACGCAATCCACGGCACTAGTCGATTGCTTTGAGCCGGAGGATATTGTCGTCGTCGAGCGCGAGGGCCGCAGCTCTACTTTTAGACAGCTAAACGCCGAAGACCTCAAGGAGTGGCTTGAAGACTATTCGCTTTCCGAGTTGTGGGAAAAGAACGTGCTCGGAGGGCGACCGTAGTGGGCATCAGGCTGAATTTCATTGTTGAAGGGCAGACCGAAGAAGCATTCGTGAAACAGATCCTAAGTCCGTATCTGGCCGGGTTTGAGGTCTGGGTGCAGGCCCGCTGTGTCCTGACGAGTCGGAGCCGCAACATTAAGCATCGTGGGGGTATTGAAAGTTATGGGAAGGCCAAGAATGATATCAATGCTTGGATAAAGGAAGATCGGAATTTGGACGTGCGTTTCACAACCATGTTTGACGTGTACGGTCTGCCGACGAATTTTCCCGGCTACAAAGACGCGAAGCAGACATCCGACCCCTACAGACGGATCAAGGTATTGGAAGACGCTCTGGGAGAAGATATTTCTGATCGGCGATTTATCCCGCATTTTCAGCTTCACGAGTTCGAAGCCTTATTACTGTCCGATCCTCAGAAACTCGACTCGCAGTTTGATAACAGCACTGGAATACGGCGACTTGTCGATATGGTCGCCAGTTTTGATTCGCCGGAGCTTATCAACGATGGAAGCAATACCGCTCCATCAAAACGGATTATCGGCGAAGTACCGGAATACGAGAGAATGAAACCATCCGCGGCTCCTATTGTTGCGGAGAAGATCGGATTGCCTACGTTGCGATTGAAATGTAAACATTTCGGCGAATGGCTTTGTAGGCTGGAGACGCTGAATAAGGGGTGAACGCAATAATGCCAATAAACGAACAGACTGCCCGCCGCTTACACCAAGACTCCTTGGTCATCGATTCGCACAACGACAGCATCGTCGCCCTGATCCGTCGGGGCATGTCCATCGACGGCACACAGCGCGCTGATTTTCACCAGCGCGACGGGGCTGTTGCTTATTTGCGCCAGTACCAGCCGCCGGACGATGGCGTTCAGCTCGACTTGCCCAAGGCGCGGGAGGGCGGGCTAGACGCGGCGTTTTTCGCCGTTGATTGCACCCGCCCGTGGGGCAACCACTTGCTCTACTGCATGGACGCCTTGGGCCACTTTTTGCAAGAAGTGGAAGAGCACAGCGAGGGCATTGCCGTGGCGCGCTGTGCGGCTGACATTGAGCGCGCCCGCGCCGAGGGCCGACTGGCGGCCATACTGGCAGTGGAAAACAGCGATGCACTGGAGAAAAGCCCTCACATCCTGCCGCTGCTCTACCAGTTGGGCGTCCGCGCTATGACCCTCACCCACAGCACCCGCTCTTGGGCTGGAGATGGTTGCGAGGTCGCAGGCGGTGGCGGCCTGACCGGCTTTGGCCGCCAGCTACTGGAGCAGATGAACGAACTAGGCGTGGTTGTCGATGTATCCCATCTCAACGAGCCGGGCTTTTGGGACGTGGCTCAAGCGGCCCAAGCTCCCTTTATGGCCACCCATAGCTGCTGTCGCGCCCTCTGCGATCACCCGCGCAACCTCCGCGACGAGCAGCTCCGTGCCCTCGCTGAAAAGGGCGGGGTCGTGGCCATCACGTTTGTCCCGGACTTTATCGACGCGCACAACCCCACCTTCGACAGCCTGCTTGATCACATTGAACACGCCGTCGCCGTCGCTGGCATCGACCACGTCGGCTTGGGGTCGGATTTTGACGGCGGTGGCCTGCTGTTGGAAGACGCGACCTGCCTCCCAGACATTGCGGTGGGATTGGCCAAACGCGGCTATGCGGAAGCCGATGTCCGCAAGATCCTCGGCGCGAACCAACTGCGGTTCTTGCAACAGGTTATCGGCTGAGGCCGTAGAGCGCGCCGAACTTCTCCCACAAGTAGTCGATGAAGTAATCGGCACTCAGCTTTGCGCCTGTAACCTCCTCGACCAATTCGCTGGCCGTTGCCCGCGCGCCGCGGGCATGGATCTTTTCGTTAAGCCAAGTTTTGAGCGGCCCGAGTTCGCCCTGCGCGATCTGTGCTTCGAGGTCGGGCAAGTCACGGTGGGCTTGGTGAAAAAACTGGGCTGCGTACAGATTGCCCAGTGTGTAGGTTGGGAAATAGCCCAGCAAGCCGCAGGACCAGTGCGTGTCTTGCAGCACGCCGAGGGCGTCGTTGGGAGGACGGATGCCCAGGTATTGCTCCATCCGCTCGTTCCACGCCGTGGGCAACTCGGCCACGGCAACTTGTCCCTCAATTAGGTCGCACTCCAGTTCAAAGCGCAGCAGGATGTGGAGGTTGTATGTCACCTCGTCGGCCTCGACCCGGATCAGCGACGGCTCGACTTGATTGACTGCCGCGTAAAAGGCGTCTAGATCGACCGCGCTGAGTTGCTGGGGAAAAAGCGCTCGCAGCTTGGGCAGGTAATGAGTCCAAAAGGCTTTGCTGCGGCCGACCATGTTCTCCCACAGCCGCGATTGCGACTCGTGGATGCCCAGCGAGACGCTCGCGCCGGCTGGAGTACCAATCGCATCGGCGGGCAGGCCCTGTTCGTATAGCCCGTGCCCGGCCTCGTGGATGGTGCCAAAAAGTGATCCGGGCAGCCAATCGGCACTGTAGCGCGTCGTCAGCCGCACGTCGTCGCGGGACGTGCCCGCGCAAAATGGATGCACCGCCAAGTCGAGCCGCCCGGCCTCCATGTCAAATCCCATGTCCGCTAACACCTGTTGTCCCAAAAGCTCCTGTTGCTCTATGGGGTATTCTTGGTCGAGTACGCCCCGCACTGGGAACCGCCCGGTGGCGGTGATTTGTTCGACTAGTGGTACGAGTTGCTCTTTGAGCTGGGCAAAGACCGGGGCGATTTCCTCGGCCCGCGCATAAGGCTCGTACTCGTCGAGCAACGCGTTGTACATTGCGCCTTCGTAGCCGACCCGCTCGGCGACTTCCTTTTTGAGCGCGACTATTTTCTCTAGCCAAGGAAGGAAGAGCGCGAAGTCCGATTTTTCTCGCGCCTCGACCCAAGCCTCGTGCCCCAAGGACTCGGTCTGGCTCAGCTCGACGACCAACTCCTTGGGGAGCTTGAGCGATCGGCTCTGCTGGCGGTCGATTTCGCGGACGTTGACGGCTGCGTCGCCTGTTAGCTCGGCGTCTTTGAGGTCTGCTACGAGCGCGACTAGCTCCTGTGCGGTGAGCCGTTCGTGGTACAGACCGGCCAGGGTCCCCATCGCTCTGGCCCGTATGGCTGCGCCGCGCGGCGGCATATAGGTCTCTTGGTCCCAGCTCATCAGCCCCTGCGCGTGGTTTATGTCGGCTAGCTCGTGAAGGCGTTCTACAAAGGTTTCATACGTCCTGCTCATGGCATTGCCTTTCCTTGCGTTGGATTAATTGACGTTACGCATCGTACGAATTGTCGGAACCTGTGCGCAGAGATGCTTCGACTCCGCTTCGCTTCGCTCAGCATGACACCGGGAAGCAGCGCGCCAGCACCTGTCATGCTGAGCGAAGCGAAGCATCTCATACCCGGATATGTGCGTAACATCACTTAGATTAAATTAACGGTTGCTCACAGGCGAATTTTTGCGTGTCTTCTGAATCCAGCAATCTGTGACCCCATCATCCGCGGAGGACCTCATGAAGATCACCCACGCTGAAGCCATTGCCCTCAACATTCCCTTCTACGCCGAGCACGTTACTCGCGCCATGCAGCGCGCTTCGACCCACGACGAGCGCGTGTGGGTCGTGCGCTTGGAGACGGACAACGGTCTGGTGGGCTGGGCCGACAACCACGGCCTGCCATCGGTCGATGGCCTCGTCGGGCAAAACCCGGCCAGCCTGATAAACCGCGACGGTATTGGCTTTGGGGCGCAAGTCGCCTGCCTCGACCTAGTGGGCCAAGACAACGGCGTGCCCGTACACGAACTGCTCGGCGTCAAGCTCCGCGACCGCTGTCCCATCTCTTGGTGGGATATAGATATGCCGCCCCAAGACTGGGTCGCCGAGGCCGAGGAATCGCTAAGACGCGGGTACACCACCTTTAAGATGAAGGCCCGCCCGTGGCGCGACATCATCGCCCAAACCGATGCGGTCGCCAAAGTCGTCCCAGCCGACTACAAATTCGACGTTGACTTCAACGGCTTTTTGCTCAACCAAGCTAAAGCCGAAATCATCCTGCAAAAGCTCGACGAAAACCCCAATGTCGGCATGTACGAAAGCCCGTTTTACCTGCACTCGGACGTAGATGGCGCGCGGATTCTACGCGAACGCGTGCGCAAACCCATTGTCGAGCACTACCAAGACCAATATCTGCGCAACAACTGCTGCGACGGTTTCGTCATCGGCGGCGGCGCGACCGATACCCGGCGGGCGGGAACTCTTGCGGCCGCCCAAAACAAGCCCTTTTGGCTCCAGCTCGTCGGCGCTGGCTTGACCACTACGTATGCAGCGCACCTCGGCTCGGTACTCTCGCATGCCCAACTGCCCTATATCACCTGCCACGAACTGTGGGAGGACGATCTGCTGCAAGAGCCTATTGAGGTCCGCGACGGCTATATGCCGGTTCCAGACGCGCCCGGCTTGGGCGTCTCGGTGGATGAAGAGGCGATTGCAAAGTACCGAGTAGATTCCGCCGAGCCGACGCCCACGCAACACTACATGGCCCAAAAGCGCATTCTCCGCGTGTACTGGCCGGGTGACGGCAAAGAGCGGGAGTGGGAATTTACTGCTGAAGCCCACTATCAGCAGGCCTTCTACGCTGGCAACATCCCCGGCTTTGAGCAAGGCGTCGATTTGGAGGTGATTGAGGACGACAACAGCGCGGCCTTCCAAAAGCGGCACGAGGCTCTGTTGGCGCAAGGGCGCTAGTCCCGCTGCCGAGCGATGGCCTCGTAGTCCGTCAACGCGTAGCCGATGCCCACGTAGTCGAGCAGGTTGAGCAGCGCCCGCAGTGCGACCCCAAACCCATCGACGCCGCTGAAGCCGCCAAACTGCCCGCCGCCCTTTAGGTGCGGCTCTAGGTCGAGGAACACGCCGGGGACTCCTTTCTGCTTTAGCTCTTTCTCTAGGGCCGGAATGCGAGTGCGGAAGTCGCGCAATATGGCCTCGTGCGCGGAGTCCCCGCGGTCGGCGGGCACAAAGTTTTTGAGCCGCTCCTCGTCCACGACGCCCTCCCATTGGAGAGCCGGGTCAATCTTGTAGTCCTTGATGTGTATCCAGCCAATCCCCTCGCGCATCGCGTGATACTCGGCTAGGGTTTCGACCGGGGTGAAGTTTTGGCTCGACAGGTTGCCGCCGTCGAAAATCAGGCACAGGTTGGGGTGGTCCACCATCTCGAATAGCTCTTGCAGGAGCCGCCCGTTCTGGCCGACGAGATTGGCCTCGACCTCTAGGCCGAAAATGGTCTCGCCCCGGCTGCAAACCTCGGCGATTTGCGCCAGCCGCTCGGCCGCCGGCTCTACGTAATTCGCTGGATCCTCGCCCTGGGGATGGTAAAACGAGAACCCGCGAATCAGCCGCGTCTCGAACTCGCCAGCCAGACCCACGGCCCGCTGCACGTCCTGTTGCAAGTATTGGTCGAATGGGATGTAGGCATTGGCCGAGCCGTCTTCCACATCGAGCAGCTTGACCTTGCCAATCGGCGAGCCGATCGAGGCCACTGCAATCCCGAATTCGCCGTGCAGTTGGCGCAGCCGCGCTATCTCGGGCTGCGTTAGCTGCATCACATTTTTGACGCCCTGTCCCACATCGACAAAGCGCAAGCTGTAGTGCGACATGCCCAGCGTCGCGAGCATGGCTAGCTGGGACTCGGCTTTTTTGTCCGTCGGCCCCTCGTCGGCAAAGCCGCTGATGATCACCTTGGGTGTTTCACTCATAAAATTCTCCTAGGATTTTCCTAATTATAGAAGCTCGGACAAACCTTGACAAAATTCACCTTCACTGCTGTCTTAGGGCTTCTTACAGCCCAATCGCACAGAAGAAACTAAGAATGAAACCGCTATATCGCCTCAATATCATCCCGTCTCTGCCCGAGCAACTGACGCCGCTGTGGGAGCTGGGGCACAACCTTTGGTGGACGTGGAGCAAGGAAACCATCCGCACACTCTACCAGATTGACCCGGAAGCGTGGATTGAGAGCCAGCGCAATCCCCTGCGCTTTTGGGCTTTTCTGCAGCCGGACCAGCTCGATGCCCTAATCGACGACGAGCAACTGCGGGGCCGCATTGAGCGCGTCGTCGAGCAATTCGAGGGCTATTTGTCGCAGCCGACGTGGTTTGGCCAGACGCACGGCGAGAGCCCGTTGCAGGTTGCGTACTTCTCGGCGGAGTTCGGCCTGACCGAGAGTCTGCGCATCTATTCCGGGGGCTTGGGCGTACTCGCTGGTGACCACCTCAAGGCCGCCAGCGATCTAGGCATTCCCCTCGTCGGGGTCGGCTTGCTCTACCGCGAGGGCTATTTCCGCCAAGTTCTCAACGCCGACGGCTGGCAGATAGAGCGCAACCCGGAAAACGACTTCTACCAGATGCCCGTGCAGCCGGTCCACGGCGGCGACGGAGGACATCTCGCCATTGAGGTGCCCTTTGCCCACGGCTCGGTGCAAGCGCGGATTTGGCAGGTGGAGGTGGGCCGGGTGCAGCTCTATTTGCTCGATACCAACCTCGACGAAAACGCCCCGGCGGACCGCGATATTACCGCTCGCCTCTACGGCGGCGACGCGGCCATGCGCATCCGGCAGGAGATCCTCCTCGGCATCGGCGGTCTGCGCGCCCTGCAAGCCGTGGGCATCGAACCCACGGTCTGCCACATGAACGAGGGGCACTCGGCCTTTTTGGCCCTAGAGCGGATTCGTCGGTTGATGACCGAGCGCGGCTATTCGTTTGCCACGGCCCGCGAGGCCAGCATCGTCGGCAATGTGTTCACCACGCACACCCCGGTCGCGGCGGGCAACGACTGGTTTCCCGCGCACTTGATCGAGGCGCACTTGGGCTATTTCCGCGAGTGGCTCGGCCTGTCGCACGAGGAGTTTATCGGCTTGGGCCGGATTAACCCCCGAGATTCCCACGCCGACTTCTGCATGACGGTCTTGGCGCTCAGGCTCTCGGGCCGGGCCAATGGCGTCAGTCGGCTGCACGGCGCGGTTAGCCGCCGCATGTGGCAGGGCCTGTGGCCCGACTTCTCAGAGCACGAAATCCCCATCGGCCACGTCACCAACGGAGTCCATATCCACACGTGGGTTTCGCTGGAAATGGCCGAGCTGTTGGACCGCCATCTCGGCGATGTCTGGCGCTTGGTATCGACCGACGAGCGGGACTGGGACCCGGTCTATCAGATCCCCGACCGCGAGTTGTGGGACACGCACCAGCAGCGGCGCAAGCGGCTGATTGACGTAACCCGCCATCACCTGCGCCAGCAGATGCAGGGCCAAGGTGTGCCAGCGGCTAAGATTGAACAGGCGCTGGCGCGGCTCGATCCCGAGGTGCTGACCATTGGCTTTGCCCGCCGCTTTGCCACGTACAAGCGCGGTAACTTGATCTTCCGCAATATCGAGCGGCTCAAGGCTCTGTTCTCTGACTCGGAGCGGCCCGTGCAGATTCTCTTCGCTGGCAAGGCCCACCCTCACGACGACGCTGGCAAGGAGCTGATCCGCCAGATCGTCCACCTCGCGCGGCAGATGCCTTTTAATGGCCGGATTTTCTTTTTGCAGGACTACGACATGAATCTCGCCCGCTACTTAGTGCAAGGGTGCGATGTCTGGCTCAACAATCCCCGCCGTCCCTTAGAGGCGTCGGGCACGTCTGGTATGAAGGCTGCGGTCAATGGCGTGCTCAACGTCAGCGTATGCGACGGCTGGTGGGACGAAGCCTGCGACAATCACGCTGGTTGGACCATTGGCCGCGGCGAGGATTACGACGACGAGCAGTACCAAGACGCAGTCGAGTCCAACTCGCTCTACGACCTGCTAGAGACGGAGGTGATTCCGCTGTTCTACCAGCGCGATGCGGAGGGGTTGCCCGGCGGTTGGATCGCCCGCATGAAGGAGACCATCGCCCAGCTCGTGCCGCAGTACAACACGCACCGCATGGTGCGCGAGTACACCGAGCGATTCTACTTGCCTGGGCAAGCTCGCTTTGCGGAATTGGCGGCCGACCGCGAGCGGGTTCAGCGGCTGACGCATTGGAAGTCGCACGTGCGCTCCAAGTGGGCGCAGGTTCAGATCGGTCAGGTAGATGCTGAATTTCCGCGGTTGCTCAAGGTGGGAATGCAGGTGCCGTTGCGCGCCGCAGTGACTTTGGGCGAGCTAACGCCAGAAGATGTCCGCGTCGAGATCTACGCCGGCCGCCTCAATGCCCAGCGCGAGTTTGCCCAGACCGAGGTGTACCCGCTGGAATTGGCCGACCACAACGGCGATGGGACTTACCACTTCGTCGGCACCTTTACGTGCGCGGCGGCTGGGTCGCACGGCTACACCTTGCGCGTGGTGCCTTCGCATCCCGACTTGCAAAATTCCTTGGAGATGGGGTTGGTGCATTGGGCGCGGGGGTAAGGGACGCGCCGATCAAACAGAAACGCTTGGCCTTGCAGGACGAATCGCCAGCGACTAGGTCAGACCAAAGAGCGCAATTTCAAGCGCGAGATGGCGCGGGTTGATACGGTATCCATTCGGGGTCGTGAGTATGCCAAGCTGCAACTCAGGACCGTAGAGCAGATGCTAGACGGCCAGCACTTCGACACGCCGCCTGTGCTGGGTCGCCAGCAGAAGGCGCAACAGCAACTCATCTTTTATTACACAAGGATATGAAGGATGTATCTAAACGACCTACTAGACACTCTTAGCAGAGGCGAGAAGCCCGATCTCACAAAACCTGAACTGCTTTCCATTTTTAGAGCGCAGAAACCTCTGTTTACGTATCAACATGTCGCTTTATTCTATAAATTGTTGGGTCCCCGAGTTGAGGGAGAAACTCAAATTCAACGGGCCAACAGAATAGGTGTATCAAAAAATGATGTAAAGCAACATGAGGGAGTAATGAACTGGACGACTTGCAAGGATTACTCACAGATCCTCAATGCCTTATGTGCAGGTGCATTATTATTATATGCAGGCGGGAAAGAGCAAAGTCTCAGCACCTCCAGATTATACAGCAAGTTGCGGAATGGCTATCGGATAAGGTCTATTACACCCAAGGGGAATAGGTGGTACATTGAATTTTAAGCCCATAACTTATCATTCCGAAATGATCTACGGGGACTACGCGGCGCACTGGCCGATAGCGGAGCGCTAATGGGTGGTCTGATTGTCCTGCTTCCATTGGGGGTGACGAAAGAACGAAACTTCAAGCGCGAGATGGTACGGGCCGGTCATATCACCATTCGGGGGCGCGAGTTCCCCAAGATGCAGCTTATGACCGTCGAGGAGCTGCTAGAAGGGAAGCGATTCGATACGCCGCCCGTGCTGGGGCGTCAACAAAAAGCACAACAGCAGCTTGTCTTTTGACTCACTCACTTAGAAGGAAGAATCAACATGGATTTTGGGGAGACTGTACAGACTGTAATAGCTGGATTAATGATACTCGCATTATGGAGATGGAAGAAAGAAATCTGGTCAACTTTGATTCGATGTTACATACTATTTCCTTGTAAAATTGGCCGTCATAAATGGGTAGATGATGGTATAGTATACCGTGCCGGTGAGGTAGATCTTGCGAATATGGATAAAAACCCGCAACCGCAAGAAAAGTGTGTGCGATGCGGAATAAGCAGACCCCTCTCTCAATAAGCCCGTAACTTATCATTCCGTTGAATTATGACTATCAAGCGGGAAGAACTGGACAGGCGGGAGGTCGATTTCTCGGACGTGGTCTCTGGGCGACGGCTGCCGCCGGTGCATCCCGGCGAGATTCTGCGCGACGAATTCCTGACGCCCATGGAGCTCAGCGTGTATCGACTTGCCCAAGCGATCAAGGTTTCGCGGCCACGGCTGAACGATATTGTGCTCGGACGCCGCGGTATCACGACCGATACTGCGCTGCGCCTTGGGCGCTACTTCGGCATGATGCCTGAATTCTGGATCAATCTTCAGACCCGCTACGGTCTCGATGTCGCCGAGCGCACGACGCGCCGCCAGATCGAGCGAGAGGTAGAGCCGCATGCTGCTCTGGACGCGACGGCCCTAGATTGATGGGCGCTTCCCGAGAGATCGACAGTAGTTTGCCTCAACCGCAAGTCCGCGCCTAACTTTGGCGATTTAGGGCGAGATTTCAAACTGAATCACTATCCTCTAAAGGTTGTTGGGTCGTCGTCAGTGAATCGGCGAGGGTGGCTACGATGGATTTCTCGTCCCGTTTCGACAGCCTACCGATTTTGCGTATCACCGATTTATTATCGAGCGTGAAAAGCTTGAGACGGACTTTGCAAGACACATTGAGTCCGGCTTCCTGCCAATCCTCAATGACTACATCGCTTGGCCATTTGTTTTTTGTGCTCGTAATCATGGCGAAGATCGTTTGCTTGTGAACCTTATTGAAGCTCACTGAAGAGACGACTAACGCCGGGCGGCGTTTCTTTTCATTGAGGTCTGCAAAGGGGAAGGGGACAACGACTACATCGAATGGATCAAAGGTCACGCCAAGCCTCCTCATCTTCTGGAGAAGTCCATTCTTCGCTCATCGTCTGATAAAGATCACGCAGATAATCGTCCTGAACTAGCGGCCAGCCGCCGTAGGCTTCTATTGTTTTATCAATTTTGGCCATGATGCGCGGCGTCTCAGCCAAGGCCGCGCAGAGGCGGGAGTAGTGGGCAATGTCGTCGTATGAGAGGGGGCGGTTTTTGCGGTCTTTAAGCCACTTCTCTGCCGGCTGATAGCCACCAATGGTAAATTCCCACGTGTCTGGCGCAACGCCGTCAAAATACTGCTCGCCGTTGATCCACACCCGCTTCTGCGGCGGTGCATAGCGGACCTTTTCTACGCGATTGTTGCCTTTGACCGGAAAGACGGGGGCCTCGCCATCATCGGCTTCCATTAAATGCAGGGCCGTCAGCCGTTTCCCAAGTGAGGCAAGCGACTCAAACAACGCACCGCAGTTGATCACGGGAACACGAGGAAAATCTGACTTGAGAAAGTCGGCGTAGCGGCGGCGGTATTCTGGGCTGTGGAGGACGGCGTAAAGATAGTGGAGTACATCTTCCGGGCCGAAGGTAGTTTTGAGGTCGCCGGTGCCTTCGGGGATGAAATCGAGAGTGGTGGCGGAGGAGAAGGCTTTGACGAAATCGGAGTTCAAATTGGGGACGCGCCTCTCACCGACACGCCTAGATTTTTCTGTTGAATAGATATAGAGCGGGAAGAGACAGTTCCCACCACGTCGAAACAAATTGAAATCCGAGGAAAATTTTGAAGCAAAAACGATCTCCCAAGTGTCGGAGCCAATAACTTGACCAGCACGGCCGACGCACAACCCTAAGTTCGGGCCTGCCAACATGTGGCGCATGACGCGCTCGCGCCTGTGGACAGCGACGTTGCGGTCGAATATTGTGGCCCGGACATCGAACGGTCGGTAGAGAACTGGTTTGATTTGCCCGCGCCAAGAGTCACCCGCTAGTTCCTGTTTCGCTTGGTCATATTGCCATTGATTCTGCGAACACAGACGCCATTTATCACGTGCCTCATCTTCCGATGAGGTGGCGAGCAAACGCTCGACTTTATCCGCCGCTTCTTCCGGTGTCCATGAGATGGCGAATTGATCGTGCGTAGTTACGATGCCCGCTGCTGGATCGCCATTCGGCGAAAAAATTGAGGGGATAGACCACCCTGCTTCGTACTCTTCAAGCAATTCTTCGTTGCGCGGAATGCTAATGGCCTGTTTTGTCGCCATACCTCCTAATCCTTTGCAAACTACGCTAGCCCTACCTGCCGCTTGGCCGCCCACACGGTGTTGTAGAGCAACAGTGCGATCGTCATCGGCCCGACTCCGTTGGGTACCGGCGTGATCGCGCGGGCCTTTGGGCGCACCTGTTGGTAGTCCACGTCGCCGACGAGCCGCCAGCCGCGTTCGCGCGAGGAGTCGTCAACTTGGTTGATGCCCACGTCGATTACCACCGCTCCCTCTTTGACCATATCCGCCGTGATCCCACGGGGAAATCCAGCCGCGACCACTAGGATGTCCGCTTGGCGCGTGAACTGCCCGAGGTCGCGGGTGCCGGTGTGGCACAGCGTTACCGTGGCATTGGCTCCGGCCGCCTTGTGCCCCAGCAGGATGGCTACGGGCCGCCCCACGAGCGCGCTGCGGCCGACTACGACCACGTGCTGGCCTTCTACTTCGATCCCGCTGCGGCTGAGAATCTGCAAGACCCCGTGCGGCGTACAGGGCCAAAAGCACTCCTCCTGCCGCACGAGGCGGCCCAAATTGACCGGGTGCAAGCCATCGACATCCTTATTCGGGTCAATGGCGTTGAGGACTTGTTGTTCGTCTTGGCCCGGCAGCGGGAGCTGTATCAAGATGCCGTGGATCGCGTCGTCGTTGTTGAGTTGCTCGACGGTGGCTAGCACATCCTCGGTTGTGGCGTTGGCCGGTAGATCTACTTGCACTGAGTGAATGCCGAGGGCTTCGCAAGCTCGGCCCTTGCCGCGCACATAAGACTGCGAGGCCGGGTCGTCTCCCACTAGCACGACCGCCAAGCCCGGCACCAAGTCGTGCTCCTGCTTCAGGCGCGCGATGTCCACCAGCAGCTCTTCTTGCACTTGAGCCGCAATCGCCCGGCCATCGAGTCGCTTGCCCATCACGCGCCTTTCGGTTGCAGGACGCTTTTCTGCACGACCCGTTGCAGGGCTTCGGGGACCTGTACTGCGCCGTCGGGTTGTTGGTAGTTGTCCAAAATGGCGATCAGCAGCCGACCCATCGCACAACCCGTGTCGTTGACTAGGTGGCAAAACCCTCGCCCAGCCGCGCCCTTGTAGCGGATGTTTAAGCGCCGAGCCTGATAGTCCGTGGCGTTGGTGTCGGTCATTACTTCCATGAACTCGCCCGTCCCGGACATCCACACTTCCACGTCCCGCTGCCGATGGCTGGCCAGATAGCCGGCGTCGCCGTGGCACTTATCGACGACCCGGTAGGGCAGAGCCAACTCTTGCAGGAGCCATTCGTTGATTTGGCCGAATTCCTCGTACAGGGCTTCGGACTGATCGGGCAGGCACACGGCGTTCATTTCGATTTTGTCGAATTGGTGCATGCGCTTGATGCCCTTGACGTCTTGGCCCCAAGACCCGGCTTCCGAGCGAAAGCAGGCTGTATAGGCGAAGAGCTTGACCGGCAACTCGGACGAGTCCAAGGTCTGGTCCATGAAGTAGCTGAAATTGGCCGGCTCGGACGACCCGACTAGGAAGAGCTCGGCTCCTTCTTCTACGTTATCGGTCTTGATGGCATAGACTTGGTCGCGGCCCTCGGGAAAGTGCGAGGTGCCGTACAGGGAGCGCTCCCGCACGAGGAGCGGGGGCACGAACATCTCGTACCCCCGCGCTAAAAGCTCGTCGATGAGCAATTGGCTCAGGGCGTATTGCATCCGCGCGACATCGCCGCGCAAGTAGGCAAAGCGCGAGCCGGAAACTTGGCCGCCCTGCAAGGTGTTGATGCCGCCTAATTTGACGCCGAGGTCTGCGTGATGGAGGGGCTCAAAGGCATCGTCTGGGGCGTGCAGAGGCCGCGTGGGCATGTACTGGGCGCTGGTGTTCCCGCGTCCGAGCTTGTCGGCGGCTAGGTAGCCCTGCTCCGGAATCCAAGCTTTCTCCTCGACATTGTCTTCCTCGCCAGCACCAGCGGGCATGTCGGGATGCGGCCAGTTGGGAAACCAGTCCATGATTCCCTGCCACTTCTTGACGACCTCTACCAACTTGTGCTCCAGCTCTCGCCCATCCTCGCGCAACTTCCGCCCCTTTTCCCGCGCTGCATCCGGGTCGGTGCGGCCGAGCTGCGCTAGTTGCTTTTTCGCTCGATTGAGCGCGTCGATGTCCCGTTGCAGCTTTTGCCGCGCTGCGTCGAGGGCCAACCAGCGATCCACATTGGCTTTGGCCGGGTCAACCTTGCGCACCCGTATTGCCTCGCGCATGGCGTCGGGATCGGTGCGCACGGCCTTTGGGTCGATCATAATGCTCGCTCTCAGTTTTGGGTCAAAAAAGGATTAAAAATAAGAACGCCGCTGGCGCGAATCGTGGCAATATCGCAGAAGCCTTAGCTTTTCAGAGCGATCTTTTGCAGCCACTCGTCTCGCCCACCGTAGGCGGCAAACACGGCTTCGAGCAGGAGTCGCACGGCTTGGCCAAAGTAGCGGCCACGTCGCCAAGCCACGCCGATTTCGCGCTCAAAGGCCACGCCGCGCACTTCTACTGTTTTGAGTGCGCCGCTCGCCAGCGACTCGCGGATGGTCAGCCGCGGTAAAAACGAGATGCCCACCCCGGTCTCGACCAACTTGCGCATGGCCTCTGGGCTGCGCAGCTCCATCACCGCGCCCGGCGTTAGGCCAGCTTCGGCGAGCTTCTCGTCAATCACCTTGCGCGAAATCGAGTCGGCGTGAAAAAGGATCAGCGGCTCTTCCACTACTTCGGCGAGGGCGACAGACTCGCACCGGGCAAAGCGATGTGCTGGACCGACGACCAAGGGCATGTCGTCGCGGTAAATCGGCACGGCGTCGATTTTGGGATGGGTATAGGGCAGGTGGACCAGCGCGAATTCAGAGCGCTGCATCAGCAAATCGTCGATGAGGTAACGCGAGGGCGCAACTTGGGTCTTGAGCGCAACGCCCGGATAGCGGCCCATGTACTCTTTGAGAATTTCCGGCAGGAGATAGATGACCGCCGCATCTACCGCCCCGAACTGAAAGCCGCCCCCCGGTTCCAAGTCGCTCCGCTGAAGCCGCTCGCTGGCCTCCTCTAGCAAGTCCTCGACTTGGACGGCATAGCTCAGCAGCAGGCGGCCCTCGGTCGTCAGAGCCACGTGCCGCTTGTCGCGGTTGAAGAGCTGGACCCCCATGCTCTTCTCCAGTTCCAAGACCGCGCTGGAAACCGTCGGCTGGGTTACGTTCATCTGGCGCGCCGCTTGAGTAAAGCCGCCCGTGCGCGCCACGGCGAGGAAGTAGCGCAGGTGTTGCAGATTCATGGGCGCAGCGCGCCGTGCGCAGCGCTAGGTGGGCTGCGCGGCTTTCGCCGATCCGAAGGTCGAGTGGCGCAATACGGTCTGGGTAGCGTAGATGGAACCGCCGACCTTGGCTCCGGGCATCGGCATGCTCACGGGCACGTCGGCGACGCGGATGTGCCGGCTCGGCTCGCCGCGCACAAAGGTCCGGCAATAGCCCTCCCAGTCGGGCGCTGGCACCAAGGGCCACGAGTCGCCAGCGCAATACTGCAAGAGCAGGAGCCGGCGCGGATGGGGTGAGGTGTTGGGCAGGGAACCGTGCAGGGCGCGGACGTGGTGGAGGGAGATGCCGCCGGCTGCTAGCTCGATCTTTTCGGCCGCGGAGTCGTCGAAATCCGCTGTGGTTACGGCACCGGCGAAATGGCCGTCGAGGTGGTGGTTGTAGATCGGCCCCTTGTGCGACCCGGGGATGACCAGCAAGCAGCCGTTGGTCTCGCTCATGTCGTCGATGCACACGCCCACGGCGAGCAGGTCGTCGTTGGTATGCGGGTAAAAAGCCCAGTCCTGATGCCACTCCACTGGGCTGCCAAACTCGCCGGATTTCATGTTGAGCTTGTCGCCGTTGGTGCGGATGCGCGGGCCGATTAACTGGCCGACGATGTCCAGAATCCGCTCGTGGTGCAGGGTGCTGCGGTAGATTTCGTGCTGGGCGACCGGGCTTTTGAGCCGCCGTAGCTTGGGGTTGTCGGGCGCGTGTCCCGGCTCTAAGTCGAATATGGAATCGCTTTCGGTCGCGGCCCGCGACTGATCGACGAACTCGTCGGTGACCTGCCGCAGCGCCTCTACTTCTCCGGGGGTCAATACTCCCTCGACGCCGAGGTAGCCCTTTTCGTGGTAGCTGGCGATTTGTTCTTGAGTCAGCATGGACATTTCTCCGTCATTTTAGCCTGAGTATTTCGCGTTGTTGCTCGGGCAATGCCTCGTAGATTTCGTTGCTGAAGCGCAGGTGCTGTCCGCCCCAGTCGGGCATGTATCCTGTGCTGTAGCAATAATATAGGGTCCGGCGAGGGCGACCGGAAGTATTGACCAGCGAGCCGTGAGTCAATGCCTCGGTAAAGATGATGGCGTCCCCAGCGGCTGCCGGCACTGCTTGTAGCGCCGGATTTTCGTCTGGGTGGGGGCCCCAAGGTCTAGGGAAGTTGCTTTTGTGCGCACCGGGGACCACTGCGAAACAGCCATCTTCCTCGGCGCAGTCGAGCAGGGGAAAGACCGCCTTGGTCAGGGTCGAGACCATCTGCCCGTTGCGGCAGTGATACTGACACTTGGGAATGATGGGCGTGCCGTGCATGTGCAGGCCAGTGTAGCCGCCGCCCCAGCGATAGATGGTATAGGTGTGATTGAGTCGGTACGGCCCCCCGGTGACTGTGGCGACGACATCTAGGACCGCGGGAATATCGATCAACGCGCGGAAGACTTCGTCTCCTTCGAGAATGTTTGAAATATAGAGGTTCTGCTGCGTGCGCTGGTCGCCCAAACACAGCGGCGGTGGGTAATCGGCCTCGTCCATGGTCTCGAAGCGGTCCAGAACCTGATTGCACGCGGCGACCACTGCTGGGGGGACGACGTCCTTTAGTACGATGTAGCCCTGCAAGTCGAAGAGGTACTGCTGTTGAGCGTCCATGATATGTTTCCTTTTGCTGGTATTACTGCCTATCATCCCTATTATTGAATGTGCGCTGGCGGTTGGTACGCAAAGCAAGAAATTGCCTCTTGCCAGACGATGGGGCAAGCAGCCGACCGGGCCGCACCCAAATGGAGGGCCTTCACTTGTGACTGACGCGAATTACGACAATCCCTGGTGGCCGCTGATATACGACCAGTGGAACGAGCGGGGCGACAGGCAGCAGACGCACGAGCGCGAGTTCCAATTCTATAGCAAGCAACTCGCCGGAGAGACGGGTCCGGTCCTCGAAGTGGCTTGCGGCACTGGTTCGATTCTGCTCCGCCTTTTGCGCGAGGGCGTTGACATCAGGGGTTTCGATTGCGCCGCAGGGATGCTGGCCGTTTTGCGGCGCAAGGCAGCGGCCCTGGGGCTGGACGATATCGACTGCCGCGTCTGCTGTCAGGACATGGTTGACTTCTGCTGCGACCAGTCCTTTGCGGCCATCCTAATTCCGGCCAGCTCGTTCATGCTCTTGCCCAGCCAAGCAGCCCAAATCGCCTGTCTCGAACGCATCCGCGCCCATCTGGGGCCTAGCGGGCGGCTACTAATGAACTTCTACATCCCGTCGCTTGCCGACGATCTGCTGGCTCACGTCAGTCCGTCCCCGTCGCTGGAGGAATTCGGCGAATTCACTCACCCCGAAACAGGCCGCCAAATCAGCGTCCGATTCAAAAAGATCGTCGATTTGGGTGAGCAGACTGAGCACTACCAGTGGTTTTTTGCTTACGACGGAGAAACAGCGGTAGAGTCCATGACGGCGCGGTGGATCTACAAAGAAGAATTTCAGCTATTGCTGCGCTTGGCAGGATTTAGCCGCTGGCAGCTTTTTGGCACCCACGACGGCCAGCCGTACACAGGTGCAAAAGAGATCGGGACGACGTATTGGGTCGTCGATCGCTGAGCGAAGCGAAGCGATAGATGCCTCTGAAACCGGCTGCTGGTCGCCGCCAAGGCTGCTTGCCTCCCTGCCCGCAATTGCAGAAATTATGTCCGCATATTTCAAGGAGAATTGAGGGACTATTTTGCCAAACACGCCGCGCAGAACGCTTAGTCTTTTCGTCCTGATGTTTTTGAGTTGGCTGCTTTTGTCGGGCATTTATAAAGGTCTGCTCTTGGGCTTCGGCGTACTCTCGTGCCTCGTGGTCGTCGCCGTCTGCCGCCGCATGAAGATCGTCGATCCCGAAGGGCATCCCATCCACCTGATCCCCGGCCTGCTGCGCTATGCGCCTTGGTTCCTCTGGGCAGTAATCAAATCCAATATCGATGTCGTGCGGCGGATCTTGCATCCTCGGCTGCCGATAGCACCCCGCGTAATCCGAGTCGAGGCAAGCCAAAAGACCCACTTGGGACAAGTCATTTACGCCAACTCCATCACCCTGACGCCGGGCACGGTCTCCGTTGAGACCGACGAGGGCACCATCGATGTCCACGCCTTGACCCGCGAAGCCGCCGAGGACGTGCGCTCTGGGGACATGGACCGCCGCGTAACCGACATAGAGGGGGAGCGCTAGTGTTCGTCGCTGCAATGGTAGGGGTGTTAGCCACTATGCTGCTGGCTTTAGTACGCGCCCTGAAAGGCCCCACCGTGTACGACCGCGTGCTCGCCGTCAATATGTTCGGGACCAAGACCGTGTTGCTGTTGTCGGTGATTGGCTTTTTGACCGGCCGGCCCGATTTTCTCGACTTGGGGCTGGTCTATGCGCTAATCAACTTCATCGGCACTATCGCCATCCTCAAGTACGTCTCGACCGTTGGCGAGGAGGAGGCCCAAGCCTGATGGAAGCACTGCTCTACTACGTTAGCTGGGTCTGTCTGCTGTTGGGGGCTGGCTTTTGCTTCGTCGGCGGCGTGGGGCTTCTGCGCTTGCCCGACTTCTACAGCCGCATGCACGGCGGCGGTGTTACTGATACGTTGGGGGCTGGTTTGGTCCTCTTAGGGCTTATGTTCCAGAGCGGTCTGTCGCTGGCGACCGTCAAGCTGGTGATGATCGGGCTGTTCTTGCTGCTGGCCAGCCCGGTTGCTACTCACGCCATTGCTCGTGCGGCGCGGCACAGTGGGCTTGCGCCCAAGGCACTGGGGAAGAACAGTGACTGCGCTAATTGACATCGACGTCGTGTTGATGACGTTCCTCGCCATTATCGCCGTGGCCATCATCCAAGTGCGGGATCTTTTTGCCGCAGTGGTGCTCACTGGCATCTTCAGTTTGCTCTCGGCGTGTATCTTTACCTCGCTCGACGCAGTGGATGTGGCTTTTACCGAGGCGGCGGTGGGTGCTGGCTTGGCGACGGTTCTCTTTCTGGCCGCGCTCACCTTGACCGGGCCTAGAGAAAAGACCCGACACCAGCACTCTTGGAGCGGCCTCTGCGTCTGCCTCCTAACCGGCGGTGCGCTCATCTACGGCACGCTTGATATGCCGCATTTGGGCGACCCCAACGCTCCGGTCCACCAGCACGTGGCTCCTCGCTATATCACCGAGTCCCCAGAAGAAATTGGCATTCCCAACATGGTCACCTCCGTGTTGGCTAGCTACCGGGGCTACGACACCTTGGGCGAGGTGACGGTGATCTTCACTGCTGGGTTGGCTGTGCTCTTGCTCTTGCACGGCAACCGTTCCGCGCAGAAAGCGGACGATGGCGCGTCCATGCAGCACGCGATGATCCTCCGCGTCCTCTCCAAGCTCTTCATCCCGCTGATTCTGATCTTTGCGCTCTACGTGCAGTTCCACGGTGACTTTGGTCCCGGTGGCGGTTTTCAGGCGGGCGTGATCTTTGCCGCGGCCTTTATTCTGTACGCACTGATCTACGGGGTCAAGGAGGCGCGCCGAGTGGCCCCTGCTGGCCGCGTCCAAGTCTTTTTTGCCTTGGGGCTCCTGCTCTACATCGGCACGGGCTTGGCCTGCCTGTTGGCCGGGGGCAATTTCCTCGAATACAAGGTACTGGCCAGCGATCCCACCCACGGCGAGCACTATGGCATTTTGCTGATTGAGCTAGGGGTTGGCATTACCGTGGCCGCGGTCGTAATCAGCGTCTTCTGCCACTTCGCCGGTCGGGAGCGGCCATGAGTTCGTTCTTTGGTCTGTACAACTACTGGATCGTCATTTTCCTGATGATGGCCGGTTTCTACAACGTCATTGCCCGCGGCAATCTGATCCGAAAGCTGGTCGGCCTCAACATCTTCCAGACCTCGGTTTTTTTGCTCTACATTAGCATGGGCAAAGTCGAGGGCGGGACCGCGCCCATCCTCGCCGAAGGCGTGACCACGTACTCCAACCCACTGCCCCACGTCCTCATTCTCACCGCCATTGTCGTGGGTATCGCCACTACCGCTGTAGGATTGGCGTTGGTGGTGCGCATCCGCGCGGCCTACGGGACTATCGAAGAAGACGAAATCCAACGCCGGGAAGAGGGGCCGTGATCGCCGCCCATCTACCCGCCCTGCAGATCGTCTTGCCGCTGGTCGCTGCACCGCTTTGCCTATTGCTGCGTCCGCGGTACTTGCTATGGCCGTTCGTCGTGGCCGTCGGCTGGGGCACGCTGGCGCTGGCCGCGCTGCTGTTGCAGCAAGTCCTCTCCTACGGTCCCATCTCCTACGCGTTGGGCGGCTGGAGTCCACCTTGGGGCATCGAGTTCCGAGTAGACGCTCTCAATGCGTATTTGATTCTACTGGTGGCGCTAATCGGTGCCGTGGTCCTGAGCTACGCACCGGCGAGTGCGGCGCGCGAAGTCGAGGCAGAGCGCCGCCCGTATTTCTGCGCGATCTTTCTGCTTTGTCTCGCTGGCTTGCTGGGCATTGCCATTACCGGCGACGCCTTTAACGTCTTCGTGTTTATGGAAATCTCGTCGCTTTCGGCGTATGGGCTGATTAGTCTCGGCCGGGATCGCCGCGCCCTTATGGCGACGTATAACTACCTGATCTTGGGCACGATTGGCGCGACCTTTATTCTGATCGGCATCGGCCTGATGTACGCGATGACCGGCACGCTCAACATGGCTGATCTCGCCGAGCGGATCGAAGCCGTCTCCCAAACCCGCACCATCCACGTGGCCTTTGCCTTTATAAGCGTTGGCTTCACCCTCAAGATGGCGCTTTTCCCGCTGCATATCTGGTTGCCCAACGCCTACACCTATGCGCCTTCGGCCGTTA
This sequence comes from Candidatus Latescibacterota bacterium, assembly GCA_965116455.1. Classification (GTDB taxonomy): domain Bacteria; phylum Latescibacterota; class UBA2968; order UBA8231; family UBA8231. The sequence goes on along the minus strand of OZ220690.1, from coordinate 5,763,949 downwards.
CCGCCTTTATCGCGGCGACTGCGACTAAGGTCGCCGCGTACGCCTTCCTGCGCTTCGTCTTCACGATCTTTGGCGCGGACTTCGCCTTTGGCACCATGCACCTCGATGTTCTGCTTTTGCCGCTGGTGCTCTTGGGCATTTTCATCGCCTCGGCCGTGGCCATCTACCAGGCCGATCTCAAGCGGCTTTTGGCCTATTCGAGCGTGGCGCAGATCGGCTATGTAATGCTCGGCGTTAGCTTGGGCTCGGCCACTGGGCTAACGGCCGGGATCGTCCATCTTTTCAATCACGCGCTGATGAAGGCGGCGCTCTTCCTAGTCGCTGGCTGCATCTTCCTCCGCATCAATTCCCTGCAATTGGCCGACCTCAGTGGGTTGGGCAAGCGCCTGCCGCTGACTTCGTGCGCCTTTGTTCTCGCCGGCTTGGGGCTAGTCGGCGTGCCGTTTACCGTGGGCTTTATCAGCAAGTGGTACTTGATCTTAGGTGCGCTGGAGCGCGGGTGGTGGCCAGTGGCCGCGCTGGTGGTGGTCAGCTCGCTGCTGGCGCTGGTCTATATCTGGCGCTTTGTCGAAATCGCCTATTTCCGCCCGGTTCCCGAAGATGCCGAGCCTGTCGCCGAAGCCCCCTTCTTGATGCAGATTCCCGTATGGCTGCTCATTGCGCTTACCGTTGGCTTTGGGGTGCAGACCTCGCTGACGGCTGGGGTCGCCCGCAAGGCGGCGCACTGGCTCTTGGGAGTTGCGCCGTGAGTGCTTCGACTGCCATTGTCGCGGCTGTGCTCCTGCCTTTGGGTGTCGCGCCATTGATCGCCCTTTTGGGCCGCCGTCCCAATTTGCGCGAGACTGCGACCTTACTCGCCGCTTTAGGTACGTTTGCTGCGGTTTGCACCTTGGTACCCAAAGTCGCCGCAGGTGCTCGGCCGTCGGTGCATCTGGTGGAAGTTTTCCCGGGTCTGTCCCTAGCCTTTGAAGTCGAACCGCTCGGCGCTCTCTTTGCGCTGATCGCTGCTGGGTTGTGGATGGCGACCTCGGTGTACTCCATCGGCTACATGCGGGGCCATCACGAGGAAAACCAAACCCGCTTCTTCGCCTTCTTCGCCTTGGCGATCTCTGGAGCCTTGGGCGCGGCATTTGCCGGTAACATGTTGACGCTGTTTTTCTGCTATGAGGCACTGACGCTTTCGACCTATCCGCTGGTTACGCACCACCGCAGTGCGGAGGCTAAAGCGGGGGGCCGCGTCTATATGGGCATCCTGCTGGCGACCTCGATCGGTTTCCTGCTCACAGGCGTGGTTGCCACCTACTACATCGCTGGGACTCTTGACTTTGTTTCCGGTGGCATTCTCGCTGGCAAGGCTCCGACATGGACCATCGGCGTCCTGCTTTTTCTTTACGCCTTCGGCACGGGTAAAGCCGCGCTGATGCCCTTCCACCGCTGGCTCCCCGCCGCTATGGTGGCTCCGGCACCGGTCAGCGCCCTGTTACACGCAGTCGCCGTGGTCAAGGCGGGCGTCTTTACCATCCTCAAAGTGGTCGTCTATATCTTCGGCATCGACCTGCTCGCCGACACGGGATTGGGCACTTATTTGGCCTACGCGGCCTGCGCCACGATTCTCATTGGCTCGCTGGTGGCCATGACCAAGGACAATCTCAAGGCCCGCTTGGCGTATTCCACGGTCAGCCAGCTCTCCTACATCGTGCTCGGCGCAGCCTTGGCCAATAATTGGGGCGTGCTCGGCGGCAGTCTGCACATCGCTATGCACGCCTTCGGCAAGATCACCCTCTTCTTCTGCGCGGGAGCCATCGCGGTTGCCCTGCACAAGACCGAAATCAGCGAGATGAAAGGAATTGGTCGGCAAATGCCGTGGACGATGGGGGCCTTTCTCGTCGGCTCGCTGAGCATCATCGGCTTGCCGCCGCTGGGAGGAGCTTGGAGCAAATGGTATCTCATACTCGCTGGGTTGGACGCCGAGCAGTACGTGGCCATTGGCGTGCTCTTGATAAGCTCGCTGCTCAACATTGCCTATTTATTGCCGGTGGCGGTCAACGCCTTCTTCTACGCTGCGCCCGATGAAGAAAGCGGCCTACAGGAAGCCCCGCTGGCCTGCGTCCTGCCGCTGATTTGCACGGCGCTGGGCGGACTGGTGCTCTTCCTTTATCCCGACCCGCTCCTCGACCTCTGCCGCCAGATCGGAGGATAAGGTTATGAACTCAGAAAAAAAACATCTATTTGACCAGCCGCGGAACGTCCACCGCTTGATACGGGTCTTCTTCGCTCTCTGCGTCTTGCTCTTGGGTGCGGACCTGCTCTTCCATCGGCACTTGAACTTTGCCGAAGGTGTCTTCCCGGTTGAAGGATGGTTCGGCTTTTACGCGATATACGGGTTTGTCGCTTGCGTGCTGTTGGTTTTGACGGCCACGCAAATGCGCAAGGTGCTGATGCGCCGCGAGGATTACTATGATTAGCCTGCACCCGGCGGCCTTCCTGCTGTTAGGCGGGCTGCTGTTGCCCGTCTTGCCGCTGACCGCGCGGCGGGTGGCGTTGCTCCTTTTGCCGCTGGCCGGATTCTACAATCTCCTCGGCTACCAGATAGGCGACGGCCAAGTCAGTTCCCTAGCCGGGTACGAGCTGCACTGGGTGCGCGTTGACCAGCTCAGCCTGCTCTTTGGCTATCTCTTTCACTTGGCCGCATTCCTCGCCGCGCTCTTTTCGCTGCACCTGCGCGACCGTCTGCAACAGGCGACCGGCTTCCTGTACGCAGGTGCGGCCGTGGGTGCGGTCTTTGCCGGCGATCTCCTTGTGCTCTTCATCTTTTGGGAGTTGCTGGCGATTTCTTCGGTTTTTCAGATTTGGGCCACCCAAAGCGCAAGGGCCATTGCCGCGGGTACGCGCTATCTGTTGATCCACATCAGCTCTGGCCTGTTGCTCTTGGTCGGCACGGCGTGGCACTACCAGCAGACCGGCTCGCTGGCGCTGGGGCATCTGGGCATCGATAGCTGGGCCACGCGGCTGATCTTCCTCGGCGTTGGCATTAAATGCGCCTTCCCATTCCTGCACTCGTGGCTGGTGGATGCCTACCCAGAGTCCACGCCCACCGGTGCAGTGTTTTTAAGCTCATTTACCACCAAGACTGCGGTCTATGTGCTGGCGCGCAGTTTTGCCGGCACCGAATGCCTGCTCTACATCGGCGCGGCCATGGCGATGTTCCCCATCTTCTATGCGGTTATTGAAAACGACCTGCGCCGCGTGTTGGGCTACAGCATGATCAACCAGATCGGTTTTATGGTCGTTGGCGTCGGCTTGGGGCCGGGTATGGGCGTCAACGGCGCAGTTGCCCACGCCTTCAACGACGTGCTCTTCAAGGGCCTGCTCTTTATGTCAATGGGTGCCGTGCTCTACCGCACCGGCAGGATCAACGGCTCAGATCTCGGGGGGCTGTACAAATCCATGCCTTGGACTTGCGGCTTTTGCATGGTCGGAGCCGCATCGATTTCGGCCTTTCCGCTCTTTAGTGGCTTTGTCAGCAAGTCCATGGTCATGCAGGCCGCGGCCAACGAGGGCCACCTCGTGGTGTGGCTGCTGTTGCTGTTTGCTTCGGCTGGCGTCTTCCATCACGCTGGCATCAAAATTCCCTTCTTTGCCTTCTTCGCTCACGACGCGGGAATCCGCTGCCGCGAAGCACCGCGCAACATGCTCTTGGCGATGGGGATTGGGGCGGCGCTGTGCATTGGCATCGGCTCGTTCCCACACTATCTGTACCGGCTCCTGCCCTACCCAGTTGCCTACGAGCCGTACGATGCGACCCACATCGTCTTACAACTTCAGCTTTTGTTCTTTTCGGCACTGGCTTTTGTCGCGCTCAAGCTGACGGGCATCTACCCGCCAGAGCTGCGCTCGGCCAATATCGACGTGGACTGGACCTACCGAAAGCTGCTGCCGGGTGCAGCGCGATTGTGCTTACGAGTGGGTGCGCCGCTGTGGGATGGACTGATCGCTTGGAGTAAGCGACAGGTCTTCGCTCTAATAGATCAGGTGCGCCAGTACCACGGCCCGACCGGCGTTTTTGCGCGGGCGTGGCCTATCAGTAGCAGCGTGTTGTTGGTGACGATTTTTTTGGCGGTGTACTTGTTTGTGTACTTGGGGTGACGCTGCCCACAGTATTGCCAAAACCCTTGCACTGAACCTTTTTACAGATACTCCACGCCGATTAGAAATCCCTTGACCCGAACGTACATCAATGAAAAAAAAGCGAGCTACCATCAAAGATGTTGCACGGGAGTTGGGGCTTTCGATTGCAACCATCTCTCGGGCCCTATCCAAGGATAAGAAGGTGTCGGCCTTGGTGACGGAGAAGACCCGAAAACGGGTGCTGCAAAAAGTTGACGAGTTGGACTACACTCCCAATTTGCTGGCGCTAGGGTTTGTGACGGGGAAGACAAATACCCTAGGTCTGCTAGCCTTCCATATTTCTTATGAGACGTTCGGAAATCAGGCCCTTCGTATTATGGAGACGGCTAAACGGCATGATTATGAGATTGTGATGGGCATGCCCGAAGGGTTTCCTCGGACAAAGGACGCCCAGATAAAGGATATCAAGAAGTTGCTTTCCCGGGGCGTAGACGGACTCTTTATTGATACGCGAGGCGTCGTAGGAGAGGAGCTAGCGATCAAAATCTTGCATGCTGCGGAGGAACTAGCGCCGATGGTAACTCTTCACACCTCGGTTCCAAATCTGAGTGGGGTCGTGCTGACTGATATAACAATGAGTTTTTGCGAGGCTACAGAGCATTTGATCCGGTTGGGGCATGAGCGGATCGGGTTTATCGGAACGCCCTGGAATACGAACAACTTGGGTTCAGACAAGAGCAAGGGGTATTTGCTGGCGATGCAAAAGCACGGCCTGACCCCGCAATGCATACGTGGTAAAACCGCTTTCTTAGAACCGGCGTATCAAGTGGGCAAAAAGCTTGGCGACCGGTTTACGGCCCTTGTGTGCCGGAGCGATTATACGGCGATAGGCGTTTGTCACGGGCTGCGGGAGTCAGAGATGCGCGTTCCCGATGATGTGGCCGTGGTGGGGTACGGCAATATCGAAGTGGGGGCTTATATGGCGCCGGCACTGACGACCCTGTCAGTTCCCTACGAGGGGATTGCCGAGGCGGCGATGGAGTTGATGCTGGAACAGCTTAAGGGGCAGAAGACGCCTCGGCAAATAACCTTGGAAACGCCTCTGGTCGTGCGGGAATCCTGCGGGGCGAATAGACCGAAGTAACAGGACGATACACTACCCTTCTTTGGAAAACTAGCGCAATCAGAGTTGCAAGGCCGTGCGGATGGTCGCGGCAATGGCGGCGGGCGAAGGACCGATATCCACGCTCAGCGCGTCGCGCGGCTCTTCGAGGGTTGCAAACTGGCTGTCGAGCAGGCTGGCCGGCATGTAGCGGTGCTGCCGCGTCTCGAGCCGCTGGGCGATGAGTGTCTTCGACCCTTTGAGATGGACGATCTGCACGCCGGGCCGCCCGCGGACCAAGATGTCGCGGTAGCTTTGTTTGAGCGCGGAGCAGCCGAGTATCGCGCCTTGCTCAGCGCGGAGCCACTGGCCGATGGCCGCAGAGAGGATCTCCAGCCAAGGCCAGCGGTCCTCGTCGGTAAGCGGCGTGCCGCTGGCCATTTTGCGCACGTTGGCTTCTGGGTGGAAGTCGTCTGCGTCGTAATAAGCCCATCCGAGCTGTTGGGCGAGCTGTTCGCCCACCGTCGTCTTACCACTACCCGTTACGCCCATTAGTACGATGACCATGCGCTTGATCTCCCGCGTTGTGCGCTGCGGGCTTGAACATATGGGAGCGCGTCTGTTGCAACAAGGTCAGTTATCCACTAACGCAGCGTGCGGATTAATAGGTAGTTCTAAGACCACACAGGCCCCTTGAGCGCAGTCTGCGACGAAGAGGCGGCCGCGGTGTTCGCGAGCAATGCCCGCGCATACGCTCAATCCCAATCCGCTGTGCTGGCTCGACGCCTTGGTGGTGAAGAACGGCGCAAAAATGTCGGCCCGAATTTCCTCGGGAATGCCCGGCCCGTTGTCTTCGATCTCCAGCACGATCCAGCCTTGGCGGGTCGATAGCCGCAGCGCGATTCGCCCCGCGTCTTGCACTTGCTTTATGGCGTCGCGGCTATTTTGGATGAGGTTGAGGACGACCTGTTGGAGCTGGCCGGCATGAGCCTTGATATAGGGCAGGTTTGGGGCTAGGTCCTCGGCGATTTCGATCTGGTCTTGCAGAATCGTCCGACGCATCAGCCGGACTGTCTCCTGCACGAGCTGGGTGAAGTTGATCCATTCCTTTTGCGTCTTCTGCTGGCGCGCACACGCCAACAGCCGCTCGCTGGTACTGCGCGCCAGCAGGCCGGCCTCGTACACGGCTTGTACGCCGTCGCTGACTGCCGGTGCTAAGTCGCCTTTGCGCAGCAGGCTGGTCTCGCCGATGATCGCCTCTAAGTATTGGTTGATTTCGCCCGCGAACTCGGCTGTCAATTGCCCCATCACCCGCAATTTTTGCGCTTGGCGTAGCTGCGCTTCTTTGGCATGCAACTGCGACAGGTCTTCTTGGCGGTAGTACAGCACGCTAAGGACTTCGCCCAAACCTTTGAACAAGCCGACATCCGCGTCGCTACAGGCGATGGCCTCTTTGCGATAGACGGCTAGGACGCCTTGGTCAAAGGTCGTTTCGAGTATGGCTTTGACATTGCAATGCATCTGATGGGCCAACCAGTCGCATTCCCCGTAGCGGCTCGGCGCTCGATAGCAGGTCGCGGCTGATTTCCACGCCGCCAGCACCCACTGCTGTCCTTCCATTAGTGGAGACCAATGCCCGCCGGACGTCAAGGGGTGGACGCGCATCTTGCACTCGCCCTTGTCGGCTTGCACCCGGTACAACCGGCAACCGTCGTAAGCGATCCCGGCGTGGTCCAGAGTCTGGCGGATCTGCGATAGAATCATGAATTCGCCCTCCGGTTCTTTGTGCCGCCAAACCGCGAGCCGCAAGTCCCGCAACAGGTCCTCGTTAGCATTGTCGCCGCTGTGTTTTCCCATGGATGACCCGTATTTATATGTTGAGCAAACGTTTGCATGACAAGGATAGTGCTATAGGTTTAATTTTTCAAAAAGTCAAGGATAATCGACGGGTTAGAAACACGCGATTTTACCCCGTTTGCCCGTAGTGACGGCGAAATTATCGATGTCCGTTCAAACGACAACTCTTTTGCCGCAAACAGCTCGCCCGCACAGTGGAGATGCAAAATTGGCCTCTGCGATTCGTCCTTGGGGTATTGACAAAGTGACGCGCTCTATTTGTGTTTGATGCGCTGCACCACCAAGTCCAAAGAAGGCCGAATGGAAGCAAATCACACGTTGCACCAAGAACGCGCCATCCTCGTCGGCGTCGCCCTGCCCACGATGCCAGCTTGGGAAGCCGAACACTCCCTCGACGAACTCGGTCGCTTAGTCGCCACGGCCGGCCTCGTCGAAGCCGCGCGCCAGATCCAACGGCGCGATCGCATCGACCCGGCCCACTACGTCGGCAAGGGCAAGGCCGCCTCCCTCAAGCAGCTTGCGGCCCAGTGCCAAGCCGACGTGATCGTCTTTGACAACGACCTCTCGCCGGCTCAGATGCGCAACTTGGAGGGCATTACCAAGCGCCGCATTATCGACCGCAGCGCCGTGATCTTAGACATCTTCGCGCGCCACGCTCGCACCCACACGGCCCAGCTCCAAGTCGAGCTGGCTCAGCTCAACTACCTTCTGCCGCGCCTGACTCGCTACTGGACCCACCTTTCGCGCCAAGCGGGTGGCGGGGCCATCCGCGGCATGGGAGCAGCCGGCGTCCGCGGCCCGGGCGAAACCCAATTGGAAATCGACCGCCGCCTGATTCGCCGTCAGATCAACTCCCTAGAGGCCAAGCTCGACAAGATCGGCGTGCAGATGGCGACCAATCGCAAGAATCGCGCGGATGTTTTTAAGGTGGCCCTCGTGGGTTATACCAACGCCGGCAAATCGACCCTGATGCGGGCGCTCTCCGGCGCGGATGTCCTAGTCGAGGACCAGCTTTTTGCCACCTTGGACTCGACCACCCGCGCCGTTGATCTCGACCGCAACCACAAGATCCTGCTCACCGACACGGTCGGCTTCATCAACCGCCTGCCCCACCACCTGTTTGCCTCTTTCCGCGCCACACTCGAAGAGGCCGTGGAGGCCGATTTGCTGCTCCACGTGATCGACTTGAGTTTTCCGTACTACGAGTCGCAAATCGCCACGGTCGAGCAAGTCCTCCACAACCTCGGGCTTGCAGACAGCCCCACCCTGATGGTGTACAACAAAATCGACCAAGTAGCCCCCGGCGAAGAAGAGCGGATCGCGGCCGCGTACGCAGACCGCGAAGACGCCGTCGCCGTCTCGGCCAGCCAAGCCATCAACCTCGACGCGCTGCGCGACAAAATCCGCGCGTACAGCGTCGCTGGGGACGTCACCTTGGAGTTGCAGGTCCCCCAAGCCGAAGGCCGGCTCTTGGCCTATTTGCACCAGCAGGGTCAGGTCCTCGCAGAGACCTACACGGGCAACGACGTCTGCTTGTGCGTGCGCTTGGAAAAGACCTGGGCCAAGCGCTGGCGACTAGAGCGCTTCGTCCACACCTAGACCCAACGGCTCAGACCTGCTATCGCGATTGCAGGCCGTTGCATAGCTGGATAAAGCGTTGTATGCAAGCTAACCAAGAAACGGAACCACAACTCGCCTTCGCCATAACCACTATTTCGCGCCCCGGCCCTCGGGAGCTTGCGAATGCACATTGCCTTGCCGACGAAACCGGCTACCGCTATGTACCCCGCGCCCGCGGCTCGCTCTCTAAAATTGCCGCGGCCGAGGCACTCACGGGCCTGATCGTCGTCGAGCGCGGCAATCTCAACCTCTGGATCGCTGGACGGTGCCTCCGCTACCATCCCAACATGGCCAAATTGCGGACCCTCGCCTTGGCACAAGGCAAACACGACATTTTGGTTGATGCCCTGCAACTCAAATTAGGCGACCACGTCCTCGACTGTACCTGCGGTCTGGGTGCGGACGCTATTGTTGCCTCTTGCAAGGTCGGCGCGACAGGTCGCGTCCGCGCCCTCGAAGCCTCCCCGCTATTGGCCCTGCTGGTCGAGCATGGCATGGCCTCCTATGCGCTCGATGATCCGCCCGACTTGGCCCCCGCTATGCGCCGCGTCGAAGTCCTAAACGCCGACTATGCCGACTACCTGCGCCGCGAAGCCAACAACGCTTGGGATGTCGTTTACTTCGATCCCATGTTTAGCGAAACTATTGCCGACGCTCAGGGCCTAGAGCTGGTCCGTTGTTTGGCCCGGGTGGGTAGTCCGTCTCCTGCGGACCTAGGCGAGGCCCGTCGCGTGGCCCGTCGCCGAGTGGTGATGAAGGATCGCCGGCCCGGCCGCTTGCTCGCTCGCCTTGGTTTCGCCAAAGTCGCAGAGAGTCGCCGCGTCTGCTACGGCGTGCTGCCCGCTTGGTAGAGACGTTTTATCCGCTGAAAGGAACGAATCGTGGAGCTATCCTGTTGTGCTTGGGCCTTGACTGACTCGGAAGAAGACGCCCTCACTGCGCTGGCCGCTATCGGCTTCCGCTCCATTGACGTGCAGGCGAAGACTTTTGTTAGTCCGGCGTCGCGCGCGCGCATCGACGACCTCGGCCTGTCGGTCTCCTGCCTCGCGCTGTGTTTTAACATGGAAGACGGCGCGGCCCTCGACGGCGCGACAGCCGTCGCTCGGCAAGCCGCCCTCGACCACTGCCGGGAGGCCCTAGACCATGCTGCCGCCCTTGGTGCCGACACCGCGTATGTAGTTCCAGGGTCCGACCCAGCCGCGCTACCTCAGTTTAGTGAGGCCCTCGGGCAAGTGGCAGACTTCGCGGCCGCGCGCTCAATCCGCGTCGGGGTTGAACACTTCCCGGGCAAGGCGCTGCCGACGGCTGCCGGGACCTTGGAATATTTGTCCAGTCTAAACCACCCCAACCTCTACTTGCTCCTCGACACCGGCCACCTACAGATGTCCAAGGAAGAGCCGGCCGAGGTCATAGCCACCGCCGGAGACCGGCTCGGGTACGTTCACCTAGATGACAACGACGGAGAGGGCGATTTGCACTGGTCCTTGCTGGAAGGCGTGCTGACTGAGGAGGCGCTAGCCGCGACTTTCGCCGCCCTCGCCCTAAGCCCATACACCGGTCCGGCGAGCATTGAGCTTAGCCCCCAACTCCCCGACCCCGTAGCCGCCTTAACCCAAAGCCGCGCCTGCGCCCTGCAAGCGGCTAAAAAAGAGTAGTTAATGCCTATTTATATTCTGCTTTTAGCGACCTTGCTCTTTATGGCCTGTAGTGGCGGCGAGGGCGGATATGTTCTCAAAAAGGTGCCGCGCAACCGGACCTTGATCATGGATTGCTCCGAGGCCAATACCTGCTCTGGCCAGATCCAGGATTACAACTCCTTTAATCCCTTCATCCCAGGTGGCATCTCGCGGATAGGATACAATTTCCTCTACGAGCCGCTCTACTTTTTCAATGCCTACGAGGAAAATTCTGAGCTAATACCCTGGACCGCCGAGAGCCATCATTTCAACGAGAATTACACCGAACTCGTGGTCAAAATCCGTCCGGGCGTCGAGTGGAGCGACGGGCATCCGTGGTCGGCGCACGACTTTGTCTTCACCATCAACATGCTGGTGGAGCACGCCCCACAGCTCGTGTACTCGACGGATATGGCGACTTGGGTCCAAGAGGCGGTCGTCCTCGATAGTCTGACGGCGCGCGTCGCGCTCAAGGCACCCAACCCGCGCTTCCTCTTCAGCTACTTCGTCCACAGCGGCGACCAAGGCGTCCCCATCGTGCCCAAGCACATCTGGGAGGACAAGGACCCACTGACTTTTTCTAATTTCGACCTGCAAAAAGGCTGGCCGGTTTTGACTGGCCCCTATCGCATTGTGCGCTCGGAACCAGCCCAACGGATTTGGGATCTGCGCGAAGGCTGGTGGGCTGAGAAACTCGGTTTTCAGGAACCGCCCCAGGTCGAGCGGCTGATCTACCTGACCTACATGGAAGAGCACAAACGCGTCCAGAACCTGATCGCCAACAACATCGACACCTGCTTGGAATTGCGCCCGGCCAACATAGTCTCCCTCTTGGAGCGCAATCGCAACATCACGACTTGGACGGGCCGCGAGCCGCCGTATAGCTACATCACTTGGTGGCCCATATCGCTGGGGTTCAATGGGCTGGAGGCCCCTTGGTCCGACCCAGAGATGCGCCGCGCGGTCAACTACGCCATCAACCGCGACCAGCTCGTCGCCATAGGCTGGCAAAACTCCGGTGCGTGGACCCTGCTGCCCTTGCCCGATCTCCCGCAGATGCATCGGTATTTTACCCTCGCCGAGGACTTGGTCGCCGAGCACCAAGTTGGCGTCTTCGACTTGGAAAAGAGCGCGGAGATTCTCACCCGCAAAGGCTACGAACACAACGGGGTCTTCTGGGAAAAGGACGGACAGCGCCTGAGCATGGTCATCGACATCTTCTCCCACTTTCAGGATTTGACGCCGGTGCTCATCGCCCAGCTCAAAAAGGCCGGCATCGACGCTTCGTTCCGCATGACCTCGGATTTTACCACGCGCCTGCGCCAGGGCACGGCCCGCGCGTACCTGATCGGCAACTTTAGCTCTATGCGCGATCCCTATTTCGTACTGCGCCAGTACCACAGCCGCTTTGTCCAGCCCACCGGCGAGCCAGCCGACATGCCTTGGCGCTGGCAAAACCCGGCCTACGACGCGCTGATCGATCAGATGGGCCAGACCCCGACTTATGCCCCGGAGATGGACGAACTCTACCGCAAGGCTATGGACCTTTGGCTGGCCGAGTTGCCCTCCATCCCCCTCGTCCAATGGCCGCACCGCATCCCGCACAACGAGACCTATTGGACCAACTGGCCCAGCGCAGAAAACCCCTATATCAACAGCGCTTATTGGAGCCGCACTTGGCTTTTGGTGCTGCTGAACTTGCGGCCGCAGGTGTGAAGGAACTGGCGCAATGGATCGCCATGCTAGGACGACCCTTACGGCGGCGTGGTTAGTGGCTTCAGCTATGCTGCTTTCCGTATTGATCGCGCTCTATTTCGTACCAGAGAAAACGCTTTTTGCCGCGAGTGAGGCTTTTAAGGTCCCGCATCGCAATGGGGAAACGTGCGCTTTGTGCGGCATGACGCGCGCATTCGCAGCTATTGCGCGTGGCGACTTTGCCACGGCCCTGATCTACAATCGAGGGGCAGTCGCCTTTTACGGAGCGTTGTTCGCCAATCAGCTAGTGGTCGCCTTTTTCTTGCTGCGTCGAATGCACAAAAGGAGATACCATCATGCAGGTGCTTAGTTTGCTTTGGGGAATTCTGGCTATTGTTGGAATGGTCGTGGGGTTTTTCCCGTGTCTCGGTTCGCTAAACTGGCTCAACATACCTTTTGCCGGTGTCGGCATCATCGTCAGCGGCATCGCGCTGGCCACGGCGGGCGACAGCTCCAAAAGCGGCGGTATCGCGGGCTTAGTATGCTGCATTGTAGCCCTGTTTTTCGGCATCATACGCCTCGCGCTAGGCGGAGGCATTTTCTAGCCATAGCAGCCAATGTATTCAAGGGGCCGTATAAAACTCCCTGATGATCGTTTTATACGGCAAAGTGAGGTGTGTCAAAAAATGAGGACATTCAAGCTGTGGGTAGGCGGGGATGCGCACGTGGGCACGGATCTGGCGCGTGCCAATCGCCGCAGTCTTGCGGATGCGATTCTGCAGGCCGAACAGGGCGGTGCCGATGGCGGCCCTCCGTTCGAGTGGGATATTATGCTGGACATCGGGGACCTGTCCGGGTCGCAGACGCCGCCGGATGATGAGGAAGGGGAAGAGGTGGTGCGGCAGTACAGCGCATCGACCATACATCCCCGGGAAGATTTCTACAATATTGTGGGCAACCACGACGCCAGCGGGCCTGACGAGCCGTGCCAATGGTGGTTCCGGAAATGGGTGGATCCCACCGGGGAGCATTCCGAGTATTCCGGCGTTCACGCCGACCGGCGGCCCTATCCGATCGAGGGCACTTGGGAGCGGTATTCGTTTCAGGTGGGGAATGTCCTGTTTATGGCGATGGGTGACCGCAACGACGGCGGCCCTCCGGTTGGGCGGGGCGAGAGAGGTGGATATCCCGCCGGCGCGGTGACGCGGGAGACGTTCGAGTGGTGGAAAGAGAAGGTCGCAGAAAACCAGGACAAGATCATTGTAACGGCCCACCACCACATGTTGAAGGACACGACCGTGGCGTCCGGCCCTTGGGAGGGAGTTGACGGAGGCTACCATGGCCGCTTTGAAGACGGGGCACCCATCGGGGCATCGTATCTCTATTTTGTGGGGGGAGAACCGGATGCGGGGGCATTCGAGTCTTATTTGGCGGCGAATCCGGGCGCGGTCGATCTCTGGCTGGGAGGGCATACCCATACGAACCCGGATGATACACACGGCGGGCGGTCCCATGTGGAGCGGAAGTGGGGAGTGACCTTCGTCAATGTGGCGGCCATTTCGAAATACCACGGCAGCAAGAATATCTCGATGAGCCGGTTGTTGACGTTTTCGCAAGGGGCGGCGGAGGTCAACATCAAATGCTACCTCCACATGAGCGACTATGCACCGCAGGGGTGGTACGACAGGGCGGAAAGGACGGTGCCGCTGCGGATGCCGTTCTCATATTGATCGACGACGAGCGCTTTACCTTAAAAGTCCACTCGATTGGAGGCACACCGGCTCGGTTGATCAGGAAGCGAGACGAGAGAGGCGAAAGGATCCCGCGATGACAGGACGCGAATATTTGGAATCGATTATGCCAACGCGCGAGATGGTGGATCATTTTGTGACACCTGCGAAGGCCGATGTGCCGGCAGAGTTGGCGAGGATTATGTGTAATAATGCACAGTCGGCGTTTGATCCCGAGATCGGATGGGTGGTTTGCGATGGGTTGCGCGGTGGTGGCGTGGATGATTCGCGCGGGTTTTACGCGTACGAGAAAGACGGTGCGCGGCAGGTGATCAATTACGCGGATCGCCCGTGTCGCATCCATACGTATGGGAATAGCTTTACGCATTGCGATCAGGTCAGCAATGGGGAGACATGGCAGGAGTATTTGGCCGCGCATCTACTGGAACCCGTTCGCAATTACGGCATTGGCGGGCACAGTGTGTATCAGGCGTATCGGCGAATGTTAATTGTGGAGAGGGAATATCCCGCCGAATACGTAATTTTGAACGTGTGGGACGACGATCACTTTCGCAACTTGGATGCGTGGCGGTCCATTCGCATGGGACGACAGGGGCGGTTTACGCTGCCGCATTTGTGCGTGAATCTGGAAAGCGGAACCGTGGAAGAGCGCGAGAATTTGTGTAAGACTTCCGAAGAACTCTATCGGTTATGCGATGCGGATTGGGTGTGGGAGACTTTTGGCGACGATCCGATTTTGCACGCGGTTATGGCGCGCAAAGGCAGTGTGGAAGATGCGTCGGCAATGGCGCGGAGTATGGGGGGAGAGCTCGAGAATGCGGGATCAGATGCCGAGGTTTACAGCCTGCATACTGAAGCGGCTCTGTTGGCAACGCGATTTGTGATTGAAAAGGCCGAGGCGTTTACAAAGGCCAATGGAAAAAAGCTGCTGGTAATTCTGTCATTTAGTTCGCACAATGTAGCAAATGCCCTGAAGGGCGAGCCGCTTTTTGACCAGACGTTTTTGGATTGGTTGGCGACAAAGGACGTCCCGATAATCGACTTGCGCGATGCTTTTCGGGAAGAATACGCGACATATCGAGGGGATGTACAGACGTTTTTGGCACCGTATTATATCGGGCATCACACGCCGCGCGGGAATTTCTTCTTTGCTTGGGCGATAAAAGATCGAATTGTAGAATGGCTCGATCCAAAACCATTGCCCTATCAAATAGCGTCGGATTGAGCTCGGCTCGGTCCGGGCGGCGATGATCCTCCCGTTTCAGGAAATGCACGTTGCAGCAGAGATCTCTAGCTCACTAGCTGCCAACCCGATGCGTCAGCGGTCAGTGCGGTGTGCCCCTTATACTGGTCGGATACCGCGTGCATTTCCTCGATCGCGTCGAAGTAGCCCACGATGTGGGCCGCACTGAAGGAGTCACCCGCTTTCACGGGCTTGCCGTGGATTTCTTCGATCATGACGATGATGTCTCCGGGCCGCTGGCTACACCACGCTTCATAAACTACAGATGGTTCAAGCGTTAGCCCCGCCAGCCAAGGGCCTTCTTCACCCGTCTGCTTGTCTCGCAAATGGTATGCGCGAATAAAATGCGCCGGGGTTCTGTTCAAGTCGCGGCGATAGCCGAACTTCAGGTCCGGTGGAAATGGGGTGAAGAATTCACTGGACGGGATGTGCACCCCGTTGGGACCACTCAAATAGCTGAGATAAATCTCGCTGAACGCATCCCCTTTTTCATGGCGGATACAGCCGGGCATGTCGCTGCGGAGGAACATCTCCGGCGAATCGTTGACACTGTCGATGCTGTCCATCAAAACAAAGAAGCGTTCACCTCTGGGGAATACGATCCGCTGGGTCCAGCGCGATCCGGCTTTGCGAGCGGGGGCGGCGTATTCGTACTGATATGTGGTTGTGACTGCGATAAAGTCTGCCCCGTGGATTACGTCCGGTTGGACGGGTTTCATTCTGTGGCATAGTTGGGGTCCCTCGACCATGCGCTTGCGATGGCTGCTGCCGTGAGACATGCGCGTGGAGTACTGCCGGTCCGGTGCAGTCTCGTTTTCGTACCAAGAGTATCTGCCGACCCCGTCCCCGTCCGGCGCAATCACCTGATCGCCGTAGTTCTCGTCGCTGCCCGCTTCCATGAGCCAGTCAATGACCATCAAGCCATCGCCGATTTCTCGGAAGCCGGTGGTTTTGTCGAGAAACGATCCCTTTTCGATTCCAGTCATCCAGTGTTTAGGATTCTTCTTGGGAATGATAGCTGCAAGTTTTTCGGTTTCGATTTTGATTGCCAGATCGCTCTCTTCCACTCTCGCCCATGCGGTATTTTGCATAGAATTCATCCTCCTATGAATGCTGATAAGCTGAGTCCTTACATCCTGATCATTCATCGACCGATGGCCGTGATCAGCGGTGCCTGCTTGCTGGCCGAACTCAGCCCGCATCCCTTCAAGTTACTGGCATGTAGTCCATTCGATATGCCGGGGTTTGAGTTCGAACGTGAGTCCGGCCTTGAACCCGGACTTCATGCGGTTCTGATTGAACCAAACGGATAGGGGAAATTAGGCATCATTTGGGTCCTCTCTCAAGTCGCTGGAATAACATGGCACCGATACTCGCATGGCGGGATAATGCCCCTTTCGCTACCTTACGACATCCCCGGCGGATGTATTCTCTGCCCAAGAAAAGTGCACAAACACCCGCAAAGTGAACGCTATGAATTCCTACCAAACTAATGTCTTTATTAATGCGCAAGCCCACCCTCCACCGGCCTACGGTCCAACGCAGAAGGCGTTGCTAAATCGAGATGCCTTCGCCGATGTGGAAGTAGAGGTGACGCGCTTGCCCGGTTATCAACCGACGCCGCTGATTGCATTAAACGATCTTGCTGCGGCGAGCGGTGTTGCAGGCCTGTGGTGCAAGCACGAAGGGTATCGATTCGAGGTGGGGAGTTTTAAACCGACGGGGCCCGTTTACGCCATGCTGTCCGTGTTGAAGGGCGAAATCAAAAAAGCCACCGGTGTGGAAACAGTCACAACACAGGAGTTGATAAATCGGCAGTACGAATCGGTGACGAGAGAGGTCGTCGTCTCGGCGGCAACATCGGGCAATCACGGGCGAGCGTTGGCGTGGGGTGCTCGCATGTTCGGTTGTCGATGCGTGATTTACATGAACGATGGTGTCAGCGCCGGTAGGGAGGAAGCGATTGCTGCCTATGGCGCAGAGGTGGTGCGGGTACCGGGAAGCTATGATCGAGCGGTGCAACGCTCGTACGCGGACGCTGAGATGTTCGGCTATTTTGCCATATCGGATGAGAAATCTGCGGATTATCCCCACATCTCCCGTGAGATTATGCAGGGATACGCAATGGTCGCGGACGAAATCGTTCGGCAGTTCAGCGACGGCCAGCCGCCCACTCATGTCTTTGTCCCCGGCGGCGGCGGTCGCTTGGCCGCGGCGACCTGCGGACATTTGTGGGAGCGCTACGAGAGCAACCATCCACGGGTAGTTGTCGTTGAACCCACCACATCTGCCTGCCTGTACCAAAGCGCGATTGAAAACAGCGCGGCAACCGTCAGCGAGGATGGTCGGTCCGTTATGGACGGACTGGTCGTTGAATCCGCGTCGCCCCAAGCGTGGGAGATTCTAAAGGCTGGTGCTTTTGCCTTTCTTACTATTCCCGACGAAGCGGCTGTTGATGCCATGCGACAAGCGGCGATCGGTGGCGGTGGCGATCCCCGAATCGCGATTGGGGAAACGGGGATTGCAGCGTGGGCGGGATTTCTGGCGACGACCCGCGACGAAAATCTGGGGCAGCAGCTTGGCCTCGATTGCAACAGCCGCATCGTCATCATTGCAACCGAGGGCCCGACCGATCCAGAGGTTTATCGCAACCTTGTTGGTATGACCCCAGAAGCGGTTTTGGCGGGAACCGAACCTCAACCAATGGAATAGAGAGACGTTCCGACAGTATCAGGCCGGCGATTGCCAGTTGTTGCCCCAGAAGCCCCAGTCCAGCACCTCGCCCTCTGAATACACTAGGTAGTCCGGCAGCAATTGCATGTCGAGGTGACTGCCCCAGCAAATGGCGTCTGGCGCAGTGCCGCCGTGGACAGCGATGTAGCGCTGCGGGTTGTGGGGGTGGGGGAAAACGGCGCAGACAGCGGTGCGCTCGCCGCGGTAGAGGTTGTCGGCCAAGCGGATGGCGTTGCCTTCGAAGGCCAGTGGTAGCTGACCTTCGAACTGCCTCAGCACGGCGTTGGTGGATGAGGTGCCGTAGAGCAACAGGTTGTTGCCGTCGCGGTCGTCGTCCCTCAGATTCACATCTCTGACGACGGGCAATTCCACGGTATTCTCGCCCATGATGCCGCCGCGGTGAACGCCGCCGTTGCGACTGCTGAAGTACCCAGTAGCATGGCCGGCCACCCAGTCGTTGTAGAAACATTCCTCCTCCGAGCCGGATGTCCCCGGCACCAGCAGCAGGCCGTCGTAGAACAGATCGCCGATGGGGCCGGAGGACTGGTGCCGTTTCTCGGCTCTGAGGGCGAAAGTGCCCGGTTCCCAGGTGCCGCTCTGGTGGCGACGAAAGGATTGGCGGCGACCCAAGTTGAGGCGGCCTAGGGCCTGGCTGTCGATGATTACTTCTAGGGCGGTACCCTCTTCGATAGGGCCTAGGGACAGAGTGCGGACGCCCTCTGTCCGCACGGTCAGGCGCTCTCCTTCCCGGCAGGCATCTACCTCACCGGATGCTCCGTAGTGGGCGAGTTGGTCTATTTCCACCCAGTACGAGCGATTGTGGCGCAGGCCCGAGGTGACCAAAGATACATGGGAGGGGGAATCCTGTTTGCACTGGTCCAGCAGCCAAGGGATCACTTGCTGCCAGATATCCGGCGTGCGGCAGCCGTGGCCGGTGCGGGGCACTTCGGTGTAGGTGTGGGCAATACCTTTTTCCTCCAGCAGGCCGGCCATCTGACGCGAGTGCGCCACAGGCACGCCGCCGCCCACGGCCCGGTCCCATTCTCCGTGGACGATCCACAGGGGTGTGTGCCGCAGGTTCTCCACTAGGAAGGCGGCCGAGCGCGATTGCCAAGAGGGTTCCTCCCAAGGGTGCATGTGGAAGGTCAGGCCACCGGGCTTCTCCCACAGGCGGTAGTCGCAATAGCCGCAGAAGGGCGCGGCGGCAGCGAAAAGGTCGGGGTAATGGGAAGTCAGATACCAGACGGCGGCACCGCCCATGGACGAGCCGGTGATACTGATGCGTGCTCGGTCAATGGCATAGTGAGCGGCCACGTGCTCGATGGCCTCTAGGACATCGACCTCGCCGTAGTTCTGGTACACGGAGCCGGGCCCCCGCCCGGTGGGCCGCAGGACCACACAGGATTGGCCCCCGGCCGCGGCAATGGCGGCTATTTCCTCGGTCAGGGCAACGGCACCCGGCAGGTGGTGCAGGGCACCGGGACTGACCTCGATGATCAGGGGTTTGGGGTCGGGACCCGTATCGGTGGCGCAGACGGCGCAGGGGTGGAGTTGGCCATCGACGGACGAGCGAAAGTACTGGAGTTGACCGACAGGTTTCATATTTCAAAACGCCCGGCTGAAGCGCAGAGACACATCGAGATCGCGCGTCTGGTTGGAGACAGGGCGGGCAATGTAGAGGCGGAAATAATCCCTGTGCAGCCCTAGGCCGCCGCTAACTTGCAGATCGAACTCGGCCTCGTCCGCCAGCCAAGCCGAACCAGCATCG
This sequence comes from Candidatus Latescibacterota bacterium, assembly GCA_965116455.1. Classification (GTDB taxonomy): domain Bacteria; phylum Latescibacterota; class UBA2968; order UBA8231; family UBA8231. The sequence goes on along the minus strand of OZ220690.1, from coordinate 5,744,376 downwards.
GCGAAAAAGCCCACATTTACTCGCTCCCCTTGCAGCCAGTGCTCGGCGTTGAACAGCGCCATTCTATCGCCGCTGAGATCCTTGAAACCATAGCCGCGCAAGGAGGAAAAACCGCCCAAATTAAAGTGGTACTGCCGCGGTACTGATCCAGTGGCCCGTCCTAGACGCAGACGCAGATCAAAGCGGCTGCCTTGGCTCACGGGCTGGTAGCGCCGCACATCGAGAATATAGCGCGCAAACTCTCGGTCCCCGCCCCAAGTTCCTCCGGCCCGCTCGCCAAGGCCATTGACAAACCAGCCGCGCCGAGGGCTGTGGTGGCTGTCGCGGCTGTCCCAGCGCAGTTCGGCTCGCAGGCTTTTGTAGCGCTCCTCGTCAATGGCTGGATTGGGGCGGAAGCGGCTCCGGCCTAGGCCACCCAACAAGGCCCACTGGACGCTGTTTTCTAGGGAAGCGAAATCGTCTTGAGTATAGCGGACGATCAAGCGCAAGTCGGTGCCCAAGCCCTGCACTGCGTATGCGCTGAAACCCGTGCGGCGATAGTAATCGCGGAAATCGCGCCGGAACAGCACGGCATCCAGCGAATTTTCCTCGGCTGACAATAGCCAGTGATCTTGGGTATCAGTCTGATCGTGTAACTCGACACCTAAACGCGCCGCGTACGGCCCCGAGTTTTGCTCCACCGCCAGCCACTCGGCCCCCAACTGGTAATGCCAGTAGTCGCTGCTCAAGCCCCGACCCAGTTCGCCGTATTGCACCAAGCGGGAAAGGTCGTTGAAAGGAATCCGGGGACGCCAGCCCAAATAGAGGCCGTCAACTTTGTTGTACTGGGCTACCAAGCCCTCGGGCTGCCATTCCAGCAACTCCTGACCTCTGTCCCACTGGCCCTGCCAGCCGGCGAAACCGCTAGTCTCTAAGTCGTAGGGGTCTTGCCAGCCGACGAAACCGCCGGTCTCTAAGTCGCGGGGATATTGCAGAGCCCGGGCGATCAAGCGCTCCAAGCGGCCCTCAAAACGCACTAAAATTAGGTCCGCGTCGCTGAGGACGACGAGGTGCATTTGATCTACTGTCTGACCGCGGATGCGGTAGAGCAGCCAGGCCACTTCCCGTCCTTCGCGTACTTTGATGGCTACTTCCCAATCTTTGCGCGTCAACAATTCTTGGACCCGGGGCGGTACCCTCCAATCTTGCCGGAAAGGAGTGTGGCGGGCCGTGTACACGCCCACTTTGACCGCGTGGATTTCGCTCAGCATACCGCGCACCCGCCAGCTTGGAGGCACGAAAAAAGTGACCAAGCGAGCAAAGCCCACGCTCATGGGGCCAAAGCTCATTTCAACTTCCCGCTCGTATTGGGTATCGGGTAGTTCCCGCTCTATGTCCCGGCGTAGCTGGCCCAAGTCCGCAGCGCGGAAGCAACCGGTCAGACCCAACGCAATGATCGCACACAAGGTCAATTTGGTCATGGCTAGTCTTTCCGCGGCGTTTTAGGGGTAGCCGCCCCAAAGTCAATGTTGTCCAAAGGCTCTATGTCGAACTTGCGGCCAATGCGCCCCACCTGGGCTAGGTCGAGGGGGCCGACGATATTGATGCAGACAAATTCGTCGGGATTGCCAACCAATACTAAAAGCCCGACGATGGTCTCATCCTCGGTGCGCACGTAAAACTGCACTCGCTGGTCTGGTTCGCGCACCTGCACCACCCGCTCCCAGTCGGGCAAGGTGAGGGTGCTGAGCCGTGCGGTAATGCGTTCGTAATCGTACGACGCGTCTAGGTCTTGATCCTCTGCCTTTTGGTAAACGTTGACGCGGATGAGGTACAGGGCCTCCAGCATGTCGGCTAGTTCTGGGTCTTCAAAGCGAGTCGCCGCAGCCACCAACTCGAGGAGCGGATCTTTCAGGTAGATCTCGATGGAGGTTTCCGGCTCGGGGCCATCGAATAAGTCCAAGGGGGAGAACTCGATGTACCCGGGTTGCTTTTCTAACGGCGGGGAGGCCCACGCGCTAGTGGGACTGACGGCGACGGCAAAGAGAAGCAGAGCGTAAAAAAAGAACATGACAAAACTCCTCACATGGTTTGGACGGGCAGTATAGTGTCTAGGTTAAAACGCAGCGGTTGGACTAGGTGTGGCTGAATCACGTCGTCGCGTACTGTAGTGCCCAGGCGGCTGTTCAGGTCGCCCAAATAGGCTAGGGTCCACTCTACTTGGCGGCGGGCTTGGGCAACTTCTTTGGGACTAAAGGCCGGTGGAACAGGTTCTGGGTCGAATAGGTGATAGCCGACGATCAAGACCAGAACGGCTGCGGCTGCGAGGGGTGCATACCACCTCCTAGCAGCGGTGCGCCAGCGGTCTTGTCGCGTCTGATGAATGCGGTCTTGGAGCGCTTGGGAGACCGCGTCGGGACAGGTGAGCGCGGGCAGGGCGCGCAGCGCGCTGACCAACCGACGGGCGTCTTCCAACTCGGCGGCACAGGCTGCGCAAGTTGCTGCATGGGCTTTGAGTCGGCCCTGCTCAACAGGCGTCAACTCGCCGTCGATATAGGCTTCGATCCGCTCTTGGGTCCAGGAGCAAGTAGAAGTTGCAGACATGATCTATTCCTGTAAAAGGGCGCGCAGGCGTCTTCGTCCGCGGTGGAGATATACTTTGACTGTATTGAGGGGCAACTCCAAGCTCTGGCTGATCTCGCGGTAGGAGAGGCCCTGGATTTCTCGAAGGATGACGATTTCCCGCAGGGGGTTTTCCAGCCGGGTAAGGGCTGCTTCCAACTGCCTGCGCAAATCCACATCGTCCGCCTCGACAGCCGGAGTGCGCTGTAGGATAGGCTCGGGGTCTTGGGTACTGACTACCGAGCGATAGCGACTCCGCTGGCGCAAGGCGTCCAAGCAGACATTGCGCGCCACCCGGGTCAACCAAGCCGCCACACCTTCGTCATCCATGCGGAGGCCGTGGTGCCACAGGCGGAATAGAACCTCTTGGGTAATATCCTCGGCGTCTTCGCGGTTGCCCATATAGTAGAAGGCGAATGTGTAAATGCGGTCCCGGTGCTCTTGACAGAGCCGGCGGAAACGTCCCATAGCGGCTTCCCATCGTCCTTCGCCTATACTAACGATTGGCAGCGGAGAAAAGTTACAAGAGCCGTCCCTCTTTTTGCAGGATATCCCCGGCAATCGCGTAGGTCGTTCCGTGCATGGCAATGACGACGAGTCCGATTCCGGCCGCGAGATAGCCGCCGAGGTACAAGTTGGGGATGTCAATCGACTCGTAGTTGTGGGGGTGGGTTTGTACTTGATCGAGTTGGAAGCGGTAGTTGTCGCGCATGGGCGCGAAGGTCAGCGGCGCAAAGCCCTGCAAGATCGAATAGTCGGCCGTGCCGCCGATTTCCTTGATCACATGATCGACTTCTACCACTTGGTCTCCTTCGGGCATTTTCAGCCCGACTTGTCCGTCCTCGGCGATCTGCGTCACCTGAGTGTGATACAAGGTTTGGAGCCGGGGCGAGCGGCTTTCGAGGATTTCGGCGATGCGATGGTAATAGGGTAGCCCGTGGCGGCTGTCGTTGATGAGTTGCCAATGGACTGCTGGCCCTTGGCGCATGGCGTAGTACACCTGCTTGCCGGCGTCGTGCAATTCGGTTGCGGCCCAATCGCCCGAGCGTCCACCGCCGACGACGAGTACTCGCTCGCCGGGAAAGTCTGTGGGCTTGTCGTAGTAAGGGGTGACAAAAGGCCAGTCCTCGCCCTCCACCCCGAGGGAGCGCAACTGAGCGCGCTGGCCGGTTGCGAGGACCAAGTACTTACAGGTGTAGTGCTGCTCAACGCCCGTTTGCACGTGCCGACTGGTGAGTTGAAAGCCCCTTTCGTGCGGCTCGACCCGCTCGACTTCCTCACAGGTGCGAATGTGCTCTGCTATTTCAAAGCGCTCGGGCACGCGGTGATAGTACTCGATCAGATCGGTCTTGAGGATCAGAGCGTTGACGTCTAAGGAACTTCCGATTTCTGAGGTGTGCTGCGCCAGTGGATAAAAGGCAAATTCCATCCACTGACCCGGCGACAAGGTCAGCAGGTTGTGCGGCGCGCGGTTCCACAGCCCGCCGACCGGCTCGCGGCTGATGAGCAGCGCGTCCAGCGGCTCGCCGCGCCGAAAGTCCATGGCGACTTGGTCCAGTTCCTCAAAGAGCTGGCGCGGGTGGTGCAAGGTGCGGAACAGATCGACGGGCTTGATGCCGCTCTGCACGAGATACTGCATATCCAGCCCCAACAGCGTGCGGTCGAACTGCTGTAAGTATCTGGCTAAGGGTGCGTAGCGCGCGGCAAACGTGCGGCTATTGCGGAAGAAAGGATGCCAGCCGCCCAAGACCACGGCCAACGGCAGGCCCGCCGGCCCACCGCCGACGATGATAACGGTGTGGTGTTCTACGCTCATTGTTGCCTGACGATGATACTTTCTGGTAGGAAGCTAGCGAGGAAACTTACCCGTGTGCGCGAGAATGACGATGGGCGACGGGGCCGCAGGCCGCAAGCGGCAGACGCGGCGGGCCTACTCGTCGGCGTCTAACAGGTGTCTGAAGGCTTCGAGGCTGGGCACTTGGATGGCCGCCCGATGCAACTGCTTGAGGCGCTGTACATCGTCAATAGCCTCAATGCGGCGGGCCAACGGGTGCATATCCTCTGGCTGAAAGCGCAGAGCCAACGCTTCTTGGATGCTTTCTTGGATGCCTTGCTCAATGCCTTGCTCAATGCCTTGCTCAATGCCTTGCTCAATGCCTTGCTCGGTGACTTCCTTGACGATTTCCTCACGGATAGTTTCGGCGAGGTACTGGGCAAACGAGGATTCGCGCATGAGGTCCATGAGATGCTCCTTGGAAACAATGGCCGTGATTGTCTGCGGATTATACACTAAGCCGCTCAAGATCGCCAGTCCCGCGAGAACATCGGCCTTAACCGACTGACCCAGTGGCAGGGCCGCCGCCCGGGCGACACACTGCTCTAACCACGCCTCTTCGGCCTGACCGACTGGTGGCTGCATCAACGGAGCAAACGGCAGCAAGCCTACCGCCCCGCTGTCGAACACAGCTTGACCGGGGAGCTGGCTCAGTCGGATCACCTTATACTGAACGAGGATTTGGTAGCCGGGATGCTCTTGGAGGTAGTAGCCCGGATCGCGTCGTCCGGCGTCGGGGCGCAGGTAGAAGACGTGAGCATGCACCGGCAGGCCGTAGTGCTCGATAATGTGGCCGATGTAGCCGGCCATGCGGCGAGGCATGGCCGGGTGGTCGGTGGTTTGAAACTCATGGTGAACTAAGGCGTCCTCGCCGCCGATGCGCATGCGGAGGAGGCTGTCGGTGCGGCGGGCTTTGACGGTGGGCTGCTCGCTCTCTATCACTTTGACGTCTTCGATGTCGTCGCGCTGGAGAGCAAAGCGGGCGAAGTCAGCCGGATAGGTTTGGATCAGGCGCTTGGAAACAGTGTCGATTTCAATCCACGCCCCCGCACGGGGAGCGACCGCGTTAATCTTGGCCGCTATCTCTTCGGCATTGTTTCAATCCACGCCCCCGCACGGGGAGCGACTGCCGCTCAATCCCACGTAGATGCTCACATCCAAGTTTCAATCCACGCCCCCGCACGGGGAGCGACTTGAACTCATGTTGTTACTCCTTATGTTGGGTGTGTTTCAATCCACGCCCCCGCACGGGGAGCGACCCGACGACATCAAGGTAGAGCACAACAGCTACAAGTTTCAATCCACGCCCCCGCACGGGGAGCGACATGTGGTTTTCCCCGCAGTCCATGAGTATGCCGTGTTTCAATCCACGCCCCCGCACGGGGAGCGACTCGCCCCCCGTCAATGCGCCCAACTCACTAGCGCGTTTCAATCCACGCCCCCGCACGGGGAGCGACTCAGTTGATCCGCCGCGCACGTCGTACGGGGGCCAGTTTCAATCCACGCCCCCGCACGGGGAGCGACCTGCGTATCCATATTAGAGCCGGTCTCGATAAAGAACGTTTCAATCCACGCCCCCGCACGGGGAGCGACTCTAGTCATCGCGGATGTAGAACAGCGACTGCAAGTTTCAATCCACGCCCCCGCACGGGGAGCGACGTGAGGTTGTCTAGGACGGCGTTAGACAGTGCATGTTTCAATCCACGCCCCCGCACGGGGAGCGACCACCGGGCGTTGAACCTCTGTTGCCCTACTATGAGTTTCAATCCACGCCCCCGCACGGGGAGCGACCCGCCACGCCCGTTATCGAGGGAGTTTAACAATGGTTTCAATCCACGCCCCCGCACGGGGAGCGACGTAAGACAGCCGCCCGCGATACAAGCCCGCAATCCGTTTCAATCCACGCCCCCGCACGGGGAGCGACCGGCTTGGACGAGGTACGCCAGTCTGTCATTGTAGTTTCAATCCACGCCCCCGCACGGGGAGCGACCGTACGAGGTGTTGCCGATGAAGGTCACTAAATAGTTTCAATCCACGCCCCCGCACGGGGAGCGACCAGCCAGCCGTGGCAGGTAGATGCCCGGCGTGTAGTTTCAATCCACGCCCCCGCACGGGGAGCGACCCCGCGACCATCAATCCAAAATACCTAGAGCTGCGGTTTCAATCCACGCCCCCGCACGGGGAGCGACGCAGCCTAATCAGTACGTAGAGGATGCCAACGAAGTTTCAATCCACGCCCCCGCACGGGGAGCGACTTTCCTGGGCCGACATGCGACTAAAGTACGTGGCGTTTCAATCCACGCCCCCGCACGGGGAGCGACCGCCGTCGAGGGCTACTTGCCCGACCCCAGGGTTGTTTCAATCCACGCCCCCGCACGGGGAGCGACCTCCTGCCAAGACTTCTGCCGACCTGCACGGCGTGTTTCAATCCACGCCCCCGCACGGGGAGCGACTATTCAGCAGAGGAAAACTCCACTTCACGACCAGTTTCAATCCACGCCCCCGCACGGGGAGCGACATCGCCCTCAACCTGCCAGTCGCCTTGGTATGGAGTTTCAATCCACGCCCCCGCACGGGGAGCGACGCGGGGCATCCACGACAGAAACAAGGAGTCGTTTGTTTCAATCCACGCCCCCGCACGGGGAGCGACCAACTTATCGGAGGATAGTCATGCCAGACAACCAGTTTCAATCCACGCCCCCGCACGGGGAGCGACATTGACCCCGTAAGCCATGCACAGCCGGTACTAGTTTCAATCCACGCCCCCGCACGGGGAGCGACTCGCCCTCAACTTGCCAATCACCTTGATATGGAGTTTCAATCCACGCCCCCGCACGGGGAGCGACTCACGCATCAAGGCAGTCCGGGCTTCACCTCTAGGTTTCAATCCACGCCCCCGCACGGGGAGCGACCGACGGCCTCGTCCGACCAGCCGAAGTAGCGCAGGTTTCAATCCACGCCCCCGCACGGGGAGCGACTTACAACATGTCAAAAAGATACTGAAAGGTACCGTTTCAATCCACGCCCCCGCACGGGGAGCGACTCAGTCAGTTCAATGCCACGAAAATCGGCAATGGTTTCAATCCACGCCCCCGCACGGGGAGCGACCAGCACGGTCTGGTTGTCGGCCTCGCAGTGCCGGCAGTTTCAATCCACGCCCCCGCACGGGGAGCGACCTGGTGGGAGCGCGACGAGTACACCGCTACCTCGTTTCAATCCACGCCCCCGCACGGGGAGCGACCAGCTCTTCGTCGCCCATCTCGCGCTGCAGGTTGTTTCAATCCACGCCCCCGCACGGGGAGCGACGCTCGTATCGGCCCTCTCGACTGCGTAGTGCTGTGTTTCAATCCACGCCCCCGCACGGGGAGCGACACCTGCGTCAAGCCCCGATCCCCGGACGCGCACAGTTTCAATCCACGCCCCCGCACGGGGAGCGACATTGACACCAAGGACTGGATACGCACCAACCAAGTTTCAATCCACGCCCCCGCACGGGGAGCGACTCGCGACTTCACCAGGGTCAGTCTCGCTCGTCCTGTTTCAATCCACGCCCCCGCACGGGGAGCGACACGAGAGGGTGCGGCGGTAGCTCGCGTTGTAGGGGTTTCAATCCACGCCCCCGCACGGGGAGCGACTTCGTTACGCGTCCCGCAGTTGGCCGCGCTCAAAGTTTCAATCCACGCCCCCGCACGGGGAGCGACGGTGTAGGCCCAATAATACGCTCAGGGGAGTCGAAAGTTTCAATCCACGCCCCCGCACGGGGAGCGACCTCGGACCAGTTGACGCTCGGCCTCTTGCATGCGGTTTCAATCCACGCCCCCGCACGGGGAGCGACCATAATGACGCACAAACAGTACAACCTCTATCAGTTTCAATCCACGCCCCCGCACGGGGAGCGACGTTTGGCGACAAACCGAATTGGGAAAGCTGGATTGTTTCAATCCACGCCCCCGCACGGGGAGCGACTCGCTGCTCTCGCGGCGTTCCTGCCTGATAGCTGGTTTCAATCCACGCCCCCGCACGGGGAGCGACCTCTACGCACTGCCGACCGTGTGGCATCCCGTCGAGTTTCAATCCACGCCCCCGCACGGGGAGCGACCGACCATGAAGCCCATCGACAAATCGGAATGGAGGTTTCAATCCACGCCCCCGCACGGGGAGCGACCGGCGGTCGCCAACAGTCTATGGGATGCGCACACGTTTCAATCCACGCCCCCGCACGGGGAGCGACCTTCCATCATCGCGTAGCCGCCCGCTTGTGGCGTGTTTCAATCCACGCCCCCGCACGGGGAGCGACGGTGTCGGTGGCATTACTACGCGCCCACATCCTTGTTTCAATCCACGCCCCCGCACGGGGAGCGACGGTATTACGAGTTACGGTCCCGATCAGCGACACCGTTTCAATCCACGCCCCCGCACGGGGAGCGACCCGACATGCCCGACGAGTTCAAGCTGGAGTTTGCCGTTTCAATCCACGCCCCCGCACGGGGAGCGACCCGTGCGCGGTCGCCTGCGCGATGACGTGGTCTTGTTTCAATCCACGCCCCCGCACGGGGAGCGACGTGTACACACCTGTGCCTCATCACTTGGTGCATGAAGTTTCAATCCACGCCCCCGCACGGGGAGCGACTTGAGGTCGAGCCGGTCAAGGGGATTCTCTAATGGTTTCAATCCACGCCCCCGCACGGGGAGCGACGCAGTAAGTACGGCATTGAGACGCCCGCCAAACGGTTTCAATCCACGCCCCCGCACGGGGAGCGACTTTTTGTTGATCCGCCATACATGGACGACGACAAGTTTCAATCCACGCCCCCGCACGGGGAGCGACGAGGCTAACGTTAGGAAATGCTTTGTAATAGCAAGTTTCAATCCACGCCCCCGCACGGGGAGCGACCAAAGCCCGTAATGTCGTCTATACGGTTATGGGCGTTTCAATCCACGCCCCCGCACGGGGAGCGACGAAAAAGAGGTAATGAGCTTTACCATTGATCCTGTTTCAATCCACGCCCCCGCACGGGGAGCGACTCAAGGCAGCCCAAAGCCGCAACGGCATTGTATGGTTTCAATCCACGCCCCCGCACGGGGAGCGACGCCGTAATCTTAGGATCGCCAGCACTATCAATAAGTTTCAATCCACGCCCCCGCACGGGGAGCGACATATTTCCGTTTGTTGGTAGGGTCCGACGACAAGTTTCAATCCACGCCCCCGCACGGGGAGCGACTTAAATCGTCTTTGCGCGAAAGGTCCAACCCTAGTTTCAATCCACGCCCCCGCACGGGGAGCGACCGAGTAGTGGCCAGCGGCAATGCACTAGCGACTTGTTTCAATCCACGCCCCCGCACGGGGAGCGACCTACCCCGTACCGCCTCTTAGATGGCCCGCTATGGTTTCAATCCACGCCCCCGCACGGGGAGCGACCCGCCAGTTGTTTGACTGGTGTACTTGCTGCATAGTTTCAATCCACGCCCCCGCACGGGGAGCGACATGAGCAAGCCGCAACGGGGGGGAGTGCAAAATGTTTCAATCCACGCCCCCGCACGGGGAGCGACGGCGGCATTGGGTCAAATGGCTTACGTCTTGGCTGTTTCAATCCACGCCCCCGCACGGGGAGCGACATCCTCGCCGCTTGGGTCCTTGTCGCCAAAGTAACGTTTCAATCCACGCCCCCGCACGGGGAGCGACAGCCCTAAGGTCGCTCGACATACGGCTCCAGTTGGGTTTCAATCCACGCCCCCGCACGGGGAGCGACCTAATACTGGTAATGGTTGTATCTGCCCCAACATGTTTCAATCCACGCCCCCGCACGGGGAGCGACGCGCACGGGTTGGAAATGGCGACCAACCCAAGACGTTTCAATCCACGCCCCCGCACGGGGAGCGACCACACGTTCACCCGCTGCCGATGCCAGCCAACCAGTTTCAATCCACGCCCCCGCACGGGGAGCGACGGCTCGCTTTACTTCGTCGCCTCTTGTCGAGATAGTTTCAATCCACGCCCCCGCACGGGGAGCGACCGGGTTGCCTCGCCATTCGCTGCCGGTACAACGGGTTTCAATCCACGCCCGCACGGGGAGCGACGTTATTATGACAGCCAGCTACAAAAAGACTGGTAGTTTCAATCCACGCCCCCGCACGGGGAGCGACTAACAAGCATATTATCATTCGCTACTGGTGTGCAGTTTCAATCCACGCCCCCGCACGGGGAGCGACCTATATACTGGTCTATGCTCTTGTGGGGGCCGAGGTTTCAATCCACGCCCCCGCACGGGGAGCGACCTTGGCAATCATACCGGCAGATACCGCACGGTAGTTTCAATCCACGCCCCCGCACGGGGAGCGACCGCTTGGGCGACAGTGCGGGAGCGATCCGGCAGAGTTTCAATCCACGCCCCCGCACGGGGAGCGACTCCCTCCTTTGGGTTACTGTAAGTCCGTAGGAACTGTTTCAATCCACGCCCCCGCACGGGGAGCGACTAGCCGAGAGGGTGTTGTTGGCTATCTGCGGCAAGTTTCAATCCACGCCCCCGCACGGGGAGCGACCTCGACAGCCAGCCCGGTTAAATCGTCTTTTCGTGTTTCAATCCACGCCCCCGCACGGGGAGCGACAAGTAGGGAGGCACTTATACGAGATAATCAAGGTAGTTTCAATCCACGCCCCCGCACGGGGAGCGACTATCCCCTTACCCGTGCGTATATGCGCGGACCGGTTTCAATCCACGCCCCCGCACGGGGAGCGACAGGCGATCCAAAGAAATCGAGGCTTCCTGATGATGTTTCAATCCACGCCCCCGCACGGGGAGCGACAGATTTTCCCGCTGCGCGTGATCGCGCCTTGCAGGTTTCAATCCACGCCCCCGCACGGGGAGCGACGAGGAGCCGGATGCGCTCACGGCGCGTCAGGTTGTTTCAATCCACGCCCCCGCACGGGGAGCGACCCGTCATCCGTCTTGACAGGCCAGACGTATTGGAGTTTCAATCCACGCCCCCGCACGGGGAGCGACTTCGATGTCGTGCTTCCTGCACAGCCTCACCATCGTTTCAATCCACGCCCCCGCACGGGGAGCGACGGACGTGAGGGTGATTATAGGTGTGGTTTGCCTGTTTCAATCCACGCCCCCGCACGGGGAGCGACCTGTGCGCCTACCAACCAAGGCTAAGGAGATATGGTTTCAATCCACGCCCCCGCACGGGGAGCGACCTAATGTCGGCCATCAAATCAACCATGTAGGCGAGTTTCAATCCACGCCCCCGCACGGGGAGCGACAAGAACGCGACCGCAACGGGGGGGAGTGCAAAATGTTTCAATCCACGCCCCCGCACGGGGAGCGACTGTTGCAAGCTAATACATTGTGTGGCAATGCAAAAAAGACGGGGTGGCGCGAACCGTATCCGGCTCTCTTAGTTAAAAATAGCTACTAGCACTATCGTGACTCGAACCTCTTTAAGTATCAATGGGTTATCCAGTGCGCGGACCTCCCCGTGTTTACCTGACCGCTTGTGGTTCGCACCAGCCTTCTCACACAATCAATGTTCCGTTCAAGTCGGTGGCCGGCTTGGCACCAATGTGCTCTACACGTCGCTTCCAATTAGCACCGAGAAAATAATACCTGAGACTGTCGGTTTCTGGATTGATGATCGCCTCAAGCTGAGCCTTCAAGGCGGCCCATTGCGCCGGCTCCACCTCAATCTCGAACACTGAAAACTGCACTCTTTGTCCAAAATCGCGACATGTCTTAGCGACACGTCTTAAACGACGTGCGCCACCATCGGATGTCGTCGAGACATCATACGTAACGAGAACCATCATAGTTGTTTGTTTTTTTTCCCTCGCGGATGTGGCCGTCGTTTAAGAGGGTATTTTGGGTAGTCTTATTTCCATAACCACGGCGGGTAGGCGTCTAAGTCGCCTCTAAGATGCCGGGCTAGCAACTGCGCTTGGAGATATGGAACTAAACCGAGCGGTGCCTGCTCCCCAAGAAAGGGATGACGGCGCTCTACACGCTTTCGCTCCTGCCAAGCACTGAGAACCGTCTTGCGAGCGGCATCGCTCATTGAGACGCTGCCGCCTTCTCGGATTTGGAAGTCTTTAGCGCGTATTTGCCGACGATTGACTAGCGATAGCGCGAGCCGATCAGCCAAGACTGGCCGCAGCTCTTCCATAAGGTCTAGCGCAAGACTCGGCCGGCCGGGACGATCTCTATGAAAGAAACCCACGGCCGGATCCAAGCCTACGCTCTCGGCGGCAGAGTTGCAGTCGTGGACGAGAAGGGTATAGAGAAATGAGAGCAGGGCATTCACGGGGTCACGTGGCGGCCGACGGTTGCGACCGGCAAATGCCATCTCTGGTTCGGGTACGCGGATCAGGAGACCAAAGACCGAAAAATAGAGCCGTGCGGCCTCGCCTTCAAAACCTCGTAGTCTATCAATACTGTCGTGGCCGTCGCTGATGCGTTGCACAATATGACGAAGGCGATTCGTCACGACGGACATAGCTTCGCAGCTAGAAGACTCAAGTTCGTCGCCATAGTCTCGCTGTGCTCTTTGCAGGACGCTTCTCTGATTGGCGATCTTGCCGACGAGAATGCTGCGGACGATTTCTTCTAGTGTGTCGCTGGCTCTATACTGTGCTCGACGCAGCAGTACATTGCCGGAGACTGGTCCCTCGACTCGGGCTTGGAATCGGCCGAATCGACTCAGGAGTACTAAGACGATGCCACCGGCAGCACATGCTTGGATCAGAGGTGGAGATATATAGATGCTGCCGAACACAACCACAGACCCCAGCATGTGGAACGGCACCCTCATACGTTCCTCGCCCTCTACTTCCGCGACCAGATTCTCGCCATCTTTGGTCAGACGTGCTTCAGGTGTAGTAACGTATAGCGTATTGAGTAACCGCCTCATGGGTGTTCTCCAGACTCGGCAAGGTGCGATGCTAGGGTGCGCGTTCGCCAAGCGAGAACCGAACGCTCCATTGCCTTCGGGCGACACTGGTCGAGTAGAGAGCACCCACGGCACTTGGCCGCTTCGTATTCGGCTGGGGGAGTGCGGCCTTGTGCAAAGAGTGCGGCAACCTGCTCGACTGTCGTCTCGGTCAGGGTGCGGAGTGTGGCGTCAAAAGACACTTCTTTCCGTCGTTTGGTTTGGCTGTAGTAAAAGGCCCCCATCGGCACCTCTGTACCAGTCATTTCTTCAAGGCATAGTGCTTGGGCGCAGAGTTGCACCTCGTCGGCGCGATGCACTTTGACCTTGCCGCGTTTGAACTCGACCGGGAACGGGGTCGTACCTGTCTGGCTTTCGTGGAACTCGACCATATCGGCGACGCCTGTAAGATTGAGCCGAATGCTGTAAATCGGGAGCGACATCACCTGACGTACACCCGCCTTGCGCCGGTGCCCTGCCTCGTCAATGACTTGATGTAGCACCCGACCTTCAGCAGTAAAGCGATTTTCCTCCCAAAGCCGTTCCAAATGGATCAGGGCGCATTGCCTCATACAGTACACCGCATGTTGCAGAGCCGACACTGGTATTGACTCCATTCTATGCTCCGAGCCACGCATCTGCACAGGAGGAGCTCGCTTGGACTGTGTTTCACTCATCGTCGTATCTACTCCGTTTATTTCATGCAATGTCCCGCACGAAGACAATTATGAGATCAACTCGATGGCCTCGACATTTGCTGGCATATCGTCTAAGTCGAGCTCCACGCGGTAATCGGCAAAGCTGCGGGCAGGCGGCAGGATACCTTCGCTACCATTCGCTTCTGTACGCTTCACACTTACCCGCTCAAAGAGCCTATGCGCGGGCGCATTACCCAAGGCACTAGCGTGCTTAAAGGCAATGAGCTGACGGGCGACCATTTCGCCACGAGCGGCCGAGTGGTCGTGCTCAAACATTTGCGTCAAGGAATCCCAGAGGACATCTAGGTCATCCGGCGAAAAGCCGGTGCGTTCGGCGAGTTTGGCGGAAACAAAGCCGTGCGCTCGATACAGCCCGTAGGGCACAATGTGTTTACGACCCATGGTGCGGTGCTCGGTCCGCTCGTCGCCCTCGTTTTCGCTGCTGGCCTTCTCGCGCTCCTCCTTTTCCTTTTCGTTGGTCGCTGCCATTCGCGTAATGGACATTTCGAGCGGTACGATCGGCTCAATGGACCGCGCAAAGGTCATTTGTACTGGCCCGCGTACTTGGCCACAGTTGATGCCGGTACTCATTACCGCGCCGAAGGTGCGCACATCAAAGAAATTGTTGCACATGAAGCCGCGCAGGGCGTCCATCTCCTCGTCGCTTTGTGGGCTTAGTTTTTTTTGGGTCTTAACCTTCTCGTCGTCGAGGCGCACAACTTGATACGCCTTCCGGTGTTGCTCGTTGAGCAAAGCACCTTCTTGGACGTAGATCGCATAGCCGGACTCGTCGCCTTTAGCTAGTTCGACAAAGTTTCGCACCTTGCGCTTGAGGCATACATCTGTGACCAACCCTTGATTCGTTTCCGGGTCGAGGCGCGGGAGGTTGCCTGCATCCGGGTCGCCGTTGGGATTGCCGTTGTTGACATCAAACAGATAGACGAAGTCGTAGCGATGATTGAGTGCGGTCATTCTTCGTTCTCCTTTTCTTCGTTACCCGCCTCACTAGAGGCGGTCTTAGTGTAGAAATCGTTTTTCTGGTGGTAGTAGCCAATGGCGAAGAAGGCTTGACGCTCCATCGTCAGCGTCGCCACGAACAGTTCATCAGGCGTGGCACCCCCGTAAATCTGGGTGATTTTATTGTCGATATAGCGATGCGTTGGAGGTCGGTTTTTCCGCAGACGCGACAAGTGATTCATAGCGTTGCGTTGCAGGATGGGGAATACAGACCGCGGCGTCGCTGAAGCTGCTCCATAGTACTTATCGCATATCGTGGCGTTGACCTTGCCACCGAGGGCCTGCGTTTGAGCGTACTCAAAGCAGGCAAACAGCCGGCCCAGCAAGTATCCGGGGTCGGCGTTTGTGGGATCGAGAGACACGAGATCATCCTCCTCTGTTGAGTGTCCAGCCATGCGCCGGTTGCGGCATACCACGGCTTTGAGTAAGGCTACGCGCAGGTCCGTTATGGCTTTGTCTGACCGCAGGCGCATGAGAATCGTAGATAACAAGGTCTGCGGATAGGAGCGACCCGTCAGGATGGCGCGCAGCATCTCCCCAGCGAGTTGGGGAGGGATATGTTCGTATGGGTTCTTCACCTTCGTCGTGGCGACCTCACGTAGGCAGCGCCGAACGCTTGGCTGCTCTTGGCGTGGCGGCGGGTCAATACGCATATCCCGATAGTGCCAGAGGATATGCTCTGCAATCGTCGCAAAGTCGTCCTCCAGCCAGAAGCGAATCGAAATACGAGCTGCATTGGGGGCCAATCCCAGCACATAAAAGCGCACACCTTGGGGCAAATCTGGGCGGATTTCCTCCATGGGGTGGCCTCTTTTTATTTTTTCAAGGATAGTCTTGATGGCCTGCTCGCTTATTTCGTCGTCTGCGTCATTAGTGTCATTGACGGCGAAGGAAAATATGGCCTCGCATTGCGCCTCGGCTTCTGCATCCGAGCCATCGGCCCAGAATACAGTCGAGGCGTCGCCGAGTTGGACTTTGTTTTCGTTGGTACGGAGAAAATGGTTGAGCACAGTTGTATAGGCGGCGGCAGCATCCTCACTTACGGGTGCATTATCGCCCTGTTTATGCCCATACGACTCAAAGGCATCTAGATTGAAAGAGACGATGGACGCGCCGGCAGACTGTGCGCCACGCACCCCCTTGATCGAGGGATGCAAACGGGCGATAGGGGATAGCTCTCCGGTCACCAAGCAGACGGCTTGGCCCGATTCGTGATCCTGATTCATCTGCGAGGCCCAGAGTTGACGTGCGGCCTCGCGGTCATGTATGAAGTTGTGCTCTCCCTCCAACCGGAACACCACATTGGCCCCCTTCATTTCATCTGGCCAGCCGAGGGCGTCGAAGTACTCTGGCTTCCACCATTGCAAGAAACGATAACAAGCCGCAAGTCCTGCGTCGCTTTCGTTTTGCAGGGCAAAGTGCCTGTTCTGAAAAGCCTCGTACTGATTCTTCACCCGCTCGGCACGTCGCTCTCTGGTGTCTGGGTCCTCGCCTTCCAAGTCTTCCATGGCACCAAGCGCATACGACGCCTTGTCCCAGAGGAAGCTCGGCAAAAGCGTTTTACCCGCCCGCTTCTCTGGTCGCGGAACTGAGCGTCGCGGGGCTACAGGTTTCTTCCCTGAGTGGTCTCGTAGGTCCATAGGCTGGCCGTTGGGCTGGCCATCGGCCTTCAGGACGACGCAATAGTCGATCCGCTCGTCGGAATAGCCAATCGGCGGCACTTTGTCTTCTTCTGCGAGCCGGTGATAGGCCCGCTCAAGAGAAGCTAGAATGCTCATCGCACCACCTCTGGCGAACTGGGAGAGGGAATTTCGACAACGCCCTGTTTCAATTCAGCGCGAAAGAAAAGCGGCTGTCGCTCGTTTGCGTGGTCAATATCGTAGAGCATCCAGCCCAAGTCGCGGCTTTCTTCGATTGCTGGCGGCAGGTCGTCGTTCTCAATGAGTCTGTAGTCTGCGGCAAATTCCCGCGTTCCGAGACAGGGCTGGTGGAAGCACTGCCCGTTCCTAGCTCGGCGATTGAAGATGTCGAGGTGTTTGCCCACGTTATCGCTTTCACTCGCTTCGTCCGTTAGGTCAAAGTGCGCTTCAATGGCGTAATCGACATTGACCAAGACGGTGGCGGCGCGTTGCTGGCGATCATCCTCAACATTGGTGTAGAGGGTCCCAATGGATCCCCTGTTTTTTGCCATGCGGACGGATCCCATGGGAATTTTCTTGCCGACTTCGTTGCGCCGGATCGACTGAAACTGAATCCGCTTGAGGACGTGAATGCGGTCAATGCGCCAGACGATGGCCGGTTTCCAGTGAATGGCCTCCAAGATGCCGCGTGCCGCCGAAGGTGTCATTACGTCGTAGGACACGCGCTCGACCTTCATTTCCGGTCGAGTGAAACAGGCGTATTTGCCTCCCACGCGCAGACGTACTCCAAACATGGATTAACTCCTTTCTCTAAAAAATAATGTTACTTAATATATATGGAAAATTATTATTGTCAAGGGAGAAAAAAAACCTGTCGCCCCTCCAGAAAAAAGAGGGGCGACAGGCGTGTGTCTGTACGTAATACATGTGGTTTCAATCCACGCCCATAAAGGAGCGACCTTACTATAACATATTTTATATTATCATCACCTCATTGTCGAGCGAATCCGCGTCCTCCCAAAGAAGGCCGACATCTTCTCGATAGAGGCTCTTAGTGAAGAGAACGGCGAATTGATCACCGAAGCGTTCCTCCTCCGCAAAATATACGTGCTTATTGTTGACAAGCTGCTTGCGAAAGCGAGAGTACACTTGCACAACGTAAGGCTGGAGCCGCCGCGCTACCCCGCCAAGTCGCTCAGCATAAGCGAGGTCGTGCAAAGCCCTATGCGCCTCTTCTTCCAGATCAATGATCACCGGCAAAAGCTCGCTCTGGATCAGGCGGAAGCTCTCGCCGACCTCTCGGAAGAAGAAAGAAGTGCCGTGCTTACTCATCTTGAACTTTTGCAAGAAGTCATCGCCAAGCCCTTCTCCTTTGCGCCAGTACACCTCTTGGAAGTAGTCTTTCATAGCCTCTGGCGACAGCAGATCATCGTGGCTACCCATGATGCGCTCCATATCTCCGGCGAGTTGGCTCAACTCAGCCGGACTTTTATGTTCCGCTGGCTGGAACACAGTAACGATACTGTCTGCAATATCGCGCTCCCCTTCCCTGTTGCACCGACCAGCGGCTTGGGCGACAGAATCAAGTCCTGCCTCGGCTCGCCACACTTTTGGAAAGTCCAGATCGACGCCCGCTTCTACAAGCGAAGTGGCAATCAATCGGCACGGCCTTCCTGCCTTTAACCGCTGGCGCACATCCGCAAGAATGCGGCGGCGATGCGCTGCGTATTGCCGCGTACTCAGATGCACGACGCCATCAATGTCTGCTTCACAGGCTTGCCGAAAGAGGTCCAAGGCGTGTTTCCGACTGTTGACAATGACCATGCCTTGCGCCGTTTGCGCGAGGGCATCGCATAGGCTCTCGTCGGTGAGTATGCCCTCGTTGGCGATAGTGACGCGAGCGAGCTTCTGGTGCAAGAGCGGCGGATTAGGCGCGAGTTCGTGGACTTGGACGAAGCCCCCTTTGAAATCAGGTGCCTTGAGTGCCGGTTGGGTCGCGGTGCAGAGTACGATAGATGAGCCATAGTTGCGAGCCAGTTCGTCGAGGCCAGCAACCGCTGGCCGCAGTACATGCAGGGGGATGGTCTGCGCTTCGTCGAGGACAATGACCGCACGAGCCAAGTTGTGCAACTTGCGGCACCGCGATGGGCGATGGGAGAACAGGCTTTCAAAGAGCTGGACGTTGGTAGTCGCGACGATGGGAGCTGCCCAGTCCTCCATGGCTAGCCGCAATTTCTTGGCTCCCTCCCGTTTTGTGGACTTGGTTTCGTCAATCGCCGAATGATGTTCAAGGACGACATCCTCCCCTAGCACATCGCGGAAAATCTCCGCAGTCTGATCAATCACCGAAGTGAAGGGAATCGCATAGACGATGCGCTCAAGCCCATGTGCTTTGGCATGGTCGAAAGCAAAGGCGAGGGAAGTCAGGGTCTTACCGCCGCCGGTCGGGACATTGAGCGAGAACAGGCCCGGAGGGCAATCTGCTTGAGGCCGAACATGCTCCAGAATTTCGCGGCGCAAGCGATTGACCTTCCCTTTGCTATCAAATTCTGCGAGGCGGTCATTGAGACTATCGCGTAATTGGTCCACTATTTCCGGGAGCGTCGGCCAGTCGCGGTCAATGGTCTCGCCCTTTGCGTCAGCGTAAAAGCGCTCGGTGTCGCGGAAGTCTGCGTCAACAAGGCACGAGAAAATCATCCGCGTCAAAAAGGAAAGCTGAAACGCCGTCGTCTCACGATCTTTCCCTAATGTGAACCCTTCAGGCCAAAGACCAGTAGCATCGGGCCGAATTTCTAAATCCCAAGTCGAATCAAGCGGGTCGAGCCCCTTTTTTAGCCGCTCATCAAGCGAATCAAGCGATCCGGTATTGCTGTGCATATCCGGCAGGCCAGTGTGGTGTCCGGCGATGGCATAAGCGATAAGCTGTGCCATACCTCGATCGTTTGGCGTTGCTGCATCAAGAACGCAAACCTGTTGGGCACCGGCCGTAGCGTGATCAACTCTTGATCCACCAGCGAGACGCTGCTGAAATGCTTCTGTGTACTTGCCAACATCATGCAAAAGCCCGGCCAAGCCCGCAGCCTTGCCGGTTCCAAACTTGGCTCCCCGTGCTACCGCTTCGTCTTGGACCCTGAGCAGGTGCTCCCGTAGCGGCTGCCAGTGTTCCTTCGACTGGCCTTCGAGAGAATGTGCGTAGTAAATCGTGTACCTCCTTTTACGTTTGTTTGTTTCAATCCACGCCCCCGCACGGGGAGCGACCATGACTAGCGGCGCTCCCTTTGACAACGCATCGTTTCAATCCACGCCCCCGCACGGAAGGCGACTCGGTCTCAAAGGTGAATCCAGAAGAACAAGGATTGTTTCAATCCACGCCCCCGTAAGGAGCGACCCTACCATTTTCTATTCTCTATCCTGAATTCTCATAACCCCTCCCGCCGTGTGAATCTCCTCTTTACTATCCATACGCCTTCAACAAAACCGCCGGCAACCGCTTCAGTTCTTCATTGCGCGGATCAACCTCAAATCCGCCGGACTCCAATGCCGTAACGCCGAGCAACGGCTCCGCGCCTTTGTCTCCATACACGATAGTCCCACCGACGACTTCTCCCTCGAACTCGATGTCAGCGGTCGTAATGTCAAAGGCGATGGGCTTCCGTTCGCAAGGACATACTGCCGATGTCCTTTTGGCTTGAGTCCGATCGCTTCGAGGTGCGACCTCGGCACGAGCGAGTCAAATGCGCCGGTATCGACCAAGAATTTGCCAGTCCAACTTCGCTGAGGATCCGCAGGATTGCGAATAGTTACGTCAACATAGACCTCGCCCATTGTGGTTCGCCTTCTGAGTAGGTTTTGCTGCTGCCATACTCAAACCACAGTGCAACTTTGTTCACTGTCAAGGCGTTGCCGTACCTACATACGACTTTCCATCCAAGCATCCTCACTCTTCATACACCGCCCCCGCTGCCTTCATCTCCGCGGCAATTCCCGCCCCGCCGACTTGAGCGGCGTGCGCGAATTCGCTAGCATAATATCCGCTGGCCGAACTACAAAGCAGAGGAGACAGAATCATGACACCCGAACAAATTCTGCAACACCCGCCCAAGATCCTTACCTCAGAGCAGCGGCAATCCTATTTCGACAAGGGCTTTCTCTTGGTTGAAAACCTCATTGGGCCGGAGTGGATTGAGCGCCTGTTGGCCGTCACCGACGAAATGGTCGAGCGCAGTCGCGGCTTGACCGAATCGGACGCGGTTTTCGATCTGGAGCCAGATCACACGGCCGACAACCCCCGCCTGCGACGCCTTACCAGCCCAGTGGACCAGCACCCGGTCTATTGGGAGTTCGCCTCTCAGTCGGTCTTGGCTGACGTGGCCGCCGATTTGGTCGGCCCGGACATTAAGTTTCACCACTCGAAATTGAACTTCAAGTGGTCCGAAGGCGGTGAAGAAGTCAAGTGGCACCAAGACATCACGTATTGGCCGCATACCAATTACAGCCCCTTGACCATCGGCACGTACCTCTACGACGTCGATGACGACCAAGGGCCTTTGGCCGGAGTCGCCGGCAGCCACAACGGGCCTTTGTTCGATCAGTACAATGCCTCTGGACAATGGGTCGGCTGTATCGCCGAGCAGGATCTGCCCCAGGTCGATCTCAGTCGCGTGGAGTATATGTCGGGACCGGCCGGATCCATCACCATCCACAATTGCCGCACCGTACATGGATCTAAGAAAAACTTATCGCCCAAGGGACGGCCCTTATTGCTCAATATCTACTCGTCAGCCGACGCTTTTCCCTATACGGCCAACCCTTTGAATAGCCCACAGTACTCGGGCGTTATTGTGCGGGGCAAACAGGCGCGCTGGGCCTATCACGACCCGCGGCCCTGTCTCATTCCGCCGGATTGGTCGGGGGGATATACGTCTTTATATGCGCTGCAGCAGGAAGAGGATTGGGAGGTATAAAAAATATGGCCCCGTATAAAGTAGCCATCGTCGGCACTGGCATGGTCGCCAACGTCGGTCACATCCCCGCGTGGCTGGAGCTGGCCCCAGCCGTAGAAGTGGTCGGCGTGTTCAATCACACCTTGACCAAGGCCCAACAAACCGCCGACCGCCACGGCATCCCCCATGCGTACGACGTCTGTGGACGCATGATGGACGAACTGCGTCCCGATATCGTCTCCGTCTGCACCCCCAATGTCTCGCATCGCGCGTACACCGAAGCCGCCCTCCAAGCCGGTGCCCACGTCTTTTGCGAAAAACCCGTAGCTGCCAGCTACGCCGATGCAGTAGTCATGTACGCAGCGGCCGAGGCCGCCGACCGCCATCTATTTGTCACCCAGACGAGTCGTTTCTCCGGTGCCAATACTGCTGCCAAGCAACTGGCCGACAGCGGTCATTTAGGCGAGATGTACTACGCTGAAACCTCGGCCTTCCGCCGCCGCGGCGTGCCCACTTGGGGCCGCTTCCACATGAAAGGAGCCTCGGGCGGCGGCCCGCTCTACGACATTGGCGTCCACGCGCTCGACGCCCTGCTGTGGATTATGGACAATCCCAAAGTGGTGGCCGCCTCGGGCGCGACGTACACCAAACTGGCCGACCAGCGCGAAGACGTGGTTACATCGCTGGCCGACAGCGGTGCGCCAGAGGGCGTGTTTGCGCCCCGGGACTACGACATCGGCGAGTACGATGTCGAGGATATGGCCGCTGGCTTTTTGCGTTTGGAAAACGGTGCCACCATCAGCATTCGGGCCAGTTGGGCGGCCAATTTGCCCGATGGCACTGGCGGCACCCTCATCATGGGCACCAAGGGCGGTCTCACGTTTAATCCTCTCACTTTTATCGGCACCTTGGGCCGCTATCAGGCCGACACCCGGCTCAACGTGCCGCCCGATCCTGCGGTGCCTTTCTCGGGCCATTGGAAAGCTGCGGCCCACTTCGTCGAGGTGCTTGAGGGACGAGCCGAGTTGCTAATCAAAAAAGAGGAAGTGCTCAACGTCATGGCTGCCCTCGATGGTCTGTACCGCTCGGCTGCCGAGGGCGGGGAAGTGAGGATAGGCTTATGATCTCATTAAGCGATGCGGCCTTGCAGGCTTTCATCGTCCGGGGATACCACGTGGTGCAACCGACCGCAAGTGCGGACCTGCACGGCGAACTGCACCGCCAAGTCGAACGCGTGCTCGCCACGGGCAATCCGGGCAACGGCCTGATAGATCGCATTCCCCTATTGCACCAGTTGTTCGCCGACCCGGCAGTAGATGCGGCCTTGACTGGTATTCTGGGGCCTAGGTACGCTCTCTATCGCCATTGCCACTGCCACGATCTCGCGCCGGGCAACCAAGCCCAGAATTGGCACAAGGATTATCCCTTCGGCGGCAATGTGCGCTACCACCGCCCGCGCTACGTCCTGCTGCTGTACTACCCGCACGAGGTAACGCCGGATATGGGGCCTACGGCGCTGGTGCCCGGGACGCAGTACTATATGGATGGCCCCGGTGATGAGGTCGGAGGGTTGCCCCTGACCTGCGCAGCGGGCACCGTGGTCATCACCCACTACGAATTGTGGCATCGGGCCACGGCCAATCGCTCGACCCGAACGCGCTACATGCTGAAGTTCCTCTTTGCCCGCACCCAAGAGAACACACCAAAACAGCGCAGTAAGTGGCTGCCCACAGGACGCCACGCGGCTCTGTACCGCACGCTGTGGCGCTGGTACGGGGGGCAGGCCCCTGCCTTGAAGCCGCAGCGAACGGTAGCCGCCTTGCAGGAAGCTTTGCAGGATTCCGATGAACGGGTGCGGATAGATGCCTATTACGACTTGGGGGCGCTGGGAGCCGAAGGGGTGCCGGTATTGATGGCGGCGTTAAAAGACGAGTCTGCCCAGCGTTGGCAAGCCAATCTCGAGCGCGGCGATTTTACCAATCCCAGCCAGTTGGAAAGCCCCTACGGGCTGGCCGCGTCCGGTGCTGTCGCAGTGCCTGCACTCGTCGAGGCGTTGCAGGATGGGGACTGGTGGCTGCGCGCCGGGGCAGCTAACGCCCTAGGTTGTATGGGTGCCGAAGCTCAGGAGGCGGCCACGACCCTTGCCGCAGGATTGCAGGACGACAGCGAATGGGTCTGCCGTAATGCCGCCGATGCCTTGGGGAATATGGGCCAAGTGCCGGCGGCAGTACCGGCTTTGACACAGGCGCTGGACGATAGCCGCGCAATGACGCCTTGGTCCTTGTCCGATGCGCCGCTGCGCGAAAACGCAGCTATGGCGCTGGCCAAATGGAGGGCACCGGTCGCGGCGGTAACCGCCTTGCAACGGGCGCGTCAGCAGGGCAACGAATACGTGCGGTCTTGGGCCGAATGGGCGTTGGACCGCCGCTTCTAGGCGAAAAAGTCATGGAACTTCGTCGTCCACGAATTATTGAGGAGCTATCAATGAACGCGGTTTTTCCCTTTAGCGAAGTAGCCCGGCTGCCCATGCCTGGGGATAATGTGGCCATTGCCACCCGGCGCTTGGAAGCGGGTACAGGCATCGACTATGATGGTCGGTCGTTCACTTTGTCGCACACGGTGATGGAGGGACATCGCTTTGCCGTCGAGCCGATTGAACCCGGCCAGTTCCTACTGTCGTGGCAACTGCCCTTTGGCGTGGCTGAGCGCGCCTTGGAGCCGGGCGATTACGCCTGCAACCAGAGTATGCTCGACGCCTTGGGCATTCGGCAGTTGGACTTCGACCTGCCCGAGCAGGCCAATTTCGTCGATCGCATTGAGCCGTATCAATTGGACCCGGCGAATTTTCAGCCTGGGGTTGCACTCGATCCGCATGAGGAGCCGCGGACCTTCTTAGGCTATGGCCGCGCTGGGGGACGGGGCGTGGGCACGCGCAATTACATCGTCGTCTTGGGCACGTCCTCGCGCACGGCTAGTTATGCCCGGCTGTTGGCCGAGCGCTGGAGCGGCCGACCGGCTGGCGATGGCGTGGTGCCGATTGCCCACACCGAGGGCGGCGGTGGGGCCGATCCCAACAACCGCGAACTCTTATTGCGCACACTGGCCGGTTTTGTCGTCCATCCCAACGTCGGCGCTGTGCTGGCAGTGGACTACGGCAGCGAAGCCGTGACCAACAAGATGCTGTGGGAATACATGGTGGCGCACGGCTATGGGCTCGATCACGTTCGGCATTGCTTTATGAGCTTGGACGGTTCCTTTGCGGCGCGTTTGGCAGAGGGCGAGCGGCAAGTGGCTGCTTGGGCCGAGGAAATGGCGGGCGAGGAGCGGGGCGAGCACGACCTAAGCCATCTCAAGATCGCCTTGCAGTGCGGCGGCTCGGACGCCTTTTCGGGCATTTCGGGGAATCCGCTGGCTGCTTGGGTGGCGCGCGAACTGATCCGCTACGGCGGCGCGGCCAACCTCGCCGAGACCGACGAGCTGATCGGTGCCGAACCGTACGTGTTGCAAAATGTCAAGGATGTGGAGACGGCGCGCACCTTTTTGCAGATGGTCGAGCGCTTCAAGGAGCGGGTGTCGTGGCACGGTGCCTCAGCCGAGGGCAATCCTTCGGGGGGCAACAAATTTCGCGGTCTGTACAATATCGCGCTCAAGTCCATTGGCGCGGCGCGCAAGCGCGATCCAGACGTGCGCTTGGACTACGCCATTGAATACGGCGAGCCGCTCAAAGGGAGTGGTTTCTACTTTATGGACAGTCCGGGCAATGACTTGGAAAGCATTGCCGGGCAGGTGGCTAGCGGCTGCAATGCCATTTTCTTTGTCACGGGCAACGGCTCCATCACCAATTTCCCCTTTGTGCCAACGATCAAAATCGTCACCACCTCGGAGCGCTACCAGTTGCTGGCTGCGGATCTCGACGTCAATGCCGGAGCCTACTTGGACGGCACGCCGATGGATGAGTTGGGCCAAGAGCTGTTCGAGCGCACCTTGCAGGTGGCCTCGGGCGAGCGCTCGCTGGGCGAGCGGGCCGGCCACGCCCAAGTGTCCATCTGGCGCAATTGGCAACAGACCGATAGCAGCCGGCTAGAGGAACTGTTGGCCGCTCCCGCGCCCGAGGGTCGGCCGGTGCCGGTGCGGCCCGAGGTGGGGCCAGCAGTATCGTTCCCCAT
Source organism: Candidatus Latescibacterota bacterium (assembly GCA_965116455.1). Lineage (GTDB taxonomy): Bacteria > Latescibacterota > UBA2968 > UBA8231 > UBA8231. The sequence continues at coordinate 5,718,555 of OZ220690.1, read as the reverse complement.
GCTGGATGGGGCGATCGATCAGGTGGGGCTGGTTTTGCCCACCAGCCTGTGCGCTGGCCAGATCGCCCGCATGTGCGCCGAGCGGCTCAATGCCCGGCAAGTGGGCCGCGAGCAGGGCCTGTCGCGCTTTGTCGCCTTGGTTCACACCGAGGGCTGTGGGCTGTCGTCGAGCGGTGCCACCGAGCAAATGCACTTGCGCACCATGATGGGGTACGCAGCGCATCCGCTGGCGCGGCGCGTTTTGCTGCTGGAGCACGGCTGCGAAAAGACGCACAACGACTACATGCGCAACGGCCTTGAGGAATGGGGTTTGGACCCGGCTGTTTTCGGCTGGGCTTCGGTGCAGTTGGACGGTGGCATTGTCAAGGCCATGGACAAGGTCGAGGGGTGGTTCCGCCAAGCGCTGGCCGAGATGGAGGCACCTGTCGCCGTGGGAGGTGGCTTGGGTGCCTTGCGCTTGGGGATGCAGGCGACCGGTGCGCTGGGGGAGGACGCGGCGCAATGTTTTGCCCAATTGACGCGCTGGGTAGTGACCGCGGGCGGCACTGTGGTCGTGCCGCACAACGCGGCCCTGCTGCGGGAACCGGCGTATTTGGAATCCGTGTTAGTCGAGCCGTCGGATGCGGCGACGTTGCCCTATGGACAGGCGGCGATAGAGCCGGGTTTTTACATCATGGAGACTCCGACTGACCACTGGGTGGAGACGGCAACTGGACTGGGTGCTACGGGCGTGGATCTGGTCTTGGCTCATACCGGCGAGCATCCCTTACAGGGACATCCCTTGATGCCAGTGGTGCAGGTGAGCGCGGATCTGACGGTGACGGCGCTCTACGGCGATGACATCGATTTGGCTCTGACGGGTGCGGCCGACGATTGGGCCGAGCAGTTGGCCGCTTTGTTGGCCCAAGTGGCGCGAGGCGAGCACGTCCCCGGTGCCTTGCAGCAGCGCAACGTCGATTTTCAATTGACGCGGGGTTTGTTGGGAGTTTCGACCTGAGTGGGGAGAGCTAGCACCCATATTTTGGCTAGAGGGAATTTCGGCGTCCGATGCTTTAAATGATGCCTACATGCTCCTCCAGCCGCGTCGTCGAAATGATCGCCGGCGTCTTCATTCTCGAGTCTCCGGCTCTAGGCATTTCATCATATCTATTTTATCTACCAGTGTAACATGGCCGTCTTCGTCCTCTTCACTGAACCATTCGGCAATGCGCCCCACTTGCCGGTAACCGGCCTTTTCGTACAAACGGCGGGCAGGGGTGTTATTGCGGCTTGTTGCGCGTGGAAGCCGAAGATCTCATCAGGGCCAGCGGTGGAATCGTGCATGAGTTGCAGAATCTCAATGTCGCGGTCTGCGGCGGCCAACAGCACACGCACACATTTAAGGTCTCTCATAGAGCACCTTCCCTTCCCGCAACGCCCGCGCCAAGACGTGGTTGAGGGAGTCGCGCCAGTACTCGACGTCGTCGCGGCTATAAACGAGGATGTCCTTTGGAACACCCGATCCGGCGAGGGCCTTGTACAGTCGGACCGCCTCTTGGTGCCGGCTCCGAGTCTTCCCAAACGGCTCGGCCTCCACCACTATGAGATCCACATCCGAATCTTTCCGTGCGTCGCCCCGAGCGCGAGAGCCGAAGAGGATCACCTGCTCGGGATCAACCTCGGCGACGATGGCTTGGACCATCTGGTCGAGGAGTTTGTCGGTAACTTGTGTCATTCCTTCACCCCGCGGATTCGACCTGCCGGATTTTAGCGCTCACCAACGAGCATCGACGATGTAGAAGTGTCAATGAGATTTTCGAGGGGCAAGTTGATTTCGACATTTTTGTCAACATCAGTCATCTTATACCTCCGGCGTTCCTAGTCCAAATTTTGGGTCGTGGTCTTGGCCATCATCGTTTGTTTTGCGAATCCCCTCCATCTCTACCAACCGCCGCCGGACCTGCTGACGTAACGCTTCCAAACGCTGGACTGCATCTTCTCGGTTGATTGGAGCCGATTCGGATTCCATGGCGTCGTAACGGAACTGAACCGCGTAAGCCGTGTACTCGTTGAGATCGCGAAATTGTGCGGCGGCAGGCGTCTTCTCCTGCAAGAGCGTCAGAAGGCGGGCGAGGTTGTGAGTCAGGGGATATGGCTCGCTCCACAAGACGAGCCAAGCCTTCAGAAATTTCTCGGCGGCCTGTTGGACGTGGAAACCGACGATCTCATCGGCAAAGACTGAAGTATCCTCCATTCCGCGGAGTGCCGAAAGATCCCGGTCCCCGGCATCCATGAGGGTACGAGCCTCGTCAAGCTCGCTCATAGAGCACCGTTCCCTCTCGTAATGCACGGGCAAGGACATGGTTGACTGAGTCGCGCCAGTGGTCAACCTCGTCGCGGCTATAAATCAAGATGTCTGTCAAAGCGTCGAAACCGGCCACCGCTTCGTAAACCCGGGCGGCCTCTAAACGTCGGCTCCGCGTCTTCCCAAACGGCTCGGCCTCCACCACTATGAGATCCACATCCGAATCTTCCCGCGCGTCGCCCCGAGCGCGAGAGCCGAAGAGGATCACCTGCTCGGGATCGACCTCGGCGACGATAGCCTGGACCATCTGGTCAAGGAGTTTGTCGGTGACAGGTACCATTCCCTTGGCAGTAGAAACTTTTTGCTCATTAGGCGTCATTGGAATCGTCCGGCGAGTAGAGAAAAATGATGTCTACATGCTCCTCCAGCCGCGTCGTCGAAATGATCGCAGGCGTCTTCATTCTCAAGCATCCGGCTCTATGCGTTTCATCATATCTATTTTGTCCACCAGTGCAACATAGCCGTCTTCGTCCTCTTCGCTGAACCATTCGGCAATGCGCCCCACTTGCCGGTAACCGGCCTTTTCGTACAAACGGAGGGCAGGGATGTTATTGGCGAATACAGTCAGGTAAATCTGTTGCAGCTCCATTTTGCGCGCCTCTTCCTCCAAAATTCCCATCAGCGCCGTGCCCAAGCGCCGCCCCTGGTACTCGCCGATGATTTTGATTCCCAAAACCCCCATGACCCGGCTGCGGGGAGCCATGCGGCCCTCGCCGATAATGCGTCCATCCACCTCCAGTAAAAGGTGGGATGCCTGACCTGTCTCGACTTCGACCATGATCTGGGCCAGACGTTGGCAGCCGAGGGCGAAATCCGTATCAGCGTGATAGGCCCGCACCCGCTCGCGGTGCAGAATCTGGCACATCTCGACGTACGAGGGTATGTCCTGCCAGCGCGGATAGCGGCACAGCACCTGTCCCTCTTCCAAGGGAATGGCTTTGACGAGTTGACCTTCTTTGAGCATGGCGAAGTAGAGAAAGAAGTTGCGTTCGCTGTTTACCGCTCACTTCCCTCGTGATGGGTACACCGGCTCCTTCGTCTAGCCGTGTATCCCGTCCAGTTCGGGTAAGAGTTTAACGCTCTCTTGTTCGTTGGGGTCCGTCCGGGCGATCACAGCAGTGCAGGTTTCGGTCTCGCTGGGATTGTAGGGAAGGTGTGGGACGCCGGCGGGGATGTAAATAAAGTCGCCGCTGTTGATGTCTTCATGCTCCTCCAGCCGCTCGCCATACCACATTCCGGCTTGGCCGCTGATGACATAAATAGCTGTCTCGTGGTTTTCGTGCAGGTGGACCTTGGCCCGTTCTTTAGGAGGCAGGTTCAGCAGGTGCATGCAAATCCCCTGCGAGCCGGTAGTCTCGGCGGCGATCCCTGAGACATAGGTCAGTTCCTGTTTACCTTCGTAGGTTCCTCGGCCGCGAATCACCTTGCAGGTTGGTTTGGGGTGCTCTGACATTGTTTTCCTCTGTGAGCTTGGGGTAGTAGAAGGCATCGTCGTTTGCGCATCGAGCGTCAAGTGAGAGGTCCTGTTGTTTACATCAAATGATAATTATTTGATGCGGTGATGCAAAAAACGGCGCGTCGAGGGGCGGCAGGATGCGAGACACGCTTATGTGAATTTATAAAACTAATTTGACATATATCAATATTGTCGTATTTTATTTATAAAACAATTCTGATTTACAACTGGATTGATATTAAAATGAGAAGTATCCCCGAATTCTACATCGGCGCTCCCATTGACCCGGTGGATCTGCGATTCCGCGAAGCGTTTCTGGCGGAGTTGTGGCAAACGCTGAGCACCGGGCATGTGGTCCTCACGGCGCCTCGACGCACCGGCAAGACTAGCGTCATGGATTACTTGCGCGACCATCCGGAGAAGGGATTCTCGGTGGTGTCGATCAACGTTCAGGACCTGACCCATCCGGCCGACTTCTTCCAGGTACTGCTCGATGGATTCCACGATGCGTATCCGGATTTTGTGCGCGACCAACTTGCCGCAGGTTGGAAACTCGTCAGCGGCGTGCTCGGAAAGGTCGACGAAATCGGTGTCGACGGCTTCAAGCTTGGGCTGCGCCAGAGCGATCCCGACTGGCACACGAACTGGCGTCAGCACGGAAACACGTTTCTCGCCCAAGCTCGCAAAACCGGTGCCCGGATTCTGTTCATCATCGACGAGTTTCCCGACATGCTGCTCAATCTATCCCGCGACGATGAAGGGTTGCTGCGCGAGTTCCTCGCCTGGTTTCGCACCCAGCGACAGAATCCAGCGCCAGCAAGAGATTCGATCCGCTGGCTGGTCGGCGGCTCGGTCAATCTGGCCGGCACGCTCGACGCCCGCGGACTGGTGGATCTCATCAACGACCTTGAAGACATTTCCCTTCCTCTACTCACCGATGGTGACATCGAGACCTTCGTGACGGAGATGCTGGGCGGGCGGGATGTCCCCTTTGACGACGATGTTCCGCAACGACTCATCGCTCGATTGGGCCGTCCCATCCCCTTCTTCATGCAGATGGCGACCCAAGATCTCTACCGGTTGTGGAAACGCGAGCAACGCAGGCTCGTCGCGACGGATGTCGATGCCGTTTTCGACGCGATGATCGTCGGTTCCGCCGCTCGCACCCGACTGCAGCACTTCCATTCGAGGATCAGGCAGTACTACGCGGATCCGAAAGGTTCGATTGCCTACGCCTTGCTGGGACAAATCAGCGTGAGCGATTCGGGGCTGCGGCGCGCAACCCTGTTGCAGGAGACGGAACGCCTGCTGGCAGACCTCGGCGTCACACTCCCAGCGCATGAACGCAGTCAGATGTTCAACCAGCTATTGCTCGACCTAGAGAACGACTTCTACATCGTCGAGGGCGAGGAGGGGTCCTACGACTTCGCCAGCGGTGTGCTGAAATCGTGGTGGAGGAAATATTATGCTTGAGCCAGCCCCCCCTTCGAACATCGGCCTGTACCGATCAGGCGTGACCAGCCCGGAGCGCCTGCGCCATACCAGCGTCGCGCGTGAACACTTGCTCGACAACGCCATCGAATCCCTGCGTGGTTCGGTGGGCAGGAAGTCGAAGAACCACCTGCTGTTCATCGGTCCGCGTGGGATCGGCAAGACTCACCTGCTCTCGTGCATTGAAGACGCCGTTCAGTCCGACGAAACGCTGAGCGCAAGTGTTGTAATCGTCCGGTTCCCGGAGGAATCGAACCGGACGCTGTCCTTCGCCGATTTCCTGATCGGCATGTGCGGGATATTGAAGGAGGTCCTCGAAGACGAACCGCTGTGGACAGAGTTGTTCGCCGAGATAGAAACCGAAGAAGACGACGCCAAGGTTGCCGATACGCTGGTGCCCGCAATCCGCGAAGAGAATCGAAGGCGTGGCCGAACCCTGCTCGTTATGCTCGAAAATCTGGGCGAGGTCCTTACCCGGCAAATCCGCGACCAGAGCGATGTTGCCGCCCTGCGCAAATTTCTCATGGCCGACAATGGCTGCCTGCTGCTGGCCACCGCACCCCTGCACTTCGACGGTATCACTGATGTGAGACAGCCGTTCTATGACTTCTTCGACATTCAGATCCTAGAGAACCTGAGCTTCGAAGACACGGTTGAAGTCATCCGCCTGAATCTCGAATGGGAAGAACGCACGGACATTCTCGAAATGCTGGACGTCATGCGCCCGCGATTGCAAGCCCTCTATCGCATGACGGGGGGAAACCCGAGGCTGACGATGATGCTCTACGAGCTGATCGCCCACGAGTCGGTCACCAGCGTGCAGGATCAATTCCACCTGCTGCTCGACCGGATCTCGCCGTTCTATCAGGGCCGACTGAACGATCTGCCGCCCGGCCAGCGCGCGTTGCTGGAGTGTCTGGCGAGCATGCGCGACCAGGAGAAAACGCCGGCCGCCATTGCCGCACGCATGCGCATGAGCCAGCAGGAGACGTCGTCGCTGCTCAAGCGTCTCACCGATGCCCACTACCTCCGCGCCGACCGGCACCCGCAAGACCGGCGTTCGCGCCTCTACACGATTCGCGAGGGATTCTTCGACATCTGGCTCGCGATGAACCTTTCCCGCGCCGCACGCAACCGCATGCCGTTCCTGCTCGACTTCTTCAGCCTCTTCTACCCGAACATCGCGGCTCGCGAGAAAAAACGTCTTCAGTTGCGCGCGAAGCTTCTCGAAGAGGGCAGTGTCGACGCGGAAAGGGCCCTCGACTACCTGAGTGAAGTCGGCGATGTAGGGGAGCGAGCTACCGCGAAGTTCGACATCGCCAGAATCTTTGCCCGCCGTGGGGTTGCCGAGCAGGCGGCGAGCTACGTGCTCGAAGCCGCGCCCTTAGCCGGAGACGGCGTGAGCCAGTCGATTGCCCGCATCGTTGCGAGCACTCCGCCCGCTCCCGACTATCTTTCCGAAATCGAGGAGATGATCGCGGCTTGGGAGATGCACCGGAGCGGTGAGCTAGAGGAGTTTGCTCACCGCCTCGCGGAGATGGGAAAAGGACTGACGCTGCGCACATTCTCTGAGACCAGACTGGCCTTTCTGTGGGATGCGCTGGAAAGCGTCAGCGATTCCGAGACGCGAATCGGACTGCGCCTGAGAATTGCGGCGGTACTGATGGATCTTGCTCGTTGGGAGGAGTGCGAGAAGCAGCAGCGCCTTGCGCTTGCCGATGCAACGGCTCTCGCCGATGCGGAGTTTATCGCAAGGACGTCGAACGAGCTGGCGCAACTGCTGATGCGCACCAGCCGATTCGGAGAGGCCGAACCGCTGATGCGCCAAGCGCTGGATATGTGCGTGGCCGCCTTCGGCGAGTTACACCCCACCGTGGCGAGTTGCCTGAGCAACTTAGCGACTCTGCTGCAGGACACCAACCGGATCGAGGAAGCCGAACCGTTGATGCGACGGACGCTGGAGATCGACGAAGCCACACTCGGCGAGCAACACCCGAATGTGGCAACTTACTTGAACAACTTGGCGATGATGCTACGAGACACCAACCGGATCGAGGAAGCCGAACCGTTGATGCGACGGGCGCTGGAGATCAACGAAGCCACACTCGGCGAGCAACACCCGAATGTGGCAATTTGCTTGAACAACCTGGCGACTTTGCTGCAGGACACCAACCGGATCGAGGAAGCCGAACCGTTGATGCGACGGGCGCTGGAGATCGACGAAGCCACACTCGGCGAGCAACACCCGTCCGTGGCGAGAGATTTGAACAACTTGGCGATGATGCTACAAGACACTAATCGCAGGATGGAAGCGGAGACGATTGTGCGGCGGGCGCTGGAAATTTGTGAGGGTGCCTTCGACAAGCAACACCCGAATGTGGCAATTTGCTTGAACAACCTAGCGACACTGCTATGGGACACCAACCGGATCGAGGAAGCCGAGCCGTTGATGCGGCGATCTCTGGAAATCCTCGACACCTTTCGTCGCCAGACAGGGCACGAGCACCCGCACTTCCAACAGGCGAACGAGAACTACCAGGCCCTTCAGCGGGCCATGGGGGCCAATGAGCCGGATTGATTACAGATCTAAGACGCCAGCCCGTCGAGCAGGTACTGCTGTATCCGGTCGAGTTCCTCGTGGCTGGCGATCTTCTGCCCCTCGGCATCAACGATGTAGAAGGAATCTTGCGCCCGCGCCGCCACCGTGTTGATAATGGCGCGGTGGATGTTGAGATCCAACTCGTCCAGTAGGTACGCGATTCTGTACAGCAGGCCCACAGTATCTTGGGCTTCGATATCGACGACCGTGTAGCGGGCCGAAATGTGATTATCGAACGCAATGCGCGGCGGCTGGTCGTACTGCCGCTGCCGACGGCGGCGATCCCAACTGCTGCTGTACTTCGCTATCAACTCGCGGGCCTTGAGCCGCAGCGAAATAACCTCGGCCACCCGCTCGCGCATGCGCTCCTTCTTCCAGTCGGGCAGCGCCGGACTGCCGTCGATGTTGGTCACCTGGAAAATGTCGAGCACCACATCGTCGGCGCGGGTATTGACATCAGCACCGAGGATGTTGATGTCGTTGACGGCCAAGGCACCGCAGATTTTGGCCAAGATCTGGCGCTGGTCGCGGGTGCAGATGACGATCTCAGTGTGCCCTTCGTGCTCGACGAATTCCAAGACAAAAGGCTGCTCCCGGCTCAGGCGGGCGATCATCTCCAAATGCCCCTTGATCTGCTCGCGGTTGTAGGCCACCAAGTAGCTTGGGGATAGCTGCTCAATGTGCTCTTGGAACTGGACCACGCGCTGGGCCGACCAGCGGCCCTCGATGTGATCGAGGTGCTCGTTGAGCTTCTGGCGAGCGCGCTGTTTGGCCTCTAGGGCCTGCATGTCCGACTGCAGTTGCTCGGCCGTCTTGTGGTACAATTCCCACAGCAAAGCCCCTTGCCACTCGGTCCACGCGTCGGGCGAAACGGCCGACAGGTCGGCGTACGAAACCAAGTACAGCGCACGCAGCCATTCCTCATTGGCGAACAAACCAGCGAACTCGGCGATCATCTCGTAGTCGTCGAGATTGCGCCGCCTAGAAATCAGCACCATGTCTTGGTGGTGCTCCACGAGGAAGCGCAGCATGGACCGCTCCTCCTGGTCCAGCCCCATCCGCTCGCTCAACTCCTCAGTCATCTCAATGCCACGCGCAATGTGGTCGTCGCGCTTCCACTTGCCCACATCGTGCAAGAGCACGGCGAAGAACAGCAGGTCGCGGCGCGTACATTGGGCGAGGATCGCCGACATTTCCCCCTCCTGCTGACCGAGAGCTTCCAAATTTTCCAGCGCAACCAATGTGTGCTCATCAACCGTGTAGATGTGGTAAATGTCGTATTGGACCAAGCAGGTCAGCTGTTCAAACTCGGGCAGGTACGCGCCTAAGACGCCCAAGTCGTGCATGCTCCGCAGCGTGCGCGCCGTGCGGTATTTGCGCTTGAGTATCCTGAAGAACAAGTCGCGGGCCTCAGACAGGCGTCTGAATTCGCCGTCTATCAGCGGCAGACTGGCGCGCACCGCGCTCTGCGCCTGATCGCTCAGTTTCAAATTCTTGGTCTGGGCCGTAAGGAAAATTTTTAACAGGCGCAGGGGGTCAGCGGCAAAGTACGCCTCGCCGTCGGTGAGGACGATCTCCCCCTCTATTGCAGCGACGCCGCGCTCTAGGTACATGCTGCGACTGCTGTTGCGCGGCTTGCGCGTCAATTGCTGGAAGGCGCGTTCTACTAGATGGTGCACAGTGCGCGCATGTAAGTAGTACTCGCGCATAAAGCACTCAACCGCCAGCTCTTGATCTTGGTCCTCATAGCCCAAGGCAGCCGCGATCTGCGGCTTGAGATCGTGCTCTAGCACATCGCGCTTGCGGCCCACGGCAAAGTGGAGCGCGTGCCGCACCCGCCAGAGAAAGGCGCGGCTGTGGGCGAGACTCTTGCTGCTGCCATCGAGATACTGCGCGTACAAATCGCCGTACTCGGGCGCTTTGACCTTGGCCTTGAGCGCCCACTCAAACATCTGTATCTCGCGCAAGCCTCCCGGACTCTCCTTGACATTCGGCTCCAAAAGCTGGACCGATTGCCGCGCTTCGAGTTGCTGCTGGCGCAGCCGATTCAGCTCGGCGACTGTGCGCTTGGGCACGCGCTTGTAGAGCCGCTGTTGGAACTGGGCAAAAAGCGCGGCGTCGCCAGCGAGCAGGCGGCCATCCATCATCGCGGTGCGCGATTCCAGATCTTCGCGCACCGCCCTGACCACGTCGTCCAACGTGCGGCTGCTGTGTCCCACCTCAAACCCCAAGTCCCAAAGCGGATTGAATACGCCGGCGACAACTTGGGGAACCTTGTCTTGACTCTTGGCGAACAGGAAGAGTAAGTCAACGTCGGAGTGCGGTGCCATTTCGCAGCGGCCGTATCCGCCCAGCGCCACCAGCGCGTGGGGGCCGGTCGTCTGGGGCATGGCGCTCTGGTAAATAGACAGCACCACCGCGTCCATAGCCTCGGCGACCCGCCGGGCCACGGTCTGCCCATCGGCCCCGGCTTGGTGCTCTGCCTCAATCTGTGCGAGGGCCTCTTGCCACAGCGGCCGCAGAGACTCCCCCATCGGCGCGGCGGGCATCTCTTTTAGCGAGTCGGCAAATGTTTCTGCAAATCCCATACGTGCTCCCAATCCAAATCTATTAAATATACGGCGTGGTAGGGGGCGGTTTCAAACCGCCCCCTACTGCGTAACGTCAGTCAAATAATATCCTTGACAGATAGAAATACTGTCTATACTTTTGTTTGGCATATAGAACAAAAAATTATCAAAACAAACATTTGTTTTTATTATAAAAAATATGTAACAGTAATGAGACGTACGATTAATAAGTCTTATTTTCATATTTTTCAGCTACTTATCCTTCTCGTCTTCCTATCCGTGCAGGACGCGAACGCCTCCGCAAAGCCGTCCTTCCATCTAGAAGGCTACGGCGAGATGCTCTATTCCCACTTCGATTTCGGCCCCGACCAAAAAAGCGGTCCCCACGGCTCTCCCCCGGACAGCCGCGCCACCATCGACATCACCCGCCTCGCACTCGAACTGGAAGTCGAGTTGCTCAAAGATACCGAGTTGGAGGCCGAGGTGGAATTTGAGCACGGTGGGGCTGGTGCCGCGCTGGAATTGGAGTTTGAAGAATTCGGCGAGTTCGAGCAGGAAATCGAAAAAGGCGGCGAAGTCGTCGTCGAGGAACTAGCCGTCGAGCGGACCTTCAGCGATGCCTTCCGCGTCCGCTTGGGGCATTTCTACGTCGCCGTGGGCCACTTGAGCCATCGCTACCATCCCGCCGATTTCTTCGGCTCCCAGCGCGCGGAAGCCGAGACCTCCATCATCCCGGCCCTCTGGCACGAGACCGGCGCAGAAGTCTCCGGGGCCTATCGGGGCTGGCGCTACCAAGTACAGCTAGTCAACGGCTTGGACGCGACGGGTTTCAGCTCGCAAAACTGGATCGTCGGCGGCCACCAAAAGCGCTTTGAGACGATTCAGGCGACCAATATGGCTTGGGTCGCCCGCCTCGATTATCAGTTCGCGCCGCACTGTGTGCTGGGTATTTCCGGCTATCGCGGCGACAGCGCCGACAACCGCCCCAAGCCCGACATGGAAGGAATTGACGCGCACGTCTCCATCGTCGATGTGCACGGCAGCTTGGACTGGGGGCGGGTCCGCGCGCGCGGGTTATACCTCTATGGACATCTGCAAAATGCCGCCCTCGTCAGCGCCCGCAACCGCACCCTATCGAACAATCTCGACGTCTTGCGCTCGCCAGTGGCCCGGGAGGCGTATGCGGCCTTCGTCGAGGTCGGCTACGACTTCCTGCCTTGGCTGGCCGCTCCCTCGCCCAACCGCTTGGACCTATTCATCCGCTTGGACGCGTACGACAGCATGGCCGCGGTCCCGGACGAGACCTTTGACAACCCGCGCTTTGCGCGCCGGGTCTACACCTTGGGCGCGAACTACAACATGGAAGACACCGTAGTGCTCAAGGCCGATTACGCCATGCGGCGACTGGGTGCCGCCCACTTTAACCCTGAAAACACCCTGAGCTTGGCGCTGGGATTTCAATTTTAACGCAAGGAGGCATCATGGAAACGCTCACTTCAATCCATCGCCTTTTCCAGAAAGGAGTTCGCATGAAAGCGATCCTCTGTGTCTTTAGCCTGTTCCTAGTCGCCGGCTGCGGCGACGACAGCGACGCACCCACCGGGCCAGCCTCGGTCGAGTTCGACTTCGCGCCCATCTTGAGCAACTTCACCGACAACGTCGTCATTGCCACGTACGCCGACTTGGACGAGCGGGCCGGCGAACTGCTCGCCGCAATCGAGGCGCTGCGCAGCGATACCACGCCTGAAAACCTCAGTGCTGCCCGCAACGCTTGGGTAGCCACGCGCATCCCCTGGGAAGCCAGCGAGGGATTTCTCTTCGGGCCAGTAGATTTCAACGGCTACGATCCAGCGCTCGACAGTTGGCCGGTCAACCGCACGGACTTGGACGGAGTATTGGCCAGTGGCAGCGACTTGACGACCGCGTACGTGAACAGTCTGGACGGGACCCTCAAGGGCTTCCACACCATTGAGTACCTGCTCTTTGACGAAGGCGGCAGCAAGACCGCGGCCGATTTCACCGAGCGCGAATTCGCCTATCTGATCGCCACTACCCAAGATCTAAAGGCCACTACCGAGGCCCTGCACACGAGTTGGATCTCCTCGGGCGGCAACTTTGGCCAAAAGGTCCGCAATGCCGGCAGTGGTAGCGATGCGTATCCGTCCGCCCAGTCGGCAGTCCAGGAAATGGTCGGCGGCATGATCGGCATCTGCGACGAGGTGGCCAACGGCAAAATCGCCGATCCCTTCGTCGAGCAAGATACCCGCCTCGTCGAATCCCAATTCAGCTTCAATTCTATCGCCGACTTCCAGAACAACCTCCGCAGCGTCCTGCACGTCTATACCGGCGACTACGAGGGCACCGGAGCGGGCTTGGACGAATTCATCCGCCAAGCCGACGCCGACCTCGATCAGCGGCTCAAAGAGGAAATCCAAACGGCCATCGACGAGATCGGCAATATCCAGCAGCCCTTCCGCGACGCCATCGCCTTGGATCGGGACCAAATCGAAACGGCGCAGGCCGCAGTGGCCAAGGTTCAGCAGACCTTGGAGGAAGATATCCTGCCGCTGGTGTTAGGTAATTAACTGACCTTACGCATAGGTGCCTTGTAGGGGCGGTTCGCGAACCGCCCCTACCCGTCTCTCACAATGAACATTACCCGTACGTCCATACTCTATATGGGCCTCCTAACCACGCTCACCCAGTGCGGCGACGACCGGGGGTTAGACCCGACTCCCGCGATGGACGACCGCGCCCTGTCCGGCGGGGCGGCAACGGTCTTTGACGCCAGCAGTCTGGCGTTTGAAAACCCCATCCCCTCTTTGGACGGGATGGATCTGGACCGCTTCTTGGCTGGGGACGCGGCTTTTGAACAGGTCTTTGTCACCTCGCCGGCCGAAGTGGGGCACGGTCTAGGGCCGGTTTTCAATCAGACCTCGTGCGTGGGCTGTCACGCCCGCGATGGCCGGGGGCGCGAGGGGTTCGGCGAGGTCTCCCCTTTTATCGGCTCCATGCTCATGCGAGTCAGCCTACCCGGCACCAATCCCGAAGTGCCCGGGGGTCCGCAGCCCGTGCCGGGCTTTGGCGAACAGATTGGGGATCGCGCCGTTTTCGGGGTTGCACCCGAAGCGCGGATCGACGTCACCTACTTTGAGGAGACCCGCCATTTCGCCGACGGCACCGCGTACTCCCTGCGCTTTCCGGTGTACGACGTAGTGGAGACCTATCAGCCATTGCCGGCGGACGTTCTGTTCTCGCCGCGCATGGCTCCGCCGGTTTTTGGCCGCGGCCTGCTCGAAGCCATCCCCGAAGAGACTATTCTGGCGCTGGCCGACCCCGGTGACAGCGATGGCGACGGCATATCCGGCCGACCCAATCGAGTGTACAACTTCCGCACGCAACAGACCGAATTGGGCCGCTTTGGCCTCAAGGCCAACAATCCCGACCTATTGCAGCAGGTCGCCGGAGCCTACCAACAGGACATGGGCATCACCAGCCCTTATTTCCCCGAGGAGTCCACCGCCGGCCAGCCGCAAATGGACGACCACCAAGACGATCCTGAAATCGGCCAAGAGACGCTGGACATTAACACCTTTTACATACAAACCCTAGCAGTGCCCGCCCGCCGCAACCTCGACGATCCGCAGGCTTTGCGCGGCGAAGAACTTTTTGCGGCGGCCCAGTGTTCGGGATGCCACATCCCCACCCTACAGACGGGCCACCACGAGATTGCGGCCCTAGCCAACCAGACCATTCATCCCTACACGGATCTGCTGTTGCACGATATGGGAGAAGAGTTGGCCGACGACCGTCCCGACTTTGAGGCCGATGGCCGCGAGTGGCGCACGCCGCCGCTGTGGGGCATTGGCCTGACGGCAACAGTCAACGGCATTCCAGCTTATCTGCACGATGGACGGGCCCGCACGCTGATGGAAGCCATCATGTTCCACGGCGGCGAGGCGGAAACAGCGCGGGAATATGTGCGCCAACTCGACCAGAGCGACCGGGACGCGCTCGTGGCCTTTTTGCAGTCGCTGTGATTGCGGTTTACAAGGTAGGGGGCGGTTTCAAACCGCCCCCTACCCGGGTGCGTAACAGAAGTACATAAAAAGAGGCTATTGGCTGCGCCTGCCAGCACTTCGCCAATAGCCTGTCGAGAACTTAGCACCAATATGCATCCGAACCGGCGTGCGCCGGCCCAGGCATATCCGAGCTTTTTTGTCCTCTGTGAGGAACATAATGACTGACGCCCATGCGGTCAAAAAATCTGCAACGAAGAAAGATTGGCTCTGGAAATTACTGCTGAGCGGCACCTGTCTAGCACCGCTCAGTCTAAGCGCCGCTCAAATCGAAGGCATCATCACGGACGCCGACTCCGAGTGGCCGCTCGCCCATGCCAACGTCGCAGTCTCCACCGGCAAAGTGGGCACCGTCACCGACTCGCTAGGGCGCTACGAGTTGGAACTGCCACCGGGCCGCTATCGGGTCGAGGTCAGCATAATCGGCTACGGCACCCAGAGCCGACAGCTAGAACTGCTCGCAGGACAAAACCTGCAACTCGATTTTGCGCTCAAAGTACAAGCCCTGCCCCAAGCGGCCACGCTGATCACGGCGACCGGCAGACCCAAGTCCGCAGCGGCTCTAACCGTGCCGGTGGCAATCGTTCCCCGAGAAGCTATCGAACTGTCTAACGCGGAGAATGTTGCGGGCCTGCTCGAAGATGTGGCTGGACTCAACGTGCATTCCTCGCTGTACGGCTACCTCGGGTCTCCGTCCGGCGTCATGATCCAAGGCATTGATCCCAAGCGCATCCTGATCCTAGTCGATGGCGAGCGAGTAATCGGCGGTCCGGGCGGCGTGATCGATCTGGACAAGCTACCCGTCAGCAATGTCGAACGGATCGAAGTAGTGAAGGGGCCGCATTCCGCTCTGTACGGCAGCGAGGCCATGGGCGGAGTGGTCCACATCCTCACCCGCTCCCCGCAGGAACGAAGCGGTGACGTCCGGTTCAGCTTGGGGTCTGGAGGCTTGACCGCGCTCGAAGGCCAAGCGGCCCTGACGCGCTCCAGCCTTTCCGCCTCTCTCACCGCTTCCAGAACGGCGCTCGAAGCCCTCGATCGCTCTCCAGACGATCCCGACACCGACATCGACGCCTACACCCAGCGTTTCACGCAAGGGAAACTGCGCTGGGAAGCGCGGCCGAACCTGTTGCTACAAAGCTCAGCGCGCTGGATCTCACAAAACGAGGAGGGGGTTTCCAGCCAGTACTTCGCCCCACTCAATAAGACCTACGTATGGCGCTATCCCGATCAGATGCAGCGGGTGGACCTCGGGACCGAGGCTGAGTGGCAGTGGGCTGAAGGAAGCACGGCCAATGCCGACGTCTTCCGTACCTATTTCGACAAGCTGAGTAGAGAGGAACTAATCGGCAGCCGCCAAGTGCGAGACCGGTCCACCGACAACGTGCTGACGAAGTACCAACTGCGCACCACCCACCTTTTGCGGCGTACGCACATCCTCACGGCCGGATTGAAACACACGCGCGAAGAACTCGAAGTCTCGCTCGAACGCACCCTGCCCTTGGGCGAACAACAGCGCACGGTGGAAGTGCCGCCATCGCGCGTAGATGTTGCGGAAGCATACATCCAAGACGACTGGCAGGTGGCGGAAAACACCGGCGTCGTGTGGGGTGCTCGCTATCAGTGGCACTCGCGCTACGGGTTCCATCTGACGCCGAAAGTCTCCTTTGCCCAGCGACTTTCCGAGAGCTTGAGGGTGCGGACTTCGTACGGCGCTGGATACCGCGCCCCCTCTCTAAAGGAACTCCACTTCGTCTTTGACCACAGCAATCTGGGGTACAAGGTGTTGGGATCCCCCTCGCTGAAACCGGAACGGACTTGGGGGCTGAATGTGGGCGCGGAGTTCGAGCCGGTGGAGGCACTGGACCTGCGCGTCAATTACTTCCACAACCGCCTGCGCAACCTCATCCAAACCGTGTTCGATCCCACGCAGAGTTCCGGCGCGGTGGCGATCTATGCGTACGACAACGTGGGACGCGCCACAACTCGCGGAATCGAGTTCGGCCTGAGTGCCCAGTTCGGCGACCAGTTCGCGGTCAACGGCGGCTACACCCATCTGCGGGCACGCGATCAAGATGCCCAGCGCGATCTGCCGGGACGACCGCGCCACGCCCTGCGCGTCCGCGCGAAGTGGACGACGCCTTGGGAGGGTCGCCTAGAGATCAAGCTGCGCCGCGACAGCGCGGTGTGGGCCGATTCCGAGGGCACCCTGCGGTCGCCGGCTGGAGAAGAGTGGGACGTAAACTCGGAGCAGCCTTTGTGGGGTCCCGTTGCTCTGCGACTGGGCATTGAAAACTTCCTCGACAACCGCAGAGACCTAGATAGCCCCGGAGACCTGCGCTCACTGAGAGGCCGAGCCGTGCGCGGCGGCCTGCGAGTGCAGTTGTGAGAGCAATAGTCCGACTTCACCATTCACTATCCCAAGGAGGGACACATCATGCAACGCATTCGCTTTACCATCTTTATCACTTTGCTGTCGGCGCTGAGCGCACCAGCCTTTGGCAAATCGACCACCCAGCTCGACAACGGCGATTTCCTCACGGTGATCGACGCTACAGCGGGCGGAGCTTTTTCCACGGAGCCCCACGACTTCACTTACTTCAGCTTTGAGCATCAAGATGTAGTCGTACTCACCGATGCCGAAGCGGCGGAGTCAGCCGAGTGGCACATCGCCTTCAAGCGCAGCAATATCCTGCTCAACGGCGGCATCAGCGGCCCCGGCAACGTCAGGGGTTTTGATCTCATGGGTGCCGACGACATCGTTGCGGAAGAATCCTTTGACGCGATAACTGCGACGGACATCCCCACTGCCGACGCCTTCATCACCGACGGGCCGGCCTACGCCATTAGCGCGTGGTACTCGTACAATTCGTCATCGCACCGCATTGAGGTACCCGGCAACGCTTACGAGTTGCGCACCGCCGACGGCCAGTTCGCCAAATTCGTCGTCGATGCCATAGAAGGGGCCGGCCGCTCGGACGCCGGTCGCATCACCTTCCGCTGGGTCGTCGCCGACGGCACGAATCTGACGGGCGCAGCGCGCACCGCCACCGTGGACGTGAGCGGGGGCGAGGAGGTGTACTTCAGTCTGAGTTCGGGAGAGGCGGTCTCACCAGCCGATCCAAGCACCTCCACGGACTGGGACCTCCATTTCTCCGGCTATATCATCCGCCTCAACGGTGGCATCAGCGGCCCCGGCCAAGGCGGCGCATTCCCCGCCTATCAGACCGATCAAACCTTCGAAGACATCGCCGAGGCCATGGGATTCGGATACTTCGCCGACAAATCAGGCTCGGCCTTCAGCAGCGACACCGGCGAGTGGTACAGCTACGACAGCACCACCCACGTCCTATCCACGCGGAATCACGTGTACGTCATCGATACCGGCGACGGGTTCTACAAGATGCAGCTTATCAGCTATTACCGGGAGGTCGAAGGCTCGCCAGTCTCGGGGTTCATCACCTTCCGCTGGCGTCCGCTCACAGACGAGCCGGGGACCGCGATCCAGTCTTCGAGTTGGGGCCAACTCAAGGCGCGCCTCTGGGACTCAAACTAAAAATCACAGGAGAAAATCCCATGCAGCCCATCGCCAGCAATCCACCGATTGCCTCCATCTACCGCTGTGAACACGGCGGCATCCACTTGATCTGCCAGAACATCAACATCGGCTTGCACCCCGACGAATTCTTCACCCTCAATCGAGAGGTTCAACAAGCTATGAACCTGATTGAGGCCGGGATCTGGTCCTGTTCCTACCTATCCCTGAGCTGGCACACCACGGTCCTGTGCCTGAGTGCCAGCATCCTGCCGCCCCTAGCCGAGGTCATGCAGGAAGCGGCTGAGGCGATCGAATTAGAAGGCATCAGCACCACGCCAAAAACGGCGTGTCATCCTCGCAGTCCAAGTGTAAAAGTCTTTCCTGAATCCCAATTCGTCCTGCGCCAGCCGGTGCCCAACATGGACGACCATCTCAACTAAAGGGAGATCGCATGACTACCACAGCGCCCGACGTCAGAGGCGATTTCAAGCAACTCTGGAATACCTTTCAACGTGACAATCCCAAGGTGCGCATCCGCGACGCAGCCGAGCAGCTAGGCGTGAGTGAAGCTGAGTTGCTGGCCACTTCCTGCGGCGAAAGCGCGATTCGCCTACAGGCCGAGTGGCCGCAGTTCATCCAGCGCCTCGAAAGTCTCGGCCCGGTCATGGCCCTCACGCGCAATGCCCACGCTGTCCACGAAAAACACGGGGTGTTCCGCAATGTCCACATACACGGCCAGATGGGATTGGTGCTCGACGAAGGCATTGATCTGCGCCTGTTCATGAACCACTGGCGCCTCGGCTTTGCCGTCGAGCAGGAAGGTCGAAAAACCACTCTGCGCGGCTTTCAGTTTTTCAATCAGCACGGCACCGCAGTCCACAAAGTGTACCTGACCGCCGAGAGCGACCAGACGGCCTACCAGCAGCTAATCGACGAATTCGCCAGCGACGATCAGTCGCCCGTGCAGTGCGTCTGTCCGACCGTCCCCTCAGTGCCGGACAAGGCCGACGACGCTATTGACGTAGAGGGGCTAGAGGCCGCCTGGAACGCCCTTGAAGACACGCACGACTTTCACCGGCTCCTCGCCCAATTCCACGTCGGGCGCGTTCAAGCCCTGCGCTTGGTCAACGACTCACTGGCCTGCCGCGTGGATTCATCCAGTCTGAATGAAGTGCTGCATATTGCGGCGCGGGATCAGATCGCCATCATGGTTTTCGTCGCCAGTCCCGGAGTTATTCAGATCCACTCCGGCCCGATCCACAACGTCAAATCGACCGGCCCTTGGCTCAACATTCTAGACGACGATTTCAACTTGCACGTCAGGGAGGACCGCTTGGACTCGGCTTGGGTCGTGCAAAAACCGACCCGCGACGGCGCAGTCTTCAGTCTGGAGTTGTACGACAGCAAGGGCGAAACCATTGCCCTACTCTTTGCCCGGCGCAAGCAAGGCCAAGCGACAGTGGACGCTTGGAATGCCGCGCTGGACACACTCACGCGAGTATAATCACCATGAAATGGATACTATGCTTAGGACTAATGACCACCCTGTTGGGAACAACAGGCGACTCCGAGGAGATGCCAACCGACACCTCGCGCATCGTCACCCTCGGCGGGACCATCACCGAGATCGTCTTCGCTCTGGGGGCCGGCGAGCGCGTAGTGGGCGTGGACGCCTCCAGTTCCTTCCCCGAAGCAGTCAACCAGTTACCCAAGGCCGCCTATCACCGCCGCCTCTCGGCCGAGGGCGTGCTCTCTCTGAGACCGACGCTCATCATCGCTACCACCGAAGCCGGCCCTCCCGAAGCCATTCAACAGCTCAAGAGCGCTGGGGTAACGGCGCTTGTCCTACCCCACGAGCCTACGGTAGAGAACGCCATCGCCAAGATCGAACGCATCGCCGCCGCGTTGAACGTCCAAGAGCGTGGCACGGCACTGATCCAAGCTCTCAAAAAGAAGCTGAGTCAGGTACAATCCTCCATTCCACAAACAGCGGCCCAAGCCAAAATTCTCTTTCTCTACGCCCGCGGCCAAGGCACGCTGATGGTCGCCGGCCAAGACACCGCAGCCGATACCATGATCGACCTAGCCGGCGGCACCAACGCCGTTCAGGGCTATAACGGATACAAGCCGCTCACCTCTGAAGCCGCTGTAGCCGCAGCACCCGATCTTATCCTGCTCATGGACAGTGGCCTAGAGAGCATCGGCGGTACCCAAGGACTTTGGCAATTGCCGGGACTTGCGCTGACGCCAGCGGGAAAACAAGGCCGAGTCCTGTCGATGGATGGACTTTTGTTATTGGGGTTTGGCCCCCGTTTGGGCCAAGCGGTTCTGGCGTTGAATGAAGCTTTGTACGAAGTCCCACGTAAAACGGAAAACAATGACGTCGATTGAAGCAGCCGACTCTTCCTTGCGCCAAGCCAGCCGCCGCTTATTGCCCAAGGTTGTAGTCAGGGAAAAAGGCACCCTAGGTTTAATGGCCCTAACAGGACTGTTAGGGCTACTGAGCATAGTGTGCATAGGAACGGGTGCCGTTTCCATAGGACCTCGGCAGGTGCTAGCCATACTCGGCAAAGGACTGGACCTAACCCTGCCTTGGGCTTTTGAACCTCACCACGAGACCATCGTCCTGAGCATTCGCCTACCGCGAATCCTGCTGGGGATCTTGATCGGCGGTGGCCTCGCCGTTGCGGGCGCTGCCATGCAGGGCCTGTTTCGCAATCCCCTAGCCGATCCCGGCCTCATCGGCGTTTCCAGTGGCGCGGCGGTCGCCGCAGTGGCGACCATTGTTCTCGGAGCGACTGTGCTGGATTTCGCCACCCAAGCACTGGGACCTTTTGCCCTGTCCATCGCTGCTTTTGGCGGCGGTGCCGCCACGACCTTGCTGGTCTATCGCCTGTCGCTAGTCCACGGCACTGTCTCCGTATCCACCATGCTGCTGGCCGGTATCGCCATCAACGCCGTGGCCGGAGCTATCACTGGGATATTCACCTTCGTAGCGGACGACGCCCAACTCCGCAGCCTGACGTTCTGGAGCATGGGCAGCCTCGGTGGAGCTACTTGGCCGGCGGTGGCTGCGGCGGCACCGTTCATCGGCCTTGCGACCCTAGCGGTGCTGCGCTACGCCCGGCCCCTCAACGCCCTGCTGCTGGGCGAGGCCGAAGCTGGCCACCTCGGCTGCAACGTCGAGCGCCTCAAGCGTTCGGTTGTCCTCTTGGTCGCTTTGTCCGTGGGAGCGTCAGTCGCCGTAGCTGGCATCATCGGCTTTGTCGGTCTAGTCGTGCCGCACCTGCTGCGGCTAACTCTCGGGCCAGACCATCGCTTTCTGCTCCCCGGTGCCGCCCTTTTGGGTGCGAGCCTGCTCTTGGGAGCCGATCTCATCGCCCGCACGTTGGTCGCCCCGGCTGAACTGCCCATCGGCATTGTGACGGCGATCATCGGCGGTCCCTTCTTCATGTACTTGCTGCAACGCGGGCGGCGCTTGGGGAGATTCTGATGCTCGAAGGCCAAAATATACACGTAGTCTTGGATGGGAACGTCCTACTGGAAGATGTGTCCATCCACGTGCGCCCCGGCGAAGTGGTGGCCGTCTTGGGACCTAATGGCGCTGGCAAATCCACTCTGTTGAAAGTATTGTGCGGGGATTTGTCCCCCACCAAGGGAACAGTGTCGATGGAAGGACGAATGCTGGCATCTTGGGACAAAAAAGCCAGCGCCCAAATCCGCGCTGTCCTGCCGCAGCAATCCAGCCTGAATTTTCCCTTCCGCGTACTCGAAGTGGCACTCATGGGCCGAAGCCCTCATCTGCGCGGCCCTGAAACGCAGCGGGATTACGCCATTGCGCGAGCGGCCCTGCAAGAGGCCGGCGTCGATCACCTAGAGGATCGCCTCTACCCAACGCTGTCGGGAGGAGAAGGCCAGCGCGTACATCTCGGACGGGTGCTGACGCAGATCTGGGAAGCGGCGGACGAGACGCCGCGCTATCTGCTGCTGGACGAACCCACGTCCAGTTTGGACCTAGCCCACCAACACCACACCCTGACCGTGGCGCGGGCATTTGCCGAGCGGCAAGTTGGCGTACTCGTGGTACTCCACGACCTCAATTTAGCGGCCCAATACGCCGATCGCGTCCTGCTGCTGAAAGAGGGCCGCACAGTGGCCACAGGCCCTCCTGAGCAAGTGCTGCAAGCCGAAATAATAGAAGCTGTTTACGAAATCCCAATAACGGTCATTTCCCACCCCCACAGCCCCTGCCCACTCGTCGTTCCCGCGGCTAATACTCAGCTACACCGAACCACCGACTAACATCCCACCGACCAACCCAACCTCAGGTGATACTCTCTTACTCCGCCACCCCGGTATTTTGCACAACCCTTGACATTTAATTTGGTTGTTGGCATCGATTACTACATGCTAAGTAGCAACCATCCAGCAAGGAGAGCGTATTATGCTGCACCGAATAACTGTATTATCCCTAATGCTCACTTTGGCGGCTAGTTGTTCTGTTAAGGTGACTACTCCGGGGCGAGCGATTGTAACGAATAAGACGCCGGAAGATGTATTCGGCCTCTTGGTCAGATCAATCAATGAGTCCGAGTTCACGATTATATCGATGGACAAGGACTTGGGCTTTATCTCTGCCTCTCGCGCAGGGCCCCTACTCGCCCCAAAGGACATCCAGATAAATTGCAACGTGCAGGAGTCGGCGGATGGCGTGGTGGTGGACGTGAAAAGCACATTCACTGGGGATATAGTTGCGTATGGAACAACAAAGGGGGCCATTGTTGCTATGTTCAAGAGTTTCGTCCAATATGTCCCTGATGCGAAATTGTCGATTGACGGCAAGCCGTTCAAGCCCTAATGGACGGGTCGGCCCCCTCCATGCCGATCAGGAAGCCGACCGGCAGCCGGGAGCCCCCTTCCCGCTGCTCCCACTGCCCGGCGAGCTCGCGCAGTTGTCCAGCGGTGGTGACGACGACCGCTTCCCCGGTGCTCTCTAGGCCGCGGTACAGGGCGAGTTGCCCCTTCCCCGCGGCGTACACCACCTCCTTGTCGCGATACCCCGGCAGGATGCTGTCCCTGCGCATTCGCCGCGCCGCGATCTTCATCAGCGCACAGTACACCCCCCTCTGCGCATCTCCGGGAGGCAGCCGAAGGGAATGTTGGAGGGGTTGGCGTCGGCGGCGCGCAACTCGTCGAGCGGCAGGGTCAGGTCCCTGTTGAGACCGAGGGCACCGTGCGCCATCGGGTAGTCGCCATCGAAAATCAGCACGGCTCTCTCCTTTCGTAGTCGGCAGTTATCCGTATTGAGCAGTTTGAAGACCTCAGCAATGGCCTTCATTATAGTTGACCTAGAACTGCGGATTTATACATTCAGTAAGAATAATAGCACAGTAAAGCCAGTAGGACATTACCATCGCTAAAGTCGGTGGCTCATACGACTCTATTTGAGCCTTCCTCCTGGTAACCCCTCCCTATTTGACCGTTAAAGTTTTCAAGTGAATCAGCCGTTTTTGACCACATCCCACGGCGTTCTTTACGATGCCGATTGTCTTCAGGTGCTTGAGCACATGAAGTCGGAGGTCATTGATACCGTCTTTGCCGATCCTCCATTCAACATCGGTAAGGACTACAAGAATGGCTACAACGACAAGAAGACGAAGTCTGAGTATTTGGTTTGGTGCCGGGAATGGATTCTTGAGTGCTGCCGAATTTTAAAGCCGGGTGGCGCGTTTTTTCTCTATGCTACACCGGAACTTGCGGTCCAGTTTGCTCCGATCATGGGGGAACAATTGGAATTCAGGCACTGGATTGCGCTTACCATGAAGGGAACCTACCCACGTGGGAAAAAGCTCTATCCAGCACATTATGCCCTCCTCTACTATACCCGAGGCATACCCCGCGTGTTCAATAAGCTTCGCCTGCCCATCGAAACCTGCCGACATTGCGGTAGGGAAATTCGAGACTACGGCGGCCACCGCAACAAGATGAATCCCGAAGGAGTGAATTTGACGGATTTTTGGACGGACACCTCTCCTAATCGCCATAAAAAGTTTAAGGTTCGGCCAGGGGTGAATGAACTAAAGCTGGTAATTCCCGAACGAGCTATCCTTATCTCAACCGAGCCGGGAGATACGGTCTTTGATCCTTTTGGAGGGGGCGGCTCCACATACCAAGCAGCCGAGAAGCTCCACCGCAACTGGATTGGCACTGAGCTTTATGACTCAGCGCATATTCGCAGGCGCATCGAGGAGAATTATTCGTTTTTCTCCGCTCAAGAACCGCGATTTAATTTTGAGGCTTTTTTTAATAATGAAAATCAGCAAAATCCAATTCTACGGCGGCTCGATGGAGAAGGTATGTCGCCTCGGACTGGCACAGCTCTTTCTTGAGCTACAAGAGATTCTCCTTACCACAGAAGTTTTCGTGCTCAATAAGAAGCAAGCGAACGGCGCCGGCCGTGTTCGCGAGATGATCGACGAGCAGTTCGGCAATTACAGCGATTGGGTTCAGTCGAAGACTGGTGATGTGGATTGGGTCAAGAGACTTCGATACAACCAGACT
Source organism: Candidatus Latescibacterota bacterium (assembly GCA_965116455.1). Taxonomy (GTDB): domain Bacteria; phylum Latescibacterota; class UBA2968; order UBA8231; family UBA8231. The sequence goes on along the minus strand of OZ220690.1, from coordinate 5,693,917 downwards.
ATTTTGTCGAGGATGGGAGTCGAGATTCAGGTTTCAGGTAGAAGCGACTTGCTTGCTCGGGACATCGTCCACATCCGTAATAGTCTCCAAGACAGCCACATTGATGTCGGTGTGATAGTCGTTCCGTCTGATGAGTTCGCTCGTCTGTTGACCGACCGTGTTGCTAGTTTCAGCTATGCCGTCCGCTACGTCGAGGAGGAATTGCGGGAGGCGCAGTCCTACCCGATTGTGGTGGTGGCCGTGGAACACGATAGGTACTCGTGAGAGGCCCCCCAAAACTGGATTACTTTAGCTGTGAGTTTGCCGGGTATCGGCGGGTTGGTAGTTTAGGGCTCGGGCAAATTCATCGGGGGTTTTATATCCTAGGCTACTATGGGGTCGTTGCTGGTTGTACACGCGCCGATAGTCCTCGACGACGACGCGCGCTTCGGTGATCGAAAAGAAGATTTCGGGCGTCAGACACTCGTCTCGAAAACGGCTATGAAAGCTTTCGATGAAGCCATTTTGCCACGGGCTGCCCGGCTGAATATAAAGCGTCTGGATCCCGGCGGTAGCGCACCAGTCCTGAATGCGTCGGGCGATAAATTCCGAGCCATTATCCGAGCGAATAAACGCCGGTGCGCCCCAGACCTCGATCAAGTCTTCAAGCATATCCAACACCTGCTGACTGGGGATCGAGCGCGCCGGATAAATGACCAGACACTGCCGAGTATATTCATCCACCATCGTCAGCCTCTTCACCGGTCGCCCGTCGGTGGTCTGATCAAAAATGAAATCCCACGACCAGACGTGGCCGGGATAGGCCGCCTGCACCGGATAGCTGCTGGCCGACCCCAGGCGTCGATGCCGCGGCCCTACGGGTCGTACGCCTACCCCTTCTTGCCGCCTAACCCGCTGGACGCGTTTGCGATTGACTTTCCAGCCCTCGCGGCATAAGAGCTGATGAATCAACCGATAGCCCCAGCGCGGATGCTTGTTCGACAAGGTGATAATGCGCTGCTCCAGCCGCTGCCGCCGGTCGGTGGGGGCCGCGGGCCGATGGTAATAACTCGACGTCGCCAGCCCCAACACACGGCAGGCCCGTCGCGTCGAGCACAAGCCCCGTTCGGCGGCATACTGGACGGCTCGTTTTTTATGCGACGGGCTTACCATTTTTTTGCGTTAATCTCTTGCAACACCCGATTATCCAAAAGCGCTTCGGCCAGCATCTTCTTTAACTCGGCGTTTTCTTTTTCTAACGCTTTCAACCGCTTGGCATCGGCTACGTCCATGCCGCCGTATTGCTTTTTCCAGCGATAGAAGGTGCCTTCGGCGATGTTATGCGCACGACAGATCTCGCCCACTGTTTGGCCACCATCGGCCTGCCGCAAAATGCGGATAATTTGCTCGACAGTACGGGGTTTGCTCACTTTGCGCTTCATGAGTATTCTCCTCGGTTAGGGAAACGAAAATACTCACAGCCAAACCTGTCCAGTTTTAAGGGGGCAGACCAACGACATTAGCATCAGAAACGAAGTGTCTAATCGTCTTCTAGTACCTCGCCGACCTACCCATCATCTAAGTTTCCTCATTGTCCAACTCTAGCGTGTTTATATGCTCAGTCATCTTCAAAGGCCCCTTCTCTCACAGATGGCAAATAGCGCACCCGTCCAAGTCCTCCCCATCGGGAACCTCGTAGCGCCTTTCCAACTTTTCGATGTCTTCTAGGGCCCGTCCATTTACCCAAGTATATTTTCTCCCGTTCTCCTCTTTTTCGTATTCCTTGGCCTTCTCAAACAATTCGGGATGGTTCTCCTTGAGTCCCTGCCACTCTCCGATCTGTTGATAGAAGCAAAAATAACACCCAGACCTTGAACGCCAGCGATAATAAGGAGGGAGTCCGAGTCCTGATTGATTAAGTAGTCCCTTCACTTCTTCTAAGCCAATGCCATCCTCTTTGAATGGATATATAGGAATGATATTATTCGCTTCAGAGAGCATAACTGGTTTGCGCTGCTGATAACCTGTGCGCTGCTCGTCTGCCCGAATGCCTATATAGGTGTAAGCGCGATCATTTCCTATTTCTCGTTCAAAGGGTTTAATCTTGAGCACACGCGTACACCAACGAGCCTGCGGGCTAGGGAGAAAGCCGCCGTAGTACTCTTTGAGATAAACATCAAAAGGCTTGCGATCTTCCTTTTCTCGGATACCCAACATCTCAAGAACGTTTAAGCGCTTGACCTCTACACTAAAGATCGCCTCGAACCGTTCAATGTATTCGTAGGTCTCCTTCAGCTCCGCTCCCGTATCGCAGAATATGAACTCAAGATCTAGCTGCGGATAGTTCTCCAAGAGGTAAATGCCGAGCGCGGTAGAATCTTTCCCACCCGAAAACGAAACCACATGGCGAGCATCGGTATCCTGAAGCGCATCCTTCATCAGAGCCATAATCTGCTAACCTCCTGCCAATTCGGAAATCCCGTCCCTCTCGTTGGTCCGGGATCGAAGCTGGTCAATCAGTTCGGCACGAGCATCCGGTGCGAGCATCCGGTCGATCTTACTGAACAGATACTTAATGCGGCGTTCGAGAAGGGGAGCTGCCGTGGGGCTTATTATTTCTGCTTCAAGGAGTTCCTGTTCTGCTCTCGTAGTGATCTCTCGAAGACGGTCTGCAAATTCTCGCGGGCTTGTATCATCCCAACGATCAAGCCCTTTACCAAGCAAGATCATACTCAACGCACGTGCAAAAGAAGCCTCTGTATAACGGCCGTTGGTTGCTTCAGCCGCACGAATAAGAATGGCACGAGAAGTATGGTCAAGCCCAGACGAGGAGATCGCTCCATCATTGAAACATGCAGACCACTCTTTTGCGCGGTGCAGCGCATCGCCTGGAGAATCAGGAGCAAGGGATAAGAAATCATGGATTATGGCGATGGCCCTTGCGGTATAACCATCGACGATGCCTTCCAATTCTCGGCGAAGATCGGCCACCACCTCTAAAGTATCGTTATTCGGTAAAAGAGCACCCGCTAGCTTGGGAAATTCCTCCAAAGCCAAGACGGCGGGATCGTTTATTGTACGAAGAACCGTTTGGAAAGAACGAGCCTCGGGGCCAACTTGGCGAGTGATTAGGGCTGGAGCAGGTAGTTGGGCCTTCCAGCTCTCAAGAGCATCATAGAATTGGCGGATCAAGTCGCCATGATAAATCGGCGTCCCACCAAACTGTTCAATTAGATCTCTCAGATACCCAGCTTGATGCGTATCAACCTCCAGAACATCAACTGAGAATTCGTCTGGAGTCGAGCAGAAATCTTCAATCTCACTAGCGAGGATGTCCGCGAGATATGAGCCATGACGTCGAATGACAACAGCCCGACCGAAAGCTTGTAGTCCCGCCGCAACTAGGATAGGCAGTACGGCTTTGCGGGTTCCATGCGGCGGTCTTTCAAGTGCTTCAAGAAAAGCCGCCGGTGATTTCTCGAAGCCAGGCGTAGCAAAGAAATCCTGAAGCCTCCGCCAAAGTTCCGCTAGGCCGTGCTCCTTGATCTCGGCTGGTGTCGCCCAACCCCAACCCGTGTCTTTCATCCGATACAACCCTGTTTGAACTAGCACCGTCCGGTACAAGGCAACATCCGGCGTCGTAGCTTCCACATCAAAGCCGAGATGAGGCTTCCCAGATTGTTCCAGAATGCCTAGAATCAGCTTTTTGCGTGCGTTCACCATCGGTCGGCTGATCTTTTGCCTAACGATGAGTTCGTTGTTTATGCGGGGAGTACTTGGAAACCGTTCATCGGAGAGTTCGGACAGCCTCTCACGCAACTCGCCCTCGTTGTGAACCAAGAACTCTTGCCCTTTAGAAAACCAAGTGAGTCCATTCCAGCTAGGGCTGACAATCCGCGACACAATGTGCGCCAAGTGCTCTTGGGCAGCATCGATCATATGCTGAATCTCGGGGAGTACGAAGGGATCGGTCGCAAGAAGTTCGTAATTCTGTCCCAAGCTCCTTAGCGCCATAATCTCCAATGCAATATCCAGCGTTTGCGTCGGATGTTCCGGAACGACGAGGATAATCCCTAGGTCAATCGAGGAAAGCTCCCGTACGAAAGAGCGTAACTCAAGGATTTCTTCGCTCGTCTCGACAAGGCAATAAACAACGCGCCCGTCTTCACCAGCCCCTAATTGCAACAGCAGATGCTCTGTACCTTCTCGCAGCAGATCGTTTGCAGATACGTATGCACCGGCAAAAAAACGTCGAATGCGGTTCTTCACGTTATGGGCAACGGGCCGCCAATAAGGTGGCGGATGCTCTTTTGACAGAATCTCGACGGTGTTGAGTTCCGAGCTAATACGGAGCTTTTCTTCCTCCAAATGGGCGCGTAGGTCAACATCGGTTCCATGCCAAACCGAGATGTCGTCGTTGCGTTGCCGGTAGAGCAGCAGATTTCGGTCAATCAGGCCATCAATGGTTTGCTCAATAACACCCTGAGAGGAATCATCGACATCCGTGACGGCAAACCTGAGAACATCTTTGCGCACGCGAACGCGTTCACCGGAAGTGCCGAGCCCGAGAAGAGCTGCCGCCGCTATAATTTCGCTTTCTTCCTCAGTGGTGGCCTTTGAGAGAGCACTTTCGCTTTCGAGCCATCTACGGTGTGTCCCGCCGATGCCCGTATCGGCTTCCATCGCCTCTGAAAAATATCGGTACAGGTTATGCAGAGTTTGCGACTGGCCTAGATTGGCCTCTCGCAAAAAAGAAAAGACGGTTCGCTCATTTTGTGCGAGGCGGGCCGCTACCCGTGGCATCATATGCAGAGCAGCCGGATGCAAAGGGTAGGCGTTTCTTAGAGTTTGAGTGAGCTTCCCCTTATTTCCAAACGACTCAAACAAGCCCAATCCCAGCGCCCTTTCCGCCGCCTTCTCGCTAGCTTTAAGGGTCGGGGGCCGACGAATATCTCGGGACTGTTCGATCACTGAGGCGATCAGCTCGTACATCTCCCGACTGTCTTCGACGTAGCGGACCAATCCGAAGCGGCCCTCAATTTTTCGCCAACTGTTGCGTGCGGCTTGGCTTAGATTGCCGACATAGTGAAAGAAGGTCTGGTGTAGTAGAATAGTGAATGTAGCGGTGGGTTCATCCTGTCGAGAGGTCCACTCAGCGATCTGTTGGACTTCGGAAAGAACTTCCGCATGTCCAGAAGAAGCAAGGGTTTCAAGATGCCGACCAAACTCATCCCATATTATTGAAATGCGGTCGCGGCCTTGATTATGTGCCCTTTGAGAGATTGCATCTAAAATGTGCAGTATCTCGCCGTTGTGCCGACGTGGCTCCCGAAAATATCTGAGTTGCTGTTTCGCCTGCTCAATAATAGCGCCAGCAAGATCAGGTTGATTCCCTTCAAGGACGATAGTTAGCCCTTGGGTGCGACTTTTTATGCGAGTTGCAACAGTGGCACTGAGTTGCTTGTCAACCGCAGCGAGACGTTCACCAATTGCGGAGAGTACCTCTCGCGCTGAAGGTGAGTTCTCGACCGCCATGGTCGCTATTCCGGCAGCCAGCGATTTCCCAGAGCCATACGCAGCGACTACCATCGAAGCCGCAACAGGCTTTCCATCAAGCACAGCTTGGATGACTTGGGTGCTCTTCTTGGTGGGATAGAAATGTGAAAATCGCTCAGGATGACCCCTGTCGAGGAGCAGACTAACCGACTTAAAAAAACGGTCTGTTGTACCTATCATCGTCCTGCTCCAAGATAGTACTTCTCCAGCCAACCGGACGGCGACAACCCTCTTACTCTGACGAAGCGTTCGCCTCCAAGAGTATGCGTGTGAATTAGCTCGTTTCCGAGCGCTTCTTCAGCCTCGCCTAAGAGATTGATCAACGCATCTGCATCTAAGGCCAATGTCCTTCCTGGACATTCGGGCTTGGCTATGGCTTCCGACAAATTGAGATCAAGAGAGTTGCCATTATCTTCTAGCAACGCCTTAGCGAAGGCATATCCAACGATCTCGAACGGAACATCCTTTTTGCGGCGATTTAGCTGATAGGTGTCTGATTCTCGCAGATACGTGATCAGTCCTAGTAAGCGGAACGGACACTCATTGCCATCTTCGGGATCCTCCTGAGTGGGAGGGATCGGTGTTGCGTAACTAGACAATAGGCACGCTATATCTCGTGAGAGCGTCTTTGGGCTAGGGAGGCGTTGTCCTTGGACAACAAGTTGCCGCCGGAGGTCTTCCGAACAGCGGATACGGTCGAAGCGCCCATGCGAGAACTGATTAAAGAACCAATGCCATGCAACAGCATCGGTCCCGCATGTTACCAAGTTGATGTGTAGCACCCACCAAGTGCCGAGGTGCAAGAAATAGGGATCATGTTGCTGAATGGTTTTGCCGACAGGCGTGATGGCCGGCGAATCACTGCGACTGTTTTTCTTTGTTTCTATAAGACCTGTTACCTGTAGCCAATGCCGAATCGACTTGGCCATATTGCGACCGACGCCTAGGCGGTCGGATACGAATGGGTCCTTAAAAGCGTCTGCGTCTTCATTGAGAAGATCGAGGCCCTTAACGAGCCAATCTTCTCGTACCGCGAAAGTTTCGTGTCCTCCAAATCTCACAGTTGCTTACCCAGTCAGTCGTTCCAGTGAAAGTAAGCGTTGATAGACTGAACAGACCGATTCTGCGGCCTGCTTGGCTTCTTCAAGCGAGTTGAGCACCGAAAAAGAGAACCGAACGCTTGCGAAGGCTTGATCTTCTGTTAGTCCCATAGCAAGTAATACATGAGAAGGCTCGGGGCGCTGGCTCACGCAGGCAGAGGTCTGCGAGCAAATGATACCCACCTGATCAAGTTGGGCCATAAGAGCCATGCCTTCTACGGACGGAAAATGAATGTTAGAGGTATTGGGAACGCGATTATTGCGATCTCCATTAATATGAAGCTCTAGTGCAGCGCCTGCAAGATGTCCCTCAAATACCCCTCTTAGGGCCTCAAGATGTGATATCGCCTCGTTTAGCTGGCGGGAACGAACATCAGCAGCTATACCGAAACCGATGATCCCAGGCAGATTTTCGGTTCCTGGCCGCATCCCACTCTCCTGATCGCCGCCGAAGAGCAGAGGCGAGAGCAGATTCTCTTGCTTGCTGCAAATCGCGCCAATTCCCTTTGGGCCGTGAATTTTGTGTGCAGTGAACGTCAAGAAATCGATTGGCAGATCGGGCAATGAGATGGGAACGCGACCAATTGCTTGCGCCGCATCAACATGGAACGGCACTAGGCGACGGCGGCAAATTTCACCTAGTTCCTCAATCGGTTGTACGGTGCCGGTTTCGCTATTTGCCCACTGAACGGACACAAGAGTCGCCGGCTCCTCTAGCGCAGCTTCAAGGCTATGTGGACTGACCCGACCAAGTTGATCTACGGGTAGAATCGTGATCTCTACATCCGCATCTTGCAGAGCTTGGGCTGTCTTCAGGACAGAAGAGTGTTCGATCGCCGTCGTGATGAGCCGCGCCCCTTGCTTGTATGAGCAGATGCCTTGGAGAACAAGGTTATTGGCCTCAGTTCCCCCCGAAGTGAACAGAATTTGTTCCGGCTCTGAACCAACGAGGTCGGCGACGCGATGGCGGGCCTCGGACAGGGCTTCGCGGGCACCCGCGCCAAGTTGGTGTGGACTAGATGGGTTCCCGTACCTAGTCGTCATCGACTCGACGACCGCATCGACCACTTCCGGCAAGGAGCGCGTCGTGGCATTGTTGTCCAAGTAAATCACTTCAACTCTCCTCCAGCCCCACCCCCGGCGGCATAAAAAAACTCGTACTGCTCCGGCGTGCCGTAGCCTTCCATCTCCGTCAGCCGCACCCCCATGCTGTTGAGCGCCGCCTCGACGATCCGCTTGTTAAAGGCGCTGACGTTTTCATCGGCCAGATGAATTACGGCCGCGTAGCAGCGGAGTAGTGGTTAGCTCGAAGGAGGAAGCCCCAAGCCCACCAGTCGGCCTTCCGATTGAGCCTTACTAAAGCAAAACCTCTCTGCTGTATCGACGAATGACTCAACCAACTCGCAGCTATCAAACTCTTCCACACTGAACGGAGAATTGTCGAACATCCTCAAGACGTCTCCCGGAGTTGACCGGCGACCTCTCACATATTCCCGCTTTGACCATACCCTCGTTATCTCTCGCGCACGAAAATCAAAACTGATAGACGTCAACTCTATCAGGGGAGCTACTCCGGTGTTGAGCACGAGCACCAGATCGATATCAGACAGTGCGTTTCGAAGGGCTAGGTGCAACGGTATCTTGGTTTTACCGAGGATATCTTCACCTAATTTAGCCTGTACGTAGCCACGATTTATAAGGCGAGATTTTATCTGCCGACGTTTCTTTAAGTCGCATGGCTGCGCTTTTCCCGGCCCTAGGACGACGATCCTCAGGTCCTCACGTCGCAGCAGATTAGCGTACTGGTTGGCGTCCAACTTCGGAGTTGGCCTGCTCGGCCGCAGATGACTCAGCTAGCAACTTATCTCCATACTCGCTGAGCCTAAGTCGGGTGGGGCTCGCATCGCACAGGTTGGCTCCGGCTAGAAGCACTACGGATCTGAGAACATCAGGAGAATCGCCCTCAACCTCATCCAGCAGATTTTCCCACTTGATTGATGTCTTACGGTCTAAAGCGTCGAGCAACTGTCGAGCAGTCGGATTCATATACACCGCAGCTAGGCGATCTCGGTTTTGTCGCTCCAGCTTCTGTAGTCCTGCAACCCACCTTGCGAAAGCCGAGAAGTCCTCCTGGCCGGAGGCAACAAGGGTTCCCGTGTTTTCGAATACGCCCCATCGAAAAAGGTGGGAGTGAAAAAGTGACGTCAGATAGTCGTCGTAATCGGAAGAGGCCTTCCCTAGACCTGTATCCAACCAAGGTACCGTCGTCAGAGAACCGTAGTCGGATGAGACCCATTCTAGGCCTGTCTCCGACCACTCAGTGTTGACAACTGCAGACTCGGCCATGGCTAATGTCCCTCTCGTGGTTTGAGGATTTCTGTTAAGACCCTTATAAAATCGTGATATTCTTGATCTAACGCTTTTGAAAGCCACTCTGCTGAAGGTACTTCGTTTCCTACCTCTATGTGAACGTTCAGGTGGGCGAAGTAGTTTCGGCCTTCGTAACGGTTTTCTCGGGGCTCGATTCGCAAATCGCACCGCCTATCGCGTACGACATACCAAAATCTTGCGGATGCACCTATAATGTCGTATCCGGTATCCCCAAGCGCATCTTCCTTCACGAGACGGCTTAGGAGTACCTTGCTCGGCAATTCTTCGTCTTCAGATTCCATTTCAATATCAAAATTAAGACCAACAGCAGCGTAGCTTTGATTGCTCTGCTTTCCGATGTATTCGGCAATCCGGGCTACGCGGTTGGGAAAGTCTGTACGCACGGGGACCTCATCACTTCCATCGTCAAGATCCAACCTATTTGACTTAATGGTAATAGTGAACTGGTTGCGCATACTTGACAGGACGAGTCCCTCAGAGGCTTCACGCAACTCCGGAGCGTCAATGAATTGACTCAAACCTATTGGATCGGCTCCAAGTAGCAGTCCGAGCTCTTGCCCAACAAACCTTCCTGTGGGCGCGCGTGCCACGTAAACTACTACTGTCTTCAGCTTCTTGACTGAATTCGGTGTGATCAATGGTTCACCCATAAACGGCTTGCGATAATTGACAATATCTTCTCTTCACCTACACTAGATATAAGCCCAGGCTACTCAGCGAGGGGCTTCAATATAAAGAATATAGGCTATTATATACAATTACAATATCGGCCAGATAGCATGGCCTAATCGGCTAATCCGACCTGTCGTCCTCCTCCACCCCCACCCCCGGCGGCATAAAAAACTCGTACTGCTCCGGCGTGCCGTAGCCTTCCATCTCCGTCAGCCGAACTCCCGTGCTGTTGAGCGCCGCCTCGACGATCCGCTTGTTGAAGGCGCTGACGTTTTCATCGGCCAGATAGTCGGCCACCGGCATCCACAGACACTCGGCGATCTCGTCCTCCTGGATGCTAATCTCCGTGCTCAGTGGGCGCAGGCGGCAGACGAAGTAAATATCCGACTTGCCGAAGCGGTAGCCGTGCCAGTGGCGGAAGCAGACCAGCGCGTCGAACTCCGTCTCGACACCAGTCTCTTCGGAGACTTCGCGCACCACAGCTTCGGCCAAATGCTCGCCCGCGTGTAGCGCACCGCCGGGCAACTTGTAGCGCGGCGGGCCGGGCGCGCGCCGATGATACTTTTCACTGACCACCAACAGCTCCCGCGCCTCGTTGAGCACAACCCCACCCGCGCCGATATAGTGCGAGGCGTGAGCCGGCACATAAGCGCCTTCCTCCAGTTGCAAGGTCATCATTAGATAGCCGTCGCTGCTGTGGTGGAATGTAAACCCGGCTTCCACCGCTACGGGAATCAACGCCGCCTTGGCAATCGGGACCTCCAGCCAGACCACCCGGTAGCCCTCGTCCTTCCAAGCCGCCAGCGAAACGCGCAGCCGCTCGGCAAACGCCGCCGGGTCTGGCTCAAGAGCCTCTGGTTTGGGAATGATACCGCCGAATGGATTAGTCGTTGCCGCAATAGGTTCCATACCCGCCTCCCTCAATAGCCGCTAGTGATAGCAAACCCCACTTGGCGTGTCAACCCATCCCGCTTGGCCCCCTGCCAAGCCGTACCCTATACTATCGCCCGACGCAAAAACACGGGGGATAGCCCATGCAACGCACACTGCACAGAAAGCTCATCGGCCCCAAGGCCCATCGCCAACTCCTCGCCTTCCTCGGCGAGCACCTGCCCCACTTCACACCCCCCACGTCAGCCGCAGCTTGGCGCAAACAAATCCCAACTCTACGCGCCCAAGTCCTCGACCTATTCTTCCGCGGCCATCCCGCCGGTCTCCTCGCGGAACAGCCGCAAGTCCACTGGGGCGACCGCATCGAGACCGGTGCCGGCTACACCATCCGCAAGCTGCGCTACGAAGGTTACCCTTCGGCTGAGCTCAGGTCGAAGCCCGGCCTCTGGGTCCCGGCCCTGCTCTACGAGCCTGACCAGCTCGGGGAAAAGGCCCCCGCCGTCCTCAATCCCAACGGCCACCACGCCGGCGGCAAGGCCATGGACTACAAACAGGCCCGCTGCATCAACCTCGCCAAGCGCGGGATGCTGGCGCTCAACACCGAATTTCTGGGGATGGGCGAGTTGCGCGCCGATCTCGACCACAATCGCATCGCCCACCTCGACCTGTGCGGCATCGCTGGCATCGGCGTGTTCTACCTCTTGATGAAGCGCGGCCTCGACGTGCTGCTCGCCCACCCCAAGGCCGATTCCGAGCGCACGGCCATGACCGGCCTATCGGGCGGCGGCTGGCAAACGGCTCTGCTTTCCGCCCTCGACGAGCGCGTCAAAGTCATCGTCCCGGTCGCTGGTCATTCGGCCGTCTGGCAGCGCCGAGGCTGCATCGAGGACATTGGCGACCAAGAGCAATGCCCAGCCGACCTCTGCACAGTCGCCGACTACGACGCACTCTCCGCGCTCTTTGCGCCGCGGCCGACCTTGCTCATGTACAACCGCCACGACGACTGCTGCTTCCAGACGCAGCGGGCGCGCAAATCCATCTACGAACCCATCCGACCGGTCTTCGCGCTCTTGGGCGCACGCGACAACATCGCCCTCCACGACAACACCGACCCCGGCACCCACAACTACGAGCGCGACAACCGCTGCCAACTCTACAAATTTCTCAACCAACACTGGGGATTGGAAACGCCAGACGACGACCTGCCCTATCGCGACGAATTGCAAACCGAAGCAGCCCTCGCCGTCGGCCTGCCCCCGGACAACGCCACCCTGATCTCCATCGCGCAGGCAGCTCTTGGCAAGATCAGAAAACACAAAAGAAAAGCGCGCCCTCCGGTCGCAGCACGCCGTGCACTCACCTCATTACTCAAGCTGCCACAGTGGAAGAATCGGTCCCTACAAGAAGTCGGCACCGCGCAAAAGCGCAAAGACGCTACTATCCAACACCACCTACTGCACCTCGACGATACTTGGACCCTGCCACTGACCGAATACACGCCACCGCGCCCCCGAGGCATCGAACTACTCATCGCCGACGGCGGCCGCGGCGCACTCGCCGCCCCGCTAGCCACCGCCCTCGCGCAAGGCCGCCGAGTACTCGTCGCCGATATTTTCGCTACCGGCGAACTCCGCACCGACCCGCGCCACCAAATGCTAGTCGCCACCGCCGGTCAACGCCCGCTTGGCATCCAAGTCGGCCAACTGCTCGCGCTGCTGGCGACAGCAAGCCAAAAAAGCCGGGCACTACACCTGACGGCTCACGGCCGCATCTGCCCGGTCGTCGCGCTAATCGCCGCCGCACTCAAACCCCAAGCCCTCGCCTCGCTGAAGACCAACGCCCTCATCGACTCCCTCGGCCGCCTCATCGACTGGCCGCTGTCCTACGACGGCACCCCATCTCTTTACTGCTTTGGCCTGCTGGCCGAATTCGACATCCCCGACCTGATCGCACTCTCAGCACCCGTGCCGCTCGCCGATCCCCATCGCGGACCGCTGCGCCGCTGAAGTACAACCCCTATCCATATTTTTCCCGCAGGTACCGCGCCGCCTCCACCTCGTTTTTGAGCTTGCTATAAACCTCGTCGATATCGACTTTCGCTGCCGATCCAGGGGCGAATCCGCAGTCCGGGTTGAGCACCACCCGCTCGGGTGCCAAGTACTCCAACGCCTGTTCCACCCGCCCGACAATCGTCTCCGGCTCGTCAACCTCGCCCGGATGCACCCCCACACAACCCAAGCCGATCTCCAAATCTTCGCGCAGAGCCTTAAACACCTCCGCATCCCCTGCACCCGGACTGGTAAATTCCATAGTCAGATGGTGTACCTTCAGGCGATTGAGATAGGGGATGATCGGGCCATAGTCACCGGTGTGACATGCCTCGCCGCGGACTCGGGCACCCGCGCGGCGGCACAAATGCACGGCCAAGCGCACCCCTGTGGCTCCCTCCACCACCGCATTGGTCATCGCCACCGCAAAGTCGGCCTCAGCCTCGGGGTCGTCATATCCGGCTCGCACCTCGTCATCGACGAGCAGGCATAGATGCGGATCGTCGATCTGCACGATATCGGCACCAGCCTCACACAATAGCGCCAACTCGCGGCGCAGAATCGGCACACAAGCCTCGACGAATTCATTGCGGGTCGGATAGGCTCCACGCGATTGTTCCGCATCCCACATCCGCTCGCCCAATAGCGCCGGTGCCGGCAAGGTGGCCTTGATTTTGCGCGAGCTAACCTGCTTGAGAAATTCTATTTCCCGCGCAATAAACCCTTCGTCCTTCGGCACCAACTCGCCCGTGACGACGGTCCACGGCCTGCCGTCCGTACTCCGACCCAACTCGAAACCATGCGCCAATTCGGCGATCACGCCGATATACGAGGCGCGCCGCCATTCACCATCGGTGATCACGTCCAACCCCGCCTCCTCCTGTAACGCCACCGCATAGGCCACCGCCGCGTCCATCACCTGCCCCAGCCGTTTGGCGTCCATTGGCCGCTCGCCCATCACCGCCTCGCGCACGAAATCCGGTCGCGGCAGCGAGCCTACCACCGCCGCCGGAAAGAGCGTCCCGTAGTGTTCACGTGTTGACATATATCAATCCTGAATGACTTGAACGATTCTAGAAGAAGTGGATCGTCTTGTGCATCCTATTCTGCGTCTATCTGCGTCTATCTGCGTCTATCTGCGGATTATCTTGTAAGTGATGTAGAATTGCCCCCGTATTCGTCTGACCAGCGCGCATTGGCCAGCGCGACGTCCTCTTCCGTGTCAATTTCCATGTACTCGCCGTCGGTGGTCACCATGTGCAAAGCCAATCCCGCGTCTATCATTTCCTCGAAAAGATGAATCAGATAAGCCTTTTCAAATGGCGTCCCGTCCTTCCAGATCTGCCCGGCGTACTCGGCCTTCACCCGCTGATAATGCGCCCGCAAAAACCGCGCGCCCGCCACACTGAACCGCGCCACGCCGATATACTCGCCGCTGGCCGCTGACCCAGGCATAGCGCGGTTGATCGCCACGACCCGATCGCCCTCGGCCACGATCTTTTCGGCATCGTCTTCGGGGTGTTGGCTGCGATCTTCATAGCGCGTACGCCAGTCCGTATCAACGCAGAGTGCGATATCGCCCTCGTGCTCCAGCGCGCGACGCACGACCGCCGGACGGTAGAGAATATCGGAATAGGAACAGACAAAACCATCGGCCATATACTCCTCGGCGCAAAAGAGCGAGGCCAAGATATTGTTGTGCTGCCAGTTGGCGTTATGGCAATAAATCAGATGCGGGTAGTCGGCTTGGATCTGCTCGATGCGATAGCCGCCGACAAAGACCGGCGTTTCCAACCCGGCCGCAGCCAGCGTATCGAGTATCCAGTCGAGGATCCGCCGCCCGCCGACGCGTATATAGCATTTGGGCTGCCCGTCGGTCAGGGCGTTGAGCCGGCTGCCGCGACCGGCACCGATGATGATGGGGCGCACTAGCTCTCCTTTCGTTTTGACGCTTAAACCGGTACGCACAAAACGGCCTGCTGGAAATCAGCAGGCCGCTACGCATTCTTACTTACGGCACTAGGCGAATAACGCCGCGACCGCGACCTCCCATCCCGGCACCACCTCCCCACCCTCCAGCACATCGCCTTCTCGCAATACATCCACAGCATCCGGAGTCCGATGCACCGCCACCGTCCGCTGCTGCGGCTCGACGACGACCACCATCTGCGTCCCTGCCGCCAACCAATCGGCTACCTTTTCCGCGACCTCCCCGTAGCGGTCCCCCGGCGAAACCATCTCCACCACCAAATCGGGCGCTCCCGGCCAATAGCCCGCCACTGCGCCGACTGCATCCAGCCGCGCTTGGCACACGAAAGCCGCATCCGGTGCTCGCACCGTATCCGGGTCCGACGCCAGCCGGAACCCCGTTTCCGCCGCATAAACTGCTCCCAAACCATGAGCTTCCACGTGTTGAGCCAAGCGCCAAGCAACGCTCATCGCAATTTTTCCGTGTTCATTCCCCGCAGGCGTCATCTTGCGCACCTCCCCGCGCACTAGTTCGTAGCGAAACCCATCGTCCGGCAGTCGTTCCAAGTCCACCGCCGTGGCAATATGTTCGACAATGGTCATAGGCTATCGTCCTGGCCCCTTCGGCTTCAGATGCGAAATACTATCACGGAATATACCTGCCGCCTTTTACCGCCACAACCTCAAGTGGAGAGCATCGCCCTAGCACCTTATATTGAATTCTTACATACAGAAAGGATGAATATGTCCGCAAAACTGCCCCTCGCCATCGTCGGCTGCGGCGGCATGGGTCACCGCCACCTTTACGGTCTCGCCGAGCTGCAAAGCGCCGGCCTGTCGCCCTTTGAGCTGGTGGGTGCCTGCGACCCCAATCTCGACAACGCCCACTCGCTCGCCGATCAAGCCGAGGAGCGGCTGGGAACGCGACCCCAACCCGTCAAAGACCTCGCTGAACTAGCTTCCGTCGCCCCGGTCCAAGCCGTCGATATAACCACCCTACCAGCCCATCACCACACCGTGGCCATCGAGGCCATGGAGCGCGGCTGGCACGCCATGTGCGAAAAACCCATGGGGCTTACCGCCCGCGCCTGCAAGCAAATGATCGCCAAAGCCGAAGAGACCGGCTGCGTCCTCTCAGTAGCTGAAAACTACCGTCGCGACCCAGTAAACCGCCTCGCCAAGGCCCTCATCGACGCCGGTGTCATTGGGCATCCGCGCCTGATGCAGCAAATTGCCATCGGCGGCGGCGACGGCATGCTCATTTCAGTGTGGCGACACCAGAAAAACGCCAGCGGCGTCCTCCTCGACGTGGGCGTTCACTTTGCCGACATCATGGAGTACTTCCTCGGCGAGGCCGACACGGCTTACGCTCAAACGCGCCTGCACGAGCCGATCCGCAGAAACCCCGTAGCCGGTCGCGATGTCAGCAGCGGTTCGCCAGGAGGCGTCTATGAACGCTGGCAAAAAGACATGCCCGCGGAGTTTGAAGCCACCGCGGACGACGCAGCTTACGCCACCATTCTCTTCAAAAACGGCGCGGTCGCCCAGTACATCGAAGACCACGCAGCCCACGGCCAAAACCAGCGGCAGCGCTCCATCCACGGCAGCCTCGGCTCGCTGGACCTGCCCGGCGACCGCTCGGGCAACCGCCTCACACTCCACCTCGACGGCGCAGACCCCATAGACGACCAAGCGCTCCTCGACCTCGTGCCCGATCATCGCCTCGACGAAGTCACAGCCGCGCTCTTCGGCGGCGACCGGCTCTTCGAGTACCACTGTCCCTTTCCCGAGACTGACCGCAAGCTAATCGCCGTTGAATACCACGAACTCGGCACCTGCATCCAACAGGGGCAACAGCCCGAAGTCGATGCCCAGCAAGGCGCGCGCTCTGTGGGCCTGTCCTACAGCCTGATGGAGTCGCAAGTCGCCGGCCGCGCACTTTCGGTCGATGCGGTCTACGACGACCAGATCAACGCCTACCAAGCCGAAATCAACGAGCATCTGGGGCTATAGAACAATGGCCGCTATCCTCTGCCCTCGCTGCCACAAGATCGTCAGTGCCGAAGCCGAAACCTGTCCCCATTGCGGCCAGCGCAAACCCGGCCTGTGGGGCGCGACAGCCACCATCCGCAAGCTCGGCCTACAGCTAAATTTCCCGCACTTAATCACCGTGTTCTGCGGTGCGCTCTACCTGATCGCGTTGCTCCTAGATCCATCGGCGATTTTTCAAACGCACAGCCTGATGCACATTCTCTCGCCCAGTAACCTAGCCAGCTTCAAACTCGGTGCCTCCGGCACCTTGCCCATCTTCACTTATGAATTCTGGTGGACGCCGATCACCGCCATCTACCTGCACGGTAGCCTGCTGCACATCTTCTTCAACATGATGTGGGTGCGTCAGCTTGGGCCGGTTGTAGAAGAACTCTTCGGCCCCTTCCGCCTCTTTGCGATCTTCACGATCGCTGGCTTCACCGGCTTTATTGCCTCGACCCTAGCAGGCCACGAACTCACACTCGGTGCCTCCGGCTCGATCTTCGGCCTCTTGGCCGCAGCCATCGCCTACGGTCGGCGCGCCGGTTCTCAGCTTTTTACTCGGCAATTTCTCCAGTGGGCGGTCTTGCTTTTCGTCATGGGCTTTATCATGCCCGGCGTCGATAACTGGGCGCACGGCGGCGGCTTCGTCGGCGGTTACGCAGCGGCGTATGTGTTCAGCCGCAGCTCAGAGCGCGAGGGCTTAGGGGCGTATCTAGCCGGTGGTTTGTGCTTGCTGGCCACGGTCGGCGCATTCGTCTTGCAATTTATCGCCGTGTTTCTCTAACCCGCTTCATGCCCGACGAACTCATCGCGCTCTTCGATGGCCAAGGACAACCCATCGGTGCCAAGGAACGCACTGCCGCCTATCGCGACGGCGACCGCGTCGGCTTGGTCTTCGTCTGGGCGGCTTGGCGCACGTCCTCCGGCGTCGCCCGCACCCTCTTGCAGACCCGTTCGCGCCCCGGCGACCCCTATCTCGGCAGCCTCGACGCGCCAGCCGGCGGCCACATCCGGGCCGGAGAAGTCCCCACAGCAGCGGCGCACCGCGAATTCGCCGAGGAAGTCGGCATCGCCCTGACACCCGCCGAACTGGTCTTTCTCGGACAGCAACCGCTTCAAGGCACAGGGCGCTCCGCCATGCAGTTTTTCTACCTCTGCACGCGGCCAATCTCGCTGGGGGAAACTGTATTCAACGAAGAAGTAGGGGCTTTCGTCGAAGTCGGGCTCGACGATTTCGACGCCTTGGTCTGCGAACGAACTGCGTCAATCCAAGGCCAAGCCCGCTACAAGGAGACACCAAACGAAACGAGGCCACGGAAAATTACATCCGCAGCCTTTGCCGCCTACTCCGAGCCGATCATGGACGCCATCCGCCGCTCGGCTAGCGCGATCCGCGCCTATTTGGATACTGAGCAGATTGACGCGACTATCTGGCCGCCTGCGACCGGCGGCCCTTTTTGTATTTGATGGGTCAATTTTTTACATTCCCCACGATGACCAAAGAGACAACCAAAAAGACCAACCCAACGCTCGACCTCATCGTCAAGACCCTCGTCCGCGCCCACCCCTTTGAACGGATCGTTCTATTCGGCTCCCATGCTACGGGGCATAGCGAATGGGACAGCGATTTGGATTTACTCGTGGTCTGGCAGACGGATTTGCCCCCGTTGGAACGAGCCGTTGAGACGCGCCGTCTTCTTGAAGGCATTGATTGTCCCTTGGATATTGTCGTGTACACCCCAGACGAACTGGCCTATTGGAAACAGGCTCCGTCTTCGTTCGCGTCCCAGATATTGGCCGAGGGCACTACGCTATATGAGCGAATCCCCGCAGAAAATACTAGTGCGGCAGTGGATCAGCCGGGCTGAAAACGACCTGCTAAACGTCAGGAATAATCTGGCGGCCCAAGCAATCCCTTGGGATACGATCTGCTTCCACAGTCAACAGGCGGCCGAAAAGTACCTCAAATCCGTTCTGGTGTTCCATGACCAGCCGGTTCCGCGCACCCACGATCTAGAACATCTACTGGGCATGGTTGCCCCGTGGATTCCCCAAATCCAAGAGCAACGGGAGGCGTTGCGCTGGCTGACGACGTTTGCTATTGCCAGCCGTTATCCTGTCGAGACGGTCGAAGACGTGGATGAGCCTCAAGGCCGGCGTTCACAGGATATTGCCCAAGCCATTCGCCGGGATTGCCGCGCCTACCTGAATTTCTATGTAGCGTTCCAGATGCGCCAGCGCCCGACCGCTATCCATCGCCTCCCGCGCCTCAGCCAATCCCTCTTCAGCACTCGCACTTAGGCCCAGATAGTAATCGGTCAGACCAACGTTGAGTACTATGCGGTCGTAAACAGGCCCCTGTTCGCCCTTGAGTGCCGCCAGTCCCATCGCGGCAAAAGCCCGCGCACTCACTTCCGCAGGACGCGGGCTTTGCTCGTAGCGAAAGCCGTATTCCTCCGGGTCCACGTCGCAGGCAACCGTCGTCAGTTCACCACCGACGCGGCGAAATCCCTGCACGTAGTTGATGGCCTTGCGCCGCGCGTCCGAGGGCCTCCCCAAGCGCAACCCATAGTGGCTGCTCCCCTCCTCGCCCTTGATCACCAGCCCCGCGTCCAACCCGCGCGCCTCCATCAACCCCAATAGCTTGTCCTCGTAGCCCGTGTGGTAAAAACCCGCAATCATGCCATTCCAAGCCGCGCCGACGAACAACTGCTGGGCCTTTTCGGTAGTAGCCCAAGGCGGGCGCTTGGCGATGTGGGTGCGCAAATGGCGCAACGCGTACGCGCGGGGAGCGTACGCGCGCTGACTCACGTACGCGAACCCAACGGTCGGATCTTCGATGCAACGGGCCGCCTCCGCCAGCGACAAATCGACCCGCGCACCCAAGGCCGCTAGCACCCCTTCCTCAGTAACTCCGCGCTTGGGCGGCATATCGGCGACACCGTGCAGCACAGTCGCCCGGCCCAAGGCCGCGCGCACAGCAGCGACGAAAAGCGTCGGGCGAAAATAGCGCGCCGCGCCGTCAAAGGGCTGGCCAAAATGCGTCAGCGCCTCCACTTGCAGCGCGGACACCTGCTCTGCGGGAAGCACGGCGTCGAGATGAGCGCGCACTTCTTCTTCATTTTCGATGTTCATCCGCTGGCCGATCAAAAACGCGGCCATCAGCGAAGGGCGCACTTCGCCTGCTAACATGGCCCCAAGCGCACCGCGCACTTCCTCGTAGCCTAAGTGCCCGCCCTGCAAAACTAGACGCAGTGCTTCAACCACCCGCACTTCGCCCGCGTCGCAACCGACGAAATCAGGCACCATCCCCAGCAAGAAGCGCAAATCCCCAGGCATCTTGCTGAGCGCATCCCCATAGCGGTCAAACGCCGCGACCTCGGCCGCGCTCCAACCGGTCTGCGCGCCGAAGGTGCGGCGGATGGACATCGCCGCAAAAAACGCGCCCATCTGGGCTGGGGAAACCTGCTCGGCGCGAGGTAAGTCCCCCTTGAGCGAGGCGAAAATCAGTTCGAGGATTCGCCCAGGATCTGGATCGCCTTCTTTTTTCCCTAGCGGACGACTCTGGTTCGGCCCGGTACAGACGCGCGTTTGCGCTTCCAGCACTTCCTCGTTGGGGCCGGGATAGGGATCAGCTTCAGACACGATTTTTGCTCCTTCTATGAGCAAAAATATACGATTCCCGGCCAATGTGCGCCCGATCTTGACGCGGAGAATCCAACCGTGCCGATTGCGCGAAATACAGGTTCAACGCAATTTTTGATAACCCTTTCCCGCAAGGAGGAATCTCCAATGCGCTACCTACCTTTTCTGTTTATCATCGCAATCGCGGCCTGTGGTTCGTCCGACCAAACTTCTCCGGCGCTGCTCCACTACGTCGCGGCCCAAGAAGCCTTGGCCTCCGACGATCTAGACCAAGCGCGCCAAGCCCTGCAAGACTTGGTGCAAAGCGCCAGCCCAACGCTCAAGCCCTTGGCGGAAAAAGCCGCCAGCGGTGCCGATATTGTCGCGGTACGCACGGCGTTCAAGCCGCTGTCCGAGGAAGTGCGAAAGGGCCAAATCCCCGAGGGCTACGCCGTGGCGTACTGCCCGATGGCCGACGGCGACAAAGGAGCGCACTGGGTCCAGAAGGACCAATCCCAAATCGCCAACCCCTACTTCGGCGCTTCCATGCTCCGCTGCGGCGAATTCAAGGAGTAGCGGCACCCGCACATGATTCGCGTAGAGTCCGTCACCCGCCGCTACGGCTTTTTAACCGCAGTTGACGAGGTCAGCTTTGCCGTTGACCAAGGTGAGATCGTCGGCTTCGTCGGCCCCAATGGCGCTGGCAAGAGCACCATGCTCAAGATGCTCTCCACCTTTATCCACCCCACGGCCGGCACAATCGCCATCGACGGGCTCGACGTGGTGGAACATCCGCTCGCCGTGCGCCGCCGCATTGGCTACCTGTCGGGCGACACTCCGCTCTACCAAGAGATGCGCGTCGATAAGTTCCTCCGCTTCATCGCCCGAGCTCGCGGACTCGAAGGCGACGCCTTGCAGCAGGGGCTGGCGCGCGCGGTCGAACTCTGCGGGGTCGAAGACGTGCTCACCCAGCGCGTCAAGGAGTGCTCCACTGGGTTCCGCCAGCGCATCGGCCTAGCTACCGCCATGGTCCACGATCCGCCGGTCTTGCTCCTCGACGAGCCAACGCACGGCTTCGACCCCTTGCAGGTCTTGGCCTTCCGCGACACCCTGCGAGAGCTTAGCCCAAGCAGGGCGATTCTCTTTAGCACCCACATCATCGGCGATGTCGAAGCCATTGCCGACCGCGTGTTGATCATCCACCAAGGGCGCTTGCTCGGCGATGGCCGCGTCGAACAGTTGGCCGCAGACGCCGGCATCCCTGGGGCCGGTCTCGAAGCCGTCTTCGCCCACCTAGTCCGCACCACGACTCGACTGAGTGGTTCGGCTGAGCTCATCGTCGAAGCCTCGCCGAAGTCAACCCCTCCCCATGTCTGACGCGCAACGCCTTTCTACTGCCGAGTGCCTGCGCGGCGCGCGCATTGTCTTCGACCGCGAGCTAGAGTCGTACTTCGACTCGCCCATTGCCTATGCGTACGCCGCGGTCTTCTTGGTGCTGTCTTGCACCACCTTTATGAACTCCTTTTTCCTCGACGGGGTCGTCGATATGGGGCCGTACTTCACTGCCCTGCCCTTTCTGCTGATCCCCTTCGTCCCAGCCATTACCATGCGAGCTTGGGCCGAAGAACGCGCCCAGCACACCTTTGAGCTACTGATGACTCTGCCGCTGCACTCCTTGCAGGTCGTACTGGGCAAATATCTCGCAGCCCTCTGCTTCTACGCCATCGTCCTCGCCGGCAGCCTGCCCATCGTGCTGATGCTCCTCTTCCTCGGCGACCCCGACCTCGGGCGCATCTGCGCTAGCTATCTCGGCGCGCTGCTGTTGGGTGCTTTCTTCCTGTCCTTCGGCCTGTTTGCCTCCGGCCTGACCCGCGACCAAATCGTGGCCTTTGTGCTCGCCGCGCTCTTCGGCTTCTTCTTCGTGCTCAGCGGACATGAGAAAGTCGTCGAGGTCCTCGACGGACTAGCGCCAGCCTATCAGCCGGGCACATGGCTGTACGAGACCATATCGGTCCTGCCCCACTACGAGGCTTTTGGC
Source organism: Candidatus Latescibacterota bacterium (assembly GCA_965116455.1). Taxonomy (GTDB): domain Bacteria; phylum Latescibacterota; class UBA2968; order UBA8231; family UBA8231. Next base: position 5,671,616 of record OZ220690.1, on the reverse strand, counting down.
CGCGGCGTAATCGCCCTCGCCGACTTGCTGTACTTCGCATTGATGAGCGGCTTTTTCGTCGCGATGAACTATCTCAGCCTCCAGAGATCCAAGTATTGAAGCGGCACTTCTTGCTCCAAATTGCGCTGGCTTTCGCGCTGCTGTTGGGCATCGTCGCGTACGCCGGCCGCCTCCTGAACCTGACGGGAAGTTGGACCCTAGACCTAGCAGGGGACGACATCGCCACGCTCGCGCCAGCGACCAAGCGCTACCTCCGCTCCTTAGAAACCCCGCTCTCCATCACTTACTTTGCCACCGCCCGCGAAAACATGCCGGCGCACCTCAAAGAACTCGAGCCCCAAGTCCGTCGGCTCCTGTCGGCTCTGCGCGACCAAGCGCCCGGCCGCATCGACTATCGGGTCATCGACCCGGACCAAAGCGGGCGCGCTGGCATCGGCTATGCCGCTAGCAAAAAAGCCTCCTCCTTTAGCGTGCGGCGGGTGTTGCACGACGAGCATTCCGAGCAAAAAATCTGGTCCTCGCTGGTAATCGCGCGCACCAACGCACCCGAAGTGCTCGTCCAAAGCATCGAGCCAGAGCACCTGCCTTATCTAGAAGAGTACGTCATAGCCCAACTACAAGCCGGACGAGCGCCACCGCAACCGACCTTTGGCGTCTCGGCACCACCGCCTTTCCAACTTTTGGCGGCCTTTCTCAACGAGGCCGGGCCGGTCATCGAATTAGACCTCAACAGCAATCCCACCATCCCCCCAGAAATCGACGTGCTGTTCTGGATCCAGCCCGAAGTCGCCACGCCCGAGCACATGCGGCAGTTGCTCGCCTTCCTAGAATCCGGTCGCAGTGCAGTGCTCGCCGGTAGCGCCTACCAGATCGGCTACGCCCCACAAGAGGACGCGATTTCCTATTGGGTACATCACGCGCCGCCTGCTTGGGGCCAACTGCTCCAGCCCTTTGGCATTCGACCAGTACCGGACCTGCTTATCGATAAAAACACCGGACCGGTCATCCTCGACATGGGTGAAATCGTCGCGCCTTTTCACCTCCGGGTGCTGCCCGCTTTTTACAACATGAAGAGCTTTGCCGCACCAGGTCGCGGTGGACTTAATTTCGTCGCCGCTAGCGCGCTCGAAGTCGATCCGCAGGCCGTCCAAGCCAAGGGCTTCCACGCGGAAATCGTCGGCACTACCACCGAAAGCCCTCGCGTCCTGCCCCTGCCCACCGGCCCCTTCACCGACGCCGACCTAGCTGGCGGCCTGCCCGTGCCCAAACAAAATTTGCTGGTCCTGCTCAAGCCGGACGATCCTTGGCAGGGGCAGCTATTCGTCTTGGCCAGCGCATCGCCCTTCCAAGACGGCATCATCAACCAGCCCGGCTACGCCCACCGCGTCTTCCTACAAAACCTCATCCGCACCTACGGACAACCAGAGCGCGTACTCCGAGGACGCGTAGAAAAGGGCGGGCCGCAGCGACTCGTCCCGCCCGACACACTCGCCCGTTTCTTCTGGCGGTTTTTTGCGGTCTTTTTGGTGCCGCTGGCATTTGTGGGTCTCGGCGTTAGGCACTATCTGCGCTACAGCCGTCCGAACTGGTCAACCGGCCGTTGGGGCCGCCAGTTCGGTCTCGCCTGCTTGGTGCTCCTCGTTGGTGCGTTCGTCTGGCGCGGTCGCGGCCCCTATCTCGACCTGACGGCCGACCAACTCAACACGCCGTCGCCGCTTTTGGGCCGCTTGTTGCAGGGCACGTCCCTATCCGCCGAACTAATCGCCACGCACCGGGCCTCCATGCCCCGGCAACTCAAAGACGCCGAAGACCGCATCCGCACCTTGCTCGACGACTGCAACATCCCCCTGCGTGTGATCCGGCCCGACGCGCTGACTCCCGACCAACAGCAAACGCTCGCCGCCGAGGGACTGGCACCCTTCCCAGTCGAACGGATCCTCCACGACACGCTCGCCACCCAATACGTATGGAGCGGCCTGCGCTTGCTGGGCAATAGACACACCATCGCCGTGCCGCGCCTCGACCAGCACACCCACCTCGAATTCCTCTTGGCCGCGGCCTCCCACAGCCTGCAACAGGGACGCAAAATCCGCGTGGCCGTTATCTCCGACTTGCCGCGCCTCTCGCCGGCCGAAGCCCTCGAAGACTACCAGAAGAAGGGCCTCATCGCCCCGGGCGGCACCGACGTGTACAGCGACTTAAAATCCCTGCTCGCCGACTATCTCTACGACGTCCACTACATCAACCCCCGCACGCCGAGCATGCCCTCAGACGTAGATGTCTTGTTGTGGATGCAGCCGCGCCGCGACTCGGGTCCGATCCTGCTGCTGCTAAGCCAGCATCTCGCACGAGGGGGCAAGGCCATTGTCGCCATGCAGCACTTCAACATCCAGCAGCGCCAGTACCGCGGCTCGGGGTTTCAGACGGTGTACTGGCCTCAGCCTCAATTCCAAGACCTCGACCGCTACCTCCAACTCTTTGGCGTCGAACAACTCCGCGAAGTGCTCTTCGACCGCACCCAGTCTCATCTCGACCTAGAGACCCAAGTCAACCGCACGGCCGTGCGCGAGTACGACCCGCAAAAGGTCGCCTTGCCTTTCTTAATCCGCGCCGTCGGCCAGCACTACGACCACGCCTCGCCGATCACCCGGCATCTCGGCGACCTACTCTTTATCTGGGGAAATCGCTTTGCCCTGCACCCGTCAGAACTAAATAGTGCGGGAATAACGGCCCAAACCCTGATCTCCACCTCGCCCCAAGCCTGGGCGTATCCGTGGCAGGGTGGTTGGCTGCCGCCCGAGGTCTTCGCCCCGCAGACCTACCTGCCCGGTCCCCAACCCCTAGCCGCGCTGCTTACCGGACCTTTTCCCGAGGTCGCCTTTACTGAAAGTGAGGACGGCCGCGCCACACTCCAGCGCGTGGGCGAGCGTCCGCGACAAACGGGAACCCTACTCTTGATCGGCTCTTCGGAAATGTTCAAAAACGAGCACCTGTTAGCCCCGGGCTTTCAGCACGATCAATTCTTGCTCAATGCCGTGGCGTACAATGCTTACGGCGAGGAGCTAGCTACCTTACAGGCTCGACAACCGACTTCGCGCGGCTTCCCCTTCCAAAGCGCCGGATCCAAACGTCTGTGGCGCGTGATCGTGGTGGGCGCGGGACCGCTGCTGTTTTTAGGCTACGCCCTCTATCGCCGCACGCGGTGCGCTGAGCTTGTCGAAGCGAGGCGAACGTGATCCGCTTGCTCTGCGCCCTAGGAGCCTTGCTGGTCCTGCTCGTCCTCGGGGAAAGCGCGCTGCGCGAGCACCAGCGCACAGTGCGCCGCACTGCCGGGACTTTGCGCCTCTTGGCACCCGAACCGGCCTCAGCAGTCGATCAGATTGAGGTCCACGCCGCCGGACGCCGTTGGCACTACGTCCGGCGCGGAAACACTTGGTATTTCCCTGCGTACCACCGCGCCTTTGTCCTCAACCGCCGCGTCGAGTACCTACTTCAGAGCCTGCTCGCCACCCCAGCGACCTTCGTCTCGACCGAGCCTGGGGACTTGGCCCGCTATGGCCTTGGTCCGGGTAGCGTCCGCATCCACCTGCTCGACCAACAGGGACGCCCCTTGCTCGAAGTGCGCCAAGGGCGCGGTGCACCGGGAGCCCGCTCTGGAGAATCCTATGTCCAGCGCGTTGGTGCCGACAGCATCTTCCACCTCCACGCCCACCCCGTCCACGCCCTCGACACCGCACCGCCCGCTCCAATGCTCGACCGCCGCGTCCTACCCCAAGCCCTACAGCGCAAGGGCCTCCGGCGCATCGCCTTCGCCGGCGATCCCTCCTACCCAGTGCAATCCCTCAGTCGTCAACTAAAAGCCATGACGGCACCCGGCCCTATGATGCCGACCTACGAGTGGATCGCCTCGTCTGCGACCGGTGCGGAGACCTGTCCTTCCGCGAGTGCAGAAGCCTACGCCGACTTCCTCAAACGCCTGACGTGGTCGGCTTTGCACGATCCGGGCCGCACCGACGCATTTGCCCGAGCCAGTTACCTCTATCTTGAAGACGAAGAGGGCGCAATAGACACCCTCGCCATTGGCGCAGCCGACGACCGCGGCCGCTACCTCCGCCTCCTCACCACCGGCCACGTCTTCTCCATAACACCCGAAAGAGCCGCTCTCCTCTTTCCTACTCGCTCCGCCCTCCTCGACACGCTCCCCCAACCGTCGCCCTACCGCCAAGCCGAGCCATAGATCCGCTAGCCATGCTCTATCGCAACCTACTGCGCCACCAGTGGAAAGAGTTCACCCGCAACCCCTCTTGGAGTGGCATAAGCGTCGCCTACGCCATTTTTCTAGTTCTGCTAGCGCTGTACTTCCTACTCATCCTCGCCCTCTCAGGTGCCTTCATCGGTCATCTGCTAACTAGTCAAGATCCCGCAGCCGATGTCGTCCGCGTAGTCAATCAACACTTATTGAGCGGCTTCTTACTCTTGTTCCTAACCCGCTTGCTCTTTCAAAACACGCCGCAGGTAAAAATTGGCCCTTATCTTCACTTGCCCATTTCCCGGCCCGCGCTAGCGCGATTTTTCTCTTTCGCGGCCCTATTCCACCTGCACAACCTATTGCCGCTGGCCTTCTTCATCCCGTTCTGGATCAGCAATCTAGCGCTATATTACCCAGCTTTCACATCGCTGTCTTGGTTGACTGGTATCGTGGCGGTCCTCGGTCTATCCAACTACTTAGTCATCTGCGTCCGCCTAGTCTTGGCCAGACGCGCCTTGCCAGTCTGGATCTTGGGTGGAGGTACCGGCGGTCTAATCGCGTTGGATTATTGGCAACAGTGGGGCTATACAGGCGCACTGTCGAGCGCAGTATTCGACGCTTTGCTAGGACCGGGCGGCCCTGTGCTGGCACTGGCCTTGCTGGCGGCGACCTGCCTGCTCTTTGGCTTGACTTGTCGCTTGTTAAAGGACCATTTGCACGACGAAGCCCCGTCTGAAAAAGGCTTCACTACTGAGCCTCAAAGTCTGCTCGATCGGCTAGCCAGTTTGGGTTCTGTCGGCCGGCTAATGACGCTAGAAATTAAACTGGCTAGCCGCAACAAGCGCCCCCGACAAATCCTGTGGTCTGCCCTGATGTTCGTGCCGTTGGGGTTGATAAACCTCATGCTTTATACCCGTGGTTCATCCGACTCCACATTCCTCTACTATCTTTGGGGGTTCTTTCTCACTAGTGGCTTCGCGCTCAACTACGGCCAGTTCATGTTCGGTTGGGAGAGTCTTTATTTTGACGGCCATCTGGCCCGTCCGGTCAATTTACGCCACCTGCTATGGGCCAAACTATTGCTGCTGCAAGTTTCCTGCCCGGTATTGGCGCTAGTGTGCCTGCCGTTCTTGCTGATCTTGACCCCCGAATCGCTCGTCACGTACAGCGTCTTTTTGCTCTACAATATTGGTTTTAGCACTGCTTGTATGCTGTTCTTCGCCACCATGAACCGCAAACGCCTCTATATCTCCCCTTCCTCATTTTTTAACCAGCAGGGCACCTCCCTGCACCACCTGCTAGCCATCATTCCCCTGCTAGCCCCACCCGTTATTGTGATGCTAGCGACCGACTGGGGGCCAGCATCTTTAGCTGTCGGTGGCCTGCTGTGCTGGATACTCAGTCCTGTTTGGATCCGTTTGTTGGCCCATCGGCTACAAAAGTGCAAGTACCGCATGGCTGCCGGTTTTAGGGGGAGTACCTGAACATGCACCTACAGGCTCAAAATTTGCAAAAGCGCTACGGCTTGGCGACGGTTCTCGACCTGCCCGAACTCGATATCGACAGCGGTGCTAGCTTCGGATTGGTGGGCAACAACGGCGCTGGCAAGACCACCTTTTTGCGCCTCGTCCTCGATCTGATCCGCCCAAGCAAAGGCCAGGTACTACTCAACGGGCAGGACGTGTCTCAAGACGACGCTTGGAAGACCTGCACGGGATCCTACCTAGGCCCTGCCTTCCTAATCGACTACCTGACGCCCGTGGAATACATCCACTTCGTCGGCAGTCTGTACAGCATGAGTCCAGACCAGATAGAGGAAAAATGGGACCACCACCGCCCCTTTTTCGGTGATCAACCGCTCGACGGGAGCGAGTACATCCGCAATTTATCCGAGGGCAACAAGAAAAAAATGGGGCTTGTCGCAGCCTTGATGGTCGAGCCGCGGCTGCTGGTACTAGACGAGCCTTTCGCCAATCTGGATCCGACGAGCCAAATCCGCCTCAAGGACATGCTGAAAACCCTCGACCAAACCACCGATACGACGCTCGTCATCTCCAGCCACGATCTCAACCACATCACCGAGGTCTGCCGCCGGATTGCCGTCATTGAGCGCGGCATCATCGTGCGCGATATCAGCACAGCCCCGGATACGCTGCGAGAATTGGAGCACTACTTTGCCGTCGAGGAAACGTAAAAGGTTCAGTCGCGCTCGTCGGAACGACCTTACCAGCACCGAACAAATCGAACAGATTGCCAAAATCCAGCTCCTCATTGACCGTGATAGTGAAGGTCAACGCAGCAGCGTTCTCTTCCTCGTCCGTCGCTGTGTAGACGATGGTAACCGCGCCGTCGGTCACTTCCGTCGGCGTACCCGAAATCGTCCGCGTGGCCGCATCAAACGACAAGCCCGCCGGCAGAGCCGAAACGCCGTACGTCAGCTCGCCAGTGCCACCCGAAGCTTCCGGCAGAACCAAATCGGCAATCGCCGCCCCAGCAGTGTACGTTTGGTCGTCGATCACAGCGTCATCAGCGAAGGCAAGGGACGAACTCTCCGGTTCCTCTGACTCTTCTGGCTGCTCACTGGACGGAAACAACAGGTCAAAGCCACCAAGCATGGGGTTGACCCTAATGGTGAAGGTCAACGTATCCGTGGTGCCGTCCTCGTCCGTCGCTGCGTAGACGATGGTGACTGCGCCGTTGGTCTCTGCCGCAGGCGTGCCCGAAATCGTCCGCGTGGTCGCGTCAAATGACAAGCCTTCCGGCAGACCCGAAACGCCGTACATCAACTCGCCAGTGCCACCCGAAGCGGCCGGCAGTACCCAATCGACAATCGCTTTCCCTATGGTGAACACGCCGTCGTCGATGGCAGCGTCCGCAGCAAAAAAAGACGCAGCGCCCTCGCCGGTGTCTTGCAGCGTTATATCCACAGGGACGACCGTCATCTTGACGGTGTTTCCTTCAGCATCTCGGGCGGTGACTCGATTGTTGGCATGGGCCCCTCTCAGCCTCAGCCTGATGGTCTCGTCGCCCTCCACCTTCTTGTCGTTAATAGGTGTGATGGTGATCGTCGTCGTCCCCGACACCGAGCCAGGCGGAATCGTCAGAAGACGCAGTCTTGCCACATAGTCCACATTGAGCACCGCCGCCTTATCATCATCATTCACCTCGCCATCGCCATTAATATCTTCATCAAAGGTCAAGAGCATGACCACGTCATCGTCGAACACCTTCCCGTCCAACCCGTCCAACGTGCCGGTCACCACCACATCGGTCGCACCCGCATCTTCGCTCATCGCAGTCGGATCCACCGTCAGCAAGATCTTCGCGTCGCCGTCAGTCGCTATATTCGCGTCGCCGTCAGTCGCTATTGTAATGGAGAAGGTCAGCGCGTCCGTGGCACCACTCTCGTCAATTGCCGTATAGATTATGGTGACCGCGCCATCGGACACTTCCGTAGGGGTGCCCGACAGCGTCCGCGTGGACGCATTAAACGACAAGCCCGCCGGTAAGGACGAGACGCTATACGTCAGATTGCCAGTGCCGCCCGAAGCCGCCGGCAGCACGAGCGGGGTAATTTCCGTCCCAGCGGTGTATGTCTGGTCGTCGATAACAGCGTCCGCAGAAAAGAAAGAAAACGAGCTGCCCCCACCGGCGTCTTTCAGCGTTATATCCACAGGGACGACTGTGTTGGCATACGCTGCTGTCAGTCTGATTGTTTTGTCAGCCCCCACGCTCTTGTCGTTCCTAGGGGTGATGGTGATTGTCGTCGTCCCCGACGCCGAGCCGGCCTTAATCGTCAGAGGACGCAGTATTGCCGCATAGTCCACATCGCGCCTCGCCGTGGACTCGTTATCAATGCGCAAGAGCACGACCACGTCATCGTCGAACACCTTCCCGTCCAACGTGGCAGTCACCACCACATCGGTCGCACCCGCGTCTTCGCTTATCACGGTCGGATTCACCGACAGCGAGATAGTCGCGTCGTCAACGACGATCACTATCGCAATGGAGAAGGTCAGCGTGACCGTGGCACCGCTCGCGTCAGTCGCCGTGTAAGTGACTCCAACCGCGCCGTTGGTCGCTGCCGTAGGGGTGCCCGACAGCGTCCGCGTGGACGCATTAAACGACAAGCCCGCTGGTAAGGACGAGACGCTATACGTCAGATTGCCAGTGCCGCCCGAAGCCTCCGGCAGCAAATCGGTAACTGACCTCCCAACGATGTATGTCCGGTCGTAGATGACAGCGTTCTCAGCAAAAGAAAGCACACTGCTCGCGCCGGCGTCTTTCAGCGTTATATCCACAGTATCGACCGTGTTGTTATCATACAACCCTTTCAGCCTGATTGTCTTGTCATCCCCTGCTCTCTTGTCGTTATGGGGGGTGATGGTGATCGTCGTCGTCCCCGACGTCGAGCCGGCCGAAATCGTCAGAGAACTCAGTGTTGCCGTATAGTCCACATCGCGTATCGCCGTGGCGTCATCGGTGGCCAAGAGCACGACCACGTCATCGTCGAACACCCCCCCGTCCAACGTGGCGGTCACCACAACATTAGTTGCACCCGCATCTTCACTTATCACGGTCGGATTCACCGACAGCGAGATATTCACGTCCTGCGCCGCAGCCTTCCCACTCCACCCCAACACCAAACCAGCGGCCAACAGCCAAGACACATAAGTAGGGGCGAGCGATCGCTCGCCCCTACTGTCTGCGTCCATCTGCAGATTATCTCGCGAATGATGTAGGACTGCTATATGTGTCATTGCTCAACCTCCCCAACAAGAGTATTCCTAATTTAAGAGTGTGTTAATGAATCAGTGATGTTACGCAGTACGTGGCCGTTGGTTGGTTTTCGGCCCGATTCTCTTTGGGATCGCGGGCAGGACGCCCTTGATTCGACGAGGCCGGTGGCCGTAGGGGCCGTAGGGGGCGGTTTCAAACCGCCCCCTACCCGGGTGCGTAACATCAGTGAGTCAGTGATGTTACGCAGCGTTCCAGATTGGTGCTGCAATCGTATGCTATGGCAGTTTGTAATATAGTGAAAGTGAAATAGGGCCCCCAATTTCCATTTGAGGCCCTATTTCACTAACGCGTAGTACCGTAGTTGCTACTTGAGCAGCAGCATCTTCTTGATCTCGCGGAACTCTCCGCCCACCTCTAAGTGGTACAAATACATCCCCGACGACAAGCTGTGCCCACTGTCGTTGGTCGCATCCCACTCCACCGCGTAGCGACCCGCGCTCTGATGCTCGGCAACCAGCGTCCGCACCGGCTGACCAACTACATTGTAGATGGTCAACTCCACGTCCGCCGCCTGCGGCAACGCATACTGGATCGTCGTCGCTGGGTTAAACGGATTAGGATAGTTGTTCGCCAACTCGAACGCTTCCGGCCGCGTCCGAACCACCGCCTTTGCCGCTGCTGGATCGCTCAGCGTAATCTCTACCTCGTCCCCCTCCAACCCGTCAATCGTCCCGAGCAGCCGGATGATCTCGTCGCCCTCCTCCAAGTTGTCGGCGACTGGATCGACGTAAAAATTCACCGTCCCCGTTATTGAGCCAGCCGGAATCTCAATCATAGGAGTAAATAGCGCGGCGTAGTCCAAATCGCGCTGCGCCGTGGACGTATTATCAATGGCTAAGTGTACGGTCGCGGCCTCTTCCAGTGCCTTGCCGTCCAACGTGGCGGTCACCGTAACAATGGTCAAATCGTCATTCTCACCCAACGCATTCGGATCCGCCGACAGCTCGATGGACGTACTCGGCGTTTCGTCGTCTCTGAGCTCGATGTCTGCCAATAGGGTCTCGCCTGTTGATATGAGTGTGGCTTGCACACCTAAAGCCTTAAGACCCTCTTCATCATCGTCGTTGATCGGAGTAAGGGTCAGCGTCGTCGTCCCCTCGGTAGCGCCAGCCGGAATGATGATAATCGCATTTAGTCTCGCCGTATAGTCCACATCGCGCACCGCCTCCGTGCCCTCACTTGGAGCCACAATAGTGAACCGCACGACCTCGGTAGCCGTTGCGACCGCCCCCAAGGTAAACGTCAGCGAGACTTCCGTCGCCGCAGCGTCCTCGCGGATCACCGCAGGCTCCGCCGTTAACCCAGCGGGCGCAACCCTAGGCACAGGATTGACCGTGATGGCAAAGGTCAGCGTGGCCGTGGCGCTGTTATCGTCAGTTGCAGTGTAGGTGACTTCAACCGCACCGTCGGTCGCTGCCGTCGGCGTACCGCCAAGCGTCCGCGTGGCCGCGTCAAACTCCAAACCCGCCGGCAAGGACGAAACGCTATACGTCAACTCGCCGTCGCCGCCCGAGGCCGCCGGCAGCACCCAATCGGTGATCGTCGTACCAACCACGTACGTCTGGTCGTTGATCAAAGCACCTGCTGCGAAGACCGGCACCGTTCCTGCCGCGGCTATAGTAATGGCGAAAGGCAGCGTGGCTATGTCGTCGTCATCGTCCTTCACTCTGTAGGTGACTTCAACCGCACCGTCGGTCGCTGCCGTCGGCGTACCGCCAAGCGTCCGCGTGGCCGCGTCAAACTCCAAACCCGCCGGCAAGGACGAAACGCCATACGTCAGCTCGCCGTCGCCGCCCGAGGCCGCCGGTAGCACCCAATCGGCAATCGTCCTCCCAACCACGTACGTCTGGTCGTCGATGGCAACGTCCGCAAACGAAGGCACGCCGCCTGCGCCGGTGTCTTTTAGCGTTATATCCGCGGTACCGACCGTCAGCTCGACATCGTCTCCGTCAGCATATTGGGCAGTAATTTGATTGTTGGCGTACGGCACGGTCAGCCTGATTGTCTCGTCAGCCTCCGCTTTCTTGTCGTCATCAGGAGTGATGGTGATCGTCGTCGTCCCCGACACCGAGCCGGCTGGAATCGTCAGCGGACGGACTCTTGCCGAGTAGTCTATGTCGCGCGTCGCCTCAACTACATCCACGACATTGCCGTTATCGTCCGTATCCTTGGGATCGGGATCAATGGTCAAAATCATGACCACATTAGCATCGAATACCTTCCCGTCCAAAGTTCCAGTCACCACAACATCGGTCGCGCCAGCCCCTTCGCTTATCGTGGCCGGATCCACCGTCAGCGCAATGTTCATGCTATTCGCGTCGTCGTCGGCAAGCACTATTGTTCTAGTCGCCAATACAGCACCGACTGTAACCTGTATATAGATCGCCCCTCGCTGAACCACATCGGTGTCGTTTGTGGGGGTGATGGTTAACGTCGTCGTCCCCGACACCGAGCCGGCTGGAATGGTGAGCGGCGGACCAAAGACCAGCTTATAGTGCACATCGCGTAGTGGAGTGTCCGTCACAGTATCACCAGATGGCAAAACCGCGCCGGCCGACAATACAGCGAGATTCACCGTCTCGTCCTCGACCGAGGCTTCTGTCAAGGTGACTTTCAGTTCGATTGTCGTCTCACCAGCATCCTCGCGGATGCGCTCTTGACTGAGCGTAATGGCATCGGCTGTAGCGACGACCTCCTTCTTTATTCTTATATCCACAGGATTGATCGTTAGCCCATCGTCTGCAATCTGTATTCCTGGGGCATCCGCGTCCGTATCAAAATCAGGAGACTCCATCCGGATCGTGCCAGGCAACTTGTTTCTGGGGGTAATAGTAATAGTTGCCGTCCCCGACGCCGACTCTTGCGGAATTGTCAGAGTCGCCAGCGTTACCGTGTAGTCCACGTCGCGCTGCGCCTCGCGATTGTCCTTCGTCGCATCAGCGTCGTCGATATCGCCATCGCCATCGGTATCGGCATTGGGATCGTCTGTCAAGTCGGGATGATCGCCAATGATCAAGGAAAAACTCGTATCCTCGTCTAGAACCTTTCCATCCAAGGTTGCCGTCACTGTGATATCGGTCGCATCGTCGAACCTAGTTAGCTCGGCAATATCCACTGATAGATTGATGTTTTTGCTATCCTTGTCGTCGTCAATCAGCGTAAGCGTTGCCGGTTCAACCGTCTTGTGGCCAGCATTGCCGCTGATCACAATGGAAAGATCTTCGTCGATGATATCGTCATTAATGGGGATGAAGGTGAGGGTCTCCGTTGCCTTTTTCTCGCCAGCCAGAATCATGAGAGCGGTTGGTCCTATGAAGAAGCGAGTATTAAGCCCCTCGGAGGTGTTCAAGAGCACATACGTATCCGCATCCACCGCGGTATCATCGGTAACTTCGACTGTCACCTCGACATCAGTCTCACCAGCGTCCTCGCGCACGCTCGTAGGATTCACTGACAGCTTCAGGTCTGCCAGCACCATTTGCTGGGCGCTAATCTCCGGTTCCTCGTCGGCAACCTCCGTTACCTCGATGGAACTCACCGTTACCGTTAACGCTGGCGGCTCTGGTGCCCATTCGGATAAAATCTCTGATCTTGCCGATCTTACCTGCACTTCGTAAGTCACATCGCTGTTCAAGCCGGTAGCCACGTAAGGCACAGTAGTGCCGGCACCGTCTGCGTATGTTATTTCGTTATTATTTGCATCTCTTATTCTTCGTTCTTCTACGACCGGCTCCCAATCCGTAGTCCCCTGCTCCCTGTACTTCACCCGGTAGGTGTTTTGATCTTGGCTGGTCCCCGTTTGTTCCCACGTCACGGAAAGCACTCCGTCTGCAAGTGTCGCCACCACGTTAGTGGGCGCTATGGGGAATCCAAGCACAAGCGCCGCTATCCCGCTCGACAGGGCTCGGCTGTCCGCCGTGCATACTGCGCTTGCCGCCGCGCAATCGACGGTCGGCGGCAGGGAGATGGACACATCCGCATCTGAATCCGGCTCGATGGCAATCTCCCAGCCTGTGTTACTGCCCTGCTGCAAGCGCCGCGCCCGTGTCGCCGTGCCGCCGGTCACGTCGAGCACGTCGTCCCGCATGTTCACGAAGCTCATTTCGACTTCCTCGCTGAAATGCACCTCGAACGTGAACTCGCTGCCATCGTGCGACTTAGGCATCGACTCGAAGCGCGCCGTCAGCGTCTGCGCCGCAGCCTCCTCGCTCCATCCCAACACCAAACCAGCGGCCAACAGCCAGGGCACACAGACCAAGCGCTGCATCAACAACTTTGTATGTAGCATTACTCTACCTCCCCAAAGAAGAGTGTTACCTGTTGATTTATAATATACAAAATGGGGCCTCAAATTGAACTTTGAGGCCCCATTTCTTACCAGCACATAGTGTAGTAATTGCTACTTGAGCAACAGCATCTTCTTGATATCGCGGAACTCTCCACCCGCCTGCAAGCGGTAGATATACATCCCCGACGACAAGCTGTGCCCGCTGTCGTTGGTCGCGTCCCACTCCACCACGTAGCGACCCGCGCTCTGATGCTCGGCAACCAGCGTCCGCACTGGCTGACCAACCACATTATACACGGTCAGCTTCACGTCCGCCGCCTGCGGCAGCGCATACTTAATCGTCGTCGTTGGGTTGAACGGATTCGGATAGTTGTCCGCCAAGGAGAACGCAGTCGGCAGCGTCTGCAACAACAGCGACGCAATCGCGCCGTTGGCGTCCCTAACCGTGTACGTATATTCGGTTTCTGCTGTCGCCATCGGCGTACCCGCAATGGTCCGCGTGGCCGCGTCAAACGTCAGGCCCGCCGGCAGGGCCGGCGACAGGCTGTACGTCAGCGGTGCAGTACCGCCCGAAGCCGCCGGCAGCACAATACCCTCCACGCGCTGGCCAATGATGAATTCGCGGATTTCGGCCAACCCGTGCGACGCCGTCGGAACGATCTTACCACCACCGAACACGTTGAAAATATTGCCAAAATCCAGTTCTTCGTTGACCGTGATAGTGAAGGTCAACGCATCAACCATCCCTTGACCATCAAGCACCGTGTAGATGATGGGAACCGCGCCGTCGGTCTTTGCCGTCGGGGTGCCCGAAATCGTCCGCGTGGCCGCATCAAACGACAAGCCTGCGGGCAGAGCCGAAACGCTGTATATCAACGGTGCAGTGCCCGAAGCCGCCGGCAGCACGAGCGGGGTAATTGCCTCCCCTTTGGTGTACTCTTGGTTGTCGACCGCAGCGTCGGCAGGGAAGGCAAGGGACCCATCGTCCGGCTCGTCCGGCTCGTCCGGCTCGTCCGTCCCATCCGTCCCGTCCGTCCCATCCATCATAGAATCTGGGTCGCTTATTGTGATCTCTACCTCATCCCCCGTCAGACCTGTAATCACACCGATCAGCCTGATAGTTTCACTGCCCTCCACTTCCGCGTCGCTAGTTGGGTCGATCACAAACTGCGTGGTCCCCATTATCGAGCCGGCTGGAATCTTAATTATCGCATTGAATCGCGCGGCGTAGTCCACATCGCGCATCGCTGTTGACGACGCAGCATCAATAGCGAGGATCACGTCTTTGTCCTCTTTCAACGCCTCCCCGTTCAACGTGGCGGTCACCGTGATATCGGTCTCAGCGCTGTCCTCGCTTATCGTATCCTGACTCACCGACAGCGCGATGGACGTACTAGGCGTTTCGTCGTCGGCGATTTTGAGGTCCTTCATTAGCGTCGCACCAGATGCGAACGTAGCCTGCACACCTATTGCTCTCGGGCTGTCCATCTGATTGTTGTCAATGGGAGTGAGAGTGAGGGTCGTCGTTCCAACGGTTTTACCAGCCGGAATGGAAACGATCGCCCCCAGTGAGGCCGTGTAGTCCACGTCGCGCACGGCCTGCGTGCCTTCGCTTGGAGATACAATCGTGAACGTTATGGTCTCGGCTGCGTCCCTAGCAGCCGGCAAAGTCACGGTCAACGAGACTTGCGTCGTCCCAGCGTCCTCGCGGACCGCCGAAGGAGTCACCGATAGCTGAGCGTCGGCAACCGGCGGCGGCGACTCACCCTCTATGACCGTGATGGTGAAGATCAACGCGCTGGCGTCCCTGTCGTTGTCAATCACCGTGTAGACGATGGTGACCGCGCCGTCAGTCACTGCCGTAGGCGTACCCGAAATCGTCCGCGTGGCCGCATCAAACTCCAAACCCGCCGGCAGAGTCGAGACGCTATACGTAACCGGATCATCACCGCCCGCAGCCGCCGGCAGCACGAGATCGTCGATCGCCGTCCCCTTGGTGTACGTTTGGTCGGCGGGCGCAGCATCGGCGGCGAAGGTCGGGCGCGTCGGATCTGCTGGCGCTGTCTCATCGTCCGCTTCCGCTTCCGCCCCAGAATCTTTCAGCGTTATATCAACAAAGCCGACATTCAGTTCTTGAATGTCGCCAAATTCATTTTCGGCACTGGGCTTTTTCGAGTCCAGTCCCTTTATGCGGATCGTCTCGTTATCGTCTTCTCCGTCGTTGTCGATGGGGGTAATGGTGAACGTCATCGACCCTTGGGTCGTGCCGCTCGAAATCACCAATTTGGGCACGATGGTTGTATAGTCCACATCGCGTGTCGCTGCCCCACTGATACTGCCATCAATGGTCAAGAACACATCCAAATCATCGTCGAACGTGCTCCCCTGCAAGGTGCCGGTCACCGTAACTTGGGTCGCACCCGCATCCTCGTTTATCTCGTCGGGACTCGCCGTTAGCTTGATCTGTTCGCTCGTCGAGTCGTCGTCGGTAATCAGGATTCCTGTGCGGCCGACCTCCACGCCCTTAAGCCTAGCAACTATCGTGACCACCCGGAGACCATCTTCGTCCGTGTTGTTGATGGGGGTAAATGTCACCGTCGCCGACCCTTTTGTCGCCTCCTTTGGGATGAAAATCTTCGGCGGGCTCATAGAGTAGTCTATATCGCGTTTCGCATCCACCCCGCCCTGGTACCGCTCACCCGTGAGCATATCGCTGGCAGGGGCTTGTTCGGTGCCAGGATCAATTGTGAGGGTCACCGTCTCGTCAGTTGACACGGCGTTCTTCAAGGTTATTTCCAGCGTGACTTCCTTGGCTCCAGCGTCCTCGCGTATCGAGTACGGCGTCGCGGTCAGAGCTTCAACGGATGCAGCAGCCACGTCCGTTAGAAGAATGAAATTAGGATTAACCCTTATGGTCTGGCTATTGTAGGTCAGGGCCTCACCACCAGCCTTCACCCAGATTGAGCCAGTAGCTTTATTCATGGGGCTGATGACAATCGTCGCCTTTCCCGATACCCTGCGGTCTGGAATGGTTAGCGTGGCCATCGTCGCAGAATAATCGGTATCGCGTGTTAAGCCAGACGCCACCGTTGCTGCGTCATCAAGGATCAAGGGAAAACGCAGGTCTTTTCTCACCTTACCACCATTCAGGGTAGCCGTCACGACGACACTGGTCGTAGGAGCATTCTTGCTTAGACTGACAGGAGAAAACGAGAGATCGATCCGCGTGGTTGGCTTATCGCTGTCAACCAGCCGAATATCCGTTGATCCGTCAACACTCGTGCCACCGACATTAGTCTTGAACGTGACAACGACATCGTCGTCAGGGAGATCATTGGTACTCTCGTCATCATCAATGGGAGTGAATGTGATCGTTCCCGACGCACTTTTCTGATTCGCCGGAATCGTGAGCGAGGTGGTAGTGGTGAGGAAGCGACTATTGAGCGGCGTCCGAGTGACGAGTTGCACGGGCACAGACCTAACCCTATCTACCGCTTCTTTAGCTGTGACGCTGACCGTGATAGGGGTCGCATCGGCATCCTCTCGCACAGTGTTAGGATTCATCGACAGAGTATAGTCCGGCTCTACCGCTATCTGCCTAGCGAAACGCGCCGTCTTATCTTGACCGCTTTCATCCCCATCGGGGACCTCCACTGTTATCCTCACCCAATAGAATCCCGGTCCCGTACCGTCACCCACTGTCTCAAGGTCGAGAGTAAAGGTGTGTTCACGGGTGTTAACGCCGGGGTCGCCTGTAAAAGTTCCTGTCGTACCAAGAGCACCACTAGGGGTAATAATATCAGCAGGAATCTCCCCGTCGAATAACTCTACCGTGTACGTTGTGGCTTCCGCCCCATTTCCAGGATTAGTAGCGGCAGGGTCATTATTGTGGAAATTCTTTGAATAAGCCGTACTCCAATCCACAGAAATCTCATCATCGGCTGTACCTGCGGTTCCCGAAGTCAACTCATAAGATACTTCCATGTACGGATCGGTGACATGCGTATGATCCGTCACACCGCTGTGATCAGCCTCACCGGTTGGACCACGAGGATCAGCCACAGCCTCCCCGGCCCACCCCAGCACCAAACCAACAGCCAGCAGCCAAGGCACACAGGCCAAGCGCCGCAGCAATAATTTCTTATGAAGCATTAGCATTACTCTACCTCCCCAGTTAAGAGTAATTACTGATGATTTGAGATGTGCGAGATAGGGCCTCGCGTTGAAGTTGGAAACCCTATCTCACTGATTTGCTTTACTGCAAATGCTACTTGAGCAGCAGCATTTTCTTGACTTCGCGGAACTCCCCGCTCGCCTCTAAGCGGTAGAAATACATCCCCGAAGACAAGCTGTGACCGCTGTCGTTCGTCGCGTCCCATTCCACGACGTAGCGACCTGCGCTCTGATGCTCGGCAACCAACGTCCGCACCGGCTGACCAACCACATTGTACACGGTCAACTCCACATCCGCCGCCTGCGGCAACGCATACTTGATCGTCGTCGCCGGGTTGAACGGGTTCGGATAGTTGTTGGCCAACGCGAACACTGCTGGACGCGTCTGCACCTGCACCGAAGCCGGCAACCCCAGACGGTTGAAGCCAAATGCGCTGTCATACGTCTGGTTGTCGGTAATCTCGATGACCGTGTGCTCGATCTCCGTCGTCGGACGGAACACCAAGCTCAGCGCCACCTCGCCGTCAGAGACGACATCCCCAAGGGCGGCCACCGCCAGCACGCCCGCTTCGTCTCTCAGCACCTGCGGCGCAGCCAACTCGCCGCCCCCCAGCGGCTGATCGGTCTGCACCTCGACGAACTCCAGCTTGTCGGCCTCATACTGCACCTGCAAGCCGTAGCCCTTGATCGCGGCAAAATCCGCCAACCGCACGTCGAGGACAAAATCCTCCCCCACGTTCGGCAACGCCGTCCGCGCATCCAGATACAGCCGCGCATCCGCATTCAGGCCAGCGAGCATCGGCACGCGCTTGCCCGCAGCAGGCGTGCTGCGATTAAAGTTGTCGGCAAAGACGAAGAAGTCGTCAAAGTCGATCATCGCATTCGGCGCGAGGTCAAACGCGGGATCAAACCCGGCGTCTTCTGCCGTCAAACCGAAGTTGTCGGCGAAAATGAAGAAGTCGTCGAAACCAATCTGGCTGTCCGCGCCGAACAGGCCAAAGATAGCGCGACCTTCGCTATCGAACGCGATGTTGCGCACGGCCATCGCCATATGCTCCACGGTCGCAGCCGTTTCGTTGGCCTGATCGTAGGGCCGCACCTGATAGGCGTAGCGCACGCCGTTGAGCGCCGTCTCATCGACAAAGGACGCAACGCCAGCATCCACCTGCGCGATCTTGGCAAACTCGTCTTCGCCCGCCGCGCGGCGATAGATACTGTAGCCATAGACGCCGACTACAGGCTCTGCCCCAGCAACAACGCCCTGCAAGCCTCGGTCAGACGGCGAGAGCGTCCACCTCAGGCCGATGCGGCTGCCCTCGTCGTCGGGCGCGTCCAAAACGCTGAGCGCCGGCACAGCTTCCAGAGGCGGCAGCACCACCTCAATGCGGAACGGCAGGGACACACTGGCATTGGCACCGTCTGTCACGGTGTAGGTGTACTCCGTGGCAGGAGTCGCCGCTAGCGGCGTACCCGCGAGCATCCGCGTGGCCGCGTCAAATGTCAAGCCCACAGGCAGACTTGGCGCGAGGCTGTAGGTAAACGGCGGCGTGCCGCCGGTAACTTCCGGCAGCGTCCCTGGCTCAATCGCCGTACCAACCTCATACGTCAGGATTACAGACTCGCGTTCATCGGCCAAGGCGGTGTGAGCACCGAGAAAGATACCGCTTGCTCCCAAAAGGGTTAGTAAGCCAACGGTCAATAACGTTCGCTGCATGGTTTTCTCCTTACTCGATTAATATTGGCGGGCGCTTGTCGCCAAAGAGCACCAGCAAGCGGCTGGCTCTTGACGGCTACCCTAAGATATTTCCTTATTCTTAATTCTCATTAATAAAGATAATAATCACAAGCACTTTTTCGCAATCTGGCACTCATTATGATTATCGATGTCCACAGCCATGCTTGGCAGTACCCCGAGCATTTTACCGACCAATTTCGCCAACAAGCTGCCCAAGTGGCCAAAGCCAACGAGTCCCTCGATCTAACCATAACCTACGCTGCCTATCGCGCGGGAGCGCAAAACTGCGACAAGACCATCGTCTTCGGCGGCAAAGCCCAGCGCTCTGGCATCTGGATTGACGACCGCTATATCGCCGATTATGTCGCCGCTCACCCGGAAGCACTCATCGGCTTCCTCTCGCTGGACCCCACCCAAGACGGCTGGGAGCAAGAAATGGCCTACGGGCATCAGGAACTCGGCCTCAAGGGAATCAAGCTGCTCTCCATGTACGCCGGCTTCTATCCGCACGACCAAAGCCTCGACCCGCTGTGGCACTACGCCGCCGAGCACGACCTGCCCGTGCTGCTGCACACCGGCACCACCTTCGTCGCCCAAGCCCCGATCGACTGCACTTTGCCGCGCCATCTCGACCCGGTGGCCATCCGCTTCCCAGAGGTCAAAATTATCATGGCCCACCTAGCGCATCCCTACGAAGGCGAGTGCGTAGCCGTCATCCGCAAACATCCCAACGTGTACGCCGACGTCAGCGCCCTCCACTATCGGCCTTTCCAACTCTACCACAGCCTGATGCTGGTACAGGAGTACGGCGTCTGGCACAAATTGCTCTTTGGCAGCGACTACCCCTTTACGACGATCGACGCCTCTATCGAAGGTCTGTACGGATTGAACAAAATGCTCGATGGCACGGCCCTGCCGCGCTTGGACGAGCGCGAAATCGACGCCTTAATCCACCGCGACAGCCTCGACATTTTAGGGCTTTAAGAAAAATTTGCGTCAGATCGCTTTTCCTCTTACATCCTATTCTATACTTCCCACACGCCCCACCTATCCCCAAAGGAGTCGCTCTATGAAGCGCTTACTCTCTAGTGCGTTGTCCCTCTTCCTCTTCGGCGCGCCCGTGGTGGCTGATGATGAAGCGGATGAAGCGGACGTCTATGAAATGGGCGAGATGATCATCACCGGCTCCAAGCTGCCCCAGACGCCGGGGAATGTGACCCAGAAAATCTCCATTATCACCGCCGATGAGATGGGCTCGCTAGTCCTCGGCAACGGCAACCTAGCGGAGATGCTCTCCTACACCCCGGGCAACTTTGCCAACGTCCTCTCCCGCAACGACGCCAACTGGGGGTCGTCTGGCGGCTTGGCGCACACCTACAAGGGGTACATGCTCGACGGCCTGCCAATTGACGCCTTCGTCGATCTCCAGAGCCTCGATCCGTGGGCCTTCCAGCGGGTCGAAGACCAGCGCGGCTCCGCCTCGGTCCTCTATCCAACCTATCTGGCCATGGACTTCGCCGGCAATCAGTCGCCGCTGGCCGGGACGGCCAACTTCATCCTCAAGGAGCGCGTCGGCAGCACCCGCACCAGTGCTTCGGCTTATTACGGCTCGTACAACACCCTCGGTGGCCGCTTCTTTCACCAGCGGGCCGCCGGCAACCTGCACCTGTTCTTCGGCGGTCACCATGAGGACTCGGACTACACCGACTACGGCACCGAAGGCTCGTGGCTACAGATGGATGACGACCCCGAGTACGAGAAAACCAAGATGTACATGCGGGGCACTTACTTCCTCGACGACCACGGCCAGCGGGCCTCCATCTACGCCCACCGCACCTGGCACACCGGCGACGCCGGCCGCATCAATCGAGACTTCGGCCACACCTACACCACCATCAACGCCGGGTACACCAACCCGTTCGCCGACAAGGCCACCATCCAAGCCAAGGTCGGCTACCGCGACTACGTGCGCCGCTGGGAGGAGGATGGCATCTGGGAGGATCCCAAAAGCCGCGAACTGCGCTCGGAGGACGGGGTTGACCAGTCCGTCATACCAGCCGATGTCTCCCTCTCCATCATAACTCGGGAGTCGGACGTGCTCACCGTGGGTGCCGACTATCAGCTCGCCTCGTACGAGACTTCGCGCGAGATCGGCGAGATAAGCCCCGGCAACGACGCCACGGCCACGGCCTTCGGCTTCTACGCCCAAGAGGAGTTGCGGCTGAACCAACTGATTCTCCGCGCCGGGGGACGCTACAACATCATTTCCCACGACATTGACCTGTTGCAGGGTGCTCCGCCAGGCGACGACAGCAACTCTTGGAACAAGGTCCTGTTCAGCGGCGGAGCGCGCTACAACCACAGCGACGAGCTCGCGTTGTACGCCAACCTAGGCACCAGTTTCAAGGCACCCTCCCTCAAGTCAGTGGGCGGCACCATCCCTTTGGCAAGCAAGGGGGACAGCACGGTCAGCGGCCACGTCCCAAACCCAGACATCAAACCAGAGTCCGGGACCAGTTTCGACATAGGCGTGAACCTCCGGCCGAGCGATGGCTTACAGGTCGGCCTGCGCGGCTTCAATATCTTGCTCGCGGACCAGATCGCGCAGCGGGCCGTGCCCGATGCACCCCAGTCGGAGGACATCAACGCCGGCAACACCACGACGCGGGGTGCCGAAGTTGAGATCACCCACCGCCTCAACGAGCAAGTGGAGTGGTTTGCCAACTACACCTATACCAGTGCCGAAGTAACCGAGAACACCGAAGATCCGAGCAAGGTCGGCGCTAAGATCAACTTCGTGCCGGAGAGCGCGATCGGCGTCGGGGTTCACCTCACCTTCCCCCAAGGCTTGCGGGCGACGGTCACGGCGCAGTCCTACAGCGGCATCTACCAAGACATCAGCACAGACGCCGAGACCCTCGACGGGTATATTCTAATGAACGCTCGCATTGAGCAGCGCGTCCGCACCCAAGACGGGTACGACCTGAGTCTCTATCTCGAACCTTACAACATCACCAACCAAACCTTTGAGATGCCGTGGGGTTTTCAGGATCCCGGCTTCTCGGTCAACGGCGGCCTGATGGTCTCCTTCTAGCATCACGACCACCGCAGGGGCAACCCTTGTGGTTGCCCCTACGATACGGCCCAACTGATGGCTATATCCCTCTTCCTGCTTCTCGCTCTCCTACTCGCCGACACTCCGGCTCTCGCAGAAGGCGTGGCGGCCACCGACTTCCGCGGTCGCCGCATCGAGCTAGACAAGCCGGCCGAGCGCATCGTCTGCCTGCTCGAAAGCGCCCTCAGCGGCCTGTACATGCTCGGAGCCGAGTCGCGTCTCGTCGGCGTTTCGACCAATATCTACCAAGAGAGCGTCTTTGCGTACTACGCGGCTATGGACGAACGCATCCGCGAGCGCACCCTACCGACGCCGGGGAACTGGGACTTCGTCAACATCGAGAGCATAGTGGCGCTACAGCCAGACCTAGTCATCCTCTGGTCGGGTCAGGACGAATCCATCGCCGCCCTCGAAGAGAAGGGGATCCCCGTCTTCGGAGTCTATATCGAGCGCTTTGCGGATATTCACCGCGAGATCACTGCCCTCGGCGAACTGACCGGCACCCAAGAGCGAGCTGCCGAACTCCTCGCCATTGCCCAAGATGAGTTGGAAGCGGTGCGGCGCAAGACCGTCCTCGGCGAAGGAGAAGCCAAGCCGCGCGTGTACTTCATGTGGGACCAAGGACCGCTGGAGACGGCCGGCCGCAACAGCACCGTGCAGGAGCTAATTGACCTAGCCGGGGGAACCAACGTGGCAGGCGACAGCGAGCTAGAGCATCTCGTCGTCAATCTCGAAAACGTCCTCGTCTGGAACCCAGAGTTGATCGTCATGTGGTGCAACGACCGGCTCGATGTCGAAGACATAGGCGAGCTGTCCGGCTGGCGCTCGCTCTCAGCCGTGCGCAACGGGCGGGTACGCGAATTGCCCGATCCCTTCTCGTGCGACTTCTGGACCCTCAAGTACATCTTCACCGTCGATCTCGTCGCCCGCTGGTGCCATCCAAACCGCTTCTCCGCAAAAGACCTAGAAGAACTGCGGGCCAGTTTGCTGAACAAGCTATACGGGGGACGGCTCGGGGAGCTGCCGTCTCTTTCATACGGGACAGGAGAGGGGCCGTGAATAGCGCGCTCCGCCGCCGCCTTATCTACATCCTGCCGCTGCCGGTCCTCTTCGGCTCCCTCCTGCTCGGTCCCTCGGCTAGCGCCGAGGCGTGGGAGATTCTCGTCTGGCTCTACGGCTTGCTCTTTCGCGAGACGGCCGCTGGGAGTGAAGAGTCGCTAGTGGGAACAATCGTCTGGGAGGTACGCCTGCCGCGCATCCTCCTCACTTTTCTGGTGGGAGGTGCCTTGGCCGCGGCCGGCAACGCTTTGCAGGCACTGTTTCGCAATCCTCTCGTGGCTCCCTATATCCTCGGGCTTTCCTCCGGTGCCGCCTTTGGCGCAGCTATCGCGCTGGTCCTACCGTTCCTGCCGCTCCAGCCCACGGCCTTCGGCTTTGGCCTGCTCGCCGTGGGCCTTGCTTACTTCTTGGCCCGCACTCGCAAGACCGTGTCGGTCGTCTCCCTCATTCTCTCGGGAGTGATCGTCACCGGGATTTTCACCGCGCTACTGACCATCGTCCAGTTCCTCACCGACCCGTACAAGCTGCAAACCATCGTCCATTGGACTATGGGCAACCTGCACAATTCGAGCTGGGCCAAGCTGCACTCCGCCGCTCCGGGGATAGGCATCGGCGTGGTCTGGCTCTTCCTCTTTCGCTGGCGCATGAACGTGCTGGCCCAAGGCGACGAAGAAGCGCGCGCCGTCGGCCTAAACCCAGAGCGGGAGCGAGTGCTAATCCTCATTCCAGCAACCTTAGCCGCTTCGGCAGCGATTGCCGTGGCCGGCGTCATTGGCATGATTGGCCTCGCCGTGCCGCACATGGTGCGCATGATGCTAGGCCCGGACAACCGCCACACCCTGCCGGCCTCCTTTGCCTTTGGCGGGGCCTTTTTGCTGCTGGTCGATACCTGCTCGCGCACGTTGGCTTCCTTTGAAATCCCAGTCGGGGTCTTCACCACCTTGCTCGGCGGGCCGTTCTTCATCTTTCTTCTCAAAAAGGCGCAAATCGGATGGGAGACCTAACACCGGCCATCCAAGTAGAGAAGCTCTCCTTTGCCTACGAGGAGAGGCCGATTCTCAACGAGATCTCGCTGGAAATCCCGGCGGGGCAATTCACCGTCCTGCTCGGCAAGAACGGCAGCGGCAAATCGACACTCATGCGCATTCTCTGCGGTTTCCTCGACTTTGAACGCGGCAAAGTGCATATCATGGGGGAGGAGATCCGCTCCTTTTCGTCCCGGCGGCGGGCCCGCGTCCTCGGCTTTCTGCCCCAGCACCACCGGCCGGTTTTCCCCTTTTCCGTGCAGGACGTGGTTCTGACTGGCCGCGCCAGCCACGTCACCTATGTCCCCAAGCAGGAGGACCTAGAGATCAGCATCGCCGCGCTGGAACGGGTCGGCATTATCCACCTGAAGGAGCGTCCCTTTACCGAATTGTCGGGGGGAGAGCAACAACTCGTCCGCATCGCCCAAGTTCTGGCCCAGCAACCTCGTCTCATCCTCCTCGACGAGCCAAGCTCGCACCTCGACTTCCTCAATCAAGCGCACCTGCTGCGCCTAATCCGCGAGTTGGTCGATGCCGACCTCACCGTCCTCGCCGTCCTGCACGATCCCAACAGTGCCTTCCTGTATGGGGATCACTTCATTTTCCTCAAAGATGGCGCGGTGGAGCGGCTGCCAGCGGCCGAGCGGCCGTGGGATCGCGACTTCTTAGAGCGGATCTACGACACTGAAATGGATTCAATCCCCTACGGCGACCGCGCCCTCGTAGTGCCAAAGGGGTGAGCGACCTCAGCCGCTGTGCAGAACTATATCGCGGTCGTCGCCGCGCAGAGGCAATTCGACCCAAGCACCGCCAGCGCGGTGGGAGGCGTGAAAGGCAATAATCGCCTCTAAGGTGCGCACAGCTTCCCTCACGTCGTAGGAGAAAGGTCCCCCTCCGTCGAGCCAATCGACAATCTCGACTACGGCGCGATCCATGCCGCTGTCGGGCGAGTCGTCGGGCAGGAACTCGCGGTCGTCGCCGCGCACGATCTCAATGTCGCGGTTGCGGCAGATGGCGTAGCCTTCGGTGCCGTGGAAGCGGTGGCGCAGTGGCGCAGTGCCGTAGTCAGCCGCGTCAACCGTGCAAATCAAGTCGCCCTGCGGCGCGCCATCTGCATCGGGCAAATCGCGTCCAAGGCGCAGCAGGCCCCAGCCACCGGGATCGGTGAAAGCTGCGCCTCGGCAATCGGGTTTCCCCGACAGATCGAGGGTACCGGAGACCGCGGTCACCGGCAGGCCGGTAGCCATCTGCACGGCGTCGATCATGTGCGTGCCGACGTTGCCGAGGCGGCCAGAGGTCCACTGGAGCGAGGCCGAGGTCAACGTGCCGAGCGCACCAGCGGCGATGCGGTCGCGCAGCGCTCGATAGCCGGGGTGGAAGCGCAGATTGTGGTTGATGACGAGCAGAGCACCGGCCGCGTCGCAGACAGACAGCATGCCCTCGGCTTCGGCAACCGTCGCCGCAATGGGCTTTTCGCAGTAGATAGCGCGGGCACCGGCTTCTATGGCCGCTTGGGTGATCTCGGCGTGAACGGGGGTGTACGTGGCAATCGAGACGATGTCGAGGGGCGCGGCTGTGCGCAGCATTTCGCGCCAGTCGGCAAACACGGGCACGCCGTAGCGCGCGTGAAAGCGCTCGCGCCGCCCGTCGTCGCGACTGCTACCAGCGACTAAATCGACCCGGTCGTGATTGCACAGTGCCCCTACGTGCGTACCGTCGAGGTCCTCGACCAACTGACCGAGGGCGTCGCCCGAGACCTGGTCCGCCCCTCCGATAAAGCCCAATCCCACGATCGCTGCACGGTATCTCGTTTCTCCTGCCATAGTATTCCTCCTTAGACGTTACTCCAAATCATCAGGCCCCAAGGCCGAGTACACGTACGCAAGTACCGGGAATTCGCAATTCCTAAGTGACGTTACGCACGGCACCGAACCGGTCGATGTAGGGGCGTCCCTTGTGGGTGCCCATGCGACCCGGTGTATGCAGCCAGCGGGATCCGACGAGGGCAACCACGAGGGAGGGCAACTCTCAGAGTTGCCCCTACAATGCGTAACATCAGTTCCTAATTCTCACAGCCGAGTACGCGCTCACAGGTCCCACCCATGATCGCCGCCAGATCCTTGGCGGAGAGGAACTCGCAGTAGTTCTCAATCCAGCGGCGCGACTGGCGATAGGTGC
This sequence comes from Candidatus Latescibacterota bacterium, assembly GCA_965116455.1. Classification (GTDB taxonomy): domain Bacteria; phylum Latescibacterota; class UBA2968; order UBA8231; family UBA8231. Next base: position 5,644,994 of record OZ220690.1, on the reverse strand, counting down.
AAAACCGGTTCTGGAAGGGCATGTCCGTACCCCACAGCAGGCGCTCGGCACCAATGCGCTCGACCATCTGCTCAAGCGTCGGCCACAGTTCGCGGTACGGGTAGTCGAACAAGTCGCCGAGGCGCACCGGGAAGCAGACCTCCAAACTCAGGTTCGGATTGTCGAAGGGAGCCCATATCTCGTCAGGGAGTTCAATACGACTGGGAGAACCGATGGGATCGTCGTCGAGGAAGAGACGCCACGGGAAGCCGTGCGTGAGGCTGCACAACACGTCCGGGTAGCGCTCCATCCAGCGCACCAAGATGTCGAGCTCGGCCAAGTAGCCGCGCCGCCGGCTCTCCACGGTCTGCAACACCGAAGCTTCACCCGGCCCGGTGCCGAGCGTAAAAAACACGGGCACGCCGAGCGCGGCCACTGCCTCCCAGAACGGACGCAAATGCTCTCCGTCCCACGGATCGGAACGGTAGTAGTAAGCGTGGGGCGGGTTGAACTTGATCGCGTGCAGGCCGTGCTGCTCAACGGCGGCGACAGTTTCGGCGATGACGGCATCGAGTTCACCAGCCAGACGCCACTCATCGACGGGAGCCATCGAATAAATGCGCTCTGGATCGACGGCGACCGACTCCGCCTGAAACGCGGGATCGCGGCCCAACATGGCATCGACGTGCAACAGGACCTTATCGACGCCAGCGTAGTCCATCTCGGCCAGCAGATTGTGAGGCGCGTACTCCAAGTGAGGCAAATTGGGCGGGTAGAACTGCTTGGTGAAGTCCTCGCCGTCTATCGTCCACACCACCCGTCCCTTGTCGTGATCAACGCGGAAGTTGACGTCAGGCAAATTATCGAAGTCCATGGCCCCACCGGGAGCCGCCAGCACATCGGAAGAGGCCGGTGCGCGGTCGCGGATACGCCAAGCGGGCTGGTGGTGAGAGGCCTGACCACCTTGGACCCAGCGCAAGTGATCAGCGGCGGTGGGATGCCCGGCAGGAGAGTCAGCGGGGGGGAAGCAGTAAGCATGAGAGTCAATGATCATGGGCAGCACCTTGGCAGTCGCGGTCGGAGGTCACGAAAGCTCCCGCGCGAATTCGTAGGTCCAGTCGACGACCTGGAAACCGTAGTTGGTATAGAACAAGAAGGCGCGGTCGTTGTCAAAAGCGGTGCTGATGGCCCCGTGGCGATAGCCGCGCTCGCGCGCCAAGTACATGGCGTGGGCCAGCAGGAAGCGTCCGAGGCCACGACCCTGGTACTCCTCTTCCACGCCGAGCCAGTCGCAGAACGCGAAGTCATGGGCCTCGTCGGCAGCAGAGGATTCAGCACCGCTGAGCAACTTGCACTCGCCGATGCCGTCGCCGTCCTGAATGGCTCGGACCAGCAGTCCCGGTCGGGAACCGGCCCCTGGGCGATCCTCGACGCAAAGCTCGTAGTCGAGTCCACTAGCATCGCTAGCCAACTCCGGCTGCATGTCTAGCCAGTCGAGAAACACCTCGCCGCCAGTCTTGGCATAGCCGCGGAAGCGCACTAGGGCCTGCACGTGATCGAGGTGATCGGATAAGTAGGCGTGGGGGAAAGCGTAAAACGGGTAACGCCAAGGTTGCGGCATGACGACGCTGCGCCGCAGATTCCGTTCGCGCATCCAAAATTCGGCCGCGGCCAACAGCGCATCGCCCACGGCGCGCTCGCCGCGGCGGTAGGCTAAGAAGCGGATCACGCCGATCTCGTCCTTCTGCCACTTGTTCGTCGCTTGGCGACCGACGTGGACAAATCCGTCGCCATCTGAGTCTGCCACGAGGACCGCCTGCTCGAGAAGCTGCGTTTCCTCGCGCTCGATTTCACCCGCCTGCAGCGTTTCATCGAGAGAGGACGGTGCCACCGGCCAGCAGTGAGGGACGCGCTCGACGAGCAATGCATTGTAAAGGTCGCAGATAGCGGACAGATCGTCCGGCAAGTAGGGTCGAACCGCAATTGTCATAATCGGCGAGAAGGGAGCACAGTATTAGCTCGCGCGAAGCACACGGGCGTCAACGCGAAAACGGCTTTGAGAAAGCTATGTAACTCTTATCCTGTGAGTACAGGATACAAGGAAGAGTATATCTCTTGGAGAATGATGTCAACGAAAGGGATCTAGCGCGCCGAATTCAAGGATCGAGCGCAGCTTGACCCACCGTCAGAAACGCTATTTATTCGGTCCTATCCACTATCGCCTCCAACCTTGCGCAACCACGGCTTCCATAACTCCGAGTGCACTTGTGCAGAGTGCCGAAGGAGCGCTACCGTGGAGAAAAACCATGTCCATAGAACGAGTAATGCAGCGAATACTGCTAGCACTAGTAGCGATGGCGATTGCTGCCTCAGCTTGGGGAGATGAGATCGGCGAAGCGGGGCGGCTACCCGTCGGGACAGTAGCTGCTGAAGACGGGGAAACAGATGCCCTCACCGATATGCTGCGCTCTGAAGAGCTGAGCTTAGGTCTGATCGTGGGGGCGTTGGCGCTGGCCCTTTTCCTCGGCGCGGCGCACGGCCTAGAGCCGGGGCACGGCAAGACCATTGTCGCCGCCTATCTCGTCGGCGCGCGCGGCACCGTGGGCAATGCCCTTTTTCTTGGAGGTGTGGTCGCCCTCACGCATACCTCTAGCGTCATCTTGCTAGGTCTAGTAGCGCTTTTTGCTTCCCAGTACATCCTTCCAGAACAGATCTTCCCTTGGCTCGGCACGGCTTCAGGTTTCCTGATCATGGGGCTAGGCACATGGCTTTTGGTCAATCACCTCAGAGGCCGCGGCCCTGGTCACAGCCACGCCCATAGGGAGCATCATCACGAACACAGCCATAAAGAAGAGCATCTCCACGAGCACAGCCACAGCCACGCCCATGGAGAGTATCTCCACGGACACACCCATGAAGAAGAGTATCTCCACGAGCACGTCCACAGCTACGCCCATGGAGAGCATCTCCACGAGCACAGCCACAGCCACGCCCATGGAGAACATCATCACGGACATGGCCATAGCCACGAAGAGGAACATCACCACGGACATAGCCATAGCCATGAAGAAGAGCACCACGGCCACCGCGATCACCCTCATGGGGAACATCATCACGACCACGGCCATAGCCATGAAATACCGAATAAAGTGACCCTCGGCAGTTTGCTAACGCTGGGGATTTCCGGCGGTATCGTCCCTTGTACAGGGGCCTTGGTGATCTTGTTGCTAGCAGTGGCCTTGCATCGCATTGCCTTTGGTTTGCTGCTTCTGGTGACTTTCAGCGTCGGACTGGCCGCAGTCCTCATCGCCGTCGGCGTGCTCATCGTCAAGGCGCGCCCGCTCGTGGAACGCTTCTCGGGTGACGGCCGCTGGATTCAACGGCTGCCCATTGCCAGTGCAGTGGTCATCATCGCCGTTGGCTTGGGGATTGCGCTCAATTCGCTGGGGATCGTCGATTAGCAAACGGCGCGAGCGGGCTATCGGAGCAGCAGTTCATCCGCTTCCTCACGGCTCGATGCCCGAGAAAACTGGCGCAGAACGCCGCGGCGATCTTGCTCGGACAACTTCTGTAGCTCCTCCCGGAACAACTCGACCGCATCCAAGCGACTACTATCATACGAGAACGCCCTGAGCAACCGCGACGCACTTTGCTTCGTGAACCCGTCTTTGAAGTGCGGCGCGACAACCCTCAGCATCTCGTTCCGGCCACTATCGAAGCTGCCGACTTGGGCATAGGATACGAGATCGTCGGCACTCACCGCCGGGAAGTTCGATTCGAGCGCGACACCGACTTTGAGCATCGCCAGCCGACCCGAATCGTACGAGTTGGTCCGCACCAATGCGAGCATCTCATCCGCGTTGTGCAGGTCTAGCTTCGGCAGCAACGCCTTGAGCATTGCCAGCCGACCCGAATCGTACGAGTTCGTCTCCACCAATGCCAACGCCAACGACCCAGCTATGCGATCCAGCTTCGGCAGCAATGCCTTGAGAATGGCCTCCCGACCCGAATCGTACGAGTTCGTCTGCACCAACGCCAACGCCAATGATCCATCTATGCGGTCCATCACGGCGACGCCTTCCTCGACTACATCAGTCCTACCGCTGTCAAAGCTCTGCAAGCGCACGTGCCGCAGGAGAGTCTCGGCGTCCAAATCGTCGAGTGATTGGTAAAAGGCACCGATTAGTGCCGTGCGGCCTGAATCGAAGCTCATCGACTCGATTGCAATATCGGCGCGCTCGCCCTTTAGGCGGCCGCGGGGAATCAGAACCTCGACGCAGAGTTCCGTGCGAGTACCGTCCCAGGGAATCTCTTGGAGAATTGCCGCTAGGTCGCTCGTGGACCCAGAGTCAGATCGCTCTAGCAGGATATCACTCAGCGCGACGATGGTCTCCGGCGTCTGTGCAACGGCTACGAGGCGGCCAAAGCTCTGAGGGCCGACATCACTCAGTTTCTCTGCCCCGGCGAGGAGAAGATCGTCGATGACGTGCGAGAACTCGCCTTTTCCTCGGCTATATACGATCTCCCGGTCGTTGATCACTGCCTTGATGATCGACTTTATCGACTTTATCGCGCCATCTGTTAGCCGGGGCGGAATGGCGACCGCTTCGGTCAGCAGCACGAGATGCTCACTGTCTATGGCTTCTACATCGTCGAGTGCCTTCAGCAGCGCATCGTGGTGTGCGTCCGTCTCCGGGAGTTGCACCGTATCGAGCAACTTCCGCGTTTCCTTAATGTCAGCGGTCGCAATGAGCATCGCCGGGTCGGGGAAAGCCTCGGCGAAATCCGGTCCGGTCCTTGCACCCGCGATCCCAACGCCGTAGCTGAGAAGGAGAAAGGCGAGAGAGATGAGAAGAGGAGGGGAAGGGCGCATGTCGATACCTCTGACTTTGGAGATGTGAAATTCCACCACGACTAGTTAGGTCGCGTCGCTGGCTCGCAACCAATCGCCATGCGTTCCTGGTAAAGCACGCAGAACGAGTGCGGGACGCAATTTGCCAGCTTCTTGATCTGTCTGCGGAAATGCAAATAGAACGATCTGTCCCTCCTGCACCATCACGGCGGCTCTTTGATATCTTCCAACGTATAAGGGCTTTCTTCTTCTTCCATCCCCCGCATAGCAGAAGCCAGCGACAATTCAGACCAGACGGCATTTTCCTCGCGGCTTCGCGACTTGATAAATTCAACAAAATCTAATACTTCCAACCGTCTTGTCTCGGAAAGTGACTGCAAATGATGAACAATTCGCTCCGTTGTCGTCATAGCAATCCTCCCATGAAATAAGAGTTTTCGTCCAACCTGTCGCTGCTCAGGGTAGCTGCGTGCTGCCCATCAGATAGCGGTCCACCTCGCGGGCGGCACCCCGCCCCTCGTTAATCGCCCACACGACCAAGCTCTGGCCGCGCCGCATGTCGCCAGCGGCGAAAACGCCTTCGACGCTAGTGGCGTATTTCTCGTACTCAGCGCGGGCATTGGAGCGCTCATCGCGCTCGATGCCTAGCTGTTCGATCATTGCGTCCTCTGGCCCGCGAAACCCCATCGCCAACAGCACCAAGTCAGCCGGCCAGACCTTCTCGGTGCCCTCGAGCGGCACGGGCGTGAAGCGGCCGTTTTCATCCTTGTCCCACTCGATATTGACCGTGTGTAGCTCCTTGACGCGGCCCTCGTCGTCGCCGACAAACCGCTGGGTCATAATCAGATACGTGCGCGGATCGTCGCCGAAGCGGGCTTTGGCCTCCTCCTGACCGTAGTCGAGCCTATAGACGTTAGGCCACTGCGGCCAAGGGTTGTCGGGCGCGCGCTCGTCCGGCGGTCGCGGCATGATCTCGAACTGCGAGAGCGTCTTGCATGCGTGGCGCATTGACGTGCCAACGCAATCGGTGCCGGTGTCGCCGCCGCCGATGACGATCACGTGCTTGTCCTTGGCCGAGATGTAATTGCCGTCTGCGTGATTGGAGTCGAGCAGGCTCTTGGTGTTGGCGTGCAAAAAGTTCATCGCAAAGTAGATGCCCTGCAGGTCTCGCCCCTCAATCGGCAGATCGTTGGGCTTGGTAGCCCCGCCGCAGAGCACCAGCGCGTCGTTTCCTTCCACTAGCTGCGTCGCCGACAGATCCACGCCGATCTCAGTGCGGGTGACGAACTTGACGCCCTCGGCCTCCATCAGATCGACCCGGCGCTGGACCACCTTTTTCTTATCGAGCTTCATGTTGGGTATTCCGTACATTAGCAGGCCGCCGATGCGATCGGCCCGCTCGTACACGGTCACCCAGTGGCCAGCGCGATTGAGCTGGGCGGCACAGGCCAAGCCCGCAGGACCGGAGCCGACGACAGCGACCTTCTTGCCGGTGCGCTTGTCGGGCGGCTCGGGCACAACCCAGCCCATCTCAAAGCCCTTATCGACAATGGCGCACTCGACGCTCTTGATAGTCACCGGCGGGGCGTTGATCCCGACCACGCAGGCCCCCTCGCAGGGTGCCGGACAGACCCGGCCAGTAAACTCCGGGAAGTTGTTGGTCTTGTGCAGCCGTTCCAGCGCCTCCTGCCACAATCCGCGATAGACCAAATCGTTCCATTCGGGAATCAGGTTGTTGATCGGGCAGCCAGAGCCTTTGTCGCCCTGACTGACGACGTCGCCTAAATGGCAAAAGGGGATGCCGCAGTCCATGCAGCGCGCGCCCTGATCGCGCAGACGCTCGTCGGGAAAGTGCTCGTGGAACTCGTCCCAGTCCGCGACGCGCTCTAACGGGTCGCGGTCTTGCGGCAACTCGCGTGCAAATTCGATGAATCCGGTGGGTTTACCCATTGATTTTTTTCCTGTTAGGACGCTTCGGCCATGGCCTCGCGGAAGGCGACCAGCGCGGCCTCGTCGCCGGTCAGCCCGCGTTCCTCGACGCGCTTGAAGGCGTTGAGCATCTTGCGGTAGTCGCGCGGCATGACCTTGACGAACCGAGGCAGCACCGCGTCCCATTGGTCCAAGACCCGCTCGCCCAGTGCGCTGTTGGTGTGCTGCACATGGCGCTCGACCATGGTCCGCAACTCGGCGATATCCTCGGCGTCCTCTACCGGCCCCATATCGGCCATCTCGTCGTTGAAGCGGATCGCAAAGTCGTCCTCTTCGTCGAGCACGTAGGCAATGCCGCCCGACATCCCAGCGCCGAAATTGCGGCCCGTGCGGCCCAGCACCACGACCCGCCCGCCAGTCATGTACTCGCAACCGTGGTCGCCCACGCCCTCTACTACGGCGTGAACCCCGCTATTGCGCACGCAGAAGCGCTCGCCAGCAATACCGTGGATATAGGCTTCGCCGGAAGTAGCGCCATAGAAGGCGACGTTGCCGCAAATGATGTTCTCCCACGGCACGAAGGTAGAGCCTTTGGGCGGATAGAGCACCAGCTTGGCACCCGAAAGTCCCTTGCCGAAGTAGTCGTTGGCGTCGCCTTCGACTTCCATGGTCAGGCCCTTGGGAGTAAAGGCGGCAAAGCTCTGGCCAGCGGCACCTTCAAACTTGAGGCGAATAGTGTCCTCGGGCAGACCCTCGGGGCCGTAGCGCCTAGTCACCTCACTGCCGAGGATAGTGCCTACGACTCGGTTGGTATTCTCAATCGGCAACTCCGCCGCGACCGGCTCTCCGTTTTCAAGGGCCGGTTTGCACAACTCCAGCAAGGTGGTGTTGTCGAGCGCCTCGTCCAGCCCGTGATCCTGCGGGATCTGGCAGTAGCGCCCGACTTGGGGACCGACTTCGGGCTGGTGCAAAATCGGCGTCAGATCGATACCGGCCGTCTTCCACAACGCAATGGCCTTCTTGGGCTCGAGCCGGTCCGTGCGGCCGATCATCTCATTGACCGTGCGGAAGCCGAGCTCAGCCATGATTTCGCGCATGTCCTCGGCGACAAAGCGCAGGAAGTTGACCACGTGATCGGGAGTGCCGGTGAATTTGGCGCGCAGTTCCGGATTTTGGGTCGCCACGCCCACTGGACAGGTGTCGAGGTGGCAAACCCGCATCATAATGCAGCCCATCGCAACCAGCGCCGTAGTGGCAAAGCCGAACTCCTCCGCGCCCAGCAACGCGGCAACTACCACGTCGCGCCCGGTCTTGAGCTGGCCGTCGGTCTCGACAACGATGCGGCTGCGCAGGTCGTTGAGCACCAGCGTCTGATGCGTCTCGGCTAGCCCCAGTTCCCAAGGCAGACCAGCGTGCTTAATCGAGGTCTGCGGCGAGGCCCCGGTGCCGCCGTCGTGGCCCGAAATCAACACCACATCCGCGTGGCCCTTCGCCACCCCCGCGGCGACGGTACCGACCCCGAACTCGGAGACCAGCTTGACGTTAATCCGCGCATCGACATTTGAATTTTTGAGATCGTGGATTAGCTGCGCCAAATCCTCAATCGAGTAGATGTCGTGGTGCGGCGGCGGCGAGATCAACTCCACGCCTGGGGTCGAGTGACGCACCTTGGCAATCCAAGGATAGACCTTGGGGCCGGGCAACTCGCCGCCCTCGCCCGGCTTGGCACCCTGAGCCATTTTGATTTGCAGCTCTTTGGCCTGAGTCAAATAGTGACTCGTCACGCCAAAGCGCCCGGAGGCCACCTGCTTGATGGCGCTGTTTTTGGAGTCGCCGTTAGGCTCAATTACATAGCGGGCCGGGTCTTCGCCGCCCTCGCCGGTATTGCTCTTGCCGCCGAGGCGATTCATGGCGATGGCCAAATCTTCGTGCGCCTCTTTACTAATCGAGCCGTAGGACATCGCCCCGCTCTTGAAGCGCCGGGTGATCTCCTCGACCGGCTCGACCTCCTCAATGGGGATCGGCTCGACGTCACCCTTGAAATCCAACAGGCTCCGCAAAGTCGCCAAGCGCTCGGACTGGTCGTTAATCAACTCGGCGTACTGCTTGTACACCGCGTAGTCGTTGGAGCGCGACGCCCGCTGTAGCAGGTGGATCGTCTTGGGATTAAACAGGTGATGCTCGCCGCCCTTGCGCCATTGGTAATGACCGCCCACGTCGAGAGTGCGGCCGTTGGTCGGGATCTGGGGGAAGGCCGCCTCGTGTCGCGCTAAGGCCTCGCGGGCAATATCCTCAATGCCCATGCCCTTCACTTGGGTCGTGGTCCAAGTGAAGTACTGATCTACCACTTCTTGGTTCAGCCCCACGGTCTCGAAAATCTGCGCTCCCCGATACGACTTGATCGTCGAAATGCCCATCTTGGCCATCACCTTGACCGTCCCCTTGATCGCCGCGTAGATGTAGCGCTCCTCGGCCTCCTCATAGGTATAGCCTTCGAGCATGTTTTCGCGGATCATATCGTTGAGGCTCTCAAAGGCCATGTAGGGATTGATCGCCTGCGCGCCGTAACCCAAAAGCAGGCAGAAGTGATGCACCTCGCGCGGCTCGCCCGACTCAAGCGCCAAGCCGACGCGCGTGCGAGTCTCCAGCCGCACCAAGTGGTGATGCACCCCAGACACGGCCAACAGCGCCGGAATCGGCGCGTGATCGGCATCTACCCCTCGGTCTGAGAGGATGATCAGGTTGCACCCCTCGGCGATGGCCGCATCAACTCTAGCGCACAGCGCGTCCATGGCCTTGGAGAGACCGGCTTCGCCATCCTCGCGCTTGAACAGAATCGGAACCGTCTCCGCCTTGTGGCCAGAGAGATCGACCTGCCGCAGCTTTTCCAGCTCGTCGTTTTTGAGAATCGGCCGCTGCAAGGTGATCTGGCGGCAGCTTGCCGGCTCGGGCACCAGCAAATTGCGCTCGGGGCCGATCTTGGTCTCAGCCGAGGTAATCAATTCCTCGCGCAGCGGATCGAGCGGGGGATTGGTAACTTGGGCGAAGTGCTGCTTGAAGTAGTTGTAGAGAAGCTGCGGCCGCTCCGACAGCGCCGCCAAGGCCGCGTCGTTGCCCATAGAGCCGACCGGGTCCTTGAGCACCTGGACCATCGGTTTGATGAAGACGCGCAGGTCCTCAAAAGTATAGCCGAAGGCCTGCTGCCAGTGGAGCACGTCCTCGTGGCTTTCCAACAGGGGTGCACCCTCAGCCTCTGGCAAGTCCTCAAGCGCGACTAGATTCTCGTCGAGCCACGCCTGATAGGGATGCTCGGTGGCGATCTGGTGCTTGATCTCCTCGTCGCTGATGATCCGACCTTCCTCCGTATCGATCAACAGCATCCGGCCCGGTTGTAGCCGGCCCTTGAAGACGACGTCTTCCGGCGGAATGCTCAGCACCCCTGTCTCCGAAGAGAGCACCAGTGTATCGTCTTTGGCAATGTAGTAGCGCGAGGGCCTAAAGCCGTTGCGGTCGAGCATGCCGCCGACGACGACACCGTCGGTAAAGGCCACCGAAGCCGGCCCGTCCCACGGCTCCATCAGACAGCTATGGTACTCGTAAAAGGCCCGCTTCTCATCGCTCATGGTCTCGTGGTTTTCCCACGGCTCGGGAATCATCATCATCACCGCGTGCGCCAACGAGCGCCCCCCCAAGGTCAGCAGTTCGAGCGCATTGTCGAATTTGGCCGAATCAGAGCCGTCTTCGTGGATGATGGGGAAGAGCTTGTCGATATCATCGCCGAAGTACTCGGACGCCAGCATCCCCTCGCGCGCGTGCATCCAGTTGCCGTTGCCGCGCACGGTGTTTATCTCGCCGTTGTGGATGACGTAGCGATAGGGATGCGCCCGCTCCCAGCTCGGGAAGGTGTTGGTGCTAAAGCGCGAATGCACCAACGCAATAGCCGCCTCAAAGCGCTCGTCGCTCAAGTCGGGAAAATAGTCCACGACTTGGTCGGAGATCAGCATGCCCTTATAGACGATGGTTCGCGAAGAGAGGCTGGCCGGATAGAAGAAGTCCCCACCTTCTACTTCGCCACTGTAGCGAATCGCGTTTTCAGCGCGCTTACAGATGACGTAGAGTTTGCGCTCAAAGGCCAGCGCGTCGTCGCCTCGCACCTCACCGCGGCCGATGAAGACTTGGCGCTGAAACGGCTCGCGCAGCTTGGCGGTGTGGCCCAAGGCGGCGTTGTGAGTGGGCACGTCCCGCCAGCCGAGCAGGCGCTGACCCTCTTCTTCGACGATGTGGGCGAAGAGCTCCTCGCAAACTTGGCGCTGGATGGGATCGGGCGGCACAAACAACATGCCCACTCCGTACTCACCAGATGCGGGCAACGCGAAGTCGCAAACGGCGCTAAAGAACTTGTGGGGCAACTGCACCAACATACCGGCACCATCGCCCGTGTTGGCCTCGCAACCGCAGGCACCTCGGTGCTTGAGATGCTCCAAGACCTCTAAGGACTGGCGCACCACTTTGTGCGACTTTTGGCCCTTGATATTTACGACAAATCCAATCCCGCAGGCGTCGCTTTCGCGGGCTGGATCGTAAAGACCCTGTTTTTGCGGGTATCCGGGTATCTGGGTCATCTTAATTTTCCCTTGCTCTATCTTCTGAAAAAGAAGGGTTAATATATGAACTACGGCTATGTTGTCAAACGCCCTTACGCAAATTTACACAACTTTCTTGAAACATCCCTTGACAGCATTACCGTATATGGCCTAAATTGCGCCAACCTTCACTTTTTAATGGACAATTCAGGCCATGAGATGTTTTGACGAACAAGAGCGGCAGATCGTCCGCACCCTCATCCGCAACCCCCGCTGCTCGGACAACCGCATCAGCACCTTGACTGGCGTGCCGGTGCGCACCGTCAGCCGCAAGCGCGCCCGCCTCGAACAGGAAGACATCCTCTCCTACTACGCCGCGGTCGATATGCAAGCCCAGGGCACGGGCCGCTTCTCAACCCAGCACATGCTCACCATCAAGTTCAAACTGGGCATCACCCGTAGCCAGATCGTGCAGGAGATCCGCTCTGAACCCAATGTCGCCAACGTCTTCAGCGAGCTAATCCGCGACAGCTACATTGCCGAAGTAGATGGCCACATCGCGCTAGTCATGGTCGTTGAAGGCGAGTCCGACAGCGATGTGGCCGAAAGTGTCCAAGGCAAGATCATCCCCTCACTGCAAAAAAATCACGGCGAGGACTCGATCCAAGAGATGCAAACCATCCGCCTGTTGGACCCCATCAGGAGGCTGCACAACTATTTGCCCATGGTAAATACGCAGGCAGGGTTCATCGTGGAATCTTGGCCCGACGACGCTATTTTCGTCGAGTAATGGCCCTATCCACTCTCCTTTACCGCGGCCACCAAATCCAACACCGCCTCCTTGGCGCTGCCGAAAAACATCAGTGCATTTTCCGCGGCAAAAAGCGGATTAGGCAGCCCGGCAAACCCCGGGCTCAGGCTCCGCTTAATCACCACCACTGTGCGCGCATGATCCACGTCGAGGATCGGCATCCCGGCAATCGGCCCGGAATCTGCGTCGCGGGCGAGGGGGTTGACCACATCGTTGGCGCCGATGATCAGCGCCACATCGGTCTGCTGGAAGGTTGGGTTGATCCGATCCATCTCCACTAACTTGTCGTAAGGCACTTCGGCCTCGGCCAACAGCACGTTCATGTGACCTGGCATCCGGCCCGCCACTGGATGGATGGCGTATTCGACCGCGACGCCGCGCTCTTCGAGCAAATTGGCCAAATCCCGCACGGCGTGTTGCGCTTGGGCCACGGCCATGCCATAGCCGGGGACTACCACCACGCGCCGGGCCGTGTCAAATAGCAACGCGACTTCCTCGGCCGAGGTTGACTTGATCTTGCCGGCATAGACCTCGTCATCGCTGGTTCCGCTGGCGACCTCGGCACCGACGCCGCCGAAGAACACATTGCCCAGCGAGCGGTTCATGGCCCGGCACATGATTTGCGTCAAAATCAGCCCCGAGGCCCCCACCAGCGATCCAGCTATAATCAGCACGTTGTTGTCGAGCACAAAGCCAGTAGCGGCCGCCGCCAGACCCGAGCACGAATTGAGCAAGGCAATCACCACCGGCATATCAGCTCCGCCTATGGGCAATACGAGCAACAAACCCAACAGCGAAGCCACGCCGACCATAGCCCAGAAGGCGTCCGGCTCGCCCAGCACCAGCCAAGCACCCAAGCCCACACTGCCGAGGACCAGCACCCCGTTGAAAAGCTGCTGGCCGGGAAACCGGACCAATCCCTTGAGTACTTCCATCAGCTTGAGGAAGGCCACGATACTACCCCAGAAAGTAACCGCGCCAATGATCCCAGAGGCGGCCGTGGCGGCTGTGAATTGGTAGGAAGGAGCCTGCGCCTCAATCAGCGCCGCGCCAGCCACCAACGCAGAGGCACCACCGCCCAAGCCGTTAAAAACCGCCACCAACTCGGGCATGGAGGTTAGGGGAATTTTTACCGCGAGGATCATGCCGACCAGCGCGCCGACGACTGCGCCGATTAAAATATATTCCCCGGAGAGAATCCGCTGATCCAGCAGGGTGACCACGACGGCCAACAACATCCCCAAGGCACCCAGCAGGTTGCCGCGCACGGCCGTGCGCGGATGCGTCAGACCCTTGAGACCTAAGATGAAGAGGACCGAGGCGACCAAGTAGGCGCAGTTGATCAGGGTCGCGCTCATGCGCTAGTCCCGCCTCCTAAACATTCCCAACATGCGGTGCGTCACCATGAACCCGCCCACCACGTTGATCGTAGCGAAGATGACGGCCGCCAACCCCAAATAGGTCGCCAAGGCCGAGTGCTCGGAACCAGCCGAGAGCAGTGCGCCGATCAGGGTGATGCCGGAGATGGCATTGGACCCGGACATCAGCGGCGTGTGCAGGGTCGGCGGGATCTTGGTGATGATTTCAAAGCCGACGAAGACGGCTAGAGCAAACACCGTCAGCGCGGCCACTAGGACATCCACTATGCTGTTCCTTTGCGAATGCGCGGATGGACGATCTCACCGTCGCGCAACACCAAGGTCTCGCGCGTGATTTCGTCCTCCATGTCGAATTGCAACTCGCCCTCGCCCGCCAAATGGCGGAAGAAGGTGGCGATGTTGTGCGAGTACATTTGGCTGGCGTGGTGCGGCACGGTCGCCGGTAGATTGAGCGGCCCCATGATCTGCACTCCGTCCTCTACGACCGTCTCCCCAGGGCGCGTCAGCTCGCAGTTGCCACCGCGCTCAGCGGCCAAATCGACGATGACCGACCCCGGCCCCATGCCCTGCACGGCCTCAGCCGTAATCAACAAAGGAGCTGGTTGCCCCGGTATAGCGGCCGTGGTGATGATCACGTCGCTCTGGCCGGCGACTTTGGCCAACTCCTCGCGCTGGCGGCGATAGAACACCTCGTCCTGCGCCCGCGCGTACCCACCCGCGTCCTCCGAGTCGCCGGCATCGATATCCAACTCCACGAACTCGGCCCCGAGACTCTCGACCTGTTCTTTGACCGCTGGCCGCACATCGTACGCCCGGATGACCGCTCCTAGGCGGCGGGCCGTGGCAATGGCCTGGAGACCAGCGACCCCAGCACCGACGACCAGCACCCGGGCCGGGGTCAACGTGCCAGCGGCCGTCATCAATAGCGGGAACATGCGCGGCAAGGCTTCAGCGGCCAAAAGCACCGCTTTGTAGCCGGCGATCGTGGCCATGGACGAGAGCACATCCATGCTCTGGGCGCGGGTAATGCGCGGAATCAGTTCCATGGCGAACAGGGTCGCTCCGGCATCGGCCAGCGCAGACAGTTCCGGACCAGCAGTCAGCGGGTCCGAAGCCCCGATGAGAACTTGCCCAGAGCGGATCCGAGCTAAGTCGTCGCGGCCAGCCTCTGGGTTCGCGCCGAGCGTGCGTACCTGGAACACCACGTCGGCGCGCGCAAACACCTCGTCGCGGTCGGCAGCTATCTCAGCGCCGCGGTCGGCATAGGCCGCATCCGCATATCCGGCTGCGTCACCCGCGCCCGGCTCTATTAGGATGTCCGCGTTGCAAGCCGACAACCCGGACACAGCCTCTGGCACCAAGGCGACCCGATGCTCACCAGCGAAGGTCTCTCGTGCGATACCGACGATCATTTATTAGTGGTGGGACACCAGCTTGTCGTGGTGTTTTTTTAGCTGGGTTTCGATCTTGGACTCGGCTTCGGCGAGGGCCTTGTAGAGATTGTCTGCCGACCCTGTGGCCGCAAACGTGCGCTGCGGCACCTTGACGATAATTTCCACTTTGTCGTCGTGCTTTTCCTTGTCGAGGACGACTTCGCAATCCACGATGCGGTCGAAATAGTGTTCGAGTTTAGTACAAGAACTAGCAATGTGTGCTTTGGTTTCTTCTGAGATCTTGCCGTGGCGCATACTGATTCTGGGCTGCATCTCCTAATCCTTTCTATTTAGACAAAAATTTAATCGCTGGCCCGCGCTTAGGGCCGCTCGGCGAGGGGCTGATAGGTCCGCTGCACCGAGCCGGTGTAAATCTGGCGTGGACGGCTGATTTTGGTGGCCTTGCTCTCCTCGTACCAATGTGCGATCCAGCCCGGCATACGGCCGATGGCGAAGATCACGGTGAACATCTCCTTGGGAATACCGAGGGCGCGGAGAATGACGCCGCTGTAGAAATCCACGTTGGGATAGAGCTTGCGTTGAATGAAATACTCGTCCTCCAGCGCCACAGCCTCCAGTTCTTTAGCTATATCGAGCAGGGGGTCGTTGATGTGGAGCTTAGCCAACACTTTCTCGCAGCTCTTTTTGATGATCTTGGCGCGCGGGTCAAAATTCTTGTACACTCGATGCCCGAACCCCATCAGACGGATCCCGGCCTTCTTGTCCTTGACCTGCGCCACATAGTCGCTAACCGAGGTGTTTTCGTCGCGGATCGTCTCTAGCATGTTCACCACCGCCACATTGGCCCCACCGTGCAGCGGCCCCCACAGGGCGGAGACGCCCGCCGCCACCGAGGCGAAGAGGTTGGCTTCACTGCTGCCGACCATCCGCACCGTAGAGGTGCTGCAATTCTGCTCGTGGTCGGCGTGGAGGAGGAAGATCAAATCCAGCGCATCGACCAGCGCCGGGTCCGCCTCAAACTCGTTGTGCGGCTGGCTGAACATCATGTGCAGGAAATTCTCTGCGTACCTCTTCCTCGGGTGCGGGTACTCGATGTGGTGGCCCAACTGCTGGCGGTAGGAATAGGCAGCAATGGTGCGGACCTTGGACATGATGCGCGCGGCCGCTTCGATGAAAGTCTCCTCGTCCTGAATCTCCAGCAACTCGGGATAATAGCAGCTCAACGCATTGAGCACCGAGGACAACACGGCCATCGGCGGCGAGTTGGGCGGAAAGAGGCTGAAGTGTTGCTTTACTTCTTCGCGCAGCATCTGATGCTTGGTCAGCAGCGCACTGAACTCGTCTAGTTGCGCGGCGTTGGGCAACTCGCCCCAGATCAGCAAATGAGCGACCTCGATGAAGCGGCTGTACTCGGCCAAATCCTCGATCGCGTAGCCCCGGTAGCGCAGGATGCCCGCATCGCCGTCGATAAAGGTAATATCGCTCTGACAAGAGCCCGTATTGCCGTAGCCGGGATCTAGGGCGATATACCCAGTCTCAGCACGCAAATTGGCAATATCGAGCGCCTTTTCGCCCTCGCTGCCGACGACGACGGGCAGCTCGACGCTCTGGTCCCCGGCCTGCAAGCGGGCAGTTTCCGCCATGTCTTGTTCTCCTTGATGTAACTCGGTCGCCGAGGGCAAAAAGGTGCCCCAAGCGATAGGTATGCCGTTTTTATCAGATAGTAGGCCCTAAAATTTGCACTGTCAATTGTCGCCAATACTCGCTGGCAGGTGCTTGATACCTGTAAGAATTGAACGGCGACCAACCGCTGGCTACTGGCGCGGAATCACCGGCAACAGCACATGAGACGGATGCGCTCTGGAGTGTTGCACCGTCTGTTGCGCGCTGCGCATCTCCGCGTCCGTGCCGAGGTCGTTGCCGGTGTTGTGGTTTCTGTCGAAGCGCGGAAAATTGGACGAGGACACTTCAATCCTGATCCTGTGCCCCTTCTTGAAGACATTGCCGGTGACGGCGAGATCAATCTCGTACTGGTATGTCTGGCCAGGCTGGAGCAACTTGGGCGCGGCAAAGCCCTCGCGGTAGCGCGCCCGGACGATGCCATCACAGAGATTCTTGGCGTACCCACTCGTTGATACGTCCACCAGCTTGGCGGTCCAGTCGGTATCTAGCCCATCTGTAGCCGCGTATAGAACGACCTTGATCGGCCCCGTCACCTCGAGGTCAGCTTCCAAAGGCTCGCTGGTGTAGCAGAGCACGTCGGACCTCATTTCCACATCGCGCTGGTCGTACGGCCCCCAAGGCACAATGTGGGGCGAGCAACAGTTGTTGCCGCCCATGGTCTGCACGGGAAAATCGGGATCGTACACAAAGTGATCCGCCGGCTCTTCGCCCGGCTCAACCGGCGACAAGCTACCGTCACCCAACAGCGTGTTGGCGTTGCCAGCAGAGTGCAAATACCATTTTTGCCAGTCGGTCCTAGCCAGCGGCCATTCGTTCTCGTCTCTCCATTCATTGACGCCCATTATGAAGAGCCGCAGCGGAGCCTCGCCGACAATGCCGTTGTCAATGCCCTTCAACCAATAATCAAACCAACGCAACTCCAAGTCTTCCAAGTCGTACAGCGAGTTCGCGCCGAAGTCGATGTCACCCGTCTTGGTAGAAGCGCTAAGCGCGTGCGGCCAAGGCCCGACGATGAGTTGGCTTTGCCTAGCTTCGGGCGTCCGCCCGTGCAGCCTTAGACCGTTGAAGTTGATAAAGGTATTGTGGGAGTAGAGGTCGTACCAGCCTCCCATTATCAGGGCAGGGGCCGCGATTTCGCCCCACTTGTTTTCGACGTTGACCGAGTCCCAGTAGGAATCGTATTCAGTGTGCGTCACCCAATCCCGCCAAAACTGTAGGATTCGGCCCGCCTGTTGATCCATGTCGATGAGGGGAATCGAGCGAAAGGCCTCCGTCCAGTTGTGGTACTCAATACTCTGAGCGGTGCGGCCATTGGTCCGCATCCCCCACGTGAGGGCAACGTTGAGCTGGAACGCCCCGCCGGGGTGAATGAGGCCCGAGTACAGATCGCCGCACATCACTCTTGGTGCTATACACGTCAGGTACTGGCTGCGGTGCGGCGCGCTCTGCCACTGCACCCATCCGAGGTACGAGCCTCCGGCCATGCCGATCTTGCCGTCGCTCCACTCCTGCTGGCCAATCCATTCCTGCGTATCAAAACCGTCCTCGCCGTGGCCGAACAGCGCGTAGTGCACGCCGTCGGAATCCCAGCGCCCCCGCACATCTTGGATGACGCAGGCATAGCCGCTATTGGCCAGCCGCATGGCCTTCTCGATCAGGAGCGATGTGTTGTTGTCGTACGGCGTGCGCATCAGCACGGTCGGAAACCTACCCGATGCCTTTGGCAGATAGATGTCGGAAGAAAGATCGATGCCATCCCGCATAGGCGTTCGGATGTTCAACCTCATATCGACTGCGTAATTTGGCTGCATTTAGTACCCGCGTCCTACTGGTTGCGAATCGCCTCGATTTTGGCGTCGCGCTCGGCAAAGAGTTCATTGCGGACTTTGCTCATTTGCTCCTGCACTTGGCGGCGTGCTTCGGCGAGGGCCTGCGGATCTGCACCCGTGGCCTGCTCTAGCTGGCCCGTAAACGCAATCTCTTGCTCGGCCCACTTGGCCTCGTACTGCTTGCGCACTTGGTCTATGGCCTCTTTCTGCTCGTCTGTCAGCTTAATCCCCTCCGCACCCCCAACCGCCTCGTTGGCCTTTTCCATGGCCAGTTCAAGCGCCGATTTCATGGCAAACTCTCCTGTTTTCAATTAGGAATTACGAATAACGTTGCTGACTTTAATTCCTAATTCTTAATTTTTAATTTCTAATTGAAAATAGCGGCTGGCCGCAATCGCGACAAATTGCGTCGTTCGCCCTCTACCATCCAACTCACCACGCCCAAAGGAACCCCATGTCCAAACAGTGGAAGGTTTATCTATCCGGCGAGATTCACAGCGACTGGCGCGAGCGCATCGTCCAAGCGGCCAGCGACCTGCCGGTCGAGTTCACCGCTCCAGTCACCGATCACGCGGCCAGCGACAACTGCGGCATCAACATTCTCGGGCCGGAGGAAAACAGCTTTTGGAAAGATCGCAAAGGCGCGCAGCTCAACGCCATCCGCACTCGCACCCTAATCCGCGACGCCGACGTGGTGGTGGTGCGCTTCGGCGACCAGTACCGCCAGTGGAACGCGGCTTTTGACGCGGGGTTTGCCGCCGCTTGCAACAAGCCGCTAATCATCCTCCACCCGCCCGAGCTGCAACACGCACTCAAGGAGGTGGATGCGGCCGCGCTCGCCGTGGCCAGTGAGCCCGAGCAGGTCGCGGACATACTGCGCTACGTCATCGAAAAGTAGTCACTGATGTTACGCATAGGCACCTAGGTATGGGATGCTTCGACTCCGCTTCGCGGAGTTTATCTTGAGCGAAGCCGAAAGGCTCAGCATGACAAGGCAAGAACGCGCCAGCACCTGTCATGCTGAGCGCAGCGAAGCATCTCCCACCCAAGAAGCCCGTGCGTAACGTCAGGTAGTCAGCGCAGCAGAATCATCTTGTGCTGCTCGCGGTAGGAATCGGCTTTGAGCGCGTAGAAATAGAGGCCGCTCCGGTAGCCAGACGCGTTCCATTCCACCTCGTGCCGCCCCGGAGGCATCCGCCTCTCCACCAGCCGCGCGACCTCCTGCCCCAAGACGTTGTACACCGTCAGTTGCACCAAGCTGGCAACGGGCAAATCAAAGCGGATTTTGGTCGTCGGATTGAACGGGTTAGGCGCGTTTGGATGCAAAGCATAGCGCTCGGGACGCGGCTGCACCCCCTTTTGCGCTTCGACGTGCTGATCAGATCCCAATTCTAGCGTCCCTTCACCCGTTAGCTCCAGTACGATCAGGTCGCCTTCGACGGCCGTGCCCCACCACGCGCCGCCAAGGAAACGAGCCGCGCTCCATTCGTTCCCCCGATGGGGCATTCTTAACTGATAGCCCGTGTCGGGACCGCGCACGAAACCCGCATAGCCATCTCGCTCTAAGCTCACGTCTATCGTTTCGCTGGCGCGGAACACCGTCTCGCCGTCGACCAAAAGGTAGGTCGCGTCTTGCGCTACAAAGCGGGTAAGCTGCCCATCGACATAGCGGACATAGCCGAAGTGGGCGTCGCTGACCAAGCTCGCGTCCGGCCCAGATACAGTGGCCTCAGACGCATTGCCGCTGCGGAGCCAAGCCAAATCCCGCACCCCGGCCAACGACACTAAGGCCGCCTCGGCTCCTTGCGCGGATGCGGTCTCAAACGCCGGCCTAGCATCCCTAAGCGCCCGCGGATACAGCACTGCCAAGTAACGCCCATCGACGCCCTCTTGCTGCACCTGCAACACCGCGTGAGTCTGCTCTTGGCGATAGTCAAAGGAGTGGATCGCCTCGCTTTCAAGCGCAACCCGGCCGGGCTGCTCCGGCAAAAACGCCAGCAGTTCGGCCTTGTCTCGCGTCCAACGCGCCAAGTTGCTCGTGCGCGCATACGCGCCCCCGCTGGTGCCGCCGCCATTGCCGTGCAGCCGCCACTCATAGGTGTGGCGACGGCCTAGGTCGTCAATCTCGTCAGCCACGAAGAAGTACCTGTGGTCGGCAAAAAAGACTCGCCGCCTCAGTTCGACGCCCCGGTAGGCAGCGCGGACTTCCGCGTAATCACCAGCAGCACTCGTGAAGAATCCCTCAATGAAAGCGTCGTTGCGGTCGCCGATGGTCCCCACCACGGGCAAGATCCGGCGCGGCGGCCCCTTGCCATCGACCAGCACTACGTTGTGATTGCGGCCTTTGTTGACCTTGTCGTGGTTGTCAAAATTGATGTAACCCGCATCTACGGCCAGCATCTCGCCACCGGCGTAAATCACAAAGCTGGTCCCGTCGGGATGCTCGTGCGCAAACCCGTGCTCGCGAGCCGTGCCATTTTCGCCGCGCAAGAGCATGTACGTAGCCGCAGCCGACCAATCGCTGCGGAAGACGGCGTCGCCAGCCCCGGGCATAAAAACCGACGGGCCGTGTGTCGGCTCTTGCGCGGGCACGCTGTCGTCGTACAGGGCGATGGCGTCCATCTCGGAAAACTGGCGCACGTACAGGCCGCGCTCGTTGTTCTCCCAGTCCCAGCGATGGACCCCGCCGTTGGCTTGCACGGCCGCTAGGTAATGCCCGTAGAAATCGTCTAAGTGACCGTCGTCGATGTTGGGCCGCCGGCCATTGGGCAGCCGCAGGTTCAGGGACCACTCGTGCATCTTCCCGATCTTGGGATCGGCAAACAGGTCCAAGCCGGTGCGGTTCTTGAGCGCGAACAAGTAAGGTAAATAGACATCCGCGGCGTAGCGGCTGTAAAACGGCCCCTCCGCATATCCCCCATCCCTTCCTTCGATCTGGAAGTCGAGGCTGCTGGTGACCATCTCAAAGGCGCGATCCGCCCATTCCTGCGGCGTACCCTCGCCGCTGGTGTACTCGCTCAAGGCCATGGCCGCCAACCCGAGGCCACCGTACGCGCGGATGTGCCAGTTGTCGAGATGCGGAGTCTCGTGCAAGAGAATTTTGACCGGGAACAGCCCAAGCCCCACCTTGCCAATCACAATGCCCTTCCACAAGCGGTCGGCTTCCTCGCCGAGGATCGACCGCATCTCCTGCAGGGCTTGGGGATCGTTGGCCGCAGCATAGGGGTGCAGGATGTCGTACGCCACGGCGTACTGGGCCACGACCTCGCCCTCGTTGTGCGGCTCGCCCAAATCACCTCCTCGCGGCGGGAACGCCACCCCCTGCATCACAGCCAACGCGCGCTCGGCAAACGCGGCATTGTCGGTCATCAGCCAAGCGAAGGCGAGGGACTTGGCGTAGCGGACCTCAGCGCGCTCGTCGACAAAGGTCGTCGGAGCGTTCCGCGCCCGCTGCAACACAGTCCGCCACCACGAGGCATACGGTTCGCGCTGGATGCGCTCTTTGAGCAGGGGAATGTCTTCGGCGGAAAAAAGCAGGCCCGGATGCACTTCAGCGGACAGCGTCTGCGCGGCAGCGCCCACAGGCACGAGAGCCAAGGCGGCGCAAAAGGCCCAAGCGATCATACGGCAATCCCGAATGACTTGAAGCGGATAATCTTGTTTCTACTATTCTGCGTCCATCTGCGTCCATCTGCGGATCATTTACGACCTTCTAAAAGACGCGCCGCAAATCAAAGCCCCACAGCAGGCCCAAGGTGACGTAGCCCCTGCCGACTAGGACCTTGAAACCGCCGACGGTCCGGCCCGGAGCATCGAAAAACAACCCCAAGGTTCCATACGCCGTCGCGGGGCTTAGGTGGCGATAGCCCGCTCCGGCAAACAGCTTGCCCGGTCGCCCGGCAATCCACACCTCGTCGAGGACAATATAGGCCAGATCCGCACTGAGCGAGCGCAGCCAATCCGTGCCGCCCGAGCAGCGGTAGTCCGCCACGCGGTATCCAGTCCGCGTATCGAAGCAGTAGGTTCGGGTGGGATAGGGCCGGAAGAAACGCGGGTCGTAATCGTTGCCTTCGTGAAAGCTCACATCGAGCACATTGGCTGAGCAGATGAGGCGCAAGCGGTTGAAGACCGCCCGCAGCCCCAAGGGAACGCGCACACCCGAGCCGCGATGATCCAAGTTGATAAAACCCACCCCTACCGCAGCGTAGTACCCGTCGTGCTTCCGCTTGGGCACCTCTTCGGGCACGACATCTTGGATGCGCACGGCCTCGGCCCCACTCGCCAACAGCAAGCCGATCCAGATAAGGTGTATGTATGCGCGCTGTATCACCCGTTTATCCTATGCCTATATATACAATCTAAAACTCCCGGCAAAAATGCCAATGGCCGGGGAGATTTCTTTTATGGTGGATGGACGCACCGCTGCTTGTGGGGCAAGTCGAGCGTCTTGGCCACATCGGGCTGGGTGGCCCGCAGGAACAACGCAAGCTGGGCCAAGTCCACGCAGTATTCGCGGCCGTAGGCAGACGGGCCGCCGCAGGTCCAGCCTAGGCGGATGGGCGCTCGTAGATCTCGCTAGCCGGCGCAGCGCCTAGGTTGCAGGACGAGCCGATTAGAGTGGTGCAAATGAGAGCTTCAAGATCCTTTTCGCTGGTGTCGGTGGTCACGGGGAGTCCGACGTGTCGAGATACTCAATCCAGCCCTTCTCCAATAGAATATCAAATGCGAGCTTAATCTGACGTTGCGAAAACTGCCTCTTTCTTGCGTTCCAGGCGTAGGTGTGCTTCACGATGTCGTCGAAGACCAGTACCTTTTCTTTGCTAGCAATCCAGTGAACCGTTGTGAGCAGTTCCAAGCCGAATGACGACTCAAACCCTTCGACGAGGTCAGAAACCCTTTCAAAGCGAGCCTGCGTATCGGCCTTATCCTCAAGAAATGCGCTAGCATCTGCGAGCGCGCCCGGCACCAGATTCAACTGCTTGTCAGGAGCATCGCCCCCATCGGCATAGCCGGACACCAGATGTCCCTCAATGTCTTTCAGCACATGTCGAAGGTTTTCGGCATACGGACCGTAAGGACCTTTAGCGAATCTCAACCTCAAGGGCTCACCCGCAGCCTGCATGAAATACATAAGCTTATGTACTTCCAACAGCGTCACGAACGGGTCCAGCAAGCCGAGGAGGTAGCGATCCATCAACCCGACCAACACAGCTCGTCCGGCTGTCATCTCCGGTACGTCACTCAAACGGTTGACGCGCTTGTCCACCGTACCTCCTGGCTCAAATATGATGATCTTGACATCCTCAAATTCTTCCAGAGCCGCCTCCAAACGAGTACGGACCTTCGACCAGTCCAACCCGCCTAGCCCACTACCGAGCGGAGGAATTGCGATCGAGCGGATACCCCGCGACCGGATTTCCTCTTTAAGCGACACCAAACCGGATTCAATGTCCTCGATACGGCTCTTGCCCCGCCAATGCCGCTTGGTCGGGAAATTAATGATATAGCGCGGAGGAAGCAGCGTGCCCGTCTCGAAGACAAACACGCAACCCGGTTGCATTTCATTGCGCTTGCATCGGGACGCGTATGCCTTGAAGTTTTCGGGAAAGGCTCGTTTGAATTGAAGCGCGACACCGCGTCCCATGATCCCGACGCAGTTGACGGTATTGACTAGGGCTTCGGCTTGTTCGGCGAGAATGTCACCGGTCTTGTATTCGATCATGGCCGTTCTCCTACGTCGTTAGTAATACCACTTCGGTCTGATTTCAACAAGTGGTTTTTGCTTAACATATGCAAGGGCCGCACTGGTCTGTTGGTAGGTCTGGTTTGATAGCACGCCGATGCGAGAGACTAGGCACCAAGGGAATTGATCCTCAATTAGAAATTCTGCCTGCTTACCTTCCTTGCATCCCTGCCAGCGTGTAGCTTGCACCGCGTTCCAGTCGATCTCGTTCAATTTCGCCAAGTCACACCAATCTTCAGCATAGGATGCGCTGGCATTTGAAGTTGTGAATGCCCAGCGCAGTTTCTTTTGCTTGGCCCAAGCAACGGTCTGCTGCAAATCTGCCTCCAAATGAACAATAGGGTCTTGACCGCCGCAATAGACCAGTTCAG
This sequence comes from Candidatus Latescibacterota bacterium, assembly GCA_965116455.1. Lineage (GTDB taxonomy): Bacteria > Latescibacterota > UBA2968 > UBA8231 > UBA8231. The sequence continues at coordinate 5,620,441 of OZ220690.1, read as the reverse complement.
GGTGATTCGCTTGGTGGATAATGTAGAGCATGACGGAGCGGGGGCAGAAGTAAAACGGCACACAATTACCCACATGCAGAGTGTGATGGCTGTCCAGTGCCTTCGTGCGCCGAAATTGCTTGATCTTATTCATCCCTATGGTTGTTCCGGCTCCGCCGCGTTGAACCATCTTCGCATCGCACCAGAGATAACCGTCCCTAATAATTGAGGGCAACCGGTCAACGTGGACGATGTGGTAAACCTTTGGATTCGCGGGTATTGGCATAGTTAGTAGTCAGCATCCGACGGGCCGATTTCTCGCTGGTATCACTGGTCATTTAGCTACTCCTATCAATCATACATAAACTACCAATCTCGGCTGTGGTAAGGGTTCAGCCACGTACCCGTCAAGTAGCGCAGTCAGAGCGTTTTCGGCGACGAAAAGACCGCCGACCAAGGTACATGTAGTCATGCTGTAATCTTCGGCGCAACGTCGAATCCATTGTCCACGTCCTCAAATGATCCCCGTCGACAGATCTGGTATACTTGTAACTAACCTGTGAAGCTCCTCATATCTATTCTGTGCTTGTCCTACACCGTGACTATTCATGATGCTGTGAAGCGCTCTTCTATCATTTTCATCGCTTCAATAACTCGTGTTCCAAGATTCCGGTCATCAACATGCCGCCGCAGAAGAGAGAGGTCTGCGTTTTTTCCATGGCGTGCGAGGACGTCAATGGCAAATCTCAGGTGCTCGTTCCTGTCGAAATGACGGAAATAGCCGGTCAACTCCGTGGACCGATTCAGAGCATAGCGACATAGGTCCACTACCTCGTCAGGAAAAAAACTAGCAATAGAACAGTTCTCCGGCGACATTTTCAGTTGACGACTCACCCAAAACGAATAACCGGGGTCACAAACGAAAAGAGCAGGAATAGCGCCATCTTCCCGATGGCTATGTAGGATGCTGAATGCATGACGGCACCTACTACGCTTTGTGCCTTCGTCAAGATCGTCTCGGTTAATCCAGTACAGCACGATCCCACAAGCGGCTAGCGACTCAGCGCAAGGCGAGTCTATGGTTATTTGAGCGTCTGGCAACGGTAAGCCAATCTTGGCTAGAGCGATATGCGAAGAAACGAAGACGCCGACAGCATTTTGTGGAGAAGAACTCCCCGTAGGCGGTAATTCAGTAAAGCGGACTAAGCACTTGCCCACCTCGGGATCTTTATATGATGCCAAATTCGCGATCAACGTGTCCAAGAAAATATCACTGTATTCGGCTCCGTTCACCGCCATCATCAAAAGCGACTTCCGCTCATGATCTGGAAGATCGGAGATCATCTCCCTGTAAGCATTACTAAAAGGATGATCGAACTGCGACGAATAGATACTGTAAGCCATTGCACAGCTTTCGTTTTCATTGGGGCTGGCAAGACACTGGCTTATTTCCTCGTGGATCGTCGAATGATATTCTATCTCAGATTGCTCAAGAGCACCAAGAGATTTCAGTGCATCGACAATCGCTGTTGAGAGAAACACGTTTCGAGGCTGTGGTAAAGATTCAATTGTCTGAATGAGAGTAGCCTTATCAGTTTCACTAGCCGAGTTACACATACAGGCCGCAAACATCAACTCCAACGCGAGGTGGTAAGGTGCGTGAATCCAACGCAATTTTATGGTACGAGCAAGAAACGGAGTAATGATATCCGTGATGTCCGTGCCATGCGATAATCTCAGCAATCTCAGCAGTAGATATAACTGTCCACAGGACAAGTCCTCTTTTCTAAGGTGCTTTTCGATGAGCGTCACTAGTCCATCGCCGTTAGTTCGAAGGATGACGCTATGTAAGTCCACGCAGACTTGGGCAATGGCAGGAGTGGGATTAAGCTCAAAAACAAAGCTAGCTTCGAACATCGCACTTCGGAGTGGAGTATTGTGTTTTTCAGCTTCAGAGCGAAGTCGGTTAGTTTCTTCATCAATCCGTCTATCCAGCGTACCGATGATGTTGAGAATATCGTCGAGATAATGCCCTTTCCTAATCAATTTGGGCAGCGCTGCAAGAAATGCTCGATCTAACGTCGTCCATGTAGTTAAAGAGTCTCCATCAAAAACTATCTGAGGGAACCCATGAATACTTACCTTGAATCGGACATTGCGAACTTCGTCTCGGAGTTGTATTAACAGCTTCCGATAGTGAGCTTCAGCCCATTCTTGCGCTCGGCGGCCACAGGATCCGGAGAGACAAACGGTGACGGACGCAGGATCGGACAAACCATCTAGTACCTGTTCAAGCAAACCCTGTTCATCAATCGCACCGATAATGAAATCTTTGCGCTCAGCATGCACCGGAGCGGCCAACGCTGTCAGCACCGGCTCAGCCCTACCCGTGGAACGGCGAACTATTGCCTCAGCAGCGAAAGCGTTGAAGAACATCTCATGTACGAAGCTCACTCTGTCTCCACGAGGCGAAAGCAAGCCTGCATTCTGTAATCGGTTAGGGATGTCTTGTGGTATATGTCCATCGTCCATGATACGGTCGAGGTCGCGTACGCTCATACTGAAAGCTAGACGGTCACAGAGCCAAGCAGCCACGTGTGAGAGGGCGCGAATTCCATCGCTTGCGTCGTCCTGCAAACGCTTTCGCACGTAAGCATCGAACAGAGCGAATCGGCTGTCACTATGTCGAAGTTGCTGACCAACTTCACCAACGAGGCTTGCCTCCAGACCGGTGGTGACCACACCGAGAAGATGTTCGATTTCTTTTGGCAATACGTCGATCCCCATAACGTTCTTGGCAATAGCAACCTTAGTTTCCATCGTCGCCGGTAGCACCTCGATGGTGCGCAGCTTCAGAAGCTCGCTCCGTGCCGGCGAAATCTGCGAGGTGATCAGGATTTTAGCCTCATATCGTCGTGCCCATGCAGAGAGTTCGATGGTGAGAGATTCCCGTACTGATTCGTCGCACTCATTGTACCCATCGATTACAAGGAGGATTGGTCGATCGAGCCTCTGTGCTGCACTCAACAGCTTGGCTGTCGATGGGGTATCCATCAGATGGACCTCGTGATCAAGGGCCGCCTCTAGCCTATCTGAGTAGTTCTTGACCGGTATAGTGATAGCTACACCGACATCTCGGCTGAACTTGAGAGCGGTGTCTTTGGCCAGTAGCGTCTTGCCGCAGCCCGACGGGCCACGGATCAGGATGTTCGTGGTTTCCTCGGAAATTAGACGGGAGACATCTCGGGACGACATCTCGCCCTCATCCGACCAGCATTTGAAGGGAACTAGCCGTTCCGGAAGCGTGTATGTGTGGTGGAATGCCGCGGTATAGCGTCCGAGGGTCTCCTCGGCCTCCGCCGAAGTTCGACAACTGTCGTTGTCAAAGATTCCCGAATGCGGAAACAGGTTATCAAGCAAGTATTTGACCAGAGACTCGTGAATCTCGCATTTGAGATCCTCGATAGTCTCGAAAGACTTACGAACTAGCTCCTTCTCCGCTTTGGCGATCAATGCGGCCATTCGGGAGTCCCGCTCTCGATCTAGAACGTTCTTCACGTAGATCAGCCGGCACTTGCCCTGTTTGCTCGCAAGGTTGAACTCCTGTTCCGTTGGAGACATCCCCTCCTCATCCTCACTCCCGTATTCTCGACCGAACAAGCCTATGTAGACTTCACAGCGCTTGACTTCATCGAGATAGAGCTCATCAGGCCGCTGATCGGATGCTGGAGCGTCCTCAAACAGGAACACATCAAAAAAGCGCCTTGTCAATGGATCTTCGCGAAGATAGTCGCGTAACGCCGCGCGCTCTTGCGAAAACTCGCTCTGCCGACTACTTATGAAGATACGGATCGGGATCATACGCTACGTTCCTATGATCTCGCTTAGCAGCCCTCGGCTTCCTGCTCCAGTGCCAAGACTTCGGCACAGACCTCTTCGAACGTCCGCATCTACTGCGGTAGGTAGAAATAGCGAGTGAAGCTGGTTTTTGTGGTGCAACGACGCATTGACTGCCTCATGGTCGAAGCCACGCTTAAACCTTTGACCGCTGTCTTCTCATTCGTGGGTAATGCCATGTCGCCCCTTTCTTTGGATGTGTTTGACGTGCTTCCATCAGTATTCTACGGCGGCAATTCCAATTTTGAGATAGGTTTTATATATCGCGATCTTCTCCTCTTTCACAACCATCGAAGTTGGGCGAATTCAGCAGAGGTCATACTGCCGTAGCCCGATCCTTAGCGCGACAGCGAACTCTTGAACGAATCTCCTCGCCATTCTCGACCAATTCTCTCGATAATTCGTAAACCTTCTGAGCGTTCATCCAAAACTCTGGAGTCTGGCCGAAGTACTCGCCAAGAGCGATCGCCGTCTCAGCCGTCACGCCGCGTCGCTCGTGAACGATTTCATGGAGCCTAGTGGCGGGCAGGTCGATGTCCCGCGCCAATCCATTGACGGTCAGCCCCATCTCCTCGATCTGCTCTAAAAGAAAAGCACCGGGATGAGTGGCAATTCGGCCTGTGGGTACATTCATCATATTACCTCTCCGTTCCTTAGTCGTAGTGATTGCTCAACTCAACCTCAAAGGCGTCCCCATCTTTCCATACAAAGCATATCCGCCAGCCGCGCGAAACGCGGATGCTGTACTGATCCTGCCGATCCCCCTTGAGCCGTTCGAGCCGATTTCCTGGCGGTACTCGAAGATCGTGAAGGCTAGCCGCAGAGTTGATACGATCCAGCTTCCCTTGCGCTCGTTGCAGGAGTTGCATGGGAAAGGATCCGTCGCGCACACCGTGGAAAACGTTCGCCGTACGCTTGTCAGCAAAAGATACGATCATAGCAGAATATTACGAATAACGTAATACGTCAAGAGTAAGTCAATCGCATCCTAGACCAGAAATGACTGTATAGCGAATCTTCTGTCACTTATCTCCGTCCCCAATAATCTCCGGCAAAAGTACCGTCGTCCCCTACCTTGCCCTCTCTACCGCGCCCCGTATTTTACCCTACATGATCCGCAAAGTACAGTCCACTGCCATCGCCTTGCTCCTGGCGACCAATGCCAGTTGCCTAGCCCCATCTGACGACGGCGCGGAACCCGCTGCTCTCCAGCCGCAACAGCCCTCTGAAATCCCCACGTATTCCTACCGAGTCGTCCACTCCTTCCCGCACGACCCAGACGCCTATACCCAAGGGCTTCTCTACGACAACGGCTTTCTCTACGAAAGCACCGGCCAGTACGGCCAGTCGTCCCTGCGCAAGGTCGAGATCGAAACAGGAGCCGTCGTACAGCTCCATCAGCTAGACGACCGCTTCTTCGCCGAGGGACTCGCCCTCTTCGGCAATCGCCTCCTTCAGCTAACTTGGCGGGCCAACAAGGGCTTTGCCTATCGTCTCGATTCGTTTGAGCAGCTAGCGGAGTTCGCCTATCCCACCGAGGGCTGGGGGCTGACGTACGACGGCGAACTACTCGTCATGAGCGATGGCAGCGCGACCCTGTACTTCCGCGACCCGTTTACCTTCGCCGAGGTCAGCCGAATCACAGTTGCAGCCCACGGCAGCCCCGTATCCCAGCTCAACGAACTCGAATGGATCGCCGGCGAGGTATTTGCCAATATCTGGCAGACCGACACCATCGCCCGCATCGACCCAGCGACCGGCCAAGTCGCGGGGTGGATCGACCTGACCGGGCTGTTGAACAATGAAGACCGCCGTGGCTCTAACGCCGAGGTGCTCAATGGCATTGCCTACGATCCCAAGGGCGAGCGGCTCTTCGTCACCGGCAAGCGGTGGCCCAAGCTCTACCAGATCGAACTCATACCCCCTTCACCGAAAGGTACACCATGACCCAAGACCGCGTCCCCGTGTGCATCGCCGTGCTCACGGTCTCCGACACCCGCGACGAAGCAACCGACAAGTCCGGCAAGCTGCTAGTCGAACGCCTCGAAGCGGCCGGCCACGTCCTGCACGAAAAGCAAATCCTGCCCGACGACATCTATCAGCTCCGCGCCCAAGTCTCGCAGTGGATCGCCGAGCCTCGCGTCCAAGCCATCGTCACCACCGGCGGCACTGGCCTCACAGGCCGCGACGGTACGCCCGAGGCCGTCAGCGTGCTCTTCGACAAGGAAATCGAGGGCTTTGGCGAGGTCTTTCGCGTGCTTTCCTACGAGGAAATCGGCACCGCGACCTTGCAATCGCGCTGCGTGGCCGGCGTCGCCAACAGCACCTACATCTTCTGCCTGCCTGGCTCCTCAGGGGCTTGCGCCACCGGCTGGGACAAGCTCATCGGGCCGCAGCTAGATTCCACCAACCAGCCCTGCAACCTCGTCGATCTGATGCCGAGATTGTCCGAAATTTGACGAGAGGTGTTGCGCACTGGCCCCTTGGGTAGGAGGTACTTCGCTTCGCTCAGTATGACGTCATGCTGAGCGAAGCGAAGCGGAGTCGAAGCATCCCATGCCTAAGAGCCTCTGCGCAACGTTAGGTTAGGAGAGAAACCACGTACCTAGTTTAAGCCAAGAAATTCTTTAGGAATTGCCCGGTGTACGACTCGCTCACTTCGGCGAGTTCCTCCGGGGTGCCCTGCCCGACGATCTGGCCGCCGTTGTGCCCGCCCTCGGGACCCAAGTCGATGATGTAGTCTGCGGTCTTGATGACATCAAGGTGGTGCTCGATGACCAAGACCGTATGGCCGGCCTCGACCAAGCGATTGAGGCTGTCGAGCAGACGCTGAATATCGGCCAAGTGCAGCCCGGTGGTGGGCTCGTCGAGCAGGTAGAGGTTGCTCTTGCCGCGCTTGAGCTTGCCCAGCTCGTCGGCCAGCTTGACGCGCTGGGCCTCGCCGCCCGACAGCAGAGGGGCCGGGTGGCCAATTTGCAAATAACCCAGCCCCAAATCGTCGAGCACGCCCAGCTTATGGGCGATGAGCCGCTGGTCGGCGAAGAAATCCACCCCATCCTCTATCGTCATCGCCAAGACCTCGGCGATGTTCTTGTCCCGATAGGTAACGTCGAGCGTGTCTTGATTGTAGCGCGCGCCCTTGCAGGTGGGGCAGGGCACCTCCACATCGGCCATCAGGTGCAGCTTGGTGGTGACCGTGCCCTCGCCGCCGCACTCCTCACAGCGGCCTCCCTTGACGTTGAAGCTAAAGCGCGAGGCCGTATAGCGGCGCTTCTTGGCCTCGGGCGTCTGGGCGAAGAGGCGGCGGATGTTGTCGTAGAAACCGATGTACGTGGCTGGGTTGGACCGGGGCGAGCGGCCGATGGGGGATTGGTCGATGTTGATCACATCGCTTACGTGCTCGATCCCGTCGAGGCGGTCGTGCGCGCCCGACAGCACGCGGCTGTCGTGGAAGATGGAGTAGAGCTTCTTGTAGAGAATGTCGTGGACGAGCGTGCTCTTGCCCGAGCCAGAGGCTCCACTGACGCAGACGAAGACTCCCAAGGGGATTTTGACGTCAAGGTCGTCGAGGTTGTTGGCGCGAGCACCCCGGACATGCAGGTTGCAGCCGTTGAGCGGGCGGCGCTCAATCGGCACGTCAATGCGCTGGCGGCCCGTGAGAAACTGGCCGGTCAGGGAGTCGGAGTTTTTCAATATCTGGCGAATGGTGCCCTCGGCAGAGATGCGGCCGCCGTGCACGCCCGGGCCGGGGCCGAGCTCGATGACGTGATCGGCCGCCCGAATGGTCTCCTCGTCGTGCTCCACCACAATGACCGTGTTGCCGACATCGCGCAGGCGGCGCAGCGTCTCAATCATCTTGACGTTGTCTTTGGGATGCAGGCCAATGGAAGGCTCGTCGAGTACGTAGAGCATGCCCATTAGGCCGGAACCGATCTGCGTAGAAAGGCGAATGCGCTGGGCCTCGCCGCCAGAGAGGGTCCCCGCCCTGCGCGTGAGGCTGAGATAATCCAAGCCAATGCCCATGATGAGATCGAGCCGCAGCACCAACTCGCGCACGATCTGCTGGCCGGCCTGCTTCCTCTGCACGGGCATGGGAACATCCTTGAGAAAATCGCGCAACTCTTGCAGGTGCATCTCGCACAGGTCGTGGATGGTGCGACCAGCCACGGTGACGAGCATGCGCGTAGCTTTGAGCCGCGTGCCGCCGCAGTCCGGGCAGTCGTACTCGACCATGACCTTGCGCAGGTAGTCCTCCATACCCGAATGCGCCACCCCTTGGCGGCGATAGCGGCGATAGCGGCGCTCGATTTGGTTGATGACCCCATCAAAAGCAACCTTGCGCCCTTTGTAGCGCCGACCCTCAGTCGCGCCCGGCGGCAGCACAATAGTGAAGCGCTTGCCCTTGGTGCCGTAGAACAGCACATCGACGATGCGGTCGGACAGCTCGGCAAAGGGCGTGTCCAAGTCGAAGCCGTAGTGCTGGGCCAAGCTGTAGAAGATGCGCCCGCCCCACCCATTGCGGTCGCAGTTAATCGCCTCGCGCACAAAGGCACCGTCGAGAATGCTCCGGCTCTTGTCGGGCACCAGCAGATCGGGATGGACCTGTAGATAGGTGCCCAAGCCCGAACAGGTGACGCAGGCCGAGAGCGGCTCGTTGAAGGTGAAGTAGCCCTGGGTCAGCTCGGCCATGCTGAGGCGGTGCTCGGGGCAGCCGAAGCCTTCGTAGAAGGCCTCCACCTCTTGTTTGGAAGCGATTTCAGGATTTAGCAAGTGGAAGCTGAGAAAGTTCTCGCCCACCACTAGGCCGTGCTCAATGGACGCGAGGAGTTGCTTTTGCAGATCGCCGCCGATGACGAAGCGGTCGATGACCGCCTCGATGTGGAAATCCTCATTCTCGTCGAGCTCGAGCTCCTCGCTCAGATCGCATAGCTCGCCGTCGATGCGCACCCGCCGATACCCCTTGGTGCGAATGTCGTCAAACAGAAATGCGTAATCCTCGCCGTAGATCTTAAACACCGGAGCGCGGATTTCCACTTCGGCCCCGTCCGGCAGGGACAGCAAGTGCTCGGCCATCTGGTAGGGAGTACGATAGGTGATGGGGCAGCGGCAGTAGGGGCAGTGGGCTTGGCCCACCGTGGAGTAGAGCATCCGCAGATATTCGTACAAATCGGTCATGGTGCCGACGGTCGAGCGCGGATTGTTGAATATGGTCTTCTGCTCAATGGAAATGACCGGCGAAAGCCCAGTGACAAAATCGACATCCGGCTTCTTCATCTGCTCGACGAAGCGCTTGGCATAGGTGGACATGGACTCCATGAAGCGCCGCTGGCCCTCGGCGTACACCGTATCAAAGGCCAGCGAGGATTTGCCCGAGCCGCTGATGCCGGTGATGACGACCAGTTTGTCGCGCGGAATGCTGACGTCGATGTTTTGCAGGTTGTTCTCGCGTGCGCCCTTGATGGCGATTGAGTCTCGTATAGCCATAGTGTTTCCTATTGTGCTAGTGCAGCCCCCAATTCGTAATTCCTAATTCCTAATTCACCCTAGTGCAGCCCCCAATCGGCCCCATCGTCGTCGTAGTAATAGGCCGCTTCCTGCATCTCTATGCGACTCTTTTCGGTGAGGCGCAGCGGTGCTGACATCTTTTGCAGCAAGCCCTTTTCAACCAGCCACTCGCAGGCAAAGTCCGCGCCTTCCATCTTAAAGTGCTCCTCTATTTCCGACACCGTGCGCATGGCCTCGGCCTCCTCCAAATACTCAAGTAGGGGCCGGAACATGTCCCAGAGGTGGTCGTCGAGGTAGGTCTCTACGCGCTGGAGAGCCGCCTTGAGGGTGCGGGCGTTTTTGGGAGCGGCGATGAGATCCGTGTAGATGGCGTTGAATAACTCGGGATTAAAGGAGAGGGCTTGGTGAATGACCTCGCGTCCCGGGGCTTGGCCGTTGAGGATGCACTCGACGCTGGCGAGTTGGTCGGCCACGTTGAGCAGCCACAGGAAGCTGTAGTTGTAGTCCTTCTTCACCTGGTACCACTTCTGGGCTTTGGCCAAAGTGGCCAACAGCGGCAGGGCGCGCCGCAGCAACTGGTAGTCGCGGTCGCGCGCGCCAATGCGCTCGGCGTCTTTGTACCACGTAGCAATGGACTCGTCCTTGGAAAACAGGAGGGTGCTGTGGGCAAAGGTAAAGTCGAGCCATCCGCCCTGGCGCGAGCCTTCTATGTTCAACTGGAAACGCTTGCGCGGGATGAGATTGGCGTGGATGATGACGCCTTCTTCAGTGAGGCAGTGATCCTCGTAGCGCCGCACCTTGGGGTCGTCGGCCATGACGATCCACAAGTCGATGTCCGACTTCTCCCAAACTTGATCGTACGAGTATGAGCCATAGACGATGGCGGCCAAAACTGTGCGGTCTTGTTGGAGCTTTTGGGTCAAGGCGTCGAGCGCCCGGCGATAGCGCTCTTGGACGGCTTGCTGAGACCGAGACATGGCAGTTCCTGACGAGGATATCTAACGTGCGAGCAGCACAAAATATACTGAACATACGTATATGATGTCAAGCTGCCGTATGGGCTAGAATGCGCTCGTCAAAAAGGCGGTCTGGCGATTTCGGTGCGGCACCGTTCAGGGACGTCCGTGAGCCGCTATTACGCTATTAATAGAGAAGCCGTTTTTTCTGAGCCGCCCGTTTCGAGAAAAGTCGGCTTTCTTGTAAGGTGAGTGATTTTTGTTGGCAGTGGTAAGTGCCGTTCTTTCTTTGCACACGTCCTTACTAAGTGTCCCTTCCGAAATCGCGCTTCTCACCCTGAGTCGGGCCGCGTCCGCGTGAAGCTGCCAATGGTTGAAGTGACCACGTCGAAGGTATCATGTCCACGGACAGCCGATCTTAGCGCGGTAGAAGAAGATGATACATAGGAGGAGACTTAGTACCAATTGCAGGGGGCTGCTATAGGCTCCCAAGACGCCCAACGGTGACGCGGTAATAGGCGACGCAGCAGTGGCCATTGCGCGTCGATTACATCGGTCGCATATTGACAAGACGTGCCCACTGAACGCCTCTCGCTCAGGGTTCTTTGGTGGAACCGGACTCAAATAGATTCAAAAAAACACTTCTTAGATCGCTAACGAATGGAAGGAGAAACCTCATGACCAATCAAGACCAGACAGCCAGTACGGAGCGGGGCAACCTTCTCGTACGATTCCTGAGCGAAGAGCAAGATCCAAAAGTCGTAGAGCAGGTACACCCGCGGGTGCAGGAACTGCTGACCCGTGACGAAGAGATCCTCTATATTGCTGTGCAGAAACCCATGATGGTTAGCCTCTCTCCGGAGGCCGTTATCCTCACCAATAGACGCTTCATTGTATACCGACGAACTCTGACTCGCAAGGTCAAATTCGAGGATCATCTGTGGCGCCATCTCGAGGATGCACGACTCGACGAAGGTAGGATGCGTGCGACACTGACGTTGCAGACAATTAAGGGTCAGAAGCTAACTATCGAGCATCTCCCAAAAGAGCAAGCGCGTAAGCTTTACGCCTACGCCCAAGAGATGGAGGAGAAGTCCCATGAGGAGCGCAGACAGCGTGAACTAGAGGATAAGCGCGCAGAGGCCGGTGGCGTTGTCGTTCAGACGTCGCCTGAATCAGCCCAGCCGACTTCGTCAGCACCGGCCACCGAGGACCCCGTCGAAAAACTCAAAAAGCTTAAGGACATGCTTGAGGCAAACCTAATCACAGCCGAGGAATTTGAAGCTAAGAAGGCTGATATTCTCTCTACAATGTAGATTTTACCACGATTTCAAGAGACATTAAGAAGCCCCAAGATCAAACGTTTTTCGAGGGAAGGCCGCCCCGTTCCCAAGGTCTTTTCTCAGCTTAAGGGACGGCATGAGGAATTTTAAAAACGCTTCTCAGGTCTGCCCTAGGTAATCGCATTAAAATCGCAACGTCAACTCAAGAAGAGAAACAGATGACTTGGTGTAAGCAACTCGGTAAAGATAACCGGGGGAGTCGGCCTCGCTGTGTGCTGTTAGTGGACGGCGACGGCGAGGAGGTCGCCAACCGGCTGACTCGGCTCATTAACCTTCCGGACGTAATCGTATCCTCCGACGATAAATGGAAACCATGCGGCAAATGGGATGTTGCGGAAGCGCAACTCGATAAGGCAGATAATCTCGTGCCTTGTAGTGAGATTCGACGGCAACTCCGGGACTGGTGGCTAGCCGCTAATGGCAGAGCGAACACTCCCAACTGGGACATCGCCAGCACCTGCACCATCAAGGGCAAACCGGGCCTATTGCTCATAGAGGCAAAAGCGCATGTCAATGAACTGTCTCAAAGGGGAAAAACACGCCTAAAGGAATCGGCCTCAGAGAATAGCCGAAATAATCATGAGCGGATATGTCGAGCGATTGCACAGGCAAATGAGGCGTTCCAGTCGGCTACGGGGGGAAAGTGGGGATTATCACGGGACCACCATTACCAGCTATCCAACCGGTTTGCTTGGTCTTGGAAGCTAGCCTCACTCGGTATCCCCGTCGCTCTGCTTTATCTCGGATTCCTCGACGCTCAGGACATGACCGGCAAGGAGTTGTTCAGATCCTGTGCCCACTGGAAGAACTCCCTCAAGGACTATGGTGAGGGTGTTGTCGACAATACCTGCTGGGGAAAATGGCTGAAGTTTGAATGCGCACCTTTGCTGCCCCTGATTCGAACGCATAATCAAACCTTTGAGCCTTGCGAAATCAATCATAAGCTCGACTTTATCCAAAAGAGATGACAGCGATCCGCGCAGGTCCTAGTATAGATGGTGTCGAATCATCTCTACGCTCCAGGAGCTTGTCATGGGACCGCTGCCACCGGCTATAATACAATCTATGTCGTATTTTGCACCCCTTTTTTCTTCTCGGGTATGGCCGCAGGCTCAGGTGTTGTTGACCGGCGCGATCTTGGCACCGGGCAAACGCACGGTCAGTGCCCTTTTGCGCGTGATGGGTTTAGATCACCGGTCTGATTTTCAAACCTATCACCGGGTGCTCAATCGCTGCGTATGGTCTCCTCTTGAAGGCAGCCGGCGGCTGTTGCAGGTACTGCTGGCTACGTTTGTTCCCCGCGGCCGGTTGGTTTTTGCTCTGGACGATACGATCGAGCGCCGTCGCGGGGATCGCATCGCGGCCAAGGGCATCTATCCCGATCCGGTGCGCTCTAGTCAGGGGCACTTTGTCAAAGCCAGTGGGGTACGCTGGTTGTCGCTGATGTTGCTGGTGCCCGTATCCTGGGCTGACCGGATCTGGGCCTTGCCTTTCTTGACGGTGCTATGTCCGTCCGAGCGCTATTATCAGGCCCGAGGTCGAGCGCATCAACCGTTGCTGGAGCGCGCCCAACAGATGCTGCGTCTTGTGGCGCGCTGGGTGCCCACCCGTAGCGTAGTGGTGGTAGCCGACCAAGCCTTTTCGGCGTTGGCCTTTCTGGATGCCGTCCGTCATCAGGTCGCCGTCATCACTCGCTTGCGCTTGGATGCGGCGCCGTTTGAGCCGGCCCCCCCTCGACCGACCGGTACCGTCGGTCGACCGCGCTGCAAAGGAGACCTGTTACCGACCCTCCAAGCACGCTTAGACGATCCCAATACCCGCTGGCAAGAGCTAACCATAAACGCATGGTATGCCACCGGAAAACGTATCCTCCATATCGTGTCGGGCACAGCCGTGTGGTATCACTCCGGTTTGCCACCGGTGCCCATCCGCTAGCTGTTAGTCAAAGAGCCCAACGGGCAGTTCCCACCCCAAGCATTACTCAGCACAGACCCAACCATCACACCCCAGCAGATGCTGACCTTTTTCATCCAGCGCTGGAGCGTCGAAACGACCTTTGAAGAAGCGCGCGCCCATCTGGGTATGGAAACCCAACGGCAGTGGAATGACCAAGCTATTGCTCGCAGCACACCCTTGGTGTTGGCCTTATTTGCTCTGGTGGCGCTTTGGGCGCATACCCTCATCAAAAAAACAGCCTGTAGCGTCCGACAAACGGCTTGGTATCGCAAAACAAAACCCACTTTTTCGGATGCACTCGCTTGGGTCCGAAAACACATCTGGCAACATTTTTCAAGGTCAATGCCACACCCAGACAGGCAAAAACCAACAGCGGGAATCGTCGAACGCCTTATCGATATCGTGTGCTATGCTACCTGAATGGATAAAGTCGAGCTAAGCCTGAAGTATGAATAATATATAAAAAGGAGGATTTACATTATGTCTGAGACAGTAAGGAGGATTTACATTATGTCTGAGACAGTGATGATATTCGGAGCAGGGGCCTCAGTCCCTTTTTTTTCTCCACGCCTTGATACCAAGGTATTGACCCATGCAGTACAAAATGAAGATAGATGGAAGTCGCTCATCGATAGGTACACAGAAGTAATGGATGACGACGTTGGTGAAGTCGAGTGGAATCCCATTCAGTGCCGTATTCGGCAAGCACTATGCGTAAACCAGAAACACGATCTTGAAGAACTTATCTCTGAAGAACTTACTTTTGAAGAACTCATCGAGTTTATCGACAAGTATTCATCATATGCTAGTGATGGTGGTGTCGGTAGCGTAATATGGCCCAAACGGCTGCACAATCTTCTTAAGTTCTTCAATGTTGCTAAGCCCTCAGATTTCTCTCAGACGGATTGGCCCAAGGTTCCCTTTCTCTTCAGGCAAATGATTGCAGAAGTGATTGAGGAATGGAATAGCGAATACCGAGCGCCTAACTATTGCGATCTACTTGATAAGCAATCGGGATTTTTCTCCGAACAGCTACAGCAAGGCCAACTCTCAGTGTACACCTTTAACTATGATGATGTCTTGCCTCAAACCGTACTTGCGGGAAACATACCATTGGAAACGGGCTTCATATCCGGTCGCTTTGACAGTACCAAATTTCTCAAGGCACCGTCGGTACTTGCGTTTCCACATGGTCATGCTAGCTGGGTTCAAGACGGCGACGGCATAAGAGAGTTTGCATCCGTCTCTGAAGCTAATTGCTGGAGACTCAGTCATCTAAACGATTCAGGAAATGAGGGGACGATTTATATCAATGATGAGCCTTGGAGCTATGACTTTAACACATTTCTTACTACTGGTCAGGACAAGGAATCCTCCTTCAACCGAAATCCATACTGTGCATATTATCAAAGACTAGCCCAAGATCTAACAGAAGCGGATAGAGTCGTCGTTGTCGGTTACTCGTTCAGAGATCCTCATATTGACAGGTTACTATTGAATTTCCTTCGCCTCCAAGAAAGCAATAAAGTTCTGGTAGTTGACTACTGGAAAAGTAATATTGATATAGTCGAGGAATTCGCTAGTCATACAGGTTTCCTGAAGCGAGTACTCGAGACCCATAACGTCGGTAGTATTCCGCTTTCTAACGGCTCCACTTCTTATTCTTATAAATACCAAGATCAATTGGATGAAACAAACAAAAACGGTTACGGCTTTTTGTGTCCCCAAATCTGGATTGACAAGCGAGGCTACGATAAGTTTCTTTTTGAGTGGCAAGACGTTATTACTGCGTGGAGGGAGCCCGCATAATCCCTTTCTATTCAGAATCCGTCATGTGCTAGACTATATGCAATAATTAGGTTGTAAGCCCAATTAGCCAATAATCTCGTGCTAGTTTGGTACCTAATATGCTAACGTTAGTCGCTCGTTTTCATCGGCCCAGCCAAACCCACAGGTGAGTATCCAGAATAATCACTTCAACAGTTCCCAGTCCTCTTCAGCTACCGGCTCCGTCGGACCCAGATATTCAATGACCTTGCCGCGCAGCGGCGACGGCGTCCCGGAATGGGGGCCGGTTCCGTACGACAATATAATTACTTCTACCTTGTCCCCTTCTTTGAAAGGAAGGGCGCTTAGCTTTAGTTCCCCGTTTGCGGCGATCTGTTTCTCGACGCGGTAGGCTTTCATCATTCACCTCGCTAACTCCTCGCGGATCACTTTGCGCAAGTTTCCTCTAAGCTCGACTTTATCCATTCAGGTAGCGTAACAGACGGTGTGTATCAAGCGGTTAAATAGGGCACGCGGTATTTTTACCATGTCGTCTTGCGATTGGGTAGTTGCAAAAGTCGCCCAAATTTGTTTTCGGACGCCAGCCAACGCATCCGCAAAGGTTGGTTTTACTTTTTTATACCACGCGGTGGCGTGGCAGCCCAGTGCTTGTTTTTTGACCAATCGATGGGCGATCAACGCGACTAGACTAAACAAGGCTAAGAGCACCGGGGTAGTACGAGCAATGGCTTGGTCATTCCACTGGCGTTGGGTCTCCATGCCCAGATGGGCGCGGGCTTGTTCAAAGGTGGTTTCGACCGCCCAACGCTGAATAAAAAATGTCAGCATCTGCCGAGGCGACAGGCTCCGATGAGTCGACAACAACGCTTGAGGCGCAAAGGTGTGGTGAGGATCTCGAATGAGGAGCCATCGAATCGGCACGGGCGGCAAGCCGGTGTGATACCACACGGCGGTTTGGGAATAGACCTCCACGGTGCGCCGCTTGCGGCCATACCAACGAGGGATGGTTAGGGTTTGCCAAGGCGTATCCGGGTCGTCCAGATGGTGTTGAAGGGAGGGTAAACGGCTCCCTTTGCAGCGGGGGCGACCCACTTGGCGGGCGGACCGAGGCGGAGCCGGGGTATACAGGGCCGCATCCAGACGCAGGCGCGTCACGACGGTAACATAGGAGGCGACCGCGTCGAGGAAGGCCAGCGCCGCAAAGCTACTATCAGCCACCACCACAATACGCCGTCCTGGCAGCCAACGAGCGACTACATGAAGCATGCTTTGGGCACGCTGTACCAGGGACACCGCAGGGCGACCCTGCTGGGTATAATAGCGCTGGGAGGGACACAGCACACTCATAAAGGGTAACGCCCAGACCCGATCCGCCCAGCCCATCGGCGTCAGCAGCATCAACGACAGCCAGCGTAGGCCACTGGCTTTAACCACATGGCTCCGACTGGAACGCACCGGATCTCGATAGATGCCTTTGGCGCGGATGTGGTCGCCCCGCCGTCGCTCAATCGTATCATCTAAGCCCAAGACAATCCAGCCGGTCGGTGCAAAGGTTGCCACTAACAACGCCAATAAACGCTGACTACCCACAACCGGCGACCAGACACAGCGATTGAGTAGGCGATGATAGGTTTGAAACTGGGGCTGTGCCCCCAACCCCATCACTTCCAACACCGCACTCACCGTCCGTTTGCCCGGTGCCAACAAGGCTCCGAGCAACAACGTCTGCGCCTGCGGCCAGACACGGGCAGAAAAAATAGGGGCAACGTGCGACAAAACGCTTATTATATCCTCCGGCAGTCGACTCATGGCATCCTCCTCGGTTGTAGGTGTCTCGACACCATCTACGCTACGAAGGAAAATGAGTCGCTGCCATCTTCTTTGGATAAAGTCGAGCTAAGAAGCCGTCTGAAAACCCTTGCTGTGGTCTGATTTGAAACGGCGTACTCATCGAGCCATATTCAGGTTTCACGACAAAATCTGAATAGAAAGGCTTATATGATGAGTACGCCTGATGGCCAATATGCTACCGATGTAACCGATGCGCAATGGCAGCGGATCCAACCGTTACTGCCGGCTTCGCGGTGGTGGCCGAACGGTCCGGGTCGGCCCCCGCGGGATCGACGCCAGATTGTCAACGGCCTTTTGTATTTGACTAAGACCGGGTGTCCTTGGGCTTTGTTGCCTTGTTGTTTTGGGCCGTGGAAAACCGTGTATGATTACTTTCGTCGCTGGAGTCGGCAAGGGGTCTGGCCCCGGGTGTTGGATCAACTCACCCAACGAGAGCGCCGCCTCAACGGCCGGGTATCGACGCCATCGGCCGGCTGTATCGATAGTCAGACGATCAAGACGGCAACCCAAGGCAAAACAACTGGTTATGACGCGGGCAAAAAGATCCAAGGACGCAAGCGGCATCTGTTAGTCGATACCTCGGGCTTGCTTCGACAGGTGGTAGTCACCGCGGCCGATGTCGATGATCGCGACGGCCTCAAGCAGGTGTTGACCCGCTATAGTACCCCCGACGTACCCCGCTTACGCAAGCTATGGGTCGATGGCGGCTATCAAGGCGAGGCCATCCGAACGTGGGTGGCTGATCTAAAAGAGACGCACAAGATCGACTTGGAAGTCGTCGCCAAGCAAGGCCCTGGATTTACCCTACTTAAGCGCCGTTGGGTCGTCGAGCGCACGTTGGCATGGTTAATGAATTTTCGTCGTCATGCGAGAGATTATGAGGTGTTGACCCGACATAGTGAAGCCTTGATTCAGATTGCCATGATCCACTTGTTACTCAAAAGGATCAAATAAAAAAATAGGGTTTTCAGACGGCTTCTAAGCTCGACTTTATCCATTCAGGTAGCGTAACAGACGGTGTGTATCAATCGGTTAAATAGGGTACGTGGTATTTTTACCATGTCGTTTTGCGGTTGGGTGGTTGAAAAAGTCGCCCAAATTTGTTTTCGGACGCCAGCCAACGCATCGGCAAAGGTTGGTTTTACTTTTTTATACCACGCGGTGGCGTGGCAGCCCAGTGCTTGTTTTTTGACCAATCGATGGGCGATCAACGCGACTAGACTAAACAAGGCTAAGAGGACCGGGGTAGTACGAGCAATGGCTTGGTCATTCCACTGGCGTTGGGTCTCCATGCCCAGATGGGCGCGGGCTTCTTCAAAGGTGGTTTCGACCGCCCAGCGCTGAATGAAAAATGTCAGCATCTGCCGGGGCGACAGGCTCCGATGAGTCGCCAGCAACGCTTGGGGTGCAAAGGTGTGATGAGGATCTCGAATGAGAAGCCATCGAATCGGCACGGGCGGCAAGCCGGTGTGATACCACACGGCGGTTTGGGAATAGACTTCCACGGTGCGGCGGCGGCCATACCAACGATGAATCGTTATGGTTTGCCAAGGCGTATCCGGGTCATCCAGATGGTGTTGGAGAGAGGGTAGCCGGCTCCCTTTGCAGCGGGGGCGACCCACCTGATGGGCAGACCGAGGCGGAGCCGGGGCATACAGGGCCGCATCCAGACGCAGACGCGTCACGACGGTAACATAGGAGGCGACCGCGTCGAGGAAGGCCAGCGCCGCAAAGCTACTATCGGCCACCACCACAATACGCCGTCCTGGCAGCCAACCGGCGACTACCCGGAGCATGCTTTGGGCACGCTGTACCAGGGACACGGCGGGGCGACCCTGCTGGGTATAATAGCGCTGGGAGGGACATAGCACACTCATAAAGGGTAACGCCCAGACCCGATCCGCCCAGCCGATCGGCGTCAGCAGCATCAACGACAGCCAGCGTAGGCCACTGGCTTTAACCACATGGCTCCGACTGGAACGCACCGGATCCCGATAGATGCCTTGGGCGCGGATGTGATCGCCCCGCCGTCGCTCAATCGTATCATCTAAGCCCAAGACAATCCAGCCGGTCGGCGCAAAGGTCGCCACTAACAACGCTAATAAACGCTGACTACCCACAACCGGCGACCAGACACAGCGATTGAGCAGGCGATGATAGGTTTGAAACTGGGGCTCTGTCCCTAACCCCATCACTTCCAACACCGCGCTCACCGTCCGTTTGCCCGGTGCCAATAAGGCTCCGAGCAACAACGTCTGCGCCTGCGGCCAGACACGGGTAGAAAAAATAGGGGCAATATGCGACAAAACGCTTATTATATCCTCCGGCAGTCGACTCATGGCATCCTCCTCGGTTGTAGGTGTCTCGACACCATCTACGCTACGAAGGAAAATGAGTCGCTGCCATCTTCTTTGGATAAAGTCGAGCTAAGACAGCATCCTGAACTTGGATATATTGACGCAAAGCCTCGTTAATCAAGGTCTGGTAATTGCCTCCGCCGGCCTCGTGTACCTGGTTTCTGAACCAGTTCAACACATCGGTGTCCAAGCGTATCGTGATGCGCGTCTTATTGGGGGCAGCCGGAACGAGAGCTCCTTGTTTGGCCTGAGTAAAATCAAATTCTTCCTTGCTCATAGTGTTTCCTTTCACGCGGCGTGGCTGGTCGGGCCGAGATCAAGCGGATATCCTTGAATCATATATACAGAGCAGCCGCTGGAAAGTGGTCAAGACGTGGGTAGTCGCCACTTACGTACAGACACCAAGCGATGGATCAGGTCAATACAGTGGCGCATGAGGGGGATCGACCCTTGCGCGAGAGCTTTTCTCCGTGTATGAATAAGCATGATGCAGTGCCTAGGTGCAGAGTCTAGTTGCAAGCTGTACCACAGCTTAAATTACTATCGTGTAGTTAGGTGTTTCCCTTTAATTAGTCGTGCTTAGGAGCCTAATAACAATGTCTTCTACCGTGCCCATAGAAATACCGCGTGAAATACTCAATATAACGCATATGACCCCAGCGGAATTGAAGCGGGAGCTAGCAGTCTATCTGTTCCAGCAAGGCAAGCTGTCTTTCGGCAAAGCGCGAGAAATGGCCGACATGAGCGCATGGGATTTCCAGTTCATGCTGGGAAGCAGAAATATCCCTGTCCATTATGACGTGGAGGATTACGAGGAAGATCAGGCGACCTTAAAGGAGCTTGGTCGTCTGTGAGTGTGGTGAGCAACGCTTCTCCACTCATCGGCTTGGCCCGGATAGGCAAGCTGGAACTTCTACAACAACTCTACGGAGAACTCGTCCTCCCGGAGGCTGTAGAGCATGAAGTTGTCGTAGAAGGCGCAGAATTGCCGGCTGCCGACCAAGTCAAAAAAGCGGCTTGGATCAAAACTCGGATCGTTTCCAACAAGCAGTTGGTTCGCGTACTACAGGAAAACTTAGGTGCAGGAGAAGCTGAAGCCATTGCCCTAGCTTTGGAAGTAGAGGCAGAATTACTTTTGCTCGACGAACATCGAGGCCGACAAACTGCCCTACATCTGGGTTTGCGCTATACAGGGCTGATCGGAATACTCATTGAGGCCAAGAGCAAAGGCTATATAGATTCGGTAAAAGGGCACCTAAACAGTTTGCGCAACGTAGCTGGATTCCACGTGAGCGAGCGGCTGTACATGCGCGTTATACAGGATGCAGGCGAAGCATGAGGTCGCGTCTAAGCGACTTTAGCATCGCCAAACCTACTACTTGCCGGACATCGCCTAGCTCGTATCGCCGGACATACCTCGGCTCCCGACTCGGCGACGATAGCCCCTGTTGCGCTGCCACCTCTAAGCCCTTATCGTAGCCAACCATGTCCACCCCACCTGTCATCCAGACCACAACCGTCGGCTCCTATCCCATCCCGGACTGGCTCCAAGCCCTGCCCTCCGAGCAGGCCCTCGTCGATGCCACCCGCGTAGTATTCGACACCCAGCGCCAAGCCGGCATTGACCTGCCCACCGACGGCGAGCTGTACCGCTTCGACATCAACCACCCAGACACCAACGGCATGATCGAGTACTTCGTCCGGCCCATGGGCGGCACCCGCGCGGAATTCGGCCGCCGCGAGGCCGAGGAGTTCGCCGCCAAACAAAGCATGGGCTTCCGGGCCAAACCCGCAGCCGTGGTGGAAGCCGAACTCAGCGCGGGCAGCCTCGACCTGCTCGCCGACTGCGACCGCGCCGCCGCCGTGGCCGGCGGCCCCTTCAAGTTCACCCTGACCAGCCCCTACATGCTGGCCCGCACCCTCCTCGATCACCACTACGGCGACTTTGCCGCGCTCTTGCTGGCCGTTGCCCAAGTCCTCGCCGACCAAGTCCGCGGCCTGCCCTGCGCCTGCGTCCAAATCGACGAAGCCAACATCCCCGGCAACCCAGCCGACGGCCCCCTCGCAGCCCGCGCCATCAATGCCGTACTCGACAGCATCGACGCCGGCACCCAAAAGGCCGTTCACTTCTGCTTTGGCAACTACGGCGGCCAGACCATCCAGCAGGGCGAGTGGCCCGCCCTGATCGACTTTCTCAACGAACTGCGCGCCGATCACTTGGTGCTCGAACTCGCCCACCGCCCGGCGGACGACTTGAATGCCCTGCGACACATCGACTCGCGCATCGGCCTCGGCATCGGCGTGATCGACATCAAAGTCAACCACATCGAAACGGCCGAAGAGGTCGCCCGCCGCATAGAAACCGCAGTCGCTGCCGCCGGACCCGACCGCATCCGCTTCATCCACCCAGACTGCGGCTTTTGGATGCTCAAACGCTCCATCGCCGACCGCAAAATCGCGGCACTGGCCGAGGGGCGAGATTTGTACTTGGGGATTTAAGTAGGAGTTACTCGGAGCCAACTCTCAGGCCCAACTCAACGCGCCAAGATTTCCCAGTCCGTAGTCTGCAGAATGTCGCGCCGATTGGCTTCCTTCAGTTCCAGATCGTAGCTGTCCATTGGATTGTAGTCGTCGCGCAGAATGATGGCCGGTACCCCCTCGTCGAAGGAAAACGGCCTGAAGGTGGAGATTCTTTTTTGCGCAAAAGGGTGGATCATCTCGTCAGCGAATGGATCCGACGGAAAGACCGCCTTGTCGCCGAAGTAAGCCAACACTACGACGTTTCCCCACTCGCTCTCGTCCAGATCGAAGGTAGGGATCAGGTCAACCTGATCGAATACCTGCCGGAGAGTCTTCAGGATTGAGGCAGTAATCAGCGTTTTCCCCTTTAACGTCGCCACCAGATTGATGCCGAGTACGCCATCGTCGCTGAGATTCCGGCCGATCAACTCAAAGGCCTCGAGGCTGATCACGTGCGAGGGGGTCGTGTCGCCGTTGAAGACATCGAGGATGATAAAATCGTACTTGGTCTCATTGCGCGTTAGAAAATAGCGCGCGTCCTCAATGTAAATCTCGCCCGCTAGGTCGAAGTCGAAGTACTCCCTAGCCATCCTCACCACAACGGGATCAATATCGACGACGTCGGTCGCAACGCCCCGTCGTTCGTACCAGCGGGGAACGATGCCAGCACCCAAGCCGATAACGAGGCAACGTCGCCCCTGCGGGTTGATGTGAAACGGCAGGCTTTGGAGGCAATAGTTGTAGGGATAGTAGGAGAGTCCGGTACTCACGTCGATCCCGCCCTGTACCAACCCGTCGATGATCATTTCGCGGTTGCGCTTATTGCCGAACGCATACTGCACGACCTTCACGTTGCCGTAGTAGCTGTCTTGGTGTGCCAACAGCTCAATGCGGGCACCGTTCGGCAGGCTGCGGACCGCCGCATTGCCCTCGTCGTACGACCAGAATAGCGCCAAGAAAAGGACCGCAGCCGCAGCCCAAGCAGCACGCCGAAAAAAGAGGAAGTAACATCCGGCCAGCAGAATCAGTAGGCAGCCTACCAAGAGGAAGATGTGGCTGACCTCCATGTAGGCGATGAGGACGAAGCCGGTGAGCACGGTGCCGCAGACGCTGCCAATGGTCGATACGGCATAAAAGGCACCCACCGTCCGTCCAATGTTAGCAACTTCCCTAGCCACAATCTTAATCAGGAAAGGGGATACGCAGCCGAGCAGGAACAGAGACGGCCCAAACAGAACTAAGGTGCTGAAAAACGCACCCGCCCGCAGGCCGAGCGCCACGCCCAGCTTCAGAACGGGAACCTTGACGAAGGGGATGGGTAGGACCGCAAGGCCGGCCAGAAAGATGATGCCGTAGAGAAATCGGGCATCGGCGTGCCGGTCGGCAAAGATCCCACCTACCGCGTAGCCAGCGGCCAAGGAGATCATGGCGACCGCAATCAGCGACGTCCAGACAAACAGACTGACGCCGAAGAAGGGCCCGATGACCCGCGAGCCAAGAACCTCAATCACCATGATCAGCGAACCGCAACAGAAGGCGGTCGCCACGAGAAAGCCTAGGTAAATCCGGGAATGTGTCGGGCTTGGGCTGGCGGCTTTCACGTTATCTCTCGTTTTCATTTGCTAGGGCAATAGGCAATAAATTGGATTCGTCCGTGACAGACGTTTCGGGCCAAGATATAGCAACCCTAAATGACTTGAACGATTCGAGCTGCGGATCGTCTTGTTTCTACTGTTCTGCGTCTATCTGCGTCCATCTGCGGATCATCTCGTGAATGATTTAGGATTGCTATATAAAAGGACCTCAGCCCGTCGGCAGAATATCCAGCACGTGCTGGTAAATCACAATCTGGGAAGCGTATTTTTGGCGCAGCGTCTCCATGTACTGTTCGAATGCCAACTCGATTTCTCGGTAGCGTTCGGCCTTGATTTTGCGGCGCACCGTCTGCTGGACCTTGGACGCAGTGAACGGCAGGATATGGGACGGGCGCATTTCCAACAGCTTGAGAACGACAAAGCCCATCCGATTATTGGCAAAGCGGATCGCCACCGGGCCGCGGATCTCCCCTAGTACCATCCCGTCTGCCGCCTCGACCATAGCATCCCGAGCACCTGTCGTGTCGCCAGGGGCAATGGTGAACACGTCGTACTTGCGGAACTCTCCCAGAAACAGGGGATACTCTTCCATGATCTCGAAGAGATCTTCGCCGGCTTGTGCTCGCGCGGCGACGGCCGTCGCCTGCTGGTGCGAGGACAGGATGCCACCTTCGACGACGGCCTGCGCTTCAACGCGAAACTCATTCTGGTGATCGTCATAGTAGGAACGGAGCAAGGGCTCGCCGAGGAAAGGCTCCTCCACCCCAACGCGACGCAGGCGATCCACCAGCAGTTCCTCGCGCTTCTGCGCTAGGGCTCGACGCATCTGCGGCTCCTCCAGCCAGCCCCGTTCCCTAGCGATCTGCGGCAGGATGTGGGTTATGAGTGCCTCAGTCCGTACGAAATGGATGATGTCCGCGCTATCGACGGGCGCGGGGCGGCGGCGAGCGGGGGCGGCCCGCAGCATCTCCACGTATTCGGCCAGCCCGATTGAGCCGCCGTCGAAGCGGCATAGAACCCGCTGCCCGTCCTGCGGTGCCACAGTGGGAATCGAGTCCTGGGCACGCCGTCCCCGTTGGATCAGAAAATCGAGCGTGCTCTGGTCGATCTCAAATCCAGATCGCTCTGCTTGTGTATCGAGGTACGCGCGCCAACGCACGTCCTTTTTCTGCCGCTCGAGAGACCGCTGGATCCCTGCGGCCTGCCGCTCGAATCCGACGAGTTGCTCCTCAGTGGCCTGAATCAGGTGATAGCCGCCCCGCGCGTCTTGGTACGGCTCGGATATTTCCCCGATGTCGAGCGCGAAGAGAGTCTCGACGAATCCACTGCGCCGGGCATCCTCCTCTTGCCAGAATCCCATATCTCCGCCCTTGGCAGCCGAGGCCGAGTCGAGAGAGGACTGCCGGGCCAGTTCGGCAAAGTCCGCGCCGTTCCGCAACTGCTCCAGCATCCGCACAGCCTCTCCTTCGGTGGCCACGGCGATGTGGCGGCCCCGGACCTTCCGCTTGCGGTCCAATCCGCGAGCGTGGTACTGCTCGCGGATTTCGGCTTCCGACACCGAGATCAACAGGGACACTTCCTCTAGGTATAGGCGATCGACGAGATGCTGGTTCGTGGCAGCCGCGAGTTGTGCCACAACGAGCGAGTCCGCGGCCAATCCCCGTGCTTCGGCTTCTATGAACAGAATCTTCCGATCAATCAGGGGGCGCAAAGCCTGCGCCGGAGATAGCCGATCGCGACCCAATCGCAGGAGGCGTTTGCGGATCCGGGCCACGTCGTCCGTGGTAATCGCTTGGTCTGCTACCCGCGCGACGACGGTCGTATCGGACACGATAGAGTCGTGGGACTCAGCCCAGCCTATCACAGCGCTCCAGCCGAACAGAAGAAAGTGGAGACCTAGGCGGAATATCACGCAGTTCACTCCAGTCGCGGTGCAACAATGAGCGGGAGTCCGACGGAATGCCGCTCGGGATGGTCTGATGCCCTCAGAAAGGGCATTACATTATAGCAACATCCACTTCTATCGCAAGAGTCTGCGCTATTCTTGCCGCTGATGATTAGAGGCCACTGCACGGTCGGTTATCTCGCGGCAATCTACATTCATATCATATATCTTGACTTTCGTCGGATATCCTGTCTATCTTAGCCCTTTCTTGCACGAAGATGTGCCTTAGCACCGAGAGACGGTGCTGGGATTAATTCGTCTAGGCTATGGGCGATCCATCTAAAGCCTGCCCATAGCTAAATGAAGGAGAAGAAGTATGTTGTTGAGGAAAGCTATCCTCTTAGCGGCCGCGCTGCTGATAGGAGCATCCGCCAGCTTTGCTGGTAATGCCAACGGCATCGGCTACTTTGCCTTGGAGATTCCGGCCGGCGTCACCATGAACATCGATGGCAATGGCGATGACTGGGGTTGGTTCGACCAGACCTTCGCCTATGGTCCCGACGACATGATCGAGATCATCACCGGTAATATTCCCTCCAAGGCTGACATCGATGTCATCATCATGACCGGCTGGACGGGTGCGGATCGCGACAACCGCCTCTATGGTTTCGCCCGCGTCACCGATGATACGCTGCATATCGCGCAGACCGAGCCGGATAACGGCTGGCTCGACGATGACCTCGAGATCATTCCCGACGCCGACAACAGCGGTGGCCCAATGAAGGGCGAGGGTCTGGTCCACAGCGCCAACGGCCAGCAGTTCACCATGCATATTTCGGAGCCGGGAGGCTACGACACAGGGTACGGCAACGGCACGTGGTGGCTGCGCCATCAAGCTCCTCCCGAGATGCACTGGGTTGACGCTTTGGCAGAGGCCAACATCACCGTCGAACCGGCCGGTGCCACGAATCTGACGCCGAACGTGGTCGTCAACTACGAGTACGCGATGCCGATTTTCGACGAGCTCTCGCTCGAAGGCGAGGCCGCCAGTATCCGGCACATCCTGACCGCTGGCGAGACGATTGGTCTCACCTACCAGTTGAACGAAGCCGACACTGGGGACCGCGATGTGCAGTTGTCGACGGCAGCCGAGAACGGCGCGGCTTGGGATGCTACCTTCGCCTCCGACTACACCCTGCTGGCCATCGGCGAATACGACATGGCCACGGCGGTGGAGAGCAGCAGTTGGGGACTGATCAAGGCATCGTTTGACGAGTAAGTAACTAATCTGGTTAGCTGGACGCAGAGCTATCTCGACTGAGTCTAGCTAACCGGCAAGTCTGTTTCCGGCGGTGGTCTCGTGTCGCCGCCGCGTTTTACAGTTATCTCCCGACTCGGCCCGTTGTGCGGGCCGAGTCGGCTCTCCTCAGGATCGACTCCCGACGAAAGCGGCCATGAAACAGTTCCGCGTCCTGCAACTGTCATTCCTAGTGCTCCTAGCCGGCTGCGGCAGATACTTCGGCGGGCCGATCCATCCGGTTCCCGAATCCTCGCAAGAAGCCCACATGGTCGTGGGAGACGACGGCTCGGTTACTTACGTATTTGAGCGTCTAGAAATCGGTCTGCGGCCAATGACGGACGAGGAACTGAACAGACAGTTCCCCGCCCATTCCACGGGAGGGGCGAAAGCCACCAATCCCTTCACCTACGGCGATTGGCAACCGCTCGGTGAGCGCTTTACACCACCAAAGTACACGGTGTTCCTCTTGTCGGTGAAGAACTATGCCTATCCAAAGGTCCTCGTCGATCCTGCGCAGCTAACGCTGGTGTCCTCCACAAGCCGCCGCACGTACAAAACCCTCACCTTTGCGGAACTGGTTGAGTACTACTACTCCCAAGCCCAAGCATACACCGGCAACAACTACAACGACTATCAGGAGCGGCGAGATATACTGCGCCGCAACCTCTACGCGGCAGATGTCGTGTTCAGCGGTCACGACTTGGCAGGCTACGTCCTGTTCCCCAAGCTAGCCCACGACGTCACTGAGTTCTCCGTGCATATCGATGATGCCGCCGTGCGTTTCGACTACCGCAACGAGCCTACGGAAACCATCGATCTGACCTTCCGCTACCAGCGCGAAGTGCACAGAGGGTACCAACCACCGCCCGAACTCACCGCCCAGAGGTAGGCAGGTTCGCGATGCGCGTCCGTTGGATCCTACTCGTGGCGGGCATCGCCATCTCGGCGCACGCTCAGACAGAGGTCTGGCTTGTCGGCCAAGGCGGCGACAGTTGGTCCACGCACGCGGACATCGCCGCCGGCGTCGATCTCACGACGCCCGGACTTCTGAGCCCTATCGTCTTCTCCCTCGAAGACAACGTGACCCAATCTGTCCAGTGGAGGGGCTCTGCACCGCAGGACTTCGTCTCCGATGGAAACGCCCATATCTGGGACAACGCGGCCTTGACTGGTGCCGCCGAAAACCGCAGTTCCACCCTCGTCGATGGAGATGCCACGACCTCGACGGGCGAGCGGTTCAAGACCTTCGGCGTCAACCAAGAGGGGCGGATCTTCTTCATGGATCTGGGGACTTCCTTCCCGGCCAGTAGCATCATCTTCTACCCGCGACCGACGGCGCAGGAAGACTTTATTCGCTCCTATGAGATTGCCGTTAGCGATGGTCGCAGCTACAGCAAGGACGGCGCACCGCTCTACGATATCGTCCGCCAGGTGCAACTAAGCCGCGACTGGCGGGCCCAGATCGACTTTCCCACGCAGTTGCTGCGCTTCGTGCGCCTGCGGGTTTTGTCGGCCAATCCCTTTGAACTGGCCGAAATCGAAATCCACGGCGAAGGATTTGTGCCCAAGGGAACGTACCAATCGTCGCTCATCCAGCTACCGACCGTGGTCAACTTTGGCACGCTCTCTTTCCGGGCGACAAAGGTTCGCCGGCAGGAGGACGGGACGCTGGTTCCGGCCCCCGACGCAGAGGCCCGCGTGACGCTGCAACTGCACAACGGACAAGACGACTCGCCCCTTCGCTACTACGAGATCGTCGACGAGCGGACGGGCCGCGAGGAAGAGACCACCGGCTCTGCCTACGCGGGCCTTTCAGACAGAATCAAGGGGTCCATCGTGCAGGATCTCGTGAATTGGAGCAACTGGACCGATCCGATCACAGCGGACTCCTCCGGTTTGTATTCCATTAAGCTCGACCACCTGCCCGGCCCGCGTGACTACTTCCAGTTCAACTTGCAGTTCGCCAGTACCACCTCGGACGCCATGCAGGTGGACAGCCTCGCAATCACTTACTCCACACCGGTCGCAGCGGGTGCAGTGGGGGAGGTCGCCCTCCTCGAGGAGCCAAACCCACCACTCGGGCGGACCTCCATCCCGGCTGGAGTCGACACGACGCTGACCTACGACATCCGCGTGGATATGGGAGATCCTCCCTTTTTGGGCTTCGACGGAGTGCGGATCGTCACGCCCGCCCGCCCGGAGTTCCTACAGTTGCAGATCGGTTCTCCTCTGACCAACGTCGAGCCAGACAGCGTCCGGGAAGAGGATCGCGAGCTGCGGGTATATTTCCCCAGCAATCGCGTCGAACAGGGCCGCGACGAACGGCTTCGGGTGACCTTGCGCACCCGTTCGCTCCTGTTTACGACGTTCCTCGAAGGGCAGCTAATCGATACGGGGGGCAGGCTGCCGCAGAACATCGCCGAGGGCGACGCCAATGAGGAAGTTAGCACGAACTCCCTGAGAGTTTTCTTCTCCGGTAGCGGTGGGAATGTCATCAATGCCTTCACTATGGCCCCCGCGGTGATCTCGCCCAACGGGGATGGCATAAACGACGAGGGCGTCTTTTCCACCTCGATCATCCGCCTCGTAGAGGCGGCAGATGTCAGCCTAGCCATCTACGATCTGTCCGGCCGCGTCGTCCGCGAAGTGACCAATACCCCGCGTCGCGCTGGCTCGTTCGAGGATCCTTGGGATGGCAGGGATCAAGCCGGCAACCTCGTTGCACCGGGAATCTACGTGGCTCGCCTCACGGTGCTGGCCGGACAAGAAGGGCTCAGCCAAGCAAGGGTGGTCCATGTCGTTTATTGAATTTGGACCTAGGCGCGTCGCATGGGGACTGTGGGGTGTGTTCCTCGCTCTAGCTTGGACGACGGCCGCCACAGCCGAGATACGTCACTTGGTCATCGGCCAAGGAGGCGTGCCATGGGCGGACATCGCGCAGGAGATCGCCGCCCTCGAGGATACGACCGCTCCTGGCAGCCTACAGCCGCGTCGGTTCCTGCCAGAGGAGAACATCCTCTACGGAGGGACCGGCGATCTGGGACAAATCGTCAACATCCTTGGATTCACTTGGACGACGAGGAAGTCGGGGCAGGG
Source organism: Candidatus Latescibacterota bacterium (assembly GCA_965116455.1). Classification (GTDB taxonomy): domain Bacteria; phylum Latescibacterota; class UBA2968; order UBA8231; family UBA8231. The sequence continues at coordinate 5,590,413 of OZ220690.1, read as the reverse complement.
CACCCCGGGGTTCAAGCTCAACCTGACGCCCCGCTTCTGGCGAATCCTCAGCGGGATACGGGGTGGCAACCCCATGTTAATTGACGGAGACCCACTCGGTGCTCTCACTCCTTTCCCCACCCAGTGGACCTTCGATCTGGGCGTACCCATGCCCGTTTGGCGCATAGTCTTCTATGCGCCAAACGCAGGGTACTCGGTCGCGGGAGAGGAGTTCAAAAACTTGTTCCCACGAGGCTACGAGATCACCGGCGCTCTCGAACCCACGGATCTGCTCCTGTTGGCCAGTGAAACGTCCTACCACCCACTAGAGATCGAGATCGCCAAGAGCTTCAATAACCAACAACGGGTCGTCGATCTGTCGCTGCCGCCGACTATGATGCGCTTTCTCCGCTTCAATTTTAGCCTAGGCGTTTCTGGTGGGGCCACGGAGACCCTCTCCGAAATCGAGGCCTATGCCGACGGATATCCGACGCGAACCTGGCTCGTATCGTACCTACTCGACATGGGCGGTCCGTTCAACTTCGGCCGCGTTAGCTGGGATCTGATGCCCTTCCGGCAAGTCGGCGACGAAGCCCTACCCGACTCCACGGCTCAGGTTCACCTGTCGATGCAAACGCGAACCGGCCACGACGATACGCCTCTGGTCTACCACATCATCACGCAAATTGGCCGCGAGCGCGAGGTCTCCGAAGCGGAGTTCAACAAGGCCCTCCCGCCAACCGCCACCGGGGTAGTACGTCCCGGACTCCGGGGCTCTGTCGTCAACGATGTCGATAACTGGTCCTTCTGGTCTTCGCCAAACCGGACGTCCGGAGCGCCTGTCCAGTCTCCTGATGGGCGTCGCTTCCTACAATTTCAGTTCACCATTGAGAGCGAGGATGTCCAGACCTTCGGTCGGCTCAATTCCATCGACTTTGAAATCTCCGAACTACTGGCAAGCCGAATCGTTGGGGAAGTGGCTCTACGGGATGATCCGCAACCTCTGGCCGGCATCGCCAAGGCCGAGGCGGGCCGCGACACAGTATTCACCTTCGACTTGCGCGCCAGCTTCGACGGCGACCAAGAAGGCTTCGACGCCGTACGGCTCTTCACGCCATCAACACCCGAGTTCATAGGCTTCGAAATGGGAGATCCTCTCGTCCCGGTCGAACCGGACAGCTTTCGCACGGCACCGCAGGAATTGACCGTTTACTTCCCCTCTCGCCGCGTCCAGCCGTCGGACAACGCGCCAGTGCGCATTCTCTTCCGGGGGGCGTCTTTGAGTTTCAGTTCGCACTTCACGGGAACGGTGCTCTCGACGACCGGCGAGGTCCTGCCGCAGTCGATCGATCCGGGTGACGCCAATCCCGACGTAACGACGAACGATATCCAAGTGCAGTCCGAAATCACCCGACTCGAAGTGATACCCAGCCTAGAATTGACTCCAGCGGTGCTAACGCCAAACGGCGATGGAGTCAACGACGAGACGACGGCCTCCTTTGCGCTGCTCGGGGTCGCAGGGGTGAGGGTCCGCGTTGGCATCTACGATCTGTCTGGCCGCCTAGTGCGCTCATTGCTCGATGATCAACTAGATCAGGAGATCTACGCGATTAACTGGGACGGCAGACTGGGCGATGGCCGCTTGGCGATGCCCGGACTTTACGCCTGTCGCGTACAGGTTGAAACCCACGCGGGTCCTGTCGAGAAGCTGCGCACTGTCGCCGTGGCGTACTGAGAGAGACACAATATGAACTATCGACGTGGCACATGGACGCTGGCGCTGCTGTTTTTCCTAATCGCCCTAGGGCAGCGCGTCGAAGCAGGAACGTACCGGATCCAGAGTCGCGCCGCATGGAAGACTTGGAGCCTGCCCGGCGGAGCGGTGGTGTTGGGAAACGATGGCAGTGTCCGGCCGCGCCGCTATCAGCGCAACATCAATGCCGCGGCCAACGCCTCTGAATTCGAGCACCTGACCAAGGACGATGGGCTGGTCTTCGGCGGTGTGCGACGGGTGGGATCGGGTCAGGCGACCGCGGCGCGCGTCATCGACAGCGACGTCGCGACTTGGTGGCAACCCGCTCCAAGTGACGCTCTGGAGGACATGTGGCTCGAGGTGGATCTCGGTCGCACCGTGATCGCCAACAAGATCCGGCTGGTGTTTCCAGATACCAGCGGTGTTCGTCCCTTTCGGAACTTCACTCTGTTCACTTCGGAGGGTGCGCGAACCAGTCTTAAAAACGATGTCTTCCTCTTCACCCGAATTGGCAGTACGATTGAGCCTAACACCAAGACGGTGATCGACTACGACCTGAGCATCATTGATCCAGCCGGCGCGACTGGCGCCTATCTAGTCACAGGCGACACCCTGAGCTTCAATGTCGTGCAGTATATCCGCTTCGTCGTCGACAAGGCTCAGGCCGATGGAGCCCTAGCAGAGATCGAAGTGTGGACGCCGGGCGAGAACATTGCCCTCGGCACCTTGAATCGAGGCGGCAACATCGTCTCCGGGACTGACACCGAAGGCGTCGTCAGCGTAATGGACGGCGATATGAATGAATGGTGGTCGGTGACTGCCGAGCGGGACGCAGCTGGCGACTGGGAACTCTCGGGTGCCTGGTACGAGTGGGACCTCGGCGCGACCTTCTATCTCGATCGCCACGTGGCACTCAGCTTCCGCGAAGGCTTTGGCACCTCCGGCGGTGGGAACAACCGTCAACACGGCTTCATCATGTTCACGTCCGACGGCGAGGAGTTGACCGGCTTCTCAGGTGATCGCGTCGAGAGCAACTTCGACTATGAGGAACTGACCGAGGTCGACAACATACTGGCCCCCCCACCCCGCTACATATACGATTTTCACTTTCCCATGCGACCGGTGCGCTACGTGTTCTACCACGTGGTCAACAAATTCCACGCGAATGGGCATCCCCACAACCACTTCATCCGCCTCTGGGAGCACCTGTGGTTCGGTGGGGGATACCCGGCGGCCGTGGAAATGACATCCGACTACATCGACCTCGGGGCGACCAAGAGCATCACCAGCATCGAGTGGGATCTGGACGCGCCGCCGGAAGCATCAATCGAGTTGCGCTCCCGGACGGGAGACACCTTCATCATCGAAAGCAAGCACTACAACAAGGCCGGGGTGGAAATTCCCGTTGCGCTGTGGAACAAGCTACCTAAATCGCAGAAGCAGCCCGTCGTGGAGATCAGGCGCCCTGGTTCCGACTGGAGCTCCTGGAGTCGCACCTATCTGCGGTCGGGTCAACCGTTCCTCTCGCCGAGTCCGCGCAAATTCGTGCAGTTGCAGGTTCGGTTGCTCAGCGACACGCCCGACACCGCGGCGATCCTTCGGTCTATCGCCATCAACTTTGATGACCCCCTTCTGCGCGGGGGGGTGACCGGCCGGATCTTACCCCGCGAGGCAGTGCTCGACTCGCTCCAACGCTTCGATTACCTCATCAAGCCGGGCATTGGCTCTGGAACGGGCTTCAATCAGGTCCTCATCCTCGTGCCCCGCCCGGTCGAGGATGTGACGCTCCGCATTGGGGAAAACGACGTAGACCCGACCGCCGTGGAGATGCTGGGCGACTCCCTGAGCGTCACCTTGCCGACATCCAATCGCCGCGACTCGGTGACAATCTCCTTTGACACCCGTCTGATCGAGGCGGCGACCCGCTTCGACGCTTGGGTGCGGAACTCGAACACGGGCGTTTTGCAGGGCGTGCGAGAAGAGGATACGGGCCTGACATCCGTGTACGTACCCGCCGCCGCGGAGGGTAGCTTGATCCGCAACCTCAACCTGAATCCCGGCATTGTGACGCCAAACGGAGACGGTGTCAACGATCAGCTCGACATCCGCTTCGTCCTGACCAAGGTCCGCGCCGAACCCGACGTCGAGATCTTCTCGTTGAGTGGGCAGTTGGTTCGCGTTGTCAAAGCAGCCGCTGGAGTCCATGCATGGGATGGGAGAGATCAGGCGGGTCAGCTAGTACCTCCAGGCGCGTATATCTGCCAGTTGCGCGTCTCTGCGGATGCCGGCGATGAAGTTTTGCACCGCATCATTGATGTAGCCTACTGAGAGAGGTAGTCATGGGTATAGGTAGAAAGACTCGGTCAACGGTCATTGCAGCCATTTTGGTGTTATTAGTTCTACAAGGGCGAGCTGGCGCTGACTTAGCGGCAGGTTTTTTCAACCCCTATGTCGCGTCCGGTCCGCGCATCTCTTCGGAGACGATCTCTCCTGCGCTGCGGAAGTGGTATCTGCCCCAAACCCTCTACCAGATGTACGAGTGGAAGAACTGGGATTACACCAACTACGCGCGCCGCCAGTACAGCCGCTACGTGGATACCGAACTCGAAGGGGATCGCTACTACGATATCTACGGCAACTACATTACCCGGGGCTGGCGGATTTACGATTGGGACCAGGAGCAACCGACCGAACTCGGCAGCCGCGTGTTCAAGGCACCAGAGTTTGGCTCTTGGTTCAACCGTCTCGTAGTCTCATCCACTTCTCACGGGCAGTTCTATTCGTCCCTCATGGTAGGTGAGTTAATACGAACGACCCTGACGCCGATGACGTTCTCAAAGCCTCTCTTCGACGGCATCCAGTGGGATCTGGCAACGGACAAGTACCAGATGACCCTGCTGGCTTCTCGCGCCAACAATCCAGCGCCCGTGGCAATCTCGCGCGACAATCAGCCCTCGTCGACGACGGTATTCACCAATCTGCTCGGCTGGCGCGGTGTCATGCAGATGGGGGACTTCCTGAAACTCGGTGGGACTTACGTCAACGCCGGGCACTGGAACAGCAACCTCAACGTGGCACAGAATTCGCTAAAGGGGACGCTCTCTGGTCGTCTGAATCCGGGAAATGTCCGCCGTCTCGTCGTGCGTCTATCCGACGATTCACCCGAGGACGGAGTTGGTGGTGCCCTGCTGTACCGCGAGCGCATCTTCATCGACGGCGTCGAACATCCAGAGATCAAGCCCCTCGTCGACGGCGGCGTCCAACGGCGGGGACTCATCGAGGCCAGCGGTGGCGATGTCGTGCTGCTGACGTACGACATCGAGCGCGACTTCTTCCCGACCCTTGAGGACTCAATCAAGGATCTCCAGGAGATTAGCCGGATCGAGGTCGAATTGGTCGTGGCCAACGATTACTTCGTGGAAGTGACGTCGAATCTGCAGACCAACAACACCGGCGAGCCGGTGTTCCTGCCCCAGGCGAAGGCCGCCGGCAACATCCGAGACGGATCGAATCAGCGCGTCCTGCGCTTCGACTACGGACTGCCGACTGCCAACGAGATTCTCGGGATGACTTTCGAGGTCTCAAACCTGGCCGGATTCAATCTGCGCGGCGAGTTCGATCTCAATCGCCGGTACCGCAGATTCCCCAATCAGAGCATTATTCGCAATCAGCAACTGGCCGAAAACCAAGCCCAAGCTTACTACGTGACCGCTTCGCAAATACGCTATCCGTGGTTCGCCTATGGCGAAATCTTCAGCATGGACCCCGACTACAACACGAGCATGTTCATTCCCGACGGTCGCGGCGTCGTAAACTACGAAAACGAACTCGTGTACTTATACGAATTCGTCGACGACAACGACGACCAAGACCGGTACCCCGATTGGAAGCGGCGCTACACCGGAGGCGGCAGCACCGATACAGAGCTGCAGGTCGCCGACCGCGAAGTCTTTCCCGGGTACGATGAAAACAACGATCTCGTGTCCGACTTCAACCAAAACGACAATTCCCAGCCAGACTACGTGGAGCCCTTCATCCGCTACCGGGTGGATCCGTTGGAGTTCCTGTTTGGCACGGACATGAACAACAACACGATCATCGACCGGTTCGAAAACGACCGCGAGCCCGACTTTCCCTACAAGCGGGATCACGAGGGCTACAACATCTACGTCGGCGTCGAACTCACGCCGGGCAGCCGCGTGATGATCGGCCGTTTCCGCGAGGACCAGTTGGGCAGCAACCGCCGCAGCAAGGCGACCTATGGCTTGCTGACCTGGGCCGCGGACTATCCGAATCACAGCTTGGAGATCCAGTCCTTCGACTTCCTCAGGAGCGTCCAAGACAACATCCCCGACGACGTGATCATGTGGGTCCAGCCCCCTCTGTCCGGCGGCGGAATGGAGGATGTCCTCGACCCATTGATCGCTCAGGACGCCTTGATCAACACGGCTTATCTGCAGGCCGACTACCTGCGTTGGGCACCGCTGAACCTGCACGCGAAACTGAAGCACGAAATCTACCATCAGCGCGGAGATCAGGAGGGCATTGAGCGGGACCAGCGGCTGCTCGGTCTGGTTACAAAGGCCGACTACAATATCGACATAGGGCCGCTGTGGAAGATTCAGCCCAAGTGGAAACAGCTCTACATGAGCAAAACGCCCGCTAAGAGCGATCAGCTCAAAACGCAGGAGCTGTCACAGATCTTCTTCCTCGTGAGTCAGAACGAGCTTACGAATACGCTCCGGCTCGAGTCTGGCCTCGAATACGAGATTTTCAGCAATCTCAGGGCGCGGCCGGACCCGGTACCAGTGGGTTATCTCGATGACTTCAGGCAGCTCGTGCTGGCAGCGCAGTTTACGAACGCATCTGCTTACCTCGGATATCAACTCACGGCGAATTTTGGCTGCCGCTGGGAACGGCGCAATTTCCGCGACGAATCAGAGTCGAATACGGTGATCTTTCTGAGGATGATTGCCGGACTCCAAGAGTGAGAGTTCATGCCGCTGCGTTTGATCAGCTACTTGCTGTCCGGCATAGTGGACTCCTAGCTAAATTTGCGCCTGCCAGCCAAAGTGATCGGACCTCGGCTAGGTCATCGACAGCCCACCCGTTGGTTGTTCGGGTGGCTCCTGTTTGCCAGTCTGGTGGGAGGCGGATGCGGGAGTGAGGACGCAGAACCAAAAGCGAGCAGGGGGGTCCAGTACGTGGACATAACCGCCGAAGCCGGAATCGATTTTTCTCACGTAAATGGAGCCAGTGGCCGCTACTATTACGTGGAGACATACGGGTCGGGCGCTGCCTTCCTCGACTTTGATGCGGACGGCCACCAAGATCTCTACGTCGTCAACAGCGGTCCGCTACCGGGTTTTGCGGTCAAGGGCGAGCCGCCAGCGAATGTCCTCTACCGCAACGATGGGACTGGATCGTTCCGCGATGTGACAGCCGCCGCTGGCGTAGGGGATCGGTCTTACGGAATGGGGACGTGCGCCGGGGACATCGACAACGACGGCTACGTGGATCTATACGTCACTAACTTCGGTGCCAACGTCCTCTACCGAAACCACGGAGACGGCACGTTCACCGATGTCACCAACGCCGCTGGTGTCGGCGACGAGCGCGTCGGCTCAAGTGCTGCCTTCGCCGATTGGGACCGAGACGGCGACCTCGATCTCTACGTGGCCAATTACGCCAAGTTCTCTGTGGACACAGATCAGGCCTGTTTTCAAGGGGAGATCCGCGTCTATTGCGATCCAGCGCAATACGAGGGGGATTCGGGCGTGTTCTACCGCAACGACAGCACCGGAGGCTTCGCCGACGTAACGCGGGAAGTGGGTGGCTACACTGAGGCGGGCCGGCAACTCGGAGTCGTCTTCAGCGACTACGATGACGACGGAGACCCAGACCTCTACGTTGCCAACGACGGCATGGCCAACTTTCTCTTCAATAACGACGGCAAGGGCTTCTTCACCGAGGTGGGCATGGTCTCGGGCGTGGCCCTGAACAACGGCGGCCGTCCCGAGGCCGGCATGGGGACTGACTTCGGAGACTACGACGGCGACGGCGATTTCGACCTAATTGTCTGCAATTTTCAGTGGGAGAAAAACCGGCTGTACCGCAACGAAGGTACGGGAGTCTTCGTCGATGCCACGGCCCAGACCCAGGTCGGCGCAGCGACGCTTCCCGTGCTGACCTTTGGGACGGATTTCTACGACTACGACAACGACGGCGACCTAGATCTTTTCATGGCCAATGGGCATGTAAACGACAAGGTTCAACTCTTTGATCAATCCGTCACATTCGCGCAGCGGGACCAGTTGTTCCGCAACGAAGGAGACGACACCTTCACCGACGTCACACAGGAGGCGGGACCCGGCCTGCAATGGCAGTTCGTCGGACGCGGTGCGGCTCTGAGCGACTACGACAACGACGGCGACACGGACATCTACGTGTGCAACAACAACGGCCCTGGAATCCTGCTGCAGAACGACGGCGGCAACCGCGGCCACTGGATCGCGGTGAAGACGGTCGGTGCGGTGAGCAATCGCGACGGGATCGGCGCGCGGATTACAGTGCGGGCCGGAGACCTAGTGATGACCGAGGAGGTGCGCAGCGGCAGCGGCTACCTATCGCAGAACGATCTCAGGGTTCACTTCGGCCTAGGCGAGAGGACCATGGTCGATGAGATTTGCATCCGCTGGCCCAGCGGGATCGCACAGAGGATTGGGCCGGTGCGTGCCGACCAGTTCCTCGTCGCTACTGAGCCGATGAGTCTAGACGCAGCCGACCGAGAGTCTCCGTGTCATCCTTCCCACTAGTTGTTTTTTGCATGGCAGGGGTCATCGCCCTGCTGATCGGCTTCGGATGCGAAACAAAACCGGCCGACCCTGCGGCCCTGCTAGCGGTCAGCCGACAGGCCGTCGAGAATAACCCAGACGATCTCAATGCTCGCTACAAGTTGGGTTTGGCGGCGCTAGAGGCCGGCTCCCATCGCGAAGCACTGGCTTCCTTCGATCGCGTTCTGCGCGCGGATTCAAGTCACGCTGAGTCGTGGTCTGGCACTGGTCAGGTCCTGTCTCTCCTCGGCCAACAGAAGAGAGCAATGGCGGCCTTCCAACGCGCCCTCTCGCTTAATCCCGACGATGTAGCCGCTCACCGCGGCCTGGGACTAATCGCTCTGCACCAACAGCGATACGCAGCAGCGCGCCAATCGTATAGCCGTGCCGTCGAACTGGTACCTAAGCACGCACCGTCCCGCTACAATCTCGGCGTGGCCTACTCCAAGGAGAGCGCCTACGAAGAGGCCGTGCGTCAGATGCGCCAAGCGATCGAACTAGACGAGGAATATGTCCTGCCCTACATTGCCCTCAGCAGGATTTACTGCGCCAAGCTGGGAGAATGCGAAGAAGGGGTCCGACTTCTACAGCAGGCGCTGGCACGCGCACCCAACGAGATCTTGCTGCACGCGGAACTCGGTAGTGCTGAACTGCAACTCGGACGCGCCGACCAAGCAGTGGCGGCCTTCCAGCGGGCCTTGCGCCTAGATTCGGTCGCCGTCGAGGCCCTCGTCGGCCTCGGGACAGCGCAGGCACAACTTGGTCAGTGGGCGGCGTCTGAGGCAGCTCTACAGCGCGCCATCGAGCTGAACCCAGTCTTCCCGGAAGCTCACTACCAACTCTCCTTGCTTTTCATGCGGCAAGGCCGGACCACCGAGGCGCAACAGAAGATGGAGACTTTCGAGCGCATCAACGTTTACTTCGACCAGATCCGTCACTACCGTTCCCTGCTGGCCGACGATGCACATAACGTCGATGCCCTGATCGGCTTGGGCACGATCCTAGCGCGACTCGGGATGCCGGCTCGGGCGGCCGCGCAGTATGAAAAGGCGCTGGCCGTTGCGCCAAGCCACGCCGAGGCCTGGCACAACTTGGGTAGTGCCTACTTTCGTCTCAGCCGGCTAGAGGAGGCGATCCAAGCCTATCGGCGGGCCGTGGATCTAGCGGATGGGTACGCCCAAGCCTGGACCAACCTAGGAACCGCGCAGCTAGTAGCCGGAGAGACAGCGGCGGCGCGCAACTCGTTTCAACGCGCCCTTGACTTGGCACCCGATGCTGCCGATGCCCACAGCGGCCTAGGCAATGCAAACCTACGCGAAGGGAATCCCCGTGCGGCGATCAAGCGCTTTCAGGAAGCACTGCGGCTAGATTCTGCCTTGACTAGCGGGCACTACGGCTTGGCAATGGCCTATGGCGCGCTGGGCGATACGGTGCGGGCGGCGCAGCAATTGCGCATCTTCCAGCAATATTCAGAACAGCAGCCGGCAAACGCGCCTTGAACGCCTTGGCCCTAGGCTCTGTGTGGTGACACCTATCTAGATATAGCAATCCTACATCATTCACAAGAAGATCCGCAGATGGACGCAGATGGACGCAGATGGACGCAGAATAGTAGAAACAAGACGATCCACTGCTCGAATCGTTCAAATCATTCCGAATTGCTGTATAATACAGACGAAGAGGACGCAGTATGGATCACGCCACACGCGCGCATCGTTCGGTCTCGCTAAGAGCCTTCCTAGTGGGGCTGGTGTTCTGCCTAGTGATCGCCGCCGGCGAACCATATGGCGTGCTCTTTCTGCGGGGCTCTGCACTCGCTGCCGATTTCTCCACCGGCGCGGCCCTCTGCCTCTTTCTCCTGCTCACCCTGTTGATCAACCCCACCGCTAGGCTCCTGACCGGTTCTCAGTTGCGGAGTGGCGAACTGGCCACCGTGTACATTATGATGATCGTGGCCTCGGCCATTCCCTCTTGGGGACTCACCATGAACCTGATTCCCCTACTCGGAGGTTTCTTCTACTACGCCACCCCTGAAAATGATTGGGCCTCGGCCATCGTGCCGCATCTGCCCGAATGGTTGGTCCCCACCGATCGCGAGGCCCTGTGGAAACTCTTCGAGGGAAGCGCGCGCGGCGAGGGGGTGCCGTGGGAGGCGTGGGGCACACCGCTGCTGGCCTGGTCCCTGTTCACTACCACTATCTATTTCGTCACCCTCTGCCTGCTGGTCATCTTGCGCAAACAGTGGGTTGAGCACGAGCGGCTGCTGTTCCCGCTGGCCATCCTCCCCTTGGAGATGAGCACCCAACAGAAAGACAGGTGGCTACCGGCCTTCCTGCGCAACCCTTTGACGTGGATCGGCTTCCTGATCCCCGCTGTAATCAACAGCGTCAATGCCCTGCATGCTTACTTCAATTTCATTCCCCGGATCAACCTAAATGTTTCTATGTTGATCCTGCGCGATTCCGTCAATCTCAACTTCACGCCGAGGTTCGAGGTAATCGGTCTTGCCTATTTGCTCAGTCTAGACGTCTCCTTCGGAGTGTGGTTCTTCGCTTTCCTAGCCCACCTGCAGACGGGCTTCGAGCGAATGATGGGCTGGAGCATCGGCCCCATTCAGCCTTTCTCCGATCCGGGGACTCCCAGCGTCGCGCATCTGGCCCTAGGGGCTCTGTTTTTCCTCGTCGGCGCGAGTTTCTGGAATGGCCGACAGCATCTCAGGGACGTGTTGCGCAAGGCGTTCCGAGGCGATCGGCACGTCGACGACAGCGTTGAATTGCTCTCCTATCGGACGGCGGTGTTCGGCACTTTCCTAGGAAGTCTGCTGGCGCTGGCTTGGCTTCTAATCGCTGGTCTGAACCTGCTGCCGGCGTTGGTATTCCTGATTTCGGCCTTAGTGATTTTCGTCGGCCTAGCGCGCATCATTTCGCAGACCGGCCTAGCCTATGCCCGGGCTCCGGTACCCGCCCCGGTTTTTACAGTCAATACCCTCGGCTCCTCAGTGGTGGGACCGGGTGGTCTAGCTATTCTCGGTCTGAACTTTGCCTGGGCGGCCGACGTCAGGACTTTTGTCATGGCTTCAGCTGCCACCGGTCTGAAGATAGCCGAGGTGGTGCGTCTGGAATATCGCCGTCTGTTCTGGGTGATCATGGCGGCCATCGTCGCCAGCCTCATCGGTTCGATCTGGTCCGTTGTTACGCTAGCCTATACCTATGGAGGAATTAACTTAGATGGGTGGTTCTTCAATGGCCTGTCTCACTTTGCCGGCAACTGGATCACCCAAAACATCAACAATCCCCAACCAATACACGGCTGGCACTTGGGGTTTGCCGGAATCGGGGCGGTATTGATGGGCTGCATGACCTACATCAAAAGCCATTTCGTCAGTTTTCCCATCCATCCCGTGGGTATGGCTCTCGGTCTAACGGCGCCTATCTACCAAGTGTGGTTTTCCATTTTCATCGCCTGGCTCCTCAAGGTTTTCATTCTCAAATACGGCGGTGCCAAGCTCTATCGGCATCTGCGTCCATTCTTTTTAGGTATGACGCTGGGGATGTTTACCTCGGCAGGGCTATGGCTGATTATCGATTCCTGGAACGGCATGTCGGGAAATCGCCTTACCGTGGGATGAGGCTGAAACGCGAGATCAAGCGGGGATTCTCAATGCAAAAAATAGCCCTCATTTTTTGCCTAGCCTTGGGCCTGCTGTCCTGCGATCTAGGCTCTAAGGCAGTGCAATTCGCGGATGTCACAGCACAATCCGGGATTTCCTTTACTCATACCAATGGCGCTGCCGGGGAGTACTTTCTGATAGAAACGACCGGAGCGGGCGGGGCTTTCTTCGACTATGACAACGACGGCGACTTGGATATTTACTTGGTCGATGGATCCGCTCTGCAAGGCATCCGCTCGGTTCCCATCAACCTTGTGTACCAGCAGGGCGATCACTACTGGGTAAGGGAGCCGAACCAAGACAAAGGAGCGCGTTCAAGGGACGCGGCACATTACGCGGTCGATCTTTCGCCCGACTCCACCGGTGTCCCACCCCGCAATGTGCTGTACCGGAACAATGGCGACGGCACCTTTGCCGATACCGGCCAAAAGTCCAAGACGGGCGATACGGGCTATGGCATGGGATGCGCGGTCGCCGACTACGACAATGACGGCGATTGGGATATCTACGTGACCAACTACGGGCCAAATGTGCTGTACCAGAACAATGGCGACGGCACCTTTGCCGATATTACGGATCAAGCGGCCGTGGGCGCATCCCAGTGGAGTACGAGCGTCGCTTTCCTAGACTACGACAACGACGGAGAGCTCGATTTCTACGTGACCAACTACGTGGATTTCACCGTCGAGACCAACAAAGTATGCGGTGGATATGTGCGGACGAATTCCCAAGGCCACCGGGCCATCGTCGAGGCTACCCGTTCGTATTGCGCGCCGCTGGAGTACGGCGGGGTGCCGGATATATTGTATCACAACAACGGGGATGGAACCTTTGCCGATGTATCGGTCGCGACCGGGATCAATGATCCATCCGGCAAGGGATTGGGCGTGATCGCCTTGGACTACGATAGCGACGGGGATCAGGATTTGTTCGTCGCCAACGATGGGACGCCGAACTTTCTCTACCAGAACCGGGGGAATGGAAAGTTTGGCAACGCGGCCTTAGCAAAAGGGGTGGCCCTCAACGGGATCGGCGAGTCAGAGGCCGGCATGGGAGTGGATTTTGGGGATTACGACAACGACGGCGATTTTGACCTCTTTGTCACCAATTTTTCTTACGAGACCAATACCCTCTACCGCAATGAAGGGGTTTTCTTCAAGGATGTGACGGCCGCGGCCGGGCTAGCCGATCCGAGCCACCGCTTCCTCGGCTTTGGGACGAACTTCCTCGACTACGACAACGACGGCGACCTGGATCTGTACGTAGCCAACGGGCACGTGCTAGACAAAGTCGCTCTGTTCCAGTCGGGGGTCGAGTACATGCAGGAACACCAACTCTTCCGCAACGACAACGGCGGGAGTTATACAGAGGCATCTTCGATCTCGGGCGAGTGGTTTTTGCACAAGCAGATCAGCCGTGGTGCCGCCTTCGGAGATTACGACGAGGACGGGGATGTAGATATCTTAGTCAACAACTGCGGCGGGGAAGCCAAACTGGTTCGCAACGACGGCGGCAATCAGGAAAATTGGCTGATGGTGCGGGCCGTGGGAACCCACAGCAACCGGGATGGGATAGGAGCCAGGGTGCGGGTGGTGGCGGAAGGGCTGGAACAGATTCGTCAGGTGCGGAGCGGTTCCAGTTACCTAACGGCGAGCGATCCACGGCTCCACTTTGGTCTGGGTTCTAGGACAAAGGTCGATCTAGTAGAAGTGAGCTGGCCCAGTGGTCTGGTACAGCGATTGGAACAGGTCCCGGTAAATGAAGTGCTAATCATCGAGGAAGAGGTCGATTCGCAATAAGGTTAGCACCTCAATGCGCGACACTGAATTTACGTTGCCGTACAGCGCGGCGTTAGGTTTATTGGTATTGCAAAAATCTCCCCGCTGATTGCACCCAAACGACCCATGCCCATACCTATTCCCGAACATTACTTAGCTCCCAAATCCGCTCCGCGCGAATCCTCCTCCGGTTTTACGATCAGAGCATTCATTATCGGAACCGCGCTCGCGTTTTTTATTGGTGTGGCGGCTCCGTACGGCAACATGATTATCCGCGGATCGTACATGGCGCTGAATATCAGTACCCCCATCGCCTTTTTCATTTTCTTCGTGCTGGTGGGAGGCGTAAATGTGGCGCTGCGCCTGCTGCGGGTGAGCTGGGCACTGCGGCCGGCCGAACTGGTGCTCATCTACATCATGATGATCATCGCCGCTACAGTCCCTACCAAGGGCTTTACCGAAGCCTGGCTGCCCAAGATCACGGGTCCTTACTACTACGCTACGCCCGAGAACGATTGGGCCACGCTGGCCCATCCGCATATCAGAGACTGGCTGACGCCCCGCGACCCAGAGATGATCAAGTATTTTTTTGAGGGGCTGCCCGAAGGCATGGGAATCCCTTGGGGGGTTTGGCTCGAACCTCTTTTTCACTGGAGCCTATTTTTTCTGGTCCTCTGCTTTGTGATGATCTGCATATCGGTCATTCTGCATCGGCAATGGGCCAACAACGAGCGACTGGTCTATCCCCTGATCCAAGTCCCCTTGGACATGATCAAAGAGGGGCCAAAAGGGTCTCTGGTGAATCCCTTTTTTAAGAACGCGGTGATGTGGGTGGGGTTTGCCATTCCCTTCTTTATCACCAGCGTAAATGGTTTTCACAACTATTATGAAACCCTCCCCACAATTGAACTAGCCACCACGTTCAGCGCCTTCCGCGAGACCATGTCAATACCCATCCACCTGAGCTTTTCCATGGTTGGGTTTTCGTATCTCATCAGTCTGGATATCGCCTTCGGAATCTGGTTGTTCTACCTGCTGGGCACACTACAGCAGGGGATATTTAACATCTTGGGGATCGCCAGTACGGAAAAGCTAGACATATTCGCTACGGCTTCGCCCATTATTGCGCATCAGGGAATGGGAGCCTTCATCGTCTTGGTACTGGCGAGCCTGTGGGGAGCTCGCAGGCATCTGAAGGATGTATTTAGCAAGGCGTTCGGGCGGAATTCGACCATCGATGATTCCCAAGAGTTGCTGTCGTACCGCACCGCGGTGTTCGGCTTGATCGCCGGCTTGGGATTCATGGGGGTCTGGCTGTACAAAGGCGGCCTAGCCGCTTGGCTGATACCTATATTCCTCTTTGCCGTTTTCGTCCTCTTTATCGCGCTGACCCGGGTGGTTGCCGAGGCCGGCTTGGCCGCGGTGCGGGCGCCCCTAACACCCGTCTCATTTCTGATCTCTGGAGTCGGTTCATCGGCCATCGGCCCGGCCGGTCTGGTCTTCCTCGGACTCAGCTTTTCCTGGGCAGTCAACTTCAGGACTTTTGTGATGGCCTCTGCTGCCAACGGGATGAAGCTGAGCGACGAAGTCGGCGCGGGGCAGCGGAAAAGACCTCTGTTCTGGGCCATGATCCTAGCCGTAGTGGTCAGTCTGGTGGGTTCGACTTGGATCATACTCGCCATGTGCTACAAATATGGGGGCATCAATCTGGACCAGTGGTTTTTCGTCGGTGGAGCCTCCAGTCCCTTTGATTTCGTGGTTCCGTATTTGACCACGCCAGTCGAGGCCAATCTAAGTGGCTGGTTGTGGACGGGTGTAGGGGGAGGGATCATGAATATATTGATCGTCATCCGACAAAAATTACTCTGGTGGCCGTTTCATCCACTCGGATTCCTGATCAGCACCACGTGGATGGCGCAGTTCGTCTGGTTCAATGTATTTCTGGCTTGGCTCGTAAAACTCTTGGTCCTGCGCTACGGAGGGGCGCGGTTGTACCAAGCTAGCCGGCCGTTTTTCCTAGGCTTGATCCTAGGGCACTTTACCGTTGCAGGAGTGTGGCTGATCGTGGATCACTTTACCGGCATGACGGACAATCAACTGATGTGGTTGTAAATGAAGTCGCGGATGGAGCCATAAGCGTCCGGCACCAGAAGCAGGCAGAGAAACTTGACATCTCTAAGCTTATTTATTATTGGTATCCAACTTACGGGAGCTGTGAATTTTGTATGTAATTTTTTGTTTTCTATGAATTTACAAAATTCATACATAAAACACATAACTCATTTATCTTTAGCAACTTAACTTAGGGAAGTAGCGTTTCCCGAATTAGCCGAAATCGCAAAAGTGTCCGAACTATTAAACATGAAAGCCACTTTTCGGCTTGTGACCAGAGGGCGACTACAGCGGTTATCCGTCCTAGCCGCAGGTCTTTTACTGGCCGGTCTTTGCACTGCGTGCGGGTACCGGTACTACGCCGGCCCCCTGCAACCCCTTCCCGACGCCCAGCAACACACCGGCATGCAGGTCAGCGATGACGGGACGGTGCTGTTCGTTCAGGAGCGATTTGAAGTCGGAGTGCGTCCCCAGACGGACGCAGAACTAAACCGGTTATATCCTACCTACTCCAAGGGCGGCACGGAGTCTATAAATCCCTACACTTTCGGCGACTGGAAAGATCCCGAAACCGGCTCGACGCCACAGCGCTTCACGATCTTCCTTTTAAAGGTTAAAAATTACAGCTATCCCAAAGTACATATCGACCCTTTGAAGGTTTCGCTCATCGCTTCGAACGGCCGCGAATACCCAGCTCTAGATCCGCTTGAATTCGACGAGCACTATCGCCCGTATGCCACTGCTTATGCCGGGAATCTGTACGACCGCTACGAAGAGCGCAAAGACCTATTCGCCGCTTCTAGATATGCATCCGAACCCGTATTCAGCGGTCAAGAAGTCGAGGGGTTTCTGGTCTTTCCCGCCCTACACCCAGATGTGCAGGAACTGCGCCTCAAGCTCGAGGATGTGGCGATCAGATTCGACTTTCGCGGCGATCCAATAGAGGTGCTCGACCTCGAGTATCTTTTTTTTCGGGAAATCGGCCGGATTTATCCCGATGGGACGACGAAGATGTCTTCGGGATAATCGGCCTGTAACGAGAAGACCGACGCGTTAGGGAGTAGGCAGGCGTTTTTTGCGAGAAAGGAGGTGCTTGAATGAGGTGAGTTTTCCCGGGCAAGTGTGGACGGGAAAATTGCTTGTTTTCGATTCTACAGCGGGAATCGATAAATCCTGCTGGTTTTGCAATTTTGTTTCCATATCGTCATTCCGAATTGAGGAGTCGATTCAATGAAAAAATTAGCAATGCCTTTCATGGCGCTGGCCCTAGTAACCATGCTGTCGAGCGGTTCTTGGGGCCACAAGCCCGAGGGCGTAGAGTTCTTCGCGCCCCATATTCCGGACGAATTGATCCCGGAGATAGACGGAAATTCCGCTGACTGGACGAACTGGTTCCCGTCGGATCTGGTCATCACCCACGACATGCTGCTGTCGCGTGCCGGCAATGACCCGAGAGACATCTCGGACGTCGACGTGAGCATGATGATCGCTTGGAACGAGACCACCCAGAAGCTCTACCTCGGCCTCGAAGCCTTCGACGATTTCATCCATCGCGATTCAGAGAATCAGGTGGATATATACACAGAAGATGGCTGGACCATCAGCACCGACCCCGATCACAGCGGTGGTTTCTTCCACGCCGGAGATTTGGATCAGAACGTGATGGGTACCCAAGGGCAACAGTGGGTAGTCCATCCGCCCGCGCAAGGACCGGCGACTATGTGGGTTTTCAATTTCGGTGAGAACTTCTTTGAGAAGATTGAGACCCGCGAGTGG
Organism: Candidatus Latescibacterota bacterium; assembly: GCA_965116455.1. Classification (GTDB taxonomy): domain Bacteria; phylum Latescibacterota; class UBA2968; order UBA8231; family UBA8231. The sequence continues at coordinate 5,572,512 of OZ220690.1, read as the reverse complement.
GACGCGATGTGGTTTGGCCATCCGCCGTGGGGCCATCTCGGCGTAGGTCCGCCCGAGGCCGTGCCGGTTAATGAAGGGGATACCAACGTCACCTTGTTCTACGAGATCGCTTGGTCCCTGTTCGATCATCTGGATTACGACGGCCCCGACTCCAGTGTGCCTCATGTATTCGAAGAGGAGCAGATCATCCACCTGAACATCCACTACCAGGATCACGACGAAAACGGCGATGACTGGGATTCGCAGTGGGGCCTGAACGATGAAACCCACGCCACCCGGGACGGGTCTGCTGCACCCGACTGGGTAATGGTGAAGGTTCCCATCGAAGTCACCACGAGCGTAGAGGGCGAAACTTGGGGGAGGATCAAAGCCTCTTTCCGCTAAAGACCTAGCGCTTTTTATACTGGTCTTCAGATAGATCGAAGGGATGGGATTTTTCTCATCCCTTCAATCTATACAATGGGAGAACAGCCGTGAAGATTTACGCACTTGCCATTGCGGCGTTGACGAGCATCTGCACCTTAGTCGCCTGCGAAGAGGTCGATCTTTCTACCGGGCCTTCGGGAGCCACCGGCAGGACTGAACTGGTCAAGTTCGACAACAAGTCGAACTTTGATCTCCAGATTACCATTAGCGCGTGCTTTCAGGATTTCGTCTTGGACGCAGGGCGTGAACGGACCATTGAATGCAATCCGGCCGATGGCTCCGTAAGCTTTGACGTCGGCATCGTTCGGACAGAGAGAGAAGACGCCAATTGGGCTGGCTCCGTTTCAAAGGGACAGTCCCTCCTCATCCTCACCAATCCCTGGCACGGTGGCTTCTTCACCGTAGAGGTTGAAGAATAAGCTACGCGGGCGGATTCTCCGCCCAGCGGGAATGCGAAGCATGGAGCCGATTGGGCGAAAAGTCCTGCTGGTATCCACTTGGGTTTTGTTGGCATTGATCTCTGCCAAAAGCGCCTCGGGCGTGGAAGTTTTGGTCGTCGGCAATGAGCAGAACCCCTGGGAAGCTATGGGTACCATGGAGAGCATTGATACCACCACGGATCCGGGGTGGATTCAGCCCCGGCGCACCGAAGCCACGGAAAATTTGAGCCTTGGTGCCCAAGGGAGAGGGGGAGGCATGTCCACGCCCCAGCCATCTGTGCGCCAAGCTGGCAACCTCAACAACATGATAGACGGAGATGTAAACACAGTTTTCGACGGGAGCAGGGCCCGGCAAGTGGGAGGCAGGATGGATCTAGATCTGGGCTCGATTTTCGGCGGAGTCGAGAGAATTCGCTTCTACCCCAGCCCGACCTTCAGCGACAAGTTCCTCAAGGGATACGAGGTGTACATCAACGATGGCAGTGCGGAAATGCAGGTTGGCGGGGTGCTGCAGTGGGCCCTAGTGGAAAAGGTCGAGAAAAACACCGACAGTACCGTGCAGGTGAGAATTCCGTCCCAGTACGTGCGCCACGTCCGAATTGTGTTCACCACGCCGTTGCCCTGGGAAATTGCCGAGCTAGAGGTGTACAGCCGCGGCTTTGTCCCCCAAGCAAACTACATTTCACAGGTGATAGACTTGGGTGAACTGGCCAATTTTGGCCTGTTGAAGTGGTCCGCAGAAGAGCAACCTCGAGCCTCGGTGCAGATCTTTACTCGCACCGGAGCCACGCCCGACCCCCTTAAATACTACCAAATAGAAGAAAAAGGACTCGAGACCGAACGGATCGAGGTGTCCGCAGATGATTACAATAGCCTGAAGGCAGCCGAGCGGGAAAAAGCTCCAGACGCGGAGAACTGGAGTCCTTGGTCCCCGGTGTACACCCGTGCATCTGGCGAACAGGTGGTCTTCGCCGAACCTCGGCGCTACTTCCAGTTCAAGTGTGATTTTGCCAGTGATTTTTTCACTCAGGGAGCGCGGCTCGATTCGCTGGCGTTCGAATTTTCCACCCCTCCGGTAGCGCGTTTCGTTTGGGGTGAAGTTGACCCGTTAGAAGTCAACGCCGGAGAACCCACCCTGTTTACTTATGTGGTGCGGGCCAAAGTCGAGGAAGGTGATACGGGATTCGACGCCTTGGAGATTGCTATTCCTTCTCGGGCCACAATTGAGGAACTGAAAATCGGTGGCGCATCGGTGGCGGATTTCACCCAAGAAATCGCCGACGACCGCATGGTGGTCCGCTTCCCCAATCATCGGGTCGTGGATACCACTCCGGTGGAGTTGAGTTTTGAGGGGGCGGTTTTGGTGTACGGGACGCGTTTTACCGGCAAGGTCTTCGATACCCAGACAGCAGAGTTGCCGCAACCCATTACCGCCGGGGATACGTCCCCGGATTTGCCCAACAACGACTTGGCAGTGGCCGTATCGCTCGGAGAGACCATTGTCGCGGGCGGGCGCGTTGTCCCCAATCCGTTTACCCCCAACGGCGACGGCGTGAACGATCTGGCCTCCATCCACTACCAGATTCTCAAGTTGACCAAGGAGGTCCCGGTCACTGTGTCGATCTACAATCTTTCGGGCCGGTTGGTCCGCGATTTGTACTCGGGCACGGAAGTGAGCGGAATTTATGCCTTGGATTGGAATGGCCTAGATAACAGTGGGCAATTGGTAGCTCCGGGATTGTACATCAGCCACATATCAGTCGCCGCCGATAGGGGCGAAGGAGACATGGTTGCACTCATAGCGGTGATCTACTGATCGCCTAACCGATTGAGGTGAGCGATATGATGCGATCGCATATATGGGCGAGTCTCGTGGCAATTGTCGGCCTTTCGACCGGCATGGCCCACGCCGACACTATAGCATTCGGGTCCAAAGCCGACTGGGAGAAGTGGGTCTTTCCCGTCGGGACGCTGGAACTGTCGGGGGACGGCCTCGTAAAGCCCAAGTTCATTCAAAAGAATATCAATGCGAGTCTCAATGCCGGTGAGTTCGTCGTCGAGCGCGAGGGAAATAAACCGACCAAATGGGGGGGGATATCCGGTGTCGGCTCCAATTCCGCCCGGGCAGCCAATATCTTTGACGGCGAGGTAGATACTTGGTGGGCACCCGATCCAGACGACGATATGGATACCTGGTGGGTCGAACTCGACTTGGGTCGCTTGGTTTCTGCTACCAAGATCGTGTTGAAATTTTCACCTCAGGGCGAGCCGTTCAGGATGTTCAAGGTCTATACCTCCACCGGCGAGGAAGCGCTCTACTCTGGGTCGGGCAAAAAAGAGTACTTGGTCGTCGGCCAGACCACCCAACCGAACTTTGCCTACGAGCTGGAATATCCCTTGGGGCAGCTTGGCACAGCTCGCAGCACGGCAGAAGAACCTAGGCAACTGGTCGGCTTTGTACTGATCCAAGTCACAGCCCCATTCGGCGATGCGCGTCTGGGCGAAGTCGAAGTCCACACCCTAGGCGACAACGTGGTACTGGGCACGGTGGAGCGCGGCGGTCTGGCCATTCAGGCGAGTCCCGGCGGCGATCGCCGCATATTGACTAATAACGAGGTTCTGGACGGGCGCTTTGACACCTACTGGAACTCAAGTGCCGGATTTCTCGACTGGACCGAGAAAGGCTGGGTCAACATGAACCTCGGGGCGCTGTTCTGGGTGGACACCATTCGGATTGTATCGGCCCGAGTACACCAAGGTTCCAGAGTTGACCCGCTGTTTGGCTACAAGCTATTCATCTCCGACGGCACCCTAGGGCCAACAGCCCAACTTGGCACGGAAAATGTCATGGGGAGTTTCGTGTGGGAAGAAGTTGGGGCTCTCGATGATAACTCCGTGGGATTTCTCACGTTTGAAGATACTTTTTCTCCCCGACCAGTACAACACATCTTCTTTTCACACAGAAACAATGTCAGGGACACAGGTACCTATGGACGCTTCAAAACCCTAGAGATTCAGGCCTATGGCGAAGGGTACATTCCAGGCGTGTCCATGACCTCGGGCCTGCTCAACCTCGGTCGCTCCAAAAACATGTTGTCGATCGCGTGGGAAGCGGATATCCCGCCGGGGACTAAACTGGAGATCAGCACGCGGACGGGCGATCAGTTGGGCGAAAAATTGCACTACTTCGACAAAAAGGGTAATGAACTTACCAAAGAAAAGTGGGAGAGCCTGCCCAAATTCCGCAAAGAAGCCGATCCCGTAGTGGAGTTGGTGCCCGACCCCCAAACCTGGAGCCCGTGGAGCAAACCCTATGTCCATTCTGGTGACCCCTTTGCCTCTCCTAGTCCGCGCCAGTACCTAGAGATACGGGCCAGGCTTTTGAGCACGCTACCGGATCAGGCCGTTAGCTTGGACCGGATAGTGCTTTCTTTCGATGACCCACTGGCCAGAACCCTGACCGCCGAGGTCTGGCCGGATACAGCCATCGCGGCAAAACCCCAAGAATTCAAATACTTCATCCGCCCTTCGTTCGCGGCCAGAGACCTCGGTTTTGATCAGGTACTCATCAGGACTCCTGCCCAAGCCGAATTGCTAGGGGTAAAAGTCGCCTCTGATCCGCTGGCCCTAGAGGACCTGTCCGTATATTCGACGGCAGATTCTCTGCTAATCCAGCTTCCCTCGACGATCAAGTCTGCAAAGCTGGTAGAGGTCGAATTCAAAAGCCAAGTCTTTTTGAACAACACAGTATTCGAGGGATTGGTCGGCAATTCTTCCAGAAAACTGTGGCAGACCGTAGATCCCGGGGACGCCGCCTCAGAGGTCACGAGCGATGTGCTAGTCGTGACCGTACCAGTCCAAGACCGGCTAGTCGGCGATGTGCAGATTGCTCCGGCAATTATTACTCCCAATGGGGATGGTCTAAACGATCAGATGAACATTGACTTTTTGATATTCCAGATTGACCGCGCTCAGCCCATCACAGTGAAAGTACACGATCTGTCTGGCAGAATTGTCAGGGAAGTGATGGCCCAGCGCGGTATCAGCGGCGCACACCGGGCCGTCTGGGATGGCACGGATGAAGCCGGAGTCCTCGTTCCACCCGGTCTCTACCTATGTCGGGTTGAGGTAGAAGCTAGCCACGACGCCGCGGCCATTGTCCAGACCGTCGGGGTCGCCTTTTGACATACATTCTATCTGAAGTCTTAGGCAGGGAGTTCGCGATGACTATTCGATGCAGAGGTGTGTGGGGCTTGGTCCTCCTCTTCACTTGTCTGAGTACATCCACGGGAGACGCTCAGCGGTCGATCCCGTCTAGTCCAGAGCCGGTAGTCGAAGCGCTGGATCCGACCTTGATGAAATGGTACCAGCGTCAGGAACTTTACTATCAGTATAGATGGTCGTGGTGGAAGTACAGCAATTACGCCAGAGAGCCGTACAAGCGTTACGTGGATGTGGGCTTAGAGGGTACTAGGTGGTACGATCTGTACGGGAAATACCTCACCAAGGGCTGGAAGATTTACGAATGGACCCAAGAAGTCCCCACTTCTTTCGGCAGCAATATTTTCAAAAGCAGCAGGTACGCCAATTGGTTCAACAATGTCGTGATTGGACGGACCTCCCAAGGACAGTACAACTTGGCGGTCACGCTAGGCGATGAGATCAGAACGACCCTGACGCCCCTGACGTTCTCGAAACCAGCTTTCAACGGCATCCAAGCGGATTTTCGCTCCGACAAATACGCGCTCACCTTCCTGAGTTCCAGAATCAATTTTCCGACGCGAGGACAAAGTGTAGATGTTCCCGAAACCCGGATGACGGACTTTAGCAACCTCTTTGGCTTCAGGGGTACAGTCCAAGTCGGCGACTTCGTAAATCTAGGGGCCACCTATGTGAACTCTCATTTCAGCCGTACCTCTACGGACCTACCGCTCAGCGGCTTTCAGGAAGGCCAGCTCACTTCGGTGCAAAACCAAGATGTCATCCGCTGGATCGCCATCCGCATCACCGATGATTCGCCCGAAGATGGGGAGGGAGGCGGAGTACTGTTCTCCGAACAGATATTCATCAATAGAGGCAATGAAATGGAACCCGCGGCCATTGAACCCCGCATAGAGGGGGGATTGCCGGTGCGAGGAGCTTTGGCTGCGGATGGGGTCGAGGCCATCACCCTGACCTATGTGATTCCCGATCCCGAGTTAAAAAGAAAAATAGGATTTGAACTGGTGCTGGCCAACGATTACCGCGTCGAAACCACATCGAACCTGCAGACTAATGCCCTCGGCGAGCCAGTTTTTTTGCCGGTTGTGCGGGCGGCTGGGAATGTCGACGACGGCTCGAACCAGCGAGTAGTCAAGTTCGATTACGGCCTACCCACGGGAAACGAAATCATAGGATTTACCCTAGAAGTACACGACCTGATGGGCTTCACCGTGTGGGGCGAATTCGATATCAACAATCGCTGGCGGCGGTTTCCCAATATCAACTTTGAGCGTCACGCTCACGCTGCTACTCGTTCAGAGGCCTTTTTTCTCGCTGCACGCAAGGTCGCCTATCCCTGGTTCGGCTTTGGCGAAGTATTCAGTATCGACGAAGGATATTCCACCTCTATGTTCATCTTGGACCGAACCGGAGAGATCGACTACTCAAATGCGGAACGCAACCGCTACGAGTTCGTCGATGACAACGACGACCAAGACCGGTGGCCGGACTGGCAGCGGGCCAACCAGCCGCTCGAAGGAGAGGGATTGGCTCGGGGCGGTCCCCCTGCCGGAGGCATCTTTCCCGGACTGGACGAAAACAACGATTTCATCTCGGATTTCAACCAGAACAACAATCTGCGGCCCGATTACGACGAACCCTTTTGGCGCTATGAGGTGGATCCCCCAGAGTTTCTATTTGGGATGGACCTGGACCACAACACCATTATTGATCGCTTTGAAGACGACGACGAGCCGGATTATCCCTACCAGCGGGACCACCGTGGGTACAATGGCTATGTGGGGCGGCGTCTCACCCCCGAAGCAAAAGTCCTGATCGGATATGCCAAGGAATGGTTGTGGTCCGATGAACGAGAAAGCAACGATCTTTATGGCTTGGTGACCTTTGACAAAGATTATGCCCAGCTAGGCCGGTTGCAGATATTCAATAACCTGCGAATCGTCAAAGACAATCTCATCGACGACCAGCTCATCTGGACGCACCCGCCCGGTACATTTGGGGGAATACAAACCTTTCAGGATCGCCTAGTGGCGCAGGATGTAGTGATCAACACGGCCTTTCTGCGCTTCGATTACAAGGGGCTGCCCAATTTCAATGTGACCAATAAGGTCAAGTACGAGATTTACAATCAGCAGGGCGAGAATTTCGCCAGGCCGCTCAGAACCGGAGGCGTGCTCGAGGAGTTAAAGGATTCTTACTTCCTCGGGATTGTCAATAAATGCGACTATGCCTTCTGGATCGGCGATTTCAAAATTCACCCCAAATTTAGGAGCTTGTACCGCCGCAGCACGGCCTTCATCAAAGGCGACGCAGACGTCCACAATCTAACTGAAATGGGTATCTTGACGGTCAGGACCCAACCCATGCCAAAGCTCTGGATCGAAGTGGGTACCGAGTTGGCCCAATTCTACGACCTCGAGGAAGCACTGGGTAGCACAGGAGACTTTTTCGGCAGCGTCGTCACGTCGCAGATTTCTATCAATAACAACTACCTCGGCTATGAGGTCATCATGAACATCGGGCACCAGTGGGAGAGAAGGAAGTTTGAAAACAGAGATTCTCCAGAGACCATCACCAGTGCTTTCATCGTGGTGTTCGCCGGGCTCGGCTCCAGTTAGGCGCAAGAGATGAACGTGAACAGGCGAAAATATAGCCTGTTGCTGCCGCTGGGCTGTGCCTTACTGCTCTTTGCAGAATCGGCTTTCGGAGCGGATAGATGGACGGTTGGAACCGCGGACCGTCCGTGGAGCGCTGCGGGTAGTTTCGAGGGGCTGGACGACACCGCAGAGGAGGGTTGGCTGCAACCCATCTTCGTCTCGAACCAGAATTTGTCCCTCAGTTCCATGGACAGGGGAGGGTGGATAAACTCCGATTTCCGCATAGGGGTGGAATTGTTGCCCAAGATCATCAACGGCGACCACAGTGCGGCATTCCCGGACCTGTCCGACAGGAACGTGGAGCGCCGAGTAAACAAAGCGGATCTCCCCGTAACCCTGATCTTGGACCTGGGTGGACCTTTCGGCGTGGACAGTCTCAGCTTCTATCCCCGGGCAGGATTAGAACAAGCCTTTATGAGGGGATACCAAGTCTGGGTCCACGATGGGGTCGGTCTCGACGAACTCAAACTACCCCTGCGAGGACACTGGTTCAGTGTCGTAAAAGACTGGAAGCTAATAGCGGAAAAGGCCCAGACGGACAACCCCTTCGCCCGTATAAAGCTCCCCTTGCAAGTGGTGCGCTACGTGGCCATCTCAGACACCATCAGTTTGCCCGATCCCACCTTGTGGGAGATTGACGAACTCGAGGTCTGGGGCAATGGCTACGCCCTCGTCGGGCACTACGAGTCAGACGTGATCGATCTGGGCGACCGGGCCAGTCTCGGCAACCTGACGTGGTCGGCTCTGAGCGATTCGGGCAGTGCGCTGCTGATCCGCACGCGCACCGGACAAACAGCAGATCCTTTTGTATATAATCGTCTGACTGGCCTGGGGCTAGAAGGAGAACAACGAGTAACGCAAGCCCAGTACAAAAAACTCAGACCGACGGAAAAGGGCTCCATCCAGCCCGATACCGAGAATTGGAGTGGCTGGTCGGCTCCCTATCCTTCCACCGGCAAGGAGCCCTTCATCGCTTTGGCTCCGGCACAGTACGTTCAGTTCAGAATTGATTTTCAATCCTTCTCTCCGCTGTTCAGGAGCCGGATTGATTCTCTATCAGTGGAATTTTCCACACCTCTATTCGGCCGAGAATTCATCGCCGAGTTGACGCCCCAACAAGTCGCTCCCGGCAAAAAGACTACCTTCACCTATGCGGTGCGCGCAATCTTGGAATCCGAGGATAGCGGTATTGACGGTTTGCAAGTAGCCACGCCTTTGCCGGCGGAAGTCAAGGAAGTCAGGATCAATGGCAATCCAGTCGAATACTCCGAGGACGTGGGGGCAGATGGTTTTGCGGTCTCGTTTCCAGAGAGCCGGATAACCGAACACGCAACCTTGCTCGAAGTGGACTTTGCAACCGAAGTACTGGTGTACGGCACGCGCTTCACCGGCAGAGTATTCGACACCGAGAGGGAGGGAGATATACCGCAGATCATCGTGCCGGGAGATGCCACGCCGGACATTGATACAGATGACCTGCTGGTGAAATGGGATCTAGACAGATCCCTGCTTGCATCCGTGGATATTTCGCAGCGCCATCTAACACCCAATGGCGATGGCGTGAATGATGCAGTAGAAATATCCTACCGTCTGCTACAAGTCATCCGCTCCATTCAGGTATCTGTTGAGATCTTTGATCTTTCCGGCCAGCGGATTTGGCACCGGTCCGCACAGCAGGCCAACGGGCAATACGCTGTATCCTGGCAGGGCCTTGACTACACCGGACAGGTAGTGCCTCCAGGCCTGTACGTTTACCAACTAGTCGCCGATGCCGACCAAGGAAACAACGTGTACGTAGGAACCCTAGCGGTCGTATATTAAAAAATGCGAAGACTCAGTACGGGAAGTGGGTGGGGTCTGTTCTCTCGCCTTTTTATTCTTGGTCTATTCACTGCGTGTACCACAACATCCGAGGAGCCTCCCCAAGCCGAACCCGGCGTGGTGGCGCGGATTGGAGATACAATCCTCCAAGCCAGTGAACTGCGCGACTTCGCCATCTCCACTCCTCAGAACCTGCGTTCCAAGCAGGAGGGAGCAGCCGCTCGGCAGGACTATCTACGAAGTTTGCTAGTCAAGCACCTGCTCTACCAAGAGGCCCAAGTTTGGGAATTGCAGGAATCGATGGAGGTGCAAAAGCGGGTTGCAGCGAGCTGGCACCAGCATCTCATCGGGATTTACCGCAACGAACAGCCACCCATCCAAGTAGAAGTTGACGAGGAGGAAATCCGCAGGTATTTCGAGGAAAACGATCTAGGGCGGCAGCGCCAACTATCCGGCATCCTAATCGAAGAAAAATCCCAAGCCCAAGAGGTGCTGGCAAAGCTCGCCGCTGGCGAAAGTTTCGCGGATTTGGCCAGACAATATTCCGTCCACAAGGGGTCGGCCGCCCAGGGTGGAGTATGGGGGTACATCTCGCGGCAGCAAGCCCGCCGCTTAAAAATTCCAGATGAGGTATTCCGCGAATTGCCGGTGGGCGTCGTGTCCGATATCCTCCCCATCAATAAACGCTACTTGGTAATGCGCTTTCTCCAAGACCGGCCCGGAAGCCTAGATGAACACCAATCCCGCATTCACTCCTTACTCCATGCAGGCAAGCTCAAAGAGGCCAAAAGAGAACAGATCCGTTCTCTGGCCCGAGAGTTTGGCTGGCAGATCGAATCCGCAGGGTTAGACCTGCTGCTAAAAAAAGCGGCCGCGTACCCCGCGGTGCATCGCCAGCATTTTTCGCCTAGGGACACAGCCCAGCCCCTCTTCACCTATCAAGGCGGTCAGGTGACCGTGGGAGAATACGTGGATGCGCTGTGGGAAGATGCTGGACGGGCGCGCTCTAACTGGGGAATGAAGGACAGCGCCGCAGTGGTTGCAGCCGCTGAATCCACAGTCATGGAATCAGCCATTCTACTAGCGGCGGCAAAGAGGGCGGGCATTCCCGAGCGACCAGCAGAACAAAATTGGCTAGAGCAAACGCGCTGGGAGTTCATGGTCCGGCAAGTTCGCAAGGAAGAAGTGGAGGACAAGGCCGTAGTCAGCGAAGAGGAGGCCGAGGAGTTCTATCAGTCGCACGAGGATTTGTTTCGCAAATCCGACCAGTTTGATCTGATCGAAGTATTGGTCGAAACCCAAGAAAAGGCACAGGATCTTCTCGCAACATTGGAGCGCGGGGACGCAACCCTGCTCGACCTAGCCCGTGAACACACCATCCGCACCGAGTCGCAGGAAGAGCCGGGCAAGGTACACCTGCACGGCCGCGATCGCTATGTCAATCCGCAGCTCTACGAAGCCGTGCAGGCAGCCGAAATGGGAGAGATTGTTGGCCCCGTCCAAGTCAAGGGTGGGTACAGCCTGTTCAAAGTACTCCACCGCGAAGAAGGGGAACTTCCTCCGTTTTCCAAAATGGCACGACGGGCGCGCTCACTGCTGCGTCGGCAGAAAGAAGACCGGATCTTCGCGGAATTAGTTGACGAGTTGCTGGAGAAGTACCAGGACCGCATAACAATATACCAAGACGAGTTGGCCGCGGCTTTGCCCGATACCTTGCTACAACGGCTAGCGGCTACAGAGGGAGACTGAGGAATCCATACAAAAGCGGAAGTCACCTGTCCGCACACTCGTCGGGATTCTCTTCGCAATTCGACCGCTCTACCAATTGCCCTTTTTCCCACACATCCTGCCTTACCTTATTGCCCTGAACATCAAACACTGTAAAAATTCCATCGGGATTTCCGTCTATGTAGGATCCCTCCCATTTTTTTTGCCCGTTTTCATAGTAGAAGACAAGGGGTCCGTTTGTCTTTTCTGCTGATTCGTCGTAATGGGTCCAGACCCCGCTCTCGCGGCCGTTTGTATAGAACCCTTCCAGCCATTTATTTCCGTTGCTGTAGTAACTGATATAAGGGCCGTGCCATTGACCATCTTTAAAGACTATGGATAATTCTATTTGCCCGTTTGCATAGTACTTGGTATAGGCCCCGTGGAACTGCCCCGCTTTATAGGTTCCTTCTGAACGTTTAGCTCCATCCTCATAATAGTCTATAAAGGGACCGTGGAGTTTACCTGCGCTATAAGTCTCTTCTGATTTTCTGGTCCCATCTTCAAAGTAATAGACAATTTTTCCATCTTTCTCATTATCCTTGTACATGCCCTGTGCTTGCAGATTGCCGCTTGCATAATACGTTGTATAGGGCCCGTGCTTGATTAACTCGTTTGCCTCGTTTTTGTAGTACTGGTATTGAACTTTGACCTGCCCATTGGGATATGTTTCCGTTTTAACTTTTGGGCCACAGCCATACAGTGCGATTGCCGCACCAATAACAATCGTCGTCCATTTCACGAGTGAAATCTCTCGCTAGAGGTTAGACGCCCTTACGGACTAGTGCGGCGCATGATGCTGAGAATCTGGCCGGTCATGCCGCTGGCTGGGGGTTGTGCTGCGAGGAAAAGCGCCGAGGCAACGACCTGTTCTGGCTCCTTCCACGGGTCGCTTGCCGCGCGAAAGCTGCTGGCCTGTTGCCAAGAAGGTTTTGACAGCTCCGTCTTAACCGGGCCGGGTATGAGGACGTTGGCGATGATGCCCTCGTCCCACACTTCTTCTGCAATGGCTTGGGTCAACCCGTGCAAGGCCGCTTTGGACGCGCAATAGACGCTCAGATCCGCGTGGCCGACCTGACCCATGCCAGAGCCGACGTTGATGATGTTCCCGCTGCCCTGCCGCTGCATAATGGGCAATACCGCGCGGCAACAGCGGACGACGCCCATGACATTAATTTGCCACGCCTGCTCCCACTCCTCATCCGTCGCGTCTAAAAACAGCCCGCGTGGATTGACGCCGGCATTGTTGACGAGAATATCGATCCGCCCGAACCGCTCTACTGTTTGCTGCACGAGGCGTTCCACCTCTGCGCTCACCCGCAAGTCGGTCGGTACAGCTAAGGCTTCTCCGCCCTGCGCGGCAATCGCCGCGGCGACTTCGTCGAGCTGAGCCGTACTGCGCGCGGCAATGGCGACCTGCGCGCCCTCAGCAGCGTAGCCCATAGCGATAGCGCGGCCAATGCCGCGACCTCCGCCCGTAATCAGGGCGACTTTGTCTTTGAGTTGCATGGTTGAGTTATTCGCTCAGGTACCCAGCGACCTCTTTGGCGAAATAAGTCAAAATCATATCCGCGCCAGCCCGCTTAATCCCGGTCAACACTTCCATAACGGCCTGCTCACGCTGGACCCACCCCCGCTCCACAGCCGCCACAATCATCCCGTACTCGCCGGAGACATTGTACGCAGCAATCGGCACGTCAAAGGTTTCGCGAGCGGCGGCAATCACATCGAGATAGGCCAGCGCCGGCTTGACCATCACCACATCGGCCCCTTCCTCAATGTCGAGCGCAATCTCCACGAGTGCCTCGCGGCCATTGGCCGGATCCATCTGATAGGTCTTCTTGTCGCCCTTCTTGGGTGCCGACTGGAGCGCGTCGCGGAACGGACCGTAAAAGCACGAGGCATATTTAGCCGAATACGCCAAGATGCCGACGTTTTTATAACCAGCCGCGTCGAGCGCCCGGCGGATGCCGCCGACCCGGCCATCCATCATGTCGGAAGGCGCGACCCAATCGACGCCCGCTTCGGCGTGCGACAGCGCCATCTTGCACAGCACCTCTATGGTCTCGTCGTTTACTACCTCACCATCTACTACCAAGCCATCGTGGCCGTGGTGGGTATAGGGATCGAGGGCCACATCGGTCTGCACGCAGAGTTCGGGCACCGCGGCTTTGAGGCTGCGGATCGCTCGTTGGATCAAGCCCTGCGGGTCGTAGGACTGGGTGGCCTGATCGTCCTTTTCGGTCGAGTAGCCGAAGAGATTAACCGCCGGGATGCCTAAATCCCATAGCTCGCGGCACTCATCGACCAACTCGTCAACCGAGAAGCGATATTGGCCGGGCATGTCGTCGATGGGCGCGCGCGTTTTCTCGCCTTCAGTGACAAATAGCGGATGGATCAAATCATCGACGCGCAAGTGGGTCTCGCGCACCAAGCTGCGCACTGCTTCCGAGCGCCTGAGTCGTCGGGGCCTCTTGGTCAATTTCACAGTAGTCTCCTAGTCACATTTTTTTCGATTGAGGCGGAGCGGAGTACGACAGTAAAGGGTATGAGATGCTTCGCTTTGCCCAGCATGACAGGTGCCGACGCCTCATGCTGTCATGCTGAGCGAAGCGGAGCGGAGTCGAAGTATCTTGTATCTCGATGCCCATACATTAGAGACTAATGTTAAAAAATCGCCTAGCGGATGGAAAATCCATCGCCGACCGACCGCGTTCACAGACAAAGCCTCAAAAACTCGTCCTCTGTCCTTTCGCACCACGCTCGCAAGCGACGGCGATGGTCGTCGAGTTCATCCTTGAAGCGCGCGTTGACGGCGAGGTTGACCATTTCGCCCGGATCTGTTTGCAAATCGACGAGCTGCTCGCGGTAGCGGCCCATGGGATAGGCGCTGTATTTGTAGCGGTCGGTGAGCACAGTGCGCGAAGCTCCGCCACCGCCTGGCCCCGCGCCAATATCCATGATGGTTTCAACGACGAGTTCCCTGCGCCACTTGTCGGGCGCGTCGCCCTCGGCAAGTGGTCGCAAGCTCAGCCCTTCGAGGCCATCGGGGACACTCGCACCGCCAACGTCGCACAGCGTGGGCAGCAGGTCGAGGCCGAGGGAAACGAGATGAGTGTTGTCAATGCCACCAGCCCGCGTAACCCCTTTGTGACTGATGATAAAAGGAATGTTGATGACTTCCTCGTAGAGGCTGGTTTTTTGATTCCATTGGTGCGCGCCGTGCCCATCGCCGTGATCTGAGGTAAAGACGATATAGGTTTCTTCTTCAAGGCCGAGGTCGCGTAGGCCATTGAGCAGCACGCCGATTTCAGCATCGACTTTCTCGCACAGACGATAGTAGTAAAATCGGAGCCGTCGCCAGTCGTCTTCCGTGTATTCGATGGTGGGATAGACGCGGCGGTTGGCCTGCCGCAACATCTGCAAGATGTCGGGTGCATAGGGTGGGATGGCGAAGTTTGCGGGCAGATTTGGGCATTCTTCCACAGTGGCCGGTCCCGACACTGGGCCTTGCGGCAAAGGCTGATTGCGGGCGACTTGGCAGATGTCGTGGGGATTGAGGAATGACGCGAAGAGGAAGAAGGGATTGTCGCGGTCGCGCTGCATGAATTCGATGGAGCGCAGCGGCACCTCGTCGTCGCGACTGCCGCAGATGACTTCGAGGCCGCTTTCTTCGGGCGTGGTGCCTGGGACGTGCCATTTTCCCGCCAGGGCGCAGTCATACCCCGCGTCGGCGAGGAGGTTGCCGAGCGTTCGGCCTTTGTATTCGGGCTTGATTGGTGCGTTGTTGCTGGTCGCGCCATTTTGATGAGGGAAAAGACCGGTCATAAAACTGGCACGCTGGGGGCCGCATAAGGGGTGCGTGCAATAGGCGCGGGTAAACCGCACTCCTGCTTGGGCGAGGCTGTCCATATTAGGGGTGTACACGTCGGGATTGCCAGCACAGGACATGGCCCCGGCGTATTGCTGGTCTGTGATGATGAAGAGAATATTGGGGCGACGCTCTGGCATACTTGATCTTTGCTCCTAGGATAGTCTTCAGTTGAAGGGCGAAAATACGAATCAGCAGATGGGACGTCCAACGCCGAAGTAACAAAACGCCCTCGACATCGTTCTATAAGCGTGTGCACACGAGAATTGTTCAACACCTGACATCATGGAGATGCAATGCACGCAGAACAGGCGATTGAAAGATTCGGGCCGCTGGTCATGAGTCTGATCTGGCGGATCAACGGAAACCACGACGAGACAGCCGACCTCTACCAAGAAGTATTCGTGAAGTTCCACGAGACCACGAGCCAGCGCGGGCCGCTGCAACACCCCAAGGCGTGGTTGTGCCGCACGGCGATCAATGCCGCCCTCGACTTCAACCGCCAGCGTGCGCGGTTCGTCTCTTGGACAGAATCGGCGGAGAAACCTCACAACTGGGAGGCGGACGACGTGGTCGAAAATGGTCTTATGGTCGAAAAAATTCGCCATCTCGCGGTGGATTTGCCCGAACGCCGCAGAGAAGTCTTCGTCCTCCGCCACTTCCAAGGCTATTCCTTCGAGCAGATCGCCCAACTGCTAAATTGCTCTGCGGGAGCAGCGCGAGCCGCAGCATTCCAAGCCGCAAAACAGATTCGCGCGTGGCTCGCCTGCGACTGTCCATCCACAACGACATCAAACCCCAAGGAAATGAACCGATGATTACGACTGAGCAGTTTGAACACAAACTCATCGAATACCTCGACGGCGAACTGTCCGACGCCGAAAAGCGAGAAGTAGAGGAGTACCTGCAGGCCCATCCCGAAGCCATCGACCTCAAAGGCGATTTCTCCCTGCTGTGCGCGGCGGGTAAATCGATCCGCGAGTCCAATTTTCCTGCGGATTTGCTCTTGGAGGCCAATCGCAAGCTCGCCGCTCGTCTGGCCGATCCGCGTCGCGAGGATGCGACCTCCACCCCCGTCGCATCGAGCAATGGATCGCCGGAGATCACCCCCAGCCGGACCTTGCTGTCGAACCGCCGAAGACGGTTCCGTCCGTCCGTACTGGCTGCCGTGCTCGCCGCGCTAGCGATCCTCACAGTAGGTGTCGTCACTCAGAGGGCAGCCCTCGCCAACATTGCCACCAGCCTGCTGCAAATCGTGGTGACCTTCAACGACGAGCCCCTATCCGATAGCCAACAGCAGGCGTTCGACGAGCTTGTTGAGATCACGGAAACCGTGGATGAGAATGGCGAGCAGGTCGTCATCGTCAACGTGGAGGCCGATCAGATGCCCCAGGAGTTCAGTGACGGTGTCCTGGAAGTGGTGATCAGCGGCGATGAAAGCAGTGAAGCAGTAAGCTCCGATTCAGACTTTATAATGATGGTCGGCGGCGCAACGCTTTTCAGCGACAGCAGTGTAAACCTCGATTCGCTGCGCATCGCGCTTACCGCGCGTGATTCGCTGCGCGCCGCGAAGATCGGCTCCCCGTCTCCGAACGTCACCGAGGACAAGAGCTGGGGCGACATCAAGAGAGCCGCCGGTTCCACCACGGACGACGCTCCCTAATCAAGCGGTATCGACGAAGACGCTCACCTGCGGTAGGCCTCCTGCAGGTGAGCGTCATGCTGCGTGGCTCCATCGCCGCCACCGGATCGAAATTGGCCGACCACCGAGATTGCGCGTTCAATGCGCTCGTCATCGGTCGCGGCTGTCTCCGCCGATCTCAGTAGGAGATCAACCCCCTCGCGAATCACTGTCGCCATCGACACCTGCCGCTCGACGGCGAGCCGCTTGACGCGTCGCACCTGCTCATCGGTCAACCGAATCTGCGTACGAATCACTCAGATATCTCCATGTTCTTGATTTTCCTTGACGGGTTTAGGTCCTCCCTCTAGTCTCTGGAAGATACGGCGAAAGAACCCCAGTTTTAGGAAATCACGAAAAAAATCCGCACAAAAGACAATGAGCCACTCCGTCCGACGCCATCTGCGCCTTGAAATCGAGGCGTACGATAAGACCATCCGCGCTTTCATTCCCGCCTATGAGGAAATGCTGGCGCGAGCCGCAGATGCCATTGCCGAGACCAAGCCGAAAAAAGTAATCGACCTCGGCGCTGGCACAGGCGCGTTGACGCAAGCCGTATTGCAGCGATGCGAGGGAGCCACGGTCGAACTAATCGACGCCGACGCCGAAATGCTCGACCAAGCCCGCGAGCGGCTCGCACCCTTTGCTGCACGAGTGCAGTACACCGTGCGAGCATTCCAAGGCCCGCTACCTGCTTGCGACGCCGTGGTCGCCTCCCTCGCGCTGCACCACGTTCCCACCCTAGCCGAAAAACAGACGATCTTCAGCGCAATTCACGCCGCGTTGCCCCCAGGCGGCGTATTCGTCAACGCGGATGCAACCATGCCCGCCGACCCCTCCACTCGCCAAGCCGAATACGAAACCTGGGCGTCCCACCTCGTCTCCTGCGGCATCGCCGAGGAACGCGCCTATAGCCATTTCGCAGAATGGTCCGACGAAGACACCTACTTTCCCGTGGAAGACGAACTCGCCGCGCTGACCGACGCCGGTTTTGCCGCGACCTGCCTGTGGCGCGTCGTACCGGTCACAGTCATAAAAGCAGCTAAGTAAGTGACGAGTTGCAGCAGGAAGGCTATATCAGCTTAGGCAACAGCAAGGCGAGGGCGACGCTGACGAGGAGGCCAGCTAAGATCTTCGCCAAATCGGATAGCACCAGCCGGGACACCTCCTGACGGCTGCGGTGCTTCTCGTTCCAAGCGATGGCGATCTCGCGTCCAGCTAACAGACCGACGAAGACCCAAGTCGTGCTCATCGGGATGTGGCTCAGCTCCTTGAACACAAACAGCACGATGCCGTAGATCAGGTCCACAAACGTCGCCGAGCGGATGTCGGTGGTGTTCGTCTTCGTCAGCACTACCTTCTGGATAGAACCGCCGTGATTGTAAAAGATGAAGGCGAGCAAGCCCAGTATAACGGCGATGCTGACTATGAACCATCCAACAGCTAGGTCTGGCGTCCGGCTGATCGGGTCTCGCGGCAGGAAAACGTAGATATTGGCCAAGTCCTGTATCAGCCACTGGCTCCAGAGAAAACCAGTCGAGCACCACTGAGCCACAACCCACCAAGGACTCATCAGCCCCTCCGTCCGGTTGAAACGAGACTCGAGGCTCCGGGTGACCAACTTGTACACGACGATGGCGACCACGAAGGCTGTCGCATACCCCAGCAACGACTTGAGCAACATACTCTCCAGCGCCTTCGGCGCGAAGATCGTCAGGGTCAGGAAGGTGGTGCTGACTGGGACACCCCAGCGGGTCAGCAAGAGCAGGACGAAGGGCGGGACGCAGTAAACCCAGCTAAAGTGGTCCGGCACCGGGATCGCCTCCAGCCTGCCATAAGAAACATCCCCACTATGTGCCACCCACCCATACACGAGGACCACCGTTATGATGCCGCCGGCAAAGAGCCAGAGCACCCACCACGGACGGTGGGAATTGGAACTGAGAAAGGTCCCCAGAGTCTGAATCGCATCGTTGCCAACGATCGAATACGAGCCGAGCACGAATCCAAACGAGCCGAGCACGAACCCGACGATCATTAGTACTTCCTGACTCACTTTCAATACTCCCTTAGAGTTTTCGACAATACTCAGAAATGAAGATCGACCATTGCGCCGGGCAAAGGTATTTACTTAGCCGCAGCCGAGCAATGGTCAGGCTGCACGGCCAAGCAATTTGGCCTCGGCCCACTGCACTGTTATTTTTTCGGGTCACCATTCACCGCATCCTCGAGCTATTTATGACCGCTAAAATCCTCGCCGTCCTCCTCCTCTTCGCCCTACCCCTTCAAGCCAAAACTCGGATCGAAGCGGCCTATGAAGCCGGCGAACTCGACTTGGAGACGGCCCTGATCTACCAAGTCCTCAGCGTGCGCGCGCCCGACCAACTGCCGGCCATTTACCGAGAGTCCGGCGGACTGGCGGTTTGCGGGACTCCACACCTAGTCCAAGCCATGAGCGCGGCTCCAAACCTGAGCCCCGAGTTCCAAGCGCGCTTGGGCAAGCTGACACAGCGCCGGCCGAACGTCCAACACAATATCCTCTCGCCATCGGGGCGCTTTCGCGTCCACTACGATACCGAGGGGCGCCACGCGGTTGCGCCTACAGACGACGACGCCAACGGCATCCCGGACTACATCGACCTCACTATGGCCGTCCTCGACAGCGTTTGGGTCCTCGAAATTGATCAACTCGGCTACAATCCGCCCCCTTCGGACAACGGCTTGGGCGGCGGAGACGAATACGACGCGTACGTTATCGAGATAGGCGGTAGCTATTATGGGTTCGCCCATCCTGAGGCAGCCGGCGCGATCACCACCTCTAGCTATCTCGAAATCGACAACAACTTCACCGACCCGGACTACAAGCAGACCCGCGGACTAGACGCCCTGCGGGTAACTATCGCCCACGAGTTTCACCACGCCATCCAATTTGGCTACTACGCGGGATTCGACGCCAGTTGGTGGCAGGAGTCAACCTCGACCTGGATGGAGGAAGTAGCCTATCCGCACATCGACGATTATCTCCAGTACTTGACCTACTTCCTCAGCGAACCCCAACGCGCCCTCAACTCCGGCGTTTTTCGCAGCCTCCACACCTATGGCTCCGCGATCTTTTCTCTCTTCCTCGATCAGCGCTACGGCCGCGAGCTCAACCGCTTGATCTGGGAAGAACTGGGCCAGCGCAAAAGCGTCCATCTCGATCACTTCGACCACGTCATCCGCCAAGTCGAGCCGGGAGGACTAGGCGTCACTATGGGCGAATTTGCCGTGTGGAACTATTTCACCAACAACCGCTACCGCGGCGAATACTATGCCGAAGCAGACAAATACCCATTCGTTCCCACCCGCGACATCGCCGTCGTCGCCGAGACCATCGGCCGCGATACCAGCCTAGTCGATGCCACCGGCAGCGTTTATCTGCGCCTTGAACCGCAACTGCGGGCGGGCGGGGTCGATCTGTTTTTTGACGTAAGCCAAGGGGCGTGGCGTCGCCACTTGCTCTTAGTCGGCCCGGACAGCGTTTCCGTGCAGCTCGTCTCCGAGCCGACGGTCCGCATCACGAGCTGGGACCAGTTCGACGAAATCGTCCTCGTCGCCACCTCGGCCGAGCACACGGGGCTAGCCCGCCAGCACTTCTTTACCGCGCAATTCGATCCCAATCTGACCAATTCCGACCAGCCAGCCGCCCTCGCCACCCTGCTCAAACCCAACTACCCCAACCCATTCCGCCCCAGCCAACATCCACATACTCGGCTGGTCTTCGACCTAGCCTTCCCCAGCAGCAAAACCCGCCTCGCGCTCTTTGCTGCCAACGGCGCGCTCGTCTGGGAGCAAGACTTAGGCGAGCGCGCGGCGCGAGCAGACCACGCCGTGCTGTGGGACGGCCGCAACGCCGCCGGCAACCTCGTAGCCAGCGGCATCTATCACCTACTCCTCGAAGCCGACGGCACGGCGGCTAAGCGCACCATAGCAGTGGTGCGCGATTGAGACATACTTTGACAATTTCGCTGCGATGACGTATGATAATTACCAAATTATACGTCATCTATGGAGGCGACGGATGCAAACCAAGCTCACGCTACGCCTAGAGGAGCAATTGATCGAACGCGCTAAGGCCCATGCCAAAAAGCGGGGCAAGTCCGTATCGCAAATGGTGGCTGACTATTTCTCGCTGCTGGACCGGGACGATCAGCCAGAGACGCTACCACCAATCACGCGTTCTTTGCGCGGTGCCTTGAAAGGTGCTGTGGTCGATGAAGATACATACCGCGAATATCTCGAGGAAAAATACCTGTGAAAGTGATGGTCGATACCAATGTCGTACTCGACTTGCTGCTGAGCCGGACGCCACATGTAGTAAACGCAACGCAGATTTTCTCTTTGATAGAGCGCAATGTCATAGTCGGCTGTCTCGGTGCTACCACTTTGACCACAGTGTACTACTTGGCCACAAAAGTCGTCGGTGGGCAGAAAGCACGGCAGGAAATTCGCAAATTGCTTCGTCTTTTTGAAGTAGCTCCCGTCAACCGGGCGGTGTTAGAAGCGGCATTGGTGGCAGAGGGCTTCCGCGACTTTGAAGATGCTGTTCTCCACGAGGCGGCACGCCAAGCCGACGTCGATGCCCTAGTGACGCGCAACGAAAGCGATTTCAGAACGGCCGTATTGGCGGTTTACGAACCGCGCGAATTGCTCAATATCGTCCAAGCCTGCCTTGCGGACCCACTGGACGGATGACCTTGCCGATAAATTCCGTTTCGGGGCCTAGTCCCCTCGTCAACATAGAATTCTGAGTTTTGTCAGCACCTCCGCGCCGCGTCTCCCTCCGCGCCATTGCCATCGGAGCCATCGGCTGCCTCGCCATCGCCGTAGGCGAACCGTTTGGCGTCTTGGTAATGCGCAGCTCGCCCATGGCCGCCGACTACTCGACCGGCGCGGCCCTGTTCTTGTTTTTTCTTTTTACCTTACTCATTAACCCACTCGCCAAATTGCTCACCGGCACCAGCCTGCACACCGGCGAGCTGGCCACCGTGTACATAATGATGGTCGTGGGAGCCGCCATTCCCTCTTGGGGCCTGACTATGAACCTGATCCCGCTCCTCGGCGGGTTCTTTTACTACGCCACCCCGGAAAACGACTGGGCCAATACCATCCAGCCCTACATATCACATCTCTTCGTGCCGGAAGACAGTGCAGCCATCCAAAAGCTGTTCGAAGGCAACGCCCAAGGCGAACGCATCCCTTGGGGGGCTTGGGCGACGCCGCTGATGGCGTGGAGCCTGTTTGTCGTCAACATGTACTTCACCACCCTGTGCGTGCTCGTCGTGCTGCGCAAACAGTGGGTCGAGCGCGAGCGGCTCAACTTCCCGCTGGCCACTCTGCCCATAGAAATGAGCGCCCGCGCCAAGGACCAAGCCATCGCGCCTTTTTACCGCAATTACCTAACTTGGATCGGCTTTGCCATTCCCGCGCTCATCGGCTCCATCAACGCCCTGCACCGCTATTTCAACTTCATCCCCCAGATCGACCTCAATCTCTGGGTGCCTTTTTTGCGCCGCTCGATCTGGGTCAACTTCCGCCCGCACTTCGAGGTCGTCGGCCTCTCCTACTTGCTCAATCTCGACATCTCCATGGGCGTGTGGTTCTTCGCCCTGCTCAACATGCTGGCCATCGGCTTGTTCCGCATGACGGGGTGGAACATCGGCCCAGAGCAGCCCTATTCTTCGCCCTCCCCACCCAGCCTCGCCCACATCGCCCTCGGTGCGTTGTTCTTTTTAGTGCTGTCCAGCTTGTGGAGCGGGCGGCAGCACTTGCGCCAAGTCTGGCGCAAGGCCCTGCGCGGCGACGACTCCATCGACGACAGCGGGGAATTGCTCCCGTACCGCGTCGCGGTCTTTGGATTTATCGCGAGCTTTTCCCTCGGCCTGTTCGCGCTCTACTCCACCAACATGAACCTGCCAACCGCCTTTGTCTTTCAGCTATCGGCCCTCGTGATCTTCGTCGGCTTGGCCCGCATCATCTCGCAGGCCGGCTTGGCCTATTGCCGCGCACCAGTGGCCCCGGCCGTGTTCACCGTCAACACGCTCGGGTCGTCGTCGGTGGGTGCCCCGGGCCTGACGGCGCTGGCGCTCAACTTCCCTTGGTCTGCCGACATCCGCACCTTCGTCATGGCCTCGGCCGCTACGAGCCTCAAGCTGGCGGAAGTGACGCGCCTAGAGTATCGGCGCGTATTCTGGGCTATTGCCGCGGCCATTGTCGTCACCCTCGCCGGCTCAATCACCGCGGTCATCTACCTCGCGTACACCTATGGGGGTATCAACCTGAGCAGTTGGCAATTCGGCTATATGACGACCTATACCGGCAACTGGATTACCAACAATCTCAACAACATGCAGCCCACCCACGTTTGGCATTTGTCCTTTGCCGGCCTCGGTGCATTCTTGATGGGCCTGTTGACCTTTGTCAAGAATCGCTTTGTCGGCTTTCCCATCCATCCCATCGGCTTGGCCATCGGGCTGCCGCATCCCGTGCAGCTAATCTGGCCGTCGGTTTTTTTTGCTTGGCTACTCAAGGCGCTCATTCTCAAATACGGCGGTCCCCGGCTCTACACGCGCTTGCGTCCGTTCTTTTTGGGGCTAGTGCTGGGCGCGTTTGGCACAGCCGGGTTGTGGCTTCTCATCGACACCTGCACCGGCATGACGGGCAACCGGCTGATTAACATCGGCTAACCGTGATCGATGCCGAGCTTGATCGAACGCTCGGGATGCTGGTCGATCTCTTGATAGGCGTCAGCGGCTTCAGCAAAAGGCACAATCGGGTCAATAAGATCGTCGGCTTGCAAACGGCCTGCGACCAACAAAGCCAGCGACTCCGCGCGGATGCGGGCGAAATTCCAACTCGCCTGCGGCAACGGCTCGCTGTTGGCGCGGCTGGAGATGACCTGAATGCGGTTGCGGTGCCACTCGCCGGCCAAGCGCAAGCCCTGCTCGCCGTGGTAATACGCAGTCGAGACCAAGGTACCGGCGTAGCAAGTCGCGCGCATGGCGTCCTCAAACGCGCGGTAGGAACCGCTCGTCTCAAAGGCGATGTCCGCGCCGATTTTGTCGGTGTGCTGCTTGATCTCCAAGCCGGCGTCCATGGCCACCGGGTCCAGCGCCAAGTCGGCATTGTGTCGCAGGGCCGCGGCGCGCCGCCGCTCAATGGGATCAACGACCGCCACCCAGCGCGCCCCGCACAGCCGCGCAGCCTGCGCAACCATCAGCCCAATGGCCCCGAGTCCAAAGACGGCGACGCGATCCCCCAAGCGCACCGCGCCATCGCGCACCGCACCCACGGCAAAGTCGGCCGGATCCCAATACATGATGGCTTGCGGCGAAATTCCGTCTGGGGCCTTTTGCACGCGCGCCGCCGCGATGGTGTGCGTCTCGCGGATGGGCAAATGCGCGAAGACCCGGTCGCCCTCGCGCAGCGCGGTGACCTCGGCACCCACTTCGACGACCGCGCCCAAGCACATGTTGCCGAGGCGGCGGGGGAAGCCACTGGACGCGGATTCGCCGCGGCGGTGCAAACGGAGTTCGCCGTCCCAGCGGTCAGACGCATCGGGCGTGTCGGCGCGGAAACCGCGCAGTTCCGTGCCGTGCTTGACCGAGCTGAAGAGGCTTTGGACGCGGATTTCGTCTGGGGCTAAGGGCGGTTCTTGGTACGAGCTGAGGACTGCGTGGCCGGGGCGATCGGCAATTAATTCGAGCGGCATGAGATAAACTCCTGAGAAAGGTTAAGTCGCGTTGACATAGACGGACGTTTGCAACCATTTGTACCAATTAATTTTCCTTCCGTACTTTACGACCAGAATTGACACACATGTAGGGGCAACCCTCGTGGTTGCCCTAGCCGCAAAGGGCGTCCACAAGGGACGCCCCTACAGATGCACTAGAAAACGAATTCGTTGACACCGATGGCGTTTGCAATCCGCCTCTGCAAATATGTACTTATAGAATGATGAACGCCTACCAACGCTTCGTCCGCCCTCTCCTGTTCCGCTGTGATCCAGAGCGCATCCACGAGCAGACCCTCGCGCTTGGGGAGCAAGTCGGTTCTTCCGCGCTTGGCCGCCATCTGCTTTCCAGTCTCTTTGCCTTCACAGATGCACGATTGACGACTCAAGTAGGCGGCTTGCACTTTGCCAATCCGCTGGGCATGGCAGCGGGGTTCGACAAAAACGGCCGGGTGATCCAAGCGCTTGCGGCCATGGGCTTTGGGTTCGTGGAGGTGGGATCGGTATCGGCGCATCCTTCGGTTGGGAATCCGCGACCTCGCTTGTTCCGCCTGCCGTTGGACGAAGCCATTGTGGTCAACTACGGGGTGCCCAATGACGGAGCTTCGGTCGTAGCAAATCGCGTATCCCAGCGACCTATCGCCGTGCCCTTGGGAATCAACCTAGTCGAAACCAATACCGGGCAGGCCATCGAGCCAGATGCAGTCGTAGCAGAGCTAGCCGCGGCCCTAGCGCCCTTTGTCGGGCGAGCCGACTACATTGCGTTCAACCTCAACTGTCCGAACACGACCAGCGGCGTCAGTCCCTTCACCAGCGGGGATCACCTGCGCGACTTGCTGCGGGAATGCGCGGCCATCGACGACCTGCCCCCAATCTTTCTCAAACTCACGGCGCACACCGACCCGGCGCGGCTAGACTGGATGCTGGAGACGGTCGATCCTTTTGCTTTCGTCAAGGGCTTCATCTTCAACCTGCCGCCGGGAACGAACTATCCTCTTAGGTCGCCGGCCCATCTCTTCGACTCCCTGCCCGGAACCTTGTGCGGCCGGCCCGTTCAGGCCCTAATCGACGAAACAGTGCGCTTCTGGTACGGGCGCATCGACCGCCAGCGGCACGCGATCATCGGCGTGGGGGGAATTTCATCGGCCCAAGACGCATACCGCAAAATCCGCCTCGGAGCTTCGCTGGTGCAGCTATACTCAGCGCTGGTCTTCAGGGGACCGGGCATCGTGCGGCAAATCAACGCGGGGCTAGCACACCTGTTGGAGCGCGATGGATTTGCCGGGGTAGCAGACGCGGTCGGCATCGACAACCAAGCAAAAGCAGCGGTGTAGCTACCTACCGAATGCGGGGATTGATCTGCAAATCCCATGCGCGCCAGTAGTACTTGAGCGGGTCGTCCGCGTCCCACTGGGCGTAAAGATCCTCCCAATCCGTAAAGTTCATGTGCGGCTCCAGCGAGTCTGCGCGCACCGGATGGCTCATGGGCTGGTAGCGATAGTCGAGCGAAATGCGCAGGCGGTCGCCGCTTTGGTTGTCTTGGCCCTGATGCGCGGTGAGGCTGTGGCATATCAGCACGTCGCCGACGACAAAATCGCCACCTGCCCACAGCGTATCCTCGGGCAGCGCGATGGCGTGGCCGCCCGCGCCGGTCGCCTGATGTACGTCTAGCTTGCCCAGCTTGTGGCTGCCCGGTGCCACCGCCAAGCTACCCAGCGTAGCCGGACAGTCGCCAGCCGGGATCCACGCGGTCCACGTCTCGTCGGTGCCGCCGATGTAGAAATTGTCCTGATGCGGCGGAGTGGTGTGCGTCAGGGCATTGGGAAAAATTACTCGGCAGATATTGCGGCTGTGAGGCAAAGCCTCCTCGCCGAAGAGCGTGGCAAACATCGCCATGATCGCCGGGTGCAAAGCCAAGGCGTTGAAGGCGCGCAACCGCTGGACGTCGATATAAAAGGCGATCCACTCGGGCGCGTTCCCTTCGATGAAAAGCTCCCCGTCGCGCGCGATTCCATCCATCAGGGGCGCGTCGTCGTCGAGCCAGCCGTGCTGCTGACAAACTTCGAGGATCTGGCGGCGCAGATCGAGCACCGACTCTGAATCCAGCAGCGAGCGAAAGAACAAATAGCCCTGCTCAGCCGCGCGCGCGCGCAAGGCATCGGGCGCGTCGAGCAGGGGGGTGGAATCGACAAAAGGTTCAACATTGGTCATGGTTTGCTGGGCCATTGAATCACTCCTCTTCTTTGTCCCAAAAAGCGTGTAAGATAGCGATGTACTGGTCGGAAAGCCCGTGCTCAATCGCGCCCTGAATAACGGCGTTGAGATATTCCTCCGAGGGCGGGTAGTGGTGTCCGGCGTCGAGGCGGGGAAAATACGTCCAAACTTCGCCTAACTTAGGTATGGTTATCGTATCCCGCCGGTACTTGGTGCCCTCGCTTTCGTAGTGGTCGAGGCGTCTGAAGTCGTCCTCGGTCATTGCATAGACAACGCCTTCGACGTACGCGTCTTCGTTGGGCCGGATGCTGGCCACGCCCATGCCGCTGCGCGTAAAGGAGATCATCGGAAAGCACAGCTCGTAACCTTCCAAGCGCACCACAGAGTGGACGCGGGCACCCGGGCAGCGGGCCTGCATCTGGCTTCGGAGCAAGTTGGATCCGTAGGCGAAGTAGAGCAATTCAGTCATTACCCGACCTTCTTCGGTTGGAGGAGAGCCACACCACGCAAGTTACCACCCCTTCCACGAGCCATCGGCGTGCCGGTACTGGCGATAGGCCATCGGCTCGTAGGGCAGCGCGGCTATATCGGCTTCTTTGACCTCAACGCCGAGGCCGGGCGCGTCGGACAGCGCAATATGGCCATTCTCAACGCGCCAATCGTGCTCGACATAGCGGTCGTACATCGAAAGCCAAAAGTGGTTGGTCTCCTGGATGAGGAAATTGCCCATCAGTGCATCGGCTTGCAGGGTCGCCGCCGTGCAGAGCGGGCCACCGGCGTTGTGCGGAGCCATCAGCATCTGTTCGGCTTCGGCGGCGCGGGCGATTTCGAGCAGATGCGCGATGCCAAAACAGTGGGTGAGATCCGGCTGCAAATAAGCGCAGACACGCTCGGCGATTAGGGGGCGAAATTGTCCTAACGCAAAGAGCTTCTCGCCAGTGGCGATGGGGACGGGGCTTTTGCGCGTCACTTCCAAGAGAGCCTCCACCGAGCCGGTTTTGACCGGCTCTTCGAGCAGCAGCGGGCGGTAGGCCGCGGTGCGCCGCGCGAATTCAACGCTCATTTCCGGGGTGGGACTGCCGTGGGCGTCGAGGAGGATGTCGAACTCAGCGCCCACTTCCCGCCGCATCGCTTCCACGCAAGCGACCGAGTGGTCGATGGCCGCGCCATCCATCGGCCACGTCCGGCCCTCCAAGGGATTGCCTTTGACGCCGGCAAATCCCTCGCATTGGATCCGACGCGCGCCCGCTGCAGCTTCCTCCGGCGCGGCAAAGCTGCCGCCGTTGCTATAAACGCGAATTTTGTCGCGTCGCTTGCCGCCCAGCAGAGTGTGCACCGGCACGCCCCAAGCCTTGCCCGCTAAGTCGTGCAGCGCGGCGTCAATAGCGGCGATGGCCGTGCCGAAGACCGGGCCGCCCTTCCACGGCAAGCGGTTTTGGATATCCTCGGTTAGCGCGCGGTAGTGGAGCGGATCGCGGTCCAAGAGCAACTCTTCCCACCCGGCGAGCGTGGCCTCAACCGAGGGCACCAGCCACTCGCCACTCCCCTCGCCCCAGCCGCTGAGGCCGACATCCGTCTCAATCTTGAAGAACAGCCACGTCTTGGAAGAACTAGCAATCAACGCGGCCGTATCTTGGCCCGTGGGGACGCTGAACTTGTAGGTTTTGGTTGCGGTAATTTTCACGGCCGCATCCTTTGGATTTTGATAAAGAGTGCGGATATAGTACCATTCAGGCTCGCCGTACGCAAACCCTCATCTCCTCGGAGGAATCATGGCCCAACAACGCTTCCAACGCACCGCGCCCAGCGACCTGCTCCGCGTCGGAGTGATCACCGGCCCCGGCGGCCACACCCTCAATATCTGGGGCGAAAAGATGAATCCCCCGCCCGACACCCTCCGCACGACGGGCATGATAATGACCTGCGCTTGGTGCCTCGACGCGGAGATGCGCCAGCGCTTCGCAGCAAAGTACCCCGAGGTCCGCATGGTCGCCGATCCTCGAGACATGATCGGCCAAATCGACGGGGTGTACATCGACGACATCAACGCGATTTCGCTCTACCCCCTGTTGGCGCGGCCCTTTCTGGAGGCGGGCATCCCGACCTTTGTCAATCGTCCCTTTGCCACCTCTATGGCCAAAGGACGGGAGATGGTGGAAACGGCCGACCAACACGGTACGGCGCTGTTGACCGCCTCGACGTGGGAGTTTTCCGAGAGCGCGGGCGACTTGCGCGCCAAGGCTGCGGACCTGCCCGATATCAAGGGCTATGTAGCGCACAACTCCATGAGCGACTACTACTCTCACGGCCTACACGGCGTCTGGTACATCCACTCGATTTTGCGCGACGAGATCACCAAGGGACGGGGTCGGCTGCGCGCCGCTGCGTACCACACCCCCAATTGGCGAGTCCCCGGCGGGATGGTCGCCTACGAGCACGAGAGTCCGACGCGCCCGTACTACGGGGCGCTGCACATGAGCTCGGGTGCCGACGGCAACGCCTACATGCGGATCTTCGGCGACCATCGAGGCGATGCTGAGGGGCGGATTCCGGGTCGGCCCGGCTATTTCATGTACAACGCTTGGAACGCGCTTCAACTCGGCATTCAGGAAATGTTCGAGACCGGCCAGTCGCCGGAGACGGGCGAGCAGCTTTTGGAGAAGCTGATGATGTTTCTCCTGCCCTTTTATTCGGCGTTGGAGCGCGGCGGTGCACTGGTGCAGCGGGAAGAATTGGGCGACTGGGAGCTGCCGCCCCCGTCCACCGTGCTCATGGAAGACGGCCAACCGACCGACAGCGCCTTTGCATCTCCCTACACCCAAACCCAGCTCGCAGAAGCAGCGCAGATGCTGGGAGGGTAATCCCAGCGGAGAATGCGTCCATGAACAAACGCAGACTACCCATCGGCATTCAGACCTTCCGCAAAATTCGGGAAGAGGACTACTACTACGTCGATAAAACCGCTTACATCCGCCGACTGCTCGATGAAGGTACGCACTACTTCCTGTCGCGCCCACGGCGCTTCGGCAAGAGCCTGTTCTTGGACACGCTCAAGGAGCTGTTCGAGGGCAACGAGCCACTGTTCGAGGGGCTTTACATCCACAACCGCTGGGATTGGTCGATTCACTATCCGGTCCTGCGGCTCAGCTTTGGCAGTGGCAACTTCAAGGAGCCCGGTTACGTGGAGACAAACCTGATGGCGCAATTGGACGCCGTCGAACGTCGAACTGGGGTCGCGTCGGACTACGCCACCGGACCGGAGCGATTCGCTCACCTGTTGGAGGCCCTGCAAGATCAAGCCGGGCGGCCGGTGGCCGTGCTGATCGACGAATACGACAAGCCGATTCTGGACGCCTTGGAAGTGCCGGACATAGCTCGCGCCAACCGCGATTTTCTGCGCGGCCTCTACGCGGTCATCAAAGACTGCGACGCATACGTCCGCTTCACATTCATTACTGGGGTGAGCAAGTTCTCCAAAGTCAGCTTGTTTTCCGGCCTCAATAATCTGAAGGACATCACCCTAGACGCACGTTACTCGGCTATCTGCGGCTACACCGACGCAGACTTGGATACCGTGTTTGCGCCGGAACTTCCCGACTTGGACCGGGATCAGATCCGCGATTGGTACAACGGCTACCGTTGGCTCGGCGACGAGAAAGTGTACAACCCCTTCGATATCCTGTTGCTGTTCGACAAGCGCAAGTTTGGTGCCTATTGGTTTGAGACTGGCACGCCTACGTTCCTAATCGAAATGCTGTTCAAGCGCCGCGTCAGTTCCCTAGCACTCGGCGAGATGGAGGGCAGCGATGAACTGCTATCGACCTTTGATGTTGATCACATCGCAACCGAGGCCCTGCTGTTCCAGACTGGCTACCTGACGATAACGGACGAGGAAGACTTTGGCGGCGAGCCCGTCTATCGCTTGGGCTATCCCAACCGAGAGGTGCGACAGAGCCTGAATCGCAGCTTGCTGCGCTACCTCGTGCGCGATTCGACGCGGCAGATGGCCAACAGCGTGCAACTCTACCGGCTGCTGGAAGCTAACGACTTCGCCGAGCTGGAGACACTATTCCACGCTTTCTTCGCCAGCATTCCCTACGAGTGGTACTCCAACAACGACATCGCTAATTACGAAGGCTACTACGTCAGCGTGTTCTACTCTTATTTCGCGGGGTTGGGATTGGACATCGCGGTAGAGGACAGCAGCAGCCACGGCCGGCTGGACATGGCGGTTCTATTCAACGATACCGTCTATCTGTTCGAGTTCAAGGTGGTCGAAATGGCTTCTGCAGGTGCGGCGCTGGCGCAGTTGCAGGAGCGGCGCTATGCGGATACGTACCGCGCCTTGGGCCAGCCGATTTACCTGATCGGCGTCGAGTTCAGCAAGGACACCCGCAACCTAGCAGCGCTTGAGGTAGAACGCGCCTGACAGACGAGGTAGATATGCTGAACGAACTGCGCAAAATCCGCTATGCCCGCTTCCGCCTAGAAATGACCGCAGCTAGCCAGTTGCGGTTGCCGCCCTACAAGGGATCCACCTTTAGGGGAGCGTTTGGTCATACCTTCAAACAGCTAGTCTGTGTCAAGCGGGATCTGGACTGCTCAACCTGTCTGATCAGCGACCGGTGCGTGTATTACTACGTCTTCGAGACTCCGTCCAGTGGTGAGGGAGCGAAGGACAGCCGTGGATATACCTTTGCGCCGCATCCTTTTGTGCTTGAACCGCCTGAAGAGACACAGGAAATCTACGAGCCGGGAGCCGAGTTGCGGGTCGGACTGGTTTTGGTGGGGCGCGCCTTGGACTATCTACCCTACTTCATCTACGCCTTTGAGGAAATGGGGCAGCGAGGATTAGGGGCCGGACGTGGCAAAACCGCTTTGCAGCGCGTTATTGCCCTCGGTCCTGAGCCTAGCGACGATAGGTGCATCTATCAGACTGGTACTGGGCAACTGGAGCAGGACTATCCAATCGGCGTTGGTGTACCTGACACCGAGGCTGTTGGAACGCAATTGCGGCTACGGCTGCACACGCCGCTACGGCTCAAAAACGAGGGGCGCTATACTCGCCAGCTCGACTTTTCCCTATTGGTGCGGGCCTTGTTGCGGCGCGCTTCGGATCTGGCCCGCTTTCACTGCGGGGCCGAACTGGACTTGAACTACCGGCAGTGGATTGATTGGGCAGCGGGGATATCTGCGGTAGATACGACGCTGCGCTGGCACGACTGGGAGCGGTATTCGCAGCGGCAGGAACAGAGAATGAAGTTGGGCGGCTTAGTCGGCGAAGTGGAGTTTGCCGGCGAGTGGCAACCCTTTATGCCGCTTTTGCGGCTGGGCGCGGATCTGCACGTGGGTAAGGGGACGGGCTTTGGGCTGGGACGCTACGAGATTTTGTAAAGGAGAAGGATGAAGACATGCAGCACAAACTAATCGCTGTGATCGGCAACACACCGCAAGTTATGACAGAGACTCTCTGGGCATTGCGTGTCCAGCGCCGTGTGCTCATTGATGAAGTATTTGTGATTACGACAACCATGGGCAAAGAAACCTGTCAAAAACGCCTTTTGGACGAAGGTCGTTTCAAAAAGATGCTGGTGGACTACGATATCAACCCCAAGGTCAAATTCGACGCTGATCATATCCGTGTGTTCAAAGACGCCGAGGGCAATTATTTAGACGATATCCGCACCTCTGATGACAATCGCCTAGCCAGGGATCAACTTTTCCGCTGGATTGAGGATTGGACCCAAGGTGCTGATGTCGCTTTACACTGCTCGCTTGCAGGCGGACGTAAGTCAATGGGGTACTTGCTCGGTGCTGCTATTCAATTTTTTGGTCGCCCCCAAGATCGCCTATATCATGTGCTGGTTACACCGTCAGAGATTGAAATGAATCGCTATTTTTTCTTTCCACCAGTTCGTGAAGAGCAAATCCCCACATCAGACGGGCAGCACATTTCTACTGCTGATGTGCGTATTGAGTTGGCAGAGTTACCCTATGTATCGGTAAGAGATATCTCCGTGTTTGGCGATGAAAGCTATGACCGAATTCTACAGAAAACACAAGAAGAGGTGAGAGATGTTCCACGTCTAAGAGCAGAAAACAAGCGATTGAGAGAAACATCGGGTAATGCCGGCGGATTGATCGGAAACAGTGCTGCTATGCGGAAAGCCAAAGAGCAAATTCGTCAAGCTTCTGATGCAGATGATACAACCGTATTGATCTTGGGCGAAACGGGAACGGGTAAAGAAAGGGCAGCCAAAGCACTTCACGAGCAGAGTACGAGAAAAGAGAGAGCATTCATACCGATTAACTGCGGTGCATTGCCAAGTGGACTCTTGGATGTAGAACTATTCGGTGCAGCCAAAGGTGCTTATACTGGGCAAGCCGGACCTCGTAAGGGTGCGATTCGCTCAGCCGATAGAGGAACTCTTTTTCTTGATGAAATAGGCGAATTATCACATGACGGGCAGGCGGGGCTGTTGCGCGTATTACAAGAAAAGAAAGCGCGTGCGATTGGCAGTGATGAACAGGAAGCAGAGGTTGATGTACGCATTGTTGCGGCGACCAATCGCGACTTAGAGGCCATGGTTAAGCAGGGAACCTTCCGAGAAGACCTGTTGTATCGCCTCAATGTTTTGACCGTTGACATGCCATCGTTGCGAAAACGACGCGAAGATATACCGGAGTTAATCGACCTGTTTTGCGGACAGTTTAATGAAAAATACAAATGCAATGTTGTGGGCTTTGATGCCTCAGCTATAGACGCTATGTGCCGCTATGCTTGGCCGGGCAATGTGCGCGAGCTTGAGAATGAAGTTCAGCGCATCGTCATTGCCGCACCACCGGGTGCATTTCGAGTACATAAGGAAGACTTAGATAAGCGCATTATTGAATCGACAGATTTAGACATGGGTAGTGGTACGCTCGACGAACAAGTGGCGCAGTTTGAGAAGCAGAAGATTGAGGAAGCATTGGCGCAAACGCAGAGCAATATTACACAAGCCGCAAAGATACTTGGTCTTAATCGGTCCAAGCTGAGCCGAAAAATAAAAAATTATAGGTTGAAAGAGTCGTAAACGTCGTGTGGAAAGAGTGTGCAGAACCGCATGTGTACCGTGCAATTCTGCGCAGTGGCCTGCTATGCTTTGGCGGCAATCAGATAATCCACTGCTTTTTAACAACTTAGGAAAGCGCCCTTTGCCCAATTAGGCCGAAAATCGCAAAAGGTGTCCGAACTATTGCCATAACAGCCGTGCAGAATTGCACGATTGAACATGTTATCGTCTCTCTCCTGTTTCAAGAACATATCTCATAACCTGTTGTTTTCCTTGATCTTTTGAAGAAATTGTAAGGTTTGGCACGCGAATTGCGTTTGCGTATCATACAATAAGGTGTGATGACATCGCTAGAAGATGACGGTGTCGAGGAATCCCCCTCGCATTCCCTTGGAGTGATGGAGAATAAGCACCATGTGTCTGAAACGGAACCAGCCCATCATCAGGTATGTCTTCTTAGGCATTACCTGCCTGTCGATAATGGCCGTAATAGTCGCCTGCGAACCTTTGCCGGTAAGCCCACCAAGCCCACCAAGCTCACTGGTTGAGCAATGCCGGGCAAGGGAACAAGCCCCGCAAGGAGTACTAGGCCCACAAGTGCAGCAAATCAGGTACGTCGGCGACATCTTTCGCGACTGTCCGCTTTGCCCGGAGATGGTCGTCTTGCCCGGCGGCTCCTTCCTGATGGGTTCCCCCCCAAACACTCGGTATGCAGTCGATATGCAGCAGCCCTACCATCCAGTGACGATTGCAGAGCCCTTTGCCGTGGGTCGCTACGAGGTGACCTTCGACGAGTGGGACGCTTGCGTGGCCGAAGGCGGCTGCAACTGCTATGAACCCGAAGACGAGGACTGGGGCCGGGGCCGTCGCCCAGTGATCAACGTGAGCTGGGAGGACACGCAGGACTATCTCTACTGGCTCAGCCAAAAGACCGGCAAATCATACCGTCTACTCAGCGAGGCCGAGTGGGAATACGCGGTTAGAGCCGGAACCACCACGGACAATTACTGGGGGGATTACGAGAGGGCACCTAATGCCATCTGTGCCTATGCAAACGTGAGCGAGAGTGTCTTCGACTGTGATGGCAAAGAGATGACCCTGCCCGTCGGGTCGTTTCGCCCCAACCCCTTTGGTCTGTACGACATGATCGGCAACGTCCAAGAGTTGACCGCCGACTGCTGGAACGAGAACTACGAGGGGGCTCCGGATGACGGGCGCGCCTGGCAGCAGGGCGACTGCCGCCTGCGCATTACTCGTGGGGGCTCGTTCTCCCGGTGGAACAATCACAGTCGGTCTGAATTTAGCTCCGCCGCGCGCAGTACGACTTTTCCGACAGAGCGCCACAATGACCTTGGATTCCGGGTGGCCCGGAAGATGACCGTGGCACAGATTCTCGTCCCCTTGGAATGATAGCGGCCCTAGTGTCTAGGGCCGCGCGTACAGGCCATTTAGAGATCGTACAATTTCTGATAGAAGAGGAGGCCAATATGAATGTACTTAGTAGTAGTGAAGTAAACACTATGCCTTTGTCTGAAGCCGCCTATAGTGGAAAGCGGGGCCGATATGAACGCCCGTAGTAAAGACGACACTACGGCTTTGCATCAGGCCGCTAAGGAAGGACATATTGACGCAGTACGTTCTCTGGTGGAAAACGGGGCCGAGGTCAACGCCCGCGATAAAGACGACAGGACACCTTTGCATAAGGCCGCGCGTGGAGGGCATATCGAGATCGTGCGATGGCTGATAGAAAACGGGGCCGAGGTCAACGCCCGTAGTAAATGGGGCACTACGCCGTTGCAGGGGGCCGCACGTAGAGGGCATATCGAGATCGTGCGATGGCTGATAGAAAAAGGAGCCAAGGCCAAAACGATTCATTTGAATGCAGCTGCTCATGGAGGGCATATCGAGATCGTGCGATGGCTGATGGAAAAAGGAGCCGAGGTCCACTCGACGACTTTGTATTGGGCCGTCTGTGGAGGACATATTGAGATCGTGCGATGGCTGGTAGAAAACGGGGCTGATATGAATGCCCGTAGTAAATGGGGCACTACGCCGCTGCATAAGGCCGTGGAGAAAGGCCATATCGAGATCGTGCGA
The DNA here is from genome assembly GCA_965116455.1 of Candidatus Latescibacterota bacterium. Taxonomy (GTDB): domain Bacteria; phylum Latescibacterota; class UBA2968; order UBA8231; family UBA8231. The sequence goes on along the minus strand of OZ220690.1, from coordinate 5,536,491 downwards.
TGGCTGATAGAAAACGGGGCCGAGGTCAACGCCCGTAGTAAATGGGGCACTACGCCGTTGCATAAGGCCGCGGAGGAAGGCCATATCGAGATCGTGCGATGGCTGGTAGAAAACGGGGCTGATATGAATGCCCGTGGTGGTAAATTGAGCTTTACGCCTTTGGATGAGGCCCAAATTCAAGGCCATATAGAGGTAGAGAGTTTTTTAGTAGAGCAAGGAGCCGACCAGTCATTTTGATCGCGATGACCTGCAGAATCTGTGTCGTCTGGCCAATCAAGAAAGAGAATCCAGAAAGTTCGCTCTTTTAAAAGTTACGAGAACTGCTACGATGACAGGAAGACGATGGTTCCAGAAGACTTGGCCGACGAATAGAGGTCGTGCGATTGCTACTGGAAAACGGAGGAAGTTCATGTCGAGAAAACTTTGCGTTTTTACTTGGGGTACCATCCTGCTGCTGAGCGCGTTGCTCGACAACATGCAGGCAACGGAGACCGCGTGGGCGCAGCCGACCTACGGTTTCCAAGGCGGTCGGCAGTTCATGTCCACAGGCGAGATCTTTCGCGACTGTCCAAGTTGCCCAGAGATGGTCGTCCTGCCAGCTGGCATCTTTATGATGGGTCACGAGGATATGGGTTCGGAGTACCACCACCCAGTGACGATTGCCGAGCCCCTTGCCGTGGGTCGCTATGAAGTGACCTTCGCCGAGTGGGACGCTTGCGTGGCCGAAGGCGGCTGCAACGGCTACGAGCCTGAAGACAACAACTGGGGCCGGGGCAACCGCCCAGTAATCAACGTGAGCTGGGAGGACGCCCAAGACTATCTCTACTGGCTCGACCGCAAGACCGGCGAATCGTATCGTCTGCTGAGCGAGGCCGAGTGGGAATACGCGGTTCGGGCCGGAACTACCACGGATAATTACTGGGGGGATGGTATTTCGGCAAGCAGCGAAATCTGCACCTATGCGAAGGTGAGCGGCCAGCGGTTTGCCTGTGCCGAGGGTGAAGAGGATATGACGGTGCCCGTCGGGTCCTTTCGCCTCAACCCCTTCGGCTTATACGACATGATCGGCAACGTCCAAGAGTGGACCGCCGACTGCTGGAATGACACCTACTACAAAGCTCCGGCCGACGGGCGCACCTGGCAGCAGGGGGATTGCACCCGGCGAGTCACTCGTGGAGGCTCATACCACAGAAAAGACGATTCACATGATTCCGCCTCACGTCTTTGGGCCTCGTCCAGTGAGAGAAAGGACTTCGTTGGGTTCCGAGTGGCGCGGTCGGCACCCGTTGTAATGAGCAGAATTCTCCCGGCGAGTCGCGACGCTTTCCACAGAGGCCCAGCCCAAGGTCTCGCAAGAGGGCGGTTCAAGTCCGTCGGCGACGTCTTTCGCGACTGTCCGCGTTGCCCAGAGATGGTCGTCCTGCCCGCCGGTTTATTCCTGATGGGTTCCCTCCCCACTCGGTATGCAGTCGATAATCAGCAGCCCTACCATCCAGTGATGATTGCAGAGCCCTTTGCCGTGGGTCGCTACGAGGTGACCTTCGCCGAGTGGGACGCCTGCGTGGCCGAAGGCGGCTGCAACGGCTATCAGCCAGAAGACGAAAAGTGGGGCCGAGGCAACCGCCCGGTGATCAATGTGAATTGGGACAACGCCCACGACTATCTCAATTGGCTCAGCCAAAAGACCGGCAAATCATACCGTCTGCTCAGCGAGGCCGAGTGGGAATACGCGGTCCGAGCCGGAACCACCACGGACAATTACTGGGGGAATTACAAGGGGGGGAGGGAGCTCAATGCCATCTGTGCCTATGCGAACGTGAGCGACAGTGCCTTCACCTGTTATAAAAAAGAGACGACCATGCCCGTCGGGTCGTTTCCCCCCAACCCCTTTGGTCTGTACGACATGATCGGCAACGTCCAAGAGTGGACCGCCGACTGCTGGAACGAGAACTACGAGGGGGCTCCGGATGACGGGCGCGCCTGGCAGCAGGGCGACTGCCGCCTGCGCATTACTCGTGGGGGCTCGTTCTCCCGGTGGAGCAATCACAGTCGGTCTGAATTTAGCTCCGCCGCGCGCAGTACGACTTTTCCGACAGAGCGCCACAACTACATTGGATTCCGGGTGGCCCGGAAGATGACCGTGCCGGGGAATCCCGCTCGCATTCCCTTGGAGTGATGGTAATGGGTGGCTCTAGTGTCTAGGCCCGCAGTAGAACAAGGAGCCGCCTAAGTACCGCTACTGATGACAGGAGAACAATGGTTCCGGAAGACTTAGCCGGCGAATACCGGTTCGTCGAATCGCTCGATGCCGCAAATGCCGTAAGGCTCGTTGAATCCGTTGCCACTGGGGAACAGTACGTTCTCAAGCTGCTTGATCGAAGCTCGCTGGCCGACGACAGGTTTCACCAACAACTGCAGATCCGGTCTCAAACAGCGGGTAATCGTCTGAATACCCCGGTTCAAACGGGCAGAACCGCAGACGGACAATACTTCACCGTGACCGATTACCGCCCGGAAGGCTCGCTGTATTCCTGCCTCACAGACGGTACTCCGCTGCCCCGCGAGGCGGTTCGCCCGCTTATCAGGGACTTGGCGACGGCCTGCAGGCAAATGCACGACGAGAGAGATAGCTGCCGAATCATTCACGGCGACATCAAGCCCTCGAATGTGCTCGTCGTACGCCGTGGGAGCGGGGAAGCCGATTGGGAATTTAGGCTGGCGGATTTCGATTCCGCGATCCTGCTGGACAGCAGCGGCTTTCCAAGTGTTCCGGGGGCCCACACCGCGGGATACGCCGCCCCAGAAGTCCTGCGATCCAATACTCCTCCAGACATTTCCATGGATTATTGGTCTATGGGCATGTTGCTGCTTACCAGTCTGCTGGGCCGGCATCCCTTTGGAGATTTGCCTGACGATCAAGTAACCGACCTCCTCGTCAACCAAGAGTGGCAGCCCTCGGAGTACATCTCGCAAGTTGAGGACGAAGCCTGCCGGGCGCTGATGGGCGGTCTGTTGCGCCGGGTCCCCGATGAGCGATGGGGTGCTGACGAAGTCCGGCAGTGGCTTAGCAAGGAGCCGGATATTGTCGTACAAGGTTTGCGCCTCTTGAGGGAGAATGCGGCAGATGATCCTTTTTTTATTGCTGGCGAGCCTGCCTATACCGTAGAGAATGTCGCAATAGCCCTGTTGCGCTCTTGGAATACAGAAATCCTGCGATCGGAGGAGCTTGCCCGCTGGCTGCGCGAGTTGAGCCCCACTGCGGCGAATCACGTCGAAAGGCTCCGGGGCATGGACGCTGACGCGGCTTTGCTGGATTTTTGCGGCACCTATTACCCTGGCGAACGCATGCCGCCATTCTGGCAGCGGGAGGAGGTTTCGGCGGCCAATTTCACCAGCTTGGCTACCCGTGCCAACAGTGGCGACGATCCTTCAAGGGCGTGTCTGTTGGCGTTCCTCAAACACGGCCACCATTACTTCGTATCTAACCCCAAGTACCCCGATGTCGCCAAACTCGTCGAAGCGATAAATCAGGCGCGAGAGGAATACCGCGAAGCATGGCAAACCATCGCCAACGCCAGCGGGCCGTCCTCCATGCCAAGCGACGACGACTGCTGGATTCACGCCACCTTGATCGCCTGCTCTCCCGTTGATCCTCGGGCGCAACTACAGGAACTCTTCGATCCGCTGCTCATCATGCGCCGTGCGGACTGGTTCTTAGCTTTCGGAACGGACCCCGCAAGGATCAACCAAGCCCAGCTCTTTGTCTTGCGGTCACTACAGAAGGCATCCCTGCTTGAGCATGTCAACATCTCCCACATTGACAGATTGGGCAATGTGGATGCAACGGGGCTGTGGGAAGACATCGTGTTGCCCGTCTCTCAACGTCACTTGTTAGGCTCGCTAGCCGTGCGGCCGGAAGCGCGCATTGACAATGTGGCGGCCGGCGAAACCTATCCGCCGGGAAGGGTGCCATCCATTGCCGACCATATCGCTGAGGCTTTGCGCCGTGGTTTTCGCTGGTGTGCCCAACGACTGCGCCGCCAGCGCGAAGGAGCCCAGCAGCCCCAAGATAACTCGCGGCTTGAGATGCGCATCGTGCGGCTGACCATCAAGGCTGGACAAAAGCCCGTCAGCGAGGACGAGGAAGACGAACTGTACCTAGCAATGATCTCTTGGCGGGGAGCGGGGCCGAATACCCGTCTCGTCGTCGCCAACCCATCAGCAATTTTGCCGATTCCGCGCTTTCAGGCACCGGTGCGCACTGACGGTCGAATGTTGTTGGTCATCGAACGAAACGCCCAAGTTTACCTAGCCGGTTCGGGTCTCAATTTTTGGGAACGCCGGAGCCAACCCATACTCATCGTCATGGGCAGAAAATATCCGACACCCGTGCGTCGTCTCGTACAGCACATCATTCCACGCCTGACCCCCCTGCGCCGCATTCCGTCGAGCAGCTCAATCCAGATGTCGCAGCGTATAGTAGCCGGTGCGGGGCAGAGACTGCGCACCGGCCGATCGGACATCTTGCGCAGGGCCGGTCAGCAGCCGCTCCAAAGAGCAGGCGTTCTCCGGCGTGCAATAGGTCCAACCGGCAGCATTGGAGTTACCTCCCAACAGCGCGAATATGCTCGGCGCTATTGCGCTGCTTCAAACATAGACTGGCCCACATTCGCACCTTATACTCAGGAAACGAGACTGAATAGTTTCTGCCGGGCGTTTCGCCGTATATTTCGGCGGCCACCACGTCAGCAATAAAAAAAGAGAATTTTTATGAATAACAGCACCAGCACACCTCATCGGGCACCGCACCACCTCTCCATTGACGAGGTAAAGCGCCGACTGCATATCAGGCCATTGCTCAATGTCCTGCTGTGGCTGTCGAAGACCGACTACTATGTTTTGTCGCTATGTCCGACGACGGCCCGCAACACCCTTGCCTCCTTGGGCATGATGGTGATGTTCACGACCGCTCTTGCATTTGCTTCGTCGCTCTACACCCTGAAGACGGCGGTCGTCCCTCCAGACGCCAGCTTGGCTTGGCCAATTTCCATAGCACTGGCCCTCGTTTACGCCTTCGGAATTTTGATCATCGATCGAGAGATCGTCGGAGCTACCAGCACCAGTGCATGGGCACAAATGATACGGCTCCTCTTCGCATTGCTGATCGCCACCGCCGTTTCGTATCCCGTCAAGCTGTTGTTCTTTGAAGGCCGCATCGTCAACGAGATTGACCAGATGTTAGAGGAAGAACACGCGTCCAAGATCGAGCGCATCGAAAATTTGCGATCGACCGTCGACAAGGAACGCTGGGAACAGCGAGAGGGAATCCGCTCCCAGATCGACGCAATCGACAACGATATCAAGGTTTTGGACGAGGAGATAAAGCGGGAAGGAAATATCGTCAACTGTGGGCCGAAGTGCCAAGCTCTGTTGGCGCAGAAAAAAGAGATGATGGAGGAGCGGCTCGGATTGGTCGAACGTCTCGAAGGCTTGGCGACGACAGGAGCACTTCCAGCATCGATACTGGAGGAAATCAACAAGCTCGAGGCCGAGATGAAAGCTCGGCGCGATGCAGCCTACGACTTCTTGTATAAGATGGAAGCACTGGACAGGATCGGTGAGGAGGTGGGATGGAGTTACCAGCTCATCTCGTATTTTCTCTTTTTCTTTTTTCTCGCGCTCGAAATTGTACCGCTGATTTTGAAGTGGACTCTAGGCAAGACAGAGTACCACTATTACATCGAAGCGCGCACCCAAATCAACAATCAGAAAATCGTCTCTTGGGCAAATTTATACCTCCAGCGGATGCAGAATAACGAGGAGAGCCAACAGGTGCTAGAGCAGGTGCCTGACGAAGTGACGGACATAATTGCTGCAGTTATGGAGGACGAGTCAACGCCGGCGAGGCGGCTCGATGCGGAGCTAGGGGTCAATCCGCCCAGAGAAGAAGCTAGTCGGGATCCCATTGAAGGCACGACGCCACGGGACGATACGCCAGCACCAGACGGTGGAGACAGAAATGCGTAGGATCAGGTGCAACGCGTGTGGCAACGAGAACGAGGTTCCCGATGAAGGCGACCTGCCCCGATGCGAGTCTTGCGATGAGTCGCTTCACACAAGTACGTGGTTGTGTGAAGAGGCCGACGAAACAGACCCGGGGCCAGCCCCTAGTAATCCCGATGAAGTCCAACCTCCGCCACGAGAACCTTGTACCTGCGAGGGCTCCGGCGGCCCGACGTCAGACGATCCGACAACCTGCTTTCTGTGCGGCGGCGTATTGCCTAGGCCCGAACCAGAGCCCAGGCCCGAACCAGAGCCTAGGCCTAGGCCCATATCCTGTAGCCTTCTCTTGACCGACGGGCGGCGCATCCCCGTGGCCGAGGGCATTCTGGTGGCTCGGGGTGACGCAGCATCCGTCGCGTCCCCACATATTGTAAATGTGCCGACTCCGACCGTTTCCCGTAAACACGCATGGCTCTGCGTGCGTGGACAGAGTGTAGAGATCGTGGACCTCGGTTCGACGAATGGCACCTATATAGAAGGAAGGCGAATCGAACCACTCCGCCCGGTGGAAATTGAGCCGACCAGAAGCGTACAAATCTCGTTCGGTCGCAATCTACGGGCCACGTTGACGTTTGATGATTAAGGAGGCAGCGAAGTGAGCGGCGAAAAGTGTGGCAAGATCACCGTCCAGAGACCCAACGTGTTGTTTCGCGCCCTCCAGAAGTTGGATCAAGCTCGTCGAGATAGACAACAAGAACGCGAGCGGCAACGCAACGAGGCGCGACTCGAACGCGAACGGCAGGCTTTGGCAAGCGCAAAAGCGCAGTTGAAGAGGTTGAGGGACGATCTCGCGGCACTCAACGCCCGGGCGGCTGATTATGTCAGAAATTTCAACGGGATCGAACTCCCCAACCCACCGCAGCTTCCGCCCGTTGACGAAGCCGATGCCGGAGCCATACTTGCGTTTGTCGCCGATAACGAAGCCACGGTAGCCCGTTACCGAAGCAAATTGAACGAAGCGATGCTGAAATTCCGCCGTGAGCAGGCTGTCGGCGAGGGCCGCGACGAAGTTCTCTCGTGGTACAGCGCCTATGCACCGGCAACCTCGCGCACCGCCGGCAACATCATCGGCGCGACCAACAACGAGCAGCTTTTCGGCCGACAAGGCCAAGACAAGGAACTTCGCCGCACCGTCTTTGAGCGCGCCCGGAAACTGATGGCAGAGATCGATGGCCAAGTTGCCCACATCTCGGACGAGCTGCGCCAGACCCTGAAGTCCGTGCTATCCGCAGAGTCCCACTCCGAAGCGCAGATTGCGGAGGCTCATCTGAAGGCAGCCGTCTCCGCTGAATTGAAGCGCAGCGCAGCGGAAAAGGTCCGTCGCCAAGAAGAGCAGCAACATCTGCAAACGGACCGCGTAGCCGCCCTGATGGCGCAATCTCTGGAGGAAATGGGATACGTCGTCAGTGGAGTCGATGAATCCGCATACACCAAAGACGGCCAGATCATCGCCTGCAATCCCCAACAGCCCGACCACGCGGTTCGACTGACTATGGACCCAGCTAACGAACAGGTGCGCTCGAATGTCGTTCGACTTGTGGAACAGGGAACGGCCTCTAGCACCAGTACATCCGAACAACAGAAACAAGATAAAGAGGCGGATGCTTATTGGTGTAATGCTCAGGGAATCGGTCGTTTCAGAGGGGAACTCAAGGACAAGGGAGTGGATGTACGGTTTTCCCCAACCCAAGGCCAGCGGCAGGTCGATTACGTCTCCATTGAGGATGTACTCGAAGCAAGCCCGTCCCTCGGCGATCACTTCAACCGCGAGCGTCCAGAACTACGGCAGCGATCCCTAGATAGAAGGAATACGTGATGGCAAAACAACCTAAATGGCTGCGCGACATCGACGCAGCACTGTCGATTCGCTCGCAGTTTGTTCTCTCTGGGAACATACGGGATCACGTCCTAGTTGGCCGCGAAGGATTGGCCGCCTGCCCACTTATCGACGCCATTTGGTCGATCCTCGAACCCCGTGGCTTCCAAGGCATCCTAGTCTGGGATCCCATAGACGGCCTTTCGTCTTTCCCGGAAGGACGCTCCATCCAGCTAGCGGACTCCAGCCTTGCAAAACACGGCCGGAAATCCGAAGCGGATTTGGCAAACATATTCCGCGCTGTCGCCGCTCCAGATCCCAAACAGTCGCCCGTGGCCATGGTGGTGGACTACGCCTCAAGGGTCGATACATCGCTCCGCACGCCGGAGCAGTTGTTCGTAGCCGCGGAAAAATCAGCCGCGGCAAGTCGGCTAGTGCCGAGACCAGATCGCAGCACACCAGCCTGTTTCAACCCCATCGTATGGTTCGCCAACCGCGCCAATGACCTGCCGTTCTGGTTCACGGTGGACAATCAACGCATCGCCTCCATCCCGATTCCTCTGCCGAGCGCGGATGAGCGACGCACTTGGGCGCGAGTCTGTTACGACAATATAGACGAGGGCAACCGGGACGTCGGAGAAGAGGAATTCTCCACCACCTTGGGCGGACTCACTCATGGCATGACCTTGGTCGAAGTGGAAAACGTAACCAAGCTGGCCCGCGCCCAAGGATTAAAGGCGAGCCAAGCCGACGACGCCGTGGAGCGGTTCCGGGTCGGCGACGTCGACATCGACGAAAACCCGTGGAGGACGGACGCTCTGCGCACGAGGATTGCCGAGGGAGCAACCGAGATTGACCGATACGTCAAGGGCCAAAACCGCGCGAAAATGCGCGTCTTGGACATCCTGAAGCGCACGTCCATCGGCTTGACTGGCGCACAGGCATCATCGGCCGGCAGCCGCCCTCGTGGCGTGTTGTTCTTTGCTGGTCCCACTGGTGTCGGCAAAACCGAGATGGCCAAAACCATCGCACGCATCGTATTCGGCGACCCGGACGCCTGTCTGCGCTTTGACATGAGCGAATTCAAAGGCGAGCACAGCGGCGACCGCCTTATTGGTGCCCCTCCTGGTTACGTAGGCTTCGACCAAGGCGGCGAACTGACCAACGCCATGCGAGAAAACCCCTTCCGGGTGCTGCTGTTCGATGAAATCGAGAAGGCCCACCCAAGGATCTTGGACAAATTCCTCCAAGTACTGGACGACGGCCGCCTCACCGATGGCCGTGGCGAAACAGTCTATTTCTCCGAGTCCCTGATCATCTTCACGTCCAACGTGGGCATCGTGCGCAAGGACGAACGCACTGGCATTGTCGAGCGGCTGGTAAATCGAGAAGACCAGATAGCGGATCCTGATGCGTACGAACGCAAGATACTGGACGGCGTGAAGAATCACTTCCACTTGGAACTGCAAAGACCGGAGTTGCACAACCGGCTCGGGGAAAACGTCGTAGTCTTCAATTACATCACCGACGAGGTCGCCAAGGCCATCTTGGACGGTATGATCGAGAACGTCGTCAAGACCTGCTTGGAAGATACGTCGTTGACCTTGGAGTTGACAGACGAGGCGCGAGGGCAGTTGACCCAATACTGCACCGGAGAAGACGTGCTAGAAAACGGGGGCCGCGGCATCGGCTCAAAGCTCGAAGCGGTACTCGTCAACCCGCTCGCCCGGCACATATTCGATGAGAACCTCCGGCAAGGTCGCGTCGTAATCCAAGGTTTCCACTTCAATGAACAGGATGGTGCCTATGAAATCCGCGCCAGACACGACGCTGCGGATTGACTCTCTGCAATGGCCCGTCACTGTCCTTGGTTACGGCGCTAGGATCGGCATCTGGTTTCAAGGCTGCTCAATCGGTTGCCCCGGATGCTGTGCGAAGCACACCTGGAATGCCGACGGAGGTAAATCGGTCGCGTTGACCGACCTATTAGCTTGGATTCAACACCTGCCACTGGATGAAGTGGACGGCGTGACCATAACCGGCGGCGAACCGTTCGAGCAGCCCGAAGCACTACATCGACTCGTGGCGGCGCTGAGGAGCAGCGTGGATTTTTGCCAAGACATCGACATCCTGTGCTACAGCGGCTTCCCGTGGAAGCACCTCAGCCAACGGCACGGCGACATCCTACAGCACCTCGACGCGGTAATCGCCGAGCCTTACGTCGAGAAACTGGCCCCCCAATGGCTTCGCGGTTCGGGCAATCAGACCATTCACCTGCTATCGCCCCTTGGCAGGGACAGGTATGCCGATGCGTCCGGGCAAACGAATGGATTGCAGGTCGTCGCCGCGGGCGACGATATTCGCATCATCGGGATTCCCAACCGGGGCGACTTGGAACGGATGCAGGAGAAACTCGCCGGATTGGGCGTAGCGTTTGGCGAGTGGAGCTGGTAGGATTGGGTCAATGAGCGATGCAGATCGCTTTTATAAGGTCGGATTGGCCCTGCACATGGGCTAAGGGGCGGGTTTTGGACTGGAACACTACGAGATTTTGTACAGGAGAAGGCTGATGGTATCGAGAGACGCCCTAATTGTCGGGGCCTTGCTGCACGATATAGGCAAATTTGAATTCAGGACATCGGATCAACGGACGCGCCACACTACCTACGGCGACTTTTTCGTCAGCGAGTATCTGAGTCGCTTCCGTTGCTTGGAGCCGATTCTGGAGGAGGTTCGCCGGTTGGTCGCCCATCACCACGACAGGGAATTGGGCGATCCCTTGCTGCGAGAAGCCGACCATCTGGCGGCGGCAGATCGGCAGGTGGATGGAAGCCCTGAAACCCTGCGGTCGCTGGTGAGTGTGCTGACGGCTGTGGACATTGGGAGGGGTACCCCGCCACAGGACGTGTATCGGTACTCGCCGGGACCAGTAGATTTTGCGAACCCCTTTCCCGAACACGTACTAGGTGTCACGCCCGCCGATTGGAAACCCGACCGGGAACAGACGTGGGACGAACACACTCACGCTTGGGAGCGATTTTGCGCCGAGGTCGAAGCAATGCCCGACGGCGATTTGGCAAGTTGGATTGAGACGTTCTTGGCGGTGGCCCGCAAGCATCTAAGCCGCGTGCCTTCGGCTGCCTACAGATCACACCCGGATATTTCGCTCTACGATCACGCCCGCTCGGTGGCCGCCATTGCGGTGTGCCTACATGAGGCCCATCAGCAAGCGGAGCCTTTCCTATTGATTCAGGGGGATATATCGGGCGTTCAGTCCTTTCTTTATAAACTGGCCAGCCCAGACGGGACGAAAAATACCGCCAAGCGTTTGCGGGGCCGGTCGCTATTTATAGTGCTGCTGGCCGAGACCGTAGCACGCTATTACTTGCGTGAATTGAATTTGCCTCCGACCAACCTGCTGTACTGTGGCGGGGGGCATTTTTCTATCCTCGCGCCCCATACTAACGAGGTAAAAACCAAGCTGGCCGAGGCTGAAGAGCGGGTCAACCGATGGTTGATAAATCAGCACCGGGGAGACCTAGCACTGGTGAGTGCAGCCACCTCGGCCGATAAGGAGGTGCTGGCCAATTTCCCGCGTTTGATGCAGCAATCGGGCTATGCGTTAGGGCGAGCCAAGCGGCAAAAATTCCGCTCTGTGCTGAATGAATCGCTGTTTGAGTTACCTGACTACGAGGAGACTATGGATGTCTGCCGGGTGTGCCAAGCCGATTTCGTCAAAGGCTCTGGGGAGACCTGTGAGACCTGTAAACATCATGTAGAGACCGGGAGCCAAATCGTTCGGGCAAAGTACTTGGCCCGGTTTGAAGGGGAAAATTTGGACGGGGAATTCGCCCAATTAGGGTTTGCTTGGGAATTGGCTACCGACTGGAAAGAGGTCGTCCAGCTAGTAGAGGAAACTCCAACTGAGCGCGTACATGTGGAACTGCTCAACCACAGTGATTTCTTGACCCAAGCCGGCGCGGTCTTGGGGAATCGACACAGCCTCAGCTTAGGGTTTCGGCCGCTCGGCCAGTACGCTCCTATTGACGAGCAAGAGGGAGGCCCGCTGGACTTTGAACGCTTGGCCCAAATCAATACTGAAGACTACCCACTGTTAGGGGTAGTGCGCCTTGATGTAGATTCGTTGGGCGCGGTATTCGCTTCGGGATTAGGGGATCGGCGCTCGCTGTCGCGCACGGTCACCCTGAGCCGCGAATTGGAGACCTTTTTTTCTGGCTATGTCAACACCTTGGCCGAAGATCATTATATGTACATAACCTACGCCGGAGGCGACGACCTCTTCGCCGTGGGCTCTTGGATCAACGCCCTTGAATTCAGTCGCGCCTTGCGGCGAGATTTTGATCGGTTTAGCGGCAAAAATCCCAATCTGACCTTTTCTGGTGGCCTGCTTTTTTGTAAGCCGGACTTCCCAATCGGGCGGGCCGCCGCAACCGCTGGCGAACTAGAGGAGCGGGCTAAGAGTTTCCCAGGCAAAAATGCCGCCTGCTTGTTTGATGAGGAGGTCTCATGGGAACGGCTCGACAAGTTGCTCGACTTCGGAGACAAATTGTTGTACTTGGTGACTGAAGCGGACTCAAACAACCGCTTGCCCCGCTCGTTTGTTCATCGCCTATTGAATTTGGGAGCCGAGCGTCGGTTAGCCCAAGAGAAAAGAAAACTAAAAGCCGAGATAAAAACTCAAATGCAGCTCAAATATCTCGTAGCCCGACGCGGGGCTACTAGCAAGGCGATCAGTGACAATCAGGAAGTAGAGGACCGCAAAATAGGCATTTTGGGACGGCTAGTTAATGAGCCGAAATTGATGAGCCAGATCGCCATACCTGCATCATACGTATTGTACAAGACGCGAAACCTCAACACAGAGTAGGAGACCATCATGGCTAAAGAACACAGAGTAAGAGGGGGCGGTAGAGCCAATCATCATAGGGACCAAGCCACTAGGGCTAAGGAACAGCCCATTGATTTGGATACCATTACTCCCGAGGAGTTGAACCGCCGGAGTGAGGAATGGGGGAGGAGACTAGCGGATAGGCACAGAGGTATTAAGACCAACCAAATCCGCAACATCTACGGTACTATTCAGCATATTCGCGTCCGTGCTAGTCAGCCCAATTCTAATACGGCGGACATCAATCGCAGCCTAATCTTCCTTAAACCAAAGCTGGCCTACGCCAGCGGTCGACAGTCCCAGCAATCGGAGATGAGACCTCTACGGGATTTTTTGGTTGACGCTATCAACAGCGTTGTGAAAAGCCAAAAGCCAGAAAAAGCGAGAGAGAATTTTTTTATCCTGATAGAATCCATCGTGGCCTATCACAAATTCCACGGCGGCCAAGATTCGTAAACTAGAGGAGAACAGTACTATTATGGCTCAATTTATCGGCAATATCATCGTGCGCGGAAAAATCGAGTGCCTTACCGGCATGCACATCGGAGCAGGTAAAGACACGGCCGAGATCGGCGGGGTCGATAGCCCGGTAGTGCGCGACCCACACAGCCGCCGACCATATATACCCGCATCTTCCCTCAAAGGCAAGATGCGTTCCATGCTGGAGTTCGCTACGGGCAAAGTGAATGATGGTGGGGTGCATACTTGTAACGAGGCTCGTTGCGAGGTGTGCCGACCCTTTGGGGCTTCGGCCGCAGATACGCGCAAATGCGGTCCCACGCGGTTGTTGGTGAGGGACGCCTATCCCGACGACAAGACCCAAGGCATGTGGGAGAATCTGAGCACCGATCTTCTCTACGCCGAAATGAAATCGGAGAACTTCTTGGACCGCGTCACTTCGGCGGCCAATCCTCGGTTTATCGAACGGGTGGTCAAGGGATCTCGCTTCGATTTGGAAATGATCTACGGGGTCTATCAGATAGACGGAGTCAACGACCTTGACTATTTCGCCCATGTAGTAACCGCGCTACGCCTGCTCGAAGACGGCAGCTTGGGAGGCAACGGCAGCCGAGGCTACGGTCAGATACGTCTGAAGATGGCCAAGCCTGTTTTCCTGAGTGGACAAGACTACTGCGAAGGTAGCGACGCTTGGAAACAAGCCCGTCAGTGGCCAGCCGACGAAGCCTTTGTGCGGAGCATGGGCGACTTCTCGTTGAACCGAGAGGATGCTACCTGCCAATCATGGGATGAGATACTGAAGTCGTCAGAGAACGAGGTGGGCAAAGAGGGGTATGGATGAAAGCGATCTATCTGCAATCCCGAGGGGCCTATCGTAATGAGCTGCATTCGGACACCCTGTTCGGGCTGATTTGCTGGGCGATCCGTCAGGTCTTTTCGGAGGCGAGGTTGGTGGAGTTGCTAAAAGCCTTCTCTGCTGGCCAGCCCCCCTTCCTGCTCAGTTCGGCTTTCCCCTGCGTCAAAGATGACGCCGGCTGGAAGCCCTTTCTGCCCCGTCCGCTGCTGTCGCCACCAGAACCTGTGGCAGAACTGAGCCGCGAAGAAGCCCAACGGCTCAAACAGTACAAGCGGCTCCGCTATATTCCCGCCGATCACTTCAACCAATTTTTGCAGGGTGACTATTCGGACGGTTCGTATTATGAGTCCGATGTGTGGGAAAAATTGGAGTCGGAAGTGCCGGTTCCTCGGCGCACTGATCGCTTGCACAGCACCATTGATCGGTTGAGCGGCACTACTGATGGGGAAGGCAACCTGTTCGCCGAACCTGAGTATCGGACCGATGCACTCTACTTCTTGCTCGACGGAGAAGAAGCCGAACTGGTCGTAACCTCGCTCCGCTTTCTGGAAGATTTCGGTTGGGGCGGCGGCAATAGCGTGGGCTATGGCCACTTTGCCGCGACTGCGGGCGAAAGTCCACTTGGGGCCGCTGTAGCCGAACCGGACCGCTTTATCACCCTGTCCCTGTACCATCCTCGACCTGATGAGCTAGCGTATTTCAAAACCGGGGAAGCATGGTACGAATTGGAGGTTCGCAAGGGCAAGGTGGGCGGCCACTTTCTCCAAGCGGGCGATTTCTGGAAGCGCTCTGTATTGATGTTCTCGCCTGGCTCGACCTTTCCAGTTATAGCAGAAAAGCAAGCGTACGGACGCAATCCCATTGTAAAAGGACGGCAGGACGGACTCCCCTTCGACGTACAGCAATTCGGCTATGCCTTTGCCGTAGGCATGAAAACGGCCGGAGGGTGAAACCTATGGAACGAATCGTACAATGTCTGTCTCCGGTACACATTGGCACAGGTAAAGACCTAGAACCTTTCGACTATATAGTAGATGGCCAACGCTATATTCGCGTCCATCTCGACGCGGTACTTGAACGGATGACGCCCGAACAGGCGGACAATCTGGCCACTTGGGTGAGCAAGCAGGCCGACCAGATGGTCGAATTGGGTAGGAATCAAAGCGATGCTATCCGACGGGAGATGCAGCTATCGAACTTTCCCGGTGCTGATGCCGCATTGCAGGAGGCCCTCCGCACGGACGCAGCCTTAGCGCGCTACCACGGCGACCGGGGCTTCAAGCGCAACTTGCAGGTGCGTGAACAGGTCAAGTCCGCCGATGATACACCCCTCATTCCGGGTAGTTCGCTCAAAGGTGCTCTACGCACGGCTCTTGCTTTTGCCGCCTTAGAGGAAATGGAGCGGGATGAGCGGCAGGCGTTGGGACAATCGTTTGAGCGGGTGGTGCGCCAAGCTGAAGAAGCTAAAAAACGCGGCCATAACCGTGATATCAATCGGCTGAAAGAACGCATCGGCCAAGAGATAGAACAGGCCGTCTTCCGTTGCGGGGAGGAGCAGAGGGGGAGGATTAGCTATGGAGACATCCACTACGACTTGATGCGGGCAGTCTCGATCTCGGATACCTACGACGCCCAAGCTGAATTGATCGTGCCGCAGATATATACCTTTGTCGAGCAGCGCACCCGAGAGGGGAATACTAGGCTAGCCCCCCAAGCACCCCTCATCGCCGAAGCTCACGCGCCGGGCAATACGTTCCGCCTGCGTTTGCAGGTGGACGGTGGTCTTCTGCGGGCGATCAGTCGCAATCGCCGCCGAGGCAAGTGGATTAACTTTGAACAAAGAGTACAGCGGGCTTTTGGTCCCGAGGTAGCGCGACTGTTGCCGGGCGCTTCGGACGCGCAGATCGAACAGGCCGTGGTAAACCGGCTCGAAACGTCAGCCCGGCGCTTTGCAAAGGCCATCGTAGCAGCCGAACAGCGCTGGGAGAACGAGCACGGGTATGGTTCAACTCGCGCTCTAAAGGACTTTTACAATCGGCTGGAGGAGCTTATAGGGAAGGGACAGGTGCCGTTGCGGCTGGGTTGGGGCAGTCACTTCATGGCTACGACCTTGCTGTTGGTTCTAAAGAAAGACGCAAGCTGGCGTCCTATCCTAGAGCGATGCTTTCGGGCATTTGATATAGGCGTTCCTCCAAGACGGCATAGAGATAGGAGCAGAGAATCGGAGCACCAAATTGCGCTCGATGACTTCCCTCGCTCCCGTCGGCTAATTGCAGCCGAAAGAAGACCAGTAGCCCCCTTGGGCTGGATCGCATTAGGGCCAACAGTGGAAGAGTTGCCCGGGCCGCTAGTGGAAAAGGAGCGACTGCTCGCCCGAACTCAGGAAAGCAAACCTAGGAGAGAGATAAGGCCCCAAGCAAGCGGATATGGGGGCGGCGGGCACAGCGAGCCGGGATCAGAGCCACATCCCGAACGGCCACTCCCACAGGTCAGACTTCCGAAGCCTGTCCCGAAACCGCCGCCCCGCAAGGGGCCTCAGCCGGGCGACCGAGTCAATGTAGAAATCGCGGCCAACAACAACGCTCAGGTTACGGTAAAAGTGCTGGACGGTCAGGGCGAAGAAGTGCGATTCCGGCAATCTTACTATCCGGGCCGACCAGGCGAAAAGAGAAAGATGAAGGTCAGAGCGGTGGACGCCCAAGGCAGGATCACGCAGGTGGCCCCTTGAACGGACAAAGAAATCACTTCTTTATAACCCCTCATAACCAAGGAACGATCCATGAGCAAAACAATCCTTCTCTGTACCGTCGGTGGTAGCCACCAGCCGATCCTTCCTAACTAGGCCTGTCGGTGTCGTATAGCAATCCTGAAATGATTTGAAAGAATCGGGGGTCGGTTGAGGATCGCCTCCCTTGCAGAACAAATCCGTCCCTGCCCTAAGGGGGCTCCTGTGGCTCATCTTGTAAATAATTCCGTATGGCTATAATTGCCCTGCTCACATAGCGGGATGGCCGCCGAACTAGGCAGGGCCGCCCGCCCCTCCAGCAGGCTTGGAGTTTGCTAGTCGGCCGGTAACAGCATAAAATGGCCGCGTGAAAACCTTCCTTAAGTGACTAAAGGAGTGCGAATGGACCTGCAAGAAGCGTTGCAGCAAGCGCGACAGCATATTGAAGCGCGTGAATTCGACCGAGCCGAGAGTCTGTGCGCCGATGTCTTAGTGGCCGACCCGGTCTGTGTACCAGCGCATCAGCTAATGGCGCGGGTGTGGCTGGGACGGAACAAACCCGATAAAGTGCGCGACCGCATCGAGTATCGCGACCAGTTGCCCCACGATGAACACTATGTCGAGTGGGGTCTAATCGCCGAGGAGTTGGAAGAATTGGAAACCGCTGGCCAACTCTATGAGGAGCTGCTACAGCGGGAGCCGCATAACGCCGTAGCCCTATACCGGCTGGGCTTGCTGTGCCTCGAGCGTGGAGAGCGCGACCGGGCCGTGGGATTATGGCAGCGAGCGCTGCGGGCAAGTCCAGAGCACGCCCCGACCGCTTTTGAACTGGCCCAGTGCTACGCTGAAGACGAATTGTGGGGGCTGGCGGCCGACGCTTATGAGCGGGGCCTAGAGCGCGACCCAGCCAACGAGGAAGCCCGCACCGCTCTTCAGGTGGTGGAGGCACGGATGCGGGAATTGGCCGAGTTGCCCAGCAGCGAGGTGCCAGCCAGTAATGGGCCGGCGCGGCGAATGCGGGTACTGTTTGCCGGGCGGGAAAACGTCCATGCCCGGCAGTGGATAGATGAGGACGGCCGAGTCGGGTACAGTCCGGTACACGAGCCCCTCGCCGACCACCTGCTAACTCTGCACCTGCAAGGGACCGCGACGTTGGGCGTGTATCCGGTGCGGGCGGATCAGACAGTGCTCTTTGGGGCCCTTGACATCGATGTGCGCAAAAGCGCCTTAACAACGGACGGAGCGAGTCCGTCCATGACCGCCCAACTGCGGGAGATGGTGCAAGCCGATGCCCGGCGGCTGGCCCGGCAGTTCGATCAGCTACACCTGCCGGTATATGTGGAAGAGAGCGGGTACAAGGGCGTACATCTGTGGATCTTTTTCGCCGAGCCGGTCCCGGCCGCTAGCGTGAAGCGCTTTTTAGAGGCGGTCGTCGGACGGGTCGGGCCACCCTCGCCCGAACTCCAGTGGGAGGTATTCCCCAAGCAAGAGCAGGTCGCCGAGGACCAACTGGGCAATCTGATCAAATTGCCGCTCGGCATTCATCTGAAGACCGGGCGTCGGTGTTTGTTTACCGATTTGGAAGGACAGGAATACAGCGACCAAGAAGGGTTTCTCGAACGCATCCAGCAGGTCGAGCGCAAGGATTTTGAACAGGCCGTATCGCGCTTGGTGGGCTCGCCCGGGGAAGGCGGTGCAGCCGAGTCGCCTCAAGCCTTGAAAGAGGCTTTCCCCGAGTATGAGGCCCTTTTCAAGGGGTGCCCGGTCTTGGTTGCCCTAATGGAAAAAGCAGTGGTCACCCATCACCTAACCCACGACGAACGCTTGGTCCTCAAATGCGTCTTGGCGCATCTGGGCGACGGCGGACGCCGGCTGATTCACAGCATTGTCGGGCACTGTCTGGATTACTCCGAGTCAATCACCCAACAGCAGATTGAGCGCACCCCGCCCTCTCCCATCAGTTGTCCCAAAATTCGCCAGCGTCTGCCAGAGGTCACCTCAACGGTCAACTGTGCGTGTGTGTTCGATTTGCCCGAAGGAGGGTATCCTTCGCCGCTGCTGCATATTGAACCGGCCTTTACTGCGGGCCGGTCGCACAATGCCGACCGCCACGGGTCGCTGGTGGACCGCTATGTGAATTTGCGGCGGGATTACCAGCGGGTGGGGCGCGAGTTGGCCCAACTCGAAGACGATCTGCACTACGCGCTCAACTCGGTGGGCCAAGACGAACTGCGGGCCGGTGGGTGGATTCTGCGCCGCGATAAGGATGGCCGCCTGCAGGTAGAGGTTGATCTGGGATGATCCTCTATGTGACCGAGCCAGGGGCCGGGGTTTACTGCCGCGGCGAGCGCTTGCAGGTGAAGCGGCGCAAGGAGGTCCTAGCCGAGGTACATCTTTACGAGCTGGAACAGGTGGTTCTCATGGGCCAGATCGCCCTTTCGGCTCCGGCCATGAACACCTTGCTTGAACGGGGGGTGGATACGGTCTTGCTGAGCACCAATGGGCGCTATCGGGGTCGGCTGGTGGGCCCGGCGAGGCTCAACGTTCTGCTGCGACAAAAGCAGTTCAAGCGCTATGAGGACGAGCCTTTTCGGCTGGGCGTGGCACGGGCCGTGGTGGAGGGCAAGTTGCGCAATATGCGAACCCTGCTCATGCGCTTGGCGCGTCGACGCGGAGTGGATGTGAAGACCGTGGCCCACTCGCTGCGGCGATTAGTGCAGCAGGTGGAGCAGGTGGCTAATGCCGAGTCTCTGCGCGGGATAGAGGGGGCTGGTACGGCGGCGTACTTTGGTGCGCTCGGGGCTTTTTTGCCCGAGGAACTCCACTTCAAGGGGCGGAACCGACGACCTCCCAAGGACCCGGCTAATGCCCTGCTGAGCTTTGGGTATGCCCTACTGGCCAACAGCGTGGAAGGCGCGATTTACTTAGCCGGGCTTGATCCGTACTTGGGCTTCCTGCACGTAGTGGACTATGGGCGTCCTTCGCTGGCCTTGGATCTGATGGAGGAATTCCGGCCGGTCTTGGTCGATGCGCTGGTCTTGGATTTGGCCAATCACGGCCGGGTGCAGAGCGAGGATTTTGAAGAGCGGGATGGGGGCGTGTTTTTACAGGGAGAGGGCCGCAGGCGGCTGATCGAGGGGTATCAACGTCGCCTCGAAGACCGGGTGGCCTACCCGGTGAGCGCCGAGCGGGTCGAACGGATTTCTTACCGGCGTTGCCTCGAATACCAAGTGCGCCACTTGGCTCGGGTGATCTTGGGAGAGCAGGCTGAGTACAGGGCTTTTCTGGTACGTTGAGATGTTTATAGCGGTTTGCTTTGATATAAGTTCAGACCGGACTCGTCGGCACGCTACAAAGGTGCTAGAGGCCTATGGGACGCGGGTGCAGAAGAGTGTATTCGAGTGTCGCATTGGCGAGCGGCAGTTTGTCGAGTTGCGGCAGCGCATGAGTCAAGTCGGTCTGGCCGAGGGGGATTTGGTGCGCTACTACACGCTGTGTCGGGCTTGCCAAGCCCAAGTCGAATTTACTGGAGGTCTTCCACCGCAGGATGAAAAAGGCCATATTGTGGTCTGAAAACGCAGATTTGCGACCCGGTTTGCAAAGGGGTTGACATTCTGTCGCAATGGGTTCTAGTTTTGCTACGCAGTAAGGGATTGGGCAGATTACTTGAGCCGACTCTGGGTCGCAAATTGGTAATGGCCTGTCCTAGAGGGAATTAGTCGAATGCTCTTGCGCGGGTCAGCGCGGTTTTGCTAGGCCGGCACCTGTCAAAATGGCCTGAGTCGCAAAAGGGGCCGAAATGGGCTGTAGCCCAATAAGTTAGAAAGGAGGACACAGAACACTTGACCCGATTTCTAGGGGATTGAAACTTTTTCAACGACAAACGAATGCCCTCTAACAACACCTGCACAGAACACTTGACCCGATTTCTAGGGGATTGAAACTCAGGAATATCGCCGTCATCGCCAGGAGAAGTCTCCTCCACAGAACACTTGACCCGATTTCTAGGGGATTGAAACGAACGACAGGTTCACCGTAACAGACGTCTCTCCATTGACACAGAACACTTGACCCGATTTCTAGGGGATTGAAACCACCTTGTCCCTCTTGGGAGAGTATGACATATCCACGCCACAGAACACTTGACCCGATTTCTAGGGGATTGAAACGTGGAGTAGTGGAGGGCCGGACGACCACCTCTATACGCCACAGAACACTTGACCCGATTTCTAGGGGATTGAAACGTATAAACTCCCAGCGCTACATCACCGTAGAATTCATCACAGAACACTTGACCCGATTTCTAGGGGATTGAAACTTTTTAGGTTGTGAGTTTATTTTGAGCTGACTTGTCCGCACAGAACACTTGACCCGATTTCTAGGGGATTGAAACATGATAGTTCTCCTTATAGGATGAAGGATGAGTGGACACAGAACACTTGACCCGATTTCTAGGGGATTGAAACTCATCGTAGTCACCATCGTCACCGCCGGAAGGAATCTGCACAGAACACTTGACCCGATTTCTAGGGGATTGAAACTCGTTATCATTTTCGCCCTCGTGTTGTTGGGTAAAACACAGAACACTTGACCCGATTTCTAGGGGATTGAAACTCTAATAGCGTCATTATATCACCTCGTCGTAAACGGCACAGAACACTTGACCCGATTTCTAGGGGATTGAAACTACAGATGTTCCTATTCATGATGTTGACTCCTAGTGTCACAGAACACTTGACCCGATTTCTAGGGGATTGAAACTCTTTGCCCATTGCTTCATTGCCGCCGCGTTCTTCGCCACAGAACACTTGACCCGATTTCTAGGGGATTGAAACATGGCTTGTGCGAGGATGTCGCCGCTGACTTCTAACACACAGAACACTTGACCCGATTTCTAGGGGATTGAAACTTGAATGCCTCGATGTCGGTGGTGTCGGCTCCATCTCACAGAACACTTGACCCGATTTCTAGGGGATTGAAACTTTCATCTAATTGCTCGGGAGATACGGGTACTGCCACAGAACACTTGACCCGATTTCTAGGGGATTGAAACGATCAAGCCGACAGTGACGATGCGGTGCGCGAGGTTGCCACAGAACACTTGACCCGATTTCTAGGGGATTGAAACCTAGCTGAGTCCGTGCGTCGTGGCCCTTTCGCTGCTCACAGAACACTTGACCCGATTTCTAGGGGATTGAAACGGAATTATGAGCCTCATTGAAAAGCGTGTATCCGCTCGCCACAGAACACTTGACCCGATTTCTAGGGGATTGAAACTTGGGATGAATTGCTATAATCGAGTGCTTGGCCATGACACAGAACACTTGACCCGATTTCTAGGGGATTGAAACTTTTCTCAAAGGTGAAGGTTGTCGAAAAAGTCTCCCCCCACAGAACACTTGACCCGATTTCTAGGGGATTGAAACCCGGCCCAATCAAGGCAATGCCATTCAATAGTTGAGCACAGAACACTTGACCCGATTTCTAGGGGATTGAAACTTTTGGCCGGTCTTTTCCATCACCCTCTTGTCCTCGCACAGAACACTTGACCCGATTTCTAGGGGATTGAAACAACTTTCGGATGCGGTTCATAATCTCGGTCGCGGTCACAGAACACTTGACCCGATTTCTAGGGGATTGAAACTTCTTCACCGTTATCGTTGTCTTCGCTATCCTCGTTACACAGAACACTTGACCCGATTTCTAGGGGATTGAAACTTTGCCGCATTGTCCCGATACTTCTTGAGATCTTCGCGCCACAGAACACTTGACCCGATTTCTAGGGGATTGAAACGTACTTAAGGCAGTCTGAGACTCAGCTTCGACCTCTTCACAGAACACTTGACCCGATTTCTAGGGGATTGAAACCCCCCTTGTCTGAAAGCGTTGTCTTAGAAACAATGTCGCACAGAACACTTGACCCGATTTCTAGGGGATTGAAACGTGAGGGCGTCCAAATATGCCTCTAATTCCTGCCGGCACAGAACACTTGACCCGATTTCTAGGGGATTGAAACCAAACGTCAGCGTCTCGAAAGCATAGGCATTTCCCCGCCACAGAACACTTGACCCGATTTCTAGGGGATTGAAACTATCCTGGTGTAAAACCAGTAACCAACGACGATCAGCACACAGAACACTTGACCCGATTTCTAGGGGATTGAAACTTCTCCGGCAGTCCAGTTTCGGCCATCGGCATCCGTTCACAGAACACTTGACCCGATTTCTAGGGGATTGAAACTCCGCATACGCGTCGGTCATAGCGTTGTTCGAATTGTCACAGAACACTTGACCCGATTTCTAGGGGATTGAAACATTTTGGCCGTTGAACCAAAGTGAGCCTGCCCGATTGCACAGAACACTTGACCCGATTTCTAGGGGATTGAAACTGCGCGAGGTTGCTATACATGATGCTGACTCCTAGACACAGAACACTTGACCCGATTTCTAGGGGATTGAAACCTTGGATTCGCAAGTGCCCATATCGACTATATCGCGGCCACAGAACACTTGACCCGATTTCTAGGGGATTGAAACTGCATCCCGAGGATGTAAGCGGCTAGGTGGTCGAGGTCCACAGAACACTTGACCCGATTTCTAGGGGATTGAAACACCAGATTCGCTTCACCGTTGCACCCCCCCTTGCTGGCACAGAACACTTGACCCGATTTCTAGGGGATTGAAACTCGTATATCTCCTGCGCCATTTCCATGATTTTAATAGCACAGAACACTTGACCCGATTTCTAGGGGATTGAAACAGGTTTGGGTTGGCTGGTTTGTGGTACGTAATAAAAAGCACAGAACACTTGACCCGATTTCTAGGGGATTGAAACCTTAGGGTCGCAATGGTTTTCATCTTAGTTCTCCTTGATCACAGAACACTTGACCCGATTTCTAGGGGATTGAAACGTATGAAATTGCGAGAATCGCAATTGAATCCTGCATGCCACAGAACACTTGACCCGATTTCTAGGGGATTGAAACACTTGGGCCAATTTCTTGCCAGCGTCGCCAGCCTTTCACAGAACACTTGACCCGATTTCTAGGGGATTGAAACTCGCTCTATCTGCTTTCCGGTGAAGAAATTCGGCACATTCACAGAACACTTGACCCGATTTCTAGGGGATTGAAACTTATTGGATTAGGGTTGTGTGTTTTTGAATTTTCACACAGAACACTTGACCCGATTTCTAGGGGATTGAAACCTTGATGCGGTTGTGCAACGACATGATCCGCTCGTCCCACAGAACACTTGACCCGATTTCTAGGGGATTGAAACTCGGTAGGCCCATCGACCTCGATCTCGATTTGTCCTCACAGAACACTTGACCCGATTTCTAGGGGATTGAAACATAGCTGCTTACGCAGCCTGCGCTTGCTGCTTCGCCCACAGAACACTTGACCCGATTTCTAGGGGATTGAAACTTAGTAACCATTCTCCTGTAAGTTCGTCATCCAAATCACAGAACACTTGACCCGATTTCTAGGGGATTGAAACTCCTCGACATACTCAGTGTACTTGAGATGCGCCACACAGAACACTTGACCCGATTTCTAGGGGATTGAAACCTCAATATGGATGCGCCCTGTATTTATAGCGGAGTTGACACAGAACACTTGACCCGATTTCTAGGGGATTGAAACTCCTGATCCTCCAGGTCCACGTCCGCGTCGTGCAAGGCCACAGAACACTTGACCCGATTTCTAGGGGATTGAAACTTGTGCAACAGCTCGGCGACCTGGGTCAGGTCCTCTCCCCACAGAACACTTGACCCGATTTCTAGGGGATTGAAACTACTACGCAGTCTGCGCCTTTTCGAGCTTAGCCGTCTCACAGAACACTTGACCCGATTTCTAGGGGATTGAAACCCGAATTCTTTCTCTTACCACAAAAGAAAGGAGGTAGTCATGCTCTATGATAGTAATCACATACAGTCCCTTGACCTACACATGCACACCACCTACTCGGACGGACTACTTCCGGTGGATGATGTGGTGAAGCGTTACCATGATCGTGGTTTACAGACTATCGCAATTACAGATCATGACACCACTGACCATATTGAGCCGGCAATTCGTTTCGGGACAGGTCTTGGAATGACGGTCATTCCGGGAACAGAGCTCTCTGTCTCCCACAACGGGAAAGGACTCCACCTGCTTGGGTTTCCCTGATGTCGGTGGTTGGAATGACTATGGGATAACGTGGTCTCCCGAACAAATCCTTTCTCGACCTCAATCCTAATTGGATTCGCCACTGCAAAAACAGCTTCTAACAATCAAGGAGTGCGATCGTGCAGGTCGCGGAAACCGTATTGAGGGCTATTGAGGACAGCGGTCGGCGAGCCTTGCCCCTTGAAAACATTTATCGACACCTCTACAACCCGGATCTATTTTTACGTGCTTATGGACGCATCGCCCAAAATACAGGTGCGACCACACAGGGCATTACAAAAGAGACCGCCGATGGGATGTCTATGGAGAAAATCAATACCCTCATAGAGCAATTTCGCCGTGAGCGTTATCTGTGGACTCCTGTAAAGCGAATATATATCCCCAAGAAAAACGGCAAGCGGCGTCCACTTGGAATACCCGTTTGGTCCGATAGGCTAGTGCAAGAAGCCATGCGCTCCATACTGGAAGCATACTACGAACCTCAGTTTAGCGATCTATCGCACGGTTTTCGGATCAACCGGGGCTGCCATTCCGCGCTAAGAGCCGTTTTAAGATGGAAAGATATAGAGTGGTTTATTGAAGGCGATATCAAAGAATGCTTTGACAAGATAGATCACAATATACTCCTATCTATATTGAAAGAGAAAATCCACGATAATCAGTTTATCGAATTAATTGACCGCCTGCTTAAAGCAGGGTACGTAGAGTATGGAAAATACAAACCCACCCTGAACGGTGCTCCACAAGGCAGTACCATAAGTCCATTGCTTGCAAATATCTATCTTGACAAGCTGGACACTTTCGTCGCAAAAACCCTCATTCCTCGGGACACAAGAAGCAATCGGAGAACAAAGTACTTGCAGAAAACGCCCAATTTCAGGCGACTCTGCTACATTCGCTATGCCGACGACTTTCTAATTGGTTTCGCAGGACCACGCGAAGCGGCACAAGACATCAAGAGACGGATTAAAGAATTTCTGCACTCAGAACTGAATCTGGAACTATCCGAAGGAAAGACGCTGATCACCCATGCTTATCTCGATAGCGCCCAATTCCTTGGCTACGAGGTCGAACGCATCATTGAAGAGCACACTAAACCCCAAAAACATCCAGCCAACGAACTACAGCTTAGTGTGCCAGTAAAAGCTATTAAAGAGAAATGTGAACGCTACAAAAAGCATGGCAAAATTGTATCCCGAGTCGAGCTAATCAATGACAGCGACTACAACATTGTAAGTCTCTTTCAGAGTCAATACATCGGCTACATTCAATACTATGTGCTTGCCCACAATACGCACATATTAAATGAATTGCGCTGGGTCATGGAAAAATCACTGCTCAAGACGCTCGCTGAAAAACACAAAACAAGCATAAGGAAAATCGCCAAGCAGTACCAAAAAACAACCCAAAAGCCTTATGGCCCGCTAAGATGCTTTGAGATGCAGGTATTGAGCGAAAAGAAACCACAGATCGTGCGTTTCGGCGACACCGCATTACGGCGAAAAAAACGACCAATAGCTGGGGATAGCCATACAAAATGCAGGCATACCGAACTAATAGACCGCCTCTTGACGAACCAATGCGAATACTGCGGCTCAATGGGCCGGGTAGAGGTGCACCACGTCCGCAAATTAGCCGACATAGAACGAGGAGGACAAGCGCCGAGGCCCGGATGGATGCAGGCGATGTTGGCACATGGACGCAAGACCCTAATCGTCTGCAAAGCCTGTCACCGGGCGATCCATGCGGGAAGACGCAGAGCCTTGACAGCAGGTTAGATTTTCCCTTTTTGTGAGAGCGTCAATCGGGGCGGCAACTTCAACAATAACGCCCAGAACGTGCAGTCGGCGGGCTGCCCGCTAACCCCCACGGAACTTTCCCAATGCGCTTTTTCAACACAGCCGGTCCAGTCAAGCCCACAAAGCACTACTGCATCGCGCCATTGGAGCGGCTGAGTTTGGTCGAGGTGCTCGCGCTGATTCGGGACGAGAAGTACCTTGTCTTGCATGCGCCGCGTCAGACGGGCAAGACCTCGGCGTTGCTAGCGCTGCGCGACCTGCTCAACGCCGAAGGGCATTACCGCTGCGTGTACGCCAATGTCGAGGTTGGGCAAGCGGCGCGGGAAGATACCCAGCGAGCCATGCGGGCGATCCTTGGCGAATTGGCCTTGCGCGCCCAGCAGGCCCTGCAAGACGAATTCGTCGAGGAGGTCTGGTTTGACATCTTGCAGCGGTCCGGTCCCGATGGGGCATTCCGGCAGGTTCTCAGCCGCTGGGCGGCAGCCGACCCAAGGCCGCTGGTCCTGCTGATTGACGAGATTGACGCGCTGGTGGGCGACACCCTCGTGTCGGTGCTGCGGCGATCGCTGCGGCTCGGGAACAACTCATCCTGCGGCGCGAGACGCATCTGGATCAGTTGGCCGACAAATTGCAAGAGGAGCGGGTGCGGCGGGTGGTTGAGCCGTTGCTCAGCGGCACCGGGGCCGCCGAGAAGGTGCTGGACGACGACCTGCAATACACGCGCGATCTGGGGCTAATATGCCGCGAGGGGCCTGTCGCCATTGCCAATCCAATCTATCGAGAAATCATCCCCCGGGCGTTGACCTACACGACCCAAGCGATGACGATCCATCACGATCCGGCGTGGTATGTCGATTCAAACGGCCATCTCCAAGTCTCCAAACTGCTGTCGTCCTTTCAAGCATTCTTCCGCGAGCACTCCGAGCACTGGGTGGAGCGATTCCAATACAAGGAAGCCGGGCCGCAGTTGCTGTTGCAGGCTTTCTTACAGCGGATAGTCAATAGCGGTGGCCTGATTGAACGAGAGTATGGGTTGGGACGGATGCGGACGGACTTGCTAATCATCTGGCCACAGGGGGAAGAGACGCTTAAAGTTGTGATCGAGTGCAAGGTGCTGCACAAGAGCTTGGAGCAGACGGTTGCCGAAGGGGTGGAGCAGACGGCGGAGTACATGGACCGGTGTGCAGCCGAAGCGGGTCATCTGGTGATTTTCGACCGCCGGGCCAACAGGCGGTGGGACGACAAGGTGTTCCACTGCCGCCGGGCGTTGGCCAGCGGGGTGGAGATTGAGGTGTGGGGGATGTGAGATTTACCCCGGATTTGTAGCTCGGTATCTTTAGCGTTGGAGATAGCCTAAAGACTTGGATTAGAGACCCCTACGAATGGCGAGATGCCACCTAAATTATCCAGAGGAGAAAGACCATGCCAAATGAAGTCATTTTATTAGTCGGAGGGAATCCGCTTCCCAACTACGTAGCTGCTCACGTACTTAGATGTACCCATAACATTGATCAAGTTCACCTCCTATATACAGATGAAGTCGAAGACGTAAAAAACAATCTGTTAAATTGCTTAAACGCATCTTCTTTTTCTTGTAGAAAATCATATATACGCGACGCGGGAGATGCCAGCGCCATTCGCGACGCCTGTAGTGATATCTGCGAAGATTCTCATCTTCACTACACTGGCGGAACAAATACCATGGCTGCACATGTCCACGCCGCGTGGAAGGATGTGTGCTCCGATGCAAACCAAGCGTCCTACCTGTTCGCAAGGGATGATCAACTCATATTTGACAATGGTACGAAAGAATCTATACCACCAAGTATCCAACTCGACTTGCCGACCTTAGCAACCCTCCATGGTCTAACAGATGCAGATCCCCGTAGTTCCGGTGCTTCTCCTACCGATCCTCCTCAGCCAAGTGACGCCTGTGTGATTGCAGAACGCGTTTTTTGTACGCCTAAGTTAGCCCAACAAATGTACGAAGAAGTACCAGATAAGGAATCTGTTTTCAAAAAAAGGCCATTTGATCCCTCGGCTAAGGGACTGACATTAAGTGTAGGTTGTCCTATTCCACACAGTTGTTGGTCGAACAAACAAATAAAGCCCTGGTTGAAATTTCTTAGAGGAGTATGGCTGGAAGAGTGGGTATATCAGCAAATCAAGAACACCAGAGTGATTGACTGCCAATATCTTTATGTCGGGATTGAACCAAAAATTAAAGGCCGCCCATTCGAGCTCGATGTGGTGGCTATCCGGGGGCATCATCTCTATGTTATGTCCTGCACCATCAGTGCTAATACAGGACTATGTAAGTCGAAACTCTTTGAGGTGGCAATGCGTGCCCGACAACTCGGAGGCGATATGGCCCGTTCTGCTCTTGTCTGTCTTGCTGAACGGTCCGTCGTAGAAAACCTCCAAAAAGACGTTGAATCCCTGTCCGAGTCATCCCGCGTCCCTCGAGTTTTCGGTCTCAACCATGTACGAGAGTGGATGGGACATGGAGGAAGTGCTCCGAATCTGACGTCTTTAAGTAATTGGCTCACTGACAGGTAGGAAAGATACCATGCCAATACTGACCTTTATAGATACGCTGGGGATACAGTCTTTTATTTTTTCCTCTAACCGCCTCAAAGACGTGGTCGGTGGATCTGAGCTTGTTTCTCAGGCGACATCCCGACAGGGCTGGATAAAGGAACTCGGATATAGAGACAATGTGATCGTTGGGGCCGGTGGCAATCTTTTGCTTCAGTTTGAAAACAAGGAACAAGCAAAGACTTTTGCTGCCAAGTTCTCGCGCAAGGCATTGGAAGAAGCCCCAGGTCTCGAAGTCGCGCTAGTTCACCACAAATATGATACCGGACAACTAGCGCAGGCTATCCAGGATATCCAAATCAAGATAGAGAACCACAAACTTGAGCGATGTCCTTCTATTCCGCTTTTGGGATTAGGTGTCACCGCAGCGTGTCGAGAGTCTCAGCGACCTGCGGTGAAACTCAATGTTGAAGGCGAACCGATCGCTGGGGAGGTTGCCGTCCGCAGGCAAGACAACTACCAGAACCAGAAACGTTGGCTCAACTTTCTCCCCTGTAATTACAAGGCTTTTAAACGGGGAGAAGGTGTGCCTGTTGAACTCACCTTCCCCTTAGAACTGGACGATCTGGGACGTTCTTATGGGGACCTCAGCCTGATGGGTGTTGTCCATATTGATGGAAATGGCATCGGGCAAAAGCTAAAGTGTTGGTTGAATGAGCAGGTTGAACAACAAGAGGACGACCAGACAGTTTGTAATGAATACAAAGACCTCTCCCATAAGCTCGATAATATCGCCGAGCAAATATTCAAAACGCTTATCAATCGGATCATCCCTGCAATTAAATGGGAAGACGAGACCGGATACACTCTGTGGAGTGAGGTCTTGCAATCAGGTTTTCCGTTGTATTGCAAAAAACTTCAGCTCTATTTGCCGATTCGGCCGATTCTTCTCGGCGGGGATGACATGACTTTTGTGTGTGATGGCCGCATTGCCCTAGATTTAGCAGCAACGGCACTCGCCGAGTTCGAGAAGATTCCTGCGCCCGACCAGATCGGTTCGGTCAAGGCATGCGCCGGGGTAGCACTTGTCAAGACTCATACGCCGTTTGCTCGCGCCTATAAGCTGGCTGAAAGCCTGTGCATTTCTGCCAAGCACATGCTACAAAAGCAAGACTGGACAGATCGGAGTGCCCTCGACTGGCATATTGGTCTTTCCAGTCCGTCCGAAAACCTGAACGCACTGCGGCAGAGGCAGTATGGCGATAAATTGACTTGCCGTCCCTATCTGCTCCGTCAGTACGCCGAGTACGGGTTTGAACCGAGTTGGAACTGGCTCGCCGAAGAAGTTCTCGGAACGACAGGCAAGGGATTCCGAACCTCTGATCCAGAGAAGACGCCAAATTGGACAGCACACCGCTCCAAGCTCAAGGCATTGCAAGAAATTGTGAAAAAAGACGAAGGTGAAGTCGAAAATGCTCTTGAGGCGTGGAAAGTCGCCCATCCCAAGCTCAATCTGCCCGACGAGATGAAAAAAGGGTTTATCAGTGGGCGTACTCCATTTCTTGATGCCGCTGAATTATTAGATGTCCACTTTCCACTGGGATGCTCTGGAGAATAAACCTATGTCTGAACCGAAAAAATTAACGATATGTCTCCTTTCCGACACGACCTTTGGGCGTGGAGAAGGTATGGCGGGTATGGTTGATGTCGAGGTGGAACACGACAAGTGCGGCTTGCCTTTTATTGGAGGAAAGGTACTTCATGGCCTCTTGCGCGACACTTGGCTTTCTATGTGGACATCCTTCAAGGGCTTGGAAAGTGCCGCCAAACTCGTTCTGGGACAGGAAGCAATACTTGACCCTACAGAGGAAGCTATTTTGGAGATAAAAGACGCTGTGCTTCCCGACGACGTGCAAGATTGGGTTCGCTATGCTGTACATCGTAAAACAAATCCACTTCGTCCAGAGCAAATCCTGAGTAGCCTAACAGATATACGTCGTCAAACAGCCCAATCTCGGGAAACAGGTGCGCCTGAAAAGACAACACTCCGAGCTTCCCGGGTTGTTGTCCGTGGGATCAGCTTTCAAGCTCCTTTGATATGGCGGCGACCTCCAATGCCCGATGAAAAAAAAGTCTTGGCCCTGTGCGCGTTGGGGACACGGCATGGCGGGTTGGGACGGAATCGAGGCCGCGGATTTCTCCAACTGACTCTTGATGGAGATATCGCCAAGACACGCCTATTAGCAAAGTGAGGTCCTCATGATTACCCGATTTTATCCCTATACCCTGACCCTTCAAGCTCCCCTCCTCATCACTGCGCCCGAGGGAGACGCGAACAGCGTTCATTCAATGGGATTTATCCCTGGCTCAACTATTCGCGGGGCAGTCGCATCAAGGCTAAACCCAACTAAAAACGCCAAAACGTTCAAACAATATATTCTATCGGGACAAGTGTGTTATCTAAATGCATACCCAACCGTTTATGGACAGCGTACGCTTCCCATGCCAGTCTCCCTTCGTCAAGAAAAATATGGAGATACAACTCATGATTTGGCGTACTACTCTGGTCAACCACAGGCGGAGAATGGTTGGCCCGATGAGCAACTTCAGAGTGCCGAGGCACCATTTGTGAGTTTGGACAAGGCTACCCTGACGGCTGCCGTTGCCACTCTGGATAGCCGTGTACACCAGCAGCGAGACCGTTCAGAAGGACGAGCCTATACCTACAGGGACCCGCAACAGCCCGATATTGAAGAATCGCGCGGAACCATTTTTACCTATGAAGCCCTCGAAGCCGGTCAACAGTTTCAAGGAATTATCGTCATATTCGGGAAAAACCAAAAAGAAACAGATAACCTCTGGCAGGAGATCAAGAAAGCCTTGGGCAAGGGGCTGTCGCTTGGTCGCTCCCGCAATGCGAGGTATGGAGGCTCTGCCAGTGTTACTATTGAGTGTTTAAGAGACCGTGAAACAGATGGTGCAACCAGAATGATTCGAGGGAACCTTGCACAAGGAAGCCTCTTCTGCGTCCTCCTGACTGCTGACTATGTGGGGCGCAACCCGAAATCAGGCCAGTCTGATCCCACCGCCTTCCGACAGGACATCACAGAGTGCTTGGGGAAAAACCGAGTTGAGGTTCTACGAACGCGCTGGGCATTCCGCCTCGTCGGAGGCTTTAATCGGAAATGGGGGCTCCAGCTTCCGCAGACGCTCGCACTCCGCGCCGGGTCGCTTCTTGTCTTGAAAGCGAAAAACAATATTCCGGACAGCGATCTCCTGAAAATTGAACAGACCGGTCTTGGAGAACGTCGAGCTGAAGGATTTGGACGGGTTGTTTTTCTAGAAAAGCCAAATGAGACATGCACGATATCTGAAGAGAACCCGTCTGACCCACCAGAACCCGAACAACCTGTCTCCTCACTCATAACGACAATGCAGAAGCGCATCGTCTTGGGAGCCCTGGAGCATCGCATCACTCAGAGCGCCGCAAATCTGACCCGAAATGCGAAAAGTATTCCCAGTACCAGTCTGTTAGGTCGTTTGCGAGTACCGCTAAGAAAAGGAGCGGCGGCAGGTCTTCCAACTCTGCACAGTTGGTTTGATCAGGACTATGCACAACATCTCCGGCACCCGGCAATGAACCAACTGAACGATTGTCGAATCGACGGGGGCAGAATTACTCTTTTAGAATGGATAAAAAAGAGAGTGGATACTGATGACAAGGTGTCTGATATCAAAAAAATTCTGGAAATGCCGCGAGTGACGCAAAACAATTACATCGTCTCTCGTAAAGATGCCGAGAGCGTTCTTGATAAAGATACAGCATCGGAACTTACGCTTAGACTAATTGATGAGGTCCTATCACTTCTGGCTCGGCAGAAGCGTCAGAAGTCCAAAGGAGGTCAGAATGCCAACGACTAATCCGATGGTCGGCCCGGGGGGTATTCGGAAAATTGTGGCCCGCTGGGTGATAACCGGCGAGTTGGTTCTGGAATCTGCTGCTCACTTGGGAAGTGGCGAAGAAGGGGCGACGGTGGATATGGCCCTGATTCGAGATCGAGCAGAGGATAAGCCTCTGCTGAATGGATCATCGCTTGCTGGTGGGCTACGAAGCTATATTGTGGACCGTATAGAGGGCTATTACCAAGAGGAACGCTCAAAGCGCGTCGCCGACCTCTTTGGTGGTGCTCGCGAGGACGATGCGGGCAGTCAAAGCCCACTCATCGTTTTCGACAGCATTTGCTTATCGCTGAACTGGACACCAGAAATCCGAGACGGAGTAGCAATTCATGCCGAGACTGGCCTGGCTGAAGATCACAAGAAGTTTGATCTTGAAGTTCTTCCTGCAGGAACAACGTTCCCGGTTCGTTTTGAACTGATCGTCGCCAAGACACAAAAGGAAGAAGATCAAGTCTCGCTTTTGGCGACCGCCCTTAAGGGGTTAGAGGAGGGAGTAATTCCGATTGGTGCCCGCCGATCTCGCGGCCTCGGAGCATGTCGAGTTCAGAATTGGAGGGCGAAACGCTTCGACATGACGACACAGAAAGGTTGGCACGATTGGCTCGGCTCTGATCATCTCCATCCTATACAGAAGAATATATCTCCGGTAAAGACTATTGAGCGGGCGATCGAAACCGCTTATTCGGAAATTGAATTGCAGCCTCAGGCAGATAATCGGAAGCGCATTCAGATCATAGTTCGTCTAGACTTAACCGCTGGCCTTCTTATTCGGAGTCCTGGAACCGGGGGTGCGGACGCCGATGTGACACACCTCTTCTCTGCGGGAGAGGCTATTCTTCCAGGAACAAGTCTTGCCGGTGTATTGCGGACCAGAGCACTGAGGATTGCACGAGTTGTACGGGCGAATAAACATGACCATGAAAAGTGGGTTGATGAACTGTTTGGTCCGCGTCTGGTTGGAACAACGAATCAAGACTTTCGTCCTCAAGCCTCGCGTTTGAAGATAACGGAAAAGCCCTTCACCGATAGTAAACGACTTCGCCCAAACAGAATCAAGATAGATCGATTCACCGGTGGAGTTGTGGATGGTGCTCTGTTTGATGAAGAACCCATCTATAGAGGTAAGGTAGAAGTCTCCATGGAGCTACGGAATCCAAGAGAAGGCGAAACAGGACTCGTATTACTCCTGCTCAAAGACTTGCTGACCCGCGACCTGCCGGTCGGCGGTACCAGTTCGGTTGGCCGTGGCGTCTTTAGAGGCACAGCGACGATAAAGATTGGCGATGAGGATTACACTCTCGACCTAAGCAATCCCGCTACCTCAGAAACGGTAAAGGTGTTAAACGATGAAGTACAGAAGTTCCATGAGGCTAAATCGCTGAGCGATACGGCCCCTCAGGAGGAAACTACATGAGCAAGTTATATGGCTGTATGCTGACTTCCTTTTCAAAGGGCAAGGAATTGCTTGCTTGTGTGAGGGGCGAAGGAGAGGCTGTCGCTGAAGTGGCTGGCACCTGCTGGCTTTTGGCGTATTGTGACGATGGCGTAGTGTGGGGGAGATACGATACGACCCAGAAGAAATGGAAGCTCTCGTCGGAGCCTTTCCCGCACATTTCTCCAAACCTGAGGGAAGATAACTTGCAGCAACTCCGCCTATTTGGAGCAGATATGGAAGTCCTTATCTGGCGTGCAGAGAACAATTTTCAAGGACGCATTCTACAAGATGCGAAAGATCCCGATGAGAAGGAGTTACATCCTTTGAAAGAAAAACGAATCCTTGTCGGTGATAGAATACTCGCCGACCCAGACGACGATTTCACCCTAGTCGGCGACGCAGGAGGATCGCATCACGCTGTTCCTATCTGCTGCAAAGCGGAGGACTTTGTGAAAAGTGGGCATCCGTGTTGGCCGCTCCGACTCGCGGTTAAGCACTATCTCACCCAGGACCAAGACACCGGCGTAGTTCGCGTTACCGCCTCTCGATTGGTCAAAGTGTACAACATCAACAACAAGCGAGGCTGTGATGAATCATGCCAACCCAAGCCCCAATCGGAAATCAAAGGCACCGTATAATTTTGTGCCGTTGCCTGAAAAGGTTTATCCCGCTCCTTGCGTTAAAAAAGATCACTTCGCCGAGTATAATTCAGAGGCACGCACCGGCTGGATTGACCTGACCCTGACGACAGAAACACCCCTGTACATTCGCTGTGGACCAGATGTGAACAAGATTTGTAACCACGAAGGCACCGAACAAGACCATGCGAAACTTACGCGCACACATCGACATAGACAAAATTTCTTTCATCATGGAAATCCTGACTGTCCGGTTATTCCGGGGAGTTCTATGCGGGGGATGATTCGGAGTTTAGTGGAAATTATGGGGTTTGGCAAGATGCAGTGGTTCGCGAACAAACAACTCATCTACCGCGCTGTGGGGGATAGGTCATCCCTTGGTGAGCAGTACCGCGACCTGATGTTGGGACCAAACCAAAAGACTCGTCCTAAAATGAAGTTTGAATATCCGGTCTCTAAGCTACGCGGCGGCTATCTGGAGAAGAATGGCCCTGATTGGGCAATCCGTCCTGCCCGTGAGTTTAAGGGCGAGAGTTTTGTCCACGTAGAAGATAACCACTGTCCCTCTGGTCGTCTTGGAACGGTAAAAGATGTATTTGTCAAGCCCGTCTCTAGGACAGCGACAACCCGGTCCAATCCAAACCTCGAATTGAATCTGGCCTACACTGATGTAAGTGCCACAAAGCAGTCCGGATATAAGAAAGGTGTTCTTGTACGCAGTGGTAATATGCATAGGAAACACATGCACTGTGTCATTTACGAGAAAGACCCTTGTGCTAAGCTCATTCCTATCCCTCGTCACAAGTGGAAATTATACGAGGAGGATAGAGATATGACACGGGGCATACCGACTCGTAAACTGACAAAAGACGGTGATCCGCTATTCTACCTTGTTGATGCCTCGGGCGAACTTGTATTCTTCGGTCCAACCATGATGTTTCGTCTCCCCTATAAGCACAGTATTCAAGACTTCGTTCCCCAAGCAATTCGCGATCCGAAGACGATTGATATCGCTGATGCGATATTTGGTACGATAGATAGTGATCCTCCTCTTAAGAGCCGGGTCTTTTTTGAAGATTTACGTTGGAATGGGCAAAATAGCCCCTTCATGCAAAACCATAATGGACGGCGTTCGCCAAAAATTTTGTCGGGTCCGAAGCCGACCTCGTTCCAGCATTATATAACCCAAGATAATCTGCAAAACCTCCACCATTATAACTCGTCTCCTAAGAAGACCATGCTCAGGGGGCATAAGCGCTACTGGCACAAACGTGGAGCAAAACCGTTTGAAAACGAGTTGAGGGACGATTCTACTCAACACACCGTCATCCGCCCGGTAAAAGAAGCCACGATTTTCGAGGGCCGCATACGTTTTGAGAACCTTTCCGATCTCGAACTTGGAGCTCTCCTGTCAGCATTGCAACTGCCGGAGACAATGCGCCATCAACTCGGTATGGGCAAACCGCTTGGCATGGGTACAGCCAGGATTGAAGCGACTCTACATATTTCCGAGAGAATAGGTGCTGGAAGCCGCTACACAAGTTTTTTTACTAACGGCGGCAAACTCAATCTGGGAGAATTATCGCCGAAGGAAAATCTCAAAATTTCGGATAATGCAAGGGAAGAATTTCGGAAAGCCATAGTCCAGCATTGTTCCTCTCCGCTAAGTACTGATCTCTGGAAAATACCAAGACTCCAAGTGCTTGCTTTGATGCTGGAGTGGCAAGATCCTCCTAATAAAACAGAGACCGAATACCAACCACTAAACGCATGGAGAGATCGTCGTGTCCTACCGACGCCACATGATATTGCCAATCAGGCTCCAACAGGAACCTCTTCACCGACAACCAAAGCTCCTTCACCATCTTCTGGTGGACGCAAAGCTTCCGGTAGTGCTACCCAGTCTTCCGGTAGTGGTGGACGCGAGTCAGGAACAGTGAAGTGGTTTAATGAATCTAGGGGCTTCGGCTTCATCACACGCGAGAACGGTGGAGAGGTCTTCGTGCATCACAGTGCTATTCAGATGGAGGGCTTCAGGTCGCTTGAGGAGGGCCAACAGGTCGAGTTTGAGGTGGTTCAGGGAAAGAAAGGCCCCGCCGCGGAGAATGTGACGCCGTTGCAGCACTAACCGGTGCCAGAAAAAAGGGCACCGATAGGCAAAAAGTCGTCGACATAAGAAAATACACACCCAAGACAGGGCCGAAAATAGAAAGGCAACATAAGGAGTCCCATTATGCCACGTTTTATTTTGTCAACTGTCGGGACAAGCATCCTGACAAATCTCATTGACAGAAGAAACCCCACAGAAGCTAACTGGTGGAATACGCTGCGGGATTCTGCGAATCTCAAACTGAACGAGTTAGACCCAGAGACGAATACGGTAATCAATACTCTTGCTGACCGGGCATTGACTAAACTCCTAGAAAACGATGCCGGAGCCAACGGTCGAATCAGTGCCGAATTGAACGGCATCTACGGTATTTACGAAGGTACACCCTCCAATAGCCGCGACCAACACTGGCTTATTACCACCGACACCGCACAGGGGCAGAAGACGGGCGAGTTGATTCGGGATTTCCTTGAAAGTCAGGAGTTTACAGTATCTATCTTTACGCCTGAAGGACTTTCGACAAAGGATACGGAATCCTTCACCACAGGTACAAAAGAGCTTATTCGGTGGCTAGAGGACACTGTACCTAGATACGAGGGCTACCATGTAATTTTCAATCTCGTTGGTGGCTTCAAGAGTCTGCAAGGTTACATGAATACTTTCGGTGCATTTTACGCAGATGAGGTGGTTTACATCTTCGACGCACCCACCTCCGACTTGATCAAAATTCCGCGCCTGCCAATTCAGATTGACGATACTGTGATTCAAAACCATCTGGTACAATTTGCGCTGATGGATGCCGGGAAACTGTATTTGGCACATGAACTCAAAGGCATCCCAGAAACACTACTTGAATACGTAGAAGACAATGGCAATACCTATGCGGGGTTGTCGGCATGGGGACAGTTGATCTGGAATCAGACGAAAAAGGATTTGTTGACAAAAGAGCTATTGGATTTTCCAAAATTGAAATATGAGCAAACTTTCCATGACGACTTTAAAAAAAATCAGAGGAATGCCGACCAATGTCTCAAACTGCAAGAAACACTGGCAAAAGCCGCCCATTCGCTCGAAGAGAGCTGCTGCAGCTTACAGGAGCTTAGCAATGACGGGCTGGATGTTAAAAAGTTACAAGGGCAAGACAATATCTATAGGTTCCGTATCGGCGACTTCCGCGCCACTTGGTCGCAAGGTGAAAATCAATTAATCCTTCTGAGATACGGCGATAGGAAGGAAGTGTATGAGCGTCCATGAACAAACGCAAACTCCCCATCGGCATTCAGACCTTCCGCAAAATTCGCGAAGAGTCCTACTACTACGTCGATAAAACCGCCTATATCCATCAGTTACTCGACGGGAGCAAGCACTACTTCCTGTCGCGTCCCCGGCGTTTCGGCAAGAGCCTGTTCTTGGACACCTGCAAGGAGCTGTTCGAGGGCAACGAACCCCTGTTCGAGGGGCTTTACATTCACGACCATTGGGATTGGTCGGTGCGCCATCCGGTGCTGCGGCTCGATTTCAGCGACGTGAGCTTTCACGATCCGGACGCCCTGCGCGACGATGTGACGGCGCAGTTAGACGCCATCGAGGCGGAAACGGGCGCGACCTCGCCATACGCGGAGGCTCCGGCCCGCTTCCACCACCTAGTGCAGACCCTGCACGAGCGCAGCGGTCAGCGCGTGGCAGTGCTGGTTGACGAATACGACAAGCCGATTTTGGATGCACTGGATACGCCGGAAGTCGCCCGCGCCCACCGCGACTTTCTGCTCGGCCTGTATTCGGTCGTCAAGGGTAGCGACGCGCACATCCATTTCACGCTCCTCACTGGGGTGAGCAAGTTTTTCACGGGTAGCCTGTTTTCGGGCCTCAACAATCTCATCGACATCACTTTAGACCCGCGCTATTCGGCTATCTGCGGCTACACGGACGCAGATTTGGACCGAGTGTTCGCGCCAGAACTCCCCGGCTTGGACCGGGACCAAATTCGCGACTGGTACAAAGGCTATAGTTGGGCTTCGACAAGCTCAGCCGCGCCGCGGGGTGATGAAAAGGACGAGGGCTACTACGCCAGTGTGTTTTACTCCTATTTCGCGGGGTTGGGACTGAATATCGCGGTAGAGGACAGCAGCAGCCACGGCCGGCTAGACATGGCGGTTCTATTCAACGATTACGTCTATTTGTTCGAATTCAAAGTGGTCGAGATGGCGTCAACGGGTGCGGCGATGACACAACTAAAGGAGCGGCGCTACGCGGACAAGTATCGCGCCTTGGGCCAGCCGATTTACCTGATCGCCGTCGAGTTCAGCAAAGATGAGCGCAACCTAGCGGCGTTTGACGTGGAAAGTGCCTGATCGGCGATTCAGACTGATCGAGGAATCCGAGTCACTCGTCGTGCGGCAGGTGGTAGGCGACATCATAGGCGAAGACCTCGTACGGGGGGTTGGTCTGAACGTACTGAAACGTAACCTTCGTGTTCAGGGTGGTGCTGGCACCCGCGATGCTGGCCGTGGTGGTTCCCCCAGTTACGTCGATGACGATGTCCTTATCGGTGAATTTCACCTTACCTTTACCCCCCTTTTTCTGTTCGTCTATTGTCTCTTGAATACGCCGGACCATCGCGTTGAAGTCCCCGAAGTTGACACCCGACTCATCTCTTGTGATCTCTACCCCGGGAAGGTATCCCTCCAGCCATTTTTCGCATGAATCGAGGTGTTTAAAGGAGCCGTCGGTTGAACCAATCAGGTGCAGGCGGAGAAGCCGATTTTCAGGATCTATATGTGGCCGGATGGCCCGCAGCATCTGCTGCCAATTCCATCGGTAGGAAGGGTTTTTCTTCGCAAGTTTATCCAAGTCCTCGATATCTTGATGGAGATTGCAACTCAGTTGTACCTCTTTTTCATCCGGAAAGTGAAGGGTTCGTGAGTCGTCTAGCCGAGTCCCGAAAGTAGGCGTCGATACGAGCAGGATAAGGCTCTTGTGGGGATCGCACTTGTGCCAAGACAGGCTCTGGATATTTGCAAAGGTACGCCTCAGCCGGTACAGTAATCCCGAAGCGACGAAGAAGACGCCGAAGGCTACCAACAATCCCCATGCCCGGTTGGCGAAAAAGCCGGACCAGTCCGAAAACAGGGTTTCCCCCTTGACTCCGTCGGCTATCCAACTCCCGCTGATCAGTACAAGCGGCACCAGCAAGAAAACGAGGATTCTTTTCCATTTGATGCGATTCATCTTCTTCCTACTTCCTCCTGCTTCGGGTTCATGGGTTACCGGAAACCGTCCCGAGCCGTCCTGACTCCTAAAGCCGCCTCTTTTCGCTTTCTTAATTAACGTGAGTTCGAGGCATGAGCCAAGTGGATCTGGCCGAAGGAGATCTGGTGCGCTACTACACGCCGTGTCGGTCTTGCCAAGCCCAAATCGAATTTACCGGAGGTTTGCCACCGCGGGAGAAAAAGGGCCATATTGTGGTCTGAAAGCGCGGAATGGGCCGGCGGAGAAATTGATGAAGCCAACATCCAAGCGAGGGAATCACCATGGGCTTTGAACAAGCAGTAGCCAAAGTGCTGGACCACGAAGGCGGCTTTGTAGATGACCCCGCCGACCGGGGCGGCATGACCTTTATGGGCATTTCGCGCCGGTGGTTCCCCGACGAGCCCCTTTGGGAGAAGATCGACGCCCTGCTAAGCGAAGGTCGCAACCCCAATGAGGCGATGGACGAGCTACGCCCCGACGTGAAGGACTTTTACCAGCGCGAGTTTTGGGACAAGTACGGTTGCGAAACCTTACCCGAAAGCATCAAGGAGCGCCACTTTGATTTTACCATCAATGCCGGCGCGGGATCATCTACCAAGATCATACAGACCCTTGGGAATGTCTTTTGCCAAGAGGAACTTGGGGGCGTCATCGACGAGGATGGCCTTACTGGCCCTGCCACCCGTCGAGCCATCGAGGCACTGGGCAATCTCGGCGAGGATATGCAAGAGATTCTACCGATTGCGTACCGCTCCCTGCAGGGCGTCCACTTCCTCGATATCTACAAGTCCAATCGCAGTCAAATCCGCTTCATTCGCGGCTGGCTACTCAATCGAGCCAGCTAGCGCTCACCTTCGGATGAGCTCAGGTCGAAGCCTGCTGTAGCCCTCGCAAAACGCAAAGTTGTTCCCGTAATCTCTTGCAAGACAAGGAGAACTATGGCATACTTTTTGGACTAGGACCCGATCTATAGAGAAAGGCGTCCATGAACAAACGCTTACTACCCATCGGCATTCAGACCTTCCGCAAAATTCGCGAAGAGAACTGCTACTACGTCGATAAAACCGCCTACATCCGCCGGCTGCTCGACGAGGGTACGCACTACTTCCTGTCGCGCCCCCGGCGCTTTGGCAAGAGCCTATTCTTGGACACCTGCAAGGAGCTATTCGCGGGTAGTGAGGAGCTGTTCGCGGGGCTTTATATCCACGACCGCTGGGATTGGTCGGTGCGCCATCCGGTGCTGCGCTTGAGCTTCGGCAGCGGCAACTTCAAAGAGCTTGGCTACGTAGAGACGAACCTGATGGCGCAACTGGATGCTATCGAACGTCGGACCAGTGTAGTGTCGGACTACGCCACCGGACCGGAGCGATTCGCTTACCTGCTAGAGGCCCTGCACGACCAAGCCGGGCAGCCGGTCGCGGTGCTAATTGACGAATACGACAAGCCGATCCTCGATGCGCTGGAGCTGCCGGATGTAGCCCGCGCCAACCGCGACTTCCTGCGCGGTCTGTACGCGGTCATCAAGGACAGCGACGCGCACGTGCGCTTCACATTCCTCACTGGGGTGAGCAAGTTTTCCAAGGTCAGCCTGTTTTCCGGCCTCAACAATCTGAAGGACATCACCCTAGACCCTCGCTACTCGGCCATCTGCGGCTACACCGAGGCGGACCTCGACAGCGTGTTCGCGCCAGAGCTCCCCGGCCTAGACCGGGATCAGATCCGCGACTGGTACAACGGCTACAGTTGGCGCGGACCCGAGAAGGTGTACAACCCCTTCGACCTCCTGTTGTTGTTCGATAGCCGTGAGTTCAAAGCTCATTGGTTTGAAACCGGGTCGCCATCGTTCCTTATCGAGACGCTGTTCGAGCGGCGGCTGAGTTCACTGGCGCTTGAAGAAATGATCGGCACCGACGACCTGCTGTCAAAATTCGACGTGGGCGACATCGGCACCGAGGCGTTGCTTTTCCAAACCGGCTATCTGACGATTACCGAGGAGAGGAAGTTGGGCGGTAAGACGCTGTATCGGCTAGGCTATCCAAACCACGAGGTAAAGCAGAGCTTGAACGAGCACCTGCTGCGCGCCATG
This sequence comes from Candidatus Latescibacterota bacterium, assembly GCA_965116455.1. Classification (GTDB taxonomy): domain Bacteria; phylum Latescibacterota; class UBA2968; order UBA8231; family UBA8231. Next base: position 5,493,675 of record OZ220690.1, on the reverse strand, counting down.
GGGCCGGATCCATCCCGGCAAGGTCTGCACGACATCCAGCTATACGAACTGCTCGCGGCGCACGATTTCGCCGAGTTGGAGACGCTATTCCGGGCCTTCTTCGCCAGCATCCCTTACGAGTGGCACATCAACAACGACATCGCCAACTACGAAGGCTACTACGCCAGTGTGTTATATTCTTGGTTTGCCGCTTTGGGACTCGACGCTAGGGTCGAAGACAGCAGCAGCCACGGCCGCTTAGACATGGCCGTTCTATTCAACGGCCACGTCTATTTGTTCGAGTTCAAGGTGGTCGAACTGGCGTCTGCGGGTGCGGCGCTGGCGCAGTTGCAGGAGCGGCGCTATGCGGATAAGTACCGCGCCTTGGGCCAGCCGATTTACCTGATCGCTGTCGAGTTCAGCAAGGACGAGCGCAATGTCACGGCGTTCGAGGTCGAACGCGCCTGACAGGCGAGGTAGATATGACGGCCAGAAGAAGGCGTCCATGACTAGACGCAAACTACCCATCGGCATTCAGACTTTCCGCGAGGTCCGCGAAGACAATTGCTACTACGTCGATAAGACGGCTTATATCCACCGGCTGCTCGACGAGGGCAAGCATTTCTTCCTGTCGCGTCCCCGGCGCTTCGGCAAGAGCCTGTTCCTCGACACCTGCAAGGAGCTGTTTGAGAGCAACGAGCCGCTGTTCAAGGGGCTGTACATCCACGACCGCTGGGACTGGTCGGTTCGCCATCCCGTCCTGCGCCTCGACTTCAGCAGCGGCACCTACCAAGGGCCGGACGACTTGCGGGAGGAAATGGCGGCGCAACTGAACGCCTTGGAGGAGGAAGCGGAGATCATCCCTCGCGCTGACGACACTGCTCCGGCCCGCTTCCGCCGCTTGATGAAGGTGCTGCACGAGCGCAGCGGTCAGCGCGTTGCGGTGCTGGTCGATGAGTACGACAAGCCGATCCTCGATGCGCTGGAAGTACCGGAGGTCGCCCGCGCCAACCGCGACTTTTTGCGCGGTCTGTATTCGACCGTGAAGTTTGCCGACGCCCACATCCGCTTCACCTTCCTCACTGGGGTAAGCAAGTTCTCCAAGGTCAGCCTGTTCTCCGGCCTCAACAACCTGATCGACATCACCCTAGACTCGCGTTACTCAGCCATCTGCGGCTATACCGAGGCGGACCTAAATAGCGTGTTCGCCCCGGAGCTTCCGGGCCTCGACCGGGACGAGATCGGCACCTGGTACAACGGCTACAACTGGCTCGGCGAGGAGAAGGTGTACAACCCCTTCGACGTGCTGCTGCTGTTCCGCAACCGCGAGTTTGGTGCCTACTGGTTCGAGACCGGCACACCGGCGTTCCTAGTCGAAACCTTGTTCAAGCGGCGGGTAAGCTCCCTAGCGCTGGATAACATGGTGGGCAGCAGCGATCTGTTATCGACCTTCGACGTGGACGCCATCGCCACCGAAGCACTCTTGTTCCAGACCGGCTACCTGACCATTCACCGCCGCGAGCGGCGCGGCGGGGAAATGTTCTACCGGCTGGGCTACCCAAACAGGGAGGTGCAGCAGAGCCTGAACCGGAGCCTGCTGAACCGCATGACGGGGGACGCCTCGCGCCGAGCGGCGCACAGCGCACAGCTCTACGACCTGCTGGAGGCCAACGACTTCGCCGGGCTCAAGACCCTGTTCCACGCCTTCTTCGCCAGCATCCCCTACGAGTGGTACACCAGCAACGACATAGCCAATTACGAGGGCTACTACGCCAGCGTCTTCTACTCCTATTTCGCGGCACTGGGGCTGGACATCACGGTGGAGGACAGCAGTAGTCACGGTCGGCTGGACATGGCGGTTCTGTTCGATGGGAAAGTGTACCTCTTCGAGTTCAAGGTGGTCGAGATGACGCCGGAAGGCGCGGCTATGGCGCAATTGAAAGCGAAGCGCTACGCCGACAAGTACCGCGGCCTAGGCCAGCCGATTTACCTCGTCGCCGTCGAGTTCAGCCGGGAGACTCGCAACCTCGCGGCATTTGAGGTCGAACGCGCCTGACAGGCTATTCAGACCACAGTGTGACCGAGGGATATGAGAGAGGAGGAAAACACCCGTGAAAGCTTGGCGTTTCTATGCCTTCGGCGACATGCGGCTCGACGACATCGAACTCGCGGCCTGCCCACCCGACCACGTGCTAGTCGAGCCGCTGGTAGTCCAACCCAGCGCGACCGAAGCCCAGCTCGCCTTTGGGATTCCAACCTTGGCGTACGACCACGTCAAGAACCGGCTAGAGACAGACGCGCCGCTCCAACTCTTCGGCCACGAGTTTTGCGCCCGGATCGTAGAGGTCGGCTCAGCCGTCACCGGCTACGCACCCGGCGACCGCGTAGCGGCCCGCGCCAAGCTGCCCTGCGGCGACTGCCCCATGTGCCACTCCCAGCGCAGCGACGACTGCCGACTCGGTCCGATCATCGGCTTCCAATTGCCCGGCTGCTTTGCCGAGCGCGCCCTGCTCCCGGCCATCGCGCTGGTCAAGGTCGATGACCGCATCTCCGACAGCGAGGCCGCCACCCTGCAATCGCTGAGCGACAGCATCGCCGGCGTCGAGACCGCGCAGATCCGGCCGGGCGATTCCGTCGCCGTCTTTGGTCAAGGCAGCATGGGCATCGAGAGTATGCAGGCCGCGCGCGCCTGCGGAGCGGGCCAGCTCATCACCGTAGACGTGCGGCCCGAAGCGTGCGAGATCTCGCTCGCGCTCGGGGCCGATCACGCCATCAACGCCAGTGAGGACGATCCAGTCGAGGCAATCCGCGACCTGACCGGCGGCGAGGGTGCAGACGTGGTATTCGAGTGCGCCGGCGGCAGCGTCAAGCTGGGACTGGCCGGTGACCGTGCGCTCAAACAGGCCATGCACGCGGTGCGCTCCGGCGGCAAGCTGGTAGGCGTCTCCTGGTTTGGCGGCCCCCTAGAACTGGATGTGGACCTGATGCGGGAACGCAGCCTGCGCTACCTCTTCCCGGACATCAGTTCGCAGGCTCATCTAGAGTACACAGTGCGGCTGGTGGCCTCGGGGCGCATCAGCATGAAACCCACCATCCGGCACGTATTAGAGGGAATCGATAAGGTGCCAGAGGCATTTGAAATCACCGCGCACAAAGCCCAGTACCAAGCCATCAATCCCGCACAGGTCGTGATCGCCACTTAGAATCCTAGATGACTTGAACGATTTGAGCTGCGGACCGTCTCGTGCATCCTGTTCTGCGTCCATCTGCGTCCATCTGCGTCCGTCTGCGTCCATCTGCGTCCGTCTGCGTCCGTCTGCGTCCGTCTGCGTCCATCTGCGTCCATCTGCGGATTATCTTTAGATCGCTATATCTGGATAGTTCAACGGCATCCCCGTCTTACCCAAGTCGTATTGCGCTATGTGCCAACGCCCCAAGTTGGCGCTGAGAAAGAGCGACCGGTCCGAGCCGCAGAAGGCGATATTGGTCGGGGCCGCCATGGCAGTGCCCTCGTAATCGTCGGCCAAAACGTCGAGTTGGCCATCGGCATACTGATAGATGCGGTCCGGGCGATAGCAGGAACAGTACAGAGTGCCCTCGTCGTCGAAAGCAAGACCATCGGGGACGGTCTGCGGAAGTTCAAACACGGTCTCGGCAGCACCAGCGCGACCGTCGGCCTCGATCCTGATGCGGGCCACGCGAGGGTTGATGCTCATGGCCACATAGAGGTATTCGCCCGCCGCATCCAGCGCCGTACCATTGGGGAAATCTGCCAAGGCGCGGCTCCATACCTCACCCCGTCCTCCCGGGGCGATCTTGCAAATCCAACCGTCGTTTTGATGCCAGCCCCCAGAATTGGACACGTAGAGGTTGCCAGCCGCGTCAAAGACCGGGTAGTTAGCCACAGTCAGCAGCACCTCGCCCGCGCGGTCGCAATACGTGCTGACGACCGCGCCATCCGGCTCGACGCGCTTGACGTCGCCATTGCAAACGTACAGCCGATGCTGGGCATCCTGACAGATGCCGCCGACAAAGCCATCAACTCGGGCGAACTCCTCGAACTCGCGCCGGGCCAAATCGATGCGGTAGATCTGGCCGGCTTCGCCGCCGGCATAGGCATAGCCATCGCAGCCCCAAGCAATGCACTCGGGGTGGTCGAGGCCACTGCCAAAGTCGCCGATAATCGCTGAAATTTGGGTGTGGGTATCGAGAAGAGCCATAACATTCCTTTCGCAATAGGGGTGCAAGGTCGGCACCGACGGTACTTCAAAGTCGCCGCGCCGACAACCCCCTTATTGACAGCCGCCCAAGGGGTTTCCGTCTCAATCGATACGCAATAGGATTAACGCTCGCTCTCGTCCCCTGCAAAATCTAGATTAGCCACCCTAACGCCCCGCTGGTATTCATACGCTTCATCTACCGGCGCAATGACCCAAGCATTTTCCGGTTGCAAATCGCCGACCAACTCGAAGAATCCCCGCGACGGCCTAGGCGCTTTTGAGAACTTGCATTCAAAAACCACCGTCCGGTCCCCTCGCTCCATTACTATATCTATCTCCGCTCCGTTACCCGTGCGGATAAACGACGGTCGCCAGCGGGGCAGCGCAGCAATCAGATGCTCCAGCACCAAACCCTCCCATGATGCTCCGACTATCGGGTGTCCGAGCAATTGGTCGTACCTTTCGATTTCGAGCAACGCATGCAAGATTCCGCTGTCCCTTACATACACTTTGTGAGAACTGACCAAGCGTTTCTTCAGATTCGCCTCGCAGGGAGGCAATAGGCGAATCATATACGTTTGCTCGAGAACAGCTAGATACTTTTTTAGAGTCGGCACCGACACATCGACCGCGCCGGCCAGCTTGCTATAGTTGATCGTCTGGCCGTGGTAATGCGCCAGCATCTGCCATAGCCGCCGCACCACGGATACCGGCAGACTCAGGCCGAGCGCTGGAATATCTCGCTCCAAAAAGGTCTGTATGAAATCCTGCCGCCAAGCAAAGCTATCCTCTGCATCCCCAGCGAGCAGACTATCGGGAAACCCTCCGCGCACCCACAACGTCTGCCAATCGGCGACTTGCCTAGTCTCCGAGCGCAAAAATGGCGTCAATTGCAGATAGGCGATGCGACCAGCCAGCGATTCGCTCGACTGCTGGATCAACTCCCGCGATGCCGATCCGAGAATCAAAAAGCGCCCCGGACGCCGGTCGCGATCGATTTCAGAGCGCAACACTGCGAAGAATTCCGGCAGGCGCTGAATCTCATCCAGACACACCAACTCCTCGCGATGTTGTTCGAGAAAGAGTTCGGGTTCGGCGAGTCTGTTGAGATCAATGCGGTTCTGCAAATCCAAATAGGCCACTGACTGGCCTTTTAGATATTCGCGGGCCAGTGTTGATTTACCGCATTGACGAGGGCCGAGGATTGCAACGGCGGGGGAACGCCCCAAGGCTCGCTTTAACTCAGATTCTGCTTTTCTCGGCAAATATCCATGCAAATTGCTAACTCCCTTTATCATTTTACATGGATAATAGCCAAATTGAGACGAATTTTCAAATAGAGCCGTTGCAAATTCTCTAGGCCGCTATTTCCCCTTATATTTAGCCACATCTTTTTTGCCTGTACACTTCGCAGAGGCGCTGCCCTCAGCAAATCCGCACGGGAACTTAGAGGTGTCGTATGTCGCGTATTGAGAAGCCACACCCCAACAGCGACCGCACCTTCTTCGGCCCGACCGACCTTCAAGTCTCGCGCTTGTGCCAAGGCACCGCCTTCCGCCACCTACCCCGCGCCGACAGCCCCCAATCCCTAGCCGTGCTCCACCACTGCTTGGACCAAGGCGTCAACTTCTTCGACACAGCGCAGGCCTACGGCTGGGGCGGGGCCGAGGAAGTACTGGGACGAGCGATCGCTGGCCGCCGCGACGAGGTCGTCATCTGCACCAAGGTTCCCGCCTCGCTGGCCCCCACAAGCGACGGCGATCCCGGCGAGCGCGTCCGCTACACCCGCGCCCATCTCACCGACCGCCTCGAAGAAAGCCTCCACCGCCTGCGCACCGACTATGTTGACCTCTACCTTTTACACCACCGCGACGAGGGCACGCCGCCAGAGGCCATCGCCGAGGTCATGGAGGATCTGGTGCAAGCGGGCAAAACTCGCTATTGGGGCGTCTCCAACCACAGCGCCGCCGAAGTCGAAGCCTTCCTCAACCTAGCCCCCATCGCTGGCGTCGAGGACTACTACAACATCGCCGGCAGCCACTGCGACGAAGCGGGGCGCTCGCGAGTAGAGATTTACGAAGAGGAAATGCTGCCCCTGCTGCGGCGCACCGGACTAGGCTGCCTAGCCTTCAGCCCAATGGACACCGGCCTGCTGGCCCGCCCCAACGACCCAGCTCTCTCCGCCTTAGTCGCCGCCATCGACCAAGTCGCCGCTGACTTGGGCACCTCCCGCGCCGCCGTCTGCGTCGCTTGGGTCCTGCAGCAGGGCATTACCTGTGTACTCGCCGGGGCCGAGAGCGCCGCGCACGTCGACGCCAATCTCCAAGGCACCCGCCTCCAACTTCCCGCGAACGCCCTCGCCACCCTCGACCAAGCGCGCCGGACCTACCGCGCCAGCCAACAGGAGCAACGCCCGTGAACATCGTCGATGCCCACATCCACGTCTGGACCTCCGACTTCGACCAGTATCCGCTAGCCCCCGGCTTTACGCCCGCCGACCTGTGGCTACCCTCTTTTACGCCTGACGACCACTTTGCCTATAGCCGCAAGGTCGGCAAAGTCCGCCTCAACCTAGTGCAAATGACCTGGTACGGCCTCGACCATAGCTACATCCTCGACCTAATCGCCTCTGATCCTGAAACTTACACGGGCACCGGCATCGTCCCCGGAGTCTCCGACGTGTCGCTAGCCGATCCGGGCAAGACCATGCTCGCCTTGGCCGAGGGGGGCATTCGCGCTTTCCGCGTGCGCGGCGGCAGTACCGGTCGCCCAACCGCATTTGGCCGTCAGGATCGCTGGCTCGACTACCCCGGCTACGAATCCATGTTCCGCACCGGAGCCGAGCACAATCTGGCCCTCAGCTTCCTCATGGGCCTCGCAGACCTGCCCGGCCTAATCCGCCTCTGCCGCCGCTTTCCAGAAACTCCCGTGATTCTCGACCATATCTGCGGAGTGCGCATCCGCGACGGCGTCTGGCCCGAAGGCGATATCCGCACCCTCTGCAACATGGCCCGCTACCCGCGCGTCATGGTCAAGCTCGGCCCGTTCCAAGCCCTCGGCGATGGCGAGGCTCCCTACCTCGACCTCCTGCCCCTCATCGAGCGCATCGTCGATGCCTTTGGCCCCGAACGCGTCATGTGGGAAAGCGACAGCGGCGGGCCCGTCCGCATGAAAAATCCCGCCAATGACTTTGCCGCAGCAATCGCCCTAATCCGCGACCACGCCGATTTCCTCAGCCAACGCGACAAGGAGCAGATCCTAGTCAAAACAGCCGAGGACTTCTTCTTCAATCGCTAGGAAAGGACCCCCATGGAACTCACCGACGCCCATCTCGACGAATTAGAACAACGAGGTTTTATCATCTTGCCCGGCTTCCGCCACGGCGAGGACCTAAAAGCAATGCAGCAAGCCCAGCGCCGCGTCCTGCCATCGTGGGATGAAGTAAAGGACGACCCGCCCCCCGGCCGCGCCATCCTCACCGAATTCCCGCCCCCCGAAATGGCGCTGCTGCGCGGCATCGTCCACCATCGTGCCTGGGCCTTCGCCAGGAAGTGGTTTGGCACTGAGCATATCCACTTCCGCGCCGGTTGCATGATCGCCCGCTATCCAGGCTTCAAAGGCGGCGGTACCGGCTCGGACGCCTCCGCGCTGCATCTCGACAATGGCAACAACTCGCTGCTGCCGCCCTCCGACTCAGCCCGCGCCTTCGGCCAGCTCGGCTTCTGGCATCACCTCGAAGCAGTCGGTGAGGACCAGGCACCGCTGCGATTGATCCCCAAAGAACACGGCCGCGATATGAGCAAAGCCGTGCCGCTCGTCTGCGAAGCCGGCACCCTCTGCGTCTTCACCAATTACACCATGCACTCCGCCAGCGACTACCTGCGCGCCGACGGCCAACGCTACACCTGGGGTTTCGGCCTCGGCCGCGCCGACCACTACTGGGAGGGTTTCCGCCATTACACTGACAAGGGCCAAAACCCGATCTTCCGCGAATTCATCGGCACCCTCACCGCCGCCGAAAGGGAAGTCTTCCGCTTCCCGCCCGCCGGCCACGCTTATTACACACCGCAAACCCTCGCCGCCCTCGAAGAACAGTACCCCGGTTGGAACGCCCGCAATGAGTATTAACGTGGATCACCAGAAAACCCATCTTTCGTTTTAAACGCTAAATGTCGATCGGTCTATTGCTGGCGGTGGGCGATGGTTCGGTGGAGGGCATACCTTGATGCACCTCCCCCCATTCCGTACACTCCCCCGCAACTAGCCCACCCCACCTTCCCAAAGGAGTTCCATCGTGAAAATCGGCCTCTACGCCTCCATGTTCGGCAAAGACGATCCGCCCACTCTGCAAAGCATCGAAAGCTACATCGACCACGCCTACGACCTCCGTCTCGACTTAATCGACCTCCGCCGCAACCGAGGCTTTAGTTCCGAAGACGCCGGCTACCTCATCAAGACCAAACTCGCCTGCATCGAAAAGGGCCTTGCCATCGGCTATTTAGCTTCCGGTGGACACTTCGTCGGCAGCGACGAGGACCTGCGCGACAAGGTCGCCACCGCCAAGGGCGACATGGACATCGCGCTGATTTTGGGCGCACCCATGATCCGCCTGTTCTGCGGCCAGCCCCTCACCGACCCAGAGGAGCGCGCCCGCGAAATCCGCTGCTTTCAAGAGGTCGCCGACTACGGCCTTGAAGTAGGCATCGCCATCGGCCTGCAAAATCATCCCTCCACCGGCGACGACGTCATACGCATCATCGAGGAAACCGATCGGCCCAACTTCAGCTTCCTGCTCGACACCGGCCAGTGGTGCGGCTCGCCGGCTCGCAACCGAGGCATTCCCGACCCAGACCACGACATCTACGCCTACATGCAGCAGACCGCCCATCTGGCCACCCACGTCCGCGCCAAATTCTACAAGATCGACAGTGGCAAGGAAGAGTGGATCGACTACGAGCGCATCGTCCCCATCCTCGCCGAGGCCGGGTACAACGGGCCGCTCTCCGTCGTCTTTGAGGGTCAAGACATCAACGATTGCGACGACAAGGAAGTCATGCGTTTGGCGGCCGCACAACTGCGGGATTTGGCCTCTCGGCTCTAATGGAGACTACGCCATGCGCGTCAACCGGGATCAATTCTTAGAAGAAGGCTACGTAATCCTGCGCCACTGCATCCCGCCGGAGATGCTGGATGCAGTGCGCACGGCCTGCGAAAAAATGGTCAATCGTCAGCGGGTAATCTGGGCCCGCGAGCGAGCACCCGATGCCCCCGCCGGCGGCGTCTGGGAAACGGCGGCCCAACCTCGGCTGCACCTGCAAACCATGCAGGACCAAATCGATGCAGAGACCGCCCTGTCAATAGAAATCTGGCTCCACGAAAACTTACAGGGCGTTAGCAGCGAGTTGCTGGGATTAGAGGACGCCGCAGTCACCGAGATGATGATGATGTGCAGCCCGGTCCGCGACCACGGCCCAGCCAAGTGGCACCGCGACTTCTACCCGCCCTACTGCGCCCCGCTCCAAGGCTACGCCGACGACATCCTCGAAAACGGCCCGCGCTATGTGCAGTGGAATATCCCGCTTTACGACGACGACGTGCTGTGGGTCGTGCCCAAAAGCCACATCCGCCGCAACACCGAGGAAGAAAATCGCCAACTCACCAAAGACAACCGCGCCCCGCTCACCAACGGCGTGCAAACCCACCTCAATGCCGGCGACGGCGTGGCCTACATCTTGCCCATCCTACACTGGGGCAGCAACTACAGCACCAAGCTCCGCCGCACCATCCACGGCGGCTTTTCCGACTTCACCCACTATCCAGACCTCAGCTACCTCGAACATCTCTCGCCAGCGGCCCAAACGACCTTCACTCGCTGGGACCAACTCAGCCAACAGAAGTTGGGCCAAACCGAGGCCGCGCTCCGTGCAGCCTTGCAAAAGGACGGCTCGGCCTACTGCGCCGCACTCGACGCCCTGCATCCAGGCCGCGGCCCCAAGGGCCAGTTGCAATCGACGCTGTTCTTGAGCAAGGCCGCGCGCCGCATCCACCACCTCAAACGCCCCGATTTTGCCGCGCTTCCTGCCCAAGACCAACGCTACGCCACCAGCATGCACCCGATGACCTTGCAGTGGGGGCAACTCATCGCCGACCGCTTTTCAGCAGCGGAAGCTGCCGCGCTGTGGGCGCACTTCAAGCCTGTGGACGACGCCCTTCAAGCCCCGGAGTTGCAATGGGGTCCCGGTTTCCAAGGCGAGGATACCCATTACTACTTCAACGACGTGCCCGCCGACCTCAGCGTCGAACGCTTTATCGCCGGTTGGACTGATTAGGATCAGAAAGCGTAGCTCAGCGCCACGCGGGGCGTCCCCGTCCGCGCTCCCGCTTGCAGCTTGAGCCGCTTGCCGTACTTAAACCGCACCCGATCGCGCTTGGCCTCAATCACTTGAATGCCGTGCAAGAAGTCGTAGATCATGCTGCCAGCAATGGTAAGCACTCCCAGCGCAACCAGCGGTCCGCCCGCTCCACCATCGCGCTGGAGTTCGCGCAGGCGGTACTTGGGCGTCTCGCCTTCTAGCGAAACGGGAATCTTCTCGTAGCGTCTTTCTTTGCCGTTGTCCCCGGCGTTGATCGTCAAGACATCAAAATCCGTATCTGCAAATTCGCCATCTTCCCAAAGTGCCGCCCCAGCGATAATCGAGGCGACGCCCGCAAGACTCGTGGCCAAAAGCCACTTTCCCGTCGTCGGTTCCCCCGCGTAAAAGTGCATCATGCCCGGCACCGGAATCGCGCTCCGCATCAATCCGGTGGAGATGCGGCGGTTCATGTCCTGGTACTCCTCGTAGGTCATGTCCTGCGGTATGGGTATCAGCGGTGCTTCGTTCAGCACATCGCCCGTACCCTGCGATAGAGCTAACGACGGTACGACGAGTACCAGTGCAACCCCCACTATCCCTATTGCGTATTTTCTCATGGTTAATCCTCCTATTGTTAGATTGTAACTGATGTTACGCACCCGGGTAGGGGGCGGTTTCAAACCGCCCCCTACGGACATCGGCCTCGTCGAATCAAGGGCGTCCTGCCCGCGATCCCAGAGAGAATCGGACCGAAAACCGACCACCGGCCACGTACTGCGTAACATCAGATTGTAATTTAAGCGCGAAAAAGGACGACCAAATCGTCCAGCCAGCCATTGGTTATGACTTATAACACCTGAGCACGGCAATAGTGTCACCCCCGCAAGGAGCCGTCCCACTCCTTGCCCTAGGACCGGGAGCGGCCTACTTTCCTTGGTATCGGCCAGACTCCTCCGCTGCGAAGCCGAGCGGGAATTGAACTTTTTTGACGCGGTCGGTTCGATATTCTCTCTGTTGGGACCGACCCCGTTCACTGCAATCAGTCAAATAATATCGCCTTCTTATCTTCCTAGGCAGGTGCGTGGCCGCAACGCCCATCTTTCACGCGGAGAAATCTCATGAAGATAGCACGCCTGCTGCTAGGAGTGGGTTGGACCTCGCTCATCCTGCTCGCCTGCAACGGCCAAGCAGTCAAAACCGACACCCCGGCCAAAGTGGAAACCGAAGAAGAAAAGGTCCTCTACGCCATGGGCCTAGCCATAGCGCAAAACTCCCTAGAGCCGTTCAAGGGTCAATTCAGCGACGCGGAAATGGCAATAGTCCTGCAGGGCTTTGCCGACGCCGTCAAGGGCGGCGAGCCCATCGTCTCCCTGCAGGAATTCGGCCCCAAGATCAACCCCATGTTGCAGGAGCGCATGAAAAAAGTTCAGGCCCAAGCTGAAGCAGAGGGCACGGCCTTCAGGGAAAAGGCCGCTCAAGAAGAAGGTGCCGTGCAGACGGCTTCCGGCCTTATCTTCAAAGAGCTGACAGCCGGCACCGGAGCCTCGCCCAAAGCCACCGACCGAGTCAAAGTCCACTACCACGGCTCGCTGATTGACGGCACGGTCTTCGACAGTTCGGTCGAGCGCGGCGAGCCTGTCACCTTTGCCCTCGACCAAGTGGTCAAAGGCTGGACTGAGGGATTGCAAATGATGAAAGTGGGCGGCAAGGCCAAGCTGACCATCCCGCCCGAATTGGCCTACGGCCCGGGGGGCCGCGCAGGGATTCCGCCCAACGCCACCCTGATTTTTGAAGTCGAACTGCTGGGCATTGAGTAAGGTTCACGTCTCCCACTCCGCGTAAATATCCGCGATCACTTCGTCAATCGGTGCCCGGTGCGTCTCCGCGTCGAGCACCGATGCCTGAGCCGAAGCTTCGGCGAGCAGGGCCGGCAATTTAACCTGTTCCGCGTCAAAGACGTACTCGTGCCAGCCGGCCTCCGTTGTCAGGAGTTCGGCTCGGCTCAGGTCAGGAGCCTCCTCCCCACTCGTCTGCAAGCGCAACCGCCGTCTGTCCCCAAAGTGATTGCGCAGCTCGTCAAAAGGTCCGTCAAAGGCGATTCGTCCCCGGTCTATCATCACAATCCGACCGGCTAGCTGTTCCAACTCGTCCATGTCGTGGCTGGTGATCATCACCGTTACCCCCTTCTCGCGGTTCAGATCCTTGATAAAGTCGAGGATATGGCGTCTAGCCAGCACATCGACGCCGATCGTCGGCTCGTCCAAAAAAAGGATCTCCGGCTCGTGCATGAGCATCAGCCCGAGGTCTGCCCGCATCTTCTGCCCTAGGCTCAACTGCCGCGCCAGACTATCCATGAACTCGTCGAGACCCAGCAGTTCGCGCACAAAGCCGAGCATCCGCTCGTAGCGCTCCTGCGGAATATCCCACACGACCCGCTTCCATTCGAAACTCGCCGACACGGGCTGGTCCCACCACAGTTCGGTGCGCTGGCCAAAGACCACGCCAATGCGGCTGACATAGGCCACCCGGTCCCGCATCGGGTCCATCCCCAAGGCCCGCACGTTCCCCGACGTCGGCGCCAGCACACTCGACAGCATCTTAACCGTCGTCGATTTGCCCGCACCATTGGGCCCAGCGTAGGCGACGATCTCACCTCGGCTCACCACCAGATCCACATCCTGCAGAGCGCGAATCTCGCGCACCCGGGGCCGAAAGAGATTCTTGAACACATCGCGCATGTGTGCTGAGCGCTGGCGCTGGTAGAAGGTCTTGTTGACCCCCTGCAACTCAACTGCGATGTCCCCAGCGCAAGTAGCGCTGCGATCCCGTGTGTCCATAGTGATGCATTCCTTTCTTGATAGCTATCAGCGCCACAAAGCTCAGGGTGCCGGCGAATATCGGCGTCGTCCACAGCGATCCAGTACCTTGGTCAATCCCGAGCAGAACCCGACACGGATACCAAGCGACAAAACCCACCGGCAGCACGCTCAACAGACCGTTGACCAAGAGCGGATGCAGCCCATCGAGGGGGAACGACTTCAACTGCCAAGCGAAACTAATCGTGCGGGAGCTGATCTCCTCGGCACCCACCGGCGACCAAAACGCCAGCGCGCTCCACAAATAGGAAAAGGCCAAAACCACTACGCAGGAAGACAGCAGGTGGACTCCATAGCACAGCCACCAGCCGGTTCCCAAGGCCATATCTATCCGCCCCAAAGACCAAGCGCTGATCCCCAACCCGACGATGGCTCCCCAGCAGCCGGAGAAGGGTATAAATCCTTCCGTGAGCAGAGCCATCCACAAAGGCTGCGGCTGCACCAAGGTGTGGTCGAGCTGGCCGCGGCCGATGCGACGGCTGACGGCCAGTACGTTGTAGCTGAAAAACATTTCGAGTAGGCCTCGGACCAGGGCGGCGTAGCCGAGCATGAAGAGAATCTGGTCTTGGCTCCACGCCCCGATCCCAGCAAAGCGCTCGGCCAGCAAGAACACCGCCATCACCCCCGAGAGGCTGAGGATGAAGTCGGAGACGACGTTGATGAGAAAAAACTTGAAGTCCCGGGTCATCCACATGAAGTCGAGATACGCCTGCACCCGCCAGCGCCTGATAACCTGAACTACGGGGTTGCGGTTAGCCGCCATGGGACACCAGCCTTTCGCGATTGTGGCACCAGAGCGCGTGCGCACTAACCCACAGCACTACAGCCCAAGTTATCTGCAAAGGGATGAGGTCGTATGGATCTCCCGTACCGGTGTACAGGCGCAGTGGTGCCGACGCCAGCGAGGCAAAGGGCAGCCACTCGAGATAGTCCCCGAGGCCCCAGGGCAACAGCGCCAGCGGCACCAGCCGGCCCGACAACAGCACCGTTAATGTGGTGCGAATCCGTTGCAGCGCGTACACGCTGTGCTCCAAAAATACCATGCACGCGGCAAAGAACAGATCCAACGCCGTACCCACTGCCACGCCCAGCGCCAAACTGAGCAGGAACCACAGCCCGGCCGTCCACGTCGCCGGGGAGGGGTCAACTCCCAGCAGCGGCGCGATGAACAACAGCGGCAGCGCAAAAAATAGCAAGCCGGGGATCCAGCCGCCGACCATTTCGGCCAGCATCTGCCCGTAGATCCCCATCGGCCTCAAGAAGCGGTTGGCTATATTCCCGCTCCACAAATCGTCGTCGATCCGGGTGCGGCCCGCTAGCTGGTCGGCAAAAATTGCCGCGACCATGGTATAGGTCAGCACCGCCTCCAAGCTCATCCCCGCGACCACGCCCTGACCCGCCATCACCGTGCGCCAGAGCGAGAGCAGGATCGCTACGTGGAATAGCCGCAACGCGAAATCGCCAATCAGGCCCCAAAGCGCGTCATTGAGCGACTGTGTCGCGACGATGGCGATGGTTTTCCCGTATTTGTGCAGTAGTGATATCATCGGTTATCTCTAAAAAAAAGACCGCGAACAACAGGCCCGCGGTCTCTGAAAGTCATCAGTCATCTAAGTACACGACAGTAATCCAATGGACGTTAGGCATGGGAGCGCTGAGATGCTTCGACTCCGCTTTGCTCCGCTCAGCATGACCGATGATGACGCCCCTGTTGTCATGCTGAGCGAAGCGAAGCATCTCATACCGCTCTACTGTCGTGTACTTAGAAAGTTATAAAAAAGCCAGCATCATGTCCCCGAGATGGCATCGATCATCTCCATCGTCTTCACCGCGTCGTCCAGACTACAGGCCGGGAACGGAAGTGCGCCTCCATCCTGGACCCATCTCAAGAACGTGCGATCCTGCTGATAAAATCCCGGCTTGTAACGGCGATCGATGTCATCCCCTTCGACGTTCTCCGGCTGTCCGCCCCGGCGTCTCAAGGTTGCGGCTGTCCCAAGAGCGGACGTGAAGGTAACCCCATTGCCGCGCACTTCCACGCGATGCCCTCCCGGAGCGAACCAGTCCATGGAGGCGCGCCCGACAGCCCCGCCGGCGAAGGTCAACAGCGCCGAACAGCAGTCAGGGATGGGACCTTCCACAGTATGGTGCATCGGCTGGACGCTCTCCACGTCACCGCCGAAGAATCGCAGCAGGTCCAGGGCGTGGATGCCGTTTGCCACGCTCCAGCGTTTCAGGACCTCTTGCGAAAATTTCGGGTTTTCCCGGACCCGCTGAATATCTTCGTGGGCGTCCACTGTGACGCTTTGTACCGGCCCGGCTTCGAGGATCAACTCCCTGCCCTTGAGAAGCGTGGAATAGAACCGCCGATTTACGCCTACCATCGCCGGCGTACCCACCGCTCGCGCCAGATCGGCCAGCGCCCGGGTCTGGGACGTATAGAGGCCAGGAGGCTTTTCCAGAAAGGTCGGGATACCAGACCGAATGAAGTCTGCGGCGACATCGGCGACCTGGAGGACACTCACGAGAACGAAAACGGCGTCGGGCCGATTCCCTTCCAGCAGTCTCTCGTGCGAGTTCAGGCGATTCGACACGCCGAACCGCGCTCCAGTCTCTTCTAGGACGCGAGGATTGCTGTCCACAAGCGTCGTCACACATCCCTCGCGAAGGTCGGTGAGCACTTTCAGGTGACTCTGGGCGATGTTTCCGGCTCCAACTACCGCAATGTTTAGCATTTCGTCCTGTTCCATGTAGCATTGCACGCCTTGAAGTAACGAATCTGTTCCTCTAAGCTCAGATCCCTCGTTTCGAGCCCGTCGGCAAGGGATGGTACTTCACCTCGACTTCCACATCTGTGACTCTCAGCGGACTCACCAAATCGTCCGGCCGCTCTACCAGCGCAATCTCCAAGCGGTTCGCCCCCTGCTGTGGCCGCACCTCCTGCAAGTCGAAAATCAGCCATATACCCTGATACGGGACGACCTTATAGCCGAACTCGCGGCGGCATATCTCTTCTTGCAGCGATTGGCCGTTGAGCGCGATCTCCAAGCGGTCGTCCGAGACCAGATCGACGATCCTGATCCGCAACAGCACCTGACTGACGCGGCCTTCTTGCACATCGTCAGCCAAGTAAAAGGGGATGGTATGCTGCGCTCGGTCGTCCGCTGCGATCTCCACTGGCAGCGCGATTGGGTACTGGTTTTCCTCATCCGCTGCCCGCCGCGCCAGCACGTAGTGCTTGTCCTTCTCCTGCATCAGATCCCGACTGCCCAGTTCGCTCAGCGCGCTGCGCTCCCGGTCTCCCAAAGGCCAGGGCATAAACCACGCGTACAGCCCGTCACAGCCCCGATCCAACAGATTCATCGCCGCCGCACGAAGCTGAGCCGGAGTGGGGCAAACCCGCTCGGCCCCAACCGACTCATCAGCTACGTAGGGCTGCAAGGTGCCATAGACCGCTGCATCGGCCGCGTGCGCCGCCTCGACCAGCCAATCTATCGGCATGTCCCCATCGAGTATCATATAGCCGTAGCGGATCGGCACCAAGAAATCCACTAACCCGCGCTCTAGCCAAGTCCGCACGTCCAAGCCTTGCGCCCTGTTCATCTCCTCAGTGGGCAAAACCCGCGCTCCGACCACGCCCGACCGCTGCCCGCGCACCCGCTCGGCGAGCTGCTCTACGTAATCGGTCAAAATGGGCGTCGTCGCCTCCACATCCTCCTCCTGCAAAATGCGCGGTCCCCCACCCGGCAGGGCAAAGTCCAACTCGACGCCATCAGTTTCGTATTCAGTCGCCAGTTCCTCGACCACTTGCAATATGTGCGCCCGCACCTCCGCGTGCGCCAGCCCGCCACCGCCGTCGGCCAGCCTGTGAGCCGGATCCATATTCCCGTAGGCGGCCATCCGCAAGCTAGCCCAAAAGTCCATGCTATGGTCGTGTGCCCGGTCAATGAGCACCGTCAGCGGGTCGAGGCCGCGCTCGATCAGACTCTGCATGTTGTGCCAAGTCCGCCAATAGGCCGCCTGTTCAAAGGGCTGAATATCCGCTCCGAACATCATCCCCACCCGCGATGGATAGAAAAGCCCGTCGCCGCGCTCGACCCCGTAGGCAAAAGTATCCACCCCCGTACCTGCAACCTCGTCTACTGGCACCCAAGCGTCTTCGAGCGCCATCGGCGGCTCAAAGGCAAAAAGGTAGTAGTGCCGAGCATCGTTAAAGTAGATGGTGCGCTGCTGTCGCATGGCGTATCCTCCTCGTTTTAAAGGGAGTTATATACCTAAGTGCCCAAAAATCATGTTTGCGGCTAATAAGCATTAATTATCAACTACTGACAATCAAAAAAAGAGCTTGACGATGTGAAGGGGTTGTCCGTTAGTGAGAGCACCCCTTGCATTCCCCCAGCAGAGGCGGATCGCCTTCGCGGTTCAACGCGACCAAATGGATTAACACTAGAGTACCTGATGTTGACAACCACGATGCTTCCACCGCAGGCAAGAAAAGCCTTTCACCTGCTCGAACAATTTGAGCGACCTTGGTTTGTTGCAGGTGGCTGGGCACTAGACCTGTTCTTGGGACGAATTACACGTGATCACAGCGACTTCGAAATTGCTCTCTTCCGGGAAGATCAATTGGAACTGCAGTGCATTCTAAAGGGATGGCGGCTTGAGCTAGCCACACAGGAGGGTCGAAGAAGATGGATGCCCAACGAGTGGCTAGAATTACCATTTCATGAGCTTCATACGTATGACAGCGAGAACAGCCACGTAGAATTCTTACTCAATGAGAAGAGCAACTCAGACTGGGTTTTCCGAAGGAACAAGGCCATCAGACGGGAAATCTCCGCTTTGTCTATGTACACCGATGAAGGTATTCCCTTCCTCGGCCCAGAGATCGTCTTGCTTTACAAGGCTAAGGAAGGTCGTGATCACGACGAACTGGATATGAGGCAGGCGAGGGATCACTTGGGCGATTCTCGACGCCAATGGCTGTGTCACGCTTTAAGAGTTCATTTGCCGGACCACCCATGGATATCTCAACTTCAGTGATGATTGTAGAAACTGGCCCTACAAACTTCGATAGCCCACGACGACCGGAGAACCAATGAAACGTACATCAATAGCGTCTTTCCGTCCGAAGACTCGGCAATTGTCCCTCCACATAGTGTTAGCCCTGCTCTGCCTGCGAGCCGCCCCCGCCTTCTCGGCCATCGACACCCTCGTCGTCCTACACACCAACGACTTTCACGGCTACATCTCGTCCGACGGCGACAGAGCCGCCGGACTAGCCCGCATCGCCACGTACTTCGACCGCGAACGTGCCCGCTCCTCAAAGGTGCTGGCTCTCGATGCTGGCGACTGCGTATCCGGTACGCCTGTCTCAATCCTCTTTCAGGGACGACCGATTTTTGAGATGATGAAAGCCGTCGGCTACGACGCCGTCACGCTTGGCAACCACGAGTTCGACTACGGCTGGCGCGAAATCCTCGCCTACCGCGATATCGCCGACTTCCCTCTGCTGAGCGCGAATGCGCGCGGCCCTGCCGGCGAACTAATCGCCGACGCGCCTTTCGCGACGCTGAGTTTAGATGATTTGCGCGTCGGCATCGTCGGCGTCACGACGGAGAAGACCAGAGACATTACCACGACGAAGGGCAACGAAGGGGTGACTTTCGACGGAGAAATCGCATCCGTCGTAGTTATCAACTACATCAAAGAGGGCAGTCCCATCGACGCGCTGTTGTCGCCGACCAAAAGGGAAGAATGATCCCCGTAAAGACCCCTTTTTGCAGAATCTCACTCCCCAACCAACGTTCCGGCTGGCACTTCGATCAGCCGATAGTAACACTTTACCCTCGGTCATAGTGCCTCTCGTCTTGTTTCAGGTGCTCTATTTAAGTGCAAATTCTAATAAGGGAATAGTGCGCCCCGGAATCGCCGCTGAAGGTACTTCTCCAATCGGAACGGCACCTTTTGCTAAATAAAATGATTCCGCATGCGGGTCTGAGTGGATAGACATTTTGTGAAAACCTAACCGCCTCGCTTGATCAATCGCATGATCCCAAAGTCTCTTCCCATATCCCTGGCCTATTTTGCTCGGCTCAATAAATAAATCAGACAGTTCGAGTTCATTCCCTCTGGTTTCTAGCCTATAAAAGCCGACGACCTGTCCCATTTCTTCTACCACATAGACGGTGTGATGGCTAATGTCTTGTTGGGTATAAGTTAGATCTTGGCGGCATGCTTCAAGAAAATCTGTATCGTAGTTCCAATGCGCTTTTGAGCGCATTGCAAGGCTACTCAACTCTTTATTTTCTTCAGCCTTTGCAATTCTGATCATTGGAGTGATCCCGATAAGATGCATTTCTCATTGCATTTAACATCTTCGCCGTGCCCGAACCGGCACAGTCGGTTGTGCGATGGTGCCTCGGTGCCGAAGCCGGGCACAGGTGTGTTAAATGAAGTTTGCCCAAAATGCCGGTAGTTCACGATGCCGCTTTGCGCGCAAGAGCAATCAGCCGCTTTGAGCTAGTCCCATACGCACTACCTTCTAAATCCCCATATAGTTGCGCATTACTAAACCCAACTTGCAAGAGACGGTCCTTCAGTTCCTGACCAGAGTACAACGTGTGGTGAAACTTGAACGATCTCACCTGCTCATCCCGGATCAGGAGCCACTCGTTGTGAATCCTCGTCCAATCGTCGAAGATCTCGCGACGTTGAACGAGCAATGTCCCATCGGGATGCACCTCTGAGGAGGTCGCGGCGAACACCTTGGCCAACCACTCTTTACCCATTAGGTCCATTACGAGGACCCCTCCAGGTCTGAGACTCTCGTAGATATTGCTGAGCACTCGCAGGTCCTCGTCCTTGTCATCGAAATAGCCGAAGGACGTAAACATGTTGAGCACCAAGTCGTACGAGGAGGGCCGCACAAAACGACGCATGTCCTCCTGCACAAACTCAATGTCTAGTTTCCGCTCGCTTGCTCGCGCTCTAGCTTTTTGCAGTAGGAACGCGGTAGCATCAACTCCCGTTACGGAAAATCCTCGCTCGGCCAGGATCGTGGAATGTCGGCCGGGGCCGCAGCACAGATCGAGGATATGTGTCCCGCTGAACTCCACCAGCGAAAGAGTTTTGTCGACTTGATCTTCCGCAGATTCAAATCGCTCTTCCGGGAACATATAGGGATACATTTCCGTCCAGAAGTCTTCGTTTTCAAACCATTCGGACATAGGACTCCAGCTTTCATGTTTTGGGAATCTTGTTCATATATCTCTACCTCTGCCGATCTTCTTTTCAAATGGTAAGTACAGACTGCACCGACACCCTAGGGCCTCCAGCCCTTTCTCATAAATCTCCTCGCACAGAGCGACTTTTCCATCCATGTACGACTGGCGGTCATTGTCGTGCTCTTCAGCGAGTTGCCATTTCAGATTACTCAACCTACGAACATATTCGGGGCTTAGTCGGAGGAAATCCCTGAAGACAAGATGCCGCTTCAAGGCTTCACCATACTTGTCACAAACGTACGCATGATGGGCGGGCAAAGATTCCTTCAGGCCGCTATCGGACAGATCAAAGGCATCTCTGCCGGGAATACCTTTATCGCCTTCATGGAAATATCCGATTTCTGCCAGCCGATCCTTCGTGCGCTCAAAATCCCGTGGCTCAATGACAATGTCAACGTCAATGATTGGCTTGGCGGTCATTCCGGCGACCGATGTACTGCCGACATGTTCGATGCTGCAATAGCTTCCAGACAAAACAGAGTCAAAACGGTGTCGCAACTTTTCGAACCATGAGGGCCAGATCGGATCATAGCGCTTTACCAAAGTAACGGACATGATTCAATTTGCCGTGGACATCTGTCAGGACCGCTATCTTCATGTTCCTTTATAAGATGTATGCTCTACTTACGAACGTTCATTGACTCTACCAGTAAGTCAATCTTGTCGTCGTAATTGGCAACCAGCTTAGGAAGTGCCCTGACATCGGCCCAAAAGAAATCGAATGGATGGATCACAGACCCGTCCTCCGCATGTTCTCCATGACGCCAGGTTTCTTCTGTTGGCCCTTGTACAGACAAATGAAAGAACCAGCGATACTGTAGTTCATCGCGCCCGCAGTCCCGCATGTCTCGGGTATCTTGAGCCAGGAACTGCTCATATCTGAGCTCGGTTAAACCGGTCTCCTCTGTTGCTTCTCGCATCACGGCATCTTTGGGATTCTCTCCGGGCTCAATAGTTCCGGCTGGGACTTGAATGCCAGCTTCCGGTGCCTTGGGGTGAGTAAAGAGGAGTAGGCGGCTCCCGTTGGTGATGTAGGCGTAAGCTCTGTGACGGATTTTCATTATAATCCTCTCAACTATCTGTATTCTGTGCGTACCTGATCATCGTTAATTACTCCTTCAATAGGCCAGCAGCGATGAGCGCGCGATGGTGCAGGGGTAGAAAAACGTCCAGCGCCAACTCCGCAAGGAGTCCTTCCGGTTGAACCAGTTTGCGCGCCAGCGTCTCATGTTCGGGCACCCACTCCTTGAGCTCGACTTTCGCCAGCCAGATGGAGCGCACGAGCACCAGACCCTTTTCGTGTCCCCTGATGCACTCTCCGCGTGAGAATCCCAATAGCTTTGCCTCTCTGACCTCAACGCATGCTTCCTCTCTCATCTCCCGCCGCAGGGTCTCTTCCCACGACTCGCTTCCTTCCGGTCTGCCTGCCGGGAATCCCCATGTTTCCCCATCTTGCGTAGCCAGCACAACTTCGCCGTTGTCTGTCAGGCAAATACCACCAGAGCCGTGGCGTTGTCCTTCTGGCACATCGCGAGGAGGAAACCAAGTGACGAGGACATCCTGTCCTCCCGTTTCTACCTGAAATGCCTCGTATTCGATAGCTGGTCTCGATGCCTCAGACATCCTGTGCCCCTCCTCAGAAAACCTTATGAAGAATGTCCTTCAGAAATATGAGATGCTTCACGCCTCAATCGGGGTCAAGCGAAATACCCGAGACATCCGAGCCGCCTGCTCCAAGTCGCCCTCCCTTAGAGCCTCACGAACATCATCCAGTTTTTCAGCATCCCTAACTGAAAGGTAGGGCGGCCATCCAGCGTCCCCATCCATCAACTCCACCTCCACCTCCGCAGCATATTCCCCCGCGCGCACTAGTTTTGTAGTCACTTTCGTCATCTCCAGAACAGGCGGTCATGGATTTCCGCCTCTACCGGCGCATATACTGCTTGTCCCGAACAATTGGTTCGGATAATGGCCCTTATCTGACCCGAAGATACGTATCTGTGTAAACAGTCGCAATCAATACTGTGAGGTTGGAGTATTCTACGTAACTATCTGAAATAACTTGAGATAAAACGATTGTTCTGAATCTGACGCGCCTAGCACCGCAGCGCAAATCGCTGTGTTGCCTGAACACTAACGAGACTGATCCAGAATTTTGAGAAGCTCACTTAGCGAGTGAATCGTAAAATCGGGGGTTCCCGTTTCGTCGTTGGGCGTAAGATCGGCGAATTTCCCATTCTGAAACCAAACCGTTGTGGCCCCTGCCGCATTGCCCCACGCAATCCCTCGTATTATGTAGTCATCGACAACAACCACTTCGTGGGCCTTAAGATCGACCTTTCTCAACAGGGCCTCATATTCCTTTGATTTGGCGTCGCCGCTTTCGGTGAAGACGATCTCCTCGAAATGGTCGAGAATACCCTGTTCTCGCAATGCCTCTATACGAGCCTCTTCCTCATCCGCAGGAGAGACCGATACGATACTAAGTCGGTACTTCTCCGCTAGCGTTTTTACGACGGGGACCGCGTCAGGGAAGAAATCGTCGGTTTCGCGATCATATAGGGTGCGGCCATAGTCAAAGATTATCATCTTAGCCACGGCACATATCTCCTTTGGTTTCTGAGCGAGCGGAAATAAAACTAAATTTGTTCCTGACTGATAGGATTCCAAATACTTACCCCGGACACCAGGACCGAGATCTCCACGGCGATATTCTGGACGCAGATCGTCTGGATCAGCCTTCTTCATAGATCTTCCTTTCCCGTCGCGTGCATTGCTGTGTTACGTCATTATTTTGCCAGTTGAAGACTGTATTTTACGTTGTACTGATCTATATAAGAATTATCTCTTAAAAAGCCATATTTCTCATAGAGGCCCTGTGCCTCTATGTTGACTTTTCCAGTTAATAACGATATAGAAGCAGCACCTTCTGCACGAAAGTGACTGATTACTTCATCCATTAGGACAGAGCCTAATCCTTGTCCCCGATAGGCCGGATTCACAAATAAATCTTTAAGAAGCCATTGAGGAGGATGTCGTTTCTGTGCGGGACGTGGAGTTAGTAGCGTAAAACCAATAGCTGATTCTGCAATTGGCTGTTCGGACGCTAAAAAAACTATAGACTGGGCTTCTCCAAATTGCTCTGATAGGTATTCTACAATCTCATCCCTTTCCAGGGGGATGTCTCGTAGCAATGTTCCATATCGTCTATAGTAATAAAGAAGAAACTCTTTATAAATCGGAAATAGGACCTGAAGCTGATCTTTGCCCCCTTGCCATATCCTAAAAGATGTGGATCGATTCATATACAAGCTCGATATCAAAGGAATCCTTGGAATACGCTAGACCATTCTGACCTATCCAGTTGGGCTTCAGGGCTGAGGATTGGAAGGATAGGTCATCTAGCCGCCCATCAGGCGCAGAGAAGGCTCCTCGTGGATAAGGCTAATCAGTCCAGCGGTCAGAGGTAACCACGTCTCCAGATTGGGTCTTTTCGAGAAGCCCAAAACTGACATGGGTCTTATTCATCCTTGAATCTCCACATTGGCATAGAAATTGACGATGTTCCTATCCGGATCGCGAAACCAAACGGACCGGCGTCCCCACGGTTGGGTCGTAGGCGGTTTAACAATCTCAACATTCATGGCCTGCAAACGATCAAATTCCTGGTCGACGTCTTCTACCTCAAACTCGATCGTATAGCTGCCATATCCAGCCCCCTTCAGGCTTCCACGAGCCATCTCCTCCATGTGTTCTGAGGAGAAGATGGACAACTCTGCACCCTCCGTTGGAATGATCTTAAATACATCTCCTTCTTCTGGTTCGAGCTTTAGTATCTCTCTATAGAAAGCGCACAATCTGGGCACGTTCTGTGTTACTATACAAATGCCATTGAACCGCATGAAGAACCTCCAGAAGTTTCAGTGAATTTTTTGGATGGCGTAGGACGCATCAGAGCAGCTCGATGCGGAGCTTTTTGCCCAGAGCCCGCGCAGCGCGATCCATGGTCTGTAGCGTTACGGAGGGATTGGACGCGTCAAGCAGACGGTACAGCGCCGACCGACTGGTTTGCATGCGCTTGGCCATCGCCGATTTGGACAGCTTGTTTTCCTCCATGAACTGACTCAACTGATAGGCGATAACGCGTTTGACGGCCGTTGCCTCTGCTTCACTGAGAAGGCCCTCATCTGCGAGGAACTCATCAAAACTGCTGCCGACATGTTTTTTCATCGTGCCTCCCGGAGCATCGTTAGCTCAACAGTTTCCGTCCTCCAGATCAGAGAGGGGCTGCACTCGATACCAATACCGGTACGACTCGCTGAAACCATACTTGCGTTGTAGAGTTAGGGCTGGCTCGTTGTTCGCCATCACCTGCAGGTATGCCAGACGCGCCCCGTGCTCAAATCCCCAGTTGAGGCGGGCCTCAAGGAGCCCACGACCGAAGCCCTGACCCCGATGCTCGGGAGCCACCATCAAATCAAAGAGCCCCATGATTGAGCCCGAAACAACGGCGCGGGCGCAGCCTACAGATTGGCCATCAGTCCGGGCGACAACATAGGCCGAAGGAGTGGGGATCGCGTTGAGCAAGGTGCGCAATATCTCAGCGTGCTGACTGCGACCGGACAGACGTAGCCAGGTTTCGAGCCACTCATCTGTTGCACATTCGTATAGCGATATGGCAGAGGAACTAGCGGAACGGGCCTCAAGCCGCATGGTTTGAACCAAGGTATCGGCGTCTCTAGAGTACTGAAGTTGTGCCAATGTATCGTCCAAATTCTCAGGTTGACAGGCAGGGAAAATCTTGAAAAGACAAGGTAGCGATGCCCGCGCGTACGCCGCTTCACAATGAATCAGCTTCTCTTGGAGCGGGGTTGTGGATTCATACAGTGGGACTACACAGTTGGCACGGCGACTGTATCCCTCAGCCATTCGAACGATCCAGCCGTCGTAGAACTCTGTTTGCAGCGCGGGTAGCCCGTTCAGCGCCGCCTCTTCCAGCGTTGCTACAAGCTCTGGACTGTTCGTTGAATCAAGTGCTTTCGTCATAGGTTTCGGTATGCCTATGAGGCGGGTTGCCTATAGGCCAAGCGGTGTAGGCCGCGTAGCGCAAATCTCACTGCGTTCGCAGTCGAACGCGGCCTGATTCTACTATTGCGAGTTTGCCCTCAAGCTTCAACAGTATCTCTTCTCGTAGGAGGAACGATGAAAGAAGCCGTAGTATGAAGGAGGTCGTTGCGTGTCGAGGTAGACGCAAGACTACGATGCCAACATACCTTGAGGGAGGATATCGCCGGACATCCCCAAAACCCAAGTCGCCAGTTAGCAAACACAGCCCCTTCGAGCGCGCATATTCCGCGATCTCCTCGTCACTAGAGGCCGCCATGCCTATATCCCGAACGTCAACCGACTCGTGTCCAAAATTGGCGATCACACCGGCTACAGTGCGAGGAAGATCCGCGTCGATGATGAATTGCAAACCGGCTTAGGACGCAGGTAGAGGATGAGTTTCTTCTGCTTCCACGAGTTCCTCCGCGTACTCAAGAGCGGCCCGTATATCTGCGTCGATAATGCCATATTCCTCACAGACTTCTTCTGGGGTTGCCCCACCTGCAAGGCTCCCAATAATTCGGTGCACTGGCACTCGGGTCCCCTGAACCACTGGCTTGCCATGACGGATTGAGGGATCGATTATGATTCGTTCATTCATCCTGTGACCTCCATGTCTTTAAGAATATAAGCAACACAAATATCAAGTCATTCATCCTGACTCAACTTGACCAATTTTCGCTATGATCGAGCGCAAATCCGGATCTGAAAACTGATCGGACTTCAATACTTTGCCGTCCTTCCTAAATATCGGCTTGCCCTGCTCATCTAGCTTGCTCATGTTGCTGCGGTGGACTTCAGCAAACAGCTCTTCGGCAATGTCTTGCAGACCATGCGTGATGAACGTACCCAACAGTACGTAAAGCATGTCTGTAAGGGCGTCGGCGATCTCGACGATGTCGTGGTTATGTACGGCCGCTCGATACTCTTCTAGCTCCTCCAAAAACATCTGGATACGCCCTTGGCTTATCTCCGCCGGCACCTTTGCCGTAGGCGTGCGCTCCATGTATGCTTGGAATACCTCATGGAAACATCTCACGCTATCGAGCTGGTCTTTCACTTGGCATCTCCTAAACGCTCTGCCTAATACCTTCACAGATAGTTTGTGAGTCTACGAATCTAATGGCTGGCGTGTAACGGATTTGATTATTAGACATTTAGTAGGCGACGCAGTGCTCTCGCATTTTCTCAATTGTTTTCGGCCCGACTCCCTTGAAGGATGTCAGTTCTTCTAGAGACTTAAACTTCCTCTTCACACGGCGCTTAACTATTTCCTTCGCCAATGCGTTCGAAACCCCAGGTATTTTCACAAGGTTTTCCAGGGGAATGTCGTTAATATTTACTTTGCCACTTTGCTCAACTGCCTCTTTCAGTCCCTTTTCTGCAAACTCAAGAAGGTCTCCTAATGTCAGATAGGTATACAATACGGCACGAACTGCTTCCTCATAGGATACCTCGGCATGAACGCCTTTCGATGCCTTCTCGTTGAGTCTCTGTAGGAACGCGCCCATATAGTCAATGTGAGCTTTGGCTAAATCTTTGTCCGAACCTGCTTCCGCATTCTCGTCGAGAAAAGCCCAGAGTCGGTTTATATACTGTTCTTCGCCAAGCTTTCTCGCTCCTTCTGGTGTCTCTCTCGGGGGGTAAAGTGAGTCGGCGACAGATTTAAAGATGCGTCGTGCCGCTGTGAGGGCGTGGGACCAATCCTCTGCAGAAGAAGACGCGAGCCGTTCGTAGGCGACCATGAATTTCTCAATCGCTTCGGGACAAAGGTCGAGAAGCAAGTTATCGACCCTGTCACGAATCGTATTGAACTGCCTACTCGGTATCTCTCCGAAACTTAACCGCTTAAATATTCCGGTAGCATGGAGGGAGGCAGCATTTGAAGTAGCGACGATTACTTGCTGGAGATTGTTTCGATAATGTGTTCTGTCAGTTCCCCGCTTTTCGCGGTTCAAGCGTGTCATTAAATGTTCAACAAATTCGATACTATTGAATCCTCCGCCTGATTCTCCCAAGCGATACCTAATCTCATCATATGAAAGGGGTATTTTTAATTCTTGATTTTTCTGAACCACCTTATTCACATATTCTTGGTCCATATCTTCAGCGATCGGCAGGTTAAATTTATATCCGCCGAGAGTGAATTTTACCCAACGTTGTAGAGGCTTATTGTCCAAGAGCTGTGCGCAAAGCTCGATCTTTCGAACCGCAAGCGATGCTGAACCTTCCTTACCGCTTTGGATAGCCTCAATGGCTTCTCTAGCGAGTGATAGACATTGCTCGTGGACTCCTGTAGTCATTTTTTTCCGCCTAACTCATGATTATACTGCAATGCAGTGTGTCTCTGTCGACCAGAAAATACACCGAAAAAATGTCAACGCGTTTTGTCCCATGCCGCCTACTAGCAAACCCGACATCAGCCGGTTCGCACGGAGGCCATATAGCAGCCGGAGCCGTCAGTGGACCTCTTATGCTAGGAGCCACATCAGCTATGCCCCTCGGCCCTCGCAGTGACACGAACTCCAGCTAGTCTCCGTCCGACGGTGTTTCGGGATCGATGCGGCGGCTGCGAATTTGCTTGATCACGTTGGAGGCTGCACCTCGGTGTCGCCTCCAACGCAGACCGGTATAGATAGCAGCGAGCCCCAAGATAATCGCGGCGGCAGCCAGAATTGTGCCTGCGGTGTCTCCGAACTCGCCGGTGAGTAATCCTACGACGATCCCACCGCACGATGAGCCGCAAGCCAAGGCGAAGGATAGATCTTGGGAAATCTGATTCGAGGTGTCCTCGATACGCCGTAGCTCGTCATCCGTAACTTGGTAGATTTCGATCCGCGGGGGACGATGGGTGACAATCTCGGGAAGGTTCTGATCTCGATCAGTCATCAGGCAACCGGGCCAATTGGCCCACTACCAAGGGAAGTTCACGGTGATCGGCACCGTAACGGGATGAGCTACGCCAACCTTGGGGTTGAGGCTGTCCGCCAGATAGCGTTCCACACCGTTCAGTTGTGATCGCTCGACGCGTGCCCAAGTAACAAATAGGCCGTAGGGAGAGTATGCCAAGATCCGAGGATCCGTTCTGTGGGCCTTTAGGCGTTCGGCCACGTTGCCTTGACCAACATAGACAGTCGCCGGGTTCTGACCACTATGCCAGATGACATACACCCCCTCGAGCTCAAAGAAATGCGGATGATCTAGATTGAGGTTCAGGAGATTGCACCAAACGTCCTCGGTGCACTTGTTCCAGATGAGTTGCATATGTAATCCCGCTTTGAGCAGCGATTGTGGCGGCTTCGAGTTCTAGCACCTCACCGGCAGCAATCGTCGGTTTCCCGAGTATCCGTAATCTTTCCTTGCATGACCAGACATCAACGCCTGCCCGGCTGTCGCATAACTGTTTGTACCCGAACGATTGGTTCGGGTAATATAGGTGTTACTTATCCGACCCGAAGGTACGTGTTTGTGTGGACAGTCGCAACCAATACTGTAAGGTTGGGTATTCTACGTAACTCCTTGCAATAACTTGAGATAGCACGATTCTTCTGAGATATGACGCACTTAGCATGAATTTCTCTAGCAAGGGTTACACCTATTTGCTTGGGAGAAAATGAGCCATGTGGAGATATCGGAAACACCAGGATCTGACCAACGAAGAGCTTACCGCCCTCAACCGAGTCGGATCGGAGTTGGGCTGAGAGGATCGCAAGGAAGACGCAGAAGTCGTACATAGGTTGCTGCCGCCGGTTCCTACAATGGAGACGGCGCTATCGCGGTGACCGGCAATCCGAAGTGCGATAGCATCTGGAGTGGCTCGTCGCTAGGGCGTCAGCCGCTCTGCCTTCAACATCGCGTACAGTGCTCTGAGCTTTCTCTACGGAGAAGTCCTGAAGTAGCCAGTACACTCCTCGATGCTGAGAACCTGCGGAGTAGGTTGCCTCGGCGCAGCGTGTATGCGCCGGAGCCGTAGTCCGGCGTGTTATACGCAGCCGACAACCTAATTATTTTCTGTCATCTTCTGATCCCAAGACATCAATAAACGATTCGATGTCTTTCGCGGCGGCGCGAAGATAGGGAGGCTCAGGTATTTCGATACCATGTACAAGGTTGTTTCGTATGTGCCTGAGTTGGTCAAGCCGTGCTGCATCCTTCTGGGAAAGAGACTGTGCTCCTAAAAAAATTGCTCTCTTTAGTGTCTTGCTTTGTTTACCACCTTGAGCTGCTTTGCCTCTCTCTCGAAGGATCATTTCGAGTTGGATCCACTTGGTCATGAAGTCCCCGATAGCGGCTTCTTGTTCCTTCCCTCTTTCTATGAGCATGGGATCCGCGTAGAGTCGAGTGTTCTCCCTTCTCTGCCTAACCTTATAGTAAACATCATAGCGCCTCTGATCCTGCTCCAACAGAAGGTCGATTAGCTGATCTGACACTGGGCGTTTTTCATAATGCTCGTCAAGATCAACGATTAGTTCCTCTGCCTTGTCTGGATGGGCTATATCCAGTTCTCTCATCAAGTCGAAGAGCAAATCAACACTACCTATAGCCCATTCTGGCGGTGCCTCACCAAGCTTCTCACTTAACTTGCTGTGGAGATATCCCGCCAAATCGAAATGGCTGGCAAAAACAACCTCATCCTGACTAAGCCTCCTTTCCATCGCCGCTTGAAGACGTTCCAGTGAGATCTCACCCGCCAACACGAGGCCATTCAACTCGTCTAGTATCGCGTACTCTTCTTCTGAAAGCCTGCCTTGGAACGGTTTGTACACTAGATCGTGCTCAACTTCCGCCCATGCGTGCATTAGGACCGAAGCTACTTGGATTTCTACAACAGAGTCCGCATACCGCCTGTGGGCTTCCTGTAGTGTCTCTGGCCTTAGCTTGACACGGTAATGCATTGCCCTGTATCCGTCGAACCGCTTTTCGTAACTCGGCTTTACGCTCTTATCAGGGAATACTTTCGGGGCTCTAGTTAGATCAAATTGAGAGCTGATGATCCTTTCCACTTCCTCTCGGTCCTTTGGGAAGTAAAGCGCTATCCGTACTCCCGCTAGATCCACAATGTCGTCTTGGATCTCTCGCACCGATCCATATTTTTTTTCTTTGTCTCTGTACCTCACCTTCTCCTCCAACCTATCCAGACTTTTCGCGCGGTCTGTGATGATCGCTCGGATACCCGCCGAGCCGAGTTGTACCTTTACTTGATCGCTCGTGATACGAGCTACTTGCTCATAGTCGTCCATCTCACGGCGGTATCTGGTCAGGAATTCGTCTATCACGTTCAAAGGGTTTTCTCCAGGTCAATGTGTTGCCGGTTGCGATGGGAGTATTCTGCGTAACCTCTTGTGATAGCCTAAGATAGCATGATTCTTCTGAATTGGAAGGCGTCGCAGCCTTCGACATGGCTATTACCAAGGCACGGGTAGGCCGGCATCTCACGGACACCCTAGGTTGCCACTTCCCCATGCTGCCGCCAAGTCTCATACGGATTCTCCCGATTCGCCAGCGGCAAAGACACCCGCATCCCCAACCGCTGCGACTCGTGCACCGCCATGATCATTTCCAGCGCCGCTCGCCCGTCCTCGCCACTGGAACAGGCCCGCACCGGGCGA
The DNA here is from genome assembly GCA_965116455.1 of Candidatus Latescibacterota bacterium. Taxonomy (GTDB): domain Bacteria; phylum Latescibacterota; class UBA2968; order UBA8231; family UBA8231. Next base: position 5,462,246 of record OZ220690.1, on the reverse strand, counting down.
TCCTCCTCAATGGCTTGGATCAATTCGCGCACAATAATCAAATTGCTCTGGTGCGTGCGCTCGCCCGCCGAATACTGTTCCCACTCGTCCAACAGCACCCGTTCCCAAGTGCCGTTTTCCTCGCCGGGGATCCACATGCCCTGGCGATAGATGTACATCTCGCCGTTGGGCGAATTGCGCAGGGCGATGATACCCTCACTGCCGTGCGCCTCAAAACCGAACCAACGGCTGTTGTGCCCTTTTGGATAGCCCGGTTGCGATTCAAAATGCGCGGTCACCCCATTCGCAAAAACGTAGTACGCCGCTACCCCGTTACCGGCGATCAAGCCGATGCGCTCGTCCCCTTCCCGCACATCGTCCAACGCGACCTCGCGCCCATCCTGCGTGACGTGCCCGTGAGCCCAAACCACCTCGGCCCCGGCAAAGTAGCGCATACTGTCCATCATGTGCGTGCCCAAGACCATCAGATCCTGAGACCCGGCCCGGCGGTCGGACTTGCCGTGGCTGCGCAGCACTTGTAGCTGGCCGATAACGCCCTCGTCAACCAACTTTTTGCCGTACTCCTCGTAGGGATTGGCGCGTCGGTGCGCCACTGCGGTCTTGACGCCGTGCTCCTGACAGGCTGCCAAGAGCGCGTCGGCTTCGCGCAGAGTGGGCGTCAGCGGCTTCTCGATAAACACGCCGCGCACTCCGGCCTCGGCACAGGCGATAACCATGTCGGCGTGGCAGTCGGGCATCCGCGGACAGACGCTGACTAGGTCCAAATCCTCGTCGGCGAGCATCTGGCGGTAATCGGCGTAGAGCCGCTGGGCACCCGTGCGCTCGCCGGCTGCGGCGCGGCCCTCGGGATCGGGGTCGGCCACCGCGAATAAATCCACTTGCTCCAAGTCCCGGTAAACAGTTTCCAGCCCGTGGCCGTAGTCGCCGGCACCCGTGCGCCCGATGACTCCGGCTTTGTAGCGCTTGCTCATAATTCACACTCCTCGTCGATTAGTTTCATTGAACTACCAAGATTACAGCTAGCACACCCACACCCACGCCCAAAACGGCCGCCCGACTGATCGGCTCTTTCCACAACAGCGGTGCCCCTTCCATACTCATCCGCGAGTCCCCAAAAAAATTGACATGCGCTCCAAACTCCACGACCACCCCATCGCTGTCAAGCCACTCGTCCATTGCCACCCCAGCAAAAGTCTATTCTATTATAGAACCGATGACAGGGAGCGAACTCATGGAACTAGACCGACTGCTTCTGCACCTAAAACTAGACGGCTGGTGCGTGGTCGAAGGCGTCATCCCAGCCGACCAGATCGAGCACGTGCGCCAGAGCGTCGAGGCCGCGGTCGCAGAACACCGCAATCCCGCAGCCCCATCCGGCATTGGCCACCTGCCGGGCATGATCAACTTCGACCAGTCCTTCGCGCCTTTTCTCGCCGATGAAAATTTCCTCGCCTTGGTCGGCGCGATGCTAGGCCATCATCCGCGCATCTCCTTCACCACCGGCACGATCAACTACCCGGGCAACGAGCGCGGCGGCTGGCACGCCGACTGGCCCTTCAACCAGAACAACGCCGGCCACATCCCCGAGCCGTATCCCGACGCGACGGTCCACTTGACCACCTTGTGGATGCTGGCCCCTTTTACCGAGGAAAACGGCGGCACTCTCCTAGTCCCCGGCAGCCACCGCTCCCCGAACAATCCCACCGGCGACAATGGCGTCGATCCACTGGCCCCGTATCCCACGGAAGTAAACGCCTGCGGCCCAGCCGGCAGCGTGCTCGTGCTCGACAGCCGCCTGTGGCACGCGACCGCGCCCAACCGCTCGCACGAACCCCGCACCTCGGTAGTTGTGCGCTACGCCCCTTGGTGGCTCAATGTCGAGGTCTTGCGCCCCGGCTCGGACGAGCGCCGCCGCCTGTCCGAGGAAACCGGCCGCAAGGAAAACGCCGTGCCATCGCTGCCCGCCAGCGTTTTTGCCGAGTTGCCCGCCCCAGTCCAGCCCTTGTTCCGCCACTGGGTCGCCTAGGTAGAATAGGGCAACCACGAGGGTTGCCCCTACAATTACATTCACGCGGTCAATTCCGGGATTTGTCCGCACCGATTGCACCTGTACGATTAACCCCGATTTTTTCGCACCGCTTTCGTTTCCCATTGCGTCCGTAGGGGCACCCCTCGTGGAACGACTGTCCGAAAATGAACAGTGATTGTTCAAAAGCGGACGAAAACGCCCTATCCCGAAAAATATAAATTAAGTAAAAACAATCACTTGTCAGTTTGGCACGGAATTTGTTATACAAACGACAAGCGGAGGAATAAATCCCATGGACACAATGGACCGCCCAATAGATCCCACCTTCCTGCGACGCCAGCGCGGCAAGCGCATTGCCTATGCAGTGGTGGGAGTGGCTGCGCTCCTCTGGCTCTCTGTTTGGTTGCCCAGTTGGATCAGACCGGCGCTCGATCCCGACCGCATTCGCACCGCGCAGGTGCAGTGGGGCGCGGTGGAAGAGACGATTACCGCTTCGGGCACGGTGGTACCCCAGTTCGAGCAGATCATCTTCAGCCCCATCAATACGCGGCTAGTGCGCATCCTGCAAAAGCCGGGAGCCATGTTGGAACAGGGACAGCCCATCGTCGAACTGGACTTGAACGCCGCACGGCTCGACGTCGAGAAGCGGGCCGAAGAGTTGGCCCTCAAGCAGAATCGCCGCACCCAACTCGAATTGGACGAACGCAAAAAGCTGAGCGACTTGGACACGCGCTGGAAGCTGAAGAATTTGGAATTTCAGCGCTTTAAAACCCGCACCGCGCAGCTCCGCGAGTTACAGGGTTTTGGCGCGGTTTCCGAAGAAGAGTTGAGCCAAGCGCACCTGCAAGAACAGCGCGCTGAGATTGAATTGCAGCAACTCGAAGAAGACCGCCGCAACCTCGTCGAATCCACTCAGGCCCAGTTGGAGGCCCTGCAATTGGAGATGAATATCCTCGAACGCGAGGTCGAAGAGGCCCGCCGCCGCTTGAAGCGCGCCCACATCCGCGCCGACAGAGACGGCGTGCTCACCGCGATTGCGCCGGAAGTTGGCGCTTCCATCAGTCAGGGCCAGGAAATCGCCCGCATCGCCGACCTCAGTTCGTTCCGCGTGGATGTCACTGTTTCCGATATCCACGCCCGTCGGCTCCAGACCGGGCTGTGGGTGCGCTCGCGCATTAATGAAGAAGAATACGTAAAGGGCCACATCGCCCGCATCCTGCCCACAGTTGAGGGTGGGGTCATCCAACTCGAAGTCGAATTAGAGGATTCAGCGCACGCGCTGCTGCGGCCCAACCAGCGGGTCGATGCCTATATCGTCACCGCGCGCAAGGACCGCGCCCTGCGCGTCAAGCGGGGGCCGTTCATCAGCGGGCGGGAGGGCCTGCACGAGGTCTTTGTGGTGCGCGGCCAAACCGCGGTGAAGACCGAGGTGCGCATCGGCATTGCCAATTTCGAGTACTACGAGGTGGAGGAGGGATTAATCGAGGGCGACGAAGTGATCATCTCGGATGTGAAAGACTACCTGCACTTGGACGAAGTCCAGATCAAATAAAGGAGACTGCCATGATCAAACTCGAAAGCATCGAAAAGGTATACCGCACCGAGCAAGTTGAGACCTTGGCCTTGAGCAATATCAATTTCGCCGTTGACGAGGGGGAGTTCATCTCGGTGATGGGACCGTCCGGCTCGGGCAAGAGCACGCTGCTCAACGTCATCGGCTTGCTCGACGAACCTACTGGTGGCGACCTGAGCCTGAACGGACGCCACATCAATTCCTACGCCGACCGCTACTTGGCGCGCATCCGCAACGAAGAGGTCGGCTTCATCTTCCAGAGCTTCCACTTGATCGCCGATTTGAACGTGGTCGATAACGTGGAGATTCCCCTGCTCTATCGCCGAGGATTGTCGGGCAAGGAGCGGCGGCAGATGGCGCTGAAGGCGCTGGATCGGGTGGGGCTGAGTTCGCGGGTGAAGCACTTCCCGTCGCAACTGTCGGGCGGGCAGCAGCAGCGCGTGGCCGTGGCCCGAGCCATTGTCGCGCAGCCGCACATCCTGCTGGCCGACGAGCCGACCGGCAATTTGGACAGCCAGATGGGCGACGAAATCATGGGCATCATGCACCAGCTCAACGAAGAGGGCACCACCATCGTCATGGTGACGCACGACCAGCGCCTAGCAGACCGCACCGGACGCACGGTGCGGCTCTTCGACGGGCGGCAGGTCCAGTGAGGACGAGATGATAAAGAACTACATCAAAATCGCCCTCAAGGTCTTTTGGCGACACAAGTTTTTCACTGCCGTCAGCCTGTTTGGGATCTGTTTTACGCTGGTGGTGCTGATGCTGGCGACAGCCTTTATTGACCAGCAAGTGGGACCCATCCCGCCCGAGGTCCACGCCGATCGCACCCTGTACTTGAACTGGCTATTCGTGCAGTATGGTTCAATCGATCCTTCTGGGCCAGCGATCCAGAAGCCCAGTTACGCATTTCTGGACCGCTATGTGCGTCCGCTGAAAACGGCGGAAAAAGTGACGGTGTTCTCTGAGGTGGCTGGCAGGGGATTGCGCGGCGGGGCAGAGGAGACCGGTGTGTCGGTGAGAATGACCGATGGGGCGTTCTGGGAGGTCTTTCGCTTCGACTTTCTCCAGGGCCGGCCCTATACCGACGAGGAAGTGGAATCCGGCGATTTCGTGGCCGTGGTCAGTGCCGATTTCAGCCGCCAGTACTTCGGCTCGGAGGAGGTCGTGGGCAAGAGCGTGCTCATGGATGGACAAAACTACCGCGTCGGCGGCGTGGTGGCCGATGGTCTCATCCTCCGCACGAGAACGCGCGCCGATGTCTGGGTGCCGGTGACCACTGCTCCTCCCGATGAGTGGCGCACCTACAAGCTCACGGGAAACTTCAACGCGGCGGTACTGGCGCGGCGGTCGGCGGACATGGAGCGCATACGCGCGGAATTCGCCACCGTGCTGGAACAGGTGGAACCTCCGCCCGATATGCGCATCCCCCCCAAGGGAATATCTGCTTCGCTGCTCACGACGTTGGAGGAATGGGCGCGCGAGAATAAACCGGATTGGACCGAGGACTATAAAGCAGGTGAGGATTCTCAGCAGGCTGCCGGGACCCGGCTGCGGTTGTGGCTGCTAACCTTGGGTAGCTACATGCTGCTGTTCATGCTGCTGCCGGCACTCCACCTCGTGAATCTCAACATCGGCCGCATTGAGGAGCGCACCTCCGAGATCGGGGTGCGCAAGTCCTTCGGCGCTTCGACCCATACCTTGGTTGGTCAATTCGTGGCAGAAAACGTGCTGCTCACCTTGGTGGGTGGGGCACTCAGTCTGCCGCTCAGTTGGGGCATACTGGGGATAGTATCGCTGGGCGGCATGGCTTACATGGATGTCGGGGTATTGATTCGCACGTTCTTTTACGGAGTGTTGATCGCCGTGTTCTTCGGGGTGGTGTCCGGAGCCTATCCGGCCTGGAAAATGGCGCGTCTGCACCCCGTCCGGGCTCTGACTGGGAGGGAAAAATGATCGCTCATTTGTGCCGCTTGGCCTGGAATCGGCGGCGGACCAATCTGCTGCTCGTCGGCGAACTCTTCCTGTCATTCATAGTGTTGACCCCCTTAATCGCTGGCTGGGTATTGTTCGCCGCAGAGGAATTGGAGCCGCTGGGATTCGAGTACGATGACGTGTGGTCCGTCCGTTTGTCGGATAGGAATTACGGAGAACGGGCCCAAGGAGACCACCAGCGCAATATCGAGCTGGTATGGCGAGAGCTGCAGGCGCTCGACCAGGTCGAGGCGGTGGCCTTGGCTAGCGAAGCACCATTCCGCTTTCCAAGTTCATGGTACGGGATCACTTCCGTCCGCATCTCGGACGTGGGCTTGGATGTCCTAGGGCTGCAACTACTCAGTGGGCGCTGGTTCCAGTCTGGGGACGAAGCCTTGGACTGGACGCCGGCTGTCATCGATCGGGAGTTGAGTCAGGTGCTGTTCGGCGACGAAGACCCGGTGGGCAAGGCAATCGAGGACTCACCCGCCATGGATCGGCAAGGTGGGAACTATTCCCCTCGCCTCGACCGAGTTCGCGTGGTAGGCGTCGTGGAGAACTGTTTCTACTACGGAGATTACGAGAAAGCCGATCTGCCGGGTTTCATCTTCCTGCGGATTTCTCAGGAGTGGGTTGCCAGTCCGCTACAGAGTTGGGTCAATTTTCTCGTAAAGACAGCGCCGGGAGCGGGCCTGGAGGTCGGCGAGACGCTCAGATCCCGGATCCGGGCGGTCGTTCCGGCAGACGAGTCCATAAGACTCGCGGTGGAGTCCTTGGCGGCACGCCAGGAGGACGATCGTCTCAACCAGATCCAAAATCTGGGGTTTATCGCCGTGATTAGTGTCCTGATGATGTTCATGGTGGCGCTGGGCCTGACCGGCATGATGTGGCAGAACGTGCGCCGACGCACCCGGGAGATCGGCATCCGGCGAGCGGCCGGAGCGCCCACTGGCCGGATCTACGGCCAGTTCTTGGGTGAATTAGCGGTGATAGTGACGGTAGCCATTGCGCTGGGCTGTGTGCCGATGGTCCAGTTCGGGCTGTTGGATATGGTGTTAGGGAGCCGAGTGCCGACCTATGTAGCTGTCTGCGGCTTGGGGATGACGGCGTTCGTGCTCTATCTGCTGGTGCTGCTGTGCGGTCTTTATCCGAGTTGGCTGGCCGCCAAGGTGCGGCCGGTCGAGGCTCTTCACCACGACTAATTCTATAGGGAGGCGATCATGCTGAAGAACTACATCAAAATGGCGCTTAAGGTCTTGTTGCGACGCAAGGTCTTTACCTGCATCAGCCTCTTTACCATCAGCTTTACGCTCATGGTGCTGATGGTGGCGACGGCCTTGTTCGACCACGTCTTTGGCTCCTTCCCGCCGGAGACGCGGGCGGATCGGACGCTACTTCTGTACTCGTTGAGAGGGGAACACGATGATTCACCGGGCTATCGCCTCCAAGGGCCAAGCTACGCCTTTTTGGAGCGGTATGTGTCTCCGCTGACTCATGCAGAAAAGGTGTCTATTTCTCACGGCGCTACCACGGAGACGACGTTCCGCCAAGGCGAGAAGATCGAATCCCAACTTAGGTACACGGACGGAGAATTCTGGGAGGTTCTCGAATTCGACTTCCTCGAAGGACGCCCTTATACCGCAAAGGAGGTAGAGGAAGGCCAACGGGTGGCCGTGATCAACGAGGCAACACGTCAGGTGTTTTTTGGAGAGGAGCAGGCTGTGGGCAAACACATTGAACTCAAGGAACGACCGTTCCGCGTGGTAGGAGTCGTGCCCAACGTGCCGATGTTCCGCATCATACCCTTTGCCGATATCTGGGTGCCCCTCAGCGCCCTCGGAACAGACGCGTACCGGCGGTACGATTCGCTGTTTGGGAATTTTCAGGCGCTGATCTTGGCACGCAGTGCGGCTGAAATACCACTCATCCAAGAGGAATTCGCCGATGTGCTTACCCGGATCGAATACCCCAATCCCGACGAAGTCAACCGTCTCATCGGCAGCCCGACAACGCTGTTAGAACAGACTTTGAATAACATATTCACCCTCAGTATGGTAACAGGCCGTGGGTTCGTAGTGCTGATTGGCGTTCTCACGCTGCTCTTCATGCTCTTGCCGGTCGTCAGCTTGGTCAACATCAACACTACCCGCATCTTGGAGCGCACTTCTGAGATCGGGGTACGCAAGGCGTTTGGCGGGTCTTCGCTCACCTTGGTGGGGCAGTTCATGGTGGAGAACGTCATTCTTACGCTCTTGGGCGGTGCCTTGGGTCTGGTGCTTGCGTTTCTCGTCCTACAAATGCTCGGTGCCGGCGACATTGTGCAGTACGCCGAATTCCATCTGAACCATCGCATCTTCCTCTACGGCTTGGTGATGACCCTAATCTTCGGTCTGATTTCTGGCGTCTATCCGGCGTGGAAAATGTCGCGCCTGCATATCGTAGAGGCCCTCAGAAGGAGGAAGCAATGATACGCCATCTCTGCAAGCTAGTCTGGAACCGCAAAAGGGCGAACGCGTTAACTGCCTTCCAGATATTCATTTCTTTTCTGCTCGTCTTCATCACGGCCTCCCTCGCCATGGACAAAGCCAACAATTATTGGCGGCCTCTCGGATTTTCCTACGAAGACAGGTGGGTCGTAAACCTCACGGTGGATCGGCTGATGCGGTCGGACAGCGAGGCGGAAACGCCCGTGAGCCGCAAACAGGTCTATCTGGCCTTAGAGGGATTCGACTGGATTGAGTCGGTCTCCTCGGGGGATTACGCAGCATTCCCCTATGCATTCGGTATGCAGGCCCTATTTACCGTAGATGGACGATTTGTCTCCAATGGTGCGGTTTCCGACGAGTTTCACCAGACGCTCGGGCTCGACTTGGTCAGCGGGCGGTGGTTCGGCGAAGAGGACGCGGCTCTGGACTGGGAGCCGATCGTGATAACCCAGCCGCTGAGTGAGGCACTCTTTGGCGGTGAAGATCCCATCGGCCAAGAGATTGAAGAGTGGTCGGGGCCTAACGAACGGATCATCGGGGTGGTCTCTGACTATCGCCGCAGCGGGGAGTTTTCCGATCCTGGTTTCTTCGTGTTTACTCGCCAGAGTGAAGAAGAAAGTCGCGGCCATTTTTTGGTCAAAGTGCGTCCCGATACGCCGTTGTCAGCCCAAGAGCAAATCGACAGACGGCTCAAGGCCATGGCACCAAGCTACGGAGTCAAGATTACGACCTTAGCGGAGCATCGCGCCTCGTCGTTCAAGTTGACCCTAGTGCCCCTGTTCGCCCTTGGGGTTGTTTCGGTGTTGGTGTTGGGTATGGTGGCGCTGTCGTTGAGCGGCGTGCTATGGCAGCGGACGACGCTGAGAACCGAGGAGATCGGCCTGAGAAGGGCCTTGGGTGGGTCGGCGGCCAGTATCTATGCGCAGTTGACTGGCGAGATAGTGGTGGTCGCCAGCATCGGCGTAATCGCTGGTCTGCTGGTCATCATGCAATTCCCACTGCTGGAATTGCTCAATTACACCAGCGGGATCTATGCGCTCAGTCTGGCCTTTTCAGCGCTGGTAATTTACGGCCTCGTGATCGTGTGCAGCCTGTATCCGGGACGGCTGGCTTGCCAAGTACGGCCGGTCGAGGCGCTGCACCACGAATGATTTGGGATATTATGGACTACAAAAAAATTAACGCGGATTTACTTTTGCCAACGGTCATCTTGGCTGCCTTATGGACCGTCCCCCCAGTCCATGCCCAGCCGTGGTTAGTGCGCGGCACCGTTACCGACGCGGCCACCGGGCAGCCCCTGCCAGCGGCTACCGTACAGCTAGCCGACACCTATCGCGGGACCATAGCCAACAACGAGGGCGAGTACTCGCTCAAGGTGCAGCAGCTTCCGGCGATGTTGACAGTGAGTTATATCGGCTACGTCTCCCAAGAGCGCGAGGTGACGGCCCCTGCGGAGCAGATCGATTTCGCCTTGACGCCAGTGCCCCTTCTGCTCGATCCCATTGTGGTGACTGCCCAAACCTCAGCCGAGGGTATCATGCGCCAAGTCATCCGCCGCAAACAGGAGTGGCGGCCCAGCTTGGCCAGCTATCAGGCACAAGCCTATGCCCGGCGCGTTTTGGAAAACGAAGAAGGCATCGTCTCGATCGGCGAATTGGCCTCGGAGATTTACTGGGAGCGGGAGCGGGGGCTGCGCGAAGTGGTCAAGTCGAGGCGCGTGACCCAAAATTTGGCTGCCCAAGCAGCATACATCTCGGCCTTTGCGGAGTTTGCGAATTTCTACGACGACGATATCCCCTTTATCGGCCACACCCTGATCGGTCCAACCCATCCCGACGCCCTCAAGCACTACCGCTTCGACTTGATCGGCCAACGCTATTTGGACGATAAAGTGGTATTCGACATCTCGGTTGAGCCAAAGAATAAATTGCAGGCCGCTTTTGTCGGCCGCGTCGCGGTGTTGGACGAGGATTTTGCCTTGCTCGAAGTAGAGCTGGCACCCAGCCGGGCGAGTATGACCTCGGCTGTTCCCCTGCCCCTGATCGAGCACATGGATTTTGCCTATCAACAACAGTTCCGCGGCTTTGCCAGAGGCGTGTGGCTGCCAGTTGACTACCGAGCTTCTATGGCAGTAAAAATCAGCACGGTAGGGCTGCATTTTCCCACGATCAAGTACAACGTGATAACGCGGCTGAGCGATTGCCAAGTCAATGTCGATATGCCCGATTCGCTCTACGCCAGCGAGGAAGTGCTGCGAGTCGATTCGCTGGCCGTGGCCCAAGACAGTTCCTTTGTCCGGCTGGCCGACAAAGTGCCCCTATCGGCGCGGGAACAAGCCGCTTATGCGACCATCGACAGCACCATGCAGTTCGAAAGGGCCTTCCGGCCGACGGGGTTTCTCGCCCGTTTGTTGATAAAGGATCAGGCGGAAGAGACAGAGGAGCGGACGGAACAGAAAAAGAAAAAGACGGAAGTGCGGGTGGAGCCGTCGCGCTGGGGATCGGTCAATCTGAAACCCGCTTTGCGGTACGACCGGGTCGGAGGAGCGCATCTGGGGCTGGAGGGGAATCGGGGTCTGGGCGGCGGACTGGAGGCCAGTGCCACCACTGGATACAACATCGGTCTGAAGCGCTGGTCTTATCGGGGCCGAGTCGGCTGGCAGCGGACAGCAGGTAAGGTGGCTCTGGAATACGGGAAAGGACCGGTGCCGCGCATTCCTTCAGACAGCTATATCCCGTTGCTCAACAGCGGCCAATTCCTGTTGGGCTTGGACGATTATTTTGATTACTACTGGAACGAAAGATTGCGGATCCGACTTCATTTCTCTTTGCCGAGTCAGGTCGGCTTGGCAGTGGGCTTTAACCACGAGGAGCATTCTTCGCTACAAGAGACGACCGCTTTTAGTCTGTTAAATCGGGACTGGAAACCGCGGCCCAATCCGGCGATTGAGGAAGGTCGGCTGCGCTCGGTAGAGGCGGGCCTCGAATGGGGCGGGCCGTATCAGCCTTTTGGATTGACGGCCAATCGGCGGGTCGCAGTGGGAGTGGAGCACAGCAGTACCGGACTGGGCAGCGACTTTTCCTTCACCCGCTTGCGCCTAGCCTTGGACGGCCATTTCAAGACCTTCCTCAAGCGCCGCGTCACGCCCAACGCGCTCGATGTGCGGCTGGTGGCGGGGTACTCAATCGGCGATGTGCCAATGCAGCGCTTTGGATGCTTGGAGGCCAGCATGGGCTTTTTCTCTCCGTTTGGCGCTTTCCGCACAATGCGTGGCCATCCCTATGAGGGGGAGCACTATGCGGCCCTGTACTGGGAGCACAACTTCAAAACCACGCCCTTTGAGCTATTGGGGCTGTGGGATTGGGCCATGCGGGGCGCGGGGCTGGTGGTACACGGGGCTTCAGGGCGGACGTGGATTGACCCCGAGCGGCGAGCCAAACTGGGGTACGATGCGCGCTACGAGGCGAGTTTCCACCATGAGGCGGGAGTTTCGCTCATGCTGTACCATCTGCTGCGCCTCGATTTCACCCGGCGCTTGGACCGGCCCGGCTGGGGCGTGGGGTTGAGTCTGGTGCGCTTTGATTTTGGGGGTGTTACTGTAAAGATGTAAGTGTAAGGAGGATACAATGAACCCAAGCGTCTATGTTGAAACATCGGTTATCAGCTATCTGACGTCTCGGCCGCGCCAAGATGTGACGATCGCTGGTCATCAGATCACGACAAAATTTTGGTGGTCAACCGCGGCCCAGCGATTTGATTTGTTTGTCTCCCAACTGGTGGTCCGCGAATGTTCAGGTGGCGATCCAGAAGCCGCAAAGGACCGCCTCGACACTATTGATAGGATACCAGTTCTGCCGATCACGCTAGAAGCGGAATCTCTGGCCGATGCACTTATTCAAGGACATGCGATTCCCAGTAATCAGCCGCGCGATGCCCTGCATATCGCTTTGGCTGCTACCCACGGAGTACAATATCTTGTATCGTGGAATTTCCGACACATCGTAAATGCCTCACTTCGCCCCGCGATAGAAAGCATCTGCCGTGCTGGTCAATACGCTCCCCCTATCCTCTGTACACCCGAAGAATTACTGGAGGTCGAAGATGATTGATGACCCAATTGTGAACGAAATACGTCAAATTAGCCGCGCTTATGCAGAGCAATTTAATTTTGATCTGCACGCGATATGCGAGGATCTCAGACGACAGGAACGAGCATCAAACCGAGAATTCCGCACCCCCTCACAAGCCAACGTCGATTGGAACGCTACTCAAACCGACCATGAAAAACCGACGGGAATATAGTTGCTGCGAAAGATAGGGGTGTTTGAGAATTCATTTGCTCAGCGATAAATGAGATTGAGGATGAAGCGATGATCCTAGTTGTAGATGACGATATTTCCGTGACCACGTCGCTGTCCTTGCTGCTCAAGCAGGCAGGGTACCAGACTGCGACGGCCGCGTCTCCGGCGGAGGCTCTCGAATGGCTGGAGCGCAGCGAGTGCGAACTGGTCTTGCAGGACATGAACTTCTCGCGCCAGACCAGCGGCGAGGAGGGCATGGAACTGTTGCAAGAGATCAAGCAGCGGTGGGCCAGTGTGCCGGTCATTTTGATGACGGCTTGGGGATCCATTGAGCTCGCCGTGCAGGGCATCAAGGCCGGTGCCGCGGATTTTGTCACCAAACCCTGGACCAACAAACAGATCCTCCAAGCCGTGAAAACGGCGCTGGGCTTGGCCGCGGCAACGCCCGCTACCGAGCGCACCATCACGCGCGAAGAACTAGATCGCCAAGGCGATTTCACCAACATCATCGGCGCGGACCCCCAACTGCTCAAGGTGCTCGAAGTAGTAAGCCGCGTCGCCCCCACCGAGGCTTCAGTGCTGATCACCGGCGAGAGCGGCACCGGCAAAGACGAAATCGCCCAGGCCCTCTTCCGCAATAGCAGCCGACACAATCAGCCCTTTGTCAAAGTGAACCTCGGCGGCATTTCCTCGACCCTGTTCGACAGCGAGATGTTCGGGCACGTGAAGGGAGCCTTCACCGACGCGCGGCAAGACCGCACCGGTCGCTTTGCGTTGGCCGATGGCGGCACCATCTTCCTCGACGAGATCGGCGACCTAGCCCCGAGCTGCCAAGTCAAGCTGCTGCGCGTTTTGCAGGACCGCACCTATGAAGTGCTGGGGTCGAGCAAAACCCGTTCAGTGGATGTGCGGGTAATCTCGGCGACCAATCAGAACCTGCTGGAATTGGTCGAGTCGGGGGCTTTCCGCGAGGACTTGCTCTATCGCCTCAACCTCATCGTCCTGCACCTGCCGCCCCTGCGCCAACGGCCAGAGGACATCCCGCTGCTGGCGCGCCACTTTGCGCTAGGCGCGGCCCAAGCCTACCGCCGCGACTTGGAGATCGACGACGCGGCCCTGAGCTGGTTGCAAACCCTGCCGTGGCCGGGCAACATCCGCCAGTTGAAGCAATTGGTCGAACGGACCGCGCTGATGAGTCCCAGTAGCGTCCTGGGAACCGACGACTTCTCCGCAGCCCTGTCGATGCAGCCCGAGGAAGGCCAGAGCGGATCGGGCGACCTGCCAGCGCCGGGCACCATGACCCTCGACGAATTGGAACGGTCGATGATCGTCCGCTGCATGGAGCGCTACCAAGGCAACATCAGCCGGGTGGCCCAGGCCTTGGGCTTGAGTCGGGCGGCGCTGTACCGCCGCTTTGAGAAATACGGGATCGACCCTTGAGCCTGCGCACCAAACTCATCCTCTACCTGATCGGCATCCACCTCGTCTTCGCGGGGCTTGCTGGGTACTTGCTGCGCGAACAAAAGTTTTGGCTGTTGGGGGTCGAAGCATTCTTCGTCCTGTCCTTTGCCATTGGCGTGCGCTTGATCCAGCACTTTTGGGTGCCGCTCGATCTGATCCGCACGGGGGCCGAACTCATCGGCGAGCGCGATTTTACCAGCAAGTTCGTCGAAGTGGGCCAGCCGGAAATGGATCAACTCGTGCGCGTGTACAACCGCATGATCGACCAATTGCGCGAAGAGCGCACGCGGCTGCAGGAACAGCACTACTTCATGGACAAAATCCTGACGGCTTCGCCGTCGGGCATTATCACCCTCGACTTCGACGACAAGGTCGCCCTAGTCAATCCCAGCGCCAACCGCCTGTTGGGGCTAGCTGAAAGCGCGGTGGTCGGCCAGTCTTTGGACGAGCTGGGGACGGCCTTTGCCCGCGCCCTGCACGACTTGGCCGTCGGCGAGTCGCAGGTGTTGCCGCTGCAAGGGCAGCGAGTGCGCTGCCACAAGGCGCAGTTTTTGGACCAGGGATTTTCGCGCAGCTTTATCCTCATGGAGGAATTGACCGAGGAATTGCGCCTGTCGGAGAAGGCGGCCTACGAGAAAGTCATCCGCCTGCTGGCACACGAGGTGAACAATTCAACGGGAGCGGTCAATTCCCTGCTGCACTCGTGTCTCAACTACAAGGGGCAATTGCAAGAGGCCGACCGCGGCGATTTTGAAAACGCCCTGCAGGTGGCCAGCGACCGCATCGATCATCTCAGCGCCTTCATGCGCAGCTTTGCCGAGGTAGTCAAACTGCCGACACCGCACTTGCAGCCCGTAGATTTGGAAGCCCTGTTGCGCGACATTGCTCTGCTAATGCGCGCCGAGTGCGAGCGCCGCAACATCGAGTGGGATTGGGATATTCAGGCGGACCTGAAACGCATCGCCATGGACGAAAACCAGATGGAGCAGGCGTTTGTCAATATCCTGAAAAATGCGCTGGAGGCCATTGGCGAGGACGGCAGGATCACCATTCGCCTAGGCAAGCTCCAAGATCGGCCCTTTGCCGTGGTCGAGGATACGGGCGCGGGAATCGACCCGGAAGTGGCCGAGAGCTTGTTTACGCCGTTTTTTAGCACCAAGGAAAATCGGCGTGGCCTCGGCCTGACGTTGGTGCAGGAAATTTTGAGCCGGCACGGTTTTGCCTTCTCCCTCGAAAGCCCTCCAGACGAGCCGACCCGTTTTACCATCCGCTTTTGAATCTCCTTCGCCTGTCATAATCCACCCTGGACATCTTAGAACTCGACGGTTTCGCGCCTCATCAGCCGCAGAGTCGTCACCGTGCCGAAGAACACCATGAGAAAGAGCAGCACGGCAATGGCCGTGGCCTCGCCCACTTTGAATTCCTGGAACATGGACTGCACCATGCGAGTGCCGATGACGTGGTTTTCAGTGACCGGAGCCTGATTGGTCAGCAGCCAGATGACCTCAAAGGCCTTCATGCCGCCAATGACCATGAAGACAATGGAGATGGAGAGGATTTCCCAGATGAGCGGCAGGGTGATGCTCCAGAACTGACGCCAGACCGAGGCCCCATCTATGTCCGCGGCTTCGTACATGCTTTGCGGGATGCTCTCCATGGCGGCGAGGAAGAGGATCATATTGAAGCCGCAGGCCCCCCAGATGGACATGGGTACGAGGGCCCAGTAGAGATTGTCCTGGGCCAGCCAAGCAAAGCCCTCAAAGCCGTGGAACCAGTGGGCCAGCAGCTCAATGCCCAAGACGGAAAAGATTTTGCCCAGGGTCGTCAGCACCGAGTTGACCGGGCCGCCTTGGGGGTTGTACAGGTGCATCCACAACAAGGTAGCGGCGACCCCGCCGAGAATGTTGGGAAAGAAGAAGACTATCTTGAAGAGTTGGGCACCGCGCACCTGGCGGGAAATGCACACGGCGAGAAAGAGCGACAGGGGCAGCACAAAGAGCGGAATCGCGAACATGATGAAGAGGTTGTTGCTCAGGCCAATCCAGAACTCGTCGCTCTCCAGCAGCAGGCGCTTGAAGTGCAACAGCCCCACAAAGGTCATCTCGGTCAAGCCGTCCCAGCGATTGAGGCTCCAGATGAAGGATTTGAGCGAAGGCAAGATGACGAAGATGGTGTACAGGGCCGCGGCTGGTCCGACGAAGAAGAGCACCCCGCCCCAGCGCAGGCGCACGTTGCTCGTGGTGGAGGCTTTTCTGCTGGCGCGGAGTTTGGCTAGGGTGGTATAGAGCCAGTACAGGGCACCCAGGCCCAGCAGACCGAGCAAAAGCGCGGGTTTCCACACGTGGCGCACAGTGGTCCGGTCGGGGTTTTCGGCCCGGGTGCGCACTGTTAGGGCCGCAGCTTCGAGGGCCCGAGCCCCTTCGGCCGGGGTCATTTCGCCGTTCATTACCTTGAAGCGGACGTCGTTGATCGGCTGGTTCATCTCCGGGAAACCCTCGCCAGGGGCGGTTCCGTACGTAGTGGTGGCCCGGCGCGTCAGGTCGATCAGGTCGTGCATATCTTCGCTCACCCGGCCCTCCATCACGCCTTCGACCGCCACGGTAATATCGCGCATCTGGGCAAAGGTGCCGGCCATTTCGCGCGAGGTCATAAAGCGGAGGAAATCCGCGCCGATTTCGGGGTGGCGGCTGTTCTTCATGACAAAGTAGTATCCGGTGCCGGTGAAGATGGCGTTGGGATCGGCCTTGCCGGCGTCGACTATGGGCAGGTTGAAGGCACCTAGGCGAAAACCGGGGGGTATCTTGCCCTGCATTTCGCTCTTGAGCCAGGACCCGCAAAAGATCATGGCCGTCTGCCCGGTGAAAAACTCCAACTGGGCCTCGGTATGACTCATCCCCAGAGCGCCGAGCTGGAAATAGTTTTGCGCCGTGCGCTGGATGAAGGTTAGGGCCTGTTCGAATTCGGGGTTGGCAAAGCTGCCGGGTATCAGGTCCTTTTGCTGGTAGTAGCGCTCCCGGCCGGCCAAGTGGTAGTAGGAATTGTCGATGACGGCTCCGGCATAGCCCGGGTAGCGTCCCTGGAAGGCCAGCGGCGGGATGCCGGCGGCCTTGATCTGTTCGCAGAGGGCTAAGAATTCGTCCCAGGTGCGGGCCGGTTCCCAGCCGTGCTCGGCGAACATGTTCTTGTTGTACCACACGGCGTAGACCACGTAGAGGAAGGGGATGCCGTAGGTCTTGCCCTGGTACTGGAAGCGATCGAGGCTGCCGGGCAGGAAGGATTGCCGCCAGGTCTTGTCGCCCTCCCAGTTGGGGCCGTCGAGGTACTCGTCGAGGGGTTGGACCTGGCCGTTGCGGATGAGGGCCCAGTAGTTGAGGCCGGCGTTGGTCACTTCAGGGTACGTGCCCTCTAGGACCCGCACCCTGATTTTGTCGGCAATGCGCGGATCTCCGTACAGATCGACGAGGACGTCGGGTCGGGCCTCTTCGTAGCCGCGGGCGGCCTCAAAGAAGAAGGTCAGGCCGCAGCCGCCTTCGAAGATGGGTACCTCGATGGTAGTGCGCCCGAGCACTTCCCGGGCCGCGGAGAGGAGCAGACAGAAGACAAAGAGCGCTTTCATCCCTTCAGTGCCTTCATGGTGATGCCCTTGGTCAGGAGGCTGTGCGAAGTCAATATAGACGGAAGCATTTAGAGGATCAATCTACCCGGTTTGCGACGTTATCCACTCGTGCAGAGTTAACGGGCAGCACCTGAGCGCTGCAATTGATCTGCCCGCGCACGAGCTAGGCGGGCCTGTTCCGTGCGTCCCATTTTCTCGTAGAGGACACCTAAATTGCGATGGGCTGTGATCGATTGGGCGTCGTATTTGATGGCCTGGAGCAGGGACCTTTCCGCTGCCTCGTAGGAGCCCCGCTGCATATAGAGTACGCCTAGGTTCCGCTGAGCGGGGACAAAGTCGGGCTTGAGCCGGACGGCTTGTTCGAGGACGTGGATTTGTTCATCTGTTAGATTCAGATTGGCAAAGACATGAGAGAGACTGTAATAGGTCTGGGCGGTCTCTCTGTTGTGCAGCGCCCGTTCAAAGGCTTGGCGAGCTTGTGGAAAGTCTTTTTGGAAGAAGAAGACATAACCCAAGTTGTGGTACGCCGGGTGGGCATTGGCTGGTCGGGGATCGCATTTTAGGCTTTGCGCAAAAGCGTGCCGCGCTTGCTCCAAACGCCGTTGACTCAGGTAGAGTTTGCCCAAATTGAACCAGGGTTTGGCGTGATCTGGGACTAGCTCTACTGCGCGCCGGAAGGCCGCTTCGGCTTCGTCAGACTTGCCCAAGTACTGGTAGGCCACGCCCAAGCTGTTGTAGAGGTCGGAGTCGTCGGGAAATTGCGCTAGGCCGCGCGTAAAGGTCTGGACGGCTTGGTCGTACTGCTTATTGCGCAATTGAGTATGGCCCAGCAGCCAAGGAGAGCGCAAGTGATCCACCTGCCGAGGCTCCACCCCAGTGTGCACTAGGGCGAAGGCCGCTGTTAGAAGCAGCAGAAAAACGCCGAGGCGTGAAGCGGCTCGGGCGGTCAGCAGTTCTTTCAGACGCCAAATTCCAGCGGCGGCAAAGACCAGTAAAAAGGGCAGGGCGGGCAAACGGTAGCGAGCGCACACCGTGAATAAGAGCCCGGTGGATAGGTAGGCTAGAACGAAGAGGAGCGGCAGGGTATAGGCGGAGGTCCATCGCCAATGCCACAATAGGCCTACCAAGGCAAAGGGCACTACTAGGCCAAAGCTGAGTAAAAAAAGCCGGTAGAGCGAAAAGTGGGTCTCGTAGTAGCGCAGGTCCGCACTTACTGGGATTTCAAAAGCGTTCCAGAAGAGCCGAAATTTGCGATAGAGCAGCTGGAGATAGGCCAAGGGATCGCGGTAGATAAATCGCAGGCCTTCGGCAGTGTAAAAGGCCCCTTTTGCCGCTGGCGTGTCAAACCCCTGTTGGAGAGGCATGAGTTCGAGGCGTTGGAATTGGGCTCCTTGGCGCACGTACGGGGTGCCGTCGGCCTCGGGATTGGTGCCTATATAGAAGCTGAAGCCGCCCTGGAAGGGTATGGGCGTGCCTTGGACCTGATAGTTGCGCAGGAAAAAGGGGAGCAGAATGAGGAAAAAGGTCAGGGCAAAGGCTAAGGCCAAGGTGATCCGGCGCTTGGGAAGGCCACTAGCACTCAGGTAGATCCAGCCCAAGAGCAAGGGCAACAGCAGCAGAGTGTTGCTGCGTCCCATGACCAGCAGGCCCAACAGAATTCCGGCACCGATTGCGCTGCCGTAAGTCAGATTGGGCGCATAGTGCAGGAGCTGGACTGCCAAGCCCAATCCGACGAGAATGACCAGCGTAGTGGCCAAGAGTTGGCCGTTGTAAAAGACGAAAGGCCAGTACCCGGCCGCCAGCAGACCGGCGACTAAGGGGATGGGATGGGGGAAAAGGTAGCTGGCCACGCGGTGAATCAGGACGCAGATAAGCGCGCCCAGCACAGCTTGGAACAGGAGAATGCCCAAATGGCTGAAGCCGATTCCTTTGAGCAGGGCGAGCAGGTACGGGTAGAGGGGGCCATGCACGTACATGTCCGCTGCTGGGTCGAGGAGCCAATTTCCCCGCAGGATTTGGGTGGCCAAGTGATCGTATTCAAAGGCGTCTATGACAAGCGTGTGGAAATAGGGAGCGTCGCGTATGGCCGCTAGGTAGAATAGACGCAATACCAAAGCCAGCAAGAAAATGGCTAGAACCTGCAATTTGGTTGTCATAGCGAATAGGCCCAGCAATTCAGCGTCCGCACCGGCACGCTCATGGAGCGTAGCAAGATTCTCCTGCACAGACAAGGCGGCCTGTGAAAGACTGGACAACGAAGAACGTTCGGGCTAAGATGTTTTGAACATGGATAAAAATAAAAAGCAACCACAACTGCTGGATGACGGACAGTACCGTAAGCTATTCGGTTTAGATATCTATCTGACTCCCGTATTTTCAATCTCCAGTATCACCATCGTCGTCTCAGCGAACGGATTCTGAGGAGGACGCCGTGACCAGAGCTCTGGGCGCGATATTGCGGCGGCTCGTCGATGCGCTGCGCGATTTGGCTCCCATCATCATCGTCATCGCGTTCTTTCAACTCGTGGTGTTGCAGCAGCCCTTTCCGAACTTAGGGCGCGTCGCCGTTGGCTTGATCTGCGTGGTCGCCGGCCTGACGCTCTTCATCCAAGGACTTGAAAGCGGTCTCTTTCCCCTCGGCGAAGCCATTGCACAGGCCTTTGCGCGCAAGGGAAGCGCGACCGCGCTGTTGGCTTTTGCCTTTTGCTTGGGTTTTGGCACCACGGTCGCAGAACCGGCCTTGATCGCCATTGCTGCGGAGGCGGCCGAGGTCGCCGCGGAAGCCGGTGCCATTGCCGACGACGATGAAGTGCGCGCTGCGTACGCCTTTGAGTTGCGCATGGTGGTGGCGGTCTCGGTCGGCACGGCGATTGTGCTCGGCGTGCTGCGCATCCTCAAGGGCTGGCCGATCCACCGGCTGATCATCGGGGGCTACGTGCTGGTGACTGTAATGACCGCGTTTGCGCCCGCAGAGATCATTGGCGTGGCCTACGATTCCGGCGGCGTCACCACCAGCACGATCACAGTACCGCTCGTCACCGCGTTGGGCGTTGGGCTCGCCACGTCAATCCGGGGGCGCAACCCAATGGTCGACGGCTTCGGGCTCATCGCGTTTGCCAGCCTGACGCCCATGATCTTTGTACTGGCCTATGGCATGGTGAAATGAGATGGAGTTCCTGCGCACTATTGTCAGCACCGCGCTTTCCACCGCGCTCGATGTGGCACCCATTGTCGGCATCCTCGTTCTATTCCAGGTTGCCGTACTGCGCCGCAACCTGCCGAACCTGCGCCGGATCGCGGCTGGGTTTGTCCTCGTCCTGTTGGGACTGACGCTGTTCCTCATTGGCTTGGAGGAGGCCCTCTTCCCCATCGGCGAGACCATGGCGCGTCAACTCACCGCGCCCGAGACCATTGGGGAGGCGAATCTGGCCGACGGCGTCGACTGGTACGACTATCTGCTAGTGTACGCGTTTGCCGCGGCGATCGGCTTTGCTACTACAGTGGCCGAGCCATCGCTCATCGCGGTCGCGCTCAAGGCCGAAGAGATCTCGGGCGGCGCGATCGACGCTTGGGGCCTCAGATTCGCGGTGGCGCTCGGGGTAGCCGCGGGGGTGTCGCTGGGCTGCTTTCGCATTGTCACGGGTACGCCCCTGCCCTGGTACATCATTGCCGCATACTTAGTGGTGATCGCCCAGACCTTTCGGTCGAGCCGGACTATTGTGCCGCTCGCCTACGACAGCGGCGGCGTCACCACATCGACCGTCACGGTGCCAGTGGTTGCCGCGCTGGGCTTGGGGCTTGCCGCCACGGTTCCCGGGCGCAGCCCGTTGATCGACGGATTCGGCCTCATTGCGTTCGCCAGCGTCTTTCCCATCATGTCCGTTCTGGGCTATGCTATGGTGGTGTCCTATGTGAGTCGCCGGCGGGACGCCAACCACTCCGAGGAGAATTGAGCTATGAAACTGAAACTGATCGTCGCCTTGGTCAGCAACGACAAGACCGATACTGTGGTCGATGCTGCGCGCACTGGCGGGGCGACTGGCGCGACAATTATTACTGGCGTGCGCGGCGAAGGGCTGAAACCACAGAAGACCTTTTTCGGTCTCGACTTGGCGGCCCAACGCGATGTTGTTCTGTTCTTGGTGGTCGAGACGCGGGCGCGCGACATTTTGGAGCGCATTCGCGATGCTGGGCGCTTTGAGCAAGAGCCCGGCGCTGGCATTGCCTTTCAGATCCCGATTGAGGACGCCGTCGGTCTCACCACCCAACTTCCCACCATCCTAGAAGAAGTGGACGAAGAAATATGAGCGAGAAACGCACCATCCGGGTCGGAGACGTCATGGGCTCCAAACTCTACACCATCGACCGGCTTGCGACCGTGTCCGAGGCCATGGCACTCATGAAGCAGTACGGGGTCAGTTCGCTCGCCGTCGATCGGCGCGACGACGACGACGAGTTCGGCTTGCTCGTGGTCGCGGACATCGCCCGCGAGGTGATCGCCCAAAACCGCGCACCCGAGCGCGTCAACGTGTACGAAATTATGTCGAAACCGGTGTTGACCCTGCCGTCGGCCATGCTCGCCCGCTACGCGGTGCGCTTGCTCGTGCGCTTTGAACTCTCCCGCGCCGTGGTCGTCGACTACGAGCGCCACCCACTCGGCATGGTGACTTTGCGCGATCTCGTCCTGAGCCACGTGGCGGAGTGATGGGGCCGTCGGCCACTATCCGCTCCACGAGCTAATTTGGTTTCGCTTGCCTTCGGCATGCATAGCTCCTTTCAGGACAATCCCTTGTATCGCCGCACACGGTGATTGCGAAGGGCATTGAGCACTCCTAGCAACTGGACTGCCTTTTCCAGCACCTCGGCTCGAAATCCCGTCTCCTCGGCTTCGGCGGCTAGCTTCTCAGGAGAGATTCTCACAGGACCTCCCCCCATGACCGTTCAAGTATGTCTCTTGGAACTATCAGGTTCCAGTCTGGCGCAAGGCATCCGGGTTGTGGTCGGGTGCGGTCCAGATAATGGGGTTGCTGGGGGCACAGATCGCGAAGCGGCCTGAGATGGTGCTCCTCGACCATCAAGGCTTCGCGGTGCTGCTCAAAGAAGAACCCCACCTTCGCGCTGGTGGTCGCATTGTCCAACAGGAGCGCGTACTCCACGACTTGGTCGATGTCGAAGAATTCGACCGATTCCAACGAGCGCCAGATTTCCTCCCAGCCTCCCGACAGATCCGGGCGATGCAGGACATCCACCAGCGTCCGCTCCAGACTCGTGACGCGCATGGCTACACCCGAGCGCTCTGAGTTCAGTACGCCAAAGTGCTCTGTCCCAGAGCGGAGAAGTGCCTTGGGAAACTTCGCTCCCCGGAAAACCTGAGAGCGGAACGTCAGCGATCCCACCGGACGAGATGCCGAGTAGATTAGGTGGTGCCAGACCGAGTAAGCCCGACCGTGAAACTCGAGCGCCGTGTGATGGGACAGGACCGCGTCCTGGGTCAGCTTGGCGGCGACCAAGTAGGGGTCGATCGGATGGGCATTGGGATTGGCTCCTGGTGGTACGACGGCGTACAGTCCGCGCCGCACCCGAACGACTCGGCGGGTCTTGGTGTAATAGGCCAGAAGCGCTTCCTGCCCTCTTGCCCCAACTTCACCTCGGGAGGTAAGATACGCGGCCAATTCCTCTCCAGTAAAGACCGGATGGCGGCGAAAAAACGCCTCGTGTTTCACGACGGGCATACTTGACTTCCTATCTCATTTTCCAGGATTTTGCTATGGGTTCACTGATCTATTATCCCAAAGTCCAGTCGGGGAGTTGATGATAGCGCACAAATCCCATAATTATAATATGGGTTTTGCGTTAAATTATCAATGATCAATCTGACGAACTGTTGTTGTCTGTCCAGAATTGCGATTTGCCGTCACAATCAGCCGATTGTGGTGTCCTGTTGATGGGTACCCAAATGATCTACGACTACGACGAACTGACCGCTCTGACCAGATTAAACCCCACCTTTTTGACGTTGCCAAACATTGGCTGCATACATTAAGCCTATTTCAGGACTGCTGAGGATTGGAACTGAAATTTCTGGGCACAAATTTGCGGCTCCCGCCATAGATGCCTGTGCCAACACAATGACATCTCCTTCAGGTGCTTTGGCTTTTATATTCTGAGCTATTTCACCAAAATATCCCTTTTGATTTCCCTCCTCAAATTTGCTCCAAGCATTACTACAAAAAACCTCAATAAGTTCAACGTTCTTTTTACGCGCTTTCGCGGTTTCAAGAATAAGGTCACTAGTTGGAGCGATTGTACTTTTGAGTGCGGCAGCAACAATGATTCGGGAACCTATTTCAACTGCTTTCTCAGCCATAGGTCTATCAACCCGAACAATAACGCCATCTGTTAGGTTATTTACTTTTTCCGCACTTGCTCCAATTGTAGAACATGTGCAGAGTACCACTGTTGCGCCTTCTGCGATCGCGCAGAGGATACAATCCCGAATGCGTTCATCCAATTTTTGAGTGATTCCCTTGTCTCGGGCCTCTCTCAGAAATTGCTCTTCTACAATATGTCTAACGGGTAATTCTAAAGCAGCTTCCTCTATAAGCTGATCGAAAGTATCGACATGCACAGGTGAAGTATGAAGAAAAGCCAAATGGGATTGCATGAAATGACTCCCTCTCTCTGATAGATAGCGTTTTACGACAAAAATAATGGTGATTCGGCGCTCATAAGTCGTATTCTCCGCGCGCATTCCAGCCTGGGTACTGCTCTTCGAGGCGGGTTAGTGTCTCGTGAGTGTAGTATTCGTGGCCGGGTGGCGGAAAGCGGAAGAGTGCTCGTTCGCGCGCCGAAAGCCGGCCGATAAAGGCCCGGAAGTGCTCGTGCATCCCTCGGTTGGTAAAGCTGCTTACGCCCTCCCAGTAGTGGTCGGCGCGGCCGTAGATCCGGGTGGCAGAATAGCGCTGCCCTTCGCTGCCCTTGAACACGGTCGCCGAGTGCCAGAGATGGGTGTTGAAGATCATGATCGTGCCCGCCGGTACGGTCAGCAAAACCCGCTTGCTTAGATCCTGGCCATAGGGCTTGGGCACGATCTGCATCGGCGCTTGGTTTTCTTCTACAGCTTCGGGAAAGTACCAGGTGCTGATCTGCCCGTAGCGCCGGTCGGATGTGGGCGGCAGGAGCGAGTTGTTACCATTGTCGATGTGCAGGCCCGGCTGCTCGGCTCCAGGGTCGGGGTAGCGCGCCCAGTTGTGGGCGTAGCGGAAGAAGATGTCCTCGGTGTCGAGCACTCGCTGGACGAACTCGATGAGGTCCCAGTCGAGGATGAATTCATTGAAGAGCATATCGGCGTAGGGGAAGTCGTCCCTTAAGAGCCGCCTTGCGGGAGGATCGGCGGCGATCACCTCCCAAGGGGGGAGGGTCTGGCGGATGGCTGCGGCGATCTGGGCCCGGCGTTCCTCTGGATAGAAATTCTCTACAACCACAAAGCCCTGTTCTACAAAGGTCTGAAAATGATCGTCTGTTAGTTTCATGCTCCCTCCTCCGCTGCGTTTTTGTTTGCGCTTAGATTATACGGTCAAAGCTACTACGTGCCTATTGCAGGCCGCCGTCCGTATTACCAATATACATTGACATTTGCCCTCTAACTGCGAGGAATGCCATGAGTGCTACCTATAATTACGAAGTCGTCGCACACTGGGGACTAGGCCCCCAAGGCCGTCCCATGGGCGGCGTCGTACCCGGAGTGGCTGCCGACAGCCAAGGCCGGGTCTTTGTGGGCCGCCGGCACCCACCCGCTCTGTTGGTTTACGACCGCGACGGAGTCTATATCGACACTTGGGGAGCCGACCTGCTACGGAACCCTCACCTCCTGTGGGTTGACGACGAGGACCAGGTGTACGCAGCCGACACCGACGACCACACCATCCGCTGCTTCAATTCGCAGGGCGAAGTGGTCCACACGTGGGGTACGCCGGGCGTGCCGGGCGCGCCCGATCAGCCCTTTAACCAGCCGACCAAAGCCATGCGCGGTCCTTCTGGGGATTTGTACGTGGCCGACGGGTACGGCCAATACCGCATCCACCGAATTTCGGACGCGGGGGAGTTGCTCCATTCGTGGGGATCTGCGGGCACGGGTCCGGGTCAATTCGCCCTGCCCCACAGCCTGTGGGTTGACCGCGACGAGCGCGTCTGGGCCGTTGACCGCGAAAACAACCGCATCCAGCGCTTTGACTCCGAGGGCCGCTACTTGGACGAATGGACCGACTTGGTAATGCCTATGGATCTCTTCATTACCCCGGACAACACAGTGTACATAGTCGAGGCCCCGTCGCGCGTCAGTATCTTCGACATAGAGGGACAGTTGCTAGCCCGCTGGGGTGAGGATGGCTCGGCTCCAGGTCAATTCGCCGACTCTCCGCACAGCATTTGGGTGGATGAAGAAGGCTCGCTGTACACCGGCGAAGTAGCTACCCTGCACGATAGGGTGCAGAAGTTCCGCCGCGTTTAGAACTGCTAATTAATCAGGAAGATGATATGGAACTTGTGAGGTATCCAGATAGCCGCATTGAGGTGCTCGACGAGCGCTTCGCCAAGTACAAGCTGGCCAATGCCGCCCTCGAAATGCTCTGGACCGGTGGGCGCTGGCTCGAAGGCCCCGTGTGGTTTGGCGACGGCCGTTATCTACTGTTCAGCGACATACCCAACAACCGCATTCTCAAGTGGGAAGAAGAGACCGGAGAGGTCTCGGTCTTCCGCAAGCCATCGAACAACACCAACGGCAACACGCGCGATCGCGAGGGGCGATTGCTGTCGTGCGAACACGATGCGCGCCGAGTCACGCGGACGGAATACGACGGTTCGATCACTGTGTTGATGGACCAGTTCGAGGGCAGGCCGTTGAACGCCCCCAACGACATCGTGGTAAAGTCGGATGGATCGATCTGGTTTACAGATCCTGGTTACGGCATTCTAATGGACTACGAGGGGCATCGGGATACGTTCGAGAATGCCGCCAATGTGTACCGTCTCGACCCGGACACAGGGGAAGCGACGGTGGTGGCAGGAGACTTCCAGCGGCCCAACGGACTGTGCTTCAGCCCGGACGAGTCGCTGCTCTACATCGTCGATACCGGACGCTCCGACGGCCCCGAATACCCCACCCACATCCGCGTTTTCGACGTCCACGGCGACCGCCTTGCGAACGGGCGCGTGTTCGCGGACATGGAGCCCGGCTCGTCGGACGGGGTCCGCACCGACGTGGATGGCAACTTGTGGTCGGGGGCCTGTTGGGGGGGCGAGGGCTACGATGGCGTGCACTGTTTTGCCCCCGACGGCACCTTGATCGGCAAGATCCACTTGCCGGCACCCTGCGCTAACCTCTGCTTCGGCGGCGCTAAGAAGAACAGGCTGTTCATAACCTGTTCGCAGTCGCTGTTCTCGGTGTACGTCGAGACGAACTGGGCTCAGAAGCCGTAGGGGACTACAACTCGTCGGCATCTAAGTTGACCAAGGTCCAAATGCCCGTTTATACTTCTGTCCTTCTGAATCGAGGATGAGATGAACGGAGTCGGAATCATCGGTGCTGGCAGCGTATCCCCAGGACATCTGCAAGCGGTGGCGGCCCTTGAATCTACGCACTTGCAGGCGATCGCCGACACGGACGCGGAACGCCTAGCTCGCGTCTGTACAGAGCACGGCTGTCAAGGCTACGCCTCCTATGAGGATCTGCTCGCGGACGAGGGGGTTGATCTCGCCATCGTCTGCCTGCCCCACGGTCTGCACTGCGAAGTAACCGTAGCTGCCTTGGAGGCTGGCAAGCACGTGCTGGTGGAAAAACCAATGGCCGTCAACGTGGAGGAGTGCGACGCCATGATCGCGGCCGCACAGCGGACCGGCAACCAGCTCTCCGTCGGCCACATGCACCGCTTCTCGCCGACGAACCGAGCCGTGCAGAAGCTGCTGCGCGAGCAGGCCGTGGGCGATCTGGTCTGTCTCTGCGACGAGGCCTATCGCCCTTTCAATCCGAACAGGCGGGCTTGGTATCTCGACAAGGCGACGCACGGGGGCTTGTGGTATCAGAACGGTATCCACCTGATCGACCGCTCCTGCTGGTGGGTGGACAGTCGCGTCGTCGCCGTCAAGGCCCTGATCGACAGCCGGTTCTTCGAGTTCTCAGCGGACGATGTGGCCATGGCGCTTTTGCAGTTCGAAAACGGCGTGTACTCGACCCTGATTCACGTGTGGTGGCGGACGGGCGGGCGGCGCTTCAGTACGGAGTTCGTCTGTACGGACGGCATGCTCCAACTGCGCAGGGGGATCGAATCGGGAAGGAACGATCTCTTTATCGGCCGGGACGGGGACTGGGAACAGGTCGAGGTGACTGAGGACCACCACACTACGACGCGGCAGTTGGGCGCATTCGTCGCGGCGATTGACGCGGGAACAGAGCCGCCGGTGACGGCCGAATACGCCCGCCATCTGGTGGCGGTACTGACGGCGTGCATGGAGTCGTCCCGCCTCGGCAGAGAAGTGGAGCTCGAAGCATGAACGATACCGATCTGTGCTATCTCTCCGGCGTTGAACTGCGCCGCCTGTACGAGCGCCGCGAGCTGTCCCCAGTGGAAGTCACCGAAGCTGTACTGCGCCGGATCGAAACGCTCGACCCAAAGCTTAACGCCTTCGTCACGGTTACGCCGGAGCGGGCTTTGGCCGAGGCGCGCGTGGCTGAAGCCGCCTTTGCCGGGGCCGAGGAGCCACCTCCCTTGGCTGGCATACCCGGCTCGCTGAAGGATCTGACGGCGACGCGCGGGATTCGCACCACCCGGGGGTCGCTGCTGACCGCCGACTGGATCCCGGATTTTGACGCGCCCCTCGCCGAACGGTTGCGCGACGCTGGCATGGTGCTGCTCGGCAAGACGAATACGCCGGAACTGGGCTGGAAGGGAGATTCGAGTAACCGCGTCGTCGGGCCGACTCACAACCCCTGGCGGCACGGACGCACGGCGGGCGGCTCCAGCGGCGGAGCCGCGGCGGCCGTAGTCGCAGGCATGGGCGTGTTAGCCCAAGGCACGGACGGCGCTGGCTCGATCCGCATCCCGGCCGGCTTCTCGGGTGCCTTCGGCTTCAAACCCTCCTGGGGACGGATACCCCAGTATCCGGCTAGCGTGGTGGAGACTCTGTCTCACGCCGGGCCGATTACCCGCACCGTTGGCGACGCCGTGCAGATGCTTGAGGTCATGCTCGGTCCCGATGCGCGGGATCGCACCTCAATGCCGGCCGAACCGTTGGCGCTTGACGAGATCGAAGCTGGTGTGGATGGGCTGCGCGTGGCTTGGTCGTCCGACCTAGGGTACGCGGCCGTCGATGCCCAAGTCGTCGAGACCGCACAAGCGGCGGCCCGTCGCTTTTCGGATCTCGGTTGCACCATAGAGGAGGCACATCCGGCTGGCGAAGATCCGTGGCGTCTCGTCCACGTCCTGTGGTCAACGGCCTTTGCCGCCACCTTCCGCGACCAGTTCGACCAGATCGCCGATCACCTCGATCCCGGCCTGCGCGCCGTCGTCGAAGAGGGGTTCGAGTTCCGCGGTACGGACGTGGCCAGCGCTTA
The DNA here is from genome assembly GCA_965116455.1 of Candidatus Latescibacterota bacterium. Taxonomy (GTDB): domain Bacteria; phylum Latescibacterota; class UBA2968; order UBA8231; family UBA8231. The sequence goes on along the minus strand of OZ220690.1, from coordinate 5,433,195 downwards.
CATAGAACGCAACGCGTACTACCATCAATGGCGGGAGTTTTACGAGAACTACGACCTGCTGCTGACGCCGACGCTGCCGGTCACCGCCTTTGCCGCGGGCGACGACCACCCCGGCTCGATCGCCGGTCGCGATACTACCTACCTGAGCTGGACGGCCTTCACCTACCCGGTGAACCTCACCGGCCTGCCCGCTGCCAGCGTGCCCTGCGGCTTCGTCGATGGCCTGCCTGTGGGCTTGCAAATTATCGGCGGCTGGCGTCAGGACCTCACCGTGTTGCGCGCTGCTCGCGCTTTCGAGCAACTCGCTCCTTGGAGCCAGGAGCGGCCGCTGCTCTGACGTAGGGGAAAAGCTCAACCAGCAGTTGATCTACTTTCGCGTTCCTCAATGCCGACAACTGGGTAAATGCGCTATTTTGGCTGTGCAGATAACGCAACCATCGCTTGATGACAGGATGCTGCACATACCCAAAACAAAGGAGCGCGCAATGATTGACCCAGCAGAGCTTGGACAAAGGATACAGGAGCGACGGAAGCAGCAAGGACTCACACAGGAACAACTGGGGAACGATCTACTCGTCAGTCCGCAGGCCGTTTCCAAGTGGGAGAACGGCGAGTCGCTGCCCGATATTGGGACATTGCCAGCCTTGTGCAAAACGCTGGGCACTTCGGCCGATGCGCTGTTGGGAATTGACAGTGAACTCGGCATTGAAACGCTCGGCACCAAATTGGGTCAGCGCATTGGCGACCTCAGAGACAAAGAGGAACAACATGCCGCTCTGATGACGGCACTAGGATTTCTAATTCCCACTTGTGATACGACGAATCAGGATTCGATTATCTCCTATCTAATGGATCCGGGACTTGTGGGCTTCAGATTTTGGAGCCGTAGCGGCTTCGTATGCTTTGCCGGAGGCGAAGCCCTAGAAGAAGACACCCCATTGTCCGATACGGTGGATAGCCTTCGCATCCTCTTCGCGCCCGAGTGCTGGCCCGTCGTTTTCTTCCTTCTGAGAGGCCCTAAAAAGTTTGCTGCATTGCTGGCAGCAGATCTGGCCGAGTCTTCGCAGGCACTGGCGGATGTACTTGACAAACTGATTGAAGCGGGGCTGTTGGTGCAAGACAAGGATGGCTATCGGTTGCAAGAGAATGACGGATTACTTCTGGCGGGAATGATCAAGGCCTTTTGTCTGGCGAGCTCGAGATGTGGAGCCGGCCTTGTTTCAAAAAGGGGAGTTAGCTGAATAGAGAGTGATCAAGATCCTTTGTCTGGCGAGCTTGAGAGAGGATATTGGGAAAGGTGCACTCGTGAATAGTACGACGGGATGAGAAGTCCGCCGCGGCCCGTCAAGTCGCCAATCCCGACTGCATTAGGCGAGTTCGAGGTCCGTCTGTGAGAAGTCGTTCCCCGTGCAGAGGAGTGGCTCGCCAGCGAGTTGGGCCGTAGCGTAGGCGGCGCAATCCCCGAAGTTGAGTGCCGCCGGATGGCGACCTTTGCCGTAGCTCAGCCAAGCCTGATGGGCCGCGGAGTAGTGGGCCTGACTGAATGGGATTGCGACGGTGTCAGTCTCCTGTATGAAGCGAGCGAGAATCCCCTGAGCGTTGCGTTCAAGGCGAGCTGACAGCACGATGGAGGCTTCGAGAAGAGTAGGAGTGCCTACACCGAGGCTGGGCGCGGCGGCGAGCTTGGACTGAAGGGCTTCGTGCTCCGGCTCCCGGAGTAGGATGGCAACGATCGCCGAGGAGTCGAGGATCATGCGCCGTCTTTGCCATAGCCTAAGATGTCTTCCTCTTCATCCCTGCTCAGCTTTCTACCTAGCTGCGAGGGCGGCACATAGGGCCAAACCTCCGTCTCTAGGAATCGGCGCAACCGTCCGCCACGGTCATTGGCGGCACCTTGATAGGCCAACCGTTCGCGGCGCTCTTCTAGGGATCGGCGCACGGCCTCCGTTTTGCTCTCGCCTGTGAGAAGGGAGACCTCTTTGATCAGCCGCTCGACGTCCTTATTCTTGATGTTCAAGCTCATGAAATGCCCTCCGCTGCCATTGAACCGTCCAGAATAGGCCAAGTCCACGCTAGAAAGATGGCAAGAAGGGTAGAAAAAGTCAATCATGGTAGAAGTAGTCAACGATAATTGAGTCAAGAAGGTGAGATTGCGCCGATGAAGGCGAGAAAGATCGTCTATCTGATTCACTCAATGCTCTACAGCGACTTGGCCGCGACTGATCCGAAAACCCTGCGCAACACGAACGCCGGGATTTATCTCGAGCGCGAGTTGCTGTGCGAACGGCGTTGGCGCGCGGCGATCCGTCAACTGGAGCCGGATGCGATTTACGCTCAGCTCGACGGAGGGCGAGAAATACTCGCCTACGCCAAGCAACAACTTGGTGACGACCGCGTTGTCGAGCCCCGCGCCGAGTGGTATGACGGGATTGACCCCGAGCAGTACAGGCAGGACCTGACCGACTCGTTCTCGTCGCAGTTAGCCGATAAGGGCCATCACCTCGATTGCGAGACCACCGAGTTAGAGTTGTGGGGCGAGTCGTTTACTGGATGTGTCTATAGTTACGGCACCGCACTCGGCCGACAGCTCGGTCTCAAGACGCCGGCGTTTGACAACTTTGACATGACGGTGCCAGACCAACGCCTCCTTTGCAAAGCGGAGTTGGTGACCCATTTTCTGCTTCCGGACGGCGCCACGCGAGGCTACCTCTTCGACGGTCCACTGGGCTATCCGATCGGCCTCTTCATCGACGGGTTCAGGAAGATTGACGCAGGAGCCACGGGCAAGATCCGGCTCGATCTGGACCCTAGTAAAGTAATGTTGGAAAGCCCCTTGGGGATCACCCTGCACGCCCATCTCAGCATCGACCGACCCAATCGCAAGATCCCCGTACTCCCCACGCGCGACTTTGACGGCATAACGGCTACTGCCACCGGGCTGGAAATACCACGGGGTAGCGAGCACTCTATTCTGGGCGTGCTGATGAGCCCGGCCGACTTGCTCGCGGCCATGCAAGCCGCTACCGTCTGCTAAGAAGGTGAAGGGCACGGACGGGTTGGCTTTTTTACCAACTCGAGATGAACTCGTCGACGTCCATCGCCGGCATTTCCTCAAAGAGGTAGCGGTAGTTGGATCAAGGAGATCCATTGATGCGACAGCCAACATAGTCTATATTGGACTATAACAACAACCTAACTGGAGGAGCTATGACCGCCCGACACTCAGCACCCCATCGCGTTTGGACCGTCGCCGAGGCCAAGGCGCGTTTGTCTGAAGTCCTGCGTCGCGCCGAAGAGGAAGGGCCGCAACACATCGGTACGCGGAAGTCCTTCGTTGTAGTTCCCGCCCACGTATGGGCTGAAAAAGAATCGCAGCGCCAACCCATGGGCCAATGGCTGGTAGCCAACATGCCCCGTGGCGCGAACCTTGAGACCACCAGAAATAGAGAGTCCCGGCGGGAAATCCCATTCGCGTCTGGAGACACAGGGTGAGCGGATTTCTTCTAGATACTAACGTGGTCTCGGAGTTGACAAAGGACGCTCCCAATTCGCGGGTTGTCGCATTCCTGACCGAACAAGACGACTTGTGGTTATCCGCGTTAGTGTTGCATGAGTTGGAGTTCGGCTTGCAACTGCTGCCGCCGGGACAACGTCGCGACAGGTTGCGGTCGGTGCTATCAGAGTTCATTTCAGCGTATGAGGATCGCATCTTGCCCTTGGAGAGGACCGGGGCAGAGCGGGCTGCTCAATTCAGGGCGCAGGCGCATCGCTCTGGTCGCGTGCTGGACTTGGGAGATGCGCTGATCGCCGGGACAGCCAAAGTGCATGGTCTCTCTGTTGCGACGCGGAACGTCGGGGACTTCGCAGACCTAGACGTCGACGTCATTAACCCTTGGGAAGATGCCTTGACCACCCCCAACAAATCCACCGTCGAAGCGAGTGAGGATAGTGCCGCCCCCCTGGAAAAGGAGGCTGGAAATACTGAACACGGAACCTGCGGGACCGCATGACGAGCATTGAAATACGCGGTGAGAGGCCCGGCGATGAAGAGGCGATCAACGAGGTAAACTGCCGGGCCTTCCGCCATGCCGACGAGGGGCAGATAGTCGATGATATGCGACGGGTCTATCCTCTCTACGACCGTCGGTTCTCGGTGACGGCGTGGCACCAAGAGGAGATGGTCGGGCACGCGCTTTTCACCCCGGTTCGACAGCGACTGATGGGCGCGACCATGTGGTCTCTGGCAGTGGGCCCGGTGGCGGTGGTTCCCGAATTCCAGCGCCAGGGAATAGGCGGACAGCTACTCGCCTACGGACATCGGCTGGGCCAAAGAGAAGGCTATAGCTTCGCCTTTCTGCTGGGGCATTCTTCCTACTATCCGCGCTATGGCTATCAGACGCAGACCCACGGATTCTGCAAGGTCGCTATTGACATCGAGCAGTTGCCCGAATCCACGGTCGCGCTGGACGCCCGTCCGGTTCAACAGACGGACCTGTTCTGGCTTACAGAGCGCCTCGAAGCCGAGTTGGCCGATGTGGACTTCGGCTGGCTGTGGGGAGCGACCATGGGTGAATGGCGGTTGGGAGGCATCGACTCGCTTATGTGGAGGGATGAGGCGGGTAGGCGCGTGGCCTATACCATGCGGGCAGCCCGACAGCGGGAGAAACTGGTCCTGCTGCTCGCCGAATATCCAGAGCAGGCGCGACAGGTGATTTATACCTTGCGGCCCAGCGCACTCGAACACCATCCGTGCGGCTGGCTGGCGCAGCATGCGTTAGATCCGGCTTGGGCGACGGCCAGCGCGGAGGCGAGCGAAGCGGCGATGGTCTATACCTTTCAGAAAGGGGTGTTGGACGAATACTTGGCGGCGGTTGAGAAGGGGCGACCGATCGGGTGCGTCAACTGGCCTCTGCCCTTTGTCGCACACTAGGCGACGCTTGCCCAATCGGGGGACGTGCTCTAATTTGGCCCAAGCATACGACAACCTCAGCCGCATCGGAGGAATCCCATGTTGACCGACCATCAGTTGCAACACTTCCGAACCTTCGGCTTCGTCACCCTGCACAAGTTGTTCACCCCGGAAGAGGTCGAGATTCTGCGCGAGGAGTACGAGTCCGAGCTCGATCACGTGTACGCCGATCAGCCCTTCACGGGGGAGACGCGCTACTGGACGATGATGCTACACCCGCGCACCCCCCTGTACGCCAGCCTGCTTGAGGACGAACGCTTCTGCGGCGTGGCCGAGCAGCTCTACGGCGACGACGTCATCGGCATTGGCACCGATGCCAACCGCTATGTCGGCGATACGAGATGGCATCCCGATCATAGGGCCGATCCATCCGCAGACTGTTTCGGCGTCAAGTTCGCCTTCTACCTCGACCCGGTCGATGCCGAGAGCGGTGCCTTGCGGCTCATCCCCGGTTCGCACCGGCGCGAGTTCCACGATCAGTTGCACGACTCCCTGAACTCTCTCGAGCTCGACGTGGCCGACGTCCCCGCCTACGTCTGCCGATCGGAGCCGGGCGACGTGGTGGCCTTCGACATGCGTTGCTGGCACGCCAGCAGTGGCGGCGCTGCGGGCCGCCGCATGTGTACCTGTGTGTACTACAACAACCCCAAGGGCGAAGTCGAAGAGGCCGCCACCCGGGTCCGCGCCGTCAACTCAAAGGAGACGCCCGCGCACTTCGGACGCGCGGAACAGTCTATGTACCCGCTCGAATGGCTGCGGAATCCTTCCGGCAGCCCCAAGCGAGGACGCTGGCTGCGGCGCATGGCCGAGCTGGGGTACTTCGAACTGCCCGCCGTCCCTTGAGCACTCAGATCGCAGCAGAGGAGACTAAGAACAATGCTAGATATGGCGGATAAACTGGACCAATTGGATCGTGACGGCTATGTCTTGATCGAAGGGGCCTTGAGTCCCCAAGAGACGGAATTGGTGCGCCAGCGGGTGGACCACGCGCGCGAAATGGGCTGGGAGGAAGGCTTAAACGCCGTGGGCAATATGTGGTTCGATTCGCTCTTGGACCGCGAGCCTGAAACCTTCGCCCCCTTGGTGGGCCATCCGAGCGTGCGCCCTTATTTGGAGGGCATGATGGGCAAGCAATGCCAGCTACGCAGCCTGCGGGCGCACATCAATCCGGGGCCGTACCTGCAGGAGTGGCACATGGATTTCTACGGCTATTGGGAGGAAAAGCGCCAAGTCGAGCAATACCGCTTGGCGGCCCAGCCCGTAGGAGTCAATGCGACCTATTACTTGCAGGACAACGGGCCGGGAGACGGCCACCTCAAATACGTCAAAAACGGCCATTTGCTGGAGCCGCCCCATCTCTACCCCAAGGACCGCCCCAAATTCGCGGCTTGGTGTGAGGCCCAGAAGCACGTCGTCCTCTACCCCAAGGCGGGCGACTGCGTCGTCTTTCTGAGCCACATACCGCATCAAGGGGCCAAGGAGCGCGACGATATGGAGCGCAGCAATGTGGTGTGCCACTACCAGATGACGCCGATGCACGAGGGCGTCTGGCACATGTCGCGGCCTAGGGGGTACGACGGTACCTTTCCCTTTGCCTAGAGGAATCTTTCACACGGCTACCAGTTCTGGGTAGTCCGGCCCCTGGACGACTTCACCCACGTCCACGGTTTCGACGTCGCCCATGCGTTCGTTCCAATTGTCGCCTAAGCGCCGGGTGTAGCCGGGCATGAGGTGCATGATGTAGCTGCGGCGTGGGTTGTCGGTTTTGTTGCCGTACGAGCCGTGGAAGGTGCGGCAGTGGTGGAAGTGGCAGTGTCCGGCTTTGACTTCGCAGGGTACAGGAGTGAGATCGGTCCCGGCGGGAATCCCCTCTTGTTGCAAGAGCCAGTGCGGGTCGTCAACCACGGCGTCCTCGCGGTTATAGCGCATCGGCCATCGGTGGCTGCCCGGGATGACATGCATACAGCCGTTATCGACGGTGGCGTCGTCTAGGGCGATCCAGCAGGTGCCCATGTCGGCTGGGCCGACGTGATTCCAAAAGGTGTAGTCTTGGTGCCAAGCTAGGGCGGTTTTTGCATCATAGGCCGGCTTGTAGATCATTTGGTCTTCCCACATGCGCACCGGGCCGGACATGAGTTGGTGCGCCAGAGCGCTGATGGTCGAGTTGTCGATGAGGGCGGCAAAGGTCGGCTCGCGGCGAAAGATGTTGACCACTTTGACCGAGGGCAGTTGGCCCTTGGCGCGGGACTGCTCGACGGTTTCGCCCATCAGGTGTTTGGGGAAAGGGATGCGGCCGTGGAGAATGTCGTCGATGCGTTCCTTGAGCGCGCTGATCTGCTCGGCGGATAAGACGCGCGGGCCGGACAGATAGCCGTGGGTTTTGTAGTGTTCGATTTGGGCGTCGGTAAATGGCATGGCTACTCCGTCGTTGGCTGCGCTCGATCTTGGGATTCCTCAAACGGGTCGATGCACTGTGCGCCTGTGGGCGCGACATGTTTTACGTTCCGAGTCGCAACGATGAGGCCTCGTTCGAGCGCCGTGGCGGCGATCAGTCCGTCGATGACCGGAATCGGATCGGGGGTACCGAGGCGTCCCCAGCGATCGGCGATGGCTTGATCCACGACAATGATGCGATCCCGAAACTCCCGCATCGTCTGATCCAACCACGCGTTGAGTACAGTGGCCGAGGTCGGGTCTCGCCTGCGGATCCGTTCAACGCCTCGTCGCAGTTCGCCCAGAGTCAGGACACTCAGGTAGAGCTCCCTCGGCTGGCGTTGGCGAAACCAGGCGACGACTTGCGGATTGGCGCGATTGCGTTTGCGAATTTCGGAGAGAACGTCCGTGTCGACGAGGTAGCTCATATATCGAATGGGCGCGGTCCCGAGCGGTCGCGCTCGAAATCAGCATCGTTGCCGACGTTGGGAATGGCGAGCAGGTGGTCGATGAATGACTCGCACTTGTCTTGGGATCTGTCGCGCTGCGGAGTGGTATGCGGTTCCTTGGCAACCTTTTCAGCCACACGAACCCGGTCCTCGTCTTCCCGCATCTTTTCAGCCGCATCCAACGCCTTGGAGATTGCTGATTCCGCCGTGTCCTCTAGAGGGTCTGCCCACCTCTCAAGGCGTTGCATTGTCTCCGCCGACACTCTGATTGTAGGCATTGCTACCTCCTCAATTTATTACCTTAAAATAAAATAAAAACGTAACAACGGATCCCACATCCGGTCAATGCTCATAGATTCCGCTCGCGGTCTCCTGCAAGTTACTCGTCTTCCACGAAGTTTTGTATTACTTTCCGAAGGCCTTCCAATCGCTCTTTGGGCTGTCGAAGAGGACGTAGCCGAAGGCTCATAACTCTCCACAAAATCGAAGGAATCTTAGCTATGCCCGAATCGAATTCACAGACGGTACTGATTCGCCCGGGACTACTCGCCGACGGCCTCGGCGGCAGTGCCAAGGCCGGGCAGGCGGTATTCGTGCGAGATGGCGCGATCGCCGCAGTCGGACCATTGGCACAGGTGGAGCAGCAGACGCCTCCCAATACTCCGACCGTCGATCTCGACGGCTGCTGCCTCACCCCCGGCCTCATCGACGGCCACACCCACCTCAGCCTGCCGGGAGACGGCCGTCGCTACGACCTGACCTTCCTTGAGAGCGGCGAGACGATGGTGCTCATCGGGGCCATGAACATGCGCAAGCACCTGCGCGCCGGGATCACTACCCTGTGCGAGCACGGCGCCCGCAACCGAGTCGGATTCATCCTCAAGGAAGGGCTGAAACGCGGGTACATCTCCGGGCCGCGGCTGCTCGTCAGTGGTCGTCCGATTACCTGCACGGGTGGCCACTTCCACATGTGCAACGAAATCGCCGACGGAGTGGAAGAGATCCGCCGCTCCGTGCGCCGGCTCGTGCACGAGGGGGCCGACTACATCAAGGTAATGGCCTCCGGTGGCGGGACGACCGGCACGATTCCGGGGTTGGCCTCCTATTCGACCGAAGAACTGCAGGCCCTGGTGGGCGAGGCGCGTCAGTTTCACCGCCTCACTGTCGCCCATTGCCGCGCCACTCAGTCGATGGTGCGGGCCGTTGAGGCCGGCATCGACCTGATCGAGCACGTCGAGTTTCTCGAATCGGACCACGTGATGCGCTTCGACCCGAAAGTAGCCGAGATGTTGGCCGAATCCGGCATCTGGCTGAGCCCCACGCTGCAGGCGTGGACCAACTACCCGGAGATGGTGCGCCTGCGCAAGCTGCGCGACGCGGGAGCTATGGGCACCAAAGAGGAGGCAGCGCTCACCCATCTCGAACAACGAGCGGAGAAGCGACTGGACGTGATGCGGAAGATGCTCGACTACTGCCTGAAGGAGCGCGTGGTACCTGGCACGGACTCAGGAGTGGGCACCCTCGAATTCGGCCACTTAGACTACGACCTGCAGTTGCTGGTCGAATGCGGCTTTACCCCGGCCGAAGCCCTCGTCGCGGCGACCCGGGTCTCGGCCGAGGCGGCCGGTATTGCCGATGAGGTGGGGACCATCGAGATCGGCAAATCTGCGGACCTCGTCGCCTTTGGGGGCGATCCGACGGCAGACGTGGCCGCCTTCAGCGACGTCAGGGCGGTTTTCCAGGCCGGGGTGCGCATTCAATAGGCAGCACAGAGGGAGGGACAGGTGAATGGATGTCGCTGAGATTCGAGAGCAGATCCCGGGTCTGCGGTTCGGCGTCTATCTCAATACCGGCGGGGTCGGCCAGGCGCCTGCCAGCGTGAATCAGGCGGTCACCGCCGGCTACCGGCCGATGACCGATGGCAGGCTGAGTCCCATCGATTGGTATGAAGCGATGGACAAGGCCGCCTCCGAGATCCCGGCGAAGATCGCCGACTTCTTCGGGGCCGACTCGACGGAGATCGCCTTGACCATGAGCACTGGCGACGGCTTTGGCATGGTGTTGGGGGGGCTGCGCTGGGAACCAGGAGACGAGGTGTTGATCACCAGCGAGGAGCATCCGGTACCGCTTCAGGCCGTTCAAGGGCTGGCCGACCGGGAAGGGGCCGTCATCAAGGAAGTCGGGCTGGACCACGACAAGGACGTGATCCTAAAACGGGTGGAACGGGCCATCACGCCGCGCACCCGGCTGATCTGCTTCAGTCACGTCACCACCGACTCGGGCACCCTGCTGCCGGCTGAGGAGATCAGCGCCTTGGCTCGGGCCCGCGGAATCCTCACGCTGTGGGACGGCTGTCAGGCAGTGGGTCAGCTACCAGTGGACCTCCATGGCATGGGCTGCGACTTCTACGCTACCAACTGCTACAAGTGGCTGCTGGCGCCGATCGGCACTGGGTTCCTCTACGTCCGCAGAGATGCGCAACAGGCTCTCAAGCCGTTGCGACGTCCGCACGATCCCTCTGCCTCAGCGCGACAGTACGAGATGGGGACTCCGGCGAGCGTGCTCTACTTGGGAGTCGGTGCCAGCCTCGACTTCATGACCCGCATCGGCGGGTCTCGGGCCATCGCCGCGGAGGCGAGCCGCAAAGCAGAGGAGTTGTGGGCGCGTCTCGACGCCATTCCCGGTGTGCAGGTCGTCAGCTCACGCCGCCCCGAGACCCGGAGCGGCATCGTCACATTTGCCATCGCAGGAATGGAGGGCGGCGAGGTCTCCACGGCCCTCAGGCAGCGTTGGCAGATCGTCCAACGGGGCACGTACATGACCGATCCGACCGGCGTGCGGATCTCGGTGGCCTTCTACACCAGCGATGCGGAGCTGGACAGGCTGGTCGAAGCGGTGACGACGCTGACCAGAGAGGTGAAGCCATAGATGCGAATCGACAGACTCGACGTGTACTATGTAGTGATGCCGCTCATCTATCCCTGGCGCACGGCGTATGGGGAAGACTCCGACATCCACTCGGTGCTCGTCAAGCTGACCAGCGGCGAGCACGAAGCCTGGTCGGAGAGCACCCCCTTCTTCGCGCCCACCTATCTCAACGAGAGCGCCGGGTCCGCGTTCTACCACGTCTCCGAGGTGATGGGGCCTTGGGTCGTGGGGCGCGAGTACGACACGGCCGCGGAGCTCAACCAGCGGCTGGCGATTTTCAAGGGCAACAGCTTCGCCAAGGCAGCCGTGGAAATCGGCTGGTGGACGCTGCAGAGTCGCATCACTGGAACCCCCCTGCACCGGCTTCTCGGCGGCCAGACCCGCGACGTGGCGGCCGGCGCTGACTTCGGCATCCAAGACTCCTACGACATGCTCCTCGGGAACATCCAGCAGGCCGTTGACGCCGGATTCCCGCGCATCAAGCTGAAAGCGGCTCCGGGCTGGGACCTAGAAATGCTGCAAATCGTCACCAGCACCTTCCCCGACATTACCTTCCACATCGACTGCAACAGTGGGTACACCCTCGACGACCTGCCGTTTTTCAAGGCCATCGACGGCATGGGGCTCGCCTTCATCGAGCAGCCACTTGCGTACAACGATCTGCTCGATCACGCCGAACTCGCGAGACAGATCGGCACGCCCATCTGCCTCGACGAGAGCATCGTCGATCCGCGCACCGCTGAGCAGGCGCTGCGCATCGGCGCTTGTCGCTACATCAACATCAAGCCGGGCAGGATCGGCGGCTTGACCAACGCCCTCGCCGTGCACGATATGGCTAGGGACGCTGGCGTGCCGGTGTGGGTCGGGGGCATGCTCGAAAGCGCTCTGGGGGGATCGATCTGCGTGGAGCTGGCGACGCTAGAGAACTTCACCTATCCGGGCGACCTGTTCCCCTCCTCCCGCTTCTACCGCCGTGACCTGTCGCAACCGCCCTTGGAGCTGGCCGAGGGCTGTGTTTTCAAGCCCTCGACCGGCGATCTGCCGACGCCGGATGCCGAGCTGCTGGCGGCGCAGACCTTGCGCTGGAAGACGGTCGCGCCGGACTCATCCTGATCCGCTGGTTTGTAATTAGGTAGCCAGCGGCGCTCCGCCGGGTATGGCAATGGAGACCGGCGATTTTGCGTATTGGGAGCGGCAGGCGGTGAAATCGGCGTTGCGGTACTCGCCTAGATGAATGAACCCCGATATGCGGTCTTCCGCAGCGCGGCCCGTAAATAGGAAGGGGATGTTATCGCCCGGGCGGCTCACTTGGCTGCGCAGCTTTACCTGATCGCCTTCGATGACGCCGGCGATGGGCTGCTGGGAAAAATCGCTTATATGGGTGCCGCCGATCCAATGCCCCTCCTGTTCGAGGAATAGCTGGTGCTGGCTGCTGCTGCTCGAATAGTTGATGGTGAGATCCCAAGAACCGCTGACGTCGGTTGCCGGAGGGGCTAGCTCCGTCGATTGGGGACTGCGTTGCGCCGATAAGATGCGGTGAATCCGGTCGGCGACCACTTCATCGTTACCCGGCTGCATCTGGTTAGGCGTGATGCCGATGGAAGTGCGGCCGTTGTCACCGCCGCTGGCCACGGCAATGCGGGGTTTGTTGCGGGCGAAATCCTCGGCGACCTCTGCGCCGGTAATGTGCAAGACGGCAGGGTCCCAACTGATGGTGAGGACCGGAGCGCGGTTGGATAGGCCGGTGGGGTCTTTGACCTCGGTTGATACGCTGTCGATGCCGCGCACCCGCTGGGCTATATGGTCGAGATAGGACAGCCAAGTTTGCCATTCGGCGTCGTGGTCGCGGCGCACCCAAGCTTCCACTGCCGCCAGCATCCCCATGATCTCTTCCTTGCCGATTTTATTGTCGCGGCCCGGCCCGTGGTGCGGCGAACTGAATTGCCACGCCGACTGTAGCAAGGCTTTGTCGCCCAGTACCAAGCCGGCGCACTGGGGGCCGCACAGGGCTTTGCCGCCGCTGTAGGCCACGACGGTGGCACCTCTTTGCAAGTGGACATTGGGAATGGTGAGGTTTTCGGCCGCGGAGTCGGCGAGGATGGGAATTTTGTGTGGCCGGGCCACGTCGGCAATGACCTCTAGGGAAAGCGGCTGGCCGGTGGCAGAGCCGGCCCCCGTGGTTATGTAGATCATGGCAGTGCGGGGATTGATAGCTTGCTCCAATTCGACCCGAGTCTCGACCATGACGATTTCGACGCCGATGCTGCGCAGGGCGTGGTCGTAGGCGTTGCGCGAGTACCGGGGGATGATGACTTGGGTTTTGTCCAAGCCAGTCAAATCCGGGATGCGGATCAGTTTTTCGGGATTGCCGCCGGTGACGCAAGCTGCGGTGATGTGCTTGAGGCCAGCGGCGCAGCCCGCCGGAATCAGGCCCCATTCGGCCCCAGTGATGTCAGCCAGTCTCTGGCCGACAGCTTCGGCCAGTTCGTCGTATTGGACGAAGTAGCCCGAGGCCGCTTCCATGGCTGCCACAACTTCGGGGAGTTCGACCGAGCCGCCAATGATGGTAAACGTGCCACGGCAGTTGATGATGGGTTCGACGCCGATGGCTTGATATATGTTTTGGTCGCTGGTGTCCAATGTCATGCGGGTCTCCCTTGTGGATTGTGGATGAACGAACTTGTAAAGGTCAGGTCAGTCCCCAGATACGGGCGGCCGTACCGCCTAGCATCTGGTCTTTTTCTCGCTGGCTGAGAAAGTCGAAACCCTCCTGCACTAGGCGCAACTCCTCGGCTAGGGTCGGCCAGTTGTGCTTGGTGCGGTGGTGCCCTGGATAGCCGGTGCCCCACAACATGCGCTCGGCTCCAAAGGCGCGGTGTAGGCGCTGGATGAAGGGATGCACGTCGGCATAGGGAAAAGTCTGCTTCGAGCGGCCGTGGACATCCGATATTTTTACGGCCACGTTGTCGAAGTTTGCTAGCTCAACGATGGGCTGAAAAGCCTCGGCTGGTTCGTCGAGGTTGGGATAGCCCATGTGGTCCAACAGCAGAGGCATCTGCGGATGGCGGCGGGCGATTTCAGCTACTTGATCGGCGCAAGCGGCGTTGAGATGGAACTGGATGACAGCGCCCATTGCGGCTAGGACTTCCCACAGGGGACGGTTCTGGGGCGTGGTCAGGACTTTCTCGTCCGGGTAGTACATGGGGTGGAAGCGGAAACCGAGCAAGCCGCGTTCTTCCATCCAGTAGCGCACCTGATCGGCGTTGCCTGGATTTTGCGGGTCGAGCATGCCGTGGCCGATAAAGCGGTCGGGGAAACGGGCCTGCGAATCGGCGATATAGCCGTTGTCCCAAGTGGACCAGCTAGTCTGCACCAAGACGCTGCGGTCAACGCCGTTTTGGTCCATGTCCTCGATTAGTTCGTCGGCGGTGGCGGGTTCGTCTGGCTTGGAGGTCCAGTTGGGGGCGGTGGGTCCGATGGGATATTTCTCGGACATTTCCCAGATGTGGACGTGGGTGTCGACGATCATGGATGGTTCCTTTCAGGTTGGTCGGTTTTGTGTGGGCCTTGAGACACGATAATAATAAATGGACGTTACGCATGGGCATAGAGGTATGGGATGCTTCGACTCCGCTTTGCTCCGCTCAGCATGACGGGTGATGACGCCTCATGCTGTCATGCTGAGCGAAGCGAAGCATCTCATACCACTTCTACTATCGTGTACTTAGAAGCGTTCTTAAAACCTCCTTGGGCTGCTTTACGGGGCCATCAAGTGACCTTGGCGTCAAGCGTTTTTCATAGAGCGAGACGTCCTCGCTCCTAGAGAACTGACGAAAATCCGCAGCGTATAGGAAACCGAGCCGTTTGAGGCCATCGCGGTAACGGCCCATAGACGCGGTCCATGTATTGACGACGGTGGCTCCGCCCCAATTGGACCAGGTGCCGCCTGTCGGCCGCGTGCGGGTGATGCGCCACTCGTAGGGCACCGACGGGCCCGGCGTCCGCCGCGACGACGACCAGCCGGTGGGAATCCCGCTGGAAGAGGCGCTAAACGAAGGGGCCGTGCTGCCAGAATTACCGACCCGGTAAGCATACTGCCGCTCGGTGTATTTAGACACCACCGTGGCGCTGCCCCAACTGGACCACGACTCGCCCGCCGGCCGCGTGCGAGTGATGCGCCACACGTAGCGATTGCTCGACGTAGCACTCGGCTGCGACGACGACCAGCCATAAGGCAGCCCACTGGCCGTACTGCTGAACGCCGGGGCCGTCGTGCCCGAGTCGTTGCGCTTATACGCCGTCTGCCGCTCGGTGTATTTAGACACCACCGTCGCACTACCCCAACTGGACCACGACTCGCCCGCCGGTCGCGTACGGCTGATCTTCCATTCGTAGCGATTGCTTGAGGTGGGCGTCTGCCGTGACGACGACCAGCCCGAAGGCACCCCACTAGCCGACGCACTGAACGATGGTGGGGTAGAGCCGGAGTTATTCCGCCGATACGCCGACTGCCGCTCGGTGTATTTAGACACGACGGTGGCGCTGCCCCAACTGGACCACGACTCGCCCGCCGGTCGCGTGCGGGTGATCTTCCATTCGTAGCGATTGCTTGAGGTGGGCGTCTGCCGCGACGACGACCAGCCCGAAGGCACCCCACTAGCCGACGCACTGAACGATGGTGGGGTAGAGCCGGAGTTATTCCGCCGATACGCCGACTGCCGCTCGGTGTATTTAGACACCACCGTGGCACTACCCCAACTGGACCACGACTCGCCCGCCGGCCGCGTGCGGCTGATCTCCCATTCGTAGGGCACCGACGGACCAGGCGTCCGCCGCGACGACGACCAGCCGGTGGGAATCCCGCTGGAAGAGGCACTAAACGAAGGGGCCGTGCTGCCAGAATTACCGACCCGGTAGGCATACTGCCGCTCGGTGTATTTAGACACCACCGTGGCACTGCCCCAACTGGACCACGACTCGCCGGCCGGTCGCGTGCGACTGATCTCCCACTCGTAGGGTGCATACGCCGACGTCGGCGTCTGACGTGACGACGACCAGCCGTAAGGCACCCCACTAGCCGACGCGGTGAACGATGGAGCCGTCGTGCCCGAGGTGTGCAGCCGATACGCCGTCTCCGTCTCGGTGTATTTAGACACCACCGTGGCACTGCCCCAACTGGACCACGACCCACCCGCCGGCCGCGTGCGACTGATGCGCCACTCGTAGCGGTTACTCGACGTAGGCGTCTGACGTGACGACGACCAGCCGTAAGGCACCCCACTAGCCGTGGAACTGAACGCCGGAGCGGTCGTGCCCGAGTTGTGCCGCTTGTAGGCATACTGATACTCGGTGTAGGTAGCCACCACCGTAGCTCCGCTCCAACTCGACCAAGTGCCACCCGTCGGCCGCGTACGACGGATTTGCCACTCGTAGGGCGCATACGCCGACGTTGGCGGCTGACGAGACGACGACCAGCCGGTGGGGACACCACTGGCCGACGCAGTGAACGATGGAGCCGTCGTGCCCGACGTGTGCAGCCGGTAGGCGTATTCGGTCTCTATTTGTATAGGCGCGGAAAAGCGGTAGTGGGTTTCACCCGCCGGCCGGGTGCGCTCGGTGCGCCACACGCTTTCGGTGGCCGTCGCTCCGGGGTTAGAGGTCAGCCAGTCCGTCGGGGTCGCGCTTGAGGTCGTGTTGCCGGGAGGATCCGGTTGGCTTGCTGCTTGGCGGTAGAAGGGGTCGGGTTGAGCAACCGGCCGTTCACTGTATTTCTCCAAGGTGCCCCACGCACTCCAGGTGCCGCCCGAGGGTCTGGTGCGCCGGATGCTCCAGACTCTCGGGGCCGCATCCGTCCAAGTAAGCTCACTGGACGACCAATTATCGGGGGTGCCGGATGCGACCGCGTCAAACAGTGGCGCGGTCTGCGAAGCCCGATACGCGTATTCTGTCTCTATTTGTGTGGGCGCGGAAAAGTGGTAGTGGGTTTCACCCGTCGGCCGGGTGCGCTTAGTGCGCCACACGCCTTGGGTGGCCGTCGCTTCGGGTTCAGAGCTTAGCCAACCAGAAGGCGGTTGGTCTGAGATCCTATTGTCCGGTGTTCCGGGGGCGCTAGCGGCATGGAGATAGTAAAAGACTGGGGACGGTGCGGGACGCTCGGAAAACTTTTCTAGGGTGCCCCACTCACTCCAAGTTCCTCCGTGTGGCCTCATACGACTGATCCGCCAGACTCGCGGCGCCGCGTCCGTCCAAGTAAGCTCACTGGATGACCAATTATCAGGGGTGCCGGATGCGACCGCGTCAAACAGAGGGGCCGGCTGCGAAGCGCGGTAGGCATACTCGGTCTCTACCACGACCACTGCACTGCCCCAACTGGACCAAGACCCGTCCGTCGACCGCGTGCGGCGGATGCGCCACTCGTAGCGGTTACTCGGGCTGGGCGTCTGCCGCAACGACGACCAGCCAGAAGGCACAACACTAGCGGGGGCACTGAACGCCGGGGCCGTCGTGCCCGAGGTGTGCAACCGATACGCAGACTGTGTGACGGTCGCAAACTCAAAGATTGTTGGGGTTGTAAACTCATAGTGCGTGTCTCCAGGAGGTCGGCTTCTTTGCGTTTGCCAGACATTAAGAGTGGTCGTAGCACCAGGATTGCTGGTCTCCCAGTTAGAGGGAGGGTCGCTATCGGGTGTAGATGATGGTACCCCTGGATTATTAGCCGCTTGACGGTAGAAAGAAACGAGTGGAGGCGCGGGCCGTTCGCTGTATTTCTCCAGGGTGCCCCACTCACTCCAGGTGCCGCCCGAGGGTCTGGTGCGCCGGATCCGCCACACTCGCGGTGCGGCGTCCGTCCAAGTAAGCTCACTGGACGACCAATTATCAGGAGTGCCGGATGCGACCGCGTCATACAACGGCGCCGGCTGCGAAGCCCGATACGCATACTCGGTCTCGGTACCAGGCGGTGTGATTTGTGTGGGGGTGGAAAAGCGATAGTGGGTTTCACCGGCCGGCCGGGTGCGCTTAGTGCGCCACACGCCTTGGGTGGCCGTCGCTTCGGGTTCAGAGCTTAGCCAACCAGAAGGCGGTTGGTCTGAGATCCTATTGTCCGGTGTTCCGGGGGCGCTAGCGGCATGGAGATAGTAAAAGACTGGGGACGGTGCGGGACGCTCGGAAAACTTTTCTAGGGTGCCCCACTCGCTCCAAGTTCCTCCGTGTGGCCTCATACGACTGATCCGCCAGACTCGCGGTGCGGTGTCCGTCCAAGTAAGCTCACTGGACGACCAATTATCGGGGGTACCGGATGCATCCGTGTCAAAAGGGAGCGGCGCGGTCTGCGAAGCCTGGTACGCATATTGCGCTTCGACTATCGTCGCGCCGCAGTTAAGAAAGCGGGTGTTCGCATCACTCAAACCAGTGACGGTGCCCCCTTCATTCTCCATACAGCGGAACCCGTTTTGGATCGTGGCTCCCGACAGCTCGGCAATGCCTCCGCTGGCCACGCGGATGCCATACCAATCAGCATTGGTCCCAGGGTCATCAGACGAGCGGAAAGTGATGTTCCCCGCATCGGCGTCGAGCTTTCCCTTGACGATCAACTCCGAGCGAGTTTGGTCCTTGCCACCGCCGGTATCATCGGTGTTGGCCAAGAAGCGAACCTCGGTTCCTCGCTCGACCGTGAGTGTGACACCCGACTCAATCGTCACATCGCCACCCACTGTTATCCTACCGCTCCATGTCGTGTTCGACGTGATCGGGCCAGCCCAATACTGGAGGTAGAGGTCCATTTGCATGACCCCGGTGGCGGTGGACGACGATCGAATATCGCGCAGTGCAATCCCGGTGAATTTACTCTGGCTATTACCTTCGTAGCCCGCTGTCGAGGGATTTGTATATGGAGTGAACAACGTGTCGGCCTTTAAACGGGTGTCGGCCAACCCATTCCACATATCGGTCGAATCACCCAAGTTGCCATTGTAACTCTCCCTATAGGACTTTATTGAAAGGTAGTCGAGGTTGTCGCCACCGCTGACGGAATTAGGCGAATTAGGGCTGTTGTTGGGATTATAACCCTTGTCGCTAAAGAGGCCGTCGGCGCACTCCAGGTCAACGAATTTGTGGAATTCATTGTTGTTGGGATGGCCTCCTCCTGCTGGAACATCCTCATCAACATGCCAGATCGCTAGGCCGCTCGCCGGTGCGTAGTCGTCGTAGTAACTCCCCACGGGAGGCGTTGTCTCACTATACGTATTCTGCCGATTTGCCACCAAGAAGTACTCTGAGCTTGAAATCGGGATCTTGTAGGCACTACTCACAGAAGAGGTAATATCGTGGATTGAGACATTCGACATATCGGCTTCCACGGTCACCGGCGAGATCCACCCCACTTTCATCCGCGACCATGCTGACATCGGAGTCGGGCCATCAAATGTCCCTGGCTCATGCTCCCATCCCAATGGGCCGAGTCCCATTAAGCCCCAACGACCAATGCCAGCCGAGTGATACGGGTAATCTATGTCGTCTGTTTTTTTGTCCTTGTTGACGTCCTCTGGGTCCGTATCACGGAGTTCCGGTAGGCCCATTAGATGACCATACTCGTGCGCCATAATGCTTACCATAAAAGGAAAACTGGGTGGCAAAGTGCCCAGCCTTTTGTCTGTGTAGGTCACCGAAGATACGATAAAATGTGTCGCCACGGTGTTCCCATCAGCATCAACGTATTTTGGATCATTGTCATTTTTAATGGCAGTCCCGAGTTTGCCGCATTTTTCTAGGAACTCCGGCGGAACAAACAGGCCGACCACATCGATCACCCCGTCCATATTCCGATCGTATTGACTAAAGTCGTCAACCCTAGCATCTACTTTGGCGAGCACTTCCTGCATAAATTTGCCCACACCTTTACGATGTCTACTCGTACCATCACTATTTTCACATGTCGGTCCTACATAGTGTTCAACAGAGGTCGAGTCCGACTCATACCAATTCGTGTCAATGCCAGTGGAGGGGGGTGTCAACGTCAAAGCCCCATCCGACATCTCATCAAAATAGTGCGCCAGACTACCTTCATAGGTGGCGGTTAGTAAACTGCCGGCGGACCGATTCGCGACACCCTCTCGATCTAACAATGCACTCAGATTGGCAGGATCATTCGAATCTTTGAACTTCCCGAATACGAACAAGGGGCGAATGATTCCACTTCGGTAGTAGGCGTCATCCTGAGGCGTTGAAGAGGCTTTGCCCGCAGCATCCCGAGTACCCTGAGTACCCCGAGTACCCTCGGATTCCAACGCAGGCTTGAATCCACAGACGAACTCTCGGGCTTCAGTCTGAGAGGTGGACAGAATAACGAACAATAGCACTAAAAATTTCATCTTATTCTCCTAATCTGTTTTGTGTATCCCTAGGCCCTAAAAGGGAAGGGAAGGGTGAGCAACTTGAGCTTGAGTAACGAACGACGCCATCGAGTGCGGCCTCCTTTTCCGCAGCGGCATCGATTTTACTGATATACAAGCACATTCCATGCCAACTATCACACTTGGCACAAAAAAATCCTTCAGGAAGGCCCTGAAGGACTGAAAAACACGGGAGAAAAAAATGAAATGTATGTTCTACACTTTGTTAGCTCATCCGTCGTTATCCGTTATTTGCACAACTTTTTGTTCATTTTGCACAACTTTTTGTTCATTTGCACAACTTTTTGTTCACCGGGATCATGTTGTATTTACGACGACTTCTTCGGCCGTTGGATCCCATATTTGCGCATCCGATACTACAATGTCTGCACACTCATTCCCAATAAACTTGAGAAGTACTTATTCGTCTCGGGGTAAGTACTTCAACTGCCCCCACGATATAGGTTGGACAGAGGTGCCCACAGCAGGCAATCCATCTGGATAATAGACCCAGTCAAACTTTATACTCTTTACACTTCCGGTGGCGGGAGGAAGCACCCTATGAGATCGTGGTTGGAATTCCACATCGAAGACGTACAGGAGCGCAATCCCTCCTTCGCGGCTCCAAACCGCATAGGTATGGCCTTCGTAGAGAGGCAGTGCAATACGAGAGTCGAGTCGCATATAGGGAGGTATGCCTTTGGAAATCAGACGGCCAAAGTCAATCCTCCCAAAATTGGCCACGCCGGTCTTGGAGTAAAGATGCGGGGTATTAGATGAAAGAAATGCGTATGAAATTGACAACTCTGAGGGATCGCCCAGCACCAGATCAAAGTCATTATAAGACTCCGAATTTTTTCCTTCGCTAAAGTCAAACCCCTCATCCATTCGTACCTGACCGACTTGGCCCAACCCGGTAGACTCGAAATAAGGCTCATATAATGCATACACCTGTTCATAGACGATCTCTTCTCCAGAAATCGTCGCCGAGATCGGCCTAAGATCATTCCGATATGTGATGGTTCCCCAGAAGTCTGGTCTGTAGTTATGAGCCATCCCCAGCCCATATCCCTGTAGAAACCAGCTTCCGCCTTCAAGAGGAAAGCTGTCTGTTATATCATGATAACTAAAGACAAAAATGACTCTGGAGAGGCGAAACTGGGCATAAAAGCGCGTGAAATAGACCTCTACCGTACCCTCCACGCTGAACCCCATTTCCCTCGCCGCATGAAATTCACTTGGAAGTGTACCTATATACTCATAAGGATTATCAAGACGACCGAAGTCATATACAGAGCGATCCTGCCCATTCCAGCGAAAAACTAAAAACCCCTCGTCGGACAAGCGCACCTTTTTACCGCCCCAAAAGAAATCGGGTACGGGTGGCCAATCATAATCGGCATCACTAAAAACAAAGTACTCCAAGCCATCGATCACTTCAGTATGAGTGATTTCAACGGTTAATACTTTTTTTTCGGCGGACCCAAGCCCACTATAATAAGAATGTTCGTACGTCCAACGGTTGCCCACCACTAAAGGGACGTAATCGAGCGGGTTGAGTTCTATGGCGGTGTCATCGGTTTCCTGAGCGGCTACAGCCGCTGTATAGCTAGTCTGAAAAATCAGTGAGAGCACCAGCCAGCCCAGCCCATGCAAAGCGCCTATGCGTTTCATCTCACTCTCCTTGTATGCAGGGTGCGCCCAGCCCATGTTGGTTTTACAGCGGGCCTGCTCTCGCTGCTGGCCAAGGGCTGACGACCCAGATACCCCTTATGATAATAAACGTGTGTATCTACGACGACTTCTTCGGCCGTTGGATCCCATATTTGCGCATCCGATACTACAATGTCTGCACACTCATTCCCAATAAACTTGAGAAGTACTTATTCGTCTCGGGGTAAGTACTTCAACTGCCCCCACGATATAGGTTGGACAGAGGTGCCCACAGCAGGCAATCCATCTGGATAATAGACCCAGTCAAACTTTATACTATTTACACGTCCATAGGAAAAAAGCGACTTATAAGATGGTCGTTCGATTTCCACATCGAAGACGTATAGGGGCGCAATCCCCCCTTCGCGGCTCCGAACCGCATAGGTGTAGCCTTCGTAGAGAGGCAGCGCAGTAGGAGAGTCGAATTGCAAGTCGGAAGGTATGTCTTTGGAACTCAGAAGACCAAAGTCAATCTTCCCGAGATTGGCCACACCGGTCTTGGAGTAAAGATAGGGGAGGCCTGATGAAAAAGGTACGAGTACGAAGGATAACTCTAAGGGGTTGCCCAGCACCAGATCAAAGTCATTATAAGACTCCGAATGCTTTCCTTCGCTAAAGTCAAATCCCCCATCCATTCGTACCTGATCGACTTGGCCCAACCCAGTAGACTCGAAATGAGGTTCATAGAATGGACGCACCTGTTCATAGGTAATCTCTTCTCCAGAAATCATCGCCGAGATCGGCTCAAGTATATTCCGAAAGCGGATATCCCCCCCGAAGCCTGGTACGTAGATATAAGTCCGCCCCATCCCATATCCCTGTAGAAAGACACTAAGGCCTACATTAAAGCGAAAAGTGACTCTGGAGAGCCGATACTGAGCATAAAAACGATCGAAACGGATCTCTGCCGTGCCAGATCCACTTGGAAGTGTACCTGTATACCTATGAGGATCACCAAGATAACCTAAGTCATATGCTGGGATATCCTGCCCATTCCAGCGAAAAACTAAAAACCCCTCGTCGGACAAGCGCACCTTCTTACCGCCCCAAAACAAATCGGGTACGGGTGGCCACGCATAATCGGCATCACTAAAAACAAAGTACTCCAAGCCATCAATCACTTCCGTATGAGTGATCTCGATGGTCACTATTTTCTCTGCATATTTTAGAGAATCGGGCGGGTGCCCAGGCGGATATCCAGGGATATCAAAGGGTTCCCCGGTCCCATGTAAGTAATTCTCATAAAAATGCTTGTACGTCCAGCGATTGCCCACCACTAAAGGGACGTAATCGAGCGGGTTGAGTTCTATGGCGGTGTCATCGGTTTCCTGAGCGGCTACAGCCGCTGTATAGCTAGTCTGAAAAATCAGTGAGAGCACCAGCCAGCCCAGCCCATGCAAAGCGCCTATGCGTTTCATCTCACTCTCCTTGTATGCAGGGTGCGCCCAGCCCATGTTGGTTTTACAGCGGGCCTGTTCTCGCTGCTGGCCAAGGGCTGACGACCCAGATACCCCTTATTATAAGAAACGTGTGTATCTACGACGACTTCTTCGGCCGTTGTATCCCATATTTGCGCATCCGATAGCGCAACGTCTGCGCACTCATACCCAACAAGCGAGCCGCGCCCCGATCCCCTGAGACCATCCAGTTCGTCCGCTCCAGCGCCGCCACCATGCGCTGCTTCTCATCCTCACTCTCACCAAGCGGCCGCTTCTCCTCTTGGCGCTCAGCCGCTGGTGCAACCGGCAAAGCCGACGGCGGCGACAACCCCATATCGGCTATCGCCAACACATCCGCCATCTCAATGCGCTCCCCCGCGCACACAATCACCAACCGCTGCATCCAATGCGCCAACTCCCGCACATTCCCCGGCCAATCATACCCCTGCAAATGCGACAGGACCTCGGCGCTCAACACCGGCACCCGACGCTGCAACTGCTGCGCATGCTCACCCCTCCGTCGCGGCGGCCGTCCACGTCAGTGCCACCAACCCGTCACCAGCCACCGCCTGCAACCGATCCGGTGCCAGCAGGCGACCCGGTGTCGCCATCGCCCATACCGAACCGCTGGCCCCCATGTCGTTGACCGCCCGCACCGCCACCGCGTAGGACCGCCCATTCATCAACCCGCCCACCGCAAAGGAAGACTCCGCCCCCAGAGCCAACCCCGCCAACGTCGGCGCATCCACGCCCGCAGACGTCCAAGCCAACAGCCGATCTTCTCCTTGGTATAACTGGTATTCATAGCCGGTCAGCGCCGAGCCGGGGGATGCCGGCTTGGACACCGACACCTGCACCCGACCCGCCGCCGCCGACCACGCCCCCGAATGCACCGACACCGCTGGCGCATCCGGCACCCTCGCTTGCACCGGCGCGGGCCCAGCGCTTGGGGCGCGCTTGCTTGCGCGCCACACGTCGCGCACGTGGTTGATCACCCCCCACAACGCCCAACCGACAACGTTTTTATAGTACTTGACCACCGACCGCACCAGCCCACCCACCTGCTCGGCCCGGGTGGCGTGGCCAGACCGCACCGGCGCGGCCAGCGCCGGCATCGCGCCGGCATCGTCCACATTCACGACTTGCACCCTGAGAGGAACTACCTTCCGCAAAATCGGCAAAGAGCCAGCAGCAGCATACCGGCACCGCTTAGCCCTTGTTGTTCGTCTTTGGCCCCACTTTTTGTTCCGGTTGCACAATTTTTGGTTCAGCTGATAGGCCGCTCTTTTTCTTGCATTTTAGCAGCCGATCGACGGCACACAGGTCGCTAAGGACGGGGCGGTCTTAGCCCCCTGCGTGCCGCCGGGTCGGCCCCCGGCTTAGGGAGGCATCAATCCGTATTTCGAGGCGGTTCGTCGCGCTAGCGGGCGAGCCGGGGCTCCTAAGGCGGCTGGACGAACACCCGCCGCGTAACGGGAGCCGAGCCGTTCGAGACCGTCGCGGTACGGGTCTCTAGCTGCGGTCCAGGTATTGACGACGGTGGCTCCGCTCCAACTCGACCAGGTGCCGCCCGTGGGTCGCGTGCGGCTGATGCGCCACTCGTAGGGCTGATAGTAGTTGGACGTCTGCCGCGACGACGACCAGCCGGTGGGCACCCCACTGGCGGTGGCACTAAACGCCGGGGCGGTCGTGCCCGAGGTGTGCAGCCGATAGGCATACTGCGTCTCGGTGTAGGTCCTTACCACCGTAGCTCCGCTCCAACTCGACCACGTGCCACCCGCTGGCTGCGAGCGGCTGATGCGCCACTCATAGCGGTTACTCGACGTCGGCGTCTGCCGCGACGACGACCAACCATAAGGCACCCCACTAGCCGTGGAACTGAACGCCGGAGCCGTCGTACCCGAGTCGTGCCGCTTGTAGGCATACTGATACTCGGTATAGGTCGCCACCACCGTGGCTCCGCTCCAACTCGACCACGAGCCGCCGGCTGGCTGCGAGCGGCTGATGCGCCACTCATAGCGGTTGCTCGACGTAGGCGTCTGCCGCGACGACGACCAACCATAAGGCACTCCACTGGCCGTGGAACTGAACGCCGGAGCCGTCGTGCCCGAGTCGTGCCGCTTGTAGGCATACTGATACTCGGTGTAGGTCCTTACCACCGTGGCTCCGCTCCAACTCGACCACGAGCCGCCGGCTGGCTGCGAGCGGCTGATGCGCCACTCATAGCGGTTACTCGACGTAGGCGTCCGCCGCGACGACGACCAGCCGGTGGGAATCCCGCTGGAAGAGGCACTAAACGAAGGGGCCGTGCTGCCAGAATTACCGACCCGGTAGGCATACTGCCGCTCGGTGTATTTAGACACCACCGTAGCACTACCCCAACTGGACCACGACTCGCCGGCCGGTCGCGTACGGCTGATCTTCCATTCGTAGCGATTGCTCGAGGTGGGCGTCTGCCGCGACGACGACCAGCCCGAAGGCACCCCACTAGCCGACGCACTGAACGATGGTGGGGTAGAGCCGGAGTTATTCCGCCGATACGCCGACTGCCGCTCGGTGTATTTAGACACCACCGTAGCACTACCCCAACTGGACCACGACTCGCCTGTCGGTCGCGTGCGGCTGATCTCCCATTCGTAGGGCACCGACGGGCCCGGCGTCCGCCGCGACGACGACCAGCCGGTGGGAATCCCGCTGGAAGAGGCGCTAAACGAAGGGGCCGTGCTGCCAGAATTACCGACCCGGTAGGCATACTGGCGCTCGGTGTATTTAGCCACCACCGTGGCGCTGCCCCAACTGGACCACGACTCGCCCGCCGGCCGCGTGCGAGTGATGCGCCACACGTAGCGATTGCTCGACGTAGCACTCGGCTGCGACGACGACCAGCCATAAGGCAGCCCACTGGCCGTACTGCTGAACGCCGGGGCCGTCGTGCCCGAGTCGTTGCGTTTATACGCCGACTGCCGCTCGGTGTATTTAGCCACCACCGTCGCACTGCCCCAACTGGACCACGACTCGCCCGCCGGTCGCGTGCGACGGATCTCCCATTCGTAGGGCACCGACGGACCCGGCGTCCGTCGTGACGACGACCAGCCGGTGGGAATCCCGCTGGAAGAGGCGCTAAACGAAGGGGCCGTGCTGCCAGAATTACCGACCCGGTAGGCATACTGACGCTCGGTGTATTTAGACACCACCGTCGCGCTGCCCCAACTGGACCACGACTCGCCGGCCGGCCGCGTGCGACGGATCTCCCACTCGTAGGGTGCAGACGCCGACGTCGGCGTCTGCCGTGACGACGACCAGCCGGTGGGCACGCTGCTGGCCGACGCGGTGAACGATGGAGCCGTCGTGCCCGACGTGTGCAACCGATACGCCGTCTCCGTCTCCAGCGGCGGCGTGATTTGTGTGGGCGTGGAAAAGCGGTAGTGGGTTGCACCCGCCGGCCGAGTGCGCTCGGTGCGCCACACGCCTTTGGTCGCGGTCGCTCCAGGGTTAGAGGTCTGCCAGTCCGTCGGGGTCGCGCTTGAGATCATGTTGCCGGGAGGGTCCGGTTGGCTTGCTGCTTGGCGGTAGAAGGGGTCGGGTTGAGCAACCGGCCGTTCACTGTATTTCTCCAGGCCGCCCCATTCACTCCAGGTGCCGCCCGAGGGTCTGGTGCGTTCGATTCGCCACACTCTCGGGGCCGCGTCCGTCCAAGTAATCTCACTCGATGACCAATTATCGGGTGTACCGGATGCGACCGCGTCAAACGGGAGCGGTGCCGTCTGCGAAGCCCGATACGCATACTCCGTCTCCGGCAGTGCTTGTACCGCCGCGGTCGGAGCGCTTGCGGCACTCTGGTCGGTGCCGTCCGCGTCGTCATATTCGACCGTCGCCCGCAACTGGTCGCCCACATCGCCTGACTGCGGCGTGTAGGTGGAAATCGACGTGCCCGCCACGGGTGTCCACGAGTCCGTCGGATTCGACCGACGCTGCCACTGCCACGTCGTGTTGGTAATGCCACCGCTGCGGTCGGTCAACTCCGCCGTCAGTTGGGTATCCTCCTGCGGCGACTGCGACGACAATGACACTACCCCATCGTTGTCGAGCAGCCGCACCGTCGCCTGCTGCGTCGTACCAGCCGCGACCACCCTCGCAGGCAGCGTCCCAAACGTCAGCGACACCGTCTCATCGGCATTATCAGCGTCCTCGTTGGCCGTGAGCGTAAACGACCGCGACGACACCCCCGCCGCAAACGATAACGTCACCGTGCCATCCGCCGCCAGATTCGGCACGGTGTAGGCACCCGCCTCCGTGCCCGTAACCTGAACCGGAATGCTCACTGTCTGCCAGGGCGCCGGCGACAGACGCACCGACACCTCCACGGCGGCTCCTCCTTCCGTTGCTTGATACAGCACCGAACTAAACGACACCGTGCGGTTCCCATCGTCGTCGAGCAGCCGCACCGTCGCCGTCGGCGGCGTACCCGCCCCCAGCCACGACGGCAGATCGTCACCGTCCAACGTCAACCCCACCGTCACCGTCTCGTCGTCGCTGTCGGCGTCTTGGTTGGCCGTGATCTCAAACGACTGCGACCGATCCCCCTTCGCAAACGACAGCGAATGGGCCGGGTGTTCTTTCCACCCCACCGCGTAATCGCCCACCTCCGTGCCAGTATCCCTAGTTACCGTCACCGGAATCGACACGGCCTTATGGGCCGGACCCGTCAGCCGCACCGTCACCTCGACGGCCTCACCCCCTTCCTGCGCTTGATACGAATCGGACCCATAGGCCACCTGCACCGCCGCCGTCTCCGTGCGCGGGATCGCCGATGCCAACGCCACGGCCACCTCGCCCGCGCTATCGTAGGCATACATCTCGAACGTGTGGAGTTCATCATTGGTCAGTTCCTGCACCGTGTAGCTCAGCGGATCGTCGGCGTGCAAATCCCGAACCCACGCCGAACTCGTATCTGTCCATGTGTCGCCAGCGTCGCTGCTATACCGATACGCATAGCGATCAATCGATGCCCCGCGGGAGGGCGCTGGGGTCCAATCCAAGAGCACAGACCCATTAAGCGCCGTCGCCGTCAGCGTGAACAGACGCGGCGTGGCCGTCACAGACTCCGAGGCGGCCCCCCATCCGGCGGCGTTGTGCGCCTGTACCTCGAAGGTATATGTGGTCTCGTTGGTCAGACCCCTCACTGTATATTCGTAGGTGTTTGTCAGGTGGTCATATACGTAGGCGTTTGCGCCGGACATACTCTGCCAGTTGTCCCCACCATTCTGTCGATATTGCCAATTATCGATGGTGGCGTTGTCTGGGTTGTCCCAACCTAGCGTGACTGTGCCATCGCCGACCTTCACCACCGTCAGGTTTTCTGGTGCATCCGGCACCTCCATCCGTTCAATCCGATAGAGCCGCGCATCGCCTGGTGCTAGGGTCTGCCCCGTGACCCAGATGTGGTTGCTGGCATCGGCCGCATGGATATTCTCGACATTGGTGATGATTTCCCTGACGATGAAATGCCCGCCTGTGTCGTCGTTGGAATCCATCTGCTGGGTATCGAAGCGCAGGTCAATCGTCCGGGAGCCTGGAGTCGTGAGGTTGTGGCGGTTGACAACCAGCACGTAGTCAGCGTCGGCGTCGTGGAACACGCCGAACTCCAACCGACCCGCCGTTGCGTGCCGCACCGAGTCAACCAACGTCGTATTCGACAGGCTGCTGGAGGGAAAGCCCGCGTCCCAAGTCAACAGACTGAGGGTGTCGCCGAGGGTGCGAAGGGTATTATTGACCGTTCTCACTGTATTCCAGACCGTCCGTCGATTCCTTTGATTGTGATTACTCCGATCTCGGTATTCTACCAAGCCTTCGTACCGGTAATCATGGTCGTCACAACTGTTAGGCTCGGAAGAGGTATAAAGGAAGTAGGTGATTCCAGTGGCACCGCGAGACAACGCCATGTTGACTTGAGCATTCAATTCGGCCACCGTCGGATCCCGGAGATAATGTCGGTTACACGGAGTGGTTGAGCCCGAGGTGGTTTGCCACTGATCACCGACGTTGGCGATGAAGTGCCACTCGGCTTTACGGCTGCTATCCCGGGCGGTGCGCACCATGGTGCCAATGGAGTCCAAGCCAGTGCGCAGCAAATCGAACCGGCCTTGAACTTCGTTTTCGGCGGTGACGTCATTCCTCAGGAAGTAAATCTCCTGCATGAAGATGTTGGCTGGGCTCGGATCGGGATCACCGGTAGCGGTGGTGTCGGGACGGAAGAAACGCTGGCCGAATGCGGTTTGCTCCGCCGAGGTCCATCGCGTGTCCCAGGTATTGCCGACCGCTATGGTGCGGTGCTCGGTATCGTAGGCCCGGATGGAGTCGATTACCGTGGACATGTTGGTATAGGTGTCCGAATTGTAGATCCCCCCATCGCCTCCGCAGGGATCGGCCTCATGGCCGATGCGGTAGCCGTAAAACGAGTTATACGCGGTCCACTTGGTCGCCAATAAATCAACGGTCACACCAAGATTTCTCCTCTGGCCCGTCGTCAGGTCTGTAGTATTGAGATCACCGGCGATTTCACCCCTACTACAGTTAGGCCTAAGCGAACCCGCATAGCGCTCCAGCTTCCAATCATATCCTGCTGCTATCGTGAGCCTTGGATGGCCTTCCGGCGCGTGTTGGACGACGAACCCTCTCGGACCGTTTGGCCCCGGCTCCGTGTCGCTGTTGATCCAATGGCTCAGGATATTTTCTTCGAAGTCTTGATACCCACCATAGTCTGGTTGTCCGAATTGATTTCCCACTTGATTCGGCGTATTGATCAGCAGGTCCACTCCCAAGAAATCAAGATCGTCGGCCGTATCCGCCGTAAACAAGATGTCCGTACGGTCATGCCCGCCGGGTTGCCACACCCCAATGCGGAATTCGGCCCAAGCACTGGTGGGTAGCCCGGCCAGTGCTGCTAAAATCAAGAGGGTGCCAACCAACCGCAGGGTAGGCATGCGAAAAGTCAGGGTAGTACGAATCAAAGTCTTCTCCTTTTATTGATCGAATAGCATCGTGCGGCTGGCTTGCCGACGCTCGGCGTCCAGCCGCACGATATACAGCTCACTGCTGATGTCTTGACCTTGAGCATCGCGTTCGTCCTAGGCGAGCAGTGAATTCTGAGCAACGAACGATGCCATTGAGTGCGGCCTCCTTTTCCGCATCGGCTTGGACTATATGCACATTGCGTGCCAGCTATTCGATCACGCAGAAAAAAACCCTTCAGGATTACCCTAAAGGGTTGAAAAACATGATACTTAGAAACTATAAATTATTTTCTACGCTTCTCGGCTCAGCCGTTGTTACTCCCTTTTTTGAACAACTTTTTGTTCATGTTGAACAACTTTCTGTTCACTTGAACAATTTTCTGTCCATCTCATAGGCATCTCTTTATTGAATCAGTATCATCTTGCGGGTGGTCTGCTGCCCTGCGGCGTCCAGCCGCACGATATAGGCCCCACTGCTGACGGCTTGTCCTTGGTCATCGCGTCCATCCCAAGCAGTCTGATAGGTTCCCGCTGGCCGGGTGCCCTCTACCAAGGTGGTCACTAACTGGCCGTGGGTGTTGAACACCTGCAGCGACACGGCCGCTGGCTGTTGGAGGGTAAAGCCGATGTGGGTGGCGTGATTGAAAGGATTGGGATAATTCTGCGCTAGGTGGAACGAGTGCGGCTCAGCGGGTATGGACGAGGATTCGATGGCCGTGGGCAGGTCAGACTGGTGCCACCGATACAGACCATCGTATGAGACGATCCACAGATCCCCCCGGCTGTCGACGACCGGGGTACGAAAAACACGGAACTCCTCCCAGAAGAACCCGGTCCAAGTAGTCTCCTCCAGCACACCAAAATAATCGTTGCCCACTATCCACAGTCGGCCTGCTGCGTCCTCCGTCACAGGCTCATAAATAGACCAGCGTGAGTAGTCGCCGATTCTGACCGCATCGTATCGCTTCCACGTCGAACCGTCTTTGACACACAATCCATAAATACAATCCATCCAGACGCGACCTTGGCTGTCTGGGAAGATCGTCCCAGCGTCGAACTCGTACGCTGTCCACTCCGTCCCATTGAAGGAGAGCAGGCGATACACTGTCTTTTCTATGCTCGCTCGCACCCCAGCAGTGCCTTTAAAAAAATTAGCAACCGCCCAGAGCGTGCCGGATCGATCAAACGCGATCTCGCTAATGTAAACGTACTCGTGTGCCCACACGTTATCATGGATCGGTACATAGACCGACTCGTTATCGATCCCTATATCGTCGTGGTCGTAGGCCCACCAATCCTGCCCGTCAAACCGCGCCAGCAGGATGTCTCCGTAGCCGGAGCACCATACATCTCCGTTCGGCGCTATCGCGGCCACCTCTCCCCATAGTCCTTCAAACTGGTAGCGGGTCCAGCGCTGGCCGTCGAAGCGCAAGAGCCCCTTCCCATACCTGATCCACGCCCACACCCGACCCTGACCATCCACGCCCTGTGGGAAGATCACGCCGTCCGCCAGGCCGTCCGCCTCGGTGAAGGTCGTCCACTGCTGGCCATCGAACCGGCTCAGACCCGCTGAAGTCCCCACCCACACATGGCCCGACGCATCCGCCGCCAAGGACGAAATCCATCCATCCGCATAGCCCGTCGTCATGTGCCCGCCCGCGCTGTCGCTGACCACAACCTCTACATCCGTAATCCGCGTGCCCGTGCCCGTGCCGACCACCGACGAGACCGGCGCTTCCATCGGGCTAGGCAAGCCCACGTCCACTACCAGCGGCGTACTGAGCGTGCGCTGCTGGGAGCCGTCCGGCGTGTACAGGGTCGCTTGCCCTTCTTGCCCGGCCAACCCAACCGGCCATAGCAGCAACAGCATCAGCCAGCCGCTTGCCGGATGAACGAGCATACGACGCAACCGGATAGAAGATGAGAAATTGCATACGCCGATCATAACAGGACCTCCGTTAAAGGGGAGATGAGAGGGTATCTACCAACCGCAGGATAGGCAAACCCAAAGTCGGGGTAGTGCGAATTATGGACATCTCCTTTTATTGAACGAGTATCATCTTGCGGGTAGCCTGCTGCCCTCCGGCGTCGAGCCGCACGATATAGACCCCACTGCTGACGGCTTGGCCTTGGGTATCGCGCCCATCCCAAGCGGTCTGATAGGCTCCTGCTGGCCGGGTGCCCTCCACCAAGGTGGCCACGAGCTGGCCGCGGGTGTTGA
Organism: Candidatus Latescibacterota bacterium; assembly: GCA_965116455.1. GTDB lineage: Bacteria > Latescibacterota > UBA2968 > UBA8231 > UBA8231. The sequence goes on along the minus strand of OZ220690.1, from coordinate 5,400,641 downwards.
ACACCTGCAGCGACACGATCGCCGACTGCTGGAGGGTAAAGCTGATGTGCGTGACGTGATTGAAGGGATTGGGGTAATTCTGCGCTAGGTGGAATGAGCGCGGTTCGCTGGGCATGGACGAGAATTCAATGGCCGTAGGTATATCAGACAGGGACCACCGATACAGGCCATCTTCTGAGGGGATCCACAGATCTCCCTGGCTGTCGATGACTAGGGGAGCAAATGTATCGGCTCTGAGTTCCTTCCAAGGGATCCCGGTCCAAGTAGTCCCCTCCAGCACACCGAAATAGCCCCCTTTCCCTATCCACAGTCGGCCTGCTGCATCCTCCGTCATTTGTTGGACGGAATTGATTAGGTCGTAGTGCTTCCACATCGAACCGTCCTTGACACACAGTCCTCCCACACAACTCATCCAGACGCGACCTTGGCTGTCCGGGAAGATCCTCCCAACGCCAAGTTGGTACTCCGACCAATGCGTCCCATTGAAGGTGAGCAGGCGGGTCCATGTTTCCGAGACCGAGCCGTCCGTCCTCTTTGCGGATCTCAGGGCTTCAAACCAAACAACCGCCCAGAGCGTGCCGGATTGATCAACCGCGATATTGGTAGGGTTGGCGTTGTCGAAGTGCTCCTCGCTCTCAATGATCCCTATATCGGTGTGGTTATAGGTCCACCAATTCTGCCCGTCAAAGCGAGCCAGCAGGAAGTTGTTGTAGCCGGCACACCACACATCCCCGTTCGGTGCTACTGTGAGCCTTGAACCATCCATCCCCTCAAACCAGTAGCTGGTCCATCGCTGACCATCGAAGCGGGAAAGCCCATTTAAGCTACCTGCCCACACCTGTCCCTGACCATCCACCGCCAGCGAGTAGATCTCGCCGTCCACCAAGCCGTCCTCCGTGGTAAAGGTCGTCCACTGCTGGCCGTCAAATCGGCTCAGACCCGCCCAAGTCCCAACCCACACATGGCCCGACGCATCCGCCGCCAAGGACAAAATCCTCCATCTATCCGCAGCATAGCTCGTCGTCACTTGCCCGCCCGCGCTGTCGCTGACCACGACCTCCATGTCCGTGATCCGCGTGCCCGTGCCCATGCCGATCACGGCCGAGACGGGGGTCTCCATCGGGCTAGGTAAGCCTACGTCCACCACCAGCGGCGTACTGAGCATGCGCTGTTGGGAGCCGTCCGGCGTGTACAGGGTCACCTGCCCGATTTCTTGCCCAGCTAGCCCAACGGGCCACAGCAGCAACACCACCAGCCAGCCGCTCGCCAGATGGCCTAGCATAGGACGCAACCGGATAAGAGAGGAGGAATTGCATACATCGATCATAACAGAACCTCCGTTGAATTGGGATTCCTCGATCCAAATGCTTTGACCTGCTCGCTACATGCGCTTCTCGTAGAGAAAAGGACGGCGCCAGATGCCGCCCATGTGATGCTCGTTGTGCAGGCGCAGGGCTAGGGTGTGGGTGCCAGGAGATAGGACCTCGCTCAGATCGACATCCCATTCGAAGCGATAGTCGTTGTGCCACCACATGGGACGCCAGTCGCGGTGCCCCACCAAGTAGCCATCGACGTAGAGCCAGGCTTTGCCGAACAGACCGGGAAAGCGGATGTGGAGCGTTTGGCCGGCCTCAGCTTCGCTGATCTCAATATCCGTGCGGTACCAAGCAAAGCCATTGTATTCGCCGCCATCAGCCGCAGCAACTCCTTGGACTTCCATGTAGAGGTCGGTGCGCAGCGGTCGCCAGGAGGATAGGTCGAGATCGGGATGCCCCCAGCCTTGGTGCAGGCCAGCGTCGTGTGGGTCCGTGCGGAAGGTCCATTCGAGAGGGAGCTTTTGCACTAGGCGGCCTTGGGGTCCGTGCGTCAATTTGCCCAGATCCCGGTACTGCTCAACCTCGCCAGTCCACCAAGGATCGCCTTGCTCTAGGCGAGTGGTGGTGAACGTAGGGTTCATTTGCGTCAGGCTATCGCGCCAAGCGAGGCCCCGTTCGCCGGCCTGGACAGCGGCTGGATAATTCACCTGCGTGACGGCTTGGGCGACCATGTCCATGTAGTTTTGCAAAACGCCGAAACCAGCCCTGACAAAGCGCACCCGCTGGACGAATAGGTCATCGGAGGGTAAAGCGGCTACCAAGGCTTCGGCCTCGGCGACGCGGGGGGCCAGCATTTGCACCAATTCCGGCGTGTACACCGTGGGGGCCAGCATGAATTCGTGCTCGTGGGACGGGGTTTGTTCCCAAGCGCGGTGGATGGCTTGCCAATAGGTGCGCATGGGCGCGGCGGCTGGGCCGAAGAAGCGGGGATAGAACTCTTCCAGCACGGCTTCGACGTCCACATCGGGGTCCCAGTAGAGGCGGCTTCTCAAGTACAGGTTGAGGAAAGTCGTGGCCATAGCGCCCCGGCTCTCGGTATCGACCCCGAGGATGCCAGCGGCGCGGTAGTGCTGGATGTCTTGGCGGATGGCTTGGATAGAGGGATTGGGGATGTCTCGCCAGACCAACATGCTTTGGTCGTAGTCGTAAATGATGAGGCGGCCCTGCATGGTCTGGGCCCAGCGGTACATGACGTCGCGGTACTCTTGGCTGGGTGGACAAGCGGGATCGTCCATGCCGTGGATGGGACAGACGTCGATGGGTGCCAGGTACGCTACCAAAGGCTCGGCAGCCACCGTGTGGCGCTGGGGCGGCAAGGTGATATTGGAATAGGCTAGGAAGCCAATGCGGCGGTCGGGGAAACGGACTTGGGTTATCTCGGCGACGTTGTTGTACAGGGCCATGAAGGGGTCGGTGAGGGCCGGGGACATGAAGTTTTTGTCCCATAGGCCAGCGGCCAAGACCGAGTCGGAGGCACAGGCCAGATCGTAGAGGCCGTCGTCCATGCCTAGGGATACGGCTTGGGCTCCCTCGGCAAAGCGCTCCATGACTTGCGCGGCAATGTGGCGAGCCGTGGCGGGGTCGGACAGGCATATGGCTTGGGTCGAAGACCCAGCACTTGGCAGATCGTCGACGTAGTGGCCCAAGGCGTGGCCCGCCGGCACGGACAGATCGTTGAGCCGATTGCGCCGCATGAATTCAGCGCGGCCGCTGTTGTCGCCGAGCCAAGAGAGCCAGTAGCGCCGCACCTCAAAGGGCGGGGCATAGGCCACGTCGAGGGTGTCGATAGTTAGGGTGGATTGCCGGGGGATGCTGGCTCCGAAGTCGGTGGGCAGGTACCAACGGCAGCCCCAGTGGTGTAGCAATTCCACAGCGGCATAGTAGTGCGATTCGTCGTTGGTCCCAACTAGGTAGATGCGGTTGCCTTGGCGCTGGGCGATAATGGCGTCGCTGCGGAGGACGGGCCGGGGCTTTTGCAGGGCTTGTAGGCGAGGTTCTAAGGATGGCTCAGTTGCGAGGGCGGCTCGGCCTACCAGAATGAGTGGGGTGGTTTCAGTTAGGGCTTGGCGCAGGGCGTCGGACTGGTCAATGAGCGGCAGGCGGGCACCGCTCATCTCCTCGATATAGCGCACCAAGTCGCTGGCAGCGCGGCGCTCCCACTCGCCGGCTTCGGGGTGGACGCCGATGCGGGTTTGGCTCTGCCCTTGCTCGACGATGGTGAGCGGAGTATCGGCCAAGGCACGGCCGAGCAAGAGCAGGCATAAGGTCAGTGCGAGGCGCATGGTTTTCTCCTAGGGGTTTAGACCGAAGTCTCTCGAATACCAAACGACCATCGTCGCTTCTTTTAATTTCCTAGCGCCCAACCATATCGACGAAATAGCGATGGATGCTCAAATCGCTGGTCAGTTCGGGATGGAACGAGGCGACGAGCACTTGGCCTTGGCGCGCCACGACCACGTCGTCGCCGCAGGTCGCCAGCGCCGCAACCTCGTCGCCCAACCGCGCGATGCGGGGCGCGCGGATGAAGATCATCGGCAGGGATCGCGGTTGCCCATCCGCCGCCCAAACGCCCGTCCCCTCAAAGCTATCGACTTGGCGGCCATAGCTGTTGCGCTCTACGTCGATGTCGATTAGGCCGAGGGACTTCTGCGGTGGGTTGGAGACGCCTTGAGCCAAGAGAATCATTCCGGCGCAGGTGCCAAAAATGGGGTTGCCGGCCGCGGCGAAGTCCCACAGCGGTGCCCAAAAACCCCAAGAGTCCATGAGCTTGATTAGCGTGGTGCTCTCGCCGCCGGGGAAGATTAGGCCGTCCACCGTGGACAATTGCTCCGGCTTTTTGACCACGCGAGATTCGACGGCTAATGCGTCGAGCATTTTGCCGTGGGCCGCGTAGTCGCCCTGCAATCCCAGAATTCCGATCATTGTTTATACCTTGAGGACGTATCCGCAGATGGACGCAGATGAACGCAGATGAGCACAGATGAACGCAGATGAGCACAGATGAAGGGGGGCACGCTTCATAAAATTGCCCCGTCCCTGACAGAGCAGAGACGGGGCATTTTCCGTTTGCATCTGTGCGACGGTTCTACCAGCCGCGGGTTTGTAGTTTGTCCTTCTCTTCGAGGGTGTCGATGTTGATGCCGACCATGGCCTCGCCGAGGTTTTCAGAGACGCGGATCAGGACCTCTGGGTCGTCGTAGTGGGTGGTGGCCTCGACGATGGCTTTGGCGCGGATGGCCGGGTCGCCGGACTTAAAGATCCCGGAGCCGACGAAAATGGCTTCCGCGCCGAGTTGCATCATCAGCGAGGCATCGGCTGGCGTGGCGACGCCGCCGGCGGCAAAATTGGGCACTGGCAGCTTGCCGTGCTCGGCGACCCAGCGGACCAGTTCATACGGTGCGCCTAGGTCTTTGGCCGCGGTCATTAGCTGTTCGGGACGCAGGATCGTCAGTCGGCGGATCTCGTCGGTAACTGAGCGCATGTGGCGCACGGCCTCGACAATGTTGCCCGAGCCAGCCTCGCCCTTGGTGCGGATCATGGCCGCGCCCTCGCCAATCCGCCGCAGGGCTTCGCCGAGGTTGCGGCAGCCGCAGACGAAGGGCACCTCAAAGGCAAACTTATCGACGTGATAGTGCTCGTCGGCCGGCGTCAGGACCTCACTTTCGTCGACGTAGTCGATCCCGAGGGCTTGGAGCATCTGCGCTTCGGCAAAGTGGCCAATGCGGCATTTGGCCATGACTGGAATGGAGGTCGCCTCCATGATCTGGCGCAGTTTCTCAATGCTCGACATGCGCGACACGCCGCCTTCGGCGCGGATGTCGGCGGGCACTCTTTCCAGTGCCATGACCGAGGTGGCCCCGGCGTCTTCGGCGATCTTGGCTTGGTCGGCGGTGACGACGTCCATGATGACGCCGCCCTTGAGCATTTCGGCGAGGCCGGTCTTGAGGCGCAGGGTGCCAGTCTGGCCATTTTGTATCTCGCTCATAGCGAATCTCCTTTAGAGCAGTTCCCTAAAAACATATTCCAAAACATCCCCACACGCAATTTTCGCCTAGGGCAAGATCAGGTCCCGCGCAGGCTCTGCCAATAGGTGCGGCAAAGGACGCGGGCGAAGAGGAAAAGGGCGGCTAAGGTCGCGCCGACGCCGAGGGTCGCACCGGCGACGAGGACGGCGAGCGGTGACCAAGGCAGCAGGGGGCGGGCCAGCAGGAGAACGGTGAAGACAAAGGCGACCACCAAACCGGGACGGCTGAGCGCGGCGAGATAGGTTGCAAAAGGCAGGCCGATCAAACGGTTGACGAGGTACTGCGACAGCAGCAAGAACAACAAAGCCGCCGCGGCGATGACGCTGGCCACGCCTTCGACGCCGCGCGGCAGGCCATAGAAGTACAGTGCCGGGATCAGCACCCCCATGCTAAAGAGCGACCAATAGAAAGACCAGTTGGTCTTGCCTTTGGCCATAAAAATCGAGCCGACCAAGGTGCTGGCGACCTTCAAAAGCGTGGCTGCGGCCAACAGGCGCAGCACCATCCACATCGGCTCGGTGTTGAGCAAGGCGGCAATCTCCGGCGCAAAGACGAATATCCCTACGAGAACTGGACCCAGTGCTAGCACGAAACCCTGTACCGAGGACAAATAGCCGCGGCGCAGGAGCGAGTCGTCATCCACGATCGTCGAAAAGGTCGGGAAGGAGACGCGCTGGATGGTCGTGGCCAGTCGGGTCAGGGGTTGCAAGGTCAATCGTTCGGCCAAGCTGTAGTAGGCTTGGGCCGTGGCCCCCAGCGGTACGAAGATGAAGACATAAGCGATCTTGGTATTGATCAGGGCCACTACGCGCGACCCCGTGAGATTCAGCGCGAAGCGAAGGATCTGGCGCAGCGCTTGGACCCGGAAGCGCAAGCGCGGCAGCCAGCGGGCCGAAAGAGCGAGGCTGCTGAAGAGGCCTAGTTCGCGCACGACCGAGCCGATAACCGGGACTAGGACGCCCAATTCGGGTCGCCAGAAAAGCAACAGCGTCACCGTGCAGGCAAAGGTCAGAACTGAAACAAGCTCGGAAAGGGCCACGGCGCGGAAGTCGAGGTCGCGCTGAAGTCTGGCCCGCAACAGGCCCGCCAATGAGGCGCAGGGAATCGCCAAGCAGAGCGTGCGCAGGACGCGGCCGAAGGTGTGCGGGTCTTCGCCTCCCAAAAGAGGAGCGAGCCAAGAGACGGCAGCGATGACGGCGGCGGTGAGCAGCAGTCCCCAGCTCAGACAAGTCCAGAAGGCCGTGTCGAAGTGTTCCTCGCCCGCGTCCGGTAGCTGGACCAAGGCCGCGCCCAGGCCCAAGTCGCCGACCAGCGATAGGAGCATCACTAGGGCGAGTGCCCACTCAAAATGGCCCAACTTCTCCAGCGGCAAGAGCTTGTAGAGCGCCAGCATGACGCCGAGTTGGATGACGGAAGCGCTGCCGTTCCAGAGGAAACCGCGCAGGGCGCGCGTGGCCAGGGAGAGCGAGGCGCTCACAGGCTATAGCGACCCTAAGTCATTCATAAAGTAATCCGCAGATGGACGCAGATGGACGCAGAATAGTATTACAAGACGATCCGAATGCTCACGATGCTTCGACGCATGCTTTGGCGATGCGGCCCTGCTTGCCGAAGATGTTGACCGCCCGCGCTTCGAGCAGGTTTTCGCCCTCGGCGAGCGTCCACTCAAAGCGGGCTTCGCGCTCCTCGCGCCACGGGCCGCCGTCTTGGCGCACCAAGAAGTGCGAGAAGTTGGGCGCGGTGTGCTCTAGATCAACTTGCAGCGTGCGCACTTTTTCCGCCACTTGGAGGTAGAGCCGCGTCTGGTTGACCGACCAGTAGAAGTCCCCGATGCGAGAGGTCTGCAAGGAGTATTCGGCGTAGCGCGGATCGACATCGTCTGACCACCACAGATAGCCATCCCAGTGGTACTGCCCGGCGCCGTGGCGCAGCTCGGCTGGCTCAGCGAAAATCAGGTGCGTGTTGCGCAGCGGAATGCCGAAGCGGCAGAAGACGTCGATATAGTTGGCCATGGGCTCGACGACCTTTTGCGGCAGTTTGTTGGCCATGATTTTTTCGCGCCGCTCGTCCGCCGCGGCCTCGTGCAGCTCCAAGGCGTTGATGGGCACGCCGTCGATTTCGTAGGTGGCGTCGAATTCGCGGGCCGGCCCAGCGTCTTCGAGGATCCACTTTTGCAACTCCTCGCACCAGACCTCGGCCAAGCAGTGGTGATCGACGACGATCGAGCGGGCCACCCACCCTAGGGACGAGGCGCAGCCGGCGAACACCGCTCCGTAGTGGGTACACATGCCGAAGCCCCAGTCGCCCTTGGTGGTGTCGAGGACTTCAAGGGGATTCCAAGAGGGGCAGTGGGGATATTTGTCGGATTGCCAGCCCAGCCACTGGCTGTGGACCCAATCGCGCAAAAGGGCTAGCTGTTCGAGTTCGGTTTTGCCCGCGGCGATGACTTCGTCGAGGCGGTACTGCTTGCGCAGCCGCTCTTGGTGCGGGTGCAGCCCCATATAGGCGAAGGGGTACGAGCTGTGCACGAGCTCGGGTTGGTCGAATTCTGCCCGCTTGAAGGGCGCGAGGCTCTTGGCGTCTTCTTCGATGTCGGCTTCGAGGGTGACGGCTTGGAGCGTCGGGGTCTTGTTGGCCGCGTCGGTTTCGAGGATGGCGCGCCACTGCACGAAGCGCCCGGGCCACTGCAAGGCGGTGCCTCGCTCCCAAGCCGTCCAGGTGCGCGGATCAAAGGAAGGCGTCGAACCCGCGCGCAGCTCAAAGTGTATTTGGGTCCCCTGCGGCTGGCGCATCCGCGCTTTCAGGTTCAGGCGGCGAATCCCCATCCGCGGAGCGATGCGACCGCTACCGTCTTCGTCGGCGAGGTCGATGACCGGCGAGCAGAGCGTTCCTTGGGGGGGATGTCCTTTGACGCGCAGCCGCACCAGATATTCGCCTTCAATGGCACGGGCTTCGCCCAAGGTGCCTTGGTGCCAAGTCTTGCCGCCGTCAAAGCTGCGGCTCGAATGGCTTGGGGGCGCGTCGGCCAGACCGCCGGGGAAGGGGTCGATGTGCAGTACGCCGCTGTGCGAGAACACGAATTCGTTGGTGCCGTCTTTGAGGTATTTGGCGGCGATTTTCTTGCGGTCCCAACCGCCGGTGAGCATGCGCTCGCGGTCTTGGCGGTGGGTGAGGACGTGGCCGTTGACCTGGAGCCGCATGGGTTTGTCGGCGGTGGATTTATCGGCGTTGACGTAAAAGAGCAGTTCGGCTCCCTTGGTCTTGGCCGAGGGGATGTCGAATTCGACTTTTGCGCAGAGCGCGGGCGTGAGTTCCTCGCAGATATCGCCGTCAACGCCCATTTCGTTGGTGATCATATAGGTGGGGGCGAGGCGGGCGGCGCGGGTGGTTTGGGCGTCGATGAAGCGGTCGCGGCGATAGTCGCGGAAGTCGGCGGTGGTAATCTTTTTCATGGTAGGCTCCTAAGTGGGGGTCTAGGCGGGGAATGTAGGGGGTGAGACGGGGTGGGGCAAACTTGGGGGGCGTCGTGCGAGTGCTTTCTTGACAGTGCCTTGCCACGGTACGAGCTTTCCGGCAGCGCTAGAGCCGCATAAGCCCGGTGGACGCAAACCTGAACGCACAAGAGCCTGAACCCATGAAAACTCCCGTTCTCCATTCCGGCTTTTTCGCGTTAATTGGCCTCGGGCTTGCTGCAATACCGGCCGCTCATGCTTCCACCCGTCCTTCAGATTCGGAGGATGTGGCCTTTTGCCGGGTTATCGATTCCCAGGAGGCCCCCTCAGCCGCCAAGGCGACGGCTCTGAAGGTCGAGTACCCTCGCACCGTGCGGATGATCTACTTCCGGCCCAATGACCGCCCCTTTCGCGCCGAAGTGGTCAATTCGATGAAGGTCGCGATGCGGCAGATTCAGGCATTCTTCGCGGAAGAGATGCAGCGGCACGGGCATGGGAACCTGACCTTCCGCTTCGAGACCGACGACCAAGGTGAACCCCTGGTTCACCGGGTGGATGGCGAACATGCGGACGCGCACTATCTCCAGCAGTCCGGGGCACGGGGGGAGATCTGGCGAGCCCTGGGACGAAGGCCGATTGAAGTTGTGGTCCTCGACCTCAGTGCGAATACGGTGCCCTACTTCAGTGGAGGAGCCGGAGCCGTCACCTGGAGGGGCAAACAAGGCGATCTCAAGGTAGCCACAGTGCTGGTCCCCAGCGGGTTCTCCTGGAGAATCGTCGCCCATGAGCTCGGCCATGCTTTCGACTTGGAGCACGACTTCCGAGACAGCGAGTACATCATGTCGTACGGTGGAGGTAACCGGGCCCGGCTGTCTGCCTGTGCCGCCGAGTACCTGACCGTCCATCCCTATTTCAACCCGAGGATCAAGGTGGCTCAGGGAGCATCTCGATCGACCATCGACCTCATCTCCCCTCCTGGCTATCCGGCCGGTTCGACGCGCATCCCGATCCGGCTCGATATCGGCAACTCGTCAGGACTTCACCAAGTCCTCCTCTTCGCAACGACACAGTTGCCTCACTTCGCCGCGGGCGGTGCCGAAGTAAAGGAGTGTCGCTCCTTTTCGGGCGAGCGCACAGCGGTCGTTGAATTCGACTACGACGGCGTCATTCCCTCCAAGGCCAATTCGAGTCTTGCCGATCCCATCGTGCACCGGATGCGCTTCTGGGCCGTCGACACATCCGGTAGGGTAAGCCTCCGTTCTTTCACACTGCATCAGCTTTCTGACCGCCATATCGCCACCCTCGAGGAACCAGGGTTTCTCACCGCTCTGGCGTTCTCCCCCGATGGGACCACACTGGCCTCGGCCTCGCGGGCAGAGAAAGCTCCGGTCAAGTTGTGGGACGTGGAGACACGGGAGATCATCGCCAGATTTGGGTCTGCATCCCCGGGCTTGGCGGTGGCGATCTCGCCAGACGGTGCCACCCTTGCCTCCGAGCACAATGGTACGGTCAAGTTATGGGAGGTGGCCACGGCAACCAGAACCGCCACCCTTGAAGGACGCCCGGGGGACACCCGGTTCAGGGCGGTTGCCTTCTCACCCCCTGATGGCGCGACGCTGGCCGTGGTGTCCGGGGAGAGAACGGTCGAGCTGTGGGACTTGGCCACAGAGGCCAAGTACGCCGACCTTGACCATGATTCCAAGGTAAATTCCCTGGCGTTCTCGCCCGATGGGACAAGCTTGGCCACCGCCACCACGGAGGGCATGGTCATCTTGTGGGATCCGGCGACGGGGGAACGTACCGCCGTTGTGGGAGGCCATGCGGGTTGGGTCGGTGCCGTGACCTTCTCGCCCGATGGGGCTACCCTTGCCTCCCAAGCAGGGTGGGACGGCCTCGTCAAGCTCTGGGACGTGAAGACGCAACGCACCGTCGCTACCATCGAGAATGTGAGAGGCGGCAGCGCCATGGCCTTCTCGCGATGGGGCTACCTCGCCTGCGCATCGGGCGAGTTGGTCAAGCTTTGGGACGTGGATACAAGGGTCCAGATCGACTCCCTCGCGCACCAGGCCACGGTCAGGGTCGTCGCCTTCTCGCCCGATGGCGAAACCCTTGCCACTGGAACATGGAAGGGGGTCGAGTTGTGGGATGTGTCTGAGTGGACGGAGTCCCGTCCTCAGAGTCTGGTGAAAACCTCCGGCGAGGGCCAAGAAGGCCCAGCCGGCCGGCCCTTGGCCAAGCCATTCGTCGTTTCCGTGTTAGATCAAAACGGCTCGGCCTTTGCCGGAGCGGTTGTCCGCTTTTCAGTCACGACCGGTGGAGGGACGCTGTCGCCTACCACCGCCACCACTGATGCCAACGGCCGAGCCAGAAGTACGCTGACGCTAGGCCCCAACCTAGGAAACAACACCGTTATGGCTACCGTTGAAGGGCTGGGACCGGTGACCTTTACTGCTACCGCTACCGAGCAAGCTCCCCATAGTCTGACCAAAGTCTCCGGCAATAGCCAAGAAGGCCCGACCAGCACCCAACTGGACGAGCCGTTGGTCGTTTCGGTGCTGGATCAAGGCGGCTCACCCCTTGCCGGGGTGGACGTTACTTTTTCGGTTGCCGCCGGTGGAGGGACGCTGTCGGCCACTGCCGTCACCACCGATGCCAATGGCCAAGCCAGAACCACGCTGACGCTGGGCAGCGATCCGGGTACCAACACTGTGGAAGCCACCGTCGCCGGGCTGGAACCAGAAACCTTTATCGCTACCGCCATTGAGCGAATGCCCCATAGCCTAGACAAGGTCTCCGGCGAGGGCCAAGAAGGCCCGGCCAACACCCAACTGGCTGAGCCATTTGTCGTTTCGGTGTTGGATCAAGGCGGCTCACCCCTTGCCGAGGCGTCCGTCACCTTTGCGGTCACCGCTGGCGAGGGGATGCTGTCGTCCACCATCGATACCAACCCTTGTACTATTGAGGCCTCTACCTCGTCGACTACGGCTACCACCGATGCCAACGGCCAAGCCACTACCCGACTGACGCTGGGCAGCCAGCCGGGCACCCACGCCGTGGAAGCCACCGTCGAGGGGCTGGAGCCGGTGACCTTCACCGCTGCCGCCACCGAGCCAGCAAGGCCCCATCGGCTGACCAAGATCTGCGGCGATGACCAAGAAGGCACGGCCATCGTACTACTGGACGAGCCATTGGTGGTGGTCGTGTCGGATGAGGATAATGCGGCGATGGCCGGGGTGGTCGTGTCGTTTGCGGTCACTGCTGGCGGGGGGACGCTGTCGGACGCCACGGCCACCACCGATGCCAACGGTCGCGCGGCGACTCGGCTGACGCTGGGCATTGAGGCAGGAACCAACGCCGTGGCGGCTACTGTTGCGGGGTTGGAGTCGGTGACCTTTACCGCGACGGCGCAGGAGTCGCCTTTTGTTAGTCTTTTCGACGCTCTTTTCGGGGGCGGCAAGCGGGTGGCTCTGCCCGATAGCCCTCAGTTGGCGCAGAACGCGCCCAATCCGTTCAACAGCCAGACGGTTTTTTCCTATTTCTTGCCCGCTCCCGGTCTGGCGCGGGTGGAGGTATTCGCCCTGACCGGTCAACGGGTAGCGGTCTTGCATCAAGGGCCGCAGCAGGCGGGTTACCACCGGCTGCATTGGGATGGTCGGGACGACGCGGGTCGCTCTGTGGCCAGCGGCCTGTACTTGTATCGGCTGGTGACGGACGAGGCTGTCTTGACGCGCAAGCTCCTGCTGCTGCGGTAGGCGCTGACCCAATGGCCTCATATGGCGCTCCCCGCCGAGCATATAAGAGTCTGACCCCATGAAGACGCCCGTTCTCCATTCCGCCTTTTTCGCGTTGCTCGGCCTCTTGCTTTCGCCGCTGGCGGTCGCTCATGCTTTGTCCCCGCCGGCCGATAGCGTGCATTTCTACGCGCCGTTCGATTACGAGCAGTGGCGGCGCGATCATCCCCGCCCGGCGGCCAAGCGGCTGGCAGAGACAGAACACGCAAGGAAGGAACAGGAATCAAAGGAGGATGAGGGATCTACCGAAGACTTCCGCATCCGCGAGCCTTCACGTACAGTTCGAGCGACCTTTGGACTGACGGCGTTTTACCAGCAATGGATTGATGTGGAAGGATTTCCTGTTGTAGCATCAGAGAACGTGAATCCATACGCTGTGAAGGAGGCGGCATGGCTAATTCGGCAGCTGATGAGCCATCGCCCGGATGTGCTACAGGCGATGGTGCAAAACAAGGCCCGTTTTACCGTGATCGCATATAACGAGATGCTAACGCAGATTCCCGAATATAGCGATCTCCGACCCGATTTTTATTGGGATCTGCGTGCTCGAGGTCTTGGGGGTGGGGGGCGACCATCGAGTTTTGGCGAGGAAAACCTGCTGAATTATCCGGGCGATCCCTACGAGGGGGCCAATCTGCTGATTCACGAGTTCGCCCATAGCATACACCTAGATGGATTGAATACGGTGGAGCCGGATTTTGATAACCGGCTCCAAGCGGCGTTTGAAGCGGCCATAGCGAGGGGATTGTGGGAAGGTACGTATGCTTCTACAAACAGACAGGAGTACTGGGGTGAAGGTGTGTCAGCTTGGTTCAATGCACAGTTTGAATTAAGAGATATCAATACTCGGACCAAGTTAAAAGATTACGATCCAGAGCTTGCCAAGTTGCTTGCCGAGGTCTTTGGCGATACAGACTGGCGATACACACCGCCTGCAACGCGTACTCATCTGCCGCATCTGCAAGGGTTCAATCCGCAGGATTCTCCAACGTTTGAATGGCCGCCAGAGTTAGCAGCTTGTTATCACCAATTGTTTGATCTGGACGGCGACGGCGGCGACAAGTGGGTGAACTTGGATCCGCATAATCCGAGTCAGCTTTCGCGCCTAAGAAGCCCAGGCTACCGAACAGGAGAAACGGAAATCATCTTCGTGAATGAAAGCGGGGCCGAGATAACCTACTATTGGATAGATTCTGATGGTACGGAGATATATCTCAGCCGCCTTGTCGTTGAATTGCAGGTTTTATGGGCCTATGTCGGTCAAATCTTTTTAATCAAAGACCAACACGGCAATAACCTAGCCGTGTTCCGAGCGGAGGAAAAAACGGGTCGAGTGTTTATTGGACCGATTCAGGCCAATACGCTGGCAGAAACCTCCGACGATGAGCAACAGGAGACCGAGCAGGAGGCCACCACCGACGGGCAATCTATGGCCCAGACCTTGGCTACGGTCTCCGGCGGGGGCCAAGAAGGGTTGGCCGGTGAGCAACTGGCTGAGCCGCTTGTCGTTTCCGTGTTAGATCAAGACGGGTCGGCCTTTGCCGGGGCGGTCGTCACCTTTTGGGTTACCGCTGGTGAGGGAACGCTCTCAGCCGCCAGAGTCCCCACCGATGCCAACGGTCGCGCCGCCACCAGACTGACGCTGGGCAGCGAGCTGGGAATCAACATCGTTGTGGCCATCGTTGAGGGGCTGGCACCAGTGACCTTTACCGCTACCGCGACTGAGCGAATGCCCCATAGCCTAGACAAGGTCTCCGGCGAGGGCCAAGAAGGCCCGGCCAGCACACAACTGGACGAGCCGTTGGTCGTTTCGGTGTTGGATCAAGGCGGCGCACCTCTTGCCGGGGTGGACGTCACCTTTGCGGTCACCGATGGCGAGGGGCTGCTGTCGGCCACCACCGATACCAACCCTTGTACTATTGAGGCCTCTACCTCGGCGACTACGGCTACCACCGACGCCAACGGCCAAGCCACGACCCGACTGACGCTGGGCAGCCAGCCGGGCACCCACACCGTGGAAGCCACCGTCGAGGGATTGGAGTCCGTGACCTTCACCGCTACCGCCGCCGAGCAAGCAATACCCCATCATCTGACCAAGGTCTGCGGCGAAGATCAAGAAGGCCCGGCCATCACCCAACTGGCGGAGCCGTTGGTAGTGTTCGTGTCGGATGAGAATGGTGCGGCGCTGGCCGGGGTGGTCGTGTCGTTTGCGGTGACCGCTGGTGGGGGGACGCTGTCGGCCACCACGGCCACCACCGATGCCAACGGTCGCGCGGCGACTCGGCTGACGCTGGGCATTGAGGCCGGGATCAACGCAGTTGCGGCTACGGTCGAGGGGCTGGAGCCGGTGATCTTTACCGCGACGGCGCAGGAGTCGCCCTTCGCTAATCTTTTCGACCTTTTTCAGAGTGGCAAGCGGGTGGCCCTGCCCGACCGTCCGCAGTTGGCGCAAAACGCGCCCAATCCGTTCAACAGTCAGACGGTTCTTTCCTATTTCTTGTCCGCCCCTGGTCCGGCGCGCTTAGAAGTATTCTCATTGACCGGTCAACGGGTGGCGGTCTTGCGTCAGGGGCCGCAGCAGGCGGGCTACCACCGGCTTTATTGGGATGGTCGGGACGACGCGGGTCGCTCTGTGGCCAGCGGCGCTTATCTGTATCGGCTGGTGACGGACGAGGCGGTCTTGACGCGCAAGCTCCTGCTGCTGCGGTAGCGGAAATCCTGAGTCGTTCCCAACGGACATGATGTTCAGCCGTATCTGCACGATACGTTCCACCTCTTGCGTCGCCGGGAAATTGCTCGCCGACCCAGCGCTCGATATTTGCGTGGGCAAGCTCCCCTTATTTGGATAGGGGTTGGCACCAGCGATTTTAACCTTTGCACGGAGGAAGACATGCCCGAGCGGACGCACGACATAGAAAAAGTGAAAGAGAATTTTTTCATGCAGGGGTATTCCCTAGTTGAAGATGCAGTGGAACCCGAGATGGTCAATCGGTTGGAGGCCGCGGCCCGAAGGGTGTGGGCCAAGGTGCGCGCTGGCGAAGTGGACGTGGCTGGCAATGGCCCGGAGGCCACAGCCATTTTCGGCGTGATTGCCCCGGAGTTTGGGGAACCGGTTTTTGCCGAGCACTTGGTGTCCTCGTCAATCGAGCACTATGTCAAGGCTTTTTTGGGGCCGGACTTGCGCATGGGACACGTGCATCTGTGGTGTGCCGACAAGGGCTACGACACGGGCTGGCACCGCGACATCGGGCCGGGCAATCAGGACGGCGACCCGGAGCGGGAAATGGCTCTTATCACTCAGCCGATGACGGGTTTGCGGTGGCAACTGGCGCTCGTTGACGATCCCTGCTTGTGGCTGGTGCCCGGCAGCCATCTGCGACCGCGCACGCCCGAGGAACACCACGCCTTAGCCGTAGATAAGAAGGTCGATATCTCCGGTCAGCAGAACATTTTTTTAAAGAGAGGTCAAGTGTTGTTCTGGAGCGGTTATACGATTCACCGCGGCCGCCAACCGGCGCACCTGCCCCAGCGGCTGAGCATGACGGGTGCGCTGATGATCTACCATCCGGACGAGCCGCAGACGGAGGTGGACGAGCGCTTTCGCTGGAAGTTGGCCGACAACGTGCGCGCCGCGCTGCCGCCGAAGGCCCAGCTTTACTACGACCGTTGGCGCACTTTGCAGAAGGTGTAGAAGCCGGTTTGGTCGGGCCGACACAGGCCCCCCTTTATCATGGGCATGGTCAATTCCTCCTTAGCCTAGAAAATAGGAATTCCTTTTAGATATCGCAGGTAAACTGCTCAAAACTTGACAGCTTCTACGGAATACCACGCCCAAATTCAGCCGAGAGTTGTCCGGCCTCAGTATTGGGGCCGCAGGGCCTCGACGTATTCTCGTGCCGCAATAGCCGCCGGCAGTGACTCGTCCCAATCGACCTCCTCAAGTTCTATGACGAGGGGGCCGTCGTAACCGCGATCTGCTAATAGCTCAAACAACTCCGCAAAGGGCAATTCCCCTGCCCCAAAGGGCACGGGTTTTTCGCCCTGCTGGTCGCGCAGGTGGACGAGACCGATGCGCCCGGCAAGGGCTTCGGCAAAGGGCATGATGGGCTCGCCGACCGAGAGCAAGTGGCCGGTGTCCAAGAGTACGTGCGCCCGCTCGGGTAGCTCGGGCATCACCGCTTGGTAGTCGGCCAGTCCTTGGAGGCGGTTGCCTTTGTGGTTGCCCAAGTTGAGGGCGATGTCGGGGATGGTGTCGAGGAGCGTGTTGACGCCTTCGATGAGGTCGGCGAGCGCTTCGTCCGTGCGGGCACCGCCCTTCATGTTGAGGGTTTTGATACCAAGGGCGCGGCCCAAGTGGATGTCCCATTCGAGCTGGCGCAAGTTGTAGGCGAGGTTGCGCTCGTCGGAATCGGCCTTGCGGCCGGTGAGATTGCGGATGTTGAAGCCGGCAAGCTGTAGGCCGGCGTCCGCAATGGCGGTGCGGACCATGGGTACGGACCAGTCGCGGTGGACGGGGGTGCTCTCGGTGTAAGCGCGGAAGAGTTCGATGTGGGAGAAGCCAGCCGCTTTGGCGAGGTCGAGCACTTCGGGCAGGAGCAGGTCTGGACAGAGGGTCGGGCTGAAGACGAGGTGCATCAGCTGATTCCCTCCCAATGCGCCCATTGATCGTCGCAGGTCTCAAAGCGGATATCGTTGGTGTCTTTGCGCGAAAAGCGGCCGATAAGGGCCATGCGGATGTTGCGATTGACGTTCTTGGAACCCGTGTGAAAGAGTTGGCCGTGCCAGAAGATGGCATCGCCGGCTTGGCCGACAAATTCGCACCCTTGGGGGAAGGTTCCCTCCGCAAATACGTCGCTGGAAACGCCGCCCTGCACCGACAGCAGCGAGTGCGTCTTGAAGTACTCGTAGGCCACGTTGTGGCTGCCGGGCCAATAGGTGAAGCAGCCGCCCTGCGAGTCGATGTCCTCGACGTAGATCGTGACGTTGATGGTCATGTAGCCGACCGTGCCTTCGGGCACGCCGTTGGTCGGGGTGTAGTAGCCGTCGAGGTGGCCGCGCTCGGGCAGGGACCAAGTCTTGTCTTTGGACGGGTACACCAGCGCGGGACCGGCGTTGTTGGGATTGAGCTGACCCTCGCCGACCATTTCCTCCATCATCGCAAAGAGCGGCGACTCGTGGACGGCGGCGTGGATGGCCGGGTGATGGGCGGGCACAGGAGAGCGGGGGCCAGCTTCGATCCAGGTTGCAGGATCGTCGCGGTCGGCGTCAATGCCGGTCCAGAGGGCGTCTTGAGCGGCTTGAATTTGCGCGGACGTGAGTGCGCCGCGGACGATGAGACAGCCGTTTTCCTTAAAGGAACGCTTGTCTGCGGAGGTGAGATGAGGCATGGCAGGACCTTTCCAATTGGGTTGAAAAGGCAAATATAGAGCGGCTAAAAGGGAGTGTCCATTTGCCGCCGTAGGGCGACCGGTCAGACAACGACCGCTTGGTCTAAGGCGCGGATGTAGCCAAGAGTCCAAGCTAGCCCCGCGGCGTGGTCGCCGGCGATGGACGGGAAGTGCTCGGGGTAAATCTGACCCTTGTAGTCGATCTCTTTGAGGGCGCGGATGGTGCCGACCATATCGACTTCTCCCGCACCGAATGGCACTTCAAGGTAGCCCAAGTCCGCCAGCCGCTGCTCGATTTCCGGGGTAGAAGGCCCTTGGGCCTTGGTGGCGATGTCGCGCACGTGGACCATGAAGACCTTGTCGCCGAAGTGGCGGATAACCTCGGGCAGGCTGTCGCCGGCCATTTGCGACTTGCCTTGGCAGAAGGTCAGGCCGTGGGCCGGCGAGTCAGTGGCGGCCATGAGATTTGAAAAGGTCTCTCTGTTCCAGATCAGGCGGTCGGGGACGTGAAACGTATGGGTGGAGATCTGCACCCCAGCATCTTCGCCGATTTGGCCGAGCTCGCGGAAGATTCCCACCAAGCCCTGCCAGTGCTGCTGCCGCTCGTCCGGATCGGTGGGGGCTGCATCGGCGCTGAGGTAGAAATGCACTAAGGGTATCTGCGCGTGGCCCATGTTTTCGATTAGGCGGCGCATGTATCCCACTTCGCGCGCGCGGGATGCGTCGTCAACGCAGGCGTCGAGGCTGAGGCGCGGCGGGGTCAGCCCGGCCAGCACCACTTCGGCCCTGGCGTATTGGTCGGCTAGTGTCTTGAGAACGTCGGCCGCGGGTGCGTTGTCTGAAGAGAGTTGGCCGGTGCTCAAGACGATGTGGCTAGCGCCGGCGTCGCGGCAATAGGCGATGTTGCGATCGTGGTCGGTCCCAAAGGGGGCGAAGATGCCGATGTCGAACATGAGTTCCTCCTCAGCGTAGCGTACATAAAAATGGTGCTCCCACGGAGACTCGAACTCCGGTTACAGGGTTGAAAACCCTGGGTCCTAACCGCTAGACGATGGGAGCACGTAGGGCAAAAAATATAGACCTAGCCCCGCATATTGGCAAGTAGGGGCGACCGATCGGTCGCCCCTACGCGAAGGCGTCGAGTGCGGGCGCGAGGAGATTGTAATCCGTGGCTTGCTCAAAGGCGCGGGCGAGGCGCAGCAGCCGCGCCTCGTCGCGGGGGTGGCCGATGAGTTGTAAGCCGATGGGGAGGCCATCGCGCGTGAATCCGCAGGGTAGGGAGACGGCGCACAGGTCGAGGAGATTGACGGCGATGGTGTTGCGCAGGCAGAGGCCATTGATGGGGAAATAGACCTCGTCGCGGTCGATCTCGTCGAGAATCGGGGCGGCAAAGGGAGTGGTTGGGGTGATGAGGAAATCGACGTTTTCGAGGGCCGTGCGGGCTTTGCGGCGCAGCTCGTCGCGTGTTCTAAGCTGCTGGAGAAAGTCCGCGGCGAGGATATCGCGACCGTCGAGTATCCGCGCCGAGACAATGGGGTCAAATTGATCGAGATGCGCTTCGAGGTTGCGCCGGTGATAGAGATAGGCTTCGACGGCCGTGGTGCTAGGCCCATTGCGCCACTCGACTAGGTCGTCGAGCACTTCGAGCGATATTTCATCGACATAGACGCCGAGATCGGCGAACACGCGCGCCGACGCGCGCACCGCTGCTTCGACCTCCGCATCGACATCGTCCCAGAAATACTCGCGTGGGAAACAGAGCCGGAGGCCGGCGACCTCGCCTTCCAAGTGATCCACAAGCGCATCACCGGGCAGGAGGTCCGCCATGGCTTGGCACAACAGGGCGCAGTCTTGCGCTGTGCGGCACAAGGGCCCGATGCTGTCGAGGGTGGGATCGAGGGGCAAGACTCCGGTGTTGGGGAGCAGGCCAAAGGTGGGCTTGAGGCCGGTAAGGCCGCAAAAGGACGCGGGAATCCGCACTGAGCCGCCGGTGTCCGAGCCGAGGGCAGCCGGGGCTAGTCCAGCCGCCACGGCCACGCCCGAGCCAGAGGACGATCCGCCCGGCAGGCGGTGGATCTCGGGATCCCAAGGGTTGACTGGGGTCCCATAGTGATGGTTGACGCCGGTGCCGCCAAAAGCGAATTCCACGAGATGCGTCTTGCCCAAGAGCACGACGCCCGCGGCAAAGAGACGGCGGGCAATCGTGGCGTCGGCTGTGGCGATGTTGTCGCGCAGCAGGGTCGAGCCGCCGGTGGTCGGCAGGTCCGCGACGTCCACGAGATCCTTAAAGGCGAGGGGAATGCCGTGCAGGGGGCCGAGGTAGGTGCCGGCCGCGATTTGTGCTTCGGCCGCGCGGGCTTGGGCACGCGCACGCTCGGCCGTGACGGCGAGATAGGCGTTGAGCGTCGGATTGTATTGCTCGATGCGTTCTAAGTAGAGTTCGGTGAGTTCGACCGGGGAGAGCTCGCCGCGGCGGATCAGGGTGGCGAGTTCGGCGATGGGGGCAAACGCTAGGGTATCATCCATGAAGCGGCCTCTGCTCAGGGTTAATCCAACAGGGAAAATCCGGTGTAGCCGAGTCGGTCTTCCGCGCCTTCGACGCCGCCTTGGGGAAAGTACTCCTGCCAGCGTCGGCTGACCTTTTGCGCTGTTTCTTCGTCCGTTATTAGTTCGTCCGGGTAGCCGGGTTTCATGCGGCAATCCAAGACGATTGGCGGCGTATAGCAGGGGTGGTGGCGACGGAGTTGGACGGCGGCGGCATACGTGTCGGCAGCCGGTTCAAAGCGGGTAAAGGTACTCCAAAGGAAGGTGACGTTCTTGGCGGCCGCACTGGCGTCGTCAACCAGAAATATCAGCGGCCAAGCTGCGACGGCTCGGTCTGCGGCGAGGTGTTGGGCGTAGCCGGGATCTTCCGCGTACGTCGGGCCTTGCACCGCGAGGGCACCAGGGCAATAGACCTCGGCGGCGCGGGCACCGCCGGGGAGGTCGCCGCTGAATTCTCTGGGCAATTCGTTGACTGGATCGCCCACGCCTATGAGGATTCCCTTGCTGCCTTGGTTCACGGCCGGTCCCGTGTAGTCGAGAGTGTCCATGGCGAGATTGGCGATGACGAAAAGGTCGGTTGCGAGCTGCGCCCGCGCTAAGGCATACGCTAAAACCTGCCGGAAGTCGCCCAAGTCCAAGGGGCGATCTATGACGACCAAAAACTTGGTGAGGTTGAGCTGGCCGCCGTCCTCGCCCAAGATGCGAAAGGCGAATTTCATGGCCTCGCGCGGGTAGCGCTCCTCGACGACGATGGCCGCCAGCGAGTGATAGCCGGTCTCGCCGTAGCTCCACATGGCCTTGATCGCGGGCATTACCAGCTTGCTCAAGGGTGCCATGAGTTGCTGGATGTAGGTGCCGAGGAACATGTCTTCCTGCGGCGGTTTGCCTACTACAGTGGCCGGGAAGATGGCGTCTTTGCGGTGGTAGAGGCGTTTGGCTTGGAGCACTGGGTAGTCGTGTTGCAGGGAGTAGTAGCCGTAGTGATCGCCGAAAGGCCCTTCGGGCTCGCGCACGTGCGGCGGCACCACGCCCTCAATGGCGAATTCGGCTTCGGCGATTAGGGGCAGAGTGGAGCCTCGCACGCGGCGCAGGCGCTCGCCTTGCAACAGGGAGGCCAAAATCAACTCGGGCAAGTCCTCGGGCAAAGGCGCGATCGCCGCGAGGATCAGCGCCGGTGGACCGCCGACGAAGATGACCAGCGGCAGATCTTCACCCCGCTGCTCGGCGACGTGGTAGTGGAAACCGCCGCCTTTCTGGATTTGCCAGTGGACGCCGAGGGTCTGGGAATCGTGGCGCTGGATGCGGTACATGCCGAGGTTGTGGTGGCCGGTATCGGGGTGTTCGGTATAGACCAGCGGCAGGGTGATGAAGTGCCCGCCGTCCTCGGGCCAAGTTTTGAGCAGGGGCAGGCGTGCGAGGTCGGGCGGCGACTGCACGCACTCGCCGACGGGGCCTTTGCCGACGGTTTTCAACCCGACCTTGAGCGCGGCGGGGATCAGGTTTTTGTGCGGCCAGAGCTTGCTCGGCGAGAGCGAGGGCAGGTCTTGGGCGAGTTGCACTAGCTGCTGGATAAACTGCTCCGGCCTAGGGCCAAAGGCCAGATCGACGCGCCGGGCCGTGCCGAAGAGATTGGTGACGCAGGGAAAGTCCGCGCCTTCGACATGAGTGAAGAGCAGGGCCGGACCGGCGGCGGCCAGGACGCGGCGATGGATCTCGGCGATTTCGAGATCAGAGGAAACCGGGGCGTCAACGGTGACGAGTTCGCCTTCGCGGCGCAGGCAATCGAGAAATTGGCGCAGGTTGTGCATGGCGGCCTAGGGCGGCAGGTGGAAGGTAGGGTTGGTCTTGAATATATTTAAAGCCAAATTTTTAAAACATCCCCATTCTCTTCAGAAGACGATCCATTATGAAGACGAAGAAGGCGTTTGATTGCGTTGAGATGAAACGCCGTGGTGCAGAACGAATTCACAATCAAATCGCAAACATGACAATGAAAGAACAACTGGTTTTCTGGCAAGAACGTACCGAATTGCTGCGAAAGCATCAGCAAACGGTAAAAACGAGACGCATAACATCTCTCTATTCCTGAAAGGTTTTCCATGACGACGAGAAACGACGAATTCGGGGCGCGCACCCGGCTGGAATGCAGCGGCGGTAGCGGCGTCCTGTACCGCATTCAAGAATTAGAAGCAGACGGTGTCGCCGAGGTGAGTCGGCTGCCCTATTCGATCAAAATTCTGCTAGAGGCCGCGCTCAGGCAGTGCGACGGGTTTGAGATTACCCGCGAGGACGTCGAGCGCATTGCGCGTTGGAGTCCCGAGACTGCGGGCAAGGAAGAGATTCCCTTCAAGCCAGCGCGGGTGGTGATGCAGGATTTTACCGGCGTGCCCGCGGTGGTCGATTTGGCCGTGATGCGCGACGCCGTGGCCGATTTGGGCGGCGATCCGGAGAAGGTCAATCCCCTGATTCCGGTTGATTTGGTCATTGATCATTCGGTGCAGGTCGATTACTACGGCATCCGCGAAGCGCTGGCCATGAATGCCGCGCGCGAATTCGAGCGCAACCGCGAGCGCTACGAGTTTTTGCGCTGGGGTCAGGAGTCCTTCGATAATTTTCGCGTGGTGCCGCCGGCCACCGGCATCGTGCATCAAGTCAACCTAGAATATCTGGCGCAGGTGGTGCAGGAGCAGGACGGCGAGTTCTATCCCGACAGCCTAGTGGGCACGGACAGCCACACGACGATGATCAACGGCCTCGGCGTCCTCGGCTGGGGCGTGGGCGGTATTGAGGCCGAGGCTGTGATGTTGGGGCAGCCGATCTACATGCTTTTGCCCGAAGTGGTTGGCGTCAAATTGACGGGCGCATTGCCCACTGGGACCACGGCGACGGACTTGGTGCTGACGGTGGTGCAGATGCTCCGCGCGCACGGCGTGGTTGGCAAATTCGTCGAGTTTTACGGCCCAGGCTTGAGCGAACTGAGCTTGGCCGACCGGGCGACGCTCGCCAATATGGCCCCGGAATACGGGGCGACGATGGGCATTTTTCCGGTTGACGAGGAGACGCTGGCGTATTTGGCGCTCACCGGGCGCAAGAAGGCAGTGGTCGAGCGCGTCCGCGCGTACATGGAAGCGCAGGGCATGTTCTACCACGCCGAAACTCCTGATCCCATCTTCAGTGAGCACTTGGCGTTGGATATGGGCACGGTCGAGCCGAGCTTGGCCGGTCCGACGCGGCCGCAGGATCGGGTTGCGCTCAAGGACATGCCGACTGCTTTCGCCGATTCGCTGACGGACCGTTTTGAGGTGGAAGACGTTGGCAAAAAGGTCGCCGTCGATTTGGGTGAGCAGGGCGCGGTTGAGCTGGACCACGGTGCCGTGCTCATCGCCGCCATTACCTCTTGCACGAATACCAGCAATCCGAGCGCGATGGTGGGGGCGGGGTTGTTGGCGCGCAACGCGGCCGAACGGGGCCTTTCGGTTCCGGCCTACGTCAAGACCAGCTTGGCACCGGGGAGCCGGGTCGTCTCCCGCTACCTCGACGCGGCCGGCCTCACCGAGAGCCTAGAGGCCCTCGGCTTCCACACGGTCGGGTACGGTTGTACGACCTGCATAGGTAACTCGGGGCCTTTGCCTGAGGAACTCTCCACGGCTGTAGCCGACAACGACTTGGTGGTGTGTAGTGTACTCAGTGGCAACCGCAACTTTGAAGGCCGAGTGCACGCATTGACGAGGGCCAATTTCCTCGCCTCGCCGCCGTTAGTCGTGGCCTACGCGCTCGCGGGCCGGGCGACGATCGACTTTGAGCGCGAGCCGCTGGGCCGCGACCAAGCGGACCGCGAGGTGTTCCTGCGCGACATCTGGCCCTCGCAAGACCAGATCCGCGACGCGATTGCCCGCTCGCTGACGCCGAAGATGTTTGAGGAAGAATACGGCAATGCGTTCCGTCAAAACGAGACTTGGAACGCCATTCCCGTGCCCGAGGGCAAGCGCTACGCCTGGGCCGAGGAGAGCACGTACATTCGCAAGCCGAATTTCTTCGACGGCCTCACCAAACAGGTCCAGCCGATCCAGCCGATCCAAGGTGCGCGCGTCTTGGCCAAGTTAGGCGACAGCGTGACGACCGACCACATCTCGCCGGCTGGTTCCATTGCCGTGGGCAGTCCGGGGGGCGAGTATCTCGCTGACCGCGGCGTCGAGCGCAAGGATTGGAACAGCTATGGCTCTAGGCGCGGCAACCACGAGGTGATGATGCGGGGCACGTTTGCCAATATCCGCATCCGCAACGAATTGGTGCCCGGCGTTGAGGGAGGCTTGACGCGCCACCTGCCTTCGGGCGAGCAGATGACTATCTACGAGGCGGCGATGCGCTACATTGAAGAAGGCGTGCCGTCGATCATTATCGCGGGCAAGGAGTACGGATCGGGTTCAAGCCGCGACTGGGCCGCCAAAGGCCCCTTCCTGCAAGGCGTCAAGGCCGCAATAGCCGAGAGCTACGAGCGCATCCACCGCTCAAACCTAATTGGGATGGGTATTCTGCCGCTGCAATTTTCTCCCGGCGAGGATCGTCACTCGCTGGGGCTGACTGGCGAGGAGACATACGATATCGAGGGCCTCGACGACGACCTACAGCCGGGGCAGATGTTAGAGGTGGTGGCCAAGAGTGCTGCGAGCGAGAAGCGCTTTGCGGTACTATGCCGGATAGACACCCCCGTGGAGATCAACTACTACCGCAACGGGGGAATTTTACACGCAGTACTCAGGCGGATGGCCGAGTAGAGCCTGCGAGAGGATGCGATGAACTCTTGTGTTGTTAAAGATGTCGTGCGCACTGTGCTGCACGTGCCGTTCCACGAGCGCTGCGCCGACACCATGGAAGTCTATGGGCCGGGTTGGTCCATCGTCGAGTTGATCGAAGTGGAGACTGAGGGCGGCGTTGTTGGCATTGGCGAGACGATTCAGGGATATACGTGGGGCCACTCGCGCGAAGCAGAGTTTGCCCGCGTGCGCGGCCGGAATGTTTTCGAGGTGCTGTGGGACGACTCGCTGGGGGCCGGCTTGCAGATGGCGCTTTTCGACGCGGCTGGCAAGCACTTGGGCGTACCCTGCCACCGACTGATGGGGCCGCAGCACCGCGACGCCTGCCCGGTTTCTTGGTGGGCGCAAAGCATGCCGCCCGCAGCATGGGCGGCTGAGGCGCGTGCGGCCGAGGCGCATGGTTTTACCACCATGAAGGTCAAGGCGCGGCCTTGGTACGATATTGCGGCGCAGTTGCAGGCCGTGGATGAGGCCACTTCTCAGCACTTCAAGCTGGACGCCGACTTCAACACCATGTTGCTGGGGGTTGACCAGGCCGCCCCGCTCATTGGGCGGTTAGAGCGGGACAACGCCTGTCTCGCCATCGTCGAGTCGCCGATTCCGCAGGACGATGTGGAGGGCAACAAGCTCCTGCGGCGCAAGATCCAATGTCCAATCGCCATGCACATGGGCCAGCCGCCGCCCATGACGGCGATCCGCGAGGGCGTGTGCGATGGGTTTGTGATCGGCGGCGGGGTGAGCCGCGTCTTGAGCGACGGCAACTTGGCTGCTCGGGCGCAAATGCCGTTCTGGTTGCAGATGGTGGGCACCGGCCTGACGGCGACCTTTGCGGCGCACTTGGGGGCGGTGCTAAAACAAGCGCGCTGGCCGGCGATTCCCTGCGTCAACATCTATTCGCACGTTTTGGTGCAGGAGTTTGCCGTGGAGGGCGGGCATCTGCGGGTGCCGGAGGCTCCGGGCTTGGGGGTCGAGTTGGACCGAGAGGCCGTGGAGCGCCTGCGCGTCGAGCCAGATTTTGCCAAAGCGCCGGTGCGCCAAATACACGCCGTGCGCTGGCCCGATGGCCGGGAGTTGTGGGCACCAGGCGGAGGGTATCGGGGCGATTTCACCGCTGGCAAAATCACCGGCTTTTATCCGGGAATGGACCTCCAGGTGCGGCTAGACGATGGCAGCGAAGAATTTGATCGGGAGTACCGGGAGCGATTTCCGGAGCGAGTTTAGGGCGTCACTTGAGCACGGCGACGGCTAAGGGCGAGAAAAATAATAGGGTAGTGGTTGCGTTGGAAATATAAGGCTTGTTTTTGGGGCACCCACTAACGTTCCTTTCCGTACCACTTGAGACGCCATTGCCGAGTACCATCGATGTTTCCGAAAAGGTTTTCCTCTGCTTGGAAAAGTACATATCCATGCGTCTTCACATCATCTGCCAATGACGCAGCTTCTTTTATCGCCTCGCTCAGGTTTTCGGCTTCCACGATAACTTCAAACGATGATCGCTCTTGAGAAGATATAATTTTAGCCATCTTTGGCTCCTATAGGCAGCGAAGAATTTGATCGAGAGTATCGGGAGCGGTTTCCGGAGCGAGTTTAGGGCGTCACTTGAGCACGGCGACGGCCGCACCCATGGTTGTGACGAGGATGCTAGTGCAGGCAATGAGCATGGCCATTAGCCGCGCGTAGCGCGAATCGAGCTGTTTGGATAAATCGTCAATGCGTCCGTTGGTTTGATCGATGCGCTCTCCCACTTCGGTACGCAGGGTGTCGATGCGGCCACTCATCTCGGTGCGCAGGTCGTCGATGCGCCCGTTGGTCTGATCGATGCGCCCGTGTATTTGGCGCACGTCTTGACGTAGATCCTGAATATCCTCGCGCAGGAAGCTCAGAGCGAGGGTGGATTCTGTCGGCTGGGCGGGATTGGGCGATTGCTCGGCCATGAGAAGGTCCTCTTTGGGTAAATGTAAGCACTCCCCTCTATAAGCAAAAGGTAGGCCATGCTTGGCAGACGCCCGTTCCCTCTGGTAGCGTTATGTGCTGTATGCGCCGTGCTGTTGCCTTGTAGGAACAACACTGTCCCTCAGAGGCAACAACACTCCTCACTTGACCAAGGCGGCAATTTGCTTGAACTCGGCCGTCCCCGCCTCCTGCAGCAATTCGAATAGGCACATTTCCACTGCGGTGATCTGCGCGCCAGCGGATGCCATTCTTTGCAGCCCCAATTCCTTGTTCTCGGCGGTGCGCGAGGCGACGGCGTCGGCGACGACTTCGACGTGGTAGCCCGAGTCCAGCAAATCGCGGGCAGTCTGATAGACGCAGATGTGGCTTTCGATCCCGGCTAAGAGAATCTGGCGGCGGCCGCTCTGGCGCAGTTGGGTTTGGAAAGCGCTGAGACCGCAGGCGCTAAAGCAGGTCTTGGCCAGTGGCTCTTGGTCGGAGAGCAGGTCGGCGACCTCGGGAATGGTGGGGCCAAGCCCTTTGGGATACTGCTCCAGCCATAGGATGGGCAACTTTAGGACCTGCGCGCCCTCGACGAGAATCTGTAGCTGGCGGTAGAGTGCCTCGCGCTCGTGCATCAGCGAGGCCAGCTTGCCCTGAATGTCGATGAGGACGAGCGCGGTGTGGTCGCGGCTGAGCATTAGATGTACCCGGTCGAGCCGTCGGGACGCGTCGGGCTGGAGCGTTCCCAATGGATGTATTCGTTGTCGGCGATGGCTTCTTCGTTGACCTCGACGCCTAGCCCCGGTCGGTCTGGTCGCAACTCCAAGTAGCCGTCTTTGGGCAGGTAGGGTTCGTCAAGCCAGTCGTTCCACTCGGATTCAGTCGGCAGGAGGTATTCGAGGATTTTGAAGTTGGGTGCTGAGGCGCAGAAGTGCAGGTTGACGGCCGTCGCCAACGGCCCCATGGGGTTGTGCGGAGCGATGCTGATGTAGTGGGCTTCGGCAATGGCGTTGATCTTGCGCATTTCGAGCAGGCCGCCGCAGACGCAAATGTCGGGCTGGATGATGTCGGCACCTTGGTTGGCGATTAGATCGAGAAACTCAAATCGGGCGTAGAGACTCTCGCCAGTGGCCAACGGCACCTGCATCTGCGACTTGAGGCTAGTCCACGCCGGAATGTGCTCGGGGCGCAGCGGCTCTTCGTAGAAAAAGGGGTCGTACGGTGCGAGGGCGTTGGCTAGCTGCAAGGCGCGAATCGGCTCGAAGATCTTGGCGTGTGGGTCGAAGGCGAATTCCCAGTCGTCGGGGCAGCTAAGGCGCAATTCTTCAAAGTACTTGGCTGACGTCTTGCAGACTAGGCCCCAGCGATGGACATCCGGGTCGAGCCGATAGGGGCTGGTTTTGAAGGCGGTGAAGCCATACTCCTCGTGCAGACGCCGTGCTTGGTCGGCGGCCTCTTTGCCGTCGCGGCCGCCGATGGAGCGATAGACTCGCACCCGGTCGCGGGCGTGGCCGCCCAAGAGCTGATAGACCGGGACGCCCGCGGCTTTGCCGGAGATGTCCCACAGCGCGTGGTCGATGCCAGAAATGGCCGACAGACCGATCCCGCCCGGTGGGAAGCGGAACTGCTGGTGCAGCTTCATCATGATGAACTCGATCCGCCGAGGGTCGATGCCTTTGATCAGCTCAAAGCAATAATCGACGGTGGGGCCGACGGCTAGGTCGGGACCGATGGAGTAGGTCTCTCCCCAGCCAGTAACGCCCTCGTCGGTCTCGACTTTGACCAAGACGCGCGGGCGGTTGCCAAAGCGGGCGATGATGGGGGTAATGGCGGTGATTTTCACGGTAGGTCTCGCTATTGGAAGAAGAGTGGATAAGGGGAGTTTTCTGCTTCGCGTTTGATCAGGCTCATCAGTTCCATTGTGTGGTAGTCGCCCCACATGGCTGCCTCGCCACAGGGGATTTTGCGGTCTTGAGGGATGTAGTCCCAGCCATTGGGGCGATGGTAGATCGCGTGGAGGGTGATGCCTTGGTGTTGGGGATCGACGGCGAGATACGGTTCCTCTAGCAGGGCGCGGGCAATGGTGAAGGCCGCGGCGCGATAGCGCGTCCCTTTCGCTTCGTCTCCCTTGGACAAATAGTAGTTGCCCAAGCGCAAGTACCCTTGGCCGCAGATAGCTGCGGCCGAGCTATCGAGCGGCTCGACGTCGTTGTACGGGTCGGAGGGCTGGTTGGTTATCGCGCCAAAGGACGCGACCCCGGGTGCGCCGGTGTCCCAGAAGGGCACGCCGTCGGCAAAGCTGTTGGCGATGTGGAATTCAGCGGAGGCCAGGGCGGCTTTTTCCATGGTTTGCACGAGGTCGGCCTTGGTGCCGAAAGGCTCGAGGTCGGCCTCGCCGAGCGTGGCGAAATACTCTAGCTGCTCGGCGTAGCCCGTAAGCACCCACGACAGCCCGCGAGTCCAAGTCGAGAACGGGGTGTAGCCCTGTTGGGTGCTGGGGCAGCGGTACTGGCCGTCGTGGACGTTGAAGATGGATTCATGGACTACGCGACCGGGTGTGTCAAACGCATCGCGGCCCTCGCCGTAGTACACGTTGAAACGGGCGTTGGTCTGGGCGTGTTCGATTAAGCGGCCGAGCAGACTGATGCGCTTGTCGCCTTCGCCCATCAGCGCATGGCCTAGCTGGTGCGCGGTCCCCAAGATGCGCAGCGAGCGCATGGTGTCGGAAAAGAGCGAATGCGGGCCGTTGAAGGAGTGGATAAAACCCGTGCCGTACGCAGTCTCGGTCCAGCGAGCCGCTTGCACGGCTCCCGATAGCTTGATGGCCAACTCGTAGAAGTCCAGCTCGCGCTGATCGTGCGGAATGCGGCCTTCGAGCATCAGGCGGCGCAAGTTGCCATAGGTGGAGAGGTTGTTGAAGCCGTGGTCGTGGACGCCGACGTGCGAGACGTGCGGTGCCATGTGCGCAATGGTGTGGTTGCGGCCGAGCGCGAGAAAGCGTGCGTCGGCGGTCATGTCGTACTGGAGTATGGCGCAGCCGTATTGGAACCCTTGGGTCCACTCGGTCCAGCCTCGGGTGGTGTAGCGCCCCTGCTGGGTGAAGACTGGGGTGCCGCGGTCCGGGTTCCAGGTGTTGTCGAGGTCGAGGATCTTGGCACCGGTAAGGGTTAAAAAGCGCTGGATTGCCGGAAGGAGCTTTTGGGCGTTTAGGTCTTGGTCTGGTTTCACGGGATGGTTCCTTTGGCTTGGGCAGCGAGAAGATAGGAGGGGTGTGGAGGCGGGTCAATGCGGGTTGGTGGGGCATTGGCCGCTTGCTTATTTTCCTTCGCCGCACAGACGAGATCAAGGAGGAGTCACGTGAGCATACCCGACGAAGGCATCGCTTTAAAAATAAAAGAGGCCGAGGGCATTACCCGCCGAAAGTACCCCCTGACAAGAGGCGTCCCCCTACCCCAAGGCACTGTAACAGGCGTGGAAAACCTGTCTTTGCAGGACGCACAGGGCCAAGATGTCCCGGTACAGCTACGGGTCTTGGGCCGCTGGCCGGACGGCAGCGCAAAGTGGGTCTTGGTGGATTTTCAGGCCGATGTGGAAGCGGGACAAGAGGCCGTGTACACCTTGCGATACACGGACCAAAAAGCGGCGGCGAGCGTCCAAGGCGTAGAAATCGCCGAGCGGGAAGACCGCTTTGAGGTGTGTACTGGACCGCTGCGATTTGGCATTGGCAAAAAGGCATTCGCGCTTTTTGACGGGGTAGAGCTAGGGGAGCGAGCTGAAGGGTCGTTTGTCTCCAAGGTAGAAGTCACACCTCGGGGCGGCGGCGATGCTTGGGCCAAGATCTCCGAATCCGAGTTCGCCGGAGCAACGCAGCGGCGGATCTACGGGATGGGGGGCACGTGTCTGGCGTCAGAAGGGGTGGAGGAATATGCCGTCGAGATCGAAGAGGCCGGTCCCTTGCGGGCGGTGATCTGCTGCCGAGGGGCCTACGAGTCCACCGCGCCCATGCACCACTACGCTGGTTATCGTCCGCTGCGCTTTGCGACGCGGATCTATGCCTATGCCGGCAAGGCGCAGGTGCGAGTGGTGCACACGGTGGTCGTTACCTGCAATCCCCGCGAGACCGAAGTGGAGGAGTTGGGCTTGCGCGTCCCGCTCTTACCCGAAGATGGAGGAACTTGGCGCGTCGGGGCGGGGCGAGTCATGACGGGGCCTTGGGTTCCCGAGCGCTACGCATTGCTCTCGCAGCGGTCGGACAATCACTTCTATTGGGAAGAGTACGAGGGCGTTGAGCGCGCCGTGCGGGCCGAGGGCGAGCGGGCCGAGGGCTGGATTTGCGCCGAGAACGGCCGCGTCGGCGTCGGCGTCGCGCTGCGCTACATGGCCGAGGAATATCCCAAGGCCCTCGGCGTGGGTGCGCAAGGCATCGACGTGTTCTTTTGGCGCGACCCAGATGGTCGGCGGCTCAGCTGCAAACGCTACGCCGAGGAAGTGGCTTGGCACGAGGGCGAAGGAGTCTATGCCGACGGCATGGGTACGGCGAAGAGCAGCGAGTTTTTCGTCGATTTTTTTCGCGCCGGGTCCGCTAGCGGCGAGCGGTTGCAGGGCCTTTTGCACCCGCCACAGGTGAGCGTCGCGCCGGATTGGGTGGTGCAGAGCGGGGCGGTCGGCGGCTTGGCGACTGGCGCGGAATTCCCGCGCTCCGACCGCATGTTGACGGGTTTTGTCGCTTGGATGGAAGGGCACATCGAACGCTATCGCTGGAAGGGTTTTTTCGATTGGGGCGACGTGATGGCCACTTGGGAGGAGAGCGAGGGAGGTTGGCGCTTCAAGGGCCGCTGGGGCTGGTGCAACAGCGAATGGGATCCGCGCCACGCCGTGTGGTTGCAGTACTTGCGCACGGGCGAGGGGCGCTACTACGCGCTCGCCGAGGCCATGACCCGGCATTCGCTGGACGTAGATACCTGCCACTATCACCCGTTGCGGCCCTACATGGTCGGCGGCTGTTTCCGCCACAGCATGGACCACTTTGGCGACGAGCCGTGCGCTTCGCACACCTTTATCGACAACTGGGTGGATTACTACTACTTGAGCGGCGACGAGCGGGCGCGGGAGGTCTTGCGCGAGGCCGGGGAATTTTTCCTGCGCTACCGCTGGAGCGAGGACCCGCGCTACAGCTTTAGCTTGCGCTCCATCGCCAACGCGCTGCGGGGCTTGCTCTACCTGTACGAGTTGACCGGAGAAGACCGCTTTATGCGCCGCGCCGAAGAGGTGTACGACGCGGTGGCTCGCGGCCAAAACGAAGACGGTAGTTGGCACAAGCGCTTCCAAGTATCCACGGAGGCCAAGCTGCCCGACCAAGGACCGTACGGCATGGCCACTGAGGGCACCACACTCGCGGTGGAAATGGGCACGGCGGACCCGTTTAGCGACGAAGAATTCCTCGAGTTGCGGGGGAGCTTTACTGCATTAAAGCGAGTGTTGCCCTACGAGGAGCAAAAGGGCTATCAGACGCACTACTTAATGGTCGGACTGGAACTGCTACACAGAATGACCGAGCGCGCGGATGTGGCCGAGGTCTTCGTGCGGGCCGTCGATTGGTTTTGCGGCGGCAAAGGCGTCTTCGACGCCGACTTTGCCCGCTCCCAAAGCTACCACGGCGTGCTCTGCGGCTCGCTGGCGTACGCCTGGCGGCTGACCGGGGAGCGGGGCTATCTGGGGGTAGGACGCGCAGTGCTCGCCGAGTTGATCGCTCAGCAGGACTGGAGCGACCGTCCGGATTACCGGGGTGCGGTGGCCATGCACCCGACCGCATTGAGTTTGGTGTTTTTTGGCGTGCCGTCGCTACTGGGGGCGCTCGCAGAAGCAGGTTTGGAGGAGATGATGAATTAGGAATTCCCGGCCCCAGCCCTAATTCGTAATTCGTAATTGAATAGGAGATACCGAATGCCTGAACGACCCAATATCATCCTCATTATGACCGATCAACAGCGCTTCGACACAATCGGCGCTTGGGGCTACGACTACGCGATTACGCCGGCGATGGACCGCTTGGCCGCCGCGGGGCTTT
The DNA here is from genome assembly GCA_965116455.1 of Candidatus Latescibacterota bacterium. Lineage (GTDB taxonomy): Bacteria > Latescibacterota > UBA2968 > UBA8231 > UBA8231. The sequence continues at coordinate 5,367,250 of OZ220690.1, read as the reverse complement.
CCTTCCGCAATGCCTTTTGTCCGGGCGCGACCTGCATTGCCTCGCGGGCGGCGATCTTCACGGGTATGTACCCGCACAATACCGGCGTGTACAGCTTCGATCACTGGGCCGATCACCGCAATTGGGTGCAAGACCTCAACGACGCGGGTTATCACTGCGTCAACATCGGCAAGATGCACTTTGCTCCGCGCGATGTCGCCGGGGGCTTCCACGAGCGGGTCGTGGTGGAGAATCCCACCAGCAAGAACCTCGCTATGGGTGGGGCGGACGACGATTGGGGCCGCTATCTGAGGATTCACGGCTTGGAGCGGCCCAACGATCGCAACAAGACCGACCCCAATTGGCTGCAGAAATACCAAGGCGTCCCTTGGCACTTGGAGGAGCGCTTTCACTCGGATGTCTTTATCGGCGACTCAGCCCTTGCTTGGATCCGCGATTACAAGGGCCAGTCTCCGTTTTTCTTGCAGGTGGGTTTTACCGGCCCGCACGAGCCGTGGGACCCGTTGCCGAGGCATGTAGAGCAGTACGCGGGGCGTCCAATGCCGCCGCGCGTGCTGCGCGAGGACGAGTTAGACGACAAGCCGCCCCAGCACGCGGCGCAGAGAAAGACGCACGCTGAGACCGAGCACGAGTCCGCGATCGACATGTTCTCGCCCAGCGAAGAGGACATCGCCCACATGCGGCGGCACTACTACGCTAAGATTACCACTGTGGATGAGAAGCTAGGTGAGGTTCTCGACGCGCTTCAAGCGCGGGGTTTCTTGGACAATAGCTTGCTCCTCTTCTGCTCGGATCACGGCGAGTTGTTGGGCGATCACGGGCTGGCGTACAAATGGCTGATGTACGATCCCGTGGTACACGTGCCGCTGATTGTGAGGGATAGTCGCAAGGAGTCAGGGGCGGGAAAAGAGGTCGAGGATTTGGTCTCGCTGATGGACTTAGGACCGACGATTCTAGAAGCGGCGGGCGTGGAGGTGCCTAGCTATCTGGAGGGACGATCGTTACGGCCATACTTAGAGGAAGCCGCGGATTGCGCACCGCGCGAGTGGGTGTTCTGCGAGGACAACTATCAGGTGATGATGCGCGGCCAGCGGCACAAAATGGTTATTACATCGGCCAAGATCAGGGCGAGCTATACGACTTGGAGCAGGACCCGCACGAACTGTGGAACCTCTGGGACCGACCTGAGCATCGGGAACTGCAAAACGAGCTTACGGCCCGTCTGCTCCGCTGGCTGGCCGCGAGCACGTACTACAACGCAGGCTATCGCCGCCAGCGCAGCCGACAGTACGCAATGCGCTGGCCGCGCCCGGACGACGCGTTTTTACACGGGGCACGGGCACGGTCGGTGCCGCGCTCGTTTGATCTCTAAGATTCGGCTAAGAACCCGGCGAGCAGATCGACGGCGTCCTCGCGATCTATTTTGCCGGTGTTGATCGTCAGGTCGTAGAGCAGGGGGTCGTTCCAGTCGGCGTTGTGGAAATTGCGCAGGTAGCTCTGACGCCATTGGTCGTGTTGCTCGATGAGTTTCTGCGCTTGCTCGCGATCCATGTCGCGGCTCTGTATCAAGCGTTCAATCCTCGTTTCGAGCGGCGCGATGATTTTGACGTGGCAGGCATTGGGGAAGTCGGCGAGGACGACCTGGCTGGCCCGACCGACGACGACGGCGTTACCGCTTTGGCCGAAATCTTGCACCAGTGTCGTGATGAGTAGCTGGTACGTGCCTCGGTCGAGGTACGTTGCTTCGCTGACCTCGTGTTCGCGCATGTGGGGAAACTCGAGCCCAAACTCGGGCGCGTACGCAGCAGCCGATAGGGGAAACGTCCCCGGCGCGACTTCGGGCACGAGCAATTTCTTAAGGAAGAACCGGAGCCGGCCCTCCCCCTTTTCGTCGTAGCGCTCAACCTCTTCGACCGAAGTATCGGTGATGCTGGCGATCTCTTCGACGAGGCGGCGGTCGATGAATTCGTAGTCTAGCTTGGCAGCCAACTGCTCGGCGATCCAGTCGCCAAAGCTGCCGAGCTGACGGGCAACCGTGATGACATTCATGGCGAGTCTCTTAGGTTGGAAGTGCTCAGGTACAGCTTGTACTCCTTTGTAAAGAGTATAAAAGGCGGATATTTGCCGTGTCAACGTTTTTCCGACCGGCCCAACTGCGGTCCCAAGCGGATGGAATGGGTTTTGACGAGGCAGTAGATTGGGTCGCCGATACCGAGCTGCATTTCCTCAATGGCTTCCGGAGTCGTCTTGGCGGCCAGCCGCCGCCCGACATCCACGTAGATGAGCTGTTTCCCCCCCACATCGGCGATTGCGCTGATGGTTCCCTGCAACGCATTGCGCACGCTCAGCCCTTCGGGCCGCTGGCGGGCGAGGACGATGTCGTCGGCGCGGATGCCGATGAAGAGGCGGCTGCCGGCGGGTTGATCGCAGTAGGGAATTTTGAGTTGCTGACCGTGGCACAAGACTTCGCAGACGCCCCTCTCCGCGTCGGTGGCTGCGATTTCCACGTCGAGGACGTTTTCAAAGCCGTGCTCTTCGACTAGCGGCAGGACTTGGGGGTGGGCGGCGATGGTGAAGAAGTCTCCGTGTGCAATGACTTGACCGCGGTCGAGAACTACTACTTGGCTGGTGAGTTCGAGGATTTCGGCGACTGAGTGGCTGACGTAGAGAATGGGAATCTGGAGGGCGTCGCGGACGTGGCACAAGTAGGGAAGGATGCGGTTTTTGAGGCCCTGATCGAGCGAGGCCAGCGGCTCGTCCATCAGCAGAAGGTGCGGAGAAGTGAGCAAGGCGCGGCCCAAAGCGACGCGCTGGCGCTCGCCGCCGGACAGGTGCCTCGGTCGCCGCTTGAGCAGGGGGCCGATTTCGAGCAAATCGACGATCTGGTCCAAGGCAAAGCGGCGCACTGCCGTCGGTAGCAGGTTGTGACCGTAGCACAGGTTTTCCTCGGTGCTCAGGTGCGGGAAGAGCAAGTCGTCTTGAAACACGTAGCCGATGCGGCGGTGCTCGGGCGGCAGATCGATGTGCTGAGCCGAGGAGAAGAGGGTTTGGCCGTCCAAGGATATTTCGCCGACGTCCGGCCGCACTAGCCCGGCGACCACGTTGAGCAGCGAGGTCTTGCCCGCGCCCGACGGCCCGTAGATGGCGGTGACGGCGTGGTGGCACTCAATGTCGATGTCGAGTGCAAAGGGGCCTAGTTGGCGTTGGGCGCGGAGACAGAGCATTGCTAGTTCGAGCGCAGGCGACGGGCCGACCACTCGCTGGCCACGAGAGCCAGCAGCGAGAGTGCGACCGACAGTAGAACCAGTCCGGCTGCGCGGCCTTCCCCGTCCGGTTGGTTGAGGTACGTGTAAATGGCCGAGGGAATGGTGCGGGTCTGTCCGGCGATGTTGGCCGCAAAGATGATGGTCGCGCCGAACTCGCCCAAGGAGCGGGCAAAGCTCAACAGCGAGCCGACCAGCAGACCGGGAGCGGCGAGGCGCAAGGTCACGGTCAGAAAGGTGCGCACCGGACCCGCCCCGAGGGTGCGGGCGACGCGCTCTAGGCGCGGATCCACGCTCTCAATCCCGAGGCGCACAGAGCGCAGCATCAGGGGAAAGCCGACCACGGCCGAGGCCAGCACCGCGCCCTTCCAGTCGAAGGCCAATTGGAGGTCGAAGACTGCGAGCACCGGGCCGAAGAGACCGCGACGGCCAAAGAGCAACAGGAGCAAATAGCCGGTGACCACCGGCGGCAGGACCAGCGGCAGGTGACAGAGGCCGTCGAGCGCGATCTTGAGCGGAAACTCCCGCCGGGCCAGCAGCCAGCCCAGCAACACGGCCGGCAATAGGCTCAGCAGCACGCAACAAAAGGCCACGCGCAGCGAGAGCAATAGGACCTGTACTTCCTCAGCGCTGAACACGTTGATCGCCCAAAAAGGTAAAGCCGTGTTTGCGGAAGATGTCGGCGGCCGTATTCGAGTTAAAAAATGCTAACAAATTGCGGGTCTGTGCACTGGCACGGCCCTTGACGATGGCCGCCGGATAGACGATGGGGCGGTGCAGTGAGTCCGGCACGGTCGCTAGAGTTATTACGCGGTCGCTTTGGGCCGCGTCGGTAGCGTACACTAAACCAGCGGCGCACTCTCCGCGCTCTACGTACACTAAGGCGGCGCGGACGTCGGGCGCGGGTGCGATGCGGGTTTTGAGCGCCGGCCACCAGCCCAACGCCTCTAGGGCTTGGCGGGCGTATTGGCCAGCCGGTACGTGATCGGGGTCGCCGATGGCCAAGCGGCCAGCGAAAGCGCCGACAAAGTCGAAGTCCCTTGCAAAGCGGACGACGAAAGGCTCTTCCTTGGGTGCAATAACTACGAGGGCGTTCCTGAGGAGATCGACGCGGGTGTCTTGCTCGATGTGCTGGCGCGCTTGGAGATAGTCCATCCACTCGGCATTGGCAGAAAAGTAAATGTCGGCGGGCGCACCGGCGGCAATTTGTTTGGCCAACGTCGAAGAGCTGGCAACGGACAGGCGCATCCCCTCGTAGTGGGTGGCTAGCTCTGAGAGTGCAGAGTTTAAGCTAGCGGCGGCGAACACGCTTTGGGCTGCTACCAGCGCAGGGTAGAGCAAGAGCAGTACGATACTAACGGACGTTACGCACGAGCATCTAGGCATTAGATGCTTCGACTCCGCTTCGCGGAGTTTATCTTGAGCGAAGCCGAAAGGCTCAGCATGACAGCAGTGGTCGCGTTCCTTCTTTGTCATGCTGAGCGGAGCGAAGCATCCCATACCTAATGGCCTTTGCGTAAACATCAGATGCTAAGTGTGCGTAGGGTCAGGGTGCCAAAATTCGGCCAGCGACTGGGCGATGTGGGCGGGATTGCGGACGGAACGCACTGGGTGCCAAGAGGCAGGAAAGAGCTGGCGGTAGCGGCTTTGTGCAAAGCGGCGATCGACGAGGAGGATCGCGCCTCGGTCGCTCGCGGTGCGGATGACGCGGCCGGCAGCCTGCAACACGCGGTTCATGCCTGGATAGACATAGGCATACGTAAAGCCGGAAATATCGCGCTCGTCGAAATAGTGGCGGATCAGGTCGCGCTCCAAGCACAGTTGCGGCAGGCCAACGCCAACAACTACTGCACCGACTAAGCGCTCGCCGACTAAATCAATCCCTTCGCCGAAGACGCCGCCCATCACCGCGAAACCCACTGTGTACTGATCGGGCTGCAATGGCTCCGCGTCGAATGCGGAGAGAAACGCCTCGCGCTGGCGGTCGGACATGCCGCTTTCTTGGACGAGCAGGTCGATGTCTGAGTGCGCCTCGGCAAAGCGCGTCGCCACCTCCTCCATGTATTTGTACGAAGGGAAAAAGGCGAGGTAATTGCCCGCGCGCTGGCTGACGAGGGCAGCGATGGACTCGGCGATGTCGTCGTAGCTCTCGCCGCGCTTTTTGTACGTCGTCTCAATGTGGTCGGCCAGTAGCAGGCGCAGGTGCTCGGGCGGGAAGGGTGAACCAAGGCTTAACAAGGTATCTCCCTCCTCGCCGCCGAGCAGGTCGCGGAAGTACGCCAGCGGCGAGAGCGTAGCCGAGAAGAATACGGCCGCGCAGCCGCGCTCTAGGGCTTGGCGGATATTGTGCGCTGGATCGAGACAGAAGATTCGGAAGCGAATATCCCGCCCTTGTTTTTCGGTGTATGTGGTGTAGTGCTCGTCGAAAAGCTCGCCGATGCGCTCAAAGCCCAGCAACCGGAAGTAGCACTCGATCAATTCGTCCCAAAAGGGCAAGGCCGCGCCCTGCTCTAGGACCTTCTCGGCGGCGCGGAGGACATTGTGGACCAGCGCCATCAGGTCTGTCGATAACTGCGGGCTAATCCAGCACTCGCCATCGCCTTCCTGTTCGACCTTCTTGCCGAGCTTGGCAAAGTAGCGGTTGAGGGCGTCGAGCTGTTTGCTCAAGTCGGGATGCGTCTTTCCGACTAAGCGCTTGAGTCCAGATATCTCGGACTTGCACAGATCGGCCGAGAACATTTCTCGCGCTCGATCGACGAGGTTGTGCGCCTCGTCAATGAGGAAGGCGTATTGCCCGCTAGCATCTTGGAAGAAACGCTTGAGGAAGGCGCGCGGGTCGAAGACGTAGTTGTAATCGCAGATGATGACGTCGGACCACAGCGCGAGGTCGAGCGAGAACTCAAAGGGGCAGACGGTGTGCTTTTGCGCGCATTCCTCGATGAGGGACCGGGTGAAGGCGTCGTGGGTGAAGATATCTTCGAGTGCGTCGTTAATGCGGTCGTAGTAGCCGCGGGCGAATTCGCATTGCTCGGGATCGCAGGTGCTGTCGCCGTTGGGTTTGAAGCAGATCTTATCGCGCGCCGTCAGCGTCAGACTCTTGATGCGTGCGCCTCCCTCGCGCAGGTCGTCAATGGCCTTTTCAGCGATCCTGCGTCCGCTGGTCTTGGCCGTCAGGTAGAAGATTTTTTCGGCATGACCCAAGCCGAGGGCCTTGGCCGCCGGGAACAGGGTCGAGATGGTCTTGCCGATGCCGGTGGGCGCTTGGGCGAAGGCTCGACCGCGACCGTCGATGGTGCGGTAAGTAGCCGCGGCTAGATCGCGTTGGCCAGGTCGGTATTCGGCAAAAGGGAATTTGAACGCTTCAAGCGAGAGATCGCGCTCGGCGCACCACTGTTGGTAGATGCGCGCCCAATGCAGGTAGCGCTCGATGAGATCGGTGCAAAACGCCGCCAGTTCATCGGACGCAAAGGTGCGGCGGTCCTCGCGGTGCTCATAGGTGTCTAACTGAAGGTACGTTAGCTGGATGTCGATGGTGTCGAGGTCACTTTGCTCGGCGACCATGAAGGCGTAGAGCTTGGCCTGTGCCCAATGCGTTGGGTTTTCAGGAATCTCGTCGAGATCGGCCTCGGTGGTCTTGATTTCCTCGATGAGTACGGCGTCGTCTTCGACGAGTAGGCCGTCGATGCGGCCGCTTATTTCGAGGGAGATTTCGTCGGTCTCGACTAAGTAGGAGATGGGCACTTCCGCCTGATAGTCGGAGGGGCGGGCGCGCTGGACTTTTTGGTGACCACGGGTGCCTTCCACTAAGCGGTCGGGACGGGAAAATCCACCGAAAACCAGATCGCCAGAGCGCAGCACGAAGCCGACCAGTTCGCGCACCGAGGTTTTGAGCAAGCGCGGGGACATGGTGTATAATATAGGGGCGCTAGCAGGCACTTGCATTTTCACAGGAGACAATGATGAGTCAATCCGTAGTCTTGGGCGTTATCGGTGGGTCGGGATTGTACCAAATAGAAGGGGTCGAAACAGTTGCCGAGCATCGGCTAGACACGCCTTTTGGCGCGCCTTCGGACGCCATTGTCGAGGCGCGAATCGGCGATCGCACGGTACATTTTCTGCCGCGACATGGCCGAGGGCACCGGCTGCTGCCGAGCGAAGTACCCTCGCGCGCCAATATCCACGCGCTCAAGCAATTAGGTGTGAACCACATTTTGGCCATCAGCGCCTGCGGCATCATGCAGGAGGATATCCGGCCTGGGGACATGATCGTGCCCGACCAGATCTTTGACCGCACGCGCGGACACCGCCCATCGACGTTCTTCGGCGACGGGATCGTCGGACACGTGATGTTTGCCGATCCGTTTTGCGCAGGGTTGCGGGGCGTGGTCGTCGCGGCGGCACAGGCGGCAGGTGCCAACGTCCACGAGGGCGGCACGTACCTCTGCATGGAGGGGCCGGCCTTTTCCACCCGCGCTGAGTCGCATTTCTACCGCAACGCCGTGGGCGCGGCCGTGATCAGTATGACAGCTCTGCCCGAGGCCAAGCTGGCGCGCGAAGCGGAAATGTGTTACGCGCTGCTGGCGACGGGCACGGATTACGACTGCTGGCACGAGGAAGAGGAAGACGTGACCGTCGAGCAAGTGTTAGCAGTGCTGCGGGCCAACAGCGCCTTGGCCAAGCAGATCGTCTCCGAGGTTGCCACGCGTCTGCCAAGCGAATCCGCTTGCCCTTGTTTGCGCGCGGCCGAAAGCGCCATCGTCACCGACCCAGCGGTGATTCCCTTAGAGGCGAAGGAGCGACTCCGGGTGCTCTACGGGAAGTATTGGGATTGACAGGTTACGCACGGGTGTTAGGTATGAGAAGCTTCGACTCCGCTCCGCTTCGCTCAGCATGACAGGAGCGACGAACGAATCGCCCGACGGGGAGTCTTGCGTCTATTTGTCTTCGGTAGCCATTGAGGATTGACCACGGAGGTGGGCTTTGGGTAGAACGAATATTGGGCAGAGAGAAACTAACTCTCTGCCCAATGCTCAATAAAAAAATCAGATGTAGAAGATACTCAGCGCAACTGATTGTTCAGATGGTTTTTGATCCGACCCCAGGAAGAGTTCTCCACCGCGGTTGCTCCTGAGCCCCCGGCATTCGGGCAGTCTTCGCATTCCAGTAAAATCCAGTCGGGAAACCCATCTCCCTGTGTGTCATAGGTGAGCGGGTTTTCAGCGCCGGTGAATCTATCCTTCAGCCACATATCGTGCTGATACAAGCTGCCGTCGCTATCGACGAGCCGCGGCCCAATGTGGGTGACCTGACCAGCCTCATATACGTGCCTGACGCTCTCCGCCTCGCTCAAACCAACGGCGTCATAGGTTTTGAGCCGGGCTTCCCAGGTGACCTCTACATCCAGAGTGCCGTGCTGGGCATCCGACGGGGTAACCGTCCAGGCAAGCTCCCATATGTCCGTGGCGTTGCCAAAAAGATCTACATCCTGATTCCAGCTCAAGTTCTCGTCGCCGAGCACCTCAATCTGGCTGTTGAAGGCCGCTACTCCATCCGGACCCGGCAAGATGCGCATGTGATAGCGCTGGTGGTTGCTCGCCTCGTCTAGGTTGGCCCCTAAGCCGGGACCGCCCGAGTGATCATTGTCGAGGTTGAACTGGGTGAAATCATCGTGCCACATGCGTTTCAAGTCAGGCTCCTGCCGCCGCAAGGAGTCGTCTTGAATCCGGAAAAAGAAGTAAAGCCGGTTGTCTGGCGAACGAGAATAGGCCAGCCGGAGAGTGGCAGCGTAATCGTCTGGCTCAAGGGGGTTGTCATTTCTCTCGTGAAAATCCAAAGCGCTGTCCAAGGCGAGATCGTTGTCGAACCAGCCCCAATCGCTGTCATCTCCGTCTATGGTCATGGCGTCAGGATCGGGCACTTCTTGCAGGAAAAACTCTAGGCCCGTGTGTGCCGAAGCTGGCCCGCTAAAGGCCAGAGCCAACGCGCATGCCAAAGGCAAAACTGTGAATCTTGTCATGCTTGAACTCCTCTCCTATGGATAGTTTCCCAGTCTGCACCTATGCGCCGACATGGGCTTGGGTTGGATCGCCCAAGGTGGGTTTACTAAAAAAATCTATAATAAAAACTCCTCAGCGCAACTGATTGCTCAGATGATTTTTGATCCGGCCCCAAGAGGAACTCTCCACCGCAGTTGCTCCTGAGCCCCCGGCATTGGGGCAGTCTTCGCATCCTATTAAAAACCAGTCGGGAAACTGATTCCCCTCTGTGCCATATTGGGCCGGATTTTGAGTTCCAGTAAATCTATCCTGCAGATAAAAATCGTACTGAAACAGGCTGCCGTCGTTATCAGTGAGCCGCGGCCCAAGGTGGGTAACCTGACCATCCTCATATACGTGCCTTACGCTCTCCGCTTCGCTCAGGCCGACGGCGTCATAGGTTTTAAATCGGGCTTCCCAAGTGACCTCTATATCCAGCGTGCCGTGCTGGGCATCCGGTGGAGTAACCGTCCAGGCAAGATCCCATACGTCCGTGGGGTTGCCAAAAAGATCTACATCCTGAGTCCAGCTCAGGTTCTCGTCGCCGAGCACCTCGATCTGGCTGTTGAAGGCCGCTACTCCATCCGGACCCGGCAAGATGCGCAGATGATAGCGCTGGTGGTTGCTCGCCTCGTCTAGGTTGGCCCCCAAGCCAGGACCACCCGAGTGGTCATTGTCGAGGTTGAACTGGGTGAAATCATCGTGCCACATGCGTTTCAAGTCAGGCTCCTGCCGCCGCAAGGAGTCGTCCTGAATCCGGAGAAAGAAGTAGAGCCGGTTGTCGGGTGGACGAGAATAGGCTATCCGCCAAGTGGCAGAATAATCCTCTGGGTCAGCAACTTCGCCTGATGTCACATAAAAATCCAAATTGCTGTCCAAGGCGAGATCGTTGTCGAACCAGCCCCAGTCGCTGTCATCTCCGTCCATGGTCATGGCGTCAGGATCGGGCACTTCTTGCAGGAAAAACTCTAGGCCCGTGTGCCCCAAAGCCGGCCCGCTAAAAGTTAGAGCCAACGCACACGGCAAAAGCAAAAGAGTAGATTTTTTCATTTTAGACCTCCTCCTAATAGGGGGTCTCCCAATTGTACATTAATGAGTACAATTCAGGGATTGGAAGAAATGAAAAACTGGAGGCTACGCGAGGGACGCGTTGCCTCCTTCATTAAACCATTCTAAATAATAATGTTTAGGGAAGTCAAGATTTTTTTAATTTATTGTAATATCTGTCCGACAAGCTCAAATGGAGATTTGGCTCTATGGCAACTTCTCGTCCAAAGATAATGCTGGTCTGTGATCATCAAGTCCGCGATAACTACTTGACAACCCCGGATCTGGAACGACTCCATGTCTTTGCCGACTGGCACTGGTTCGCCTGCGAGGACGGTGTGCCCTTCTTCAGCCCCAGCCCCAGCCCGGAGTTGAAAGTCCGATTGCTCGATCAAGTGGGGGACGCCGACGCGATCATCGTCTGCTGCGGTGCTCCGCGGATTGACGCCGAGGTCATGGACCGGGCAACCAAGCTGAAGATCGTCGGCGAGGTAGCGGGCGACCGATTCGCCGAACGCATCGATGTGGAAGCCGCCTGGGAGCGGGGTATCCGCACGGTGGACACCACCAATGGCACCTCCTATCCAGTGGCCGAATGGGCCTTGGCCTTGATCCTTATTTCCCTGCGCAATGCTGGTGCTTACTTCCGTCGCATCATCGCCGGCGATACTAACTTTGCCCGCGCTGACGATCCTGGCTATTTGCGCGGCGATCTGACCGGCAAGCGAGTCGGGTTGATCGGCTGCGGCCATATCGGCCGGCGGTTAATTCAGTTTCTACGGCCCTTTGAGGCAGATATCTGGGTGTACGATCCGTATCTGCCCAGAGAAATGGCGGACGCCGTGGGTTTTCTCCAAACCTCGTTGGACAACGTCCTCTCCCAATCCGACGCCATTGTCTGTTTGGCACCATTGACCCCCCAGACTCAGGGCATGATCGGCCAGCGCGAATTGGATCTGATTCCATCGGAGGCCGTGTTCGTGAATGTTTCGCGCGGTCCGATCGTCGACTCCGATGCGCTGATCGAACGGCTGAAGCGGGGAGACATCATCGCCGGACTGGACGTTTTCGACCCGGAGCCGATCCCGGCTGACAGCGAGATTATTCACCTGCCCAATGTCTTTCTCAGCCCGCACATCGCCGGGGTCACAGCCCCCAGCTACCCCCGTCTATTCACGCTGATGGTGGACGAGTTGGATCGCTTCTTCCACGGCCACGAAACCCGCTTCGATCTGACGCCCCGCTCGTTGGCCAATCGCCGGGGCACAGAGTGGGACAGGCTATAGAGAGCAAGAGGTTATGATGGAACCAGTAGAATTAACATCGGCCCAAAAAGCCCAGTATGAGCAGGAAGGCTATACCATACTCAAAGGCTTGTTCGATCCAGATGAGTGCGATCAGTTCGTCGATCACATGATGGATCTGCATGCGGGACGCGAGAGAATCGACGGTTTCCAGTTTGCGGCTTGGGTCGTGAACATGGCACCCCGCAATGCCGATGACTGGAGTAGGACGAGGAATCAGCACCTGTACGATCCTATGGCCATGGACTGGATGTTGAATCCCCGGTTGCGCCAGCCGCTGCGCACTTGTCTCGACGATGAGCCCGAGGCAATACAGACTATGTATTTCTACAAAGGGTCGGAGCAGCGCCGACACCAGGATGCCTTTCACCTGCCGGGATGTATGTCGGCTTGGATTGCCCTCCAGGATGTCGACGAACGCAATGGCAGCATCCATGTCCAGCTCGGATCCCACAAGGGACCGATACTCGATAAGAAGGATTTCAGAGAGGATGAAGACGGCAAGCCTGGACCCTGGTACGGCTGGAACCACGAAGATGCCTTCGACGCCCTATTCGAGCGCAACGGATTGCCAGAAATTGCGGTCGAAGCGGCCAAAGGGGACGCGGTGCTCTTCCACGGCAGATTGATTCATCGCGGCGGCCCCATTTTGGAACCAGACTCTTTCCGCCACGTTTTAGCGTGCCACTACCTGCCCTACAGTTTTAACCCTTGGCCCTATGAAGTCGCCCCCAGATTGCGAATTTCATTCGATGGAGTCTGTCGGTTTACCCCCACCCACTAACACCATTTCTGCTACTTGTGCTTTGAACCGGCCAGATTAGAAGACAGGACGCGAGATGTATCCGGCGGCGGGCTTCCACTATGGCTGGTTGCCCATAATGGTAATTTCGCCCCCAAAGCCACCTTCAATTATTTTGGCGGCGAATGCCTGGACCAAATCACTTGGCAGGTTGGGGTTGTCCTCAATCCACAGGCGCTTTCCGACGCTTTGCAGGTTGTCCAAACCGTCGAGGCTGGCCAAAGACCTATTGCCATCTATCTGTAGAACATTTCCGACGCTTTGCAGGTTGTCCAAGCCTTTGAGAGAGGCCAGAGATTTATTTTTGTGGATCAGGAGATTCTCGATCCGAGTGAGCTTGCCCAAGCCCTTTAGGTCCTTCAGGGCATCGCTGCCCCAGATCATCACAGCCCGGCCGACGCTCTGAAGGCTGCGCAGGCCCTCTAGGCTGGTTAGCAGTCTATTGTCGCGAATTATCAATTCATCTCCAACGCGTTGCACGTTGTGCAGCCCCTCCAAGCTGGTCAGAGAGATATTGCGGTAGAGGCTCAGGTTGTCCCCGACGCTTCGCAGGTTGTCCAAGCCCTCCATAGTGGTCAGAAGGTCGTTGTGCAGGATATGCAGTTCGCCGCCGACGCGTTGCACGTTGTGCAGCCCTTTTAGGCTGGTCAGCGCAAAATTGTGTTGGATGTGCAGATCGCCTTCAATGCTTTGCAGGCTGCGCAGCCCCTCTATGGTAGTTAGACCAAAGTTATAGCCGACAAGAGGGAGACCGAGCTTCAGCGATCCCCCGATGCTTTGCAGGTTGCGCAGGCCCTCTAGGTTGGACAGGGCCTCACCGTCGCTGAAGATACTTCCCTCGGATTCGCGCGCTGCTTGTTCGTCGCCTATGCTGAGAGCATGTCTTCGCGTTCTTTCCTCATAGTCCAGAGGTTCATTGCCGAATATCCACAAGTCTCCATCGATGCGGGTGACGTTGCGCAGGCCCTCCAGACAGGTCAGGGACGCATTGTCTCTAATTTCCAGCTTGCCCTCAATGCGGGTGAGCTCGTGCAAGCCATCCACATTGGTCAACGCTCGATTGTTGACGATTTCCAGATCCCCATCGACGTGGGTGAGGTTGTGCAAGCCCTCTAGGCTGGTCAGGGCTAGATTGGAATGCAGTCGCAAACCACCGACACTATAGAGGTTGCGCAAGTCCTCTAGGCCAGTCAGGGTCGTTCGCTCAATGAGCAACTTGCCACTGATACTGAAGCAACTGTGGCCATCGCCTGCTAGGGCCGCTAGATCCTCTGGGGCGGCAAGCGAAAAATCCCCTTCCCAATGTACCTTTACTTCAGAGCAGTCATCGGTTCTAATGGATGATACCGGGCCTGCATCATTACCTCCGCAGCTAACAAGCACGGCAATGGCTACCGCAATCGACAAAACCCGGACCATGCACATCTACTCCTGCTTTTAATGCTTGGGTTCCACGGATGTATCCGGTTCGTACAGAGTGAGTACTTGGTTCGCCTCCACGTCCGTGAGCTGTTCGACGATACCGCTAGGCCAGCGCACCTCCACTAGCTCTGCTTTTTTTGATCCACCAAGACCAAAATAGAGACGCAGATCATCCTGACACAGAAAACTCGACCCACTCCTGACTTCGTCGATCTGCAAGCGACCACCTGCCACGACCTTGACCAAGGCCCCAATGCCGTCCCGGTTGCTGGAGGGGCTCCGGCGTTGGTCCTGTGAAGGACCAGAGGAGGCAGGGACATAATTTCCGATGAGTTTGATAGCCAGCCAGTGATTCTGGTTCCCCCCATCGTTGCGCAGGAGTGCGGCCGGCTGGTTATTATTGGAGACCACTATATCCAGATCTCCATCTTCATCGTAGTCTCCGACCGCCGCCCCGCGGCTCACCTGCACCAGCGCCAAGCCCGAGCCCGCCGAATTAGTCACATCGGCAAATCTACCCCGACCGTCGTTCCTAAAAAGTTGGTTCTGCTGGGCATAGTTCACACTAGTGTCGAACAGCTCCACATTGTCATCTAAGTGACCGTTGGCCACGAAGAGGTCGCAGTCTCCGTCGTTGTCGTAGTCGAAGAAGACCGTTCCCCAAGCTAGGAATCTCAGGCTCGGCATGCCCAATCCCGATTCGAAGGTGGTATCGGCGAAAAATCCGTTGCCCAAGTTCCGGTAGAGATTATTGGTCTCCCACTGATAGTTGGTCACGAAGAAGTCGAAGAGCCCATCGTTGTCGTAGTCTCCCGAATCAACCCCCATTCCAGCTAGGGCCTCTCCGGCGTCGTTAAAAGCAACCCCGGCTAGGACACCGACTTCGGCGAAGCGGTCCCCGTCGTTGCGGTAGAGCAGATTGGGCGTGCGATCTCCGGCCGCGTAAAGATCTAAGTCGCCGTCTTGGTCGTAGTCGCTGAAAAAAGCGCCCAGTTCCTTGGCCGCCCTGGGCAGCAAGCCGACTGCATCGCTAATGTCTGCGAAGGTTCCGCCTCCCTCGTTGCGGAAGAAGACATCCGCCTGTGGGTCGAAGGCCTCGGGGCCGCAGTAAACCTGTAGCCCTTTGGCTTGAATGCAGGGTGGGTTTACCTCCGGCGGGTACTCCACGTAATTGGCCACATAGAGGTCGGGATCGCCGTCTTGGTCGTAGTCTGCAAAAGCCGCTCCTGCACTCCAACCCGGATGGCCCACCCCCGAGTGGCTTGTCACATTGGTAAAGCTCCCATCGCCATTGTTGCGATAGAGGATATTGGGCCCGTAGCAAGTGATGTAGAGGTCGAGATCGCCGTCTTGGTCGTAGTCTGCTGCGACACAGCCCATCCCGTGGCCCGATTCGGCCACCCCGGCAGTGGCTGTGGTCTCCTCAAAGCGCCCGTCGCCCTGATTGCGGTAGAGGGCCGCCGATCCGGCGATGTTGACAAAGTATAGGTCGAGCCAGCCATCGGCGTCGTGATCAAAGAAAGCCACCCCCGAACCCTGCGTCTCTGGAAGATGCTTTTCCCCTGTGGCCCCATTCTGGTGGCTAAAGGCAATCCCAGCCGCAGCAGTAACATCGACGAACTGGACCTCGGCCTTTGCCGGCAGTTGGAGAAGAACCGCTGCGGCGAGACAGTACCCTACATACTTCATTATCACCATAGAAAAAAACCTGTGAGCCTATTCCAGCACCTCTGATATCATTCTGTCAGACGCCGGTATATCTCCAGTTCCGCCTCGCCCTCTGCCTGCCGGTCTTGCCCGAGGTAGATCATGCCCAAGCTGTAGTGCGCATCGGCGTGATTGGGCTCTATTTTGATGGTTTTCTGGAAAGCTTGGGTCGCCCGCTGCACATCGCCCATGGCCATGTAGGCGTTCCCAAGGTTGTAATAGGCTTGGACATAGCGGGAGTTGAGCTCTAGGATCTTCTCGTATTGGCCGATCGCCGCAGCTATTTTCCCTTGCCGGAAAAAGATATTGGCCAGGTTGTTGCGGGCGCTCAGATCAGCGGGATTGATGGCCAGAGTTTGTTGGTACTCGGCCGCCGCCGCCGGGAAATGGCCTAGGCCGGCGTAGAGCACCCCGAGATTGTAGCGGGCATCTGCGTCCTCTGGGTAGAGCGTCAGGATATATCGGTAGCGGTCGATATCACCACTTGCTTTCCGCAGGCGCTGGAAAGCAGATAGTAGCTTTTGGCCCTCCTCAGTCCTTGCCTGTCTGAGGTAAAGCGTCCCAAGCCGGTGATAGGCTTCTTTTTCAAAGGGATCGGCGACAAGCGCTTTCTGAAGAGCAGTCTCCGCTTCGGCAGTCCGCCCTTGCTGCAGCAGCACCTGCCCCAACAAGGTATAAGCACGGGCGTATCTCGGATCGTGGCGGAGAACGGTTCTGAAGCTAACCTCGGCCTCTTCAAGGCGCCCTAACTTGGTATAGATCTGTCCGAGGTGATAGTGCGCATCGACATAAGAGGAATCGAGGGCCACTGTCTGCTCGTACGCTGCAATCGCAGAATCGGCGTGGGCCAATTGCTCGTAAACCGCTCCCAGATTGTAATGGGTGGCGGCATTCTCCGGTTCGAGCCGAAGCGCCTTGGTCAAGGCTGAGGCCGCATCGTCATAGCGGCCCTGAGCACTAAGGCCTATGGCGAGCTTGCGATAGGGAGAAAGGCGGTCGGGAGCCAGCGAAATCGCCGCCTCGTAGGCCGAGGCCGAAAGGTGGTTCTGGCGCTTGCGCATGTACAGGTCGCCCAGCGCAATACGGGCTTCGACATTGTCTGGATAGAGTTGCACGGCTTGGGCGACGTGCCGAATAGCCAGCTCAAAATTGCCCTGCTTCTGGAGGATGGAACCAGCAAGCAGGAGTGCCTCGAGATGGTTCTGGTCCACTGCCAAGACTTGCTGGCAGGCTGCGATAGCTTTGATATAGTTGCCGGTCTCGGCCAGACGCTTGGCCTCGGCGTATGCGGCCTCGGCCTGCTCCTGTGACCGCTGGTCGCCACAGCCGCTGGTGATGAGGACAGCAAAAAGAGCGCAGTACCAAGCTTTAGATATCGGCTTCTGCATCCATCTTCTGCAAGCGGTCCTCAAATAGGACGATCTTTGAGGCGTACTTCTCCTTCAGACTGTGCAATAGGGAGGCGATTAGCTCCTCTTCCTTTTCCTTCGCTAGCCAATATCGCGCTCTCGACGACGCCTGCTCAAAGGGATCGGGCTTAAAGCCGGCCTTCTCCATCACCTTGAATACTGTATAGCCTTCCTCGAGTTGGACGGGACCTTTTAGCTCACCCATCTCCGCCTTTATCGCCTCGTCGTAGAGGCCACCGTAATTGGTTTGTCCATAGGCGTGCATATGAATTAAACCTTTGGTTCTCTCGACCTCACTCCTGATACTGTAGCGCTCGGCCAGATTCTCCATATCTTCCCCGTTCAGAATCCGTTGCAAGACCTTCTCGGCCTCTTCCCGGGTTGTACACAGAATCTCTTGGACGGTGATCTGTTCGGGCTTTTTAAAACGATGTAGATGGCTTTCGTAGTAGGAGCGCACCGCTTCGTCGCTCAGGTTGATCCGCCGATCCACCTCCCGCTCTTTTAAAATTTCGAGCAGCATAGTCTTTTTCTTGGCTTCCAGCCAAGCGACTACCGACGAGTCCTGATCAATTCCCTGCTTCAGGGCTGCTTTGGATAGGAGTGTGATCGGCAAGAGCTCCCGATGGATGAACTCGGCGATGCCGCTGCTGTCAAATCGGACCGACCGGAAGTGGCGGACTCTCTGGTAGGTGTCGGCGAAATCTTTCAAGGTCAACTGTCCGCCATCGAAACGACACAGAATCACCTCTTGGTCTGACTCTGCTAGATCCAGCGTATCCGCGTCAGAGCTTGGAGCCTTTGTCAGCAGGAAATCAATGCCTTCCTGGTCCAGCTCCACCTCGAACTGGGTGGCCAACTCCTCCATCAGCTCTTCGCGGCGGGCCCAGGCGGCTTTAGTAATCTGGACCTGGGCGTAAATCATGCTGTAACTAGCGGGGGGAGGACTCTCGGCCACGACCTGGAAGATCTCGTACCCATCCCCAATCTCAAAGGGCCGGCTGACCTTTCCTACGGCTAGCGCAAAAACCTCCTCTGCAACCTCTACCGGCATCCCCTGCTCTTCTACGTTTCCACGCCCGTAGAGGGGACCGAGCAAGCCACCTTGGGAGGCGGTCTCTCGGTCGGTAGAACGAAGTTTGGCCACTTCCCCGAACTCTTTTCCCTGCTCGAGCTCTTCCACTACCTTCCGGGCGTCCTCCTCGGTCTCCACTTGGATGCGGGCTAGTTTCAGCATCCGGTTCCACTTGGACTGCTCGAAGCGACGGCGCAACTCCTCTGACGAAAAAGCGCTCTTGTCTTTGACTTCCCGGCGGAGAATCTCCCTGATCAGTTTTTGCTGCCGCTCGTGCTCCCACTTACCCAGAAACTCCGAATCTTGGTCTATGCCCTGCTTCCGAGCCTCGAGTAACAGCAGCTCCATATCGACCATGCTGTCGAGGTGTTCGCGCCACATCTGGACGCCCTGCTCCTCAGAGCGGAGCAGAGCGGGTATATCCGTATTGAATCGAAGCAGATCTTCGACCGTAATCTCCACTGTATCGACCCGGGCTACCACATTGTCGTCCGCTGGGTCGCCGCAGCCGAACAGCCACAAAAAAAACGCGACTAGTGCCAACGCTCCTTTCCTCCTACTGCCCCGTGGCGGGCGGCTCGAGGGCATAGGTGACCTCCCGGGTGAACTGATAGGGAATATCGACTGTCTCTATTGGCTCGTCCCGGTAGTCGAAGCGCAAGGTCATTTGCTCGATCCGAACCTCGAAATCTTCGACGTCGTCGTCCAGCGCGGGAAAAATGACGAACCCGCTTTTTTCCTGACCACTGAAGATCATATCATCGTTGAAGAGCGTCTTCCGCAGAATGCCCTCTCGCTCCTTGAATGGCTGGTAGGTATTGCCCGCGTAGGCGATAGCATAAGGCCAGTAGTATTCGATCAGGGCGGTGCGGCTGAGCGACTGATAGCGCCGTCCGTTGGGGGCTGTGATCTCAATCGAGGCCGGATCCACGCGCACCTTTGGATAGGCGTAGTTCTTTATCTTGAGCAGAAAGACCGCAAAACGGGCCGGTGCCTGTTCCTCACCCGACGGCTTCCAGTCGCCGTAGGTATACGGATTGACTGGAGCCTGGTACGGGTTGTCCCGGTAAAAGCCCGCAGGAGAGGCCGAGTGAACTTCAAACTGCCGGTTCAGCATTTCGGCAGTTATAGGTTGCAGGCTGACCTCCAAGCGGCCCTTGACAAAGGTGATGCTGCGGTCATCGCCGACGTTAAATTCCTCGGTATGCTGGGTCTCGGCAACGGGCACTATGGGCCCGGGAAAGTGTCGATAGCCCAATTTATAGCCGCAACCACTCAACAGCAGAGCTACTGACGCGGTTGCGCTGAGTACAAATGTCCTCATCCTGATCACCTCTTGGCGATATATTGCGACGCTTCTGAGCTTTAATAAGCCACACTCACTACCTGCAATTGATCGAAATTCCCTTGATCCGCCTCCACCCGCACCCGCGCCATATACACCCCTGGCGGCACCAATGCGCCGGCTTCGTCCCGGCCATCCCATTCCACCACCTCCTGCGGGCCGGCTCTCTGTACCTCCAACACCTGCTGCCATACTCGCTGTCCCCCTAAGGTGTACAGGCCCACCTCTACCTCTGTCCCCCCCAGCACCTGGAACAAAGTGAAGCGGATCGACACTACATCATTGACGCCGTCCCCCTGCGGTGTAAACACCGACGGCTGCACCTCTAACTGGCGCAGAACAGATCCCAGCGACGACTCGACCGCGACCATGCGCAACTGGTTAGTGCCCATCTCGTCGCTGACATCTCCGCTCTCCACTTCCTGCGGCAACCCGGCTTGTTCCCGGCGAAATACCTCAGCTCGCAGGGCACTCGAAGCGCTGTACAATGCCGTCTCCAGCCGCAGGCGCAACCGCCGGTCGCCGTCTGGACTGAGCGGACGTGGCAGGTACACGGTGAACCCCTGATCCTCAGGTATCACATCGGCTGGGTCCACAGTCACCGGCTGCGGCGGATCACCCATCTCCAGGCTCAAAAACTCAGCGGCCGAGGGTGCCAATACCCGCACCCCATCAAAACCGGCTTGGCCGGAGACAAACTCAGCGCCTATTTCGTAGACTAACTCGGTCGGCTCGCCGACGGGCAGCAGGGCCACTCTGCCTTCGGGCTGCAAATCGTCCACTACAGCCACCTCGCCCAGCACCCGCTCGGCCAACAGCGGCGAGGTCTCCACCACCAGCGAGTCGATGCGGGCAAACGATTCTAGGCTCTCACTGTCCATTTCCACCCGCAGCATGATAAAGCGGCCGCGCGGCACCCGGGGCTTTTCGCCGGACTGCTCGAGCGGGGGCGACCAGAAGCTCCAGTTGTCCCGGTCCTCAGTGATCGGTCCGGCCCAACCGGCCGCCAGTGGGTCAAAGGGCCAGCGCCGCGGTTTGAGGCGGGCGTAATCGGTGGCGCTCACCTCAGTAGGCTGGCGCAAGTCGTTGTAGGTGTGGTAGGCCAGCGGTTCGTCGTCCAAGCCAGTGCGCACGGACACCCTGACCTGAGTGGGCGCTTCGGGATCGGGTTGCGGCTCGGACGCGACCGCGTCCTTGCGCCAAGTGCTGACGCCGAAGTGGACCTGGCCGATGTTGACGACCTGGCCCAAGTCTATGACCTTGGACTCCCAGCGGACCTCGGGCACGATGCCGCGACCGTACACCTCCAACTCGGACACCGCATACCGCGCGAACGCGGTGTTTTGACCCTCTCTACAACATTGCGAGTCCGGAATAAAGCGCAGGCGAAAGAAGCGCAGGTACTGGCGCGGAAAGGTGACCTCGATCGTGGATTCGAGATTGCCCTCCACCGAGGCCAGCACAGTGTCCAGCGGAATGTAGAATCCTCTGCACCAGAAGTGATTGGTACACCAAGTGCCGTCTTGCAGCTTTATCGCCACCTCATCGTTGCTAGCGGTCAATTCGTAGCGGGGGAAGAAGTAGTTGGGGTCGTAGGGTTCTTGGGTGATCGGCTCAGTGCCTTCCGGTGGAAGCATTACAAAGCGCTCGGCGGGAATTCGCGTGCCTAGGTCGATGGAATAAAACTCGCCCTCCACTCCCCCCTGGCCACCGGCTGCGGTAAAGCCTGAGGAAGCATAATAGGTGTCGCGGTCCCCATCTACGAATATCAGCGCATCGGCAACTCGGCCGACCTCACGGATGGAGCCAATAGCCCGCCAGACATGGGGCATGCCAGGACGATAGTCGAACTCGACCGGCTCGCGGAAGCGGAACCAGGGGCCGATCTGGGTGACCACGTTCACGTTGGGATCGAGGAAAAGAGGCTGGATCGCTCCTGGGCTAGAGGTCAAATCCACCATCACGTTCAAGGCAGTCTGGTCGGCCCAGGACTGGCCGTCTGCACCGCCAAGGCGCAGCTCAATTAGCTGGGTGGCCGACTCGCGAGGGCTAACCAGCAGCCCTAGGGCAATCAGCGCGAAAAAGGCACCTCTCATAACACATCTTCCTTAAAAGATTGCGCTCAATCCATCCTCAGGATGTGTATATATCAATCTGTACCTGTGCTGGCAAATACGCGCACGAAACCGATGGATTCATCTCTGGTATCCTCTTCTTTGAACTTGGCGCGCCGTAGTTGCAGACCTGTATTCGCGGTTATCTGGTAGCCCAAGTAAGCAGAAGTGTTGGAAATGAGGATCGAATAAACTTGGCTGCGGAAGTCGTCGACAAAGCCTGGGGGCGGCTCTTCTGGTCGCTGCTCCAAGTTTTCAAACCAGCTAAATTCGACCCCGCCTTCCAGCCATGTTCCCGGAAGCAGCGAGTAGCGGGTAATCAGAAATAGGGTTTGTTCGAGGTCGCGGGATTCCAAGCTCGATTTTGCCGAAGGGGTTTCGCGCCGAAAGGTGCTCTTCCACCTAGGCCAGAATATCAGGTCTTCCCCCACTGGAATGGCGTATCCCGCCTTGTTGATCAAGCCGAAGAACGAGCGATTGCGCAGTTCGTCGGCCTGTTCTCCTCGCTGGTTGAAGGTTTCGTACTTGATTTTGCCCTGAATATCCAGATCGCGAATCCGGTTGTACCTGGCCTGGAGGTATAAGGTGTTGACAAAGGTGTCCTGGTTCTCTAGAGGATCGCTGAAGTTCTCCGTTCCCGTAGGGTCTATCCAGATCAGTCGGTCGTCCGCGATATTGTCCTTTACCAGCTTGGCGTGTTCGACTAGGCCGATGTTCCACCCGGGCATATTCACCTCTGCCGTAAACAGACCGTAGGTAGCGCGACTCTTCCTAGCGCTGCTGGGCATCCGTTCGTTCAGCCGGCCGATGGTAATTTGCGCTCTCTTGGCGAGCATCAGCCCTCCGTAGATATTGTATCCCCGGCGGTCCCGTTCGTAGGGAAAGTCCGGCTGCCGATCGTCTTCGAAGCGGTCGATGAGGGTGTTGTTGTTCATGTCCATGCCGAAGAGGAACTCTGGAGGATCCACTGCGTAGCGCAGGAACGGCTCGGCATAGTCGGGTCTAGAATTGGCATTCTGGTTGAAATCAGAGACAAAGTCGTTGTTCTCGTCGAGTCCGGGGAAGACGTCACTGTCGGCTCCCGCCCCTCCCACATCCCCAACCAATCCGATCTGATTGATGCGTTGCCAGTCCGGAAAGCGGTCCTGATCGTCGTTGTCGTCGACGAACTCAAACAGGTGCCGCTGCTCGTCGCTGTAGTCGATGCCCCCCAGTGAATTGGAGATGAAGGCCGTGGTGCTGTAGTCGGGAGCCATGTCGAAGGCCTCTGTGTAGACGAAATAGGGATAGTTATTATAGGAGGCCGTAACATAGGCTGCTTCGGCTCGGTCTTTTTCTGGAGCGAGGTCGTTGACCCCAAAGTTCTGGTTGGGGAAGCGCCGGAAGCGTCGGTTTACTGCGTACTCGGCGCGCAGGTCTAGGCCTCCTAAGTTGTTTATCTCCAAATCTAGACCAATTACCTCGTGGGCTGTGGGCAGGCCGTACTCAAATCTAATGAAGCGCTGATTGGACCCGTCGATGACCTCTTTTTCGGCCTGGGCAACGGGCAAAAAGACCTGACCTCCGAGGCGGTCTGTCTGTTTGTTGGATGAGACCTCAACCCGGTAGTCGTTGGCTATGATCAACTCGAACTCCAGCTTGGAGATATCCCCCAAGGTCGGGACCTCTTCCGTCGGTCGGAAGTCGTTCCTGATATCGTAGATCAGCTCAATCACATCTGTGCCGCGCGCCTCGAGGTTGCCCTCACTGCGAATCCCGCCTCGTATCAAGGGAGTGATTTCCGGATGTGGCTTCCCGTTGACCACCACTTGGTCGAAGAAGAGGAGTGCCCCCGATTGCGGGGTTTCTGGAGAATCGTCCGAGATTCGGACGACCACGGTTTCCACGCTGCCTTGGTTCTGGGGCTCGGTCAGCACGCCTTTTAAGGAGTTATCCCCTAGGGTCAGGGTACTGCTCGTGTTGGCGACGTTGACCCAAGTCAGCCCCAGTTGCGCAAAGTCTCCTACTTGTCCAACCCCTCTGCCGGCCAAAAGCCTCGAGGTGTTCTCGGATCGGCTGGGTCCGGATGTCTGCGTGAGGGCCGAAAAACCGGGCGCACTGAGTCGAGACGCCAAGATGGTCATAGCGTACTTGTCGGTGAGGAAGTCCCACTGGATACCATTAAAGGTCGGCTTGGAAAAGGTGAGGGGTGTCAAGGTCGTGCGGAGCGCATCGCCTATGGTCAGGGAAGTGTGGAACTGGCCCTTCTGGGCAGACGACACGATGACATTGTTAAACCAACTCTGGTAAAACGCGTTCTTGAATATCTCGCTTCCGAGCCGCTCCGGACTGTTCTCGGTCCAGTCGTAGATCTTCCATCCCCGGGCGATATAATTGCCAAAGAGGTCGTATTGCCGGGTTCCTTCGAGCAGAATGTTCACGTAGCGCTGATAGTTTTGCCGGGCGTAGTTACTGTACTCCCACCCCCGCCAACTGTATTCATAGTAGAGATTCTGGGGCAGATACCACTTCCGGCGGTTGGGAGCCAAGGCACCAGGGCGGACCCGTGCTCCGTAAATCCCCGGCTCTTCGACGGGGCGGTATCCGGTAAATAACTGAGCGTTTGCTGGGATTTCTCCCAATAGGATACTGCTTAAAAAAAGCAACATTATTACCGGTCTCAAATGGCCTATTATACGGCCTATTGCCTGCGGCATATATCACCTCCCATTATCCTTCTGAGAACTTCTTAATAGACCACACTGATTGTTTGGGCCAAAGCCTCATCACTGGTCTGCGCTTCTAGGTTGATCCGGCATATATAGATCCCGGGCGGCACCAGAGTCTGGCTATGGTCCTGACCGGACCAAGTAAAGAGCCACAACCCGTCTGCCTGACGCTGTCCTTCCAGTTGCCGCACCAAGCTACCGTCCAAGGTGTAGATCTGAACTTGGGCCGGCAGATCCACTTTCAAAATATTAAAGCGAATCTTTGCCTCGTCCCCTACGCCATCGCCGTTGGGGGTTAAGACAGGCTGGACCGAAAAGTTGGCAATAAACCGGTCGCTCGAAACGACGTCGGGCAAGAAGACCGTGGTCGAGAAGCGCACATCTCCATCGGGATCGACTGGTTGCCAGAGTTCGGGGTTTTGCGTGTTACCGACAAAGGCCCTAAAGTGATATGGGCTCTGCACTACATTGACATACATCTCAATGTCTACTAACTGCTGCTCCACTAGCTGGGGAAGCTCTACTATGAGAGAATCCGGGAAAAACTGCACGGCCTCGGCCGCCAGCACCACTGGGCTGCCATCTATCTGGACCGAGAAGCTGTCGGCATCCGCCTGGGAAGGGGTTTCCACCCGGATGCGGTCAAAGCCGGAGTCTCCCGGACCGAACTGGGGCCGAAGATGGTAGACAAATTTCTGCGCAACGCCCGGCCGGGCCTCTTTGGGCTCGATCTCGCCCACCGCCCCCATCAGAAAAGCATCGTCGAAATCGAGAAAAAGCGAACGCAAGGTCGCCGCCGTGTCCGGCCGGTCCGAAATCAGGGAGACTGCAAATTGCACGTACCGACGCGGACTTGGAGAAAGAAACTCCTGTCCAGAAAATCGATAGGGATCGCTCCAGCCGCTCCAGTCTGCTCCTTCCACTAGGACTGCATCTTTTGCGCCTCTCCGGGGTTTGGGCAATTTGTTGTAGAGTTCCTCGGTAACCTCGTTGCCATTTTTATCGTAGTAAATGGTCTGCTCTTCAAAGGTATTGCCCGAGCGGGTCTGGGCTTGCACCCTGGTACCTGCGGGCAAATCCGCATCCCAGCTAAGCGAGCGAAGCACCTTGGGCCGATCGCCCAAATCCTCAAAGCCCGAGGTCATCTCTACTTTGGCTATGTATCCGACCGGAAAGATGGCTATATCGTTGAGAATACTGCTCCTGTTACCGACGTAAATATGCAGAATGTGGCGGATGGACTTAGGAGGAAACATGAGATAGTTCAGCCACTGGGGTGTGTTCCAACCAATCGCATTGGGAAAATCGAAGAGCATATCGAATTCTAGCTCTCCGGCCAGACTTCGTCTGGCCCCGTCCGAGACAAATAACTGGACTCTCTGGTGGCCCGAGGTGGCGGCGTATGCCCCTTGCCCCTGCGCCGCGTCCAGCGGCGCTAGTTCGAGAATCCGGTTTATCCAAAAATGGGCCCCCAGATCCCAACTCCAACTGAACTTGGCCGTCGGGTCCACACTAGTCACCTGCCAAGTGGTGCTAAGATCCCCATCGACCAAGGCACTGGCGCGGCCAGTCGGCTCGGTTATAGTGCCGCCGCGATCAAAGGTGGTAAGGGCAATATTCTGTCCAAAGGTGAAGACTTCCACTTCGGCGAGGGCCGCATCTGGAGTTTGGGCGTCTACGACAATGCGCACGAACTGGATTGGTCCGTAGGTGGTCGAGGTATCTGGGCCCGCTAGGGCTGCAGGTCCAAACAAGCGGTTATTAGACACCCTGCCGAAGGCCTGAACCGGGTACTCGACCAGAGTCTGTTCGTTCAGCCTGCTGGTGCCGCCAATTAAGTCGAAAAAAAAGAAATCCTGGCCTTGCGCTTGTCTAACGCCATTCGACCCGAGGACGCGGAACACCCCCAGGGGCTTTGCCCCTTCCTGGTCGGGAAAGTGCAGGCGAATCTTGCTGGTCGGGACCGTCCGTCCCAAGTTGATCTCGATCCACCAATCCTCCACAGGGTCATTCGTATCGGGCTTCCAGAAGGTCTCGGGATCGCCATCGATGATATTGGCGGCCGCGCCCGGGTTCGATCCGACTTTCCACACCCCTCCCTGTACTTCTCCCTGCTCTTTTGTCTCATGGGTAAATTGATCCGCGTCGAGCGCGGCGTTGAGGGACGACTCAAACTTTACCGGGGTGATGGAGCCATCTGCCCCAAATTGGAGGGTCCCGGCGGGAAAATTCCACTCCTGGTTCACCTGGAACACCTGCCCTTTGGCCTCTTCTTCTATCAACGGGACTAGCAGGAGAGAAAAAGCGCAAAACTTGACCAGATTCTTCATCGGAACAGTCCTTTCCTCAGTACACTATTCCCACAGTCTCCGCCTGCACAAAGCTTTCAAGGTCGGCATTAACCGAAACCTTGACCAGGTAAATGCCGACTGGAAGCAATTTTCCGTTCTCGTCCCGTCCATCCCATGGCCGTACGTAATTTCCGCTCCGCTCCTCCCCAGCTAAGGTCCGCACTCTCCGACCTGCCAGATCGAAGATGGCCACCTCCACCTCCACTGGTTGTACCAGCTGTGAAAGGGTGAGCGCGATCAAAGCCTCTTCGTTGATCGCATCCCCATTGGGCGAGAACACCCTCGGAGTGACCTCGAAAGAGGACAGGACCTCCCTAGCAGACTCGGCTGCAGTCAGCACCCGCAGCGTATTGGTCGTCACGTCGGGATTGGCATCGCCCGACAAAACTCTCTGGGGGACCTCTTCGCTTTGGGTATCGAAGACCTCGGCGTTCAAGAAGCTCCCTTGGACAAACACCTGGGCGTCAAAAATGATCTGCAGGACGTCTCGGCCGGTTATCCGATGGGAAGAGGGGAAGAGTACGGTCAGGCTGCCGAGTTCCTCTATAATCTCGGTGGGTTCTACCTCTTCAGGTGGATTTCCTATGAAAAGTTCGCCAAATTTTGGCTGCGACGAAGGGGTGAATATCCGGAGGCCATCAAAGCCGATGTCCGTTCCCGCAACATCGGCGATGAGATCGTAGGCAAAGGTGACGAACTGGCCGACCGGCACGACGGCCACACTGCGCGGAGGACGGGGCTCGTCCAGCACAGAGACCTCTCCGATTAATTGCTGGGCTAGCGGCGGAATAGAGTGCTCCACGCTCAGAGAAGAGACCTGTATGCCGTCTAAAATGGACTGACTCTTCATGGCTATCTCGAACTGAAAGTAGCGACGCGGACTGGGCAGGGTGATCCTCTGCCCGGAGGAGGTAAAGGGCGATGACCAGAGGCTCCAGTTGACTTGGTCGTCCTGAAATCCGCCCTGTTCGTTTTGACTTAACTTGTTGTATTCGTCCTCCGTTACTACCTCTCGCTCCCGGGTAAACCGATCTACCAGCCGAAAAAAAACCCGGGGATTGTCGTCCGTCCCCGTGCGCATCCGGATGGCGATTTCTGTGTCGGAGTCTTCCACTACGACCTGATTGGTGCCCTCCTGACGCAGTCCCGCGACCGTCCATTCGAGCCGGCTGAAATTGGCCGCCTCCCCTAAGTCGATGATCTTGGAGGTGTAACTGGCTTGGGGAGCGAAGCCGGTACCAAAAAACTGAAATTCGGCGATTTCGAATGGATTCGGAGAATTTACATGTAGGCGGATAAAGCGAATAAACTGCAGCGGGAACAGGACCTCTGCCGTGTCCTCACGAGTGAATTCCACCTGCCGGAGGAGGCTGTAGTCCGGTCTATTGTCTTGAGTAAAGCTTAGCCCGTCGCTGGAGAAGAGACTGTAGCCCCGAATGAAGTCCTCACTATAAGGCCGTCCTTGATCATCGACGCCAAACGGACGTGGAAAAAAGAGAATTCGGTTTATCGGAATCCGGGTCCCCAAGTCGAATTCAAATCTTCTCCCACTCTGTTGGATTCCGAATTCCTTGAAGCGATCTCCGGTGGATGTAGTATCTTGTCCATCTACGATCACCAGTTGCGACTCTCTCAAGGTGGTATTGTCCCAGACATGGGCCTGGGCACGCTCTTCGAGAAATCCTATTGGGCGGGCGCTGACCCAGCTCAACTGCTGGGTAATATTGTTCTGGGGATCAAATCCCAAGCTCTTGATAGTTCCCGCCTGGGAAAAGTCGAGAGCCGTCGAGGCCAGCTCCTGCGAATCCCAGGATTCGCCGCCTTCTCCCACCTTCCACTGCCGCACCTCTCCCCAGCTAATCCCCGACATGGCCGCAATCCAGAGCGCCGTGATCGCCATCACAGCCGGCCTTCTCGATTGGGGCTTCATTATTTTGCGCATGTCAACCCCTAAAAAAAGTGAGAGGACTATGTCCATCCTCCCATCCATATTGAGTTTACATGTTCTAATAATCTGAGTGGTCTGTCAACTAAATTATTGCACTATGTATTCTTAAATAGGAGTGCGTACACCTTCACCTTTTCACGGCGTTTGCCCCTAGGAGCTGATCTCCGGCAGGCCGACCGAATCAGCGATACTTGCACACAAGGTTAGGCGACTAGTATACTTGACGATAATAGTCCTGCTGGGGGCTTGTTATCAGTCGGCGACGGAAAAGCGACGGGTGGAAATAGTCTGAGAATAAGCCCTACCGCCGGCAACTTTGTGCACACCTTCACAGCTAGGCTAGTCAGCGATCTCTTCATTCTCCAAAGCACCTTCCTCTTTCACCTTCAGAGCGATCTTAGTCGGCTGCTTTTGTGCCTTCTCTGTCTCGGCCGGGGCGGCGTACGGGACCTTGTACCTGCACGGGTCGTTTATGGCGCTAGGGACCAGCATGCCTGGGGCCGTCTTTTTGTTGTTTGTCCTCACTTTGATCTTAAACCCCCTGCTCAAGCTGATTCATCCCCGAGCGGGCCTCAACCGAGGGGAATTACTGGTCGTCTATATAATGATGGTCATGGCCTCGCCGATTCCCACGCTCTTCGTCGGCAAATTCCTCAGCGCTATCAGTTATCCCTATTACTACGCCACGCCCGAAAACGAGTGGAGAGAACTCATCCATCCCTACATCCCCGACTGGCTGATGGTGCACAATGTTGATATCGTCAAAAAGTTCTACGAGGGTGGGGGCCGGAATGAGCCGATTCCCTGGGCGGCTTGGCGGCCGGTGTTTTTGGCTTGGCTGCCCTTCGTCTGGGCCTTGTTCTTGGTGATGATTTCCCTCATGATCGTTATGCGCAAGCAGTGGGTCGAACACGAACGCCTGATCTATCCGCTGATGCAGGTGTCCTTGGCCATGACCGAACAAGGCCGTTATGGCGAACGCGTCAGCCCTTTTTTTAAGAACCCAGTGATGTGGGCTGGCTTTGCTATCCCGGCCCTGTGGGGTACGCTGCACGGACTCTACAACTACTTCCCGGAAACTATACCCATTGCCAAGGAGATAGATCCGCTCCACCTGAGATTGTCGATATTCCACGGCGTAGCCGATATGTATGTACTCCTGCGTTTCAACATTATTGGCTTTTTCTACTTTCTCAAAACCGAGATCGCCTTCAGTCTGTGGTTTTTCAATTTATTGGCCTACGGGGTTCGGGGGATTTTCGGAATTCTGGGCATTACCAGCCCCCAGACACAATCCGCCGGACATGGGGTGCACAATCTAATTTTAGCTCAGCAGGCTATGGGAGCGATGCTAGTGTTGTTTTTGGGGGGTCTGTGGTCGGCGCGCAGGCACTTGAGAGGAGTTTTGCGCAAAGCCTTCTTAGGAGATCCAAGTGTGGATGATTCCGGGGAAATCCTCTCCTACCGGGGGGCGGTGATCGCGCTGATGGCCAGTAGTGTGATCGCGGTGGGGTGGTTGTGGTTGGCAGGACTGCCAATGGTGTTTGGATTGGCCATACTTTTCTTAGGGATGGTGGTCCTCTTCGGATACTCCCGGGTTGTGGCAGAAGGCGGCCTGTCGGATGGCGAACCGCCGGTGGTGCCGGCCGGCATCTTGGTGTCGGCGGTGGGTTCGTCGGTCATTGGACCCCAAGGACTAGTCGTGCTGGCAACCACATTCCTGTGGACCACCGGGCGCAATTTCGTCATGGTATCGTGCGCCAATAGCCTCAGGTTGGGCGAGGAGTTGGGAGGCGGGAAACGGGCGCTGTTCTGGGTGATTCTCCTAGCCCTAGCTGTGTCTCTAGGCGCGGCGATCTGGATGATCATGACCTTGGGCCATCAGTACGGGGCCATCAACTTGTGGATCTGGGGAGGAGGGGAGTACAGCTATGCGGAAAAGTTGATCCGCACACCAATGGGGCCGCATGTGTGGAACTGGATCAATACCGCCATCGGGGCGACGATTATGACACTGCTGATGGCGGCGCGCTGGCTTTATGTGTGGTGGCCGTTACATCCTTTGGGTTATGCCATCGGGCCAATATGGATCATAGACGCTCTCTGGTTCAATATGTTCTTGGCTTGGCTGATCAAGGTTGTAGTTCTCAAGTACGGGGGAGTGGGGCTCTATCGGAAAACCCGTCCCTTTTTTATGGGCATGATTTTGGGATACTTCACACCGGCCGGCTTCTACCTCATCATCGATCACTTCACAGGAATGACCTGGAACGTTATTTTTTGGGGTTGATCTTGGCAGCGGCTGGCAGAGATTGCTTGAATTCCATCCAGTGCCGTTAGCTTCATCTCCGACATGCGACGCGAAAATGTAGTCGGGGCAGGGGTCTTCATTATTGCCTTGGGCCTCTACCTGAAGACCATGGCTCCCACTATCTCTCTGTGGGACAGCGGCGAATTCATCGCCTGTGCCTACACGCTGGGCATACCCCATCCTCCTGGAGCCCCTCTCTATGTTCTATGGGGCCGACTTTTTGCGCTTTTGCCCATCGGCTCGGTGGAGCAGCGCGTGGTGCTCATATCGCCCCTAGTATCGGCTGCTGCCATCTGGTGCGTCTTCTCCACTACTACTCTCCTTGCCCGAGGTGCCCTCAAGAGCGGAGGGACGCCGTCTCTTGGCCAGGACCAGCAACTGGCGGCCTTGGCCGGGGGAGTGGTCGCCGCCCTTTCTTTGGCTTGTTCGTACACATTCTGGTTCAACGCCACTGAGGCCGAAGTTTATGCCTGCTCCATTTTTTTTGTTTGTCTGAGCGTCTGGTTGGCGCTGCGCTGGTCGGTTGGGCCGCTCGATAAGCACAGTTACAGATGGCTCTTGTTCATCGCATATATATTCGGTCTGAGTGGCGGGGTCCATCTTCTCTGCCTGCTGACCATTCCGGCGATCCTGATCCTGATCGGGTGCGCCGACTCAAGCCTCCGGCGACTGATTTGGGTGCTACTCGGTCTGGGTGCAAGCGGTCTGATCGCGATGGCGGTATGGGGGCCGAGCAAGACGGGCGGAGCGGCGCTGATTTTGGCGCTGGCTGCCGGCCTCTATTATCTCTACCGCCGCGACAGGCGTTCGTGCGGGCTGCTGATAGCCGCGCTGGTGCTCTTCGGCCTAGGTTATTCCACCTATGCGACCCTCTATATTCGCTCGGGACTGAATCCGGTTATCGATGAGAACGACCCGGAAACTTGGGCTGCCCTTATCAAATTTCTTGGACGCGAGCAATACGGCACGGAGAGTCTGCTGGCGGGCATGTTGGAGGCCAAGGCTTCGCGCCTCTACCAGTTTTGGCACCTCCAGATGAAGTACTTTTTCGCGCAGTTTCAATTTCCCGTAGGGGAAAGCGCAGTGGAATTCCGCCGAGCCACCGATCCTTCCCGCCAATCAGTAGCCATCTCGGTCCTGCCCTACTTGCTGGGGCTGGGCGGCCTGCTGTGGCAAGCCCGCAGGGACTGGCAGCGCTTTCTGGTCGTCTTGGCACTCTTTGCGACCATGGGCTTTGGGCTGTCTGCCTACCTGAACATGCCTGATCCGCAACCGCGAGAACGCCACTACGTCTTTGTTGGTATGTTCTACGCTTTTGCCCTGTGGATGGGCCTAGGTTGGAGTGGCTTGGTCGAGACCTTGGGGCGGCGCTTGCGCCTTGCTAACGGCTGGCTGATGGCTCTAGCGGGTGTCGGCGTTCTGCTACCGGTGGGGATGGGTGTCAAGCTATACAATCAAGTAGACCGAACGGGAGACTATCTGGGACGCGATTACGGGTACAATCTACTGCAGTCGTGCGCCCCCAACAGCATTCTGTTCACCAACGGGGACAACGATACCTTTCCGCTGTGGTTTCTGCAGGAAGTGGAGGGCATTCGCCCGGATGTGAACGTCGTCCATTTGGGACTTTTGAATACCGGCTGGTACATCAAACAACTACGCCAGCGTTTCCCCGCCATCGACATGCGCTACACTGATTCTTATATCGATTCGGTGCTGACCGTTGATCCGGGGCTACGCCACTGGCCTGGGCCTAAAACTATTGAACTGGCGGGCCTGGAAATCGAAGTGGTGCCCTTCGAGCATCGCATGCTTCGCGTTCAGGATATCGCGGTGCTGAAAATCGTCGAGTGGAACGACTGGCAAAGGCCCATTTTTTTCTCTGTCGCAGTACCGGTCGAAAACCAGGTCGGACTGACGCCCTACCTGTCTTTAAACGGCCTAGCGTACCGACTAGTCAGGGAGCGTGAACCGGGACTCAACCAGAAGGAGATGGAACGCAACTTCTATCGCGTCTTTCAATGGCGCAACCTCCTTGGACGGGAGATGACCAGCGATCCCGGAGTCGCTCCCTTGTTGTTCAATTACCAAGCCGCTGTCATGCAGCTAGCCGACTTCTATCGGCAAAAGGGCATGGATGAGGCGCTGGCCCAGCTGCTAGCGTGGTCCAGCCAGCGCATCCCTTTCGTCTGGCATGCGCATTACAGCGCCTCTACTTATCTGGAGCAGATGGGCAGGCACCAGTTGGCCTTTGAATACGCCGAGCGCGCCGTGCAAAAACTGTTAGATACCTACAGCGTTAGTGGAGACGCGACCTACGACGATCTCATTAATTTGATGGACGAGTTGACAAAGAAGTACAGGGACTCCGCATGGTCCGCCGAGTTCTACCGTCAGATCATCGAGGTCGAGCCCGACAGGTGGGAGGCTTACCATCGCTTGGCTTCCCTCATGGGGGTGGAACGCAATTACAGTGGCGGCCTACAGGTGGTGGACGAGTACGTCGGCCGCTACGGGGAAGTACGCCCGCTGGTGCGCCTGCGGCAGAACTTGCGGCAGGCGCTACGCAAGGGGAGCAATGCGCCCGAGTGATGATGCGAGCCCGGTGGTCTATTTGACTTCAAAATGGTGCCGCATTCTTTTGTACCCGGACCGGTCATGCATCTCAAATGGGATTAAAAATTTAGATAGGAGCACGGATTGTGACACGGCAGACAACGACACAAGCAGAACTCGTCCGTCTAACCATTCTCGCGACCATCGGATCGCTGTTGATCGCATCCTGCGATAGGCCCTCCACCGATAGCGATGACCAGTCTCCGACTTCCACCGGGCAAACCGATCCACTCCAGTTGCCTTTTCCCGAGGAGATCATCGATCCTCCATGGCTGGAAAGTCGCAGACAGGCCCAACTCGCGACCGAGTTCGATGTATTTTGCGACTTTGCCTTCTCCGACCAACTCGAAGACAGTGCTATCCGCTTCCGCAACAGGATCACGCCCGATTCGGGCAGGGACTACAGGCCGAATCACTACGACCACGGCAATGGGATAGCCATTGCCGACGTGGACGGGGATGGCCTCTACGACATCTATTTTGTTACCCAGGTTGGTGACAACGAACTGTGGAGAAATTTGGGAGGCGGCAAATTTGAGGACATTACCGAGAGGGCGGGTGTGGCGGCCAAATCGGTTGGGGTATCGGCCTCTTTCGCCGATATCGACAACGATGGCGATGCAGATCTCTACGTGACCGTCCTGCGTCGGGGCAATATCCTCTTTGAAAACGACGGTACCGGCACATTCAAAGATATTTCCACAGGCTCCGGCCTCGACTATAAGGGACATCCCTCTGCCGCGGTCTTCTTTGACTACAACGGCGATGGGTTGTTGGATATGTTCCTCACTGTTGTGGGCCAGTACACTACCGACGAGCTTAAAAAGGCGAGTCATTCTAGCGGCAGCGAAGAAAAAAACAGCCAGTACAACTACTATGCGGGCTTCAACGACGGCTTCAGCGGGCACCTCAAGCCCGAACGCACTGAAACGAGCATCCTCTTCAAAAACGAGGGTGAGAATCGCTTTGTCGATGTCAGCGAAAAGGTGGGTTTGCAGGACGAGAGTTGGTCGGGCGCCGCCAGCCCCATCGACGTCAACGAGGACGGCTGGCCCGATCTATACGTTCTGAATATGCAGGGACACGACCAGTACTACGAAAACGTCGAGGGCAAACATTTTGTCGACAAGAGCCGCGAGGTTTTTCCCAAAACCCCCTGGGGGTCGATGGGAGTCAAAGTTTTCGATTACAACAACGATGGCAAGATGGATCTCTATATCACCGACATGCATTCCGACATGAGCGAAAACATCGGAGTCGAGCGCGAAAAACTCAAATCCCGCATGCAATGGTCTGAACAGTTTCTGCGCAGCGGCGGCAATAGCATCTTTGGCAATGCGTTTTACCTGAACAGAGGGAACGGACATTTTGAAGAAGTTTCGGACCAAATCGGCGCTGAGAACTACTGGCCTTGGGGATTCAGCGTCGGCGACCTCAACGCCGATGGGTACGAGGACGTTTTTATAGCCTCCAGCATGAATTACCCTTTCCGATATGGGGTCAATTCTGTTCTGTTGAACAACCGGGGTGAAAAGTTCTTGGACAGCGAATTCATCTTGGGGGTAGAGCCCAGACGCGGCGGCCGCACGGCCCAACCGTGGTTCGAACTGGATTGTGCTTGGAAAGACCGCAACCACCGGCACTGTCAGGACCGAAGCGGTACTGTTGTAGTCTGGGGCGCATTGGGAAGCCGTTCTGCGGCGATTTTCGACCTGGACGACGACGGCGACTTGGATATCGTCACCAACGATTTTAATTCCGAGCCTACTGTGCTGATCAGCAATCTGAGTGCTAAAAAGCAGAATCTATCTTTTCTCAAGGTTGAGCTGATCGGCACGACGTCGAACCGCAGCGGGTTAGGTGCCATGGTGAAGGTTCAAGTTGACACCCAGCCCTATACCAAAGTCCACGATGGACAGTCGGGCTACCTCTCCCAAAGTCTCTATCCACTCTACTTTGGGCTGGGCGATGCCGAAGTAGTTGATCAGATCGTCGTGCGCTGGCCGTCCGGGAGGGAACAGATTGTCTCTGGCCCCATCGCAATCAACTCACTGGTTGAGGTAAGAGAGCCTTAGAACTGCGCCCTGAACACGGCTGTCCTCATCTTCTCTACCACACATCTTGCGCAGATGCAGACTAACCTTAGGAGGAAGCGTTATGAGACTCAAATTGGCCTGTGCCGACTTCACTTTTCCGCTTCTGCCCCACGATCACGTCCTCGACTTGATTGCGATGTTGAAGCTCAAGGGGGTGGATATCGGCCTTTTCGAAGATCGCTCTCATTTGCAGCCATCGCGCGAATTCGAGAATGTGCGGCGCTCGGCCCGACGGCTGAAAAAGAAACTAGAGGCTAGGGGCCTAGTTGCTGCCGACGTGTTCATGCAGACAGCACTGGACTTCGAGTCCTACGCCATCAACAACCCGCAAAAGAGGCGGCGGAACAAAGCGCGCGATTGGTTTCTCAAAACCTTAGAGTACGCTCTTGAGTGCGGTTCCAAGCACGTTAGCGGGCTGCCTGGGGTACACTTCCGAGATGAAAAGCGCGGCGATTCTTGGGCCCGGGCAGTGGACGAATTGAACTGGCGGGTGGAACAGGCGCGCCAGCACCGCATCATCTACGGGATCGAACCTCACATTGGCTCGCTGGCTTCCCATCCTAAGTCGGCGGCTAGGTTGGTGCGAGACGTTCCGGGATTGACCTTGACTTTGGACTACAGCCATTTCGTTCCGCGCGGCATCCCCGAGTCCGAGGTGGAGGTTTTGATTCAGCACGCCAGTCACTTCCACGTCCGAGGGGCGTGCCGGGGCAACGGCCAAGCGAACTTTGAGCGCAATACCTTGGATTTCGGGCGCATATTGGAGGTCATGCGCACGAGCGGTTATCGCGGCTGGCTCGAGTTGGAGTACTGCTGGGGAGAGGGCTATGAAGGCTGCGACACGCTGGCGGAAACCATTCGCTTCCGCGACCATTTGCGGGCGTTGGCGGCATGAGAAGCTGATCAAATTTTCGGGTTCTTCCGTAACCATTGAGGATTGACCACAGAGATTTGCCCATGGCGGAACGTTTTAGAATAGCGGTCATAGGCGTCGGCCGGATTGGCGCATTTCACGCCCGCCACGTCCAGGAGCTGGCCAGCGAGCGAGGCGATTGCGCGTTGACAGCGGTAGTAGATGGCTACGGCGACTTGGCCGCCGAGGTCGCGGCTCAGCTACAGGCCGGTCAAGAAACGGAGATTGGCGTCTTCAAAGACGTAGAGGAACTAGTCGCGGCTGATGCGGCTGACGGCGCGTTCATTGCCTCGCGCACTGAAAACCACTACCGCGAGGCCCAGACCTTAATCGACGCGGGCTGGCGGGTGTTGATGGAAAAACCGCTGACGCACTCTCTGGCCACCGCGAGAGAGTTTGCCGCCTATCTAGACGCCGACGATTTTCGCCGCACGGCGCTGATGCAGGCTTTTATGCGCCGCTTCGACGCGCCGCTGCTGTGGGCTAAAGCAATGTTGGATCAAGGCGCTATCGGCGCACCGTTCAAGATCGTCTCGATCCTCGAAGATCCCGTGCCGCCGCCCGAAGGGTACAACAGTTCTGGCATACTCTCGGATATGGCGGTGCACAATATCGACGAGATTCTCTGGCTCGGCGGGCAGCAGCCCGAACGGCTAGCGGGTTTTGGCAGCCTGCTCTACAACCAGCAGCACACGGACGTCAAAGAGGATTTCGACGATGCCCTCTTGCAGATGTACTTTCCCGAAAACCTGATCGGCCAAGTGACGGTGAGCCGCAATCACGTAGCCGGGTATCGCAATGAGACTTGGGTTTACGGGACGGAGGGGTTGATGCATGTGGGGGCCTTTAGTGAGGACTCTCTCTCGGTGGAAGTGGAGGCCTTTGGGCGGAGAGGCTTAATCGAGCAGCGGGAATTTGCCCTGCGCGATTATGGGGCAGAAGTGCCGTTTTTTATCGAGCGCTTCGGGCCGGCGTACAAGGCGGAAGTAGCCCACTATATCGATCAGTGCCGCGCTGGAGCGCCCTTTGCCGTTGATCACCGCGATGGGCTGAGGGCGCTGGAGATTGCGATGGTGGGGAGTGGGGCGTTGCAGGGGCTCGAGGGAGGCGTAGCGGTTGATGTTGCCTAGCGCAATTGAGACAGCAGCGAGCTGATTTTCAGGAAGCCGGAACGAATATGAAAGTCGCGAAGATCGAAACCCTGCGGGCCAGCCGCTTTATCTACGTGCAGGTGCACACCGACGAGGGCATATCAGGTGTCGGCGAGTTGCACCCCGCAAGCGGTACTAGCGGCACGCCATTTGCGCCCATTGCGGCGGTGGATTACTGCGCCGAGTACCTAATCGGCAAGGATCCTCTCCACATTGAGCGCAACTGGCAGCACATGTTTCGCCGCTGCGTGTTTCGCGGCGGCGCAGACAGCATGGCTGCGATCGGGGCAATCGACATCGCACTGTGGGACATCAAGGGCAAGGTTGCCGGGCTACCCGTCCATTCGCTACTGGGCGGTCCTACGCGGGAGCGCGTACGCGTGTACTCCCATCTGCATGGCAACTCCCCGGCGGAGTTGGCCGAAGATGCCCGGCGCATGGTCGAGGCCGGCTACACCGCTTTGCGCCTCTATCCGTTCGGTGCCTTTGGGTCCGGCGAGGGCACAAGCCTAGAGCAACTGTCGTTCCGCGGCATGGCCAAGCACGCTGCGGCTACCTTGCAAGCGGTGCGCGACGCCGTGGGTGACGAGATCGATCTCATGGTTGATGTGGTCAACCGCCTCACGCCGCCGGAGGCCATCGAGGTGGCCAAGGCGCTTGAGCCTTATGGCCTGTTTTTTTTCGAAGATCCCATCGAGCCTGAGAACATGGATGCGTGGGGTCATGTCGCGGCCAATATGCCGGTGCCCGTGGCCATGGGCGAGCGGCTCTACACCACCTACCAGTTCCGCGAGTTGCTAGCCTACAAAGGGGCCTCGTACATCCGGCCGGATCTGTCGCTCGCCGGTGGAGTCACGAATTGCAAAAAAATCGCGGCGCTTGCCGAAGCAAGCTACGTGGGAGTCGCCCCGCACAACCCACTGAGTTGCGTCCTGACCGCGGCGTGCGTACAACTCGACGCCGCCATCCACAACGTCGCCATCCAGGAGTATCCACGGGACGAGTACGATGCCCCGAAACGGGATCTGGTCGAGATGCCACTGCGACGCGAGGGCGGTTTCCTGATTGTTCCACAGACTCCCGGCATTGGAATTGAACTGAACGACGAAGCGTTCCCGCACTACCCGCCTGAGCCGTATACCCGGTCGCCAGTGATTGGACCTGACGGTGCCCTGCGGGACTACTGATTAGAGCACCTCTGAACGGACTCCTAGGCAAACGACTAGCGCACTGTTAGCTCGGCGAGGTAGATGGACGTGCTGCCTTCATGGCTTGAGTAATAAGACAGCAGTCCTCGTTCTTCACTCAGCGCCACAAACCCGGGATAAGAGCAGTCGCCACCGCTCGGCAGCTCCACTGCTTCGTGCAGCGCGTCTTCGTGCAGCCAGTAGAGCGAGGTCGTCCGGGTGTCGCCTGCCTTGATTTTGCGCCCTCCCACGAGGTAGCGGTCGCCCCAGCGAGTCAGCAAGGGACCTCCGACATTGCGGTCGAGGTATGCGGATGTCCAGACCGTCCAGGGAGGTGCCGACCGGCAGATGCGAGCCGGCACTTCGCCGCCGCCGCGAACCAGTGCCACCGCGGAATCATCTGCGTCGAACAGGAACGCGGTTTCATCGCCAAAATCTTCGACGAAGAGCGAGCGGAAAGACCACACCAAGCCGTCAGCACTTTCGAGTATCGCCGCCTCGATCGACTCGGGCTCCTGTTCGTCCGCTATGCCGGACGCGTACCCGCGCCGCCGCCGGCCGCACAAAAACGCGCGGTCGCCGTGCGCCGCTGCCCGCCAGACGTAATGGGCGTGCGTGCCCTCCATCTGCGTCGGGCCACTCCACTTGGATCCGTCCGCGGTCCACGCAGCGTACCCGATAGCTTCGTTGAGGTTCAGGGGAAGGCCCGCCTCCGGCAGCAGCCAGGTACCGGTGTAGACGAACAACGATCCCTTGAAGACGAGGAAGTGGGGGTCGCGCGTGTCGCGACCTGGGACACAAAAGGTGAATGCCTCGGACCAGTTCCGGCCGTCGTCGCTTTCGAGGATGACGACCCAAGCGGAGCTCGAGATGCCGTGGCCGTCGGGAGAGCTTCGGAAGGTCAGGTAGAATTTGCCTGCGTAGGAGCAGAGATCCGTGAAGGCGTTGTGGTTGGCATCCTTGCGAATGGTTGTCAAGGTTTCGATCTGAATGGCCGGCAAATGAGACATTGTGGTTGTGCCTTTCTCGGGAGCGGTGGTAGAGAGCTTCTCAGGTGCCCTCCTCGACTTGGCGCGCCATCTGCGCCATATAGGCGGCTCGACCTATGAGGTCTTTCTTGTAGTTCCAGCGGCTCTTTTCCGGGTACATCACCAAGGAGCGATCCGCCAAGGGCAGGGACACCCGGGTGCCGCTCTGCCGGTGCGATTCGCGCAGGGCCACGGCCAACTCTAGGGCATGGCGCAAATCGTCGCCGCTGGTGATTGCCAAGTCTCCGCCTTCTTCCAAGACGCGGACGATATCCTCGACAATGGCCCGCATCACCGGCCCGGGATCCTGCCAGCCCTCGTCGTCGTACCCCCTCTCCTCCTCGGTGTATTGCTCGAACACCCCTTCCACCTCGACCAAAGGGGCTCCTCGACCGCTGTGCTTGAACAGGCGCAAACCTAGGCCCGTATTATTCCAATTGCAGATCAGTCCCTCGCTGCCCACCACCTCGATGCCGCGCCAAGTCGGGCCTGGGAAGCTGCTGAAGCACTCTATGCCATTGCCAAAGCGAATGTACCCGCCCACTCCGCCGAAACCAGTGGCTCCTTCCTCGTAGGGTTCCTCGTGATCGCTGTGGGGATCGCCTCCGACCCGGCCGACGACCCACTCTGCTGACGCCTTGGCGGCGAACTTGCGCGTCAAGTTCAAACCATGGCAGCCACCCTGGCCGTTGCCGCCGTACAGATTGATGCGCTGCACTTGGCCAATCTCCCCCCCTGCGGCCAACTCATAGGCCCGGCGGTAGTCTGGATGGCTCGATACCATGACGCCCGAGGCCAAGTACACGCCCCGCTGTTGGCAGCTTTCCACCATGCGGTCGGCTTCGGACAGCCGGGCTGTCAGCGGTTTTTCGCAAAAGATGGCCTTGACCCCGGCCTCGGCTGCGGCCACCACTGCGCCGGCGTTGGCTCTCACCGGCAGCACTGGCATGGCGATATCGATCGACTCGCGTGCCAGCATCTCCTCGTAGGTGGCGTAGCCGGGCACCCCGAAGCGGCGGCACCCCAGCGTTAGGTTTTCCGCATCCGTATCGGCAATGGCCACCACCTTGCACAAGGGATGCACATCAAAGGCCCGGGCCCGGCTGGTGCCGGCCCGTCCGCAGCCAATGACGCCGACCCGGTATTTGGCTTCTCGCTTTTCTCGCATGGAGATCTGTCCTCGCTATTGGATTATTTGGGAAAATAGGGCAGTTCGAGACCGGATATGTGCTGCAGGATGCGGATCACCTGAGCGCTGTAGCCGTACTCGTTGTCGTACCACACGTACAGCACGCAGCGTTTGCCCTGGGTAATGGTCGCTCCCGAGTCGACGATACCGGCTTTCTCATTGCCGATGAAGTCGCTCGATACCACCTCGGGCGAGCTCGTGTAATCGATCTGGCCCCCTAGAGGCACATCGAGGGAGATATCCCGCAGGTAGGTGTTGATTTCCTCGGTGCCGACTTCCCGTTCTAAGTTCAGATTCAAAATGGCGAGGGAGACATTGGGGGTGGGCACGCGAATGGCATTGGCCGTGAGCTTGCCGTTTAATTCCGGCAGGACCTTGACCACGGCACTGGCTGCCCCGGTGTCCGTTATGACCATGTTCAGCGGTGCCCCGCGCCCCCGCCGCTCGTGCTTGTGATAGTTGTCGATGAGATTTTGGTCGTTGGTGTAGGAATGGCAGGTCTCGATGTGGCCGCTGGCGATGCCGTAGCGGTCGTGCACGACCTTGATCACCGGCGCGATGGCATTGGTAGTACAGCTACCGGCGGAGAGGATCTGTTCTTCCTCCACAATGCAATCGTTGTTGATGCCATAGACTATATTGGGGACATCGCCCTTGCCGGGTGCGGTCAGGACGACCTTGGCGACCCCCGGGGCCCGGAGGTGGCGCTGGAGGCCCTCGCGGTCCCGCCAGACACCGGTGTTGTCGAGCACAATGGCGTTTTCAATGCCGTAGGCGCTGTAATCTACGTCCTCCGGGGTGTCCGAGTAGAGGAGGCGGATCATGTTGCCATTGGCGACGATGGCATTCTCTTCCTGGTCCATGACGATGGTCCCCTTGAAGGGACCGTGAATGGAATCTCGCCGCAGCAGACTGGCCCGTTTCACCAAGTCGCCCTCCGAGCCTGTGCGCACCACCACGGCCCGCAGCCGCCACTTATCGCCCCCGCCGCTGCGCGCGATCAGGATTCGCGCGAGGATGCGTCCGACCCGGCCAAAGCCGTAGAGCACCACGTCCTGCGGCCTGTCCAGCAGCGTCTTCCCGCCATTGATCTCAGCCAGTTCCCGGCGCACAAAACCGTCCACATCCCCGTTCGCTTTACTTTTGTGGAACCTAGTAGTCAACTTGCCGATATCTATCCGCGTCGGGGCCAGATCCAGCCGGGACAGGGCTTGGAGGACCACAAAGCTCGAAAACACGCAGAGTTCCTCCTTGATCACTTGGCGAGCAAAGCGATGGGCCTTGAGGATGTCAATCGTGGAGTTGTGCACCAGGGAGCGACCGTAGATCGTGGTGACCACGCCGTAATCCCGGTAGAGTTTGCCGATCAGCGGGACCATGGACTCGGCTACCTCCTCCCGCTTGGCCCAATCGGCAAAGTAGCGTTCCATCTTCTGGTCGATCATTTCTTCAATTCCCTCTCTGTGGAGCCCATCCGATGTCTCGCATCTCGACCGACCCCACGGGTTCGAACGCTGATCGATAAGTTGCTGTAGCTATGCTCCTCCCCGTACATGGGCGCGAAGTGCCGCTAGGACGTCGTCGCTGGTGAACCCCTCGGCTTCGGCATCGGCCAGCAGCCGCGTGACAAACGCGCTCAGGCGGCGGTCGCGTTCACGTCGTGGACGGGCCTGCGCCCGGGTGGCGCTGACGAACGAGCCGACCCCTCGCCGGGTTTCGAGCACGCCGGCGCGCTCGAGCTCGCTGTACACGCGCGCGACTGTGTTCGCATTGACGCGGAGATCGTCTGCGAGTTGCCGAACCGTCGGTAGCTGATCACCAGCACGGAGGCGTCCTGCGGCAATCGCCGCTCTCAACCCCCGCTCCAGTTGAATGTAAATGGGAGTGCGGTCACGCAAGTCGATGCTAAGCTGCATGTGACCTAATGTACTAGTTTATTAGTATAATTGCTATAAAAAATTGCTAGCGCCCAACGCGAAGCTTCGCGATTCGCTATTTGATCAGTACCATCTTCTGCACCCGCGAGACCCGGTCAGCCCCTGTCAGCCTGCATAGGTAAACGCCCGAAGCCCGGTCCGAGGCATCCCACGTCGCGGAGTGATTCCCGCGACTCCTGATCTCACTGAACAGCGTCTCCACTAGCTGCCCTGTGAGAGTGTAAACCGACAGCGTCACGTGCTGTGGCTCCGAGAGCGTGAAGTGGATCGTGGTGACTGGATTGAAGGGATTCGGGTAGATGCTATCGAGCCTCGTCTTCTGGGGTGCCACCTGGTCCGAGGCAGCGCTGGTTATCGCTGTCGCCACGTGGCCATCGACCTCTATGGGCCAGCCCTCCAGCAACTCGTGCCAGGGTGCGACGGGCAGATTGCCGTCCTGGTCGCGGGCATACCCGAACATGCGCCACCTTCCTCC
Source organism: Candidatus Latescibacterota bacterium (assembly GCA_965116455.1). Lineage (GTDB taxonomy): Bacteria > Latescibacterota > UBA2968 > UBA8231 > UBA8231. The sequence continues at coordinate 5,323,817 of OZ220690.1, read as the reverse complement.
GAGGGCCCGATCCGACATCCTGAATCGCGCTGTGAAGCGAATGCGGTCGCGGCCGGCGGTTCCCCAGGCCGTCTCTGTGCCATCGACGTACAGGCCCTCGATCCCCGTGCGGTCCGTCCAATCCGCTGAACCCTCCTCCTCCCTCGCGTACACGGCCCCACTGGCACCGCGAATGAAGTAGCTGTCGCTGGCTGAGAACTCCTCCACAGCGATGCGATCGCCGGTGGCGAGGTGCTCGGAGCTGATGAGCTGGACGCCGATCTCGGCGATGTCATTCGCCCCCTGAGGATCGACGGCCAGCGCGTGCAGGTCGTACCATGTATTGGTCTCAAGGGTATCGACGCGCTCCTCTGCGCCGGGCAGGGTGACGTACATGTGTCCGACGAAAGGACTGGGGCTCGAATCCGGGAAGGGATGGCGGGGAGCAGAGCTTAGGGCGCTGTTGTACTTGAAAAGCCGGCCGTCGACGAACAGGTTGTAGGCCACGAACTTCGTCTCCCCTTCGTAGTCGTAGTCGTCCACCCACAGCAGCCGACGCCACGGATCCGTGGCGTTTATGTTGTCTCCTATGTAGATGTTGTGGAGCACGGCTTCGGCGATGTAATTGCCGTTGTGCGTTGGTTCGCCGAAGTCCAGCATCCGGGAGTACCCGCCGACCGAGTAGTCTCCGCAGCCGGGATCGAAGTAGTTCCCGGTGATCTCCAAGCTACCGCTCTTGAAGGCCATGGGCCGAGTGCGCTCGAATATGTTGTCGCGGACCACGGCGCGAATCGCGTACCCGCCCTGGGGATGGGTATCGACGCAGGCCTGCCACTGCTCTAGGTCGTTGTCGTGGAAGTAGTTGTTCTCCACGGTGAATCGGGTCTCGGGGCTGTTGGAGGCGATGGAATGGCGGTTGAAGGTGAATTCGTTGCGCGATATGGCGACTTCGGAACCGCCGGTGGCCATGGTCGTCCCCGTAATGCTGATCCCATAGCCGAAGCCATTGCGATAGTTCTCGTGCAGGTAGCTTCCGGTGACCACGCCCTCGCGGGAGTTCATAAAGTCGATGCCCTTGCGGAAGCGGGTGATTTCGCAGTTGTCGATTTCGAGCTGGTCGTGCCCGACCACGGCGATGCCGTCTCCGGTTCCCGCCTCGTGAGTAATGGCCCCCACGAGCTTGAGGCTTTTGAAGGTCACGGCGTCGCTGGCCACGTGGAACAGGTCGAGGTCGCTGTCTTCGGTGTAGCACACGGAGGGAGAGGAATCCCAGTACGGCGGGTCATTCGGCTCTCCCGGCTCGACCTCGCCCACGTCCACGAGTTCGGCCGCGCCGAGCAGGGTGATGCTCCTGTCGATGACGACCGTCTCGGTGAACAGGTACTCTCCCCTTGGAAACACCAGTGTGTCCCCTGCGGAGGCTCTGGACACGGCCTCCTGAACCGCCGCGCTGGTGAAGCCCTCCACTTGCAGACCCTCGGCGGGAGCCGCGAGGGCTGGCAGAAGAGCCACTAGCCACGCACGGACGGCGGCTGTCTTTGCCTTAGTCTTCTCGTTCCTCGTCTCCATCGCTCGCCATATTCCTTCCTTGAAAGCCCGTTGTAGGAATGTCGCATACGGCCCTTATTAAGACAATTGATATAAGAAGCCACAACATCGCTATCCAAGAGTAGAGGAATGAACGAAAATGGCGCGGCCAAAAAAGAAAACCACTAAGAAGCAAAAGTCTTCCGACCCATTCTCGAAACTCACTTGGGAAGACCTAGAGGAATGGGCGGGCAGCGTCATCGTCGGACGAGGACGCCCCTATCAGAGAAATGGAGCGGTTGAAAACTTGGGACGCACTGAGGGCGGGACGTTGGCAGCTTGGGTGAGAGGAACGCGGCGCTATGCCACCCGAGTGCGCCTTACCGAGAGGAACGGTCTGGAATCCGCCTGCACCTGTCCCTATTGGGATACCTGCAAGCACGCGGTGGCGGTGGTACTGGAATACTTGGAACGCCTCAAGACCGATAGTGCTATTGGCGAAATTGATGAGGACGATCCGCGCTTGTTGAAACTAGAAGCGATAGAGGACGAGGACGAGGAATTCGCTGAGGACGAGGACAAAGAAAACGTCAAGGCGCGTTCCGGGCGGTCAAAATCCAAGAAATCCAGAACGGCTTCCCTTCGTCCGCACCTCCAAGAGCAGACCAAAGCCGAACTCGTAGCGCTGGTGATTGAACTCGCGGACGCGCACGACGCAGTGCGCCAATCGCTTGCTGACCGCCGCACTTTGGCCTCGGGACAGACGCAAAAAATTCTCCAGATGATCCGCCGCGAGATCCATGCTTTAGAAGAGTCGTTATGGGACGAATACAACTACCGAGACCCCGCGGCCAGCGCAGGTCGCCTCAAGGCGGCGCTCAAAGGGTTGGTCGCAGCCGGACAGGCCGACGCGGTCGTGCGACTAGGGCCGGAGTTGCTGGACGCGGGCAGCCGGGTACTTGAGCACGATCGCGAAGGCGAATCCGACGCAGCGTTCGCCGACTGCTTCGAGGTGCTTTTTCAGGCTCTAAATACGGCCTCCCTATCTCCAGCGGACCAGATAGAATGGGCCATAGATATGGAACAGGCCGACGGGTACAGCCTGTGCGCCGCTGGCTTGGCCCACCTCTGGAAAAGGCCATACGCCAAAAGCGATTGGTCCGCGGTGTGCGACCGGCTAGCCCAGCGTCTCAAAGCCATTGAACCTGATGCGGAAGAGGACGCCCTTTTGCTTAACTTCAAACGGAGCCAAATGGCCGACTGGCTGACGCGCGCCTTGGAAAAGGCTGGTCGCCAAGACGAGATTATCCCGCTGTGGGAGCGCGAAGCGCCCATCACCAATACCTATGCTCACTTGGTGGATCTCCTGATAGCCAAACGCCGCTGGGAAGAGGCCCGAGACTGGTGTTACCAAGGGATAGAGGCGACTGCCCCCATCTATCCGGGCATTAAAGCGACCCTGCATAAGAAGCTACAGACGATTAACGAGCGCAGTGGCAATCCGCTCGCTGGGTTGGCCCTTCAGGCCGAGGAGTTTTTTGCTGCCCCTGGTCTGGCCGGTTTTCAGGACTTGTGCAAAGCCGCTCGCAAGGCACGCCTCGGCCAAGGCGTCGAGGCGTGGGCGCGGCACTATCTGGAAACAGGCCGGCGACCCGGTGTTGGTCGGAAACGCAAGAGCGATCCGAAGGTAGCTTGGCCTTTGCCGGCCTCTGAAGTCGAGGTGCGCACTTATCACCAAGCAGTGGAGGCACCGATGACCGGGATACTAATCCAGTTGGCTATTGCCGAGAAGAAGCCAGACGAGGTGCTCAAGTGGTACGACCACGCCAGCCGCAAGAAGGGTGGCGTGAGGCTGTCTGACTTCCTCGTCGATGCCACTGAGGTAGCCGAGGCCATCAAGTCGGCCCATCCAGAGCGGGCGATAGCTATATGGAAGGAAATCGCAGAGGGGCAGATCGCCCGAGTGCAGACAAGTGGATACGAGGAGGCAGCTCCCTATTTGCGAAAAATAAAAAATGCGCTCACGCGGGCTGGTCGCAAGCAGGAATGGGAAGTGTATCTAGCTTCCTTGCGGGAGGAGAACAAACGTCGGCCGCGGTGTCTGGAGGTACTGGGCCGGTTGGAAGGTGGGCGTCGACGAATTATCAACACGTAATCCCATTGGCAACTTTTGTGGAGGATTGTCTATGTCCACTACCTATTGCCCCCACTGTCGCCGCGTCACCAACACGCGCATTGTCCTTGAGCCCCAGCGCCGCACGCCCAAAGGGGAGGAACCGGGCCTGCGGATCACTCATTGTACCCTTTGCAATGGTTTTATTCGCAGCGAGGAAGTGCCCCGCGCCGAAGAGAAGGATAGCGTACCGTAGCTGCGACGGAAGGACGAGACCTGACTGTAGGAGCTTGTTATGGAACCAATCTATCTCATCTCATATGGCTTACTATTATTAGCCATAGGCATAGCTCTGTATTCCGCAGGAATCGAAGAAAAAAATCGCGAACGGCTGGAGCAGCTAGCTGATCGGCTGCGCCGGCTCTACAAGTGCGCCGGTCAGCCAGCTCTGCGGGTACGCCGTCCCAGACGACTCCACTTTGAGATGCATCGGGCCCTCCGAGAATTGGAAAAGAGCCTCAAGACCTTGGAGCGTCACTACCAAATCCACAGCCGTCGGTTGAACTCTCCCCGGATGTTCATCGACGATCCCAAGCCCTTCCTCGACAATATGGATCAGCGCCTCTCGCGGCTGGAAGAGATCGACGTAAAGTAGAGGAACCGAGCTATGCGAGCGCTGTTGTCGGTCAGGACCATGGCTTGACAGTCTGTGAAAAGTGTATATGTTGTCGTCAAATTGTTGTGAAAAATGACGACAACATAGTCAAATGACGATTCCACGCATATTTGAAGCACCGAAAAAAAGCTTCTTTCTCTTAGGACCGCGCGGCGTTGGAAAAAGCACCTATTTGCGAATTGCTTTTCCCGATGCGCACGTCATCAATTTGCTCGCCGAGGATACGTACCAGCGCCTGCTTGCAAATATAGGGCTCCTAGCCGCAGAACTGCGGGCTGTGCCTGGCGACCGCTGGGTAGTTTTAGACGAAATGCAGAGACTGCCGGAACTGCTCAACGAAGTACACCGTTTTATCGAAGAAAGGGGGCTGCGCTTTGTTTTGTGCGGGTCGAGCGCGAGAAAGCTCAAACAGGCAGGTGTCAACCTGCTCGCAGGGCGCGCCCTGTATCGCGCGATGCACCCCTTTATTCCTGAAGAATTAGGAGAACAATTCGCACTCGACGACGCTTTGCAACACGGGTTGTTGCCCATTGTATGGGATTCAGAGGACAAAGCAGAGACGCTCATTGCCTATACGCAAATGTATCTCAAAGAAGAGATTCAAGCCGAGGCTCTAGTGCGCAACCTGCCGGGATTCGCGCGCTTTCTGCCCGTTGCGGCGCTCTTTCACGGACAGACCATGAACGTGACCAACATTGCCAGAGAAGCTCAAGTTGCCCGCACGACGGTGACGGGTTATCTGGAGATCCTAGAGGAAACGCTTCTCTGCTTTCAACTTCCTGCCTACGAGACCCGATTGCGCGTGCGCGAACGCAAATTGCCCAAATGGTATTGGTGTGACCCTGGTATTGTGCGAGCCATGAAAAAAGTCACGACGCCTCCAACACCAGAGGAACGCGGTGTCCTATTTGAAGGGCTGATTGCACAGTTGATTCGGTCGTACACAGACTATCGCAATCTGTGTGATGAATGCTTCTATTGGGGAACCGTTGCGCAAACTCAAACCGAGGTCGATTTCCTGCTCAAACGCGGGGGAGAATTCGTCGCCATTGAGGTCAAGTCCGGCAGTACATTTGCCGAATCTTGGTGCAAGGGATTGAGAGTGCTAGCCGACTTAGAGGGGCTATGCCGACGCATTGTCGTCTATCCCGAAGGGCCTGAGTTACAAACGGCAGATGGCATTGAGATTCTGCCATTATCACAATTTTCTAATTTGTTGGCCGCTGATGCCCTGTGGCCATAAGCACCCTCGCGAAACGGGAATCAGTGCCTATACCGTCAGCGACTTCGCCCATTCTCTTGACGGGCGCGACCGGCTATATCGGCGGGCGGCTGTTGCGCGTGTTGCAAAATGCCGGCCATCAGGTGCGCTGTATAACTCGGCGTCCCGAGGCGCTCCAATGTTGCGTTGGGCCAACGACTGAAGTAGTCAGCGGCAACGTCCTCGACCGCGAAAGCCTAAAAGGGATGATGGACGGCGTCGAGATTGCCTACTACATGGTCCACTCCATGGGTTCAAGGGGCGATTTCGAGGAACAGGACCGCCGGGCCGCGCACAACTTTGGCCAAGAGGCGCGGCGCGCAGGCGTTGGGCGGATTATCTACCTTGGCGGTCTCGGCGAAACGAACGAGGAACTGTCCCCGCATCTTAGAAGCCGGCAGGAGGTCGCCGAGGTCTTGCGCGCATCGGGCGTACAGGTAGTCGAGTTCCGCGCCTCCATTGTCATCGGTTCTGGCAGTCTGTCGTTTGAGATGATTCGCTCGCTGGTGGAGCGGCTCCCCGTGATGGTCATTCCGCGTTGGGTAAACGTCACTGCACAGCCGATAGCAATTGACGATCTGCTGCAATATCTCTCGGCTGCACTCGACCTCGAAACCGATGATCATGCGATCTTTGAAATCGGCGGTCCTGATTTGGTTTCTTATGGCGACCTGATGCGGGAGTACGCGCAGCAGCGCCAGCTCAGACGGCTGATGATCCCCGTGCCATTGTTGACGCCGCGCCTTTCTAGCCTCTGGCTCGGTCTGGTGACGCCCTTGTACGCCCGGATTGGGCGGAAACTTATAGACAGCATTCGCCATCCGACGGTCGTCCGCGACGACGCAGCCCGGCAGCCCTTTCCGCACATTCGGCCCCAAGGGGTGCGCGATGCCATCGCCAGTGCGCTTGGCAACGAAGGCCGCGAATGTGCCGCAACGCATTGGGCCGATGCGCATCAACGGGAGCCTGCGAAGGAACGGGGCGCGGAAAGTCGTGCTAGCCGACCAAGACCAAGCGATGGTGAGGAGAATTCTTCATGACGACAAAAATCAACCAAACGTCTCTCGTGCTAATGCGCGGAGATATTACAAGGGAACGAGTCGATGCGATTGCCAACGCTGCCAACGAGGGACTCATGGGCGGTGGTGGTGTCGATGGTGCCATTCACCGCGCTGGGGGACCAGCCATCATGGCGGAATGCAGCGCAATCCGCGCCAAGCAGGGCGGTTGTCCCACGGGTCAAGCTGTTATAACGACGGGTGGCAACCTTCCCGCGAAGTACGTCATCCACACCGTAGGGCCGATCTGGCAGGGTGGAAACGCTGGTGAGCCCGAACTCCTTGCGAGCTGCTATCGGGAAAGTTTACGACTCGCAGTGGAGCACGGCATCAAGACGATTGCCTTCCCATCTATCAGCACCGGCGTGTACGGTTATCCAGTCGCGCAAGCGGCGGCCATCGCGCTCAACGCGGTGAAGCAATTCCTTGAAGCACACGATGGTCTCGATGAGGTGCGTTTTGTACTCTTCGATGATGCGACGTACGGCGCTTACGAGAATGCTCTTGCAGATATGGGAATGTAACGCTAGCTCGTCGGGCGGACGCGCGGGCCGTTCAGCAATCGGCCCAGCCAAGTGTAGCGGACGAGAAATTGGTAGATCAGCAATAGAAGGCCGGTGACTGCGAGCAAGACTAGGAAGTACTTTACCCCTGAAGAAAGTGGCCAATCGCGCACGGCTAATTGAGCGCCAATGATCAGCGGTACATGTGTTACATACAGCCAGTACGACGAATCCGATAAGTAGCGGATGGTGTTGTTTTCGCAGGTGCAGAGTTTGCAGAACAAGCCGATGAACCCAAAGGTCATCATCCAAGCGTAGATCACCTGTAATGCCACCGCTGCCGTCCGGGCCATAGCCGGATCGAATACCTCTTGGCGAAATCCGAATGCACCCGTTGAAAATTCGAGCCCGAACGGGAAGACGATGAGTAGCCCCACGGGAAGCGCCAGCCACCACCATTTCCCAACTCGGCCGTCTGGATCGTCGCAGTCGAAATACAGAGCGCCGAAAAAGAAAAAGAGGGCGTAGTAAAGTAATATGTGCGGCATGGGCAGAAGGCCCGTGGAGGTGTCCGGGCCAAAACTGGGCACGACCAAGCCCATGAGCGACTGTGGGATCATGGTCAGAGGGATCAAATAGAGAAATCGAACGGGTGAAAGAACCAGCCACTTGGGCGGTCCCTGCCATTTTAGCCAATCGGCGAGGCGGGCGTAGAGTGCGAAGACGAGGACCAACCAGCAGAGGAACCACAAAAACCAGAGGTGGTGAAAAAGCGGCACGGCAAAGATCGGCGACGCCATCGCTTTGAGGAACTCGGTCGATTCCTCTTCTACCTTGTCGGTTTTTTCCCGATCTTCGCCAGTAGGAGATTGTTCAAAAAGTCCGGCGATTTCAACGCGGCCGTCCTCAACTTGTCGCGCATCGAGTTCAATCTGCAACAAGCCCGCCAAATACCGCGTCACTTCCCAGTCCACCTCCAGAGCCGTCCGAGGCGTATCGCCGTTGTTGTTTTTTGCCTCGGGATCTGCTCCGCACTGAAGTAGTAGCTTGGCGATCTCCACCCGTCCCAAGAAAGCGGCTGCGTGCAAGGGCGTTCCGCCGTCTTTGGTGCGGCCATTGACCGCGGCCCCGTTTTGCAGCAGCCAATCGATGACTTCAAGTTGGCCGACCAGCGCAGCCCATACTAGGGGAGTTTGCCCGAATGCTGGATCGGTCCCATCGATATCGGCTCCGTCTTGCAGGTGCCGTTCAATAGCGGCGCGGTCCCCGTTCTTGGCTGCGCTCCAAATGTTGTCTTTTTCGGCCTTGGCTGCGTTGGCTTCTAATCCAGATGCAATGGCCCAGCCGCTGATCCAGTTTACCGCGGGAACGATTGTTACTAGTCCGAGTAGGAATGGCAGCAACACGCGGCGAAAGCGGTGGGAGAGCAGTGATTTTAAACCGCGTCCGCGCCAAAGCATGGCCGTAAAAAAACCGCTCAGCACAAAGAACACCGGCATGCGGAAGCCGTGGATTGAAGCGAATAAAAACCAAAAGAAACTGCTTTGCCGCTCATCTTGGACTGCCCAAGGAAACGGCGTGAAGGACAACCCCGCGTGCAAGACGATGCCGAGCAGCATCGCCGTGGCGCGCAGGGCGTCGAGGTCGTAGCGGCGCGGGTAAGAGCCTCTGTTCATGGCTTGGACTATTCGATTCTTCTAAACGTCCCTCCATCCTGCACGGCCTCGTAAATCTGGGCGAACTCGCGGCTACCGTCGTCTTCGACGGGGAGGCATTCAGAGCCGCTTTCGCAGACGGGCATGGCGTCGCGGGGGTATTCGTTGTGGAGGGCCTGTTTGGAGCAGCCGTAGTAAGTGACTTCGCCGTTGGCGCGAGCATAGCGATAGACGTGGCGGGGCGGATCGACCCAACTGTAATCCACGCGATATTGCTCTATGGCTTGGAGGTCAAGCTCGATGCCGAGGCCGGGTTGTTCTGGAACTCGGTAGTAGCCGCCGCGCAGTTGGATGGAGTCGGCCAACAGTTGGCTCTCCCAGATGTTCATGCAGGTAATGGCCGGCCACTTGCTCTGGGGGCAGACCGCGCCCAAGTGAGCAGCCCATGTGGTGGTGATGCCCGTGCCGACGAGCTGGAGCCAGAAGGGCTTGTTGGCCACGTCGGCGACCGCGGATTGCTGCGCGATGCCGTGGGCACCAGCACAGACGACAAAGCCGTCGGCCACGTCTTCTTGCAGGGTGGTGAGAACCGGCGGTGAGCCGTAGTGCATGGCCAGCGGGCGGCGGATGTGGTTGCGGATTTGGGCGTTGCCGGCCACATCGGATTGGGGGATCGGCGTCTCAATCATGGCCACCTGTGGGTATTGCTCCAAGGTTGATAAGAATTCGACGGCACTGGCGGCGTTGGCGAGCGTGCCGTTGAAGTCCAAGTCGAGCTTGAACTGCGGGGGGACGGCCTCGACGATGGCTTGGATACAGGCGTGCAGGTCGTACCAAGTCCGCGCCTTGAGCTTGGCGGTGGTATAGCCCTGTGCGACGGCGTCAGCGCACTGGCGCGCCCAATCCGCGGCCGGCATGTCCATTGCCCACCACGACAGCGGGCACCACGTGCGGACCTTGGTGCCCAACAGGCGGTAGGCCGGGGCACCTAAGACCTTGCCCACTGCGTCGAAAAGCGCCTGCTGGACCCCGGCCCCTAGCGCATCCTGCCACAACAAATCGCCGACGGCGCGGCCGACGATGCGGTCTTCGATGTCTTCAGGGACTTTGGCCCACGTGTAGTTGGGAATGGTCTCGCCCCAGCCGATGGTGCCGTCGGCGAGGGTGATCTTGCAGAGTTGGACGATGCGCCAGTGCGGCAGCCAGTACTTCATGTGCTGATTGGTGTGGTCGGTAAACGGAACGTCTAAGTGGATTAGCTCGACGGATTGGACTTGCATGAGGGGCTCCTTTTGGAAGTGGTGGGGTGGCGCACTTGAACCACAACTTACTTATTGTACTTAAATCAACTCATCTAAGGAAATTCTTATGACTTCATATACGGACCAACAAGCACTCATTCAACAGGTACTTTACAAGCTCCAATTGCTGCCGCCGGAACGCCTTGCCACGGTTGAGGATTTTATCGATTTCCTCTACCAAAAAGATCGGGAGCGGGAACTAATTCAGGCTACATTAAGAACCGCTGAGGCCAGCTTTAATCGAGTCTGGGATAATTCAGAAGATGCAGACTACGACAACCTATAGCTTCGGCGACATCATCTTGGTGCCGTTCCCTTTTACCGATCAAACTAGCCATAAAAAACGCCCAGCAACTATTATCAGTACATCTGCTTATAATGCCGCCAAACCGGATGTTGTCATTATGGCCGTTACAAGCCGAGTTGAATCCGTGCAAACACTGGGAGAATGCTCGATAGGCGACTGGCGGCAAGCCGGACTGCTCAAACCTTCGGTCGTAAAGCCGGTAATCACCACCATCGAAAAAGGGCTGGTCATTAAAAAGTTGGGGCAACTTCAACCGGCAGACCAAGACCAACTCCGGCAGATAGTCAAAACTATTATTGGCTAATCTAAGAGCTACTACCGGGCGAGAGGTACCGCTCGGGCAAACTCCTATGCACAACGTCAGTGCATTATATTCCCCACATGGAAATTCGCCAATTCGCCGAGCAGGTACTCTTCGGCACGCGCTGGGAAGACAAGCTCGTCGTCCTCGATCGCTACGAGGACCGTGCGCCCGGTGCGGGGATTGCGACCCCCAGTGCGCCGGGTCGCCCGTCCGGCTTGGGGCTGGACGAGTGGCACCAGCGGGAAAAGCTCCGCTTCCGCGACGTGCGCCACTTCCACAGCGAAAAAGAGCGCGGGCTGGTCTTGCACTTTTTTGCCAATCACGAGTTGCTCGCCTTGGAGCTGATGGCACTGGCGCTGCTGAAATTCCCGCAGGCCCCGGAGAAGTTTCGCCGCGGCTTGGTACAGACGCTCAAAGACGAGCAGGAGCACGTGCGGCTCTACCAGCAGCGGATGCAGGAGATTGGGGTGCAATTTGGCGAGATCCCGGTCGGCGATTTTTTTTGGAAGGCCATCGGGCCGATGGAGACCCCGATGGATTTTGTAACGGGCTTGAGCCTGACCCTCGAACAAGCCAATCTCGACTACGCGCGGCACTACGCCGAGGTCTATCGGCAATTGGACGACCCGGAGACTGCGGCGATTCTGGAGCGGATCTACCGCGACGAAATCGGCCACGTCAAACACGGGTTGACGTGGTTTAGGCGCTGGCAGGAGACTGGGCTGAGCGAATGGGACGCCTATCGCCAAGCATTGCGCTTTCCGCTGGGGCCGGCGCGGGCCAAGGGCATTGGCTTCAATCGCGCGGGTCGGCTCCAAGCGGGGCTTTCTGCGGACTATATCGATGAGTTGGAGTTGTTCTCGCAGTCGCGGGGACGCTGTCCGGCTGTGTACTGGTTCAACGCCAACTGCGAGGAACAGGTGGCTTTGGGGCGGCCGGGTTTTACACCGTCGCAGCGGGTGGCCGAGTTGGAAGCTGACTTCCAAGCGCTGCCCATGCTGCTGTGCGTCCGCGACGACGTGGTGCTCCTGCGCGAGAAGCCTTCGCCGGGCTTTCTGCGGCGGATGCAGGGGTTGGGCTTTGCGATACCGGAGTTCGTCGAGTGCAGTGCGGATGGCCTAGCGGCACTTGCCGAGCGCAAGGTCAATGCGCTCAGGCCCTGGGGTTGGAGTCCAGACAGCGCCGAGTTGCTTGCACCTTTGGTTGAGGGCTTGCCTCGCGGTGGAGAAGGGCCTTGCTGGAGCGCGGCAGCGCGGCAGCTCTACGCCAAGTCGTGGAGTGCGGCGCGGTTGGGGGAGTTTCTTGTGGCGCAGGAGGCGGACTACTTCTGCGGAACGGATGTGATCGGCACGGGCTGCGAGACGACAGAACAAGTCTTGGCGGAGATAGGACGTTTGGGAGAGGCGGGTTTTGACGCGGTGGTTGTCAAGGCTATATACGGCTCTTCGGGCCGTGGACAAATCCATTGCCGTGGAGGACAACTGCGCGCAGAGCAGCGCGGTCGCTTGGAGAATATTTTGCGGCAGCAAGGGAAAGTTGTAGTAGAGCCGTGGCTCGACAAGGTGGTGGATCTGTCGCTGCACTTTGACGTGGGGGCCGAGGGTGAGACGGCGGTGGCTGGCTGGACGCGATTTTTCACCGATGGGCGCGGCCAATATCGCGGCTCGTTCGTCGGCTCGCTTACCGCTGGCCTCGATGAAGAAGTGAAGCGATTTCTCTACGGCGATGGGCGCGATGCCCGCCGCTTGCCGAAGTTGGGCGAACAGCTCGCCGAATGGCTCGTTGAGCCGTTGCGCGCTGCTGGTTATCAGGGGCCGGTCGGCGTGGATGCCATGGTGTACCGCGACCGCGACCGTTTGCGGCTAAAGCCGATTGTGGAGGTCAATCCGCGCACGACGATGGGGCGGGTGGCGCTCAAGCTGCAACAGGCGGTTAATTCGGCGCGCACAGCCCTGTGGCTGGTGATTAGCCGGCGCGAGGTGGCAGCGGCTGGGTTTGCTGGCTTGGCTGAATGTGCTGCTGCGCTGGAGGCTGCGCATCCGGCCGAGTTGATGCCTGACGGCAAGCAGTTGAGCGAGGGGGTGCTTTTTACGACCGATCCGGCTCAGGCCCGTTCTTTTGCCACCGTGTTGCTGGTCGGCGAATCGCTGGCTGAGTGTGAGGGGTACCTGCGAGAAGTGGGGCTGGAGTTGGCGCGTTAGCCGGAAGCTGGCTGGGAGAGGGACAACCGAATACAGAAGTGACTCGCCTTCGTGCGCGTGGGCTACTCGTCGGCTTCTAGGAGGGTCCGGAATGCCTCCAGATTTTCTACTTGGATTGCCGCCCGATGCAACTGCTTGAGACGCTGCAAGTCCCTGATGTCCCGTATGCGAGCGGCCAACGAATCCGCCGCGCCGAGCGCAAAGCGGATCTCCAGCACGTCAAGTAGATCTTCAATGGCGCGTTCTCGGCCCCCTCGCTCATTGACGATTTTGAGTGGATTAGTGTATGATTATCCAACCATTGAGACCATCGTCCCGGAGGAAGTTATGTACGAGTCATCGGTCGTGCAGCATTTTGCCGAGCGCGCCCTCAAGCAGGGCATCGAACAAACGCTGCGCGAAAACATCCAAGAAGCGTTGGCGATTCGCTTTGAACTGGCCGCGTCGGATCCGTTGGCCGCTCGCATTGGGGCTATTGACGATGTGCCGCGGCTCAAGCAGTTGCACCGAGCCGCTATCGAGGCGTCCAGCCTCGAAGCCTTTACAGACCTATTAGACGCCGACGAGTAAGGTCGCCGTACTAATTGCAAGATTGCAAGAATCGTGCCAAGGCGGCGGCTCAGAGGGGAAGAAGAGAATGTGAGGCGTTGGAATGTAGTGGAAAGGATACAGCGATGGGGGTTGGGGAAATCGAGCGCGTCGCAACAGGTACGCCGATTGATTCAGCACCTTTATACCATTTTCCCTCAAAAGTAGCTTAGAGGCGTCTTAAAGCCCTCGTTGGGTCGCCTGTATGCTCATAACGAGTTATAAAACAATGAAGCCATATAATACACAGCCATAGCCCCCGCCGATTACCCAGTGTCTTCCAGTGATCGGAGGAAGTCAACCACTTCTTGATGACCCCTTGCTTCAGCTATACTCAAGGCTGTGTTGCCGTTGGCATCCTGGATGTGGATGTCTGCGCCGCTCTCGACGAGGAAGCGCACCACCTCTACATACCCTTCAGATGCGGCATACATCAAGGCTGTGTTGCCGTTGCCTGCTTGGGCATTGGTTAGGGCTCCGTTTTCTAGCAGCAGGCGCGCCACCTCTACATGCCCTGCAAATGCGGCATACATCAAGGTCGTGTTGCTGTAGGCATCTTGGATGTGGATGTCTGCGCCGCTCTCGACGAGGAAGCGCACCACCTCTACATGCCCTTCAGATGCGGCATACATCAAGGCGGTTCTGTCGCTGTCGTCTGTTTGTTCATTGACTGGGGCTCCGTTTTCTAGCAGCAGGCGCGCTATCTCTACATGTCCCTCTGTCGCAGCATATATTAAGGCGGTTCTGCCGTTGTCTGTTTGTTCATTGACTGGGGCTCCGTTTTCTAGCAGCAGGCGTGCCATTTCTACATGCCCTTCCACCACGGCATGCATTAAGACGGTTACACCATCGTCAGTTTGTTCATTGACTGGGGCTCCGTTTTCTAGCAACAGGCGCGCCATTTCTACATGCCCTTCCACCACGGCATGCATTAAGACGGTTATACCATCGTCAGTTTGTTCATTGACTGGGGCTCCATTTTCTAGCAACAGGCTCGCTACCTCTACATGCCCTTCCACCACGGCATATACCAAGGCGGTTATGCCGTCGTCAGTTTGTTCATTGACTGGGGCCCCATTTTCTAGTAGCAGGCGGGCCATCTCTAGGTCGCCTGCGGCGGCGGCAAACATTAAGATGGTTTGGCCGTAATCATCTCGACTATCGGCACCGTGTTCCCACATCCAATGTTCTAATAAAAGATGCACTACCCCAGCATGATCTTGGTCAATGGCTAGCGTCAAGGCACTCGGACCGATACCTTGGGAGTAAATGTTTCTAACGTCGCTCGCTACGGGGGGCCATTCGTTTGTCTGAACGTACATGTCGGCACCGTTTTCTAGCAGGAAGCGGACCACCTCCAACTGGCCGCCATAAGCCGCGAGCATCAACGCAGTAATCCTTAACCCATCGGAATTGATTCGGACCCTGTTATCTAGCAGGACTTGGATCACCTCCAGATGGCCGCCATAAGCCGCCCACGCCATAGCAACTGAACCATTGGCCGCGCCGTTATCTAGCAGGACTTGGATCACGTCCGAATGACCGCCATAAGCCGCCCACATCAAGGGCGTGTCGGGGCCGTTCTCGTAAGAATAGGAAGTAGATGAAGTGCGTGCGTCAGTGTGCACAATGGCTCCGCTATCGATGAGTAAGACGACCACTGCCAAGTGGCCACCCGCGGCTGCAAACATTAAGGCATTTTGCTCCTGCTTGTTGCGGATATTGAGGTCCGTTCTTTGCTCAACCAAGAAACGCACCACTTCTATGTGGCCTTGTCCGGCAGCCTTCATTAGGGGGGTATCGTTATACTCATCCCCGTCTTGGGGAAACCACGCGGTCTCCAGATCATCCAACCGCTCCACATCCTCTTGCCTCATTATATGATATATACTACCGGAGGAGTTATTGGGTTGGACGTTGACATCCAAGCCGGCCTCAACAAGTAACCGTACCACATCCAGATCGCCGTCTTGTGCGTAGGCAACGAGGGAGCTTTGGCTATAGGGGATGCCTCGCTCAGCTAACTCGCTGCGAGCCTCCTCCGGGCTCCTAGTTGGGATCTCTTCGGGTTTGGTCAATTCGTAATAAGGTCCGAGGACAACGGAGCTTGGCGAATCTAATCCAGTGATGAGGGTTTCGATGTCGGATCCATCTAAGTTGGCGCGATAGATTTCTCCGTTTTCCGGGTCCGTCCAGTATATCTTACCTCCATCCACG
Organism: Candidatus Latescibacterota bacterium; assembly: GCA_965116455.1. Lineage (GTDB taxonomy): Bacteria > Latescibacterota > UBA2968 > UBA8231 > UBA8231. The sequence continues at coordinate 5,308,127 of OZ220690.1, read as the reverse complement.
TCTAAGGCAAGGCCGGATACCTCCCACCCTATATTGAAGAGAGTTTCGATGTCGGATCCATCCAAGTTGGCACGCTGGATGTTGCGCCTCCAGACGGACTGAGGATCGTCTCTTATCCAGTATATCTTACCTCCATCCACGTCTAAGGTAGGGCCGAATACCTCCTCTTCTATATCGATGAGGGTTTCGATGTTGGATCCATCTAAGTTGGCGTGATAGATTCTTCCCTGGCTCGAGTCCGGCCAGTATATCTTACCTCCATTCGCGTCTAAGGCAAGGCCGAATTCCCACACCCACAGGTTGGTGATGAGGGTTTCGATATTGGATCCATCCAAGTTGGCACTCCGGATGTTGCTCTCGGATCTCTCGGCCTCGTCGCTCATCCAGTATATCTTACCTCCATCCACATCCAAGACGATATCAGACAGATTCCTATACTTAGATGAAGTGATGAGGATTTCGACGTCGGATCCATCTAAGTTGGCGCGTCGGATACTCCTACCTTCCGTCCAGTATATCTTACCCCCATTCACGTCTAAGGCGAAATTGGGTCCCCCGGAGATGAGGGTTTCGATGTTGGATCCATCTAAGTTGGCGCGATAGATGCTCCAGCCCTCTCTCCAGTATATATGCGACAAGGCGGTGTCCTGCTCCTCAGAAGTTTCGCCTACCGGAGGCACCAAGTCCGGGACGGCTTGGCCAATCCCCGGCGGCAACGAGGGATCGGACGGATTGACGCTGTACGTGGCTAGGAGTACGGCGTCGGCGAGATCGACTTGGCCATCGCCGTTGACATCGCCGAGAGAAATGTCGCCGTTGTTGGGGAGCGCAATAGACGAATCCTCGCTGTATAGCAGCACATACAGCGCATCGAAGGCATCGACTTGGCCATCGTTGTTTACATCGCCTAAAATTCTGTCCGTAGTGAGCTTCATCCGCGGACTGCCGCCGTACTCTTCGAGCACAATGTCCGCCTCGTCAACCCCCACCCGAAAAGCTGGGTCCACATACGCGACCAAACCCTCGCCCGAAACAGTCAGCCCATAGACCGGAAGGTCGGTTGCTGCTGTCTCTTCCACCGCCGACTGCACCGATCCCAGAGCCACCGCCGGAATCCCCGCCTGCCCATCCACCAACACCATCCGCCGACTCTCCGTCATTCCACCACTGCTCAGCCGATAGATATACACCCCCGCACCCACAGCCCGCCCCGACGCATCCGTAGCGTCCCATTGCGCCGTGTGCATCCCCGCCGACCGCTCCGCATCGACTAACGTCGCCAGCCGCTGCCCCAGCACATTGAACACGTCCAGCCGCACGTGGCCAGCCGCTGGCAGTTGATAGGGAATGACGGTCGAAGGATTGAACGGGTTGGGGTAATTCTGCCCCAGCGCAAAATCGGTCGGCAGAACCGTGCCCCTTGCCGTAGAAAACGCTCGTAGCGGTAGCGCAAAATGCCCGGTTTCATCCGTCGTCGTGCCGACGAACCGGCGCAGATTGGTCAAATCAAACAGCCGCACTTGAACACCAACGGCTGGCTGCCCAGACGACAGCCGCACTCGGCCCTCAAGCTGCGGCTCCGCGCCGACGCTGACGCTCAACACCAGTCCGATGAGACTGCCGATCAAAGACTTCATAAAGTCAATTCCTTTAAAATAGAGCCTCGGATGAGACACCAAATAAAAAAGGCTCCGCATTAGCCCTCAGCGTCGCCTACCGCCTCGTAAGCCACCAACTCCCAACCGTGAAACACCATCGCCAAGCCAAGGTGCTGCACCGACGGGTAGCGGCGTGGCAAGGACGGGTCCGCCAAGTAGGAGCGCAACTGAAGCACGGCCTCTTGCACCTTGTTCGCCACTAGGGATTCGTCAAGGGCCTCGCTTCGCTTCAGGTACTTGAGTTCGAGTACGTAGCCGAACCGCATGTCGGAGTATTGGGAGACGAATGGCTCTAGGTAGAGATCGGCGAACCCCTTGTTCAGCTCGTATTCCGAGTGGAGCAGAAACTGATCTACCATGCTGAAGTGAGCCGCGACAAAGCCGTGGACCACCTTTTCGCCGTCCATGTAGTCGCGGATCCCGGTTTGTTCGGCGAGGGCCTCGCACAAAAAGTCCAATACGGGTTGCCAAGCCCCCTCGTAGGCCATCTGCCGCATTAAGCGGGAGAAGGTGTACACATCGACGGAAAACACCCCTACATCATCGTACGCATCGCGCAGGTAGCCGTACATCAGTCGCTTAACCGTCTGATTGGGAATGCCCAACCGGGGGACGCCGTATGACACGTCGCGGATGCTGAGTAGGCCGAAGTAATGCAGTAGCGACAGGAAGTTTTCGCGCCGGTCCAGCCGGTCCAAGGGGAAGCTGAGTTGGATGTTGCTGTCGGTGCTCTCCTCGCCGATGATGTGGCGCAGCAGGTCGAAGTTGCCGTTGAGTTGGCGGTTGACCGTCAGCAGGTGGCGCAGCTTGCCGTAGTCGATGCGGACATTGGTGTCGATCAGTTCCCGGGGTGCTTTTTTGTTCGGCATAGATTCATCGAGGAAATAGAGCACCATGTCGGTATTGTAGAGGTCGCCCTCGGCGTCCTCGGCGAACCGATAGCCGTTGTACCACTCCCGCATCACTTCTAGCGCGGCTTCGACATCCTGATTGAACACGCCGTAGTCGCGGTACATTTCCAGCAGATTGCGCACCTCCTCCTCGGTGAAGCCGAGCATGTCGTTGAACTCTAGGTGCAAGCTGATGTTCTTGCCGATGTTGAAGCCGCTGGTGACGTCGTCCATGGTGATCGGCGATACGCCGGTGATGAACATGCGCTCCAAGCCGCCGCCGCTCTGTCCGGCTCCGTCCTTGAGCGTGGCGAAAAAGTTGCGATAAAAGCCGCCGCCGTGGGTAAACGACTGATACGCCTCTTCGCCGTGATAGGCCAGTATCGTGTTGGCGAAGTTGTCGTACTCGTCGATGAGCACGTACAGCGGAATGCCGTGATCGCCCGCATACAAGAACAACTCGCTGAGCTTGGCGTCGATGGAGGGTAGAGAGAGGATGCGTTCTATCTGCTCTTCGGAAAACAGGTCCCGATTGCGCTCCAGCGCGTTCCGGACTATCAAGTGGCAGTAGGTTTCAAAGCGCTCCCGCAGGGTTTCCAAGGTGTCGTCAAACGCCGAAAAATTGAAGCGCAACACGACGTAGCGATGGCGGTTGTCGGTGGGGTGCCGCCCTAGGTCGGTGCCGCCAAAGACGGCCTCAAAGGCGTCGGCGCGGTTGCGTTCATAGTAGTTGTCTAGCAGGGACACCCAGCAGGATTTGCCAAAGCGACGGGGGCGAATGAGAAAGACGTAGCGCTCCTCTTCGAGTGCGTGGACAAAGCGGGTCTTATCGACGTAGAGGCGGTTTTCTAACCGAATGGCCTTGAAATCGGCCCAACCATAGGGAATGCGGGGGTAGGATGCGGGCATGACGCCTCCTCAAGCGAAGGAACAAGACTGAGCGTAACGATTGAGCAAAACAAGCGCAACGCACTCACGTGTACTGACGTATCTGACAAAAAATCAGCGATCCGCCAGCAACTCCTCTATCTCAGGCGGAAAGCCGCGCTGCCCATCGCGGTTGAGGCTGGTGCCGATGAGGCGTCCGTGCAGCACGTGTGCGCCGTCGGCTTCTCTGAAGATATCTTGAACAAAGCAGAAGCGCAGGCGGCTCTCTCGCTCTACGCGCAACTCGACTGTGAAGCGGTCGCCGCTGCGGAGGGGGGTCTTGTATTCGATTTCAGCGCGGGTGAGGACCAAGTCGTGGCCCTGTTCGTGGAAGCGGGCAAAGCTGAGGCCGAGGCTTTGCAGATACTGGTGGCGGGCGTGTTCGAGGTAGTGTTGGTAGATCGCGTTGTTGACAATGCCTTGGAGGTCGCATTCGTAGTCGCGGACGTCTAGGGTGAGCGTGAAGTCGGGAGGTTGTGCTGGCATGTTTTATTGTCCTATGGGCAAGAGGGGGGCTGCTTGTTGGATTGAGGGGACTTGGCTATTTTGTGCCCCGCAAAAGGAGGGTGAGCGATGTTCAAAATATCCGTTTGGCACGGCGATTTGTCGGAATCGTACCTGCGCTACGTTACCCAGCTTGGAGTCGATTGCTTGGACTTTGGCTCGGGAGATTACTTCCCCGGGGTCAAAGAGCAGGGCTATCCCGACTTGGACGCCGTGATAAAAATAAGAAAAAAAGTCCGTTCTTGGGGGCTGGACTTCAACCGCGTGACTCTGCCGGACATAACCGAAAAGTTCATGTCTGGTGAGGACGACGGCGAGAAGGAGTTGGAAAACACGGTTGCGGCACTGAAGGTCTTTGCCGAGGCCGGCGCGCCCATTGCGCGGCAGCGATTCCACGGCGATGTGTTCCCTTGGATGCTTCACCGCTGGAACTCGCCAAGGCGCGGCGGCTATCACTATCGGGCCGAGAGCCGAGGCTTGGTCGAGAGCGACGAGGGACCGCCTTCGCTAGAACAACTCGATGCTTGGTGGGCGCGCTTTTGCACGGTGTACGAGCGCTTGGTGCCCATTGCTGAAGACCGCGACATCAAGCTGGCGATTCACCCTTCGGACTCGCCGTTGCCGGATACGCCGCTGGGTGGCTTGGGTTTTCACAAGGTCATCGACGCCTTCCCCAGCCGCCAAGTTGGCTACCTCTACTGCTGCGGCACCCGCGCCGAGGCCGGGGGTTTGCCGTTGGTGCTCGACGAGGTGCACAACTACGGGCGCAAGGGCCGGATCTTCATGGTGCATTTGCGCAATGTGCGCGGGAGCTTGGCCACGGCTGGGGGGTTTGAGGAAACCCTGCTCGACGACGGCGACATGAACATGGCCAAAATTTTGCTGGAGTTGGACCGGGTGGGTTTCGATGGGTGCATTAATCCAGACCATATACCAGCGCTAGAAGGAGACGAAGGGGCACTGACGCGAGGGTTGGCGTACTCGGTAGGGTACATCAAGGCGTTGTTTGCCGCGTTGGCGGCGATCAGGTAGTGATCCGCAGATGAACGCAGATGAACGCAGATGTGAAATGATGGCTGGAGCGCACTTAGAATTTTGAGACGGCTTCTAAAGTCGGCGAGTCTCCAAAGAGGTTCCTATGACAACAAGCAAAAAGAAAATCGCGGCGATCATCACCGAATACCGACCTAGGTCACACGCTGATGTGATCGTCTCCAAGTTCCTCAAGGGATTTCCCACGGACGAGGGCTTGTGCGCGCCGAGGGTCGAGATCGCGTCTATGTACATTGACCAGTTTCCCGAAAACGATATGGGACGGGCGATGGCCCAAGAGCACGGGGTGCCGATTTTTAACAGCATCTCAGCGGCGCTGTGTCTGGGGGGACGGGAGCTGGCGGTGGATGGGGTGCTGTCCATTGGCGAGCACGGGGACTACGCTTGGAACGAAAAGGAGCAGCAGCTCTATCCGCGGCGCTACTTTATGGAGCAAATCTGTGGGGTGATGGCGACGGCGAAGCGGGGGGTGCCGGTGTTCAACGACAAGCACTTGTCCTATAGCTGGACCGATGCGCTGTGGATGTACCAACGGGCGCAGGCGGTGGGCGCGGCGTTTATGGGCGGGTCTTCGCTGCCGGTGTGCTGGCGACAGCCTTGGGTCGAGCACGAGTTGGAGGCCCCGGTGGAGGAGGCGGTGGCGATTGGGTTTTCCGGGTTGGATATCTACGGGTTCCACACCCTCGAAGTGCTTCAGTGTATGGTCGAGCGGCGGCGGGGAGGCGAGACAGGAGTGGCGGCAGTGACTTGTCTGGAGGGGGAGGCTGTGTGGCGGGCCGCTGATGAGGGATTGTGGTCGCGGGAACTAGCAGAGGTCGCCTGCGCGACTATTGTCGACAAGCCCGAGGGGACGATGGAGGAACACTGCCAAAATCCGGCGCTTTTTGTCGTAGAATACAGCGACGGCTTGCGGGGGGCCGTGCTGATGCTCAACGGCTACGTCCACGATTTGGCGTACGCGGCGCGGGTCGGTGGCCAAGTGCAAGCCTGCGAATTCCACGCCCAAGGGCACGGCGGGCTAGAAGGGGCGTACGCGCATTTTAGCTATCTGTCGCTCAACGTCGAAGAGATGTTCCTGAGCGGCGAGGCCCAGTACCCGGTCGAGCGCACACTGCTGACCAGCGGCATCCTCGAAGCGGCGCTGACCTCGCGCTACGAGGGCTACAAGCGGCTGGAAACGCCGTGGCTGGATTTGGAATACCAGTCGTATGATGCATTCCGCTGGCGACCGACTGGGCCGCGGCCGACCGGAGCCTGTCTGGACCCGTGGCCGCCGAGGGCGTGAGCATTAAAGGAGGCGCTTGATGCCTGCGTTCCAAGAGAGTATGCGTCTAGCCCATCGGGTCTATGAAGAAGCGACCGGGCCAGCGTGCCATACCCTAGCGCAATTGGGCTTTGACCAGCCCTATCAAGCCCTGCAACGGCTAGACCTATTGGTCGATCTGGCGGGGCCAGTTTACGCCTTAGATCCCCCAGTGTCGCTATTGGCGGCGGTGAGCCAGTCCGTCCAGCCCGACCAATCACTGCGGCGGTTGGAGCGGTTTTTGCAGAGAGCGGGCGGGATTACGGCGCTGCATCACCGGACCAACGACACTCCTATCTTGGGGCAGCAATTGGCGCAGATTTTGGGCTACAGCGGCTTTTTAACCGATGCCTTGATGCGCGACCCGGCGCACCTCTATTGGCTGCTGGTCGAGACGGCTCACCTGAGCCAGCCGCTGGCCCTGTCTGCCCTCCGCCGCGCCCTAATCGAAGAGACGGATAGCGACGATCCCCTCGCGGACTTGTACCGATTCCAGCGGCGCGAGTTGCTGCGGTTGGGCGCGGCCCAAGTGCTGGGAATGAAAGACGTGCGGCAGGTCGGCCGCGAATTGGCCGATTTAGCCGACGCGATTGTAGATCAGGCCCTAAAGTGGGCTTGGGAAGAGTTGCTGCCGCGCTGGGGCCGGCCGCAGGACGGGTGCGGCCGGCCGGCCAAGTTTTGCGTGGTGGGCTTGGGCAAGTACGGCGGCCAAGAGCTCAACTACAGCTCGGATATCGATTTGTTGTTCATTTACGACGAAGAAGGCGAAACGCGCGCCCCGCGCGGCGGCTATTCAGTAGATAACGGCCAGTTTTTTCGGCGCTTGGGCGAACGGCTTATCCAGTTGTTGACCGCGATGACCGGGGAGGGATTTTTTTATCGCGTTGACATGCGGCTGCGGCCCGACGGAATCGATGGAGCCTTAGTTAGACCCTTGGCCAGCTACTTGAGTTATTACGAGGAACGGGGCGAGTTGTGGGAGCGCCAGATGCTGATTAAGGCCCGCCGCGCCGCTGGTTCAACTCAAGTGTGGCAGCGCTTTCGCCAAATGCTGGTCCCTTTTGTCTTTCCGGGCCATTTCGCGGACGACCCGCGCCAAGAGATTGCCCGCGTCAAGCAACGCATTGAAGCCGAAATAGCGAGTAGAGCCGGCGACAACAATATCAAGCTACAGCCTGGCGGCATCCGCGACATCGAATTCATCGTCCAGTGCTTGCAGCTACTCAACGGCCATACTCATCCCCAGATTCGCGCCCACAATACCCTGACGGCGATTGAGCGCCTGCGCCGGGCCGAATTGCTTGTGCCAGCGGACGCCCAGACCCTAAAGGAGGCCTACCGCTTTTTGCGACAGCTAGAGAACTTGCTGCAGATTGAGGACGCCCAGCCGGTGTACGCGGTGCCCGAAGAGGAAGAGGACCGTCAAATCCTAACTGAACTGTTGGAACTGGACGAGCCGCTGGAGACGGTCTTGGAGGGGCATTGCCAAGGCGTCCGGCGGCTGTACGATGCGGTGTTTTCCTGACCAACTGATGTTACGCATCTGCGCCGAATCGGTAGGGGGCGGTTTGAAACCGCCCCCTACATTTTCACATAATCCAAATCCAAGGAGAGATACCATGATGCAACGTCTCGCCACAATCGCGCTGGTCTTGGTGGCCAGCACGGCTTTCGCCCAAGAGCCGACGGGCGATCCGTCGATTATACCCGCAGGTGCCAAGCTCGAAGTGCTCTTCGACGGCGCGTTCTTTTCCGAAGGGCCGGCCGTGGCCTTCGATGGCTCGGTTTACTTCAGCGACATTACCTTTTCCATGGAATCGGGGATGCAGGCCGGGCACATCTGGCGTTACGATCCCCAGACCGGCCAGACCGCGATCTTCCGCTCGCCCAGCGGCATGTCCAACGGCCTCAAGTTCGACGCAATGGGTCGGCTGATCGCTGCTGAAGGAGCGGATTTCGGGGGGCGGCGCGTGACGCGCACGGACCTTACAACCGGCAAGACCGAGATCATCGCCGGACTGTACGAGGGCCGCCCCTTCAACGCCCCCAACGACATTTCCATCGACGAAAAGGGCCGCATCTACTTTAGCGATCCCCGCTACCTAGGGCACGAGCCGATCGACCAGCCGGTGATGGCGGTCTATCGCATTGACCCGGACGGCACCATTGAGCGGATCATCACCGACGCCGGCAAGCCCAACGGCGTTTGCGTGTCCCCGGACCAGCAGTCGCTCTACGTGGTGAGCAATGACAACGGCAATACGGGGATATTCCAATTGCTAGACATGCCCGCACACAAGGGCCGGATGGCGCTGTTGGCGTACGACCTGCATCCCGACGGCACGGCTACCTTCCGCGAGGTGCTAGTCGATTACTATCCCGAAGACGGACCGGACGGCCTAGTCGTCGATGCGGAGGGCAATCTGTACGTGGCGGTGCGCGATGTGACGCGCCCGGGCATTGTGGTGTATGCGCCCAGTGGTGAGGAACTGGGCTATATTCCCACGCCCGTAGTTCCGACCAATGTGGCGTTTGGCCGCGGCGAGGAAAGCAAGACGCTCTACGTCACCTACGGCGGGGGCGCGCCGCCGGAAAACCCCGGCATCTTGGCCAAGATAACAGTCGGCAAGGACGGATACCACCTACCGGCTCCGTGATGCGATAGCAATCCTACATCGCGTACAAGATAATCCGCAGATGGACGCAGATAGACACAGAATAGGATGCACGAGACGATCCACATCTAGAATCATTCAAATCATTCCGGATTGCTAGATGACCGCCTTAGACTGGGCCGTCGTGGTAGTGCTCAACGGCGGCATCGTCGCCTATAGCCTGATTGCCTTCCGCAACAAGGGCGAGAGTTTCGATTGGTACCTCGCGGCCAAGTCCATGCCCTGGTGGGTGATCGGGCTGTCGGCGTTTGGCACGGCCGTTGATAGTGGCGATTACGTCGGCATTGTCGGCGGGTCCTATAACCTCGGATTGTCGCAGTTGGCGCAGTGGTGGCTGGGGATTGCCGTGGGGTGGACCGTGCTCAGCTTCTTCGTCATCGTGCCGATGTACCGCTCGGGGGTTTTTACCAACGCCGAGTGGCTGGAGTTCCGCTTCGGTCCGTCCGTGCGGCTGCTGGCGGTCTTGATCAATGTCCAGTCGCGGACCAACGTGCTGGGCAACATTTTCTTTTCTATGTACTTGGTGTTGCACATCGTCGCTGACATTGAAGCGACGACGTGCTGGTTTGTGGTGGTGGGCGTGGCCATCAGCTCGGTGCTCTACATCGTGCGCGGTGGTCTGCGGGCCGGAGTCCTGACCGACGCCCTGCAAAGCACGACGATGATCGTGGCTTCGTTCGTCCTGTGGGGATTCGCGTATTCGGGCCTAGGCGGTTGGGAGGGGGTGGCGACGCGGCTGGAGGCGGCCGAGGAAGGGCTGGCGGATGCGCTGCTGAAGGTAGGGGGTTATTCGCCCGATGGCGTGCCCGCACTGGTGGTGATCTTCGGCTTCTTGGTGGTGTTGACTACGTATGCGATTATCAACCAGTACGAGGCCATTCGCTTCTTGGGTGCGCGCTCGGAGTGGGATTTCAAGATGGCGGTGTTGGTGGCCAGCATCGCCACGGCGATTTGTCTGTTTTTTAACGTCAGCTTGGGACCGATGGCGCGGGCGCAATTTCCCGGCTTGGAGATCGTTGACAGGGCCTATCCGCTGATGATTGAGGCGTACCTGCCGGCGGGATTGGTCGGCTTGGTGGTCGCTGGCTTGGTGGCGGCCGGGTATTCGACTTTTGATTCGATTGGCATTGGCATTTCCTCGCTTTTTGTGCGCGACGTGTACGCGCGCTTCATCGTCAAAAACGGCACGGACGCGCACTACACTAAAGTGGGCCGGATATCAGTGCCGATCATTCTGGCGCTAGGCTTTGTCTATGTGCCCTTTTTGGGCGAGAAGGGCATGCTGCTGTTCTACCTGCGGCTGGCCGGGGCCATTGCCGTGCCGCTGATGACGGTGATGTTGATGGGCGTTTTCACGCGGGTGCATCGCCAAACGGGGATCGTCGGTTTGCTGGTGGGGTTGGGCTATGGGATGTCGGCGATTTTGGCTGATTTCAACGAATGGGCGCTGCCGGTGTGGTACCAGAATACTTGGTGGACCTACCTGTGGAACTTGGTGCTGCCCGCGCTGAGTATGCTCATCGCTTCAAAGGTGATCAACTGGCGGCGCGGTCCGGTGCGCGACGAAGAGTTGCGCGGGCTGATTTACGTTCGCCACGAAGACCCCGCTTCCCTGCGGCAGCACATGGGGCAACGGCTTGCTGCCTTAGAGGGCACTTGGCTGCAAAAGACGCTAGTGGAAGCCCCGATCCGGCCGGAGTATCCCTTTGCCGTAGGAAAAGATGGTCCGCGCTGGTACTTGCGCCCCGGCCTGTGGATCGGAGTTTATTTAGTAGTGGCAAGTACCCTACTCTTTGTGGTATTGTGGTAGTACTTTAGACTCCATCCCCTCCCACTTCCCATCCCCTCTCCCCAAAATGGCACACACCGAAGACCTCACTACCGTCGAGCGCCGCGCCGTAGCCGCCTCTCCCTTCGACGCCCTCTATCCGCCGACTGAAAAGATCAAAACCATTGTGGTGGACAACTTCCCGGGGCTGGGCAAGCTGGCGGCGATGCGCTTCATCGAATGGGTGCAGGAGCATCCCGAAGGCGTGATCTCGCTGCCGACGGGCAAGACTCCGCAGTACTTCATCCGCTGGGTCGAGCAACTGATGCGGCATTGGGACGAAGCTGAGATCCAGCGTACGCTCGCAGAGACCGGCGTCAGTCCGGCGCGCAAACCGGACCTGCGCGGCTTGCACTTCGTGCAGATTGACGAGTTCTATCCAATAGACCCCCAGCAGGACAACAGCTTCTACAGCTATGTAAACCGCTTCTACATCGACGGCTTTGGGCTCGACCCGGCCAAGGCTCTGCTGATCAATTGTGCGGAGATCGGCTTGCGGCCCGGCCAGACTCTCGCCGAGGTGTGGCCCGATGGCGCGGTTGACTTGTCGCTGCGCCACCGGCCCGCGCGCACCCTGTTGGAGCAAGTCCAGCAAGACGCGCTGCAAAGGATCGACCAGTGGTGCTTGGAATACGAGGAGCGGATCCGCACCCTTGGCGGCATTGGTTTCTTTTTGGGCGGCATTGGCCCGGACGGGCACATAGGCTTCAACGTGCGCGGCTCAGACCACTTCTCGACCACGCGGTTGACCGAGGTCAACTACGAGACGCAAGCGGCCGCGGCCGCTGACCTCGGCGGCATGGAGGTGGCGCGCAAGCGATTGGTCATTACCATTGGCCTCGGCACCATCGCCGCCCGTTCCGATGCCTGCGCCATAATTATCGCCGCGGGCGAGGCCAAGGCGGGGATTGTCGCCGCCGCCATCGAGGAAGCGGCCGATGTGCGCTATCCGGCTTCGGTCCTTCACCGCCTGCCACGCGCGCGGTTTTACATCACGCGCGGCGCGGCCAAGTTGCTGCGGGTGCGGCAGCGGGTGCTTTTGCAGCAGCAGGAAGCCATTGACGATGAAGCGGTGGAAAAAATCGTCGTCGAACTGGCCGACAAGTTGGGCAAGAAGGTCGTCGATTTGACCGAGGAAGAGTTGGTGCAAGACGAGCTAGGTGCGGTGCTTTTGCAGCGCCGCGCCGAATCAGTCGAGACCTTGACGCGCACGGTGCGCGACCGCTTGATCGGCAAAATTGAGCGGGGTTGCCAGACCCTTGCCGCCACGCGCTTCCTCCACACCGAGCCGCACCACGACGACCTGATGCTGGGCTATCTGCCCTATATCGTCCGCCACGTGCGCGACGCCACGAATGTGCATTACTTCGTCTGCTTCACCGGCGGCTTCACCGCGGTGACCAACCGCTTTATCGAGGATCACATCGAGCGGTTGCGGCGCTTTTTGCCCACTGACGAGTGCGCCGCGCTGCTGGCCGAAGGCTATTTTGCGCCGAGCTACGAGCACGGCCGCAACCGCGATGTTTGGCTGTATCTCGACGGAGTAGCAGCGGACGACCCGAGGATGTGCGACGAAGGGATGGCGCGGCGCTTTTTGCGGAACCTCGTCGCGCTGTATGGCGTCGAGGACCACGAGGGCATTGAGGCACTGCTGGCCGAGTTATATGCTTATTTTGCCAGCCGCTATCCCGGCCAAAAGGACGCCCCCCAAGTCCAGACCCTCAAGGGCTTGTGTAGAGAATGGGAGGCTGAATGCACGTGGGGCTATCTCGGGTGGGACTGCACCAGCGTCAAGCACTTGCGCCTCGGGTTTTACACAGGCGACCTCTTCACCGAGGATCCGACGGTGGAAGGCGACGTGCTGCCTGTGCTCGCGCTGCTTGAAGAAGTCGCGCCCGATGTGGTCAGCGTGGCGCTGGACCCGGAGGCCAGTGGCCCGGACACGCACTACAAGGTGTTGCAGGCCGTCACCGAGGCCCTGCGCCGCTACGAGCGGCAGCGCAAAGACGCGCCTATCAAGGTTTGGGGCTATCGCAATGTGTGGTATCGCTTCGATCCGAGTGAGGCCAACATTTTCGTGCCGGTTTCGCTCAACATGCTCTCGGTGATGCAGAGCGCGTTTATGAGTAATTTTATTTCTCAGCGCGACGCTTCGTTCCCCAGCTACGAGCACGACGGCCCGTTCTCCGAGCTGGCGCGCCGGGTGCAGGTGGAGCAGTACCAGAAAATCAAAACGTGCCTCGGCCGCGAGTGGTTTCAAGAGCACCCCAGCCCCCTAATTCGCGCCACGCGGGGCTTGGTGTTTCTCAGAGAAATGGACTTAGCCGAATTGTACGAGCGCAGCCGGGTACTCAAACAGGCGACTGAGAATCGCTAATCAAGGAGGGGAAGATGCTAAGTGAAAAATTACAACAGGCACTCAACGATCAACTCAATTCCGAGTTTTCCTCGGCCTATACGTACCTGTCGTTAGCGGCTTATTTCGAGGATCTCGAGCTCAATGGCTTTGCCCACTGGATGAAGATCCAGTACCAAGAAGAACTGATGCACGCGGAAAAGGTTTACGCCTTCATCAACGACCGCGATGGCCGCGTGCGCTTGCAGGCCATAGCTGAGCCACACAGCGAGTGGGACTCGCCGCTGGACGCCTTCAAGTTCGCCTTGGAAGGCGAGCGGGCTTTGAGCAAGCGAATCTACGCGGTAGTAAATGAGGCCCTAGCCGAGGGCGACCACGCCACGCACACCTTTATGCAGTGGTTTGTCAACGAGCAGGTGGAGGAGGAGGCCATCGTCCGCAATATCGTCAGCGACATGGAACTGATTATCGAAAGCCGCGACGGCCTCTTTCTGATGGATCGGGATCTGGCGGGCAGGAGGCCGCAGGGCGAGGAGTAAATTTCAGGTGTGTTGGAGGGATTTCCAGCGGTCGTATAGACGTGCAAGCCTGTGGGCAAGCTGGCACGCACTTCGTCGTCGAGAAAAAACCGGAAGCCCAGCGTCGGCGTGATGGGCAATTGCTTGATCACCTCTGACCGGGTTCCCATAGCTGCTATAGACGACTCCATTCGTCTAAGGTTATCCTACGTTCAATTATGTCTTCCACTTCGCGAATCATCATACGAAGCTGCGGAACTGAGTATTCGTCGTTCGACGGGATGGCTAGTCGATGATTCCCACGGAGCATGAACTGATGTCGTGAACCCGAGAAGGGTCCGTCGAAGCCAAGGCCACGCAAGCGCCGAATAAAAAGAATGCGCTTACATGGCACCCAACGGCTCACGAGCTGGTTCCTTATTTAAATTGATCCCCGAAAGAACTGGTAGAGTATGCCCGAGTCTCAAACCGAGGAGCAACCAGTCCTCCAAAGTGGAGCGCAATAAACGTTCACATTCTTTCAGCGTGGTCCCAAAAGCGAGAACACCTTTGCATGGTGGGATCCGCCCCGCGAAGGTGCCGTCATCCAACTTGTCGTAAACCGCAACTTCCATGGCCTGTCCAAGATAGTCGCTAAGAATGCATTCTGTCTCCATTTTTGTTTCTCCCAGATTAAATATGAACCACTCGTTGCGCCAGCATAAGGCAAGGTAGATAAGCTCTGTACCTAGGGGGTGCATTGAGCGGTCATTTTGGTCGGGATGCGTTCTCCATAGAAAGAGTGGCAAGTACTTCCCCAACTAGGTGTGCCGCACTCTCAATATCCTCAAAAGAGGTAAATCGGCCAAAACTAAAGCGGATGGAAGCGTCGCTTTTCGCTGTGGTCAGACCGAGTGCACGAAGCACGTGTGATGGCTCGGGAATGCCTGACGCACACGCAGCGCCGGTAGACGCAGCAAGCCTCGGCTGAAGGACGCCAAGGATGTCCTCTGCCTGGAAGCCGTCAAAGCAGATATTGGCATTGCCTGGATGGCGCTGCTCTCCGACCATTCCATTTATGTTAATCGGGAAATCCCCACCTTGTAGCAGGCAAATAAATGTATCGCGTTGGCGAGCGACCCGCTTGCGTTCCTCTTCCGCTTCGTCACCGGCAACAATCTCGGCTGCCGCTGCCATGCCGACGCAAAGTGGCATCGGAACGGTACCGGAACGCAGACCTTCTTGCTGCCCGCCACCATAAATCAAGGGCTCAAGCGACTCTTTGAGATCGCGGCGAAAGCACAGTGCGCCAATGCCTTGGGGACCATACATCTTGTGGCCCGAAAGGCTTATCAGGTCGACATGTGTGGCAAGATCACTCACGTCCATGGCACAGGGCGCTTGCGCTGCATCACAATGAAATAGTATGCCGTGGGACGCGAGCAGTTTAGCAATCCGCGGAATGTCCTGAATGGTTCCAACTTCGTTGTTCACCGCCATTACAGAAAGCAGGAGAACACTTTCGTCTAAGCGTTCCTCCAACGCATCGAAGTCGACCACTCCTTCCCCGTCCACTGGGATGACCTCGACGGTGAATTCTTCACGCTCAGATAGTGCCCGTGCGGCACCCAAGACGCACTTGTGCTCGATTGCGCTGACGAGGATACGCCGACGGCCCACCGGCGCACGCCGAGCAAGACCGAACAACGCGAAGTTGTTAGCTTCCGTGGCACCGGAGGTAAAGATGACTTTATCGGCGTCGGCTCCTATCAACGCCGCTACGGACGAGGCTGCCTCCTCAACTGCTGTGTTGGCTCGCCACCCGACGACATGATCGCTTGAGTGAGGATTGCCGAACGACTCGCTCCAACAGGGGGCCATCTTTGCCAAAACCTGTGGATCAACTGGCGTAGTCGCCTGATAATCCGCATAGATGGTCTTTTGATTGTCCATTTTTAGCTCCGGGAGTCTGCCGTCAAGTTGACAGTATCGCAGGGTATAGATATTGTCAACCTAGCAGCCCGAAAGTCCATTTGGGTTGCCTGCTTGGCCGCAGCAGACCACCCCGGCGCATAGAGGCGATGCTACGAGGCCCCCTCCATCAAGACGATTACCAACCACAGCTATCCGGCTTTCTGATGGATCGGGATCTGGCGGGCAGGAGGCCGCAGGGCGAGGAGTAAATTTCAGGTGCGTTGGAGGGTTTTCCAGCGATCGTAGTACTCGTGCATAGCTGCGGGCAAACTAGCGCGCACTGCGTCGTCGAGCAGGAACTGGAAGCGTCCTATGTCTTGGGAAGGCTCGTCTGCGCGGTATGCCTTATAGGAGGCGATTAAGGTCAGCCGCTCGCGACCCGGCTGGTGGCAGGCTCGGTGAATGATGTTGCCGTTCCAGAAAACGGTTTCCCCGGCCCGCAAGTGGATTGTCTCAGCCCCGGGCAAGTCCTCGGCCCGGCTGTTGCTCATAGTTTCCCATTCCCGATGGGTGCGGTAGCGATTCTGGCTGCCCGGAATTACGCCAAGTGCCGAGTCGTCTACGAGCGCTAGCTCCCAGCGGCACTCCGTGCGCGGTTCCTGCAAGTAGGCCAGTTCGGTGGCTTCGTCCTTGTCAAACACGAGGCCGTCGTCGCGGTGCCAAGGCACGTTGAACGCTTGGTTTTGCGGATTGGTAAACATGGAAAGAGAACCGAAGCGCAACTCGCTGCCGATCTGCGCTCGGACGTAGGCGAGCAAAGGCTCTGAGGCCAAGTACTGGGCGAAAATAGGCTCGCCGTATTGCGGCGCGATTAGGCCGGAGAAGTGATACGGCTCGCCCTCGCCCCGATAGTCGGTGTACAAGTCCAATTCACCGGCGCGTATGCGAGCCTTTACACGCCGCGCCGCTTGGCGCAGTTCCTCCACCATATCCGGACTGACGGCGTCGCTGGCAATGAAGTAGCCTCGCTCTGCAAATGCCTGTTGTTGCGCTTTGGTCCACATGTGCTTGGTCCTTGTTAGAGGTATAATCGCCGCGCACTACGGTTGCGGCAAAACGACGAATCCCACCGAATCCACCGACGCTGAGCCGAATAGCTCGATACCCTCTTCCATGTGATATTGCACGGATAAGGACAGGAGCGATTACCCTAAGTGTCGAAGGGTTGCTGGCTATTTAGTACGTGATTTATATGTGGCAACCCAGTCTTCTACGATTTCCGGCAGTCGCTCAACTGTCTCGTAGCCGAAAAGCACCTCATCTACATAGCCCATGTGAAGCATGTCGATGATCCTACAAAGGTATGATCTCCCCAAGTCCCACCATGTACCATAGGCGTCCACTATCAAAAGGTGCTGAACGTCAACCCCTAGACTCTCACGAGCCTCCGCAATCTCGTATCCATCAAGCAGAGTTTCATAGACTCCGTCTGCGACTCGGCTGCCGAACGTGGTTGTGTAGTAGTATTCCTTGATCTCCCATGCGGCGATCGGATTGACTGTCTCGGGGAAGCAGCCGTCGAGGCGGCGGGACAGAGTACGGGCTGGCTTTGCTCCTTGCGTCAGTGTCGTGAGTCGTCGAGGATCGTAGTCACAAGGCAGGCCTTTGATCCCATCCTCGACGAGCATGTTAACGATACACGTCAAGAAGTTGTGCGCCCTCATGGAACCCTTCTGCTTGTTCATTGGTAATGGACATTTTGGTGAGAGTTGCGATCGGAGCTGCTCGAACGTGTCGCGAGCCCGGTTGGCATCCATTAGCCGTGGTTCGACGTATGTATTCAGTACCTCAGCACGGTGTTCGAAATAGTCTTGGAGTTGCTCCGCGAATGTAGTAATATTTCCGCTTTGATCGGCCAAATGTTCCCACTCCAATCCAAGAGTCTCCATAACATGGATCATGTCGCCCGGCGAATAGACGCGAATCTTCTTTATGGGCCTCTCAGTATAGCGCAGTGTCTCACTGATAGACCGCACGTTTGCCCAGAATACGGGATCCAAGTTGCTGAATCGAGCGTCTGCCTTCAATTCGTCTCCTTTATTCTATCGAGGTTCCGTTCAAACAACGCAATCACATGCCCAAGCGAGCACTCTAGGGCAACACATATTCTGCGCAATTCGACGATGTCAATGCGACGCTCGCC
Source organism: Candidatus Latescibacterota bacterium (assembly GCA_965116455.1). GTDB lineage: Bacteria > Latescibacterota > UBA2968 > UBA8231 > UBA8231. The sequence continues at coordinate 5,290,319 of OZ220690.1, read as the reverse complement.
GGATTCTACCTTGCTGACAAATGACTGAGGCACCCCCAAACGTGTCGCCAATTCAGTCTGACTTACTCCAGCCTCCTTGCGAATCGCTCGGAGTAATGAACGCAAGGCTACATATTCGTGGTTTCGTTCTCCCTGCTCCCCCATCGCGTTGGCTCATTGAATTAGTAGTAGCAATTTTCTTGCTAGGGTGGTATTCGTCTTGACAATATCCCAAAATAGGATATATTTATCATCCATTCTTTTACCTTTCGGAAGACGGCAGTAGATGCAGTTGGGGCTATTCCACAAAGCAGTCGGTCAAGTGAGCCGCTCGCACCCATTTAAGACGCAACTCCTGAAGTGGGTCGGAAACAAGCAACGGTTCGCACATGAGATAATCGGGTATTTCCCGAATCAGTTCGGCACCTATTTCGAGCCGTTTCTCGGTACGGGTAGTGTCCTTGCGACGCTAGCTCCAGAGGATGCAGTGGCCTCCGACGCGCTTGCCCCTTTGATCGGGATCTTCGAAGCACTCAAGAGTGATCCTGAACGCCTGAAGCAGTGGTACAAGACGCGATGGTATCGCTGTGCCCAAAATAAAAAGGTTGAAGGCTACGAGGCCATTAAAGCGTCTTACAACAGGAATCCGAATGCAGCGGACCTTGTTTTTCTCAGCCGCGCGTGCTACGGTGGTGTCGTCCGCTTCACAACAAACGGCCACATGAGCACTCCCTGCGGTGTCCACACTCCCATCACTCCCGATTCCTTTTCGGCGAGGGTGGACCTTTGGAGATCTAGAGTTCGAAATACCCAGTTCCTTAATTTAGACTTTGAAGAAGCTATGGAGCAAGCCAGACCGGGCGACCTAGTCTACTGCGATCCTCCATACCTCCATACCCAGGCCATCCTCTACGGTGCTCAGACATTCACCCTTGAGCGTCTTCTAAGGGCTATCGAGAGATGCAAACATAGATCAGTCTATGTTGTTCTCTCCATCGATGGATCTAAGAAGACCGGAGCGCAAGAATGTGCATTACCTATACCTGAAGGTCTCTTTGAACAGGAGGCTTTTGTCAACTGCGGCCGCTCTATGCTCCGACGATTTCAGATGTCTGGCCAGACACTCGAGTCGGAGGTCGTAGAGGACCGACTTTTGCTAACATATTCAGTAATGTGAAGGCAAGAGGCGTCTTGATGAAACAGATGCAGGTATCGGCGTCGAGCAGGAAATCGATCACAGAGACGCTCTCTCCTGCTGATTGGGCTGGTTTCTTTCGTTCATAACTGATGTTACGCACGGGCCCTAGGTATGAGATGCTTCGCTTCGCTCAGCATGACAGGGGCTGATGTTTTGCTACCCATGTCATGCTGAGCGGAGCGAAGCGGAGTCGAAGCATCTCTATACCTGCCAATGCTAGCACACGGGCAGGACGATGCGTAACATCAGTTCATAAAATCGCTGGAGAAGCGGTCTAGGCTGTCCATGAGCGAGGTCCAAGGAGATTCTTTGGGCAAGAGCATAACAACGCCTTGGTATTTCTTGATGTAAATATCGTCTCCGCTGAAACGAAACTCCTTCGGCAGCCTCACCGCTTGGCTGCGTCCGATGTTGAACAGTTTCGCCGTCTGCATAGAGGTACCTCGCTAGTCAATCAGACAATTCGGCCTATCGCGGCAGGACGACGAATCCCACCGAATCCACCGACGCCGACACAAATAGCCCGATGCCTCCCTCTACCTGGAAAAACGGCCGCTCGAAATTTTCGCCGGCCAGCCCTCCAAAGCCGCCTTGGTTTTCCTGCTGGTCGGGGCTAGAGCGGGCGTACTCGAACCAGTTGTGATCGACTGCGTACACCTTTATTAGCGAACGTCCAGTATAAACCACGGCGAACCACGGCCAGCGCACGATTCCATCGCTGGCGGCGAAGGGGGGCGATTGGTTGGCCCGCAAGTCCTCCGGGGTCCGGTCGTATATCTCTGGGAAATCCTCGTCGAGCAATTGCGCGTCCTCTTCCAAGGTGAAGAGGGCCGCTTGGTACGCTTCCCCCGCCTTTTCCAAGTGGAGTTCGATTATGCCCTCCAGATGAGTAAGCTGATTCTCCGGTGCCGTGTACACCTCGTCTCCAACCTCGGCAAATGACTTGAGGGTTCGCATGATTTTTTGGGTGTCTTCGTCCAATAAGACCATCTGCTGCACCCGCATTCGCTCTGGCGTGGTGGTGCTCGCCCGGACCGTCTTGCCCTCGACTTCTACTTCTAGCCGGTACTCGGTCAGGGGTTCCACTTGGGGGGGCTCTGATGGCGGCAGATAGCGGCCGGGTGTGGTCGGGTCGGGTGCGTACTCGAAGATCTGGTCCCCTTGGAAGACGCGAACTTGGGCGTCAAGTACTCCCGCTGCATCCTGACTGTAGAATTGGCCGGGGGGCAAGGTGCGGCGCACGAACAATTCGGGCAGGGTCTGATCAACTAGCAGAATCCCGTCCACCACCAGCTCGTTACCTTCTTCTACCGAGCCGAAAAGATCGCCCGGCTGGCGCTCGGCAGCGCAGGCCGTCAGGCACAGGGCGATGAGAAAATAGCGCACGACTTTCTCCTTAAAACGAAAAATTGAAACCCAGCGTCGGCACGATGGGCAATTGCTTGATCACCTCCGGCTCGGTCTCGGGATTGTTCGTGTTGAACTGCACGAACCACTCGTTGAGTCGGCTGTAGAGATTGAAAATTTGCAAGTAGAACTCGACGTCAAGACCCCACAGCCCAAACTTGCGGCTGGCGCTTGCATCGAGACGGTGATAGGGCAGCAGGCGGGCGCTGTTGCGCTCGGCTGCTAGCACGTAGTCTTCTACCTTTCCTGTGGTTGGCTGACGCAGCGAATAGCGGGCCGAGGCCGGAGTGAAGGCCTGTCCAGTGGCGTACACTAAGTTTGAGCCAAGACGCCATTTTCCCAAGTTGTACGAGACCACAAAAGACAGATCGTGGCGGCGGTCGTACTTGGGGGGGAAGGCTCGTCCTCTGTTTAGTTCGGGGAAGGTGCGCCGCGTCCAGCCCAACGTATAGCCTATCCAGCCGGTGAGTGCTCCGGTGCGCCGCTGCAAAAAGACTTCTACTCCACTGGCCCAGCCGCTGCCCCCACTTTTGAATATGCCATCCGAGCGCGTGTCTTCGCTATCGACGGCCACCGCGTTGTCCAGCACCACCAGATTGGCCAAGTCGGTGTAGTAGGCCTCCACGGAGAGTTGGTAGCGCCGCGACGGGTCCCACTCAGTGCCTATCACCCCCTGATAAGAGCGGCCCGGCTCGACGGTGTCGTCGAGCGGCACCCAGAAATCGCCGCCGCTGAAGGTTTCGGTGGTGATCAATTGCAGGTACTGGCGGTACATCCCCGCGGCGGCCTTGACGCGGATGTTTTCGCTGAGGGCGCGGCTGAGGGACAGCCTCGGCGCAAAGTGCAGGCGATCCCCAACGCTGAAATACGTGCCTCGTCCCCCGAGCCGCAGCCGCGTGGTGGGCCCGGCCTGCCACTCGTCTTGGACGTAGGCCGAAGCCAACACCGACTTCTGGTACAAGGACTCTTCTTCTTGGTTGAAGGACTGGGAATAGTCGAACTCGAACAGGGTAGTTAGAAAGCCTAAGGTGAGAGTGTGGTCGCGGTTGGCGAAGTAATCCACGTCGCCCTTGAGCGACCAATCGCGGATGCTGTTGGTAACGCTGAACGGCGTGTCGAAGAAACTAAACGAGAGGATGTTTTCGTACGACGAGCCGGCCGCCATGAAGTGCCCAAAAAGGGTTGGCGAAAACACCCGCGTCCAGCGCGCGGTCAGGGCGCGGTTGCCCCAGCGCAAATCGGCGAAGGATTCGTTCTCTTCTTCTATATCCACCCGCAGATCGTCTTGGCCCCAGTACGTGCTCACGGTGAAGGTGTCGTCGCCCCACCGCTGGTTGACTTTGCCGTTGAAGTCGTAGAAGTAATAGTTCAAGGGGATGTCTATATCGAAAGAGCGGACGGCGCTGAGCACGGGTTCTAGGTAAGTGCGGCGGCCGGCCATCATCCACGAGCCTTGCCCCACCGGCCCTTCGGCCAGCAAGCGGCTCGCGATCAGGCTGATGCCGCCCCGACCGCTGAAGCGCTGTCGGTTGCCCTCGCGGTTGCTCACGTCGAGCACCGCCCCGAGCGTGCGGCCGTACGCCGCTGGGTAGGCTCCCTTGTAGAGCTGGACGTCCTTGATGGCGTCTGGGTTGAAGGTCGAGAAGAAGCCGAAGAGGTGGGAGGGATTGTACAGGGGGATGTGGTCGAGGAGGATGGCCGTCTGGTCGGGGCCGCCGCCGCGCACGTACAGGCCGCTGCTGACATCCGACGCCGACTGGATGCCCGGCAGCAGTTGCAAGCTGCGGAGGAGATCGGCCTCGCCGACGGCCGGCATTTGCTGCAACGGCTCGACCTGCAGGGCGATAAAACTGCTCTGGGTGGCCTGCTCCAGCTCTTCGCTGCGCTCGGCCTCCACCACGACCTCTTCGCCAATATCTACCGGCTTGGGCACTAGCGCCACGTCGAACCGCACGGCCTCGTCGGCGCTAAAACTCAGCGTGTCCCACCGGGTCTGGTAGCCGATGTGCGACGTGTTCACCACGTGCGTGCCAGCCGGCACTTGCTTGACTGCGTAGTAGCCGCTGTTGTTGCTGGTCGCTCCGAGCTGAAGCTCCTCCACTACGACGACTGCCAAGATCAGGGCTTCGCCGTTGTCGGCGTCGGTGACAAAGCCGCTCAGGGTCGCCGCCTGTGCCGCGCCCGCCGCCAGCAGCCACACGACCGCCAGCACCCGTAAGCCGCTCCGCCCTTTTTGCGCGGTCTTGCGAATCTCTGTCATACTTTGCTCAAACCTACTTGAAATTGGGATGTAGAAAAACGTGACACGTTAATTTAGCACAATCTGTGCCGAGTCGTCGGCAAACGGATAAGTCCTTTATATACAAGGATATTACATGATCGAGACGTGGGGATGGGGAAATTCCACGGTGACGCACAATGCAACGGTCAAATAGTGCTGAAGGAGCGGAGAAAGAAGCCAACTCTTTGGACATTATGTGGGTTATGGAATGGTTTATTGGAAAATCTGGCGAGATGGGCTGATTTGCAACATTGTCGCATCTTGCAACAGTTGATCTAATATGAGTGGCGTTCCCAGAAACGTTAGAAAAACATATTGAGGGAGTTGCACCTTTGCAAAACAGCTCGCACAGAATCCGGTCTCGCTGCTAAAAATTGAAGTTGAAGCCCAGCGTGGGGATTATCGGCAATTGATTGATTTTGCGCGGATCGACTTCGGGATCGACCGAATCAAGCTGCACAAACCACTCGTTGCGGCGGCTGTACACATTGAATATCTGCACGTAAAACTCGCTGGCGGTTCCCCACAACTCGAATGATCGACTAGCGCTAACATCGAGGCGGTGATAGGGCTGCAGGCGGGCGCTGTTGCGCTGGACAGGTGACTCAGAAACTGGTGTAAATGCCTGCCCAGTGGCGTACGCTAGGTTCGCGCCGAGCCGCCATGCGCCGATCTTGTAGGAGGCGACAAAAGACAGGTCGTGGCGGCGGTCGTGCTTGGGGGGAAAGGGACGGCCATCGTTGAGTTCGGGGAACGTCCGCCGCGTCCAACCGAGTGCGTAGCCAATCCACCCGGTGAGCGCGCCAGTGCGCCGTTGTAGAAAGACCTCGACCCCCCTCGCCCAGCCCGTGCCGCCGCTTTTGAACACGGCTTCCGAGTGCGTGTCTTCGTTGTCGTCGGGCAGTTCGGTATCCACGGTCACTAGGTTGGCGAGGTCCGTGTAATAGACCTCTACGGATAGCTGATAGCGCGGCGAAGGGGTCCACTCGACGCCGGTGACGGCCTGATAGGATCGCCCCGGCTCGACAGTGCTGTCGAGCGGCACCCAGAAATCGCCGCCGCTAAAGGCTTCGGTGGTTATCAGTTGCAGGTGTTGGCGATACACCCCACCGGCGGCTTTGACGCGGATTTTGTCACTCAACGCTTGACTCAGGGACAGCCTCGGTGCGAAGTGCCAGCGGTCTCCTATGCTGAAGTACGTCCCTCGTCCGCCTAGCTGCACCCGCGTGGTCGGCCCGGGCCGCCACTCGTCCTGCACGTAGCCTTCCAACAGCACTGGCTCTTGGCGCAAGTCGAGTTGGGTCCGCTCGTTGAAAGACCGGTCAAAGCGGAATTCGAATAGGGTGGCCAGCAATCCCAAAGAAAGCGCGTGATGGCGGTTGGCGAAGTAATCCACGTCGCCTTTGAGCGACAGGTCGCGGATGCTGTTGGCGATGCGGAGGGGCGCGTCGAGAAAACGGAGCGCGACGATGCTTTCGTACGACGAGCCAGCGGCCGTGAAGTGGCCGAATAGGGCCGGCGAGAACGCGCGCGTCCAGCGCGCAGTCAGGGCGCGGTTGCCCCAGCGCATATCGACGAAAGACTCTTCGTCGTCTTCTAGCTCAATCCGCAGGTCGTCTTGGCCCCAGTACGCGGTCGCGGTGTAGGAGTCGTCGCCCCGCCGCTGGTTGATGCTGCCGTTGAGATCGTAAAAGTAATAGTTCAACGGGATGTCCTCTCCGCGTGCGCGGAGGGCGCTAAACACGCCGTCCAAGTAGGTGCGGCGGCCGGCCAGCATCCACGACCCCTGTCCGACTGGTCCCTCGGTGAGCAAGCGGCCCGAAATGAGGCTCACGCCGCCGCGTCCGCTGGTGCGCTTGCGGTTGCCCTCGCGGTTGCTCACGTCGAGCACTGCCCCGAGCGTGCGGCCGTACGCCGCCGGGTAGGCTCCCTTGTACAGATTGACTTCCTTAATGGCGTCTGGGTTGAAGGTCGAGAAGAGGCCGAACAGATGGGAGGGATTGTACAGAGGGATTTGGTCGACCAAGATGGCCGTCTGATCGGGGCCGCCGCCGCGCACGTACAGGCCGCTGCTGATATCCGCAACCGCTTGGACGCCCGGCAGTAGCTGTAAGCCGCGCAAGAGATCGGCCTCGCCGAGGGCGGGCATCTGCTGTAAAGGCTTGACGCGGAGGCTGATGCGCTCGGCCTCCACCGAGACCTGTTCGCCCAGGTCCACTGGCTCGGGTACCAGCGTCAAGTCGAGCCGTACGGCTTCGTCCGCGCCAAAGTGCAACGTGTCTCGCCAAGTCTGGTAGCCTGTGTGCGACGCACTCACCACGTGCGTGCCAGCCGACACTTGCACGACCGCGTAGTAGCCGCTGTTGTTGCTGACCGCCGCGAGTTGAAGTCCCTCGACTGCGACAACTGCTCGGGTCAGAGCTTCGCCGCTGTCGGTATCGGTGACAAAGCCGCTCAGGGTCGCCGCCTGTGCTGAGCCCGCCAACAGCAAACACGCCGCCAGCACTCGCCTACAATTTTTTTGCAATATCACCTATTTGTTATCTCACTGACGTTTTGCATGGGGCTCTAGGTATGAGATGCTTCGACTCCGCTCCGCTGCGCTCAGCATGACACTGAGAAGCGAAGTGCTAGCACTTGTCATGCTGAGCGCAGCGAAGCATCCCATACCAAATTGTGCCTGTCTAGGGATTTGTCACATAAATACTATTCAGCTATTCAGCGGTTATGAGATGGCTTGTAGAGAAACATATCGACATATTGAGCGAGTTGCACCCCGAATAGCCGCCAAAATCGGTCGCGCCCTATGCTGGCCTCTTGAGACTTTGTATCTTTCAGGGCCTTGTCACTACTACATACAAAGGACGGATTCATGACTAGCGACCGCATTTTTCACCGCGTCATTACCGACAACTGGCCGCAGATTTCCCACGGCAAAGACTGCTATCTCTACGCCGAAGACGGCCGCGCGTACCTCGATGCCTGCGCTGGCGTCCACGTGGTCTCCATCGGTCACGGTGTCCCGGAGATAGCTGAGGTCATGCGGGAGCAGGCGAACAAGGTCAGCTTTACCTACGCCCGCTTCCTCACTCAGCCGCAAATCGACCTCGCCGACAAAATCGCCGCCATAGCTCCCGGCGACCTCAACCGCGTGTTCTTCATCTCCGGCGGGTCCGAAGCCACGGAGTCCGCGCTCAAGATCGCCCGCAAGTACCACGTCGAAACCGGCAACCCGAAGAAGTACAAAGTCATCACCCGCTGGCAGAGCTGGCACGGCAACACCATCGGCGCGCTTTCCATGTCGGGCCGCTCCACGTGGCGCGAAGACTACGTGCCCTACCTGCACGACTTCCCGCACATCACCTTCCCCCACCCGGATCACTGTCCGTACTGCCAAGACCGACCCGCCTGTACGCTCTCCTGCGCTGAAGAACTGGAGCGGGTTATCAAGCAGGAGGGCAGCGAGTACATCGCCGCCTTTATCGCCGAGCCGATCTCGGGCACTTCTTGCTGCGGCCTGATGCCGCCGCCCGACTACTTTCCCACCATCCGCGCGATCTGCGACCGCTACAACATCCTGATGATCATCGACGAAGTGGTCACCGGCTACGGACGCACGGGCCTCAATTTCGGCATTGAGCACTGGGACGCCATTCCAGATATCATAGCCACTGGCAAGGGCCTCGCCAGCGGGTACACGCCCATTGCCGCCACCCTAGTCCGCGACGAGATCTACGACGGGATCTACAAAAAGCAAAACCACTATGTCCATGGCCACACGTACGGAGGCAATCCGCTCTCCTGCGCCATTGCCCTCGCCGTGCAGAACTACATTCAGGACCACGATTTGGTCACTCGCTGCGCGCAGATGGGCGACCTGATGCTGGAGAAGATGCAGCCCCTAATGGATTCGCCTATCGTCAGCGCAGTGCGCGGCAAGGGCCTGCTCACCGGCGTGGAGTTCGCCAAGGACAAGGCGACCCACACGCCCTTCGACCCCGCCCAAGGCGTGTCTGCCGCAGTGGTCAACCGCGCCTTTGCCAAAGGCGTACTCATCATGCCCGGCTCGCCCGGGTTGATCGACGGTGTCGCCGGCGACCACATTGCCATCAGTCCGCCCTTTACCATTAGCGAAGAACAGGTCGAGGAAATCGCGCAGGTGATCGCGGATGTGGTTGGAGACATGGAGCGAGAATTGGGATATTGAGTCAAAAAACACTGCGTACCTACATCGCCCGTAGAGGAGGAATACCATGAAACTCGGCACCTTTATGATGCCCTTGCACCCCCCGGAAAAAGACCGCACTGAATGCTTTGCCGAGGACGTCGAGTTCGTCGTCCGCGCCGATAAGCTCGGCTTTACCGAGGCTTGGGTCGGCCAGCACCACACTGTCGCTTGGGAGCCGATCCCGTCCAACGACCTCTTTATCGCCCACGTTCTACCCCTGACGCAAAACATCCGCTTGGGCACGGGCGTCTCCATCATGCCGCAGCACCACCCGGTCAATGTCGCGGTGCGGCTGGCCTATCTCGACCACCTGTCCAAGGGCCGCTTCAACTGCGGTTTTGGCCAGGGCGGCGTCGCCACCGACTGGGGCCTTTTCGACCTGCCCGATCCCAAGACGCAAGGGCTGATGACCGTTGAGAGCATCGACATGGTCCTCAAGCTCTGGCAGGCGGAGGCCCCGTTTGACTTTGCGGGGGATTTCTACCGCATCAAAATTGAGGAGGCGAACTCCGAACTCGGCATCGGCGAACTGCTCAAACCCTACCAGCAGCCGCACCCGCCCATTGGCATGAGCGTGATAAGAGCCGACTCCATGGCCGCGACCATGGCCGGCCAGCGGGGCTATCTGCCCATCAGCACCAATCTCGTCGCTCCTTCGATCTTGACCCAGCACTGGCAGACCTACAGCGCCGGGGCTACCGATGCGGGTCTGCCCGCGCCCGAGCGCACTCGCTGGCGCATCTCGCGCAGCATCCTCGTCGCCGATGACGAAGCGCGCGCTTGGGATTACGCTCTCGACGAAAAGAGCGCTTTCTGCCGCTCCTTTGAATACCTGATTGCCGTGCTCAGCGGTGCCCAGATGCTCCACATTACAAAGCACGATCCGGACGTTCCCGACGAGGAGGTCACGCCCGAGTATCTGATCAGGAACCTGTGCATAATAGGCGACGTGCCGTCGTGCGTAGATCAGCTACAGGGTTTGTGGGCGACGACCGGGGGCTTTGACACGCTGCTGATGATCGCCCACGACTGGGACGACCGGCCGCTGTGGGAGCGCTCGATGGACTTGCTGGCCAACCAAGTCGTGCCGCAATTGCCGTCGGTATAGGGGACGTAAGCATACTCTCGATGGCGACGATAAGGTGTGTTTTTTGATAATTGCATTTTAGGGTCGTACTCTTACCTTCCCGTATATGAGGGCTGATTATGGAAACGCCTTCCGAAAGGGATGACATGAACAGAACACTAGAATATGACGCGAGCGACCAGAACGTATCCGTCACTTGGGACGAGAAGGTCGGAGCTTTTCAAGTGACGAGCGATCTAGGTACCTTCCGCGTGGAGCCTGCTTGGCACGAGAAGGCGCAGGTCTTTTATACTGCGTACACCGAGGTCGAGGGCCTGTTTATCGAGGCCGCGACGCTCGACGAGTTCAGAGAAGTCATCCTCGACATGACGCCCGACCTGTTGCGGGACAACCATATAGACGCCTCCGGCCAAGTGCGGCCGATGCCTGACATCCCCGTTGCGGAGCCCGTGAAAATAGCCGCGGCAGGCCACTAGCCTAGCGTGGCCGAGGACTACTATCGCTGGCTTACGAGTCGGCTAACAGCCCTAGGCTATACTTGGGTGAGCACCGGCAAGCATCAGAAATGGAAGCACGGCACCACAGGGGCCTCAGTGGCCGTACCCCGACCAGTAAAAACCCTCGTGACAGCGAAGAGCATCCTCCAGCAAGCCAAGGAGCGTAGCCAGCCCAAAGGCTAAGCTAATACGCGCTCAGATCCTCCCCAAGAATCATAAATCAGCTTGTTAAAGCCTTCGCCTGTTCGCCCAATGCGATCAAATCCTCTGCAATGGCGCGCAGCCGGGGCCTTGCTAGGAGCGCTGGATTGACGTCGAAGGCGTAGGATGCGTAGCGCTGCATGGACCGCAGCTTGGCCTCGGTGTCGGGCCGGGTGACGAACTTGAAGGCAACGTAGCGCCGCTCGGGGAATTTGCCGTAGGCCGCGTGAAAGAGGCTGTGGTGGAAAAAGACCACGTCGCCGGGCGTGGTCTCCACCGCGCAGGCAGGGATGTCCTCGCCCCTCGCCCCGAAGCTGTCGCCGATCGTGCCGTCCTTGAAGTGGTGGTTCTGTAAGGGCCACAGCCACTCGTGGAAGGGCATGCGGTGCGAACCGGGGATCACGCGCAGGGCACCCTGCTCTTTAGTGGTGGGTGTCAGGTAGAGCATCACCTTGAGCCGCGGATACTCGGTCTCTGCGGCCCCTGGCCGATCCGCATGCCAGTTGTGCTCCCCCTTCTCGGTACGTCCCTCCTTATTGCCCTCCGATCCCGACCATAAGAAATCGTCTCCTAAGAGGTCGGCGGCCACCTCAAAGATGCGGTCATCCTCGGCCAAGTCCAAAAGCCGGGGATTTAGCTCGGCAAAAGGCGCAAGGCCCTGGTGCTGGCCGTCGTCGGGTTGGCCGCCTCGATCCTCGCGCCACACTTGGTCGGCGGCCTGGGTAATCTCGGCCATCTCATCTGGGGAAAAGGCTTGGCGCAGGCAGAGAAAACCAAAGACGTCAAAGTGCTCTTTTTGTTTGGGCGTTAGCATCGGCAGTCCTCCTCGCGTAGCGGATTATAAGTCGGCAAGATAGGAAAGGCCCGCGCTGCCGCCAACCGGTGTCGGTGGCCGTAAATGCCTTTTCTAGTTTAATTTTGTATCTAGTACGCGGATTCTCCGTTTTATCTCCCCCACACTACGGATTCTCCGTTTTATCTCCCTCACACTAAACGAAACGACGATTTTCATGCGGATCATGCGCTCACTAGTTCTCTGCTTTATCCTCGCCTCGGTGGCCCATGCCGCGGACAGCACCGTTCTCCGCGCCCACGCCTTCACGCTCTACGGCGACCCCAAGTACGGGCCTGATTTTACCCACTTCGACTACGTCAATCCCGACGCTCCCAAAGGCGGCGAAATTCGCCTCGCCGCCATCGGCACGTACGACAACCTCAACCCCTTTACCCTCAAGGGAGTTGCCGCCTACGGCTCGCTGATGCTCTACAACCGGCTCTGCACCAAGTCCAAGGACGAGCCGTTCACCGAATACGGCCAGCTCGCCGCGCAAATGCAGATGCCGGAGGACCGCTCTTGGATCATCTTCGACCTCCACCCCGCAGCGCGTTGGCACGATGGCGTCCCCGTGACCGCGGCCGACGTGATCTTCAGCTTCAAAATCCTCACCACCAAGGGCATCCCGTTTTTTCGCACCTTTTACGCCGACGTCGATACGGTCTTCGCCCTCGACGAGCGCCAAGCGAGGTTTGAGTTCAAAGAGGGCACCAACCGCGAAATGCCGCTGATCATCGGCCAGTTGCGCGTATTGCCCAAGCACTATTGGGAAGGGCGCGAATTCGCTGCCACTACGCTTGAGCCGCCTTTGGGCAGCGGCCCGTACAAGATCGCCGAGTTCAAGCCGGGCCGTTCGATTACCTACGAACGCGTTGCAGACTACTGGGCGCGCGACCTGCCCGTGCACAAGGGCCGCCACAACTTCGACCGCATCCGCTACGAGTACTACCGCGACCAGACCGTGGCCATCGAAGCCTTTAAGACGGGAGAGTACGACTATCGCCTGTTGAGCGATTCCAAGGAATGGGCCACCCACTACGAGGACTTTGCGCCGATCGCCGAGGGGCGGATGGTCAAGGTGCAGATTCCGCACCAGCTCATTCGCGGCATGTCGGGCTTTGCGTTCAACACTCGGCGCGACAAGTTCAAAGATCCCAAGGTGCGGCAAGCGCTCGCCTACGCTTACGACTTTGAATGGACTAATAAGAATCTGTTCTATGGTCTCCTTACTCGCAGCAATAGCTATTGGGGGAACTCAGACCTTGGGTCGTCGGGGCTGCCTTCGGGACAGGAGTTGGAGATTTTGGCGGCGTACCGGGGGCGGATACCGGACGAGGTGTTTACTACGGCCTACGCGCCGCCAGCTACTAACGGCTCGGGACAGTTGCGGCAAAACCTGCGCACGGCTAAGAAACTGCTCGCCGAAGCCGGCTGGACCGTGGTCGATGGGAAGCTGACTCACGCTGAGAGTGGCGAGGTAATGAGCTTTGAATTCTTGCTCGGGTCCTCGTCGTACGAGCGCGTCCTCAGTCCCCTCGTACAAAACCTCGAACGCCTCGGCATTGAGGCGACTATCCGCACGGTTGACGCGGCTCAGTACCAGAACCGCGTCCAGGACTTTGACTTTGACATCATCGTCGCCTCGTGGCGGCAGACCTTGAGTCCGGGCAACGAGCAGCGCAACTTCTGGTCGAGTACGGCGGCGCGATCGGCGGGCAGCCGCAATTACGTCGGCATTGCCGATCCGGTTATCGACGAGCTAATCGAGCGCCAGATCGCTGCCCCCGACCGTCCAACGCAGGTCGCGATAACCCATGCCCTCGACCGCATCTTACTCTGGAACCACTACGTGATTCCCGATTCGCACAGCCGCTCCTATCGCTTGGCGTACTGGAACAAGTTCGGGCGGATGCCAGAGCCCGCGCCTAATGGGTTGGGCTTTCCCGATACGTGGTGGTGGGACGCGGAAAAGGCGGCGAGGTTGGAAGCCAAATGATTGTCATGGTTTGGATCGTCAATTACCAACTGCGTAACGTTAGTGTAGGGGGCGGTTTCAAACCGCCCCCTACAATGCGTAACGTCAGTTGCCAATTAACAGAAAGTTGATTATGCACATCGCACTCGCTCTAATCGTCGTCCTGACGGTGCTTCCCGTCCGTGCCGACAACTATGTCGGCCACGGCATCTCCCTCTACGGCGAGCTCAAATACGGCCCTGACTTTACCCATTTTGAATATGTCAATCCGGACGCTCCGAAGGGCGGTACGCTGCGCTTAGGTTGGGTCGGTACCTTCGACAGCCTTAACCCCTATATCCTCAAAGGCATTGATCCGCCGCGCCTAGGTAGCTTGATCTACGACACCCTCACTGAAAGCGCCGAAGACGAAATCGCCGTCGGATACGGCTGCCTCGTCGAGCGCATCGAAGTTCCGCCCGACAACTCTTGGGTGCTCTATACCTTGAGGCCGGAGGCGCGCTGGCACGACGGCAAGCCCATAACTCCCGAGGACGTTATTTTTTCGCTGGAGACCTATAAGACCAAAGGGCATCCCAGATTCCGCAACTACTTTGCGGCCATTGAGACAGCCGAAAAAGTCGGAGCGCGTCAGGTTCGGTTGATCTTCAGTGGAGAGACCAACAAAGAACTGCCGCTAATCTCCGGCCAAATGGCCATCCTGCCCAAACACTACTGGGAGGGCCGCAACTTCGAGGAGACCACGCTCGACCCGCCGCTGGGCAGCGGTCCTTACCGAACCGAATCGCCGCGGTCGAGGCCGGGCGCTCGATTACCTACGAGCGCGTTGATTCCTACTGGGGGCGCGACCTGCCCGTCAACAAGGGCCGCTTCAACTTCGACCGCATCCACTTCGACTACTACCGCGACCAGACCGTGGCCATCGAAGCGCTCAAGGCGGGTGAATTCGACTATCGCCGCGAAAGCTCGTCCAAGGACTGGTCAACGGCCTACGAGGGAGAAGCCGTGGCCGCTGGCAGGCTGGTCAAGGACCCACTGCCCCATCAGCGCGCCGCCGGTATGCAGGCTTTTTGGTTCAACACGCGCCGCGCCAAATTTGCAGATCCTCGGGTGCGGCAGGCCCTTGGCTATGCCTTTGACTTCGAGTGGACCAAAAAGAATCTGTTCTACGGCCTCTACACCCGCAGCAACAGCTACTTCGCCAATTCGGAGTTGGCCTCTGTGGGACTGCCCTCGGGCCGGGAGTTGGAAATTCTAGAGGAGTACCGGGGGCGCATCCCCGACGAACTTTTTACTACTGAGTTTCAGCTACCTACCACCGATGGGTCGGGGCAACTTCGCCAAAACCTGCGCGCCGCCAAGAAGCTGTTGCAAGAAGCAGGCTGGGTAGTTGTCGATGATATCTTGACCCACGGCGAGACCGGCGAGGTCATGGAAATCGAATTTTTGCTCTCCAGTTCGTCGTGGGAACGCATTGTCGCGCCGATGATTCCCAACCTCGAACGCCTCGGCGTCAAAGCGACGATCCGCACCGTCGATCGGACCCAGTATCAAAACAGGGTCCAGGCATTTGATTACGACATCATCGTCCTAGTCCGAGGCCAGAGCCACAGTCCCGGCAATGAACAGCGCAACTACTGGACCAGCGCTGTCGCGGACGAGCCGGGCAGCGGCAATGTCGCTGGCATCAAAGACTCGGTCGTCGATGAGTTGGTCGAACGACTGATTCAGGCCCCTAGCCGCGCCGAATTGGTGGCGACGACCCAGGCGCTGGATCGGGTATTGCTGTGGGGGCACTACACTATCCCGCACTGGTACAGCGACAATTTCCGCGTGGTCCACTGGGATAAGTTCGGCAAACCCACCTTGTCCGCCCCCTACACCGGCGACTACTTCGTCATGCCCTACACTTGGTGGTACGACGCCGAGAAGGCGGCGCGGCTGGAACAGGACCGTTAGCCCACTTTTATGGGCACTTATATCCTCCGTCGCCTGCTGTTGATGGTGCCGACGCTGTTCGGCATTATGACCATCAACTTCCTCATCATCCAAGCGGCACCAGGTGGCCCGGTCGAGCGCACTATCGCGGTGATTCAGGGCTTTGGCACGGACGCCACCGAGCGGGTCAGCGGCTCGGGCATGGGCGAGACCCTCGACACCGACGCGACGCCGGGCGGCGAGATCAGCAGCAAATATCGCGGTGCGCAAGGGCTCGACCCCGAGTTGATTGCCGAGCTCGAACGCATGTACGGTTTCGACAAGCCGGTACACGAGCGCTTCTTGCAGATGATCGGCCAGTACGTGCGCTTCGACTTTGGCGAGAGCTTTTACCGCGACCAACGGGTCGTCGATCTGGTCAAAGAGAAGATGCCGGTGTCGATTTCGCTGGGGCTGTGGACTACGCTGCTGGTCTATTTTATCTCCATTCCCCTTGGGATCGCCAAGGCCGTGCGCGATGGATCGCGGTTCGATGTGTGGACCTCGGGACTGGTCATCGTCGGCTACGCCATTCCCAGCTTCCTCTTTGCCATCCTGCTGATCGTGGTCTTTGCCGGCGGGCATTACCTCGACTGGTTCCCGCTGCGCGGCTTGACCTCGTCTAATTGGGATGAGCTGAGCCTCTTTGCTAAGATCGCCGACTACTTCTGGCACCTAGCCCTGCCGGTCGCGGCGATGGTCATCGGTGGCTTTGCCGGGCTGACCCTGCTGACCAAAAACTCCTTCCTCGACGAGATCAACAAGCTCTACGTCACCACGGCCCGCGCCAAGGGCCTGAGCGAAAATCGGGTGCTCTACGGCCACGTCTTCCGCAACGCCATGCTAATCGTCATCGCCGGTTTCCCCAGTGCTTTTGTCGATATTTTCTTCACTGGTGCGCTGCTGACGGAAATCATCTTCTCGTTGGACGGGTTGGGTTTGCTGGGCTACGAGGCGGCGATTGGCCGCGATTACCCGGTGATGTTTGCCACGCTGTATTTCTTCACCTTGCTAGGTCTTCTGATGCAGTTGGTGGGTGATCTGACCTATACGCTAGTCGATCGCCGCATCGACTTTGAAAGCCGCGAGTCATGAGCGCTGTATCCGCCCCACCGCCTCCTCCGACGCGCTTTCTGGGCTTGCAGTTGTCGCGGCTCAATCAACGGCGGCTGGCCAATTTTCGCCGCAACCGACGCGGCTTTTGGAGTTTCTGGATCTTTTGGGCCCTCTTCGCCCTGAGCTTGCCGGCTGAGTTCATCGCCAACGACCGCCCGCTGGTCGTCCGGTTCGACGGCAGCTATTACTTCCCGGTTCTCGCGACGTATCCCGAAACGACCTTTGGCGGCGATTTTGCGACCGAGGCCGAATACCGCGACCCCTTCGTCAAGGAGCTAATCGAGGAAAAAGGCTGGATCTTGTGGCCGTTGGTGTCCTATAGCTACGACACGGTCAACTACGACCTCAAGCAACCGGCTCCTTCTCCGCCCGACGCTGAAAACTGGCTCGGCACGGACGACCAAGCGCGCGACGTGGTGGCGCGCGTGCTCTACGGCTACCGCATCTCGGTGCTCTTCGGCCTGCTGCTGACGCTGTTCAGCGCGGCGGTTGGCATTGCCGCTGGTGCGGTGCAAGGGTACTTCGGCGGCTGGGTAGATTTGCTCTTCCAGCGCTTTATCGAGATATGGCAGGGCCTGCCGCTGCTCTATTTGCTGATCATTCTCGCTAGTGTTGTGGAGCCGAATTTCTGGTGGCTCCTTGGCTTGTTACTGCTGTTTCGCTGGATGGGTTTGGTCGGGGTCGTGCGCGCCGAATTTTTGCGAGCGCGCAACTTCGATTTCGTTAAAGCGGCCCGCGCCCTCGGCCAGAGCAATCGCCGCATCATGTGGCGGCATGTGCTGCCCAACGCCATGGTCTCTACCCTGACCTTTTTGCCCTTTGTGCTCACCGGCTCGGTGGCAGTGCTGACCTCGCTCGACTTCCTCGGCTTTGGCCTGCCGCCCGGCTCTCCGTCGCTGGGCGAACTGCTCAACCAAGGTAAGCGAAATCTGCAAGCGCCGTGGCTGGGCTTTACGGCTTTTTTGGCGCTGGCGGTGATGCTGTCGCTGTTGGTCTTTATCGGCGAGGCGGTGCGCGACGCGTTTGATCCGCGCAAGACTTACGCCGGGGAGGACGGCGAATGAGCTTGCTGACCATCGAAGACTTGGGCGTGCGCTTCCACGTCGAGGGAGAAAATGTCGAGGCCGTGCGCAGTGCTTCGCTGCACATTGAGCGCGGCGAGACTGTGGCGCTGGTCGGCGAATCCGGCTCGGGCAAGTCGGTGACTGCGCTCTCGGTGCTGCAACTGTTGCCCTACCCGCGCGCCAGCCATCCCCACGGCAGCGTCTGCTTCGACGGTGAAGAGTTGTTGGGCGCTGCGGCAGCGCGGTTGCAGGAATTGCGCGGAGACCGCGTGGCGATGGTTTTCCAAGAGCCGATGACCTCGCTCAACCCGCTGCACTCCATCGAAAAGCAACTGTGCGAAACGCTCATTCTGCATCGGGGTCTGAGCCGTGCGGAAGCGCGCGACCGGGCTATGGAGCTTTTAGGGTTGGTCGGCCTCCCCGATGTCGAGGAGCGATTAGACGCTTGGCCGCATCAGCTTTCGGGTGGTCAGCGCCAGCGGGTGATGATTGCCATGGCCTTGGCCAACGAGCCAGACCTGCTCATTGCCGACGAACCGACCACCGCCCTCGACGTGACCATACAGGCGCAGATTCTCGCCCTACTCAAGGAGTTGCAGGCCCGGTTGGGCATGGCGATTCTGCTAATCACTCACGATCTGGGCATCGTCCGCCATATGGCCGACCGCGTCTATGTGATGAGCGACGGCGAGATCGTCGAACACAATACCACCGAGTCTCTCTTCACCGCTCCGCAACATCCCTATACCCGCACGCTCCTAGCTTCCGAGCCCCAAGGAGAACCGGCTCCGATCAACGAGGCTGCGCCCGAAGTCATCCACACCCACAACCTCAAGGTCCACTTTCCCATCAAGCGCGGTCTGCTGCGCCGCACTGTGGGCCATGTAAAAGCAGTTGACGGAATTTCGCTCAGTATCCGCGCGGGACAGACCGTCGGCATCGTCGGCGAATCTGGTTCGGGCAAGACGACGCTGGGGCAGGCGCTCTTGCGGTTGGTGGCCAGCGAAGGCCCCATCGAATTCGACCGCCGCGATATCCAGGGCTGGCAGCAAAAGCAGATCCGCCCGCTGCGTCGGCAGATGCAGATCGTCTTTCAGGACCCTTTCGCCTCGCTAAGCCCGCGGCTGTCGGCTTTTCAGATTATCGAGGAGGGTCTGCTGATTCACGCGATCGGCGGCGACTACCACCAGCGCCGCCAGCTAGTAGCCGAGGCCATGGCCGAAGTCAACCTGGATCCGTTGACCATGGACCGCTATCCGCACGAGTTCTCCGGCGGCCAACGCCAGCGCATTGCCATCGCCCGCGCCATGGCCCTCAAACCGCGCTTCGTGGTCCTCGACGAGCCGACTAGCGCCTTAGACAAAACGGTGCAGGCCCAAATCGTCGAGCTGTTGCTGCAACTACAAGAGCGCCACGGCCTGGCGTATCTGTTCATCAGTCACGATTTGAAGGTGGTCCGCGCCTTGGCGAGCGAGCTGATTGTGATGAAGGAGGGGTTGGTAGTTGAGCAGGGACCGACGCAGGAGGTTTTCGCTGCGCCACAGGAGCCCTACACGCGGGCGTTGATCGCGGCGGCTTTTGACATCGAGGCGATAGAGGACGGAGAGGACGAGTAGGATTCGCTTTGCGCCGTATAATATTTTTCGGGCCCACAAAATCAGGGCTAATAGGGTATTATTCCCAAATCACGGATGTTACGCACAACTCCTACTCGGCAGCATCCAACAGGTGCCGAAAGGCTTCGAGGCTGGGCACCTCGATGGCGGCCCGGTGCAACTGCTTGAGGCGCGGCACATCGTCAATAGCCCCAATGCGAGCGGCCAACGGATCCGACGTGGCCAGTTCAAAGCGAATCGCCAACGCTTCTTGGACGTTTTCGCGCAGCGTTTGTTCGATGCCCTGCTCAATACCCTGCTTGAGGGCTCGCTCGGCAAAATGCTGCACGACCGATGACTCGTACATAACTTCCTCCGGGACGATAGTCTCAATGGTTGGATAATCATACACTAACCCGCTCAAAATCGTCAACCCCACCATGAACTGGGCTTTGGCCTCCTTGGTCAGCGGTGCGGTCTCAACCTGCTCGACACACAGGATACAGGGATGGGAAGCTCGGGACGTAAAACTGCGTAACGTCAGTTATTTATATGCGTATATTATGCGTATTGAAGGAGCATTCGATGGCTCTGAAGCAGTCCCCATTCGGCCGCGTATTGTTGTTCGCGCTGGTGCTGATGGCGCAGCCGGCCCCCGCCCAGATCTCGGCGTGGAAGCTGGGCGGCAGGCCGCCGGCCCGCAGGAAACCGAATGGGACGGACGCGACGAGGGCGGCGAACTGCTACCGCCCGACATCTATCTCCTGAGTGTCGCCCCCAATGCCGAATTTGCCACCTCAGCACAGATCCTCCCTCTGGGTATCGCCTACTAAGAGGTAATGGCTATGTCGAGCAAGCACCTCGCCACCTGCGCCTTACTGCTGTGCGCAGATGAACCAATGATAAGAAAATAGGAGCTAAACGATGAAGATAACTGGAGTCACACCGTGGCTTGTTAAATCACCAGCGCCTTACTTAGATACCGCCGGTGACCACCCCAACAGAGAACGAGAGTATGTCTTCGTTCAAGTCTCAACAGACGAAGGGATCACAGGGTGGGGCGAAATTACCGGCACCAGCCCAGTAGCAAATAGAGCAGTCTGTGCCATGCTTGCACAAACCAGCAGTCTAATTGAAGGGGATGACGCAACACGCATTGAGACGATATGGAACAAGGTTTTCCGAGCGTTCACCTACATGGGGACACGGGGTGCCACCTCAAATATCGTCAGTGCTATTGATATCGCGTTGTGGGATATTCGCGGTAAGCAGTTGGGATTACCAATCTATGAACTGGTTGGCGGGGGACCCGTTCGGGACTCGATATCTCTTTACACACATCCAGGGGGTGAGAAAGATCCAGAGAGCACGGCAGCGCATTGCAAAGCGATTGCAGAAACAGGTCATACCGCGTTGAAAACCGATCCGTTCCCTCACCATCCGGAAGAAGCCAACGGCTATTTGAGTGGGCAGATGGATGCCGCAGGAGAGGAACAGGGCGCAAATGTGATCGCTGCAATTCGAGAGGCGGTCGGACCTGACATTCAAATTCTCATCGACTGTCACGGTCGGTTTGATGTAGCAACAGCGATTCGGCTCGCGAAAAGGTTGGAACCTTACAACATCGGATGGTTTGAAGAGCCGGTCCCCGTTGAAAGCTACCACGCATTGAAGCAGGTCAGACAGAACGTCAGCGTGCCAATCTGTGTCGGTGAGCGGCTCCAGACCCGCTATGAGTTCGTGCCAGTCCTTGAAAATGAACTCGCGGACTATATCATGCCAGATGTGACGTGGGCGGGTGGTATTTCAGAGTTGAAGAAGATTGCGACGCAGGCGGAGGCGTACTACGTGCCGATCTCGCCACACGATGCAAGCGGTCCCATCAATGTGCTGGCTGGGGCGCATACGATGATGACAGTCCCGAATTTCTACAAATTAGAGACCAGTCGCGCCAAGCTTAACGCTTATGATGTGCTGATTGACCATCCGTTGGATGTCAGAGACGGCTGCCTACATCTGTCCAACCGTCCCGGCTTGGGAATTGAGATGAACGTCGATTATCTGCGCAGTAAAGCAATCGCGCCATTCTCAGGCTGAAGTGTGGACTCAGCCTGCGACGCATATTAAATTTCCCTCTATGACAACCACCCAAACTTGGACCCCATTCGAAGCCTCCATTCCTGAGATCCTCGACCAGTACCCTGAGCCGCTGATGGCCTTAGCGCGCGGCGAGGTGCCGGCCTTTGTGCTGCGCCAGCACTACGACCCCGCCCATTGCCGGGCGCTGATGCGGCGTTTCTACGAGCGCAGCCTGCTCTACGACCCCCACGAGGTCGGCGATGGCCAAGCGCGTCGCGTCGATATTGGCACTAGTTTTGGCCATCATCACCGCGACCGCGAAAAGTTCCACGCCCACTCCGCGGAGACGCTGGCGTTGTTTGAGACCCTCTTCGACGGTTATGACGATCCGGTTCGCACTATGTACGACGCTCTAGCTCAGCTAGCGCCCGGTAAAGAGGTGAAGACTGCGCGCGAGACGGATGGCCGCCTCTACGGCCCAGCCATCTTCCGCGTCTATCACCGGGAAACCGGCCACGGCCCGCACTACGACTCCGTCGCCAAGCGCACGAAGGCTGTCGAATATCAGATTTCGCGTTTCAAACACCAGTTTGCTGGGGTGCTTTGCTTTCAGAATAGCACCAAAGAAGGTGGCACCGGGGAACCGTACCTGTACAACTGTCCCTTTCGCCCCGAGCTGACAGAGCATCTGGGACGCGAGGAATTTGCTGCTTACGTAGCCCGCGAGCGCATCGAGCGCGTCCAGGTCCAGCTCGAACCCGGCGACCTCTACTTTTTCTTTACCGAAAACATCCACGAGGTGCCCGCCGTGGTCGGCGATCAGCCCCGGGCGGTGCTGGCCAGCTTCTTTGCCATGTCCCCGGACGACGACGAGATCTACGTCTGGTCTTAAAACACCCGCACCACGGTCCCGCGCTCGGCCGCCAGCCTTTCTTCTACTACCTCCTTGGTCATCGGATTCTCCGGCCACCCCTCGGGCGCTACGTGCGACAGCCGCAGCAACAGTCGCGCTAGCTGCCCGACGTATTCTTTTAACTCCCGCACGTTGAGCTTGTCGGCAGTGTCGGCTGGCTCGTGATGGTAATCGGAATCCGCGTGCCGACCGCTAAAGCGCCAGCGCCACAGATGCGCCGCGTCAATGCCCTCGCGCACAAAGGGAAAATGGTCTGAACTCGCGTCGAGTTGGGACATGACGTGGCACTTTAACCCGTCGCCCATTGCATTGAACTGGGCCTGCACCAAGTCGCGCAGATGCCCAAACGCCAGCACCACCCCCTTGATCGATCCGGTCGATAGCTCGTCGAGATTGATCGCCAGGCGCGGCTTTGCGCCGCAGTGTTGCCGCACGTATTCGCTCGACCCTTGGAAGATCTGCTCCTCGGCGCTGTACGTCGCAAAGCACAGGCTCATCCCCGGCTCGACGCCTAGCTCTGATCTTAGTCCAGCCAATACCCGCGCCGTTTCCAACACCGCAATGGTCCCCGAGGCATTGTCGTTGCCTCCCGGTGCGCCGTACACCGTGTCGTGGTGCCCGCCCAACATCAGCCGCTCCCTAGTCCACCGCGCCCCGGGAATCGAGGCGACCACATTGTGCGCCGATGCTTGGTAAAACTGGCTCTCAACGGTTAGCTTGAGCCGCTTACCCTCGTTGGCCCTCTTCTGCAACAGCGCCCCGTGTTCCCGCGAGGTCGTCACCGCTGGAATGGGCAACTCGGCGGCCTCTGGTTCGCGCCAATCTCCGCCGTTGTGATACTCCACCCGCCGCCCGTCTTTTGGATCAATCGCCACTACTGCCACCGCGCCAGCGTTGCACAGCGCTTTGAGCCGCACATTCGGAGGAGAGGGCGCGGTAAAAGGCTCCAGTGCTAGGTGCATGACGGCGATGCTCCCTTTGAGCTGGCTGCGCACTCTATCGACTTCGTGCTCCGTGCCATATCCTGCATTGACGATCAGGGCTTCAAGGTCGCACGGCGGACAGCGGTTGTAGGGCAAGAGGTCGATTTCCATATCCTCCACTGTTGCCTCTGCCCGGTTGTACGCCCAAGTATTCAGCGCAAATTCCTCCAGCGCCGCATCGGCCAGTCCCGCCTGGGCAAACTGCTCCCGCAGGTACTCCACCGCTTGGCGCTCTCCTTCCGAAGAAGCCCAGCGCGGTCCGATCTGTTCGCACAACACCTCCACATGCTCGCCGATCTGCGAGCCGGTCCAAGCTTCGCCAAAAATCCAGCGGTCGATTTCTCGCCAATTCAGTTCCATCGCGTTCCTTTCTCTAAGCAGACAGTAGGGGCGAGCGATCGCTCGCCCCTACTTTTCGCCGTATGATTGGCATTGTGGTATAGAGTGATTTTATGTTAAGATGGACGTTAAAAAATGGCATTCACCCACTATGTCAAAATCGAGGGGAAATGAGGATAGCAATGAAAATAGCATTCGTCGGCATTTTCTCGGTCGCACTACTAGCCACCCAGAGTGCAGCCTTCTCGCAAACCGAGTTCCACCTGCAATACGGCAAACACAAGAATCCATTCTCGGCAGCCACACAACAGACCTTTGTCTTTACCGTGCAACAGGCTGCGGGATGGAAATTGGGCGACAGCTTCTTCTTTATCGACTACCTCGATGACGACGAGCGCGACGGTTTCAACGACCGAGATTTCTACGGCGAGTGGTATCCAACTCTGAGTTTTGGCAAGCTGGCCAACAAGGAATTGCGCGTCGGCCCCATTAGGGATTTTGCCCTGATTGCCGGGGTCAACGTCGGTGGCGACGCCAACGTCGTAAAGTACCTGCCCGGTCTGCGGGCCTCTTGGGATCTGCCGGGATTCGCGTTTCTGAATACGGATCTGACGGCCTATATCGACGACAACATTGGCGGCGAAGGTAGTGCCCCCCAAACCGACAACAGCTTCCTATTGGATGTCAATTGGGCCTTGCCCATCAATATTGGCAGTCTGTCTCTGGCGATTGTCGGCCATGCTGAGTACCTAGGCAGCCACGCCAACGAATTCGGTGAAGAGCTCAAGAGTTCCATTCTCGCTCAGCCGCAGTTTACTTGGGACCTAGGGAAAGTGGTCGGAGCACCCAATCAACTCATGGTTGGCATTGAGTACCAGTACTGGCTCAATAAGCTCGGAACGGATGAAGATGAGAATACGGCCCAGTTGCTGGTGGTATGGCGTTTGTGAAGTTTGGCGCGAGTATGAGGTGGTGCAGCGGTTGAGTTCGTCGCATCTTTCTCCAGACGGATTTGCAGTGCAACCTGACTGAAAGGGTGAATTAGGCAATGGCGCAAGTAAATGAATACATCCGCTACGAGCCGGACGATCGACCTCCCCACTCCATCGCCGCTGGGGTTGGCTTTCAGGCCGCGGTAGTCATTATCGCGCCGGTGGTGCTCAGCGCGATCATTATTGGCCGGGTGGCCAACCAGCCGGAGAGTTATCTGACTTGGATCGCCTTCGCGGCGCTGCTGATCAGTGGAGTGAGCACGATTCTGCAAGCGGTGCGGGTCGGACGGATCGGGGCCGGGCACGTGCTCGTCATGGGGACCTCCGGTGCCTTCATCGCGGTCTGTATCGCGGCACTAGTGAAGGGCGGACCGTCCCTGATGGCGAGTCTGATCGTCGTCTCGTCGCTGTTTCAGTTTGCCCTAGCCGCGCGGCTTTCGCTATTGCGCCGGATCCTCACACCAGTTGTCTCCGGCACGGTGATCATGCTGATTGCCGTCACGGTTATGCCGATCGTTTTCGGCTTGCTGACGGATGTGCCCGAGGGTATGTCGTCAGCCGCTGCTCCGACGGCGGCCGGCGCGACGCTCGCTACGCTTGTGGTGTTGGCGCTGTGTGCCCCAGGGGCTTGGCGACTGTGGGCACCGCTCATCAGCATTGCGGTGGGTTGCGCTGTGGCCGCCCCCTTTGGGCTGTTCAACATTCAGCCCGTGATCGACGCACCTTGGATCGGTTTTCCCGATGGCGCGTGGCCGGGATTGGACCTGACGTTCAGTGCAGAATTCTGGGCGCTGCTGCCGGCGTTTGTGGTCGTAACCTTGGTAGGCGCGATTGAGACCATTGGCGACGGCATTGCCATTCAGCGGGTCTCGCGGCGTCGGCCGCGGGCAACTGATTTTCGCTTGGTCCAGGGTGCTCTCAACGCCGATGGGACGGGCAACCTGTTGTCCGGGCTGCTCGGGGCACCCCCCAACACGACCTACTCAACCAGCATATCGCTCGCCGAACTCACCGGGGTTGCCGCGCGTCGCGTTGGGGTATATGTCGGGGCCATCTTTGCAGTGCTGGCCTTATCGCCCAAGGTGACGGCCCTGCTGATTGCGATTCCCAATCCCGTGGGCGCGGCCTATGTAACCCTGCTGATAGGCATACTTTTTGTGCAGGGTATGAAGCTGGTCGTCGAGAGCGGCCTCAATAGCCGCAAGGCCGTAGTGGTGGGGCTGTCGTTTTGGATTGGGGTGGGCTTTCAGAATCAGGTAATCTTTGCCGACTTGCTGGGCAAGACGTGGGGCACCTTGCTCGGCAACGGCATGACCGCTGGGGGTATTGCCGCGATTCTGCTGACCGCGTTTATGGAGTTGACGGCTCCGCGCCGCCGACGCCTAGAGGTCGAGTTAGCCGTTGCCTCCTTGCCTAAGATCGACGAGTTCCTCCGCGCCTTTGCCGCGAAAATCGGCTGGGACGATCCGGCGACCGAGCGGCTGTGCGCTGCCGGAGAAGAGACTTTGGCGATTCTGGCGCAACAAGCTGAGGACGATGCGGCCAACGGACGGCAGTTGATCCTCTCCGCACGGCCCGCCGAAGGGGCGGTGGAACTGGAATTTTTGGCGACTGCCGCAGGAGAAAATCTCGAAGACCGGCTGGCGTATCTGAGCGAACAGCCCGAGATAATAGACGAACACGAGATTTCGTTCCGCCTGTTGCGGCACTACGCCTCTGCGGTGCGGCACCAGAAATACCACGACCTAGACATTATTGCGGTGCAGGTCGAGCGCGCGCCTTAGAGTCCCGCAGGAAGTGAGCCGACAACAGCTCCATCTAAGTCGCGCAACAACTCACCGGTCCCACGGGAACGCAAACGTCGGCCCATTGGCATAGCGCTGCATCCCGATCTCCAAGGTCTCCCCAGCTCCCGGCGCTAGCTCCACTGCAAAGGACGAGTCCTCTATTGCGGTTTCCTTCCCGCCCACGCGCACGCTCGTAAACTGGTGCTCGGCGTAGGCTCCGCCCTGTACGATTACTTCGCGCCCGGCTACTGGATCTGTGTTTACCAGCGTCAGCGTCATGGAGTCCGCGCCTAACCGTTCCACCAGCGCCCCCACGCCCTCGGGCATCCCCGCTCGCCCGGCCTGTGGATCGAAGTAGCGCACTCGGCAGTGCAGCGGCGAGCCGTGGCGCGGCGTCAGCCCGCCCAACATAAGTTGGGTTAGCCCTCCGGGGATGGCCGGATTGAATGGGTTGGGATTGTCCGACAGCCGGGTGTCCGGCGTCGTTGGGTCGCGGCGCACCTTCTCCATCTGTGCGCGGAGGCGGGCAAAGTCGGCCTGTAGCGCCGCTTCCGGGTAGGTGGAGTCGCGTCCCTCCAAGAAGCCGAACCAGCCGCTGTCTGCGTTCAGCCGGCTCAGATCGGCCCGGTCCATCGACCAGTAGTACACCTCTTGCGCTCCTTGGGCGTAGCGGCTTGGCTGAAACTCGTACCAGCCGTCGTCTCCGTGCATATGCGGGTACATCATCTGCCCGTCGATTTCTTTGCCGTTGGCGTTGATTTTATCGATCATCTGCCGCCACACATCGACGAATTGCTGCTCGCCCGACAGCAACAGCGCGTTGCCAAAACCCGAAATCCCCAGCCCGTGCGTGTTGCGGCTGGACATCGCCCCAGTCTGGGGCACTTCGACGGTAAAGGCCCAGCCGTAACAGCCTCCGTACCACTTGCCGTCGCACTCGCCGCCGATGGTCCCGTCGAGTCCGATATTGGTCGGGATGATCCCGTCGTTGGCCAGCGTGCGCTGCCGCCAGGCTTCGACGTATTCGAGCACCCAGTCCTTGTACTGGTCTTCGCCCGTCAGTGCGTACGCGTTTAGCCCCAAGGCCGTCGCCACCATGTTCTGCGGGTGGTCGCCGACGACGTCGGTGTAGTCTTTGAAGTGGGCCAGCATCTCCTCAAAGTTGCGCTCTCCGTGCAGGGGAATAAAGCGCTCCTGCACCTCGTCGAGCGGGTCGCCGGCCCAGTCGAGCGCCGTGGCCTTGCGCAGCATCGGTCCACGACTGCCGTTGAACAGACTCTTGATGATTTTGTGCTCGGGATCGTAGTTGGGAGCCTGGGGGTCGTCGCCCATGTAAAATCCGGCGAAGCGCCGCACCCGCTGCTCAAAGGCTCGCTCGCGTGGGTTCATCAAGCCGTGTAGGTTGAACGTCGTCAGCCCTTCCCCGTTGTGTACCCAGTCGAACATCACTGGAAATTCGCGATAGTACATCCCGTCCCGAGTAAAGGGCACCTCCGTGGTTTTGGCCTCGGTGTATTGCTTGAGATGACCCTCCCATGCCAACTGGCACATATCGTACAGATGGGCTCCGCCTCCCAGTGTGTAGAGCACGGGCCAGTGGACCAAATTCTCGATGGCGTCGTCCGGGCCGTCGTTGCCGCCCCAGCGC
The DNA here is from genome assembly GCA_965116455.1 of Candidatus Latescibacterota bacterium. Taxonomy (GTDB): domain Bacteria; phylum Latescibacterota; class UBA2968; order UBA8231; family UBA8231. The sequence continues at coordinate 5,262,138 of OZ220690.1, read as the reverse complement.
GGGATGCACTCCAAATAGCCCCGCTCGTCGAAGTATTTGGCGAAAAATTCTGTGCATCCTCTAGTTTGTGCCCGAATCAGTTCCCACTCCAGCAGCGCCCAAGCGGGCGGCGGCATTGGCGTGTCAATGGCGATGGCGCGGGGATTTAGATAGCTCATGGATCGCTCCTTTTGTAGTAAATAGGTTGTGCGCGTCTGCCGGTACGATTGGCACCGGCCAAACTGCGAGGTTCGCGCCCCGTAATGAGCATCATAGCCAGCGCACGGTCAACCAAACGTCGCTCGTTTCGTTGACAAAAAGCCTGTCGCGCAATATGTATTTTGCCATCCGGTGCCGCCATGCACACAGGAATGAGCAGAAGTGCTATAAGACCGCTTGGATGAAATCCCGCGAGCCCTTTGACGGCCCTTTCGCGCAGAAAGTCCGCGCAACGGGTATCGACCAGCAGAAAATGCTGATGGGTGCTATCGAAAAATGGTAAGGAGGAACTGACCATGTTAAACACTGCACAAGTTGAACACTACCACACCGAAGGCTACGTCGCCGTCCCCGGCTTCCTCAGCGCCGAGGAGGTCGCGGCTTTCCTGCGCGAGATGGACGCCGTCAGCGCCGGCAATACGCTCGCCAACCACGACGTTACCCGGATGGAGATGGAGCCGAATCAGCCCCCCGACGGTACGCAGGTGCGCCGCCTGTACGAGCCTTGCAGCCACTACGAGGTCTTCCGGGAATTCTCCGCATCGGAGCGGCTCCTCGATGCGGTCGAGGCCCTGCTCGGCCCGAACTTGGTCTTCCACTACAGCAAGATTAACATGAAACCGGCCGGTGTTGGCTCGCCCGTCGAGTGGCACCAAGACCTTTCCTACTACCCGCTAACCCATCGCGGCTCGGTGAGCATCCTCTTTTATCTCGACGACGCGGCCGTTGAAAACGGCTGTCTGCAAGTCATCCCCCGCCGCCATCGGGCTGACCTGCTGTCGCACAGCACCGATGGGTTTTTTCAAGGTCGGGTTACCGAAGCGGTCGATCAGTCCCTAGCCGTGCCGATCCCCGGTGAAGCGGGCACGGTCATCTTCATGCATGCGATGACTCCCCATGCCTCCATCGCCAACGTGTCCGACAAGCCGCGCCGCACCCTGATCCTCAGCTATCGAGCCGCCGATGCGTTCCCGATCTACACCGGCGAGATGACGTACAAGACCGAGGCCAATGCGCGCCTAGTGCGCGGCCGGGTCCCGCACGCAGCGCGCTTCGAGGAGCGCTCCTTTCCCATCCCGCTGTACAAGGACGCTATTTCCTCGCTCTACGATTTGCAGGAGCGCTCGCGCCAAGGGGAGATGGCGGCCAGTTAGGCAGCGCAGGACTCAACGGACCCTCTCAATGCTCCAATCGTTTGTGGATAGCATGTTTCAATGTGCCCCAACTATATTGGGCTATGTGGGTCTGGTCTTTAGGTCGCAAGAACAATAGGTCATTCGCCCGATGTTGAGGCCAGGAGAAGACAAGAGCATCTTCCTCCATATTGCTAGGTACAATCCGTCCATTTTCTTCTTCAACCCTCCATAGATGAGGGTCGTTTAGGTATAGTGCTACCTGCCAATCGGGCTGGTAGCTGTGGGTTCCTATAATACGCAGTTGATACACTTTTTTAGAGATGCTTTCTATCTGTAATTTTACAGTGCGCCACTGCCGAATCCGCTTAACGACATCTCGCACTGGCGCAACCCAGAGTGCTGGTTGCTGCTGAGATAAGTAATGCAAATGCTCGGCAAAATCCTCGGTGGCTACTCGACAAAATCCCGGTTCGTCAATTGGGTGTAATGCTTCAACTAGCCAGCCGTTGCCAGCGATTGTACGCTCGACTGCGCTATACCATTGTGCAACTGTGCTACATGGAAAAAACGCTTTCACCGACATCAAATCGACCGTAGCGGGGTCGTTATACACGGCACTTCCGTCCGTAGGTGGCCCGACCCTACCGCTCTGGTAGATCGAACTGGCCACTGCGGCGACGGCAGCATTGGTTTGCGAAAATGGATAGGCCAAGCTGACGACCGGTTCACCTAGAAACAGCGAATCTAGTATGGCTTTAGAATGGATGAGTTCAGCCCTCATTTGCTGGACTTCTATCGCGTCCAATGGTACGTGACTAACAGTGTGACTAGCCATTTCATGTCCCCTTGCGGCGGCGGCTTGCCACTCGGAGATAGGAGCGGAAGGTCTGTGATTTATGTATTTGCCCCGGCGAAACAACTTGTCGACAATCAAAAAGAACGTGCCGCGAAACCCGTGGCTTTCCAAAAGAGGCATCGCCCGACTAACATGGGATCTATAGGCATCGTCAAAGGTGATACTAACGGCCGCTTTAGATGCTGAGGGCCAAGGTAGAACTTCGGCTTCTATCCCTACTTGGGCCTCGAGCGTAGATCGAAAAGAAAGAATCGATATGGATAGAAGTGTGTAAGCAGCGTACTCCTTCATTGATTTCATAACACGACTCATTCTGCGCAATGTAGTGTAGTAGAGTTGGCTTCTTTCTGGACAGCGCTTGACGCATATCTTACGTTGGCTAACGTAGTAACTTTTATCGACAACCGACAGGAACGCCGCCGATGTCCCAACAAGGCCCCAAAGAGAACTTCGACCAACTCATCCGCGACGGCTACTGCTTGATAAAAGACATCCTCGACGCCGACATCCTCCACCGTCTGCGCCAAGTCCCCGACCAGCTCCTCGACGCCCAAAGCCACGAAATCCGCGCCCAACAGTGTTCCACCGGCAGCATGATTGCCCCTCCACTTTCGCCGAACTCGTGGCCTATCCGCCCGCCCGCGCATTTGCAGTAGTACCCTGACAGCTATACCAGCATCGATCTGAATTGGCGAGGAAGCGGGGAGTGAACCGGGCTTGCGCACGAGCCTAGAGGTAAATTTGTAGACTATTGCGCGGTCTTCTCCCGGCCGAAAGGATTCCCGTTGAAAAAAGAGCTTTCCCAGACATACCACAGATACCTAAAAGACCGGGACTCTTTGCTGGACCAGAGAAACGGCCGCTTTGGGCTGTCGGCCCGCGGTCTTTGGGTGGGGGCTTTTTTAAGTCTGTACCTAGCTGTGGGGGCCCCTTATGTACGCATGGCCATGCGTTCTACGGTCATGGCTTTCGACTTCAATACGCCGGGGGCCATTTTCCTCTTTTTGGTGTTGGTCGGCCTGCTCAATGTGTTGTTCAAAGTAGTGGGCCGCAGTCGGGAGCGAGCCTTGGTCGCAGCCGTAGGAGCTGTGGGACTGTTCCTAGCTTGGTACGGCCCCCGGGGCGAATTGGACTTTCATTCGCCCGGCCTGTTGTTCAACCTGTTTATCGTCTCTTCCATCCTGATCAATCTGCCTTTAGTCTGGAACGGGCTCACCCTAGTGCTCAACCGGGCCGAGTTAGTGCTGGTATATGTCATGCTGTTGGTGGTTTCGGCTCTGTGCACTATGGGGATGAGCCAGCAGTTACTGCCGGGTATCACAGCCTTTTTTTACTACGCCTCGCCCGAAAATAAATGGCTGGAAAAGCTGCTGCCGCATCTGCCGTCGCACCAAGTGCTGGTCAACGACGGGCGGGAGAATAGGGACTTTTACGAAGGAGCAGCCGGGCTCGAAATCAACTATGGAGCTTGGGTCGAGCCTTTGTGCTGGTGGGCAGTTTTCCTGCTGGCCCTGTACGCAGTCATGGTCTCGGCCGCGGTGATTTTGCGACGCCAGTGGATGGAGCGCGAACGCTTGGCCTATCCGCTGACCCAAGTGGGACTGGCCCTAGTGGCCGGCGAGGAGAAAGAGGGCTTGGTCAACGGCTTGTTCCGCAAGCGGGCCTTTTGGTGCGGGACGGCCATTCCGCTGCTGGTCGGGTCGATGACGGCCCTGCACCACTACGATTCGTCGGTGCCCACCTTAAACTTGCACTGGACCTCGCCCTTTGTCGGTCAGCAAAGTTTGCAGTTCTCCGTTCGTTTTGCCATGATCGGTTTTTCCTATTTGATCAATACGCAGGTGGCAGCGGGTTTGTGGCTATTCCACTTGCTGTCCAAAGTCGAATACGAAACCTTGTTGGTCACCGGGGTACAGGCCGACCAGCGCTTTGTGTACGGGGTCCACGAGCACGCCCTTTTGGCCTATCAGGGAGGCGGTGCCTTAATCGCCATGGTGTTGCTGGGTTTTTGGATCGGCCGAGCGCATCTCAAGGCCGTTCTCGCCAAGGCCCTCGGACGGGCCCCAGAGGTTGACGACAGCGACGAGATTATGTCGTACCGCAGCGCTGTCATCGGCTTGGTGGGGGGCAGCATTACCATGAGTATTTGGCTGTGGATCATGGGTACCAAATTGTGGGTAGCGCTGCTTTTTGTGGGGCTCGCCGTGCTGATCTTTGTCGGTATCACCCGGGTGGTGGCCGAGGCTGGTCTGGCCGCAGTGCGGTCCCCCATGATTGCGCCGGACTTGGTAATGCAAGGGCTGGGTTCGCAGTTAGTGGGAGCCAGCGGGGTATTCAATTTGTCGCTGGCCTATATCTGGTGCGGCGATATCCGCATCTTCGTCATGGCGGTGTTAGCCAACGGGCTCAAACTAATTGAGGAGATGGATCGCAAAAGTCGGCGCTATGTTTTTTGGGGTATTGTCTTGGCCCTGTTTATCGGTGCAGTGGGTTCGTGTTGGATGGTCTTCCACTTGGTGCATATCCACGGCGGCATCAACTTAGATGGCTGGCGCTTTAAGAGCGGGCCATTGACCATTTTCGATCGGGCCGTGCACAATTTAGAGCCCTCGGGGGTGTATTGGCAGGGCTTGGGCTTTTTCGCCGGAGGTGGGGTGGTGATGATACTGTTGACTTGGGCGCGCCAGCGGCTGTTGTGGTGGCCTTTTCACCCGGTCGGATTTCCCATTGGGGCCAACATGCTGATGAACCATATCTGGTTTAGCGTTTTTATCGCTTGGTCGATCAAAAAAGCCATTTTGCGCTTCGGTGGGGCCTCCGTCTATCGCGCCAGCGAGACTTTTTTCTTGGGGCTAATCATGGGCGAGGCGCTGTGCAACGGGCTCTGGGTGGTGATCGATTATTTCACCGGTAAGATGGGCAATGTAGTTTTCGGCATTGGCTGAGGGGTTGTATGTCGGCTTCTTTGTGGACAATGCCTGACTGATACCTTACGTTGCCTAATAGCGATAACCGATAGACCAATGGGAACGCCGCTGATGTCCCAACAAGGCCCTAAAGAGAACTTCGACCAACTCATTCGCGACGGCTATTGCTTGATAGGAGACGTCCTCGACGACGACATCCTCCAGCGTCTGCGTCAAGTTACGGACCAACTCCTCGACGCTCAAAGCCAAGAAATCCGCGCCCAACAGCGCTCTACCGGCAGCATGATAGATGTCGGTGTCCACCCCATCTTTGCCGAACTCGTCGCCTACCCGTCCGCCCGCGCCGCGCTCGAAACCTTGGGCTTTCTGCGCCCTCGATGGATGTCTGGGTACGTCATCAGCAAACCACCCAACAGCCCAGCGCTGTTTTGGCATCAGGACTGGTGGGGTTGGGACGATCCTTCGAGTTATACGCCCCTGCCCCAGCAGCTTTTTTTGATGTACTACCTCGTCGATACCACGCCTCACAACGGCTGCTTGCGCCTGTTGCGCGGCTCGCATCTGCAGCGCCACCGCATGCACGACGAGGTGCCCGATGCCCACACCGACGAACTCCGCCGGGTGGCCGACCCCGACCACCCGGCCTATCAGTCGATTCCCGAAGAGGTGGATGTACCCGTGGCGGCGGGCGATGTGGTAATCGGCGACTCGCGGCTGTTGCACTCGGCCCACGCCAACAAGTCGGCCCAGCGCCGCACTGTCATTACCCTGTGGTATTTCCCTTATTTCGACCTGCTCTCCGACGGCCTCCGCGCTGCCATCGCCCGCCCCCGCGAATGGGTTGGCTGGGACGACGAAGATAGAGCACGGGTTGCTGATCTCTTGCCTACCTATGAGGGTGCTGCCGAACCCGTGCCTCGGAATCGGATGCCGGGCGAGGCGCTCACGCACTAAACGAGGAGCTTTGCGATGGACTCGATCTTGTTGGACGATAGCCGCATGCAGTCTTTCATCGCCGATGGCTATACAATGGTCAAAACGGATTTGCCCGCGGATTTTCACCAATCCGTTTATGGGCAAATAGAGGAGGTCTTGGCTGCCGAGGGCAATCCGGGCAACAATCTATTGCCCCGCATCCCCGATTTGCAGCAGGTGTTTGACCACCCCGAGGTGGCGGGAGCCCTGACCAGTATTTTGGGGCCGGGGTACTACTTGCATCCACACAGGTTCTGTCATTTCAACAAGCCGGGTTCGGAGGGACAGCGGCTGCACAAGGATAGCTGGAGCCGGCGGCACCACCGGCTGCGCTGGGCCATGGCCTTTTACTATCCGCAGGACACGCCCGCCGAGCGCGGCCCCACGGGCATTGTCCCCGGCAGTCACTACCGCAACCACCTCGACCAAGAGGATGAGGAGCGACAAGTTGCGCTCTCAGGGGAGGCTGGGACGGTCGGCATTGTCCACTACGATCTGTGGCACCGAGCCACGCCCAATAGCACCGAGCAGGCTCGCTATATGGTCAAGTTTCTTTTCGTTCGTCTTGAAGAACCGGACGGGCCTAGCTGGGATGCGAGCGGAGAGCCTTGGGCTGGGAATGGTCATACCGAGGCACCCATGTGGCACAGTATGTGGGAATGGTACGGCGGGCGGTCCGCAGGTCTTGCTGTCGACGGTGAGCAGTCGGCGCTGCTGCAGGCGCTGATGGGCGATTCCGAGGCGGAGAGTCAAGCGGCGGCCTATGCCCTTGGTCGCACTGGGGAGTCAGCCGTGGGGCCGCTTATGGACTGTTTGCGCGAGGGGTCGGAACACGTGCGGCGCAACGCTGGCTATGGTTTGGCCGCGGTTGGCCAGGCTGCGGTCGAGGCGCTAGCGCAAGCCTGCGCCGATGACGATCCGGCCGTGCGGCTAGCCGCGGTCGATTGTTTGGGCGATATGGGTCGGGCGGGTGCCGCAGCAGTGCCGGCCTTGCAGCGGGCACTAAGCGATGCGTCGGACAAGGTGCGGGGCCACGCCGCCGAAGCCTTGGGGGCCATGGGCACATTGCCGCCAGCGGCGCTGGAGGAACTGGCCGGGGTTTTGGGCGACGACGACGAATGGGTGCGGCGCAATGCCGCCTTGGGCTTGGCGCGGCTGGGCCCGGCCGCCGAGGCCGTGCAGCCAGCGGTGGCAGCAGCCTTAGACGATCCGAACCGCTACGTCGGCGCCAAGGCGGCCAAAACCTTGGAGCGCATTGGCACGCCGGAGGCGACGGAGCTCTTGTTCGACTATTTGTTCGCCGCCCGCTGGTGCCCCATCACTACCAAGGATACGCCGTATTAAGAAGTAGGGGCGATTCGCGAATCGCCCCTACCGAAGCCTATGCAAACCCCCATTCGCCTCGGACTAATCGGCTGCGGCGGCATCGTCCAGCTGCAGCACCTGCCGACGTTGTGCGAACTCGATACGGTACGCATTGTCGCGCTAGCTGATCCCGACGACGACAATCTAGCCAAAGTCGGTGCGACGACCGGCGTCCCGCCCGCCCAGCGCTACGCCGATTACCGCGACATGCTGGATCAAGCCGCTCTCGACGCCGTCCTCATCGCCACGCCGCACCACCTCCACGCCGAGCAAGTCATTGCCTCGGCTGAGACTAACTGTACCGTCATCAGCGAAAAGCCGATGGCTACCTCGCTGGAGGAAGCCGCGGCCGTGCTAGACGCTGTGGCGCGCCACGACGTCATTTATACAGTCGTCCACAACGCCATCTTTACCCCCGGCACCTTGCACGCTATCGCGCTCTTGCACGAGGGCGAGTTGCCCGAACCGCAAGTCGGTCGCGCCAAATCGATCTTCCCCATGACCGAGGCCCATCACCGCGCCAGCCCGGCCCGGATTTGGCGGGCCTCCAAAGCGGCGGGCGGTGGCTGTATCGGCGATACGGGATACCACGAAATCTATTCGCTCGAAACCTTGATGTGCTCGCCGGTGCGCTACGTCGAGGCGAGGGTGCAGACGCGCTTTTTCGACATCGACGTCGACGATGTGGCACTCTTGCTCCTCGAACACGAAAACGGAGCCATCTCCACGGTCTCTACCTCGTGGGGCATGGTCGGTGGTGGGGCCGGCGAGCTAAGCAATCTCTGCGAAGTGCACACTCGCGGCGACTGCCTGCGCGTCGTCGGTCGCGGCCGAGCGCTGCATCGCTTCTCACGGGAGACGGGCGCTTGGTCCGAGATCCCGCTCGACGTCACGGAGCGCAATGTCACCGGCCACGCCGACTATCTCACTGCCACGTTCGCCGCCCTAGCTGCGGGGGATCCTCCGCCGATCACCGGCGCGCGGGCCTATCAAATCCTCAGCATTATCGAGGCGGCGCGCCGTGCCACCCAAGAGCGCCGCGCCATCGACCTGACGGAGCTTTGAATGCGTCCCTATATCGACTGCCACAATCACATCGGCCGCACCATTGACCGCGTGCCGCCGGTCGGCCAAAACACCGCCATGTGCCTCACGCGCTTCGCCGAGACCCACATCCACGCCGCCATCTCCATGCCCACGGCTGTCGGCAGTCCGATTGCCCGCGGCATCGTAGATATCCGCCACCAGAACGAGGTCATTGCCCGCGCCTGCCGCGATTTTCCCGGCGTCTTTCCCATCGGCTTGGCCTTGATCGAGGAGCGCTTTGGCAAGCTGGGCATTGAAGAGGCCGAAAAGGCCATGAGCGAGTTGGGCTTGGTCGGCATCGTCGGCCATCCGCCCATTGCCGAGTGGTGCATCCCCTTCGTCGAGGCCGCGGCTGCCCGCGAGGGTTTGGTCAACCTGCATATGCACAACCCGCTCATGGACCGCATCGCCGCGATGTTTCCGCACTGCACGTTCATTGCCCACGCTAGCACTTGGGCCGCCGAGCATCTGGCCAAGTACGACAATGTGTTTTTCGAGGTCGTCCAGTACCCGGACGGGCCAGGCTCTGAGTGGGATTTCGCGTGGCTGGCCGACAAGGTGGGCCGCGAGCGGCTGATTTTTGGTGCCGACTTGCCCTATTACGACTATAGGATATTGCAGAAGGTCATTGAGGAAGCCCCGGTTGACGACGACCTCAAGGACCGCATCGCCTATAAGAATCTCGCTGCGCTAATCGCGCGTTTTAACCCAGAATGGGCACTACCGGCGCATCCCCCGCAGGCCGCGCGCGTTTACGATCCAGCGGAACTATGGGCCGTCAATCCCGCCAATCCCGCCCGTCTGACGGTTTTTGCTTGAGAGGAATCCCAGAATCGCCAAGGCGGTATTCTACGACGGTGACCGGCGTCTAGTGGAGGTATTATCCAGTTAGGGCAAAAGATGAAAATGGCGAGATCGTATCCTCTGTTGCTCCTGCTCGGTCTCTGCCCGCCCGACGTACAGGGGCTGACCATTTACCGCATTGGTGGGGATGATCAACCGCTGCCTGAGCTGGAGGTGCCTTATGAATTCAGGCACGTGCCTTGGAGTGCAGTTGTCGCGACCGCCGGCGACCAGACCCAATCCCTGCAATTACAGGCGGAATATATCGAGCCTAAACAACTGGATGGCTCTGTCAATCTCACCCCGTCCATTGTCGAAAACGGCGGTTTGATCCTCATCACCAACCGCTATGATAGCTTGGTTGCGCCCGGCGAGAGCGAGTTGGTCGCTTGGGATGGCGACATTGAGACTGCTTACCAAGGGGATGAGTCGGTTACATGGGGGGGGATCTTCAACCGCCGGGAAAATAGGTCGTACAGGCCCTTCAAGTACTGGGTTTTCGATCTCGGGGGACGTTTCACTATCCAGAAGATTCGTTTCTATCCGAGGGACCGCTTTCGCTTTGAGCGCTTTGCGGAAAGTTTTATCGTCGGCGTCAGCGACGGCGATCCCTCCAAGGACGGGACTCGGGAGCTAAGGGTTACCGCAGAATCGGACTTCGACCAGATTCACAATGTCCGCGAGAACACAAACGCCGTGGTCGAACTGGAATTCCCCCAACAACCGGTGCGCCAGATCTTGTTTGCGGTGGGCCGCAATATCCGCAGTATCTGGGAGATCGCCGAAATCGAAATGTACGGGGCCGGCTTCAGCGCTTTTGCCCGCTACGAATCCACTATCATCGATCTGGGCCAGCCCTTCATCTTGGGTCCCTTGATCTGGGCCGGAGACCAGCCTCTGGGAGCGAGCATTGAAGTGCGGACCCGGCTGGGTGATGATCCCGACCCCAACCTGTACTGGCGCGCCACGTTTCGCGGCGACGAGAAGACTCTTTTCGATCGCCAGGGCAAGCTCCTAACGCGGGAGACGTACGCGGCCCTGCAATTGGGGGAACGCGCTGGCACGACCTACGATACCCGCAACTGGAGCGATTGGAGTGCCCCCATCGCCTTGGCTGCTGGAACTGGGAACCCGATCGGAGACCGGCCGCGGCGTTTTGCTCAGGTGCGGGCCGATTTTCACTCGCGGGCCGAGGCTGGCGGTCGCCTAAACTACCTGCAATTCGCCGCTTCCCAGCCCCGGGCGGCGCACATTATTGCGGAGATCGAGCCGACACAGGTTCGCCCCGGTCAGACCGTGTCTTTCACCTACAAGTTGCTGCCCCGTTTTGATGGCGATGAAGCGGGATTCGACCAAGTGGAAATCGACACGCCTGGGCGCGCTGTGAGCGTCGATGCCGTGCGCATTGACGGGCGCGACGAGGCCTTTGCCGTGGCTAGGCTGGATCAGTCGGCCTTTGCCGTGCAGATTCCCCATATCAATGTGCGGCGATCCCTAGATCTTATCGAGATCGACTTCAAGGCTCAGGTATTCCAGTACGGCACCGTTTTCTCAGGGCGGGTTTCCAACAGTACCCAGCTCCAAGAGGTGGCCCAAGCGGTAGTAGCAGGGGACGCGGATGTGCAAAATGATAGCGCGACGTTGCAGGTGGCGCTAGCAGATGTCGGCATTGAGTCCATCGGTCGGGTGGAATTGGGGTCGTCGATTTGCACGCCCAACAACGACGGAGTCAACGACGAGGTGCGCCTCGAATACGACTTGCTCAATCTGGCCGGCGCGGCGCTGGTGTATATTGACGTGTGCGATCTGAGCGGCCGAAAATTGTGGGCCATTGACCGGACTGCTCACTCGAGCGGTCGCTTTGCTATGGTTTGGGACGGCCGCGACGACAGCGGCTTGCTGCTGCCGCCGGGGGTTTACCTGTTGCGCTTAGAGGTGGAGACAGATAAGGGAAGGGACCGCGTCAGCCGAATCGTTTCGTTGGTGTACTAGCATTTTGCAAAAGGCATCCACATGACGGGATTTGGACGCCTCCTATTCGCAAGCCTCCTCGGGTTAGTCCTAGTACTGACCGATATCCACGAGGTCTGGCCCCAAAACGCCGGCCACCGGGTCAGAGACGATCACGTCGTCGTAAACAGCCGCAACCACTGGCAAAACTGGACCTTTCCCCCCGGAACCCTAGCCATTTCTCCCGAGGGCGCGGTGCAGACTCGGCGCATCGAGAAAAATACCAATGCGGCCTTAGATATCGTCGATTACCTGCGCTTCAATCCTCCCCCTTCGCTAGGCGACAAGGATCCCGAGACAATCACCTTGGCCGACGCTATTCGGGGAGGCTCTAATGTCGCCGATGTGGCCAAGGTATTCGACGGCGATATGAGTACCTATTGGGAACCTGCCCCCCCCAGCGATGAGATCGATCTGGCCTCGCAGTGGTGGTTTGTCGTCGATCTGGGCCGCATGGTCTTTGCCAATAAATTAGTCGTGCGCTTTGTCGAGGAGGGCTTGGGTGATCCTTTTCTCCTCTTTGAAGTCCTCTTCTCCGATGGCCTCAAGCCCGCGCGCTTGCAGGGGAGCGGAAGTCGCTCCTATGAGGTTGTCCTGCGCACTTTGAGCAGGAACAAGAGCCAGCGGGTCTTTGAAGTTGACCTGATCCGGCAAGTATCCGCGCCAGAGGGGTCCCCTGTGCGCTTTGTGCAGCTTTTGGTGACGGGCACTGATGGATTGCTGGGCGCAGAAATCACCCGCGCGGAGTACGAAGCACTGGCCGAGGGTCGGGGTGCCGTCCAGCACTTCAAGCGGCAGTTGGAAGGCCGCGAAGTGCCCGTCACGCAAAAAGTGTACGAGCTCCTCGACGACGAGCGCCGGGGTAGCATCCGCTACTTCCGCCGGGAGCGGCCCCGCCTAGCCGAATTGGAGGTGTGGAACAAGGGCGATGAACTCGTCGCCGGCATCTTGGACCGCGGCGGCACAATCTCTACTTCGGCGACCCAAACCCTGCCCTTGCGAAGTTTTATCGATGGCGACCTGCAGAGTTTTGCCGGCATTTTTTACGGGGCCGAGGTCGCCGCAGCCGATCCCGAAAAGGAACTGGTCTTCGATCTGGGGTCTTTTTATTGGATCGATACTTATCTGCTGGCCTATTGCGGATTCTGCGACGCCCGTTTCGGAGCCTTTCCCAGATATCGGATAGATTTTTCGGATGGCTCGCTGGCCCCCGACGGCAGCCTCGAGTGGACCACCAAAGCGACCAAGCAAGGCACGATCCTCCGGGGCTTGTCGAGGGACGCCTTGCTAGCGTTCAAAATTCGATTTGAAAGCGCGCAGTTCGAGCCGATCAAAGCGCGCTTCGGTCGCATTCAATGGACCGTAGAACCCATTGGGATTCGGCTTGCTACGATGGCAGAGATGCAGTTCTACGGAGCGGGTTTCCAGCCGGAGGTGAGCCTAGAATCCGATCTGATCCGGCTGGGCGGCAGCCGCAATCTGCACGCTATTGAGTGGGACGCCGACGAGCCGCCGGGTACGCGCGTCCTGATCCAGACCCGCACCGGCGACGAGTTGGGCCAAATACTCCACTACTTCAAAAAAGACGGCACAGAAGTGACTGAGGAGCAGTACGGCAGACTGCTGTCGATCTTCAAGGGCGATGTCGTCGCCGAGGAAGTGCCGCTGGGCGACTGGGGCGACTGGAGCGAGCCGTATGCCCAAGCCGAGGGCAGTCCTATTACCTCGCCATCGCCGCGGGAATTCCTCACAATTCGGGCGACTTTGCTATCGGACGACCCGAATCTCACGCCGACCCTGCGCTCGATTCGGCTGCACTTTGCCGACCCTGTGGCGCAGAGCTTGCGGGCGGAGATTACGCCCTTTCAGGTGGATCGGCTCGGCGTCGAGCGCGTCTTTTCACTCTATGTGCAGCCCCGCTTCGAGCGCTTGGACCCCGGCTTTGACGAGTTGCTGCTCACTGCTCCGGCCAACATGGCGCTGAGTCTGGTCGGGGTTTTTGGCGGTCGGGCGGATGAGTTTAACGCAGAGGGAGATGAGGTGTCAGCGCTGGAACAGGTGGAAGTGGTACCGACGGCACCGGACTCGCTGCTGGTGCGCTTCTCCAGAGTTGGTCCCGACAGCGCGATAGAGATTCTGCGGCTCGATTTTACCGCTGCTCTCTTTGCCACGGGTGCTGTTTTACAGGCGTCTCTGCGCAACAGCGATGCGGCTGACGGGGGCACTTGGCAGCGGGTTGATCCGGGCGATGTGCTGGCGCATATCCCCGGCAATACCACTACGGTGGTTAGTTCCTTTGACTCCCAAGCGCTGCTCACGGACGTAGCCGTGCGCCCTGTGGTGTTTTCGCCCAATGGGGACGGGATCAACGACCGGACATTTTTCCTTTTTAAAGTAGTGAGAGTGGGAGACGATAGTCCGGTGGAGGCTACGGTTTATCATCTCGATGGCCGCCGGGTGCGCGTGCTCGGCGAACGGCGGGTCTTGAGCGCTGGCTCGTATGAAATTGGTTGGGATGGACGGGACGAGGGTGGAGACCTAGTGCCGCCGGGTCTGTACTGTGTGCGTTTGGATATTCGTACCAATACGGTGGGAGCCCAAGTCAAAGACAAGACTGTCTTGCGCACTGTGGCCGTTGCCTATTGACGGGGCCGTGGTCATCGCCTATAAAACCTCGTCGTGCTAATCGAGCCTTCAACTCAGAGAGGGCACATATAGCAGTCCTACATCATTCACAAGAAGATCCGCAGATGGACGCAGATGGACGCAGAATAGTAGAAACAAGACGATCCACTGCTCGAATCGTTCAAATCATTCCGAATTGCTATATGACGAGATTTGGACGCCTCCTGTTCGCAAGCCTCCTCGGGTTAGTCCTAGTACGGACTGATATCCATGAGGTTTGGGGCCAGAATGCCGGCCACCAGGTCAGAGACAATCAGGTCGTCGTAAACAGTCGCAACCACTGGCAAAACTGGACCTTTCCCCCCGGAACCTTGGTCATTTCTCCCGAGGGAGTGGTACAGGCTCAGCGCATTGAGAAAAATACCAATGCGGCCTTAGATATCGTCGACTATCTGCGCTTCAATCCCCCCCCTTCGCTAGGCGACAAGGCTCCCGAGACAATCACCTTGGTCGATGCTATTGAGGGTCGTTCTAATGTCGCCGATGTGGCCAAGGTCTTCGACGGCGATATGACCACCTATTGGGAACCTGACCCCCCTAGAGACGAGGTTGATCTGGCCTTGCAGTGGTGGTTTATCGTCGATTTGGGCCGCTTAGTCTTCGCCAAGAAACTCGTCGTGCGCTTTGTCGAGGAGGGGCTAGGCGACCCCTTTCTCCTCTTTGACGTTCTAGTCTCTAACGGCCGTGAACCGAGTCGCGTACAGGGGAGCGGAGCGCGAGCCTTTGAGACTGTGCTGCGCACCTTGAAAAAAAATAAGAGCCAGCGGGTCTTTGAAATTGACTTGACTAAACGGGAACCCACAGTAGAAGCCGCTCCTGTGCGCTTTGTACAGATTCTGGTGACGGGTACCGATGGCCCGTTGGGCACGGAAATCACCCGTGCGGAGTACGAAGCACTGACCGCGGATCAGGGAGCCACCCAGTACCTCAAGCGGCAACTAGACGGCCGCGAGGTGCCCGTCGCGCAAAGAGTGTACGAGCTCCTCGAGGAGGAGCGTCAGGGCCGCATCCGCTACTTCCGCCGGGAGCGGCCCCGCCTAGCCGAATTGGAGGTGTGGAACGAAGGGGACGAGCTCGTCGCCGGCCTACTGGACCGCGGCGGCACCATTGCCACTACGGCTGCGCAGACCTTAGCCCTTAAGAGTTTGGTCGATGGCAACTTGGACAGTTTCAGCGGCATCTACTTCGGCGTCGAATCCGCGGTGCCCGATCCTCAAAAGGAGTTGGTCTTTGATCTAGGGGCTTTTTACTGGATCGATACCTATCGGCTGGCTTACAGCGGCCTCGGGGGAGGTCGTTTCGGCTCTTTTCGCAACTATCGGCTCGACTTTTCCGACGGCTCCCTAGCCGCCGATGGCAAACTCAAATGGATCACCCGGGCCACCTTGGACCAGGGTCAAACCGTTTACGGCCGGGCACCCAACGCCCGCCTTGAAGGCACCCAGTTCGAGCCGATCAAAGCGCGCTTTGCTCGCATTCAGTGGAACATGGAGCGGATTGGTACCCAAATCGCCACCATGGCGGAGATGCAGCTATACGGGGAGGGTTTCCAGCCAGAAGTGAGCCTAGAATCCGATCTGATCCGGCTGGGCGGCAGCCGCAATCTGCACGCCATTGAGTGGGACGCCGACGAGCCGCCGGGTACGCGTATCCTGATTCAGACTCGCACCGGCGACGAGTTGGGCCAAGTACTCCACTACTTCAAAAACGACGGCACGGAAGTGACCGAGGAGCAGTACGGCAAGCTGCTGTCGATTTTCAAGGGCGATATCGTTGCCGAGGAAGTGCCGCTGGGCGACTGGGGCGACTGGAGCGAGCCGTATGCTCGGGCCGAGGGCAGTCCTATTACCTCGCCATCGCCGCGGGAATTCCTCACAATTCGGGCGACTTTGCTATCGGACGACCCGGATCTCAGTCCGGCACTACGCTCAATCCGGCTGCACTTCGCCGACCCTGTGGCGCAGAGCTTGCGGGCGGAGATTGCGCCCTTTCAGGTGGACCAACTCGGCGTCGAGCGCACCTTTTCGCTCTATGTGCAGCCCCACTTCGAGCGCCTAGATCCCGGCTTTGACGAGTTGCTGCTCACTGCCCCAGCCAATATGGCGCTGAGCCTAGGCGGGGTTTTTGGCGGGCGGGTGGAAGAGTTCAGCTCGGAGACGGAAGCGGTGCCAGCACTGGAACACGTGGAAGTGGTGCCGACGGCACCGGACTCGCTGTTAGTGCGCTTTCCCAGCGTTGGCCCCGACAGCGCGATAGAGATTCTGCAGCTCGATTTTACCGCTGCTCTCTTTGCCACGGGCGCCGTCTTGCAGGCGGCTCTGCGCAACAGCGATGCGGCCGACGGGGGCACTTGGCAGCGGGTTGATCCGGGCGATGTGCTGGCGCATATCCCCGGCAATACCACTACGGTGGTTAGTTCCTTTGACTCCCAAGCGCTGCTCACGGAGGTGGCCGTGCGCCCCGGGGTGTTTTCGCCCAATGGCGACGGGATCAACGACCGGACATTTTTCCTTTTTAAAGTAGTGAGAGTGGGCGACGATAGTCCGGTGGAGGCGGCGGTTTATCATCTCGATGGCCGCCGGGTGCGCGTTCTCGGCGAACGGCGGGCTCTGAGCGCTGGCTCGTATGCAATCGGCTGGGATGGCCGGGACGAGGGCGGAGCCTTGGTGCCGCCGGGTCTGTACTGCGTGCGTTTGCACATCCGTACCAATACGGCGGGAGCCCAGGTCGAGGACAAGACTGTTCTGCGCACTGTGGCTGTTGCCTATTGACGGGGGCGTGTTTGTTGGGGTTGACTCGGTTCGATAGACATTCGATCCTCCAAGAGGGCATGATATCTACCATGCTAGAAGTGAGGCTTGCGAGTACGCAAGATCGTGAATAACTATGGAATCGAGAACCTGAAAATTGTGGGGATAGAAAACCTATGAGAAGTGCCAATACGGGCTTTGGAGGACCATGGACAGAAGAGAAATTAGCTATTCTCAAGAAATATCTGGATACCTATACCACAGTACTGAAAAATCAGCCATTCCGTCTGATTTATATTGATGCTTTTGCGGGTACAGGGGAAGTAGAATTAACTTCGGCAGACGAGGGGAAAAAAGAATTTATAGAAGGCTCTGCAAAAATAGCTGTGAATGTCGATAACAAGCCATTTGACGAATACATCTTTGTCGAGAAGAACCAAGACCGCTGCATACAACTGAACTCATTAAAAGAAGCCAATCAATGTAAAAATATTCAAATAAAAAACGAGGAAGCCAACGATTTCTTGCAGAACTTTCAAAAATTGGCGACGCTATCGGGGTGTTCTGTTCCTTGATCCATTTGCCACTGAGGTAGAGTGGGCGACAATCGAACAAATAGCCTCATTCGAAGCCTTGGATACTTGGATACTTTTTCCCACATCAGCAATCGCACGGATGTTGCCTCTGAAGCGAGAGCCAGATAGCATATCTTCAGAGTGGGCCAACCGTTTGAATCGTATCTACGGCGATGATAGTTGGAGAGGCCTGTACAGCATTAATCCTCAAATCAGCTTATTTGGAGATGAAGAACAGCAGCGCCAAGAAGGCATTGATGGACTTATTAGAATATACAAGAACAAACTGATCCAATTGTTCGGGGACAGATTTCTTGAGGAATCCCGAGCGCTAAAGAATTCAAAGAATTCAGCGTTGTTTGAGTTTCTGTTCTGCGTTGGAAACCCGAATGGAATCGGCCCCGCAAGACGTATAGCGGAGCATATTCTAAAGGACTTGTAAATATGTCCACGCGCTCCAAAATAGAATGGACTGAGACTACGTGGAATCCGGTGACCGGTTGCACGAAGATCAGCCATGGCTGCAAGCATTGCTATGCCGAAAGGATGTCACAGAGGCTGCAAGCAATGGGAGCCAAAAAGTACAAATACGGCTTTGTGGTTACGGTTCACCCAGAAGCCTTGCGCGAGCCGATTAGATGGAAAAAACCTAGCCTAGTATTCGTCAATTCCATGTCCGATCTGTTCCATAAGTCCGTTCCCTCGGCCTTTATAGAATCGGTATTTGCAACCATGAACGAGGCGTCTCAGCATACGTTCCAAGTGCTTACCAAACGTCCAGATCGCGTTGCACAGCTCAATGGAAGGCTGAACTGGACGCCGAATATCTGGCTTGGCACAAGCATTGAATCTTCAAGATGGTTGGGACGGATGGCACGGCTCAAGGAGACCGGGGCAAAGACGAAGTTCCTGTCTCTCGAACCGTTGCTCGGCCCTTTGTATGATATGGACTTGACGGATATTGACTGGGTCATCGTCGGCGGTGAATCTGGGCCGGGTGCCCGACCGATGGAAGCCGACTGGGTGCGATCCATCCGCGACCTCTGTCTGCAGAGTGATGTGCCGTTCTTTTTCAAACAATGGGGCGGTGTATTCAAGAAAAAGACGGGCCGGACGCTGGACAACAAAACTTGGGATCAAATGCCAAAATCTTTTTGCTAATTCCCTTTTTTCGAAAGGAACAAACCCCTATGCCCGACCCCAAGATCACCAAGATCGAAAACATCTACTTCGCCCATCAGATCGAAAACATGGGCACGGACTACAACGGTTTTAACCAGGTTTACCAGCAGGGCGCGACGCTGTCGATGACGCCCTGCGTGGTGCGCATTCACACCAGCATTGGCGTCATTGGCGAATGCCTCGGCCCGCCAGTGCCCGAAAACGTCGCCCGCTACCTGCTCGGTCGGAATCCATTTGCTCGCGAGCGGATTTACAACGATCTCAAGCGCGGTCTGCGCCACTCCGCCCGCACCGAAATCTGCGCCGTTGACGTGGCGCTTTGGGATTTCGCTGGCAAGGTGTACGACGCGCCTATTTGGCAGCTTTTGGGCGGCTGGCGAAAGACCATCCCCGCCTATGCTTCGACCTACCACGGCGACGAGAATGGCGGCCTAAGCACGCCGGAGGCTTTTGCCGACTTTGCCGAGCAGTGCGCGGAGATCGGCTATCCCGCGTTCAAGATTCACGGCTGGGGCAACGCTCCCATTGCTCGCGAGGTGGCCAATGTACTCGCGGTCGGCGAGCGCGTGGGCGACCGGATGGATCTGATGATCGACCCGGCCTGCGAGTACGAGACGTGGGCCGACGCTCTGCGCGTGGGCCGCGCCTGCGACGAGGCGGGCTACTTCTGGCTTGAGGATCCCTATAAGGACGGCGGCGTGTCGATTTTTGCTCACAAGAAATTGCGCGAGTTGCTCAAAACGCCGCTTTTGCAGACCGAGCACATCTTTGGTCTCGAACAGCACGTGGACTTCATCGCCCACGGTGGCACGGACTTCGTGCGCGTCGGCACGTTTGAGGACGGCGGCATCACGGGCGCGATGAAAGTCGCTCACGCGGCCGAGGGCTTTGGCCTCGACTGCGAGTTCCACGGCGGCGGCTTGGCGCACCGCCACTGCATTGCCGCCATCCGCAACACCAACTACTACGAATTGGGCCTGCTCCATCCCCTAGTCAAAAACACCAAGCCGCCCATCCATCCCCCTGAATTCACCGACGAGTTGGAAAACGTCGATGCCCAAGGCCACGTGCCCGTGCCGCAGGGGCCGGGTTTGGGCGTGGAGATGGATTGGGATTACATTGAAGGACATAAGCGCGGCGAGACTGTATTTGAGTAGGTTGCCGACAATAACACATCACTTGCAAGATAATCCGCAGATGGACGCAGATAGACGCAGAATAGGATGCACAAGACGATCCACATCAAAATAGGAGAATATCCATGCAGCGACGTCCCTACGGTGCCACTAGCGAATATCTCTCTGTAATCGGCTTTGGCGGCATTGTCGTCAGCCAAGTGGAAGCGAGCGAGGCCGACCGCTTGGTGGGGCAAGCCGTTGAGCGCGGCGTCAATTACTTTGATGTGGCCCCGAGCTATGGCAATGCCGAGGAGCGTCTGGGACCGGCCTTGGAACCGTATCGCAATGATGTATTCTTGGCCTGCAAGACGACCCAGCGCACGCGGGCTGGTGCCGCCGCTGAGTTGCGCCAATCGCTCAAGACCATGCGCACCGACCACTTCGACCTGTACCAATTGCACGCCATGACCACGGATGAGGATTTTGCTGCGGCTACTGGCCCCGACGGAGCCTTGGCGGCGTTTGTGGAGGCCCGCGATCAAGGCTTGGTGCGCCATATAGGTTTTTCAGCCCATTCGGCTGAAATCGCCTTGCAACTGCTGGACTATTTTCCCTTTGACTCGGTGCTCTTCCCCGTCAATTGGGTCAATTACTTCCGAGCCGACTTCGGCCCCCAAGTCGTGGCCAAGGCACAGGAGCGCGGCACCGCTTGCTTAGCCCTCAAGGCCATGGCCCGCTCGCGCCTGCCCCAAGGAGCACCCAAACGCTACGCCAAATGCTGGTACGATCCCATTGACGAGCCAGAACTAGCCGAGCTAGCTCTGCGCTTCGCCTTGTCGCAGCCCATCACGGCAGCCCTGCCGCCCGGTGAAGTCCCCCTCTTTGAAATGGCCCTAGACATGGCCGGTCGCCTCGCGCCGCTCACGGATGCCGAAGTGGAGGACTTGCGGGTCCGCGCCGAGGGGAATACACCGCTGTTCGAGTTGGCAGCTACCTGAAAGGAGCAAATTGTGATTCCATTGGTCAGCACTCTCTGTCAAGGGCCGCTAGGCGTGGCCCAGCTACCGCGTCTATGGTGGAAAAATCTCCTCCACCAAGCAGGCCAACTCGACGAAGACTATCCCTTTTGCAGTGGCGGTCTCGATAAATACGTGCTAGAGGTGCTGCGCATCGACCAAGACAGTGCCTTGCAATTTTTGTGGGACCAACGGCCTACCTACCTACAGTTCGAGGAGTGGGTGACCGCCGAAGGTACCTACGATCCCATGCGCGTCGCGCGTTGGAATGAGTCGCTGGTGCCGCGCACCCACTATAGACCGGACAAAATCGACGAGACTTATGGGGATATAGGCTGGTCACCGGAGGAGACGACCGAAGTATCGGCCGTGCTGCTCAACTGCCTACAGGACTGGCACCTTTTCCACCGCCGCGTCTTCGCTCGCGTCCTCACCCCCGATGCCCCGGGCCTGTCTGGGCCTGTGGCCCCTACCCTCAGCAGCATTGACCGAGGCCCATTGGGCATCTGCCAACTGCCGCGCACTTGGCTCAAGACCTGCCTGCGCGCCAGGGGCTGGCTGCATCTCGACTACCCCGACTGCGCCGAAGGCAGCCTCGACCAGCGCTGCTTGCAGACCTTACAGGTGGATCAGGACGCAGCCCTTGCGTTTCTCCGCGAGGAGATGCCGACCTATCTCGCATTTGAGGACTGGGTGCGGCGGCAGGGCACTATCGAAGAAGAGGCTGTGGCGGCGTTCAACCAGCGCCTGCTCGAACGCGAGCACATCGCCGCCAAACAGGCCGAAATCCACGCCACCTTGCAGCGTCCTCCGACGTGGACCTCAGGGGTGCTGCTCAATCACTTGGAGGACTGGCACTACGCCCACCAAGGATTAGTTGGGGAGTGACTTCTGCAAGACAGCGTCCCACTGTGGCATATGGTTCGTGAAGATGACTTACAACCTTCACTAAGAGCACTGCAAGCCGGGGGATTTTCAGTGCCTGACTTATCGTAGTTCTTCTGGAAAAGATACGCTCAGGCTTGCCGCGCGGTATAGGTTGCGACTGTAGCATCCTATTTGATAATATCTCCCCGTCAAATTCATCAGGAGACTTTCCATGAGAATTCTCATTTTGTGTGATTTGGAGGGCACGGCCGGCGTCGTAGATTTCGAAACTCAGACGTACGACGGGGGCCGCGACAACGAACAGGCCAAATATCTGGCCACGCTGGAGATCAACGCCCTCATAGACGGTGCGCTAGAAGGAGGTGCCACAGATCCCATCGTGCTGGACGGACACGGTAGTGGTGGAATCAATATCGAACATATCCACCGCGAAGCTCGGGTGATGTTCGGCCGCCCTAGGGGCTCTGTGTGGGAGATGGGATTGACATTTGCGGCGCAGTTTTTGTATGGCCATCACGCGATGGACAACACACCTAATGGCGTGCTGTGTCACAGTTGGAGCTCCCGCAGCATTGCCAACTGCTGGTTGAACGAAGAACTGATCGGTGAGATTGGTTTCAACATGGCTCATGCCGGTGAGGTTGGCGTGCCCACGGTTTTCGTCAGCGGGGATCGGGCGGCTGTGGACGAGGCCCAGCGTTACGTTCCCGATATCGAAAGCGTTGTCGTGAAAGAGGGGCTCAGCCGCACGGGTGCTCTCACCCTCTCTCCCACTAAAGCTCGGGATTTGATCCGCGAGGGCGCTCGCAAGGCCATGGGGCGGATCGGGGAAATCGCACCTTATACCATCTCATCCCCGTATGTTTTCGCGACCGAATATCAGTCCGCTGCTAGTGCCGAGGCCAAAGCGGCCCGTGAGGATGTTGAGCGAGTAGACACCCACACCGTCAAAATAACCGGCGGTACCATCGCTGAAATTGCAGAAAAAAGATAAAAGTAGGTAAGAGCCCTTGAGACTCGGATCACGGAGAAGCTCAATGGTTGATCTCCCCAATTGCGAGGGCTGAAACGATGCCACTGGAGGTACTGATTGGAATAGGGTTCGCCGCTTTAGTGGTACTTGCGTTGGCTTTGAGGAAGCTGGTCGAGTGGATCAGCTTTCCGTGTCAGTTCTGCGAGGCAAAAGTTCGTCCTTTTCGCAAGGTCAATATGGAGACACAGGAAGCAATTCTGAGGTATTTCCGCGACCATGAACGACGGGAGGCCCACCAGAAGGGACTGTTCGTTTGCTTGAACTGCAAAACTGTTCACGACGACTTCTCCGGCGAGAAGCAATCGTGGGATATCGACAGATTTGGTGGCGTTACCTTCTGTAAAGTGTGCCGCGCAACCATGTACGGCTGTAACCCCAAAAACGATAACATCAAATGTCCGCGGTGTGAGACGTCATATGCCTGGCAAGTGCACGAGCCATCCGGATTTAGATTCCTCATGCCCCCAAAAGGCACAGCGGTTCTCAGGTCCAGCAGGGGGGGTTACGTTGACTCGTAGAGTAGCGCAACGCAGGCCCACATCATCAGGGCAATATGGCTTCTATTTTTACTTCGCCCTCGTCCCAAATCACCGTGCCCGCGCCCATTTCAGCTAGCTCGACTACATCGCCGGGCACCTCCAATCTCAACGAAGTCATCTCGCTTCCGCTGTAGGCGGCAACATACCTTTTGCCCCCCGGGCAGGCACAGAGCCATACCGGGCCCTTGTCGCAAGTGAGCGTGGCGCCGCCGATGGAGATCGGTCCAGAAGCGCTCTGGCGAGCGTAGGGCGACTCGTGCATGGGCCAGTCTAGGGAGCCGTCTTGGGTCCAACGCCGCTTTAGTGACCACTCATACAGATCGACTTCAATGCCGAGTATGCGGTCGTCGCGCGCGTACTCCACGCGAAGCGGGCGCTCGCTCCCCGCGGTATAGGTGGCGGGCGGGGCCGCCTCGTCGATGAGCGCGCCGGACGCTACCTCGGCGGCAAAATCGGCACCGCTGGCGTAGTCGGTGCGCTCGACCAGTTCGGCGTAGAAACCGCAGCGGGGCTGGCCTTGGTAAAAGGAGCCGGGTTTGGCCATTTCCCAGAAAGTCTTGGCCGGCCCCGTATAGTTGTACATCTCCAAGGCCAGATGACCGTCCAGTTCGACTAAGCGGATGGGGGCTCCGCCGCCCAGATCGGTCAGTTCAAGCGGCCAGACGGCCGTCCACAGAGCACCGCTACCGACGACGACCACCTCGCTCCGGGGCACTACCGCCGGCAGAGAATCTACTCTGTGCTGGCCGATCCAAATCTCATCGACCTGCTCG
Source organism: Candidatus Latescibacterota bacterium (assembly GCA_965116455.1). Taxonomy (GTDB): domain Bacteria; phylum Latescibacterota; class UBA2968; order UBA8231; family UBA8231. The sequence continues at coordinate 5,238,183 of OZ220690.1, read as the reverse complement.
ATCTCGGTCCACACGAGTACGGCTTTGGCGCTGGTGCGCCGTGTCCAAGCGTCCAAGCTGCGCGGAGCGTAGAGGCCGATGGCGCGGCCCCGCTCGTGCAGACCGTAGAAGTGGCCCTCTTCGGGAACGACCTGTCCGGGCGCGCGCGACGGCGTCGTCTGGAAGCTGAGCCATTGGTCGTCGAGTACATAACGCGAAAAGAGCACGAACTGCACGGCATTGAGATCTTCGACGACCTCGTCTTCCAGTTCCCAGCGAAAATTGCCCCGGTGCGGGTCTGTGTCTCGCACTTCTTGGCAGGCGAGCACGGCGCGAAAGATGGCCGCGGCCTCGGCGATGGCGGCGGGTGCACCGCTGGCCAGCAGCCCAGAGGCCAGTTGCGCCGAGGGTATGGTGGCGTGAAAGATGCGCCCACGCACCTGATGGGTTATCATGTGTGCTCGGGCGTCGTAATTTTCGGGCAGGGCCGGCGGTGATGGCAAGGTGGATTCCTCGGTGAAGTTGTGAGAATGGAAAGGAAGATGAAGTGAGTGTCAAAAAATATGATTTGTTGATCGAGGGCCAAGTGTGTCCCCCTGCATCTGGACAGTATTATCCCCTGTACAGCCCCGCAGATGGCACATTAGTCGCCGAAGTCGCCGATGCCAGTCGGGCCGACGTGGATCGGGCCGCGGCTGTTGCGCGCGAAGCCTTTTATGCAGAGTGGAAGTTCTGCAGCATTGAGCACAAGCGCGCTCTATTCACCAAACTGAAAGAGGCGCTCTATGCCATGGCCGACGAACTGGCGGCGGCCAAGGTCCAGCCACAGGGAGGGCCGGGCATCCCGCCGCTGGCAGAGCGCGTCATCGACTACTACGTGGGTAAACTAGACGACGGGGCCGGTACACTTATTGAGCACGGCGACCAAGGTACTAATTACGTATATAGGGAACCGCTGGGCGTCGTTGCTATCTTCGCCCCCTTTAACGGGCCGATGCTGGCCACTCTTTTATCGGCCGTGCCGGCCCTCGTAGCTGGCAATACGGTCGTGCTTAAAGCGCCCGACCAAGAAGCACCACAGGCGCTCAAGACCATGCAGGCATTCCACGAAGCTGGTTTCCCCGCCGGGGTGGTCAACGCGCTCAGCGGCAAGGGGCCCGAGGTGGGGCAGGCGCTCGTCGCGCACCGAGGTACGCGGCTGATCAGTTTTACCGGCAGCACGGCGACGGGCAAAAAGATCATGGCCGCGGCCGCCGAAGATCTCAAGCGAGTGCAGCTAAATCTGGGCAACAAAACGGCGCAGATCGTCCTGCCCGACGCCGACCTCGAAGCAGCGGCATCGGCGACCGTGGGATCGGCCTTCCCCGGACAGGCGTGCTCGGCCATAAGTCGGGTATTGCTACACGAATCGCTGCGCGACGAATTTGTTGCTCTACTAAAAGAAAAGGCACAGGCCGCAGGGCCCAGCATGTTAATCGACCAAGCGGCGGTAGAGCGCGTGGAGCGCTACGTCGAGCTGGACAAAGCACAGGGGTCTCTGCTGTTTGGTGGTGCACGTCCGCCGGGAGACGAGTACGCCAAGGGCTGCTATTTTGAGCCTACGGCTTTTGCCTTTGCAGATCAGTCCTCTCCGGTTTGCCGCGACGAAATTTTCGGGCCGGTTGTATCCGTGCTGACGTTTGCCAGCGACGACGAGGCCCTAGCGTTGGCCAATGATACGGACTACGGACTGCTCGTTTCGCTCTGGACCCGAGAGGCTGAGCGGCAACGCTATTTTGTGCGGCGCTTGGAAGTGGGGATTGTCGCCATTAATAGCGCCAGTATGCTGAGCCATCGCACACCTTGGGGTGGTTTTAAGCAAAGTGGCATTGGTCGGCGCTACGGCGAGATGGGTTTGGAGCCTTTTTTCGAATACAAAACAGTGTGGATCTCTTGAAGGGGAATTGACTTGGCGGAACGACCGAATTTTGTCTGGATAAATACGCACGATGTGAGTGCGAGGAACTTAGGGTGTTATGGCGATAATTATGCCACAACTCCTCATCTCGATAAGCTAGCAGAAGAAGGTGTTCGCTATGCGAATGCTTTTGCCTGTGGGCCTATTTGTTCACCCGCACGCACAAGTATTTTTACCGGAATGCATCAGACGACCGTGGGTACTCATCATCATCGCAGTTTTACCAGACGTCCTGACTTTGTGCAAATGTTGCCGCATCACCTGATGGCAGCAGGGTATAACTGTTCGGCGATCAATACTGATTTGAACACCGACATCGATCCCGACGAATGGGCCGCGTATCAGAGCAATGATGCGCTTTTGGCACAAGCAGATGAGAATCCTTTTTTTGCAGTTTATAGTTTTGGTGAATCCCACGCCAGTGTATTTAAGCTAACACCAGAGCAAGCGCGAGAACAGCGGTCGAGTTTGTTGACGGATGAAGAATTGCACGATCCTGACAAGGCACCACTTCCCGTTTTTATACCTGATACACCGCTCGCCAGAGAACGCACCGCCCTTTTTTACGATGGCTTAATGCAGGTTGATCGGCACGTAGGTGAAGTGATAGAAAATTTGGTATCCGCGGGTGTGCTGGACAATACAATTGTCTTCTTCTGGTCTGATCACGGCACAGGTTTTCCGAGAGGCAAGACGCACGTTTACGAAGACGGTTTGCGGGTGCCGTTGATTATTCGCTTTCCCGAGAAATATCAACATCTGGCACCGGGACCACCGGGAACGGTGGTGGATGATCTGGTGATGACGATGGATATGGGCGCATCTGTTTTGAGCATGATGGATGTGCAGATTCCCAAACACTTTCAAGGACAGGCATTCCTCGGTAAGCAAAAAGAACCGCAGCGCGATTATGTCTGTGGGACGCGGGATCGCCTAGACAATTGCAATGAGGTGATTCGCACGATTCGGAGTGAGGAATACCGCTACATTCGCAACTTTTTGCCTCATCGCCCCTATGCTTCGTTTTGGCCAGATGGTGGTTTCTTTGCGACGCCACCCGAAAAAGGAACACCTGAGCATGATTTCTGGGATACGTCGTGTTTGCCCGGAGAGCAGAAAGTGCACGATCCCGATGGTGTGTTTTTGCTGCCGATTCCCGAGGCGTATTCTGAATATTTGATCTGGCAGGCAAAGAAGCCATTTGAAGAACTGTACGATGTTGAAAATGACCCGGAAGAGATCGCCAATCTGGCTGACGATCCCGAATACAGCGATATCAAAGATCAGATGCGAACGCAGTTGTTTGCATGGATGATTGAGACGCGAGATCTAGGGCTGATTGATGAAACTGAGATGATCGTGCGAGCGACTGCGTATGACGGCGTGCATTACGAAGTGGGCGCACGTTGCGAAAACTACGCGCATATTCTGGAGACAGCCGATTTTCCGCGATTAGGTGAAGCCGGCAGACCTAAGTTAATTAACCGACTTGATGATCCCGATAGTGCTGTGCGTTATTGGGCGATTACCGGGTTGATGTCGTATGAGGTGGGGGATACAGTTCTGCAAAGGATAGTTTCACTTGTTCAGGATGAATCGCTCAGTGTGAGTCTGGCGGCGGCTGACTTGCTCTGCCAAAACAACCGCACAGAAGGCGCGATGCCTGCATTGGAACGCGCGTTGCAAAGTGATCTGCTCTGGGCGCGGTTTCGCGCGAGTGCAAATTTGTCTTTTTATAACCGAGCGATCCTAGCACAGATGAAGGCGTTGATCCCCACTTTGCAAGCTGCGCTGGATAACCCGGTTTGTTACGGCCCTTTTGAACCCGCTGGGGATACGCTGATTCCGCCTGTTCAGACCATGTATCGCGCACAAAAAAATACGATCGTCGGTGAGTGGGTTTTGCAACGCGTGATAAAGCGTATTGAACTAGCGTAATTAGGGGAAGGAACTCATGAGTCCGACGAAAGTCGCCGTGATCGGCTGCGGCCAGATCGCAACCTCACAACATCTGCCGGCCTACCGGGAGGCAGCAGATGCCGGGGTCTGCTCGCTCGTGGGCGTATGCGATCTGGACCCCGAACGAGTGTCGCAGGCCGGAAAGCAGTTTGCCGTCGCCGGATTTCAGGACGCCGAAGAGATGCTCGAAAAGACCAAACCCGATGTCGTGAGCATCGCCACGCTGCCCTCGAGTCATCGCAACCTCGCGGTGATGTGCCTAGAGGCGGGATGTCACGTCCTGTGCGAGAAGCCCGTGGCGCTGAATGCGGGCGAGGCCCGGGACATGGTCCACGCCGCGGAAGCGAACAAGCGACTGCTGAGCATCTGCTTCGAATACCGAACCTGGGACGAGTCCCGGTACCTGAGAGACCGCATCGCAGACGGCGTCCTCGGTCGCGTCCACGCTGTGCGAACGTGGGGCGGGTCTGCCTACGGTCTGCCGGCGAGAGCGCACCAATCGCGTGGCGCGAACGGCGGCGGCGTTCTCGCGCACTGGACGATCCACAACCTCGACCTCGCGCTCTGGCTGCTTGGCAACCCCGACCCGCTGACCGCCAGCGCCTTCTGCCATCAGCGGGTCGCCGCTTACCCAGCGGCAGCCGGCCCCATGCGAGACGCCATCGATCGGGCGTCGCTCGATCCAGATTTCGAGGACTTCGGCACCGGCTTCGTTCGGCTGTCTGGCAACACCATCCTGACGGTGGAAGCGAATTTTCTTCAGGCGCCCTCTGACCGACGCGAAGGCTGGGCCTTTCTCGGCGACCGGGGTGCCGCGTCCATCTCACCACTCAGAATCTGGACCGACGATGGACAAGCGTGGCGTGAGGAAACCCCCGCCAAAGGCACGTTGAAGCCTTGCGATTACGACATGAGGCGGCTGATCAACGATTTTCTGCGCGCCGTCCGCGAAGGTGAGGCGTCTCCTGTTTCGGGCGGGGAGATCATTCGAATTCAGCGGCTCATGGACGCGCTCTATGCCTCGGCGGCGTCTGGGCAAGAGGTCGCTGTGGCAGGACTTTGAGGCTGCGTTTGGGATAGGGATTTAACGGCTTTCGCACCTCTTATTGGAGTAACTGATTTATGGTAGCAGCTAAAAAAAAGGTTCTCGTCGTCGGCACGGGTTCAATAGGTGAACGTCATACTCGCTGTATCCTTGCAACAAATCGCGCAGAAGTTTCAATTTGTGAAATCAACGACAATCTGCGGACAAAAATAGCGGATAACTATAACATCAAAAATAGCTATGCCGATTTTACATTGGCTCTCGAAACAGGACATGACGCTATTGTGATTGCAACACCTGCGCACCTACATATTCCCATGGCGCAACAAGCAGCAGAGTCTGGCCTACATCTATTGATCGAAAAGCCATTGTCTATAAGTCTAGATGGGATTGATCGTCTCGATAGAACGATCAGGGAGCGCAAGCTCGTTGCTGGAGTCGCTTATGTCTTGCGCCACATCCCCGTGATTTCGGCAATGAAGAAAGCCCTCGACAGTGGACGCTTTGGGCAGCCCTTGCATATTACTGTCACCAGTGGCCAACACTTCCCCACCTACCGACCCGCTTACAGAGAAATTTATTACGCCAGTCACGCCACGGGAGGAGGCGCTATTCAGGATGGGCTAACACATCTTATCAATGCCGTATGTTGGCTCGCTGGACCCGTCGAACGCTTGGTTGCCGACTGCGCACATCAAGTCTTGGCAGGCGTTGAAGTCGAAGACACCGTCAACGTCTTAACCCGTCATGGCGACGCGCTCGCCTCCGTCAGCATGAATCAACATCAAGCCCCTGATGAAGGAGTAATCACCGTGGTCTGTGAACGCGGCACGTTGCAAGCTGAACTTCACTCTAATCGCATGCGCTGGATGATGGAACCTGAAACTGAGTGGCAGGAAGAGTCTTGGCCAGATTTTGAGCGCGACCATGCGTTTATATCCCAAGCGAACTGTTTTTTTGACGCTATCGACGGCAAGGGTGAAATGCCCTGCAACCTATCCGAAGCGCGCCATACCCTCGAGTGTATTCTTGCTGTCTTGGAGGCCTCTCGCGATTCTTCCAATTGGAAAATATTACGCCCCCAGACAGGAGGGCCAAAACCTTAAAACGGGCGGGCTTTCAGCCCAGTATGAGCCGATACTGCCGTAGGAGTTACAACGGAAAGGTGTGGAAATCCCCGGGCTGCCGGCGCGGCGGCTGGCCCATGGGCCAGCTATCGGTGCCGAGGAAGTCTTGGAAATCGTTTTTCTTGCCCGCCAGCCAGTAGAACATCCGGGCGACGTCGTGCCAGTGGTGGAACTGGTCTTTGGCCGGGTGTGCCTTGCCGCCGTAGAGGGCGCTTTCGAGGTCGTCTTTGACCGGCTGAAGGGCTAATTCATTTAGTGACCCGCACTTGCAGCCAATCAAGAGTTCATCACTACCACTGCGTGGCTCTCCGGGCCGCAAACCCCCGCGCTGTTGCGCGCCTTGAGCCGCAGTTGGTTCAGGCCCTCGTGCAGTCTCCACTCCAGCGAGGGCTCTGTTTGTTCGCTCCATTCAGCCCTGTCAATCTGCACCAAAAATGTGTCAAAGCAAGGCGTCTCAGTATCCACATCCACGCGCAGAACATCCGGCTCGGCGGTTTCGCTCAAAAAGAGTTCCGTCTGGTTGAGCGGGGGACTGAAATCCTGCCAGCGCTTGGTGTGTTGGGGGTATTCGCGTTTGCGGGGGAACACATCGCTGTAGAAACAATAGAAGAGGTCGCTCCCCCAGTTGCTGGAGAGGCGCCACGGTAGCGGCCAAGGCCGGCTGACAAAGTCGTTGCGCCGCACCATTTGCAAGTGTCCTTTGAGCATCAAGTGCTCCGGTCCTCCGCTCAGGTCGTCAATCGAAAAAGCATTGTCGCCTTGGCGGTAGGCAACGCGAGCGGCGCGGAGCATTTCGAGGTCCGGCAGGTGCCACTGGATGGGATATTCCCAGGTCGCCGGTCCCGGCGTGATTTCGGCCAAGCGCTCGCTGATTTCCACCAGACTCAGGGGAATGCCCGTGTCGGGGTCGTAAATGTAGTAATCGCGCGTCGCATCCAAGAATATCCACTTGTCGAACTCGTTGGACCATACTTCAGCCACCTCGTGTCCGTAGGTGTGCTTAGTGGAGATGTTGACCCAGCGGGCCGGAAAGCCCATGGCCAGACAGGCGGCGATTAAGGTCAGGTTGCAGTAGAGGCAGTGGCCATCGCGTCGGCGCTTCTGGTAGTCGCCTAGCAGGCCGGGGTGTCCACTTGCATCCCTAGCGAGTTGAGGTAGATCAAAGTAATTCCATTGGTAGGCATCTAGGCGACCGAGCGGCACTTTGTAGGCCCAGTGCATGAGTTGCAGTTGGGCTTCGAACTCAGTTGCTGCGTCTGCGACCATCGCGTCCAGTTCAAAGCGGTGGCGCAGTTCGTTCAAGCGGGCGAAATCTTCGTGGACGTAGGGTAGGGATGGGCGGATGACGCGACCGTTGCGGAACTGAAGCAGGTGATAACGTCTATTGGAGCGGTGCTTGTGCTCGCGGCACTTCGCTTCCACGGAAATACCTTTGAACACCGGCGTCACCAGTGGACTGTGGGCGTACATGACAATCTTGAACTGCAAGTAGCGTCCAGCCGGAGCGCACCATGTCTTGGAGAAATTTGCTACGGACTCGAAAGGGGACCATGCGGCGGCTGTAGGCACTGGATTATCGCCCAGACGCGCCTCTACTTCTACCTCGCTTCCCTCGGGCACATCCACCTCCCATCCTACCCGGCACTCTTCTATGTCGAGCAGTTTCTCTATTCTTTTTGTGTCCCCTCCTGTAGCCAAATCGATCACCGACGAGACAAAGGTACCCCGCGGTGCGCTGCGATCTAAACTGAGGCGGATGGCGTACTCCCCGTCGATTTCATCTTTCCAGCCCAAGTGCTCAAAATCCCAAGTCTGGCCTCCGTCTCGGCTCTTGGCGCTGCGGTTAGGGTGGCAGAGTCGCGTTTCAGAGCCGCGCTTATATTCTTCATCAGCGGCCACCATGATTTCCCAACTGGTCTCCTCCGATTCGGCCCACAGGACGAACTCATTGGCACCCTGCCGCAGGGCACCCACTGGCACGGCCACCACGAACCAGTTGTCGAAGTGCGAGCCTCCCCAGTCGCTGGTGTAGTAGTGGCGAGCACAAGGGTGGGCTATCTTGCTCGGAGGTCGGATCAAGTGGTGCCCATTGATGGAGATGTGCAGTGCATGGTCATTGTCGTCCATTTCCCGTCCGTTGAAGATCAGATAGGCCGCTAGGGCGCGAGGATCATCCAAGACCAGATCTTTGCGCACCATCACCCCTTCTTGCAATTTCTCGAACCACGACCGGTCTTCAGCGCCTTGGGGGCGGCCGATGGCCGGCGCATCGTCTTCGACTAGGAGCATATCATTGGGGACGATAGCCTTTTTCAGTTCGCAGTATTGGAGTTGATCGAACTGACCTCGTACTTCGAGCGCAGCGGCATCGAGCGCAAAACAGAAACTGCTTTCTATCGACATATTTGAATACTCCTCTGACTCGATCTTGGTCATCTCCACGCCGCGCGCAGCAAGCGGATCCAGTTGCCGTGCATGATGTCGGCAACGTCGGTCTGCGAGTAACCGCGTTTTTCGAGGATGGCGGGAATCTTCCGCAGGTCGGCAATGGTGTCGAGATCGGAAGGGCACTGCTCCTTGCCGTAGCCGCCGTCGAGATCGGTGCCGATGGCGGCGTGGCGGGGGTTCCCAGTCAACTGGCAGACGTGGTCGATGTGGTCCACTGCGGTCTCCAGCGTGATGCCCGTGTTGTCCATGGCGGTCCGGTCCCACAAGGGGGAGATCATCCAGATGTCCATGGCTGTGCCAATGACGCCGCCGCGCTGAGCCAGCGCTTTGATTTGTTGATCGTCGAGCTGGCGGTCGTGATCGCACAGAGCCCGGCAACAGTTGTGCGTGGCCAGCACGGGCCCGGTGAAAATCTCCATCGCTTCCCAGAATGCCTGCTCGGCCAGATGGCTCACATCGAGGATTATCCCGGCCGCCTCCAAGGCTTCGAGCATGGGGCGGCCTCTGGGTGTCAGGCCGCCGGGAGCTTGCGTTCCGTGGGAGTAGGAACTGACTCCGTAGTGACACAGACTCACGACCCGCAGACCTTCATCCCACCACTCGGCCACCTGTTCGGGTGCCACAATGCCGTCCGCCCCTTCCATGCTGAGGACAAACCCCAGCGGGGTCGTCTGCGGATCGTCGTCCCACTCGGCCAGATGGGCGTCGAGTTCGGCGCGATTGCGTATCTGGCGCAAGACGCCCTTGGCCTCCATAAGGCGGTAGTAGGCTAACTCGCCCTTGCACTTGGCGTAGGCAATGTCCTGAGTGCGCACCCCAGCAAAGCGCTTGCCCATCGAAGCAAGCCGGCAGCCCATCGTGACGAAGAAGAGGCCGATCCCGCCGCGCCGCAGTTCGGCGAAATTCATCACGTTCAGGCCGCGGCCCTTCTGCGCCATGCCGGCTTCGGCCTCGCGTATTTTGACGATGGGCTGGAGCAAGTCCCGGTCCCATTCGAGCGCGTTGTAGGCGATATCGAGGTGGGAATCAACGATCAGCATGGAGGTTCTCCTATCAATATATCCGCGTGAACTTAATCCTCGCCAGTGAGGGGGCGCGTCACCGCCTTCTGGCTCTGGAGAAAGGTAAATCAGCGCGGCGACTGCGAACAAGTAGGGAGGCGGCAAGACGGCCCACCGCTTGACTAGCCCCCCTCAAAGGCCCTTTATAATTTCCTTCTATCTCGTTGCCCAGACACCAGATGCAGAAGGAGACACTGACGATGGCAGACGAAGGCAGCGCGCAGTACCCCGGTATCAGGATCACCGCCGTGGACACCTTCCTAGTGGCAGGCAACTGCTGTTTCGTGAAGATCAGCACTAACGAGGGGATCACGGGACTGGGCGAGGGCTCGATCAGCGACAACAAGGTGGGCACCATCGCCCAGTGCATCAAAGACCTAGAGGGCCACCTCATCGGCAAGAATCCCACGGACATCGAGCATCTCTGGCAGGGGCTCTACCGCTGGAACCGCTGGCACGTGGGCGTGCTCTTCAGCACGGCCCTCAGCGCCATCGATATCGCCCTGTGGGACATCCTCGGCAAGGTCGCGGGCATGCCGATTTACAAGCTCCTCGGCGGTGCCGCGCGGGACAAGGTCCGCATCTACGCCGCCGGCAGCGGCAAGGCGGGCGTGCAGCGCGCCCGGAGCATGGGATGCAATGCCGTCAAGACGGGGCCGCCAGTGACTAAGGTCGGCGACCCGCTCACCGTGCCCATGCCCTGGGACCTAAACCGGGCGGCTAAGCAGATCGAGGAGATGCGAATCGAAGGGGGCGATGACTTCGACATCCTCATTGACGCCCACGGCCGGCTGACGCCGACCATGGCCTTGGAGTACTGCAAGGCCGTCGAGCCCTACCGACCCTTCTGGGTGGAGGAACCCATCCAGGTGGAAGGATCCAACGACGCCCTCGAGTGGCTGAGCGACCACACGACGGTACCCCTCTGCATGGGCGAGCGGAACTTCACCAAGTGGGGCTTCCAAGATATCATCGCCAAGCGCCTAGTGAGCTACCTCAATCCGGACATCGTCCACTGCGGCGGTATCTCGGAGTTCAAGAAGATCGCGGCCATGGCAGAGGCGCAGTACATCCAAGTCTCTCCCCACATCACTTACAGCAAGGTGGGTATCACCGCCGAGATCCACATGGGCTTGAACTGCCCCAACAGCGTCATCCAGGAGATGGCCTCCTATGCGAACGAGCCCTTCAAGGAGTCCACGGACTGGCGGGACGACCTGTTCTTCGGGCACCGGTACCAGATCGAGGACGGCTTCGTGCGGTTGCCGGACACCCCCGGTCTCGGACTCGAGCTGAACGAGGAGGTCGCCCGGGCCCACCCCTACGAACCGCAGCTCCGCGAGGAGCTCCGATACGAAGACGGGTCGGTGGAGGACAACTGAAGAGCGAGAAGTCGAAGCACTCTTTGACCGGCTGAAGGGCTAATTCGTTTATTGACCCACGCTTGTAGCCAATCAAATATTCATCACTACCGCGGCATGGCTATCCGGGCCGCAAACCCCCGCGCTGTTGCGCGCCCTGAGCCGCAGTTGGTTCACCACCGGAGAGGCTTGTATGACCACCGAAGGCCTGAAGCAACGCCTGTGCGCCGAGATCGACCGCAGACTGCCGGAGTTCCAGGGCTTGCTGCGGGACGTCGTCGCCATCCCCACCGACAACCCGCCCGGCGACACCAGCGCCTGTGTCGATTACCTAGCCCGCTACCTGAAGTCGAAGGGGCTGCCGGCCGACGTGTACGAGCCGCAGCCGACGGTGCAGAGCTTGGTCTCCTATATGGAGGGCCGCCAGGCCGGCCGCAACCTCGTCCTCAACGGCCACCTGGACCAGTTCCCGGCCGGCGACCCAGAGGCCTGGTCCTTTGATCCCTACTCCGGTGAGTGCCGGGACGGCCGCATCCTCGGCCGCGGCGTCGGTGACATGAAGGCCGGATCGGTGGCCTCCCTGCTGTCGTTGGTGCTGCTCCACGAGCTCAATGTCCCGATCCGGGGGCAGCTGACGCTGACCCTCGTGGGCGACGAGGAGACTGGCGGGGCCTGGGGCTCAGAGTGGCTGCTGGAGCACGTGCCGATGACACGCGGCGACGCCTGCCTGAACAGCGAGCCCACCGGGATGGACCAGGTGCTGATCGGGCACAAGGGCAAGTACACGCTGCGCATCGGGACCCGACACCGCGGCGGACTGGCGGCGGTGCCGGTCGAGGACGACGCCATCGCCCGGGCCATGACCGTAGCCGCGGCCCTGATGACGCTGAAGGGCTGGCGTCTCGAGACCCCGCCCGACGTGGCCGACGCCGTCGCCCGGGGCCGGGAACGGGCCGTGCGCGGCGGTGAACTGGCGGGCAAGGGATGGGTGGCGGACTCGACCACGGTCAACGTGGGCGTGATTCAGGGCGGCGTACAGAGCAACACGATCCCCACGGCCTGCCGCATGGAGATCGACCTGCGCACGCCGGTCGGCGTGTCCACGCAGGACCTACAGGAGAAGGTGGAGGAGGTGCTGACCGGCACGGGCCTTGACCGCGGGGAGATCGACGTGGAGTGGGTGGTGTGTCTGGAGTCGGCCTATTCGGCCCCCGACGAGCAGATCGTGCAGGCCGTAGCCGCCAACGCGCGACGGATCACGGGGCGTGAGATCGAGGCCAACGTCAGCTATGGCTCCACGGATACCCGATTCTGGTGGCGCCGGGGCATCCCTGCGGCGATCTACGGCACGGACCTGGAGAACATCGCCGTTCCCGACGAGCAGATCCGCGCGTCGGAGTTCGGGCAGGTGCTGAAGGTCCACGCCGCCACCTGCGTCGACTACCTGTGTTGAACGGAACGGACCGAGCGGTCATCTTCGAATAGTTTCCTTACTGATGTTACGCACCCGGGTAGGGGGCGGTTTGAAACCGCCCCCTACGGCCATCGGCCTCGTCGAATCAAGGGCGTCCTGCCCGCGATCCCAGAGAGAATCGGACCGAAAACCAACCACCGACCACGTACTGCGTAACATCAGTTCCTTATTAGGATCGATGCGGTTAGAATGCAGATCGCATTGGGGCGAGTACCCGCAAAACCGCGGCGGGTTTCGTTCGCTAGATGCCGATATATAGCAATGCGGAATGATTTGAACGATTCGGCATGTGGATCGTCTAGTCATAACTATTCTGCGTCCATCTGCGTCCATCTGCGTCCATCTGCGGATTATCTCGCAAATGATTTAGGATAGCTATATCAGGCCCGGATCTTATCGAACAACGCCTTTACCTCCGCCTCCTTCTCCTCGCTGCGCTTGCCGATATACCCCTCGCCAAAGTAGATGGCCAGCGCAACTAAGATTTCCACCCCAGTGTAAATCTCAAACCTGTCGGTGTACTGAATCATGATGAAATAAGTGATCACGCCGCCGATAAACGACAAGATTGCGCCCCGCGCGGTCGGGCGTTTCCAGATCATCCCGAGCATCAATGGGATCGCGATGGGCGACAGGAGGCCGCCGAACAGTTTTACGGTCAGAGAAAACACCTTGTTCATGCCCTGACTCTGGGAGATCACAATGGCGGTCGCCAGAACCGCGATGCCGAAAATCGCCGTCGTGATCATTCCCACCCTGAACAGCGCCCGGTCGTCGATCTCGCGCTTGAAGTTGCGCTGGTAGAAATCCTTGGTGAACACCGCGGCAAGGGCGTTGATATCGCTGTCGATCATGGACATGGTCGCGGCAAACATGGAGCATACTAGCAGTCCGATCAGCCCCGGCGCTAGCGTCGATAGTATTTTCTGCGTTACAAGGATATAGGTCTGATCCAGATCGAAGCCGTCGACGGGTTGAAGTGTGGCCGGATCGAAGTGTTCGGGCATCAGCAGCGGCGCGGCCCAGGCGGGGACGAAGATGACGATTGGATAGAACAAATAGAGAATCGCCGACAGGCTCGCCGCCTTCTGGGCATCTCGCGGCTTTTCCACCGACACGAACCGCTGCGCCAGTCCCCAGGTGCCCCCGTTGTAGCTGAGAATGATCACAACCACATAGACCAGCCAGAAGCTCGCGCTGATCCCCTCGGCCGCGTTGAAGAATCCGGCGCGCTCCGGTGGCAAGCTGTCCCACATCGCGCTCCAGCCCCCTACCATATCGAGCGCGATGAACAGCACGGCCAAACTCATGACGAGCTGTACCACAAACTGCACTAGATCCGTCAGTACGGTCGCCCACAGCCCGCCAATGAATACGTAGGCGATGGTGATCAGACCCGAAACGACGATGACCGGCACCACCTCCCAGCCGGTAACCACGTGGACGACAATGGAGATCGCGAACAGCTTGATGCCGAGGTCGATGAACTTGATGAGAATACCGGAAACCGCAATCAGACCCCGCACGGAATTGCCGTAGCGCGCTTCGAGATATTCCACTGGCGTCAGAACTTTCAACCTGGACCATCTCGGCGCCCAGATGAGGCATCCGAGCACCAGCGCCACGAACACCCCAAGCGAAAACAGGGTCCACATGCTGAATCCCGTGACTGCTGCACGACCGGCAAAACCCACAAACACGACCGCGCTGTACCCCGACACGTGGTGCGAGATGGCCGCCATCCACCAGGGCAACCCGTGCCCGGCCGCGAAATACTGGTCCACATTGCTGGACTTCCGCTTAGCTATAATTCCGATCCAGGTCATCAATGCCGCGTAAACCGCAATTACGCCATAATCGATTTGTGTCAGCATATATCTTTCCTTATCAATCTTGGGGCTATCCTATGAACGACACAAAAACATATGTCGCATCGGTCGCCATGCACAGCGCGATGGGCGACCCCACGACCAACCTCGACCGGATTGCCGAGTGGTCGAGCAAGGCTCGCGAGCAAGGCTCCACGTTTGCGCTCTTTCCCGAAGAGTGCATCACCGGCTCGATGAACAAGTCGGACATTCCCCCCGAGGAGTCCATGCGGATCGCCGAAGCAGCGGCCGAGCAATCGGTTCCGTTCCTCGAATCGCTCTGCCGCGAGCTCGACATGACCCTTGTCGTCGGCACCATCGAGCCGGCGGGCGAGCGCTATCGCAACAGCGCCTACATCGTAGGGCCTGGCGGCTACCTCGCGACCTTCACCAAACTGCACATCCCGAATGCAACCGAGCGGGCCTGGTTCGAACCGGGAAGCCAACTCCCCGTCGTGACATCGCAAGGCTGGACCTTCGGCGTGGGGATCTGCTACGATCTGAGGTTTCCGGAGATCTTCCGCACCGCCGCACAGCAGGACGCGGACTTTTTCCTCCTCGCCGTGGGTGCCAGCGGCTGTGCTGACAACGTCACCCCTGACGGCGATCAGACCGAACAGGCCGCCGAACATCGACAGCTTGCCGCCCAGGTCCTGCCAGCAAGGGCCGTGGACAATGCGCTCTACATTTTCTACGCCAACCAAGCGGGAAAAAGCGGCAACGCATGGTTTCCAGGACTCGCCTTCGCGATCGATCCGCACGGCCAGTTCATCGACGAACACGCGCCCGTGGAAGGCATGATCGTGACCGAGGTCTCGAAAGATTTAATAGAAAAAGCGCGATCGTCCGGTTGCTTCACAGCGAACGAGGCTAGGCCTGATCTTTACGCGTCACCTCAGATCGTGCGCGGAACCTCCTAGCCCCACCGGATACGGGCTGTAGCGCACCTCCACCTCGACCTCCTCGATGGTGACGCTTCCGGTCAGACCGTCCGGTCGGCTCTCCAATGATACCTCCAAGAGGTTCTCGCCCTTGCGGGGCACGCAGTCGACGAGATCGAACTCCAGCCAGTGGTTACGCGGGTTGGTGTAGGGATAGGCGTCGTCTTGCTTCCACACGCGGCGGCACGTCTCGCCGGCCAGCGAGTGTCCGTTCAGGGCGATGTTGAACCGGTCTGCGGATACGACGTTGGTCAGGTAGATGCGCAGCGTCGTCTCGCTGACGCGGCTGTCGGCCGCGGCGATGTCGTCGGCGATGGTGAAGGGGATCTGGTGGGCCGCGGTGGGGAGGGGCGGGGAAAGCTCGTGCGGGATGTGGTGGCGATAATCGACCCGCGCTGCGCTGTCGTACTTGCGGGCTAGGGCATAGCGCTTGTCGCGCTCGCGGACGAGCTGCGGCGCGCCGATCATGGTGAGGATGTTGCGCTCTGCGTCGCCGAGGGGCCAGTCCATCATCCAAGTGTACAGGCCGTCGACGCCCTTCTCCCAGTAGTTGGCCGCGGCGGCCCGGAAGTGCTCCAAACTAGGGTACCGCCTGCCGCTGGCACCGACGATTTGGTCCTGCGTGTAGTGTTGTAGGAATCCGTAAACCGAGGCACCCGCGTCATGGGCCGGCCCGACCACCCAGTCGAAGGGCATGTCGGGATCGAGAACGGTGTAGATGTAGGCCACCGGCACGACGAAGTCGAGCAGCCCCTCGCCGAGCCACGTCCTCACGTCGAGGCCCTGCTCGAGGTTACCCTTCTCCGTGGGGAAGATCCGCGCGCCCACCAGGCCCGGCCCGGCCGGCCGCGAGCGCACCATCTCCGCTACGCGCCGCACCCACTCGGTCATGGCCGCCGTGTTCTCGGGAGTCCCTCCGTCGTTGAAGTAGAAGAATCCGCGCTCGCTGAAGGCAGCCGTGAAATCCAGCTCGACACCCTCGATGGGGTATTCAGTGACGAGCTCGCGCAGCACATCGCACTTGAGGTCCCGGACGCGCTCCTCGGCCCAGCCAGCACCGCCGTTCTCGATTTCGAGTTCTGGGTACACGCCGCCGAGCCGCTGCAGGCGCAAATTGGCGATGAAGTCCAAGCCGTGCTCGTGGGCGCGGTCAACGAGCACCCGCAGCGGGTCGAGGCCGCGCTCCATCAGGCTGAGCATGCACGCCGCCGCCCGCCATACGTAATTCTGCTCCGCCCGCGGCTTACCGTCCTCGACGGCAAACATTTTCCCCACCTTCGTGGGGTAGAAGGCACCGTCGCCGCGCTCGACGCAGTAGCTGAAGGTGTCGACGGCCGTACCCGCTACCTCGTCGATAGGTATCCAAGCGTCCTCAAGGCGCATGGGCGGCTCGAAGTGCCACAGGTACGAGTGCCGCGCGTCGTTGTGGTAGATCGTCCTGCGCCGTCTCATGGGACTCTCCTTCCCAAGGGGCCTGTATCGCGCACGCCGGGCGGACGCCAGCGCTCGGTGAGCCTTGGCGCATGTGAGCGCACTGCGATGGAGAGCCGCTCCAGCCCGTCGACTTCGACATCGACGCGGTCCCCGTCGTTGATGTTGCAGAGGCCCCCGTGGTGCGTGCCGCACGCGATCACGTCGCCGGGCATGAGGGTGATGTACTGGCTGAGCCAAGCGATCTGCTCAGCGATTGGGTACGCCATCGCCGACGTGCTGTAGTCCTGCTGAAGCTCCTCGTTCAGCCACAGCCGCACCCGTACGTCCTGCGGGTCGGCGATCTCGTCTTTGGTGACGAGTGCAGGGCCCATCGGTGCCCAGTCGTCGATCCCCTTGGAGAGGAAGGTGGTGCGCCGCGCCTGTAGCCCCCGGCAAGACACGTCGATGAAGTTGACGTACCCGAAAACGTGGTCCATGGCGTCTTCCTCGGACACATGCCGCGCCTGCTTGCCGATCACGTATGCGATCTCCGGCTCTGGCTGATAGGCCAATGCGCCTTTTAGGTCGGGGACCTCTATAGTCGTTCCCGTGCCGACGATGCTCGTCGCGCCCTTGTAGAAGAAATCGAGGTTGCCTCTCTGCACGCCCTCCCGTTCCAGATAGTTCGAGAACGCGCAGAGAAGGTGGCGCGGCCTCGGCAACGGTGCTTGGATCTCCACGGAATCGCTGGGTACGCCCTGCTCGCTCTCTGCCAACTGCTCGAACTGCGGGCGGTACTCATCGAAGGCTTCGATAACCGCTTCCATGCGCCATTGCGCGGGCTGCTCAGCCAAGCTGCCGAGTACCGGACTGAGATCTACTACCCGGCCATCGCGGAGCAGGCCGGTCTTGGCATCATCGAACAGGACGAGTTTCATTCGTTTCCTCCTCCACGGCCCAGCCCGGATCAGGGTCGCCGGCCATCGCCTTCCGAACGTCGGGGCTGGGCGGCCCCGCCGTACCCCAGAGGTCCGCAGTTTCCGGCACCCGTCTCCACACCGCGGGTTCGTGCGTTGCTTCGTCTTCGATGAACTCTATGTCGCTGGAGAATTCGTTCACGTATCCAGCCGGATCCTTGTAGTAGCAGAAGATGTTGTTGCCCGGGCCGTGACGCCCCGGTCCCCAGGCGGGTTCCTGCCCTCGGGCACGCAGGTTGGAGATCCCTTTCATCACGTCGTCCACGTTCGCCATCACGTACGCAACATGGTTGACCGATGCGTAATCTGCGCGACTGAAGACAATGACGTGATGCCTCCGGTCGCATCGCAGGAAGGCCATCTGGTCCTCATTCCAGTCTGAGACCCGAAACCCGAGAAAATCGGTGTAGAACTCCACGATCTGCTCGAAACGCGGAGTGTTGAGACCCACGTGGCACAGCCGACGGGGGGCGACTTTCTTGGCAGACCCACCGTTCGGGTGTTCGGCCACGCCGGCCGATAGCTCGATGCAGCGGTTCTCCGGGTCGAGAAACCGCAGTCCGTATCCACCGCCGGGTTCGCTAAGGTCGCCCGGTTGCACCACGAGGGTAGTTCCCCGCCGTTCGAGTTCGGTTGCCGCCGCATCGACTGCTGCGCGTCCGTCAAGGCTGAAGGATAGGTGGTGGAGCCCACGCCGGTCGGCTGGATGCAGGCTGAGAACGTGGTGCTCGGTTGACGCGGCGCGGAGATATCGCGCGTGCCGGTCTTCTCCGGCCGATTGGAGTCCCCAGACCTCAAGGTAGTAGTCGGTGTGGGCCGCGATCACTGGCGACAGCAACCCCACGTGGCGAATGTCCAAGATCTTCATCTCAGCGCTCTCCGGCAGGTTTCTTGGCGGGTGATCTTCCCGGCTTCCTCCGGGTCAACTCGATCTTCAAGTCCCGTCGGATGTAGATTTCGACGAACTCACGCAGCCACACGTCCTTCGCCAGTGTGAACCGCTCGATCAGTTTCTGCTCGGGTCTGTCCGTGAGGTAAACGATGCGCCACAGGTTGAGAGGTCGCAATTCGCGACCAGCGACCGAATGCTCAACGTGAAAGAGCGGCTGTCCTTCGCCTGCTCGAAGCAAGTTTCCGTCCTTGTCGAGGAGTTGTCCTGCCCCGATGAAAGTGGCGCTCTGCCGCGCTGGGTTAAGGAAGACCTGTTCGAGGACCAACCCGTGCTCGGACGGCTTAAGCCAGAGGCGCTGCCGCGAGCATCGCACGAAGGATTCGGCTCCATCGGCCGCCGCTTGCTGGCACCAATAGTGGGAGCTGCCCGCCGTTACAACAGAAGGAATATAGAGGTCGGGCCGGAACGCCTTTTTCACCTCCATGTCCCACAGCATGGTCCGGGTAAACTTGAGCGGTTTGTTCGTGCGGTAATACTGGGCGAGCACCAGATTGATGTCAACCGGAGACAGCTCGATTCGGGTGTTGCTTGGGTCGGTCCAGGCCCGCTCGAACTCTTCTTCATGTTTCAGCGGCTTCGTCGCTTCCCCCCGAGCGCTGGCACCCTCCGCTGCGCCGGTAGGTTTAACGACTCCCATGGCTCGTTTCCGGAACTTTCACGTGGACTGTCACGATATCCGTGTCGTGGAATTGCTGGTGGCGAACAGAGGACGCGATATGCCGCAACAGCCGTAGCGAGACTTCCCGCTCCATCAGCACGTCGTCGGGCCGGTCCGCCAGCAATCCGATCCGGTCCTGAACGTTTTCCTTGCCCGCCGCGGCAATGAACTCGAGGACCGCGCCGCCGCTCTCCTTGTGCGCCTTCAGGAGCAGGTGCCGCCGCTCGCGTCGCTCCCGGCCCTCGTCCTGCTCGATCAGCGTCAGCAACGTCTCCTCGCTGGCGGCGTCGAGCCGGTCGGCCATTTCCGCCCCCCAGCCGTTGCGGGATGCGAACGCATTGAGGAACTCCCTGATCTTCGGCAACACGGACATATCGAGCTCCACTTCGATCCGGCTGCGGCGGGGCGCTGTCACTTCCAGAAACAGGGTCATGAGAATCGCCACAATACCCCCGGCTGTTATGCCGTTCCCCAGCAGGCCGCCACCCAACTCCGCGAGAAGCTCGGGGAATAAGAGATCGTTCTGGCAGCCGACGCCGACCCAGAAGGCAACACCGGCGATCAGCGCCTTGCGATGATCGATCCCACCCTGCACCACCTCCGTCATCCCACGGACGAAGGTCAGCGCCAGCACGACGGTCAGATACGCGACGACGACCGGGCTGGGTATCGCCAGTATCATGGCAAGGACCTTGGGCAGGAACGCCAGCACAATCAGCACGCCGGCGGCAACGATTCCCACGCGGCGGGCCGCGACCCCCGTCAACTCGACCGTTGGGACACTGACTCCAATGGTCTGAGTCGGCACAATCCCTGTGATGCCTGACAGCAGTTTGCCGATGCCGTCCGCGGTCACCGCACCCTCCACCGCCCGGTAGTCCACAGCCCGCGGCCGGCGCCACGACACGCGCTGGATGGCGACCGCCCCAGTGATCGTCTGGATAGCGCCGATGAGGGCCACGAACGCGAAGGCCGGCAGGAGCTCCACGAAGGCCGGACCGAGGTCGAGTCCGATACCCGGCCAGTGGCCTTGTGGCAAACCGATCCACGAGGCCCGGGCAATCAGGTCGAAGTCATAGAGACCCAACGACCCGCCAATAACCGAACCTGCAATCACTCCGATGAGCGGAGCCCACAAACGCAGCGTTGCCCCTGCCTTCAGGGAGATGCCACCGATGACCAGACCCGTCGCTACCGCGGTGAGCGGCGCACTAAGCGCCGTGTCGTGTGGCGCGTCGGCCAAGCGACTGAATACGACCGGCAGCACGGTCGCAGGTATCAGCATGTTCACGGTACCGACGATGGTCGGTGTGAGAAGCCGCCTGAACAGGGCCAGCCGCAGCGAAATCGCGATCGGGACGAGCGATGATGCAACGACGAGGGTGGCGAGCAATGCTGGACCACCCTCGCTGAGCGCGCTGACGCAGACCCCGATATAGGCTCCGGCGGGCCCCATAAAGAGCAGGTATCCCGCTCCGACCCGGCTCAGCCTGAACGCTTGCAGAGCCGTGCAGATGCCACTGACGGCGACCGCGCCGAACACGGCCCAGGACAGGTACGCATCGGTTCCGCCGCTGGCCCGGATGACGATAGTGGGGATAAAGATGATGCTTGTTATACCGAGAACTACTAGCTGCAGGCCACTGCCCAGAGACACGAGCGCCGGAGGATTCTCGTCCGGTTCGTATTGAACGTTAGAAGCGCTTTGATCGTGGTCGTTACTCACGAGACCCCTCGGCTAGCCCACGCACATCTTGTGATCCTCACGCCCGGGGAGGCGTACTCTTTCTGTGTCGGCTTGAGTTCGGCTTCGTCCGTCAGCAACCCTCCCCGGGGAATCCCTCGAGGACCCAACGGGGCTGGGCGGTCTAGCAACGCGCTCAGCTAGGGCGTCCCGTCAACCAGTTCCATGGGCGGATGTGGGACTCGGCGAAGATGTCCGCTTGAGCATAGGGACTGCCGGCGACAAATGCCTGTGCCACCTCGAGCGAGGGAGCTTCGAGCACGAGGACCAAGCCGGTAATGGTCTGGTCACTTTCGCTGAGCGTCTGCCCACCATGATGAACGGTCACATCAGGATGATGGGAATGATCGTGAAGGTAGGCGGCGAATGCATCCTGCAATCGAAGCCTTTCCTGTCCCATTTCTGCTTTGTGAGTCGCGAAAACTACGAAATACATGTGGCACCTCCCTTGCTGCCGGGATGCTCGCAGGATCGCACCAACGCGCGGACGTGCGGGCAGCCGGCAAGGCCTCTGTTGGTAATGTTATACTTAATTCAAATGAATAGTAATATAAGCACCCGTCGTCCACCAGCGGATAGAGGATGGGGGTGCGGGCCTTGCCGTCCCGCACCCCCTAAGATTACGCCAAGTCGAAGCGATCGAGATTCATCACCTTGTCCCACGCGGCCACGAAGTCGCGCACGAACACTAGTTGCCGTGCCGCTTGAAGAATTCGTCCATTTTACCCACGGCCCGGTCCACATCTTTGTCGATGTCGTACAGGCTCACGTGAGAAGCCCCGCTCACTTCGTACAGGTCTTTGGGTTGGCTGGCGGCGTTGTAGTAGGCGACGGTCAGGGGGCCGGTGTCTTTCAGGGCTTTTTCTCCATAGATACCGAGGTATGGGGTGTAGAGATACGGGGCCAAGGCAATCGCGCTAGTCAACGGGGCAGACTCCATCAAGAACTTCGGCGCTTCGTGGCTGTAGTTCCGATAGGTCTGCGATCCAGCTCGCTCCGTCATGTAGAAGTCGTATCCCTCGTACTGGGCGGAATCTTTATCCAACTGCTCTAGGTCAAGCGATGCCAACCCTAGGGCATCGTAGTAATCCACTTCTCCGGTTTCATATGCTTTCTGACGGGCGGCATTGGCCATTTGGAAAAGGGGTAGAATTTGTTCCTTGGTCATGGCACCGAAATAGCTTGCGGTGTTGTCCATCATACCGCTCACCGTTGCAATGGCGTTTAGGCGCTTGTCTGTGGTTGCCACAATAGACATGTAACCGCCACTGGCGCAGATGCCCAGGCCAAACAACCTGTTGCGGTCCACGAAGGGCAGGGTTCCAAGAAAGCTGATCCCGTCTCGGATGCTTTCCATCTTTACGAATCCGTTTTCGAAGTTGCGAATCTCTCCTTCGCTGTCGCCGTATCCGATATGGTCAAACACCAAGGCAACGTATCCTTTGTCGGCCAGTTTTCGGCCATAAACTGCACCGGTCTGTTCCTTCACCTGATTGAAGGGCCCCGAAAAGATGACGGTGGGATGCTTCTTGGATGCGTCGAAGTCTTCGGGCAGGTATAGATTGGCTGCCAAGCTGTGACCTTGACTGATAAAGGTAATGTTGTTTGCTCCCGATTTCAGTTCTGCGATATTGACTTTGTTTTTCATTATTGATGCTCCGGTAGCTGTTTGAGGATTTTGGGCTCTGGTGTCTGCTTGGACCATCAGCAACCAAGCAACCCCGATGATTGTTGAAAGGATGATAATTCTTCGTTGCATTTTGTTCATCTCCTGAGTTCTTTGAAAGGTGTCTTGCCCGATCACAAACAAATATAACTCTCAAATTTTAAAAAAATAGGCCATTTGATCTCTAAAATATGCCTATTTATATCATTTATATTGCTTTTTTGCATTTTGGATACTATAATGGTTACATGAGTAAACATCAAATTAAAGAGCTCATCGAAAAGAGAATTCCCACGGATGGGATTGCGGAAACAGGAATAGACGGGGTGCGTCTATTTAGAGTGACCGAACCCGTTCGGTGTTCTCCAGCCGTGTACGAGCCGGTGGTGGTGGCCATCGTGAACGGGTTTAAGGAAGCCATTTTGGATGGAAAGACATATGTCTATGACAGCAGCAACTATATGTGCTGCACCATGTCTATGCCGGTGGAAGCGGGCACTCCCAAGGCCTCGCCGGATAATCCCCTGTTGGGGGTATTCATTTCCCTCGATACCCAAGTAATGACAGAACTGGCAATTGAGATGGAGACTGCCGCTGGTTCCATTCGGCAACCCAAAGGAGAGCCGCTGCCTCAAGGATTTGCCCTAGCTGGTTGGGATGAAGCGTTCACTGGGGCCCTGCTGCGCCTGCTGCAGCTAGGTGGCAATACCGTGGATACAGCGGTGCTTGGCAAGGGGCGATTGCGCGAAGTGTACTACGCCATTCTGAATGGAGGTGCCGGGTACTCCGCGAGACGCGCATTTGGTGTGGGCAACGAAATTGCAAAAGCCATCGAGTTTTTGTCAACTCGCCTGCATGAACCGGTCACAATCGAAGACATGGCCACGCAGGTGGGTATGAGCCGGGCCGTATTCCACCGCAAGTTCAAACAGGCCACCACTATGTCTCCCATTCAATTTGTGAAATCACTACGGCTGAACAATGCGGCCATGATGATAGCCGGGGGCATGAACGTGAACGACGCTGCTTTTGCAGTGGGCTATGTCAGTACCTCCCAGTTCAGTCGGGAGTTCAAGCGATTGTACGGCAAGTCCCCCAAACAGTGGAGCAACTCCAACGGCCTGCACTCTAATACAAGCCCAGTGGTCGGACCTGCCTTGTGACGAGACCTGACCAGCCATCGGAAAGGACGGCTGGTCAGGGACCGGACGACCTCGGTATTGCCAAAGCTCAAGGAGCAAGTATGGTGGCAGTTCCAGCAACCACCGTTACGAGCACCCTCTGAGATTACGCCAAGTCGAAGCGATCGAGATTCATCACCTTGTTCCACGCGGCCACGAAGTCGCGCACGAATACCTCCTGCGCATCGTCGCATCCATAGACTTCCGCGTAGGCCCGGAGCTCGGAGTTTGAACCGAAGACGAGGTCCACCCTGGTGCCGCTCCACTTGAGATCACCGGTCTGGCTATCGCGTCCCTCGAACACCCCCTCCGCCGAGGAGGACGCCTGCCACTCGGTGTTCATGTCGAGCAGATTCACGAAGAAGTCATTGCTCAACGTCCCCGGCCGATCGGTGAACACCCCGTGCTCAGACTGCCCGGTGTTCGCATTCAAGACGCGCAGGCCGCCGAGGAGCGCCGTCATCTCGGGAGCGGTCAGCGTCAGCATGCAGGCCCGCTCCACCAGCAGGTCTTCCGGCTTACCTTCCTGTCCTGCCTGGAGGTAGTTGCGGAATCCGTCTGCAGTGGGTTCGAGCACGGCAAACGACTCCTCGTCGGTCCACTCCTGCGTCGCGTCCGTGCGCCCCGGTGCAAAAGGAACCTGCACGTCGTGACCGGCAGCCTGGGCAGCCTGCTCGACGCCGGCGCACCCAGCTAAGACGATCAGGTCGGCGAGAGAGACCCTCTTGCCACCATCCTGCGAGTTGTTGAACTCCGCCTGGATCTGCTCCAGCGTCTGCAGCACCTCGCTGAGCACGGACGGATCGTTTACTTCCCAGTCCTTTTGCGGGGCCAGGCGGATGCGCGCGCCATTCGCGCCGCCGCGTTTGTCGGTACCGCGGTACGATGCCGCCGCCGACCAAGCGGTCGAGACCAATTGGGAGACAGACAATCCCGAGGCGAGGACCTTCGCCTTGAGGTCGGCGACATCCTGCTCCTCGACCAACTCGTGATCCACGGCCGGGACGGGATCTTGCCACAACTGCGGCTCTGCGGGAACCAAGGGCCCGACATACCGACTAAGGGGTCCCATGTCGCGGTGGAGCAGCTTGAACCACGCCTTGGCAAAGGCGTCTTCGAGGTCTGCGGGGTTTTCGAGGAAGCGCTTGGAAATCGGCGCGTAGTCCGGGTCTTCCCGCAGTGAAAGGTCTGTGGTGAGCATCATGGGAGCGTGCTTCTTCGACGGATCGTGCGCGTCCGGCACAGTGGCTACTTCATCGGCATTCTTGGGGGCATATTGACATTTGCCAGCCGGACTCTTCGTCAGCTCCCACTCGTGGGCGTGCAGGTTCTCCATGAAGTTG
The DNA here is from genome assembly GCA_965116455.1 of Candidatus Latescibacterota bacterium. Taxonomy (GTDB): domain Bacteria; phylum Latescibacterota; class UBA2968; order UBA8231; family UBA8231. Next base: position 5,213,029 of record OZ220690.1, on the reverse strand, counting down.
TTGTCCCACTTCACCGGATTATTAGTCCAAGCGCCTTCCAAGCCGCTAGTGATCGTGTCACCGGCCTTGCCGCTGCCGTGGCGGTTCGTCCAGCCGAAGCCTTGCTCCTCCATGCTGGCCCCCTCTGGTTCGGGACCGACATTATCCTCAGCGGCAGCACCATGTGCTTTGCCGAACGTGTGGCCGCCGGCAATAAGCGCAACCGTCTCCTCGTCATTCATCGCCATGCGTTTGAACGTCTGGCGAATGTACTGCGCCGCAGCGCACGGGTCCGGGTTGCCGTTCGGCCCCTCTGGGTTCACGTAAATCAGGCCCATGTGGTCGGCACCAAGGGGTCCCTGAAGCTCGCCGTCGGCGTCGTGGCGTTGATCGTCGAGCCACGTCGTCTCGTCGCCCCAGTCCGTCTCGTCCGCCTCCCAGACGTCCGGGCGGCCGAAGGCAAAACCAAAAGTCTTGAAGCCCATCGACTCCAACGCGCAATTGCCGGCGAAGATGAGCAGGTCGGCCCAGGAGAGCTTCCGGCCGTACTTCTGCTTGACTGGCCAGAGCAAGCGGCGCGCCTTGTCCAAGCTCGCGTTGTCGGGCCAACTGTTGAGGGGCGCAAAGCGCTGGTGGCCGGAGCCGCCACCGCCGCGGCCGTCGCTGATGCGGTACGTGCCGGCGGCGTGCCACGTCATGCGGATGAAGAGCGGCCCATAGTGGCCGTAGTCGGCTGGCCACCAGTCTTGCGAGGTCGTCATCACCTCTTCGATGTCCTGCTCTAGCGCATTGACGTCGAGGGTCTTAACCGCCTCAGCGTAGTCGAAATCCTCGTCCATCGGATCGGACAGGGGAGAATTCTGGCGGAGACCCTTCAGGTTCAGTTGATCTGGCCACCAGTCTTGGTTGGAAGTCATTTTGTCCCTCCTGTGAAATGTTCTGAGTATGGCGCAACCTTCTAAAATCGTTGCAAGCCTGCGAAATCAGGGATAATAAAGGGCGTTCTCTTGTTTCCAGGCAAGGGGCATCTGGCGGGAAATGGGGCAGGCTCGGGCGTCCATATTCCGCAGTAGCACTGCTGCGGAGGACGGGTTGCGGAAGCCCGTGAAAGCGCCGAAATCCTTTACAACGGTACTCTGAGCATTCCCGAACGATTCTGTGCGACGACAAGCGTTCATCAGGGACCTGCTGGCCCCTTGCGTGCATTTTCAGCGAACTGCACAGTACCGATATATCCTAAGACTTGATCATCAACCATCCAGTAGTCTCACCAATAGTCCCCAGCACCCAAGTTTGCCCTGTATCAGTATCCATGAGAAAAGTAAAACGTGCCGCGATCCCTGAATTAAAAATGACAAATCTGGGTTTGTTAGGCTTCGGTAAATCGTAGTACCCCTCTATCAGCATTAGCTGCCAAGCGAAATCGTCTTTTTCCGTCTTGACTAACTGATAAACTTGCCCTGTGTACCTATCTAGCCGGAAGGTAAACTTCGCTGCCAGTTGGGATTGTACGATCTCATACCGTGCGTCCGAAGGCAGCGTTGTCATCTGATGTGTGGCTGCGTCTAAAGCAAATGCGGTGCTGGCTGAAGCGCATAAGACAAACAAAAATAGTCGCATTGAGGTTCTCTCCTTGTTTTCGCAATGGACGCACAAGCTGCGAGGATTTTTATTGCCGCTCAGATCGTTTCCGTCGGCGTCCGGGATAGGCTAATTATAAGCGGTCTTATCTTCCCTATACGCTAGTAAAAAATTGAGTTAATTTAAGAAAGAAGCAGATCATGTCACTAATCCAGTACACAAAATCACTTCCCGTAGTCGCTGAACCCGACGTTCTCGTTTGCGGAACGGGACTGGCGGGTATTGGTGCGGCTGTTGGCGCGGCGCGGAACGGGGCTTCTGTGATGGCAGTCGACCGCATGGGATTTGCCGGTGGGTTCTTTACGAACATCATCGGCTCGGCGTTCGATGGATTCGTTTACGAAGAGACGGGTAAGCCTGTTGTGGGTGGACTTGTCTTTGAGATGCTCGAACGAATGGGTGTGGTTGAGCCTGGGCAGGCTCCACATCTCTCATACAACGTGAACGGTGATTTCACCGAGGTCGAAAAGCATCCTGATCGCGTAATCCCGCGCACTGATCCAGAGTTGTTCAAGAAGGCTTCAGATGAAATTTTAGTCGAGTCTGGCGTGAATCTGCTTTTCCACACCCAGGTGTCTGACGTGATCGTGAAGGGTGACCGGGTGGACAGCGTCGTAGTCAGTAACAAAGACGGCCTCGTCGCTATACGGCCCAGGTGCGTTATCGATGCCACGGGTGATGCCGATGTCGCCGCCTGGGCAGGATGTCCATACGAGATCGCCGAGTCGCTGCAGCCGATGAGCTTACACTTCCGAATTGGCTTTGTCGAACTTACATTTGAGCTGCGTCGCAAATGTGCGGCCGTCCTGGAAAAAGCACGTGCCGCAGGAAAGATCGGCCTTTATGGTGGTCCGTGGCCAGCAACTTTCTCAGGTCGAGACATCTATTTCAATGTGATTCGCACTCCCGGCAACGCAACGAATCCGCAAGACTGGACGAACGCAGAAATCCAGGGCCGACGCGATGCGTGGACCATGTTCGAGCTCTGGAAAGAAGCACTACCCGAGTTCAAAGACGCCTACTTTTTCACCAGTGGTCCGACTGCTGGAGCGCGAGAATCCAGAAGAATCGTCGGCGATTACACGCTGACCGGCGACGATATAAGAACTGCGAAGCGGCAGGATGACGTGGTAGTGCTTGGGGCGTGGAGGATAGATCGGCATCCCAAGGACGCAGCCGGGTATCACGATCAGCCGATCGTACCGCCGTACGATATTTCGTACAGAACGTTGCTGCCGCAGGGCGTAGAGAATCTCTGGGTTGCGGGTCGTTGTCACTCGGCAACTTCAGAGGCCCTGGCATCAAGTCGAGTCACAGCCAACTCGATGGGCATGGGTCAGGCTGCTGGCACGGCCGCGGCGATAGCAAGGGCAACAGGTGTGGATAGTCGCAGCGTGCCGATGGCCGAGCTACAGGATCGATTGATTGCTGCTGATGTAATTCTCGATCCCGAATCAGCGATGCAGGGGCTATAGCTTTCGGTATATTCTGGAGTAGAGCCGTCAGAGCCTGTTGCGATTCAACTGGCGGCAGTCGTACCGAAGGAGGACTCCAATGCGCACCAGAAGCCTCGCTTCCTTCTTCCTGCTGACCTTGGTCTTTGCCGGCTGTGACCGTTCCACAGGACCGGACGCCGGATACCTTGAGATACGGGAGGTGACCGTCGGCCCCACCCTATCCAAGTGCTACGGCGTGGGCCTGCAGTCGTGCATGGTGGTTGACGGCGGGTTATTCTACGATGGAATCGAAGGATTCGAGTACGAGGCCGGCTACGACTATCGCCTGCGGATCGGCAAGTACGATCCCTGGGGTGGAGAGGAACCGCCGCAGGATGCCGGCCGGTACGCCTACCGCCTGCTGGAACAACTGGAGAAGACCCCGGCACCATCCACTCCCGCAACCTTGTCGGTGGGCCCGACGAGGGTGCTATGCGCCCAGAGTGACGACTTCTGCCTAGTGGTGGACGGCGCGCCGTACGACGACATGATCACTAACTTTGAATACGAGGCCGGCGACCACTACACCCTTGAGGCCAACAGGTATAACGATGGCCGGTACGTGTTGAGTGAAGTCGTCTCGCGAACCAAGGCAACGGGCACGGAAGAGGAGATTACCGTGGATGCCCACAGGGTCGAGTGCGACGACGGCTATTCCGGGTACTGCAAGGTCGTCAATGGCGCGCCCTTCCGCGGCGAGATCGTGGGCTTCCAGCCTTGGCACGACTACGGCTACCGCCTGCGCGTCGAGCGGTTCAGCATGTTTCCCGACGGTATGACCGGGTCACCCGAAGTTCCGTCCTACGGCTATCGCTGGCTGGAGACGCTTGAGAGTACTCTAATCGATTGATTCTGCAACCTATTACAAATCGCTAGAGCGCGAGTTGGTGAAGGAGAGGTTTTTATGTTGACGGACGAACAGATGCGGCAGTTTAGAGAAGACGGCTATCTCGTTTTTGCAGCCCTGATACAAGGCGAGCGATTGGCCTATTACAAACAGGTGTTTGATGAACTGGTCGCAGAGGGGTGCAAATTGACCGAGGAGGTACCGCATTGGACGCTCGAGTTGGACGAGCACGGTGAACCCCGGGCGGGTTTGTTGCACAAAGTTCAGGGGGTTTGCGTGGTCGATGCTCGCGTGTTGGAACTGGCGCGCGAACCGGCGATTTTAGACCGCGTGGCAGTATTGACTGGTGAAAATATCGATGTGTTTGGCACCAAGTTTTTTCCCAAGTTGCCCAATGGCGGCACGTCAACAGGCTGGCATCAGGACAACTTTTATTTTGGCACCGATACGGATCGCATTATCAGTTGCGGGATTTATCTGGAAGATTCAGATGTGGAGAATGGGTGTTTGCGGGTGGTGCCCGGCAGCCACCGGATGGGCGAGATTGTCGAGCACCGCAGAAATCCAAGCCGGCATGGCAGTTGGACGACGGTCGATGAATCGCAGGCTGTGGATGTGGTCATTCCCGCTGGTACGGTTGTTCTGTTTTCCGCCAATCTCCTGCACGGTGCTTATGATAACCACAGCAATCGCACGCGCTATAGTACGGCATGGCATTATTTGCCCGAAGAACTCAATCCAGAAAAATTTCCAAAGGATATATACGAAGACCGACATGTGGCGTGTAAGCATTGAGGAGCCGGGGCTGGGGGCTGAGGACTGCATAGTACCGATATCGATGCCTTATTTTTCCTATACATAATTCAATCTATCCAGGAGGAGTCTATGCTTTCACAGGAGCAACTGACGCAATATGACCGAGATGGGTATGTGCTGGTGTCGGGATTGATTCCAGAAGAGACAATTGCCAATGCGGAAGCTGCGATGTGGTCTGTGCTCAGGATGGATCGGGATGATCCAGCTTCGTGGTCTCCTTTGCCAGACGAAACAGATGGGGTAAACACAATCGTCAGCCAGGGGGTGATTGAACATTTTGGGGTTCAAGATCCCGCGTTGCTGGCTTGTTGTACGCCCGCATTTTACGAAGTGCAGAGCCAACTGGCTCGGGAAAATGCAGGTGCATTTCACTGTCAGAATCCACAACCAGAGGGAGTCTGGGCACGCAGTGTATTTCCGGTTTCGCAAGACTGGGATTATAGCAATGGGCACGTTGATGGTGGACATCGACCTTTCAATGTCTTTCCCGGATCATTCCGCGTCTCTTCCCTAACCTATCTCGATTCTGGTGTTGCGCAGGGTGGTGGTACTGCGGTCTGGCCAAGATCGCATCGGAAGCTCAGAGAGGCGGCAGTGCAGAACTCTGACCGGTATCAAATGCTGTCAGATTTTAAGAAGCCGCAACAAAGGTTCGGTCTAGGAGAGCCGATTGAATTGAGGCCGTCCCGAGGAGATGTACTGTTTTTTCATTATCTGTTGGTACACTCTGGATCTCTCAATACAAGTAACAAACCGCGTTTTGCATTCCGGTTGATGTGTACCTGTGATCCCTGTCGCATCTGGGAAAAGTATGGCAAGTGGAACATCTGGATGCCCTGATGCGGCGATGATCTTCATCATGTGTTTTGCTTCCTTAAAATACATGTAATTTTCCCTTCCTTCAGAACTGAATGGACAATCTGAAACGGAGATGCTTCCAGTTCTGCTAGGAGATCTTCAGTGAAGAAAAAGTGCAAATAGTGTGGAGCTCCCAACACGAAGCCGTCCCCTTCTTCTAGGGTGTCATAGTTGGGAGCAAATTGATGATAGTTGTCGTCGTAAACCCCCTCGTAATTTTCCAGCACAGAATCCAGGACTGTCTGAGACATTAAAACTTCGCCATTCGGATATAGCACACGTGCAATCTCTGCCAAAAAAGCGATGCGCGATGCGCGGTGCGGGACATAACAGTAAACGTTCCCCATAAATGCAGCGGCAAATGAGGCATCGGGAAAGGGCATAGTCGGCATTTCATATTGTAGAAATGTCGCGTTGACGCGTTTCTTTTCGGCAATTTGTTGTGCTTGTTCAATCTGCTTTTTAGCGACATCAATACCAGTGATGTTATATCCTTGCCGCGCAAGTGCAAAGCACAATCGTCCTGTCGCACATCCGATGTCTAACAGACGGCTGCCTGCAGGAAACTTTTCAACAAACGCTTGTTCTGCCTCTCTAATACCGATCTTCAGGTCTTCTATTCGGAGTTCAAGTTCTCCAGGATTATTGTACTTTTCTTTTACGGAGTCCAATAATCTTTGGGATTCTTGTGATTTATTAGTTTTCATGTGGAAGTTTTACTCCCGTTGCTGGATACTCTACAACTCACGAATGGCTGAAAGCCGGATGGGGATGGGAAGATCGCCACGAGGTCGCTCCTCTCGTGTTTTCAAACCGATGGACGATCTCGAAAGCTCTTTTCCGTCCTGTGGCGTTCAAGCGGCGGCCGGTAACACCTCTTGTGCAGTTTCGTCAGTCAAGGCGCAGGTTAGTCCGGAGATTCGATCGGGCCAGCCGATCGCGTCACTCGTCGCCCACCTGTGTGTTTCGCCGTGCGATCCGCTCGAGCTGCGGTTGAATGGCCGACATCACCGCGGCAAAGACGACCAGCAGCCAGCCGACGGACAGAATCAATCTGGCCCCCACCACCACCCGCGCGGTCGCGGTAACCGGGGTGATGCCGGTGTAGTCCTGCCCGAGAGCCGAGAAGAACGAGAACGACATCCAGTCGCCGATGCCAGCGTCGGTGGCACCGGCGAACGAGCCGGGGCTGAAGCGCTCCAGCATGCCGCTGAACCCCGCGAAGACGATGATGATCACCAGATATCCGGCTCCAAAACCGCCAATTGGGATCCACATCACGCGGAGATATTCGACGAGTTGCACGTATACGTTGAGGCGCGGCTGTAACCAGATCGCACCTGCGCGTGCTGACAGAAAGACGGCAGTAGAGACAAACAGCATCAGGGGAATCATGAAAACAGTCTGTAGCCAGCCAGAATCCCCCACCCCGATCGCGCCAATAATGACCACGGAGGCGAGGAACACGAGGAGCAGCCACACCGGTGGCCGAGAATGGCGCTGGCCTTCCGGATTGCGGTTGAAGTAGCCCGCAATGAGTGCGCTCTGCGGCACGCAGAGAAGAAGGACGAGCACAACGACCCCAAACCCAGGCAGCAATCCGACCCCGAGCAAAGCGGTCACCGTCAACGCCGCGATACTTGTTTCGCGATACCCCGAGAGGCGCGACGGACCCAATCCGTCAATCAGGCCTAGGGCAAGCGGCACCAACACCGGTGAGGCAACAGCAATGACTCCCGTCGTGTCCGTCGTGACACTCGCCGCGAGTGCGGCAAGAATGCCGATAGTCGAACCGATCAGAATGCCCGTCGATCTCCCACCCCGTTGGCCCATGCGCAAACTGAGACCGACGGCTATCGCGAAACCGCAACTCACCGCGATCAGGACATCGCGGTGCACGCCGGTGATTGCGTAGCCAAAGGGTACGACGACGATGGCGACGGCGACGGCTACCTGCACGGATTGCCAGATCACTCCGACCGCCGACCGCCGCGTGCGGCTCTGGTCAAGCTGGTTGCTGGACACTGCGGCTCCTTCCTAGGATATTCACCGGGTCTCCGCCTACGACCCTGCCCGCCCTCATGTGTTTTGCTTCCTTAAAGTACATGTAAATTTCTCTTCCTTCATAAATGAATTGACGATCTGAAACGGAGATGCTTCCAATTCTGCTATGAGATTTTCAGCGAAAAAATAGTGCAAATAGTGCGGCGCTCCCAACGCGAATCCATCCCCTCTTTCTATTTTCATCTTGCTCATCGCTTCCCTTTCGCTACTGGTACGCTTCTTAAACGCGGTACGCAAAGATCTTCGCCTGAAACATCCTAATCCGAATCGCCAACATCTCACCCACCTCGGACAAATCGCTGTTGCCGTTCCAGGTGACCGTCTGGTCGAGCGAATCGCCTTGCAGCAGATCGCTTTCTGCAAAGGTCAGGCCGGCGACCGGATCGACGTCGGGGTGAATCCGCGAGGGAATGTTGCGCAGAATCTCGACCTTGATCCAGCCACCCGGGCGACAGCGGTAGTTGAGCCTCAACTGACTGGCGGTTCTCACTACAGTCGGCAAGGTAAACCGGCCCTCCACATCCGCTTCGATGCCGCAGAATCTGTGGGGCTGCCACCGGGCCCACTGTAACACCGCCTCTCCTCTCTGCGGTGAGTTGTGCAGCGATGTGTGCCCTCCGTAGAGAGACCCCCAAGTGCCGTCTGGCAATTCCGCGATACCGCTGCCCCAGGAATAAACCATGGCCGCGTCGGGCGCACCCGGACCGCCCACCGGAATAATCGGCTTGCGCTCCGGCCGCTGCCAAATCAAACCGTCGCGACTGATGGCGAGCTGGCTGTCCACGTGATCGGTGGCGTGATGGTAGGCCTGTACCAACATGCAGTGCAGATCGTCTCTACCCGGATAGGGAAAGTAGTCGCCGCCGTAAAACGAGAGGTCGGGCTCGTCCTGACCATCTGGAAAGAGGAGGAGCTTGGGAGCGGGCCAGTGGTTGAAGTCCTTGGTCCGGGTCAGCCCGATCGCCCGGTGGAAAATGCCATCCTCTGGAACGCCGCTGCCGATCAGGTCGAACTGTTCCTGGGGGACGCCCTGGATGCGGCAGTAGGCGTAGTAGTGACCGGATTTCTCGTCGTATCTGGCGGAGAGGCCTCCATCCATGGGAAAATCGGCGAGAATCTTGTCGGTTCGCTTCCAGTGAATGCGGTCGGGGGAGACCCATCCCATTACCCGGCCCTTGAGAATCAGTCTGGGCCCTTTGTAGGCTGGGCCCAAGTATTCCTGATCGGCCCACCACTTTTGTATGTATTCCTCGTCGACCTCCTCACCCGCGTTGGCGACCTCTTCGGTCTCCGAATTGATCATAGCCCCTTCACAACCCATGCCCTTAAACCGCTCTTCAGGTGGCGCGGTTGGATCCTCAAATACCGCTTTGAGCAGGTCGCCCCCCACATCGGTAACCAGGTTGTTTTCCTTCGAGCCGTTCCGTTCGATGATGCCCAAGGCGGGACGGGTCCAGCGGTACGCGTCTTCACTTACCGCGTAAGCGACGTGTCTCCCCTGATAGTAGAGCAGGTGGTATCGGTCATCCGCCTGCCACACCCGCACGGAATTGCCTACGCCATCGACGTCACCATCCACTTGGCCAGCGAACTCGAGTGGAGCCGATTTGTCCGCCTCCTCGATCGCCAAGCGGACGCCGATGGGAGCGTCGTAGAGTTCGAACGCGCCCGTTCGATCGACGGCGCGATGGCCCGGAAAAACCTCCGTCCAATCGACCAATGGACGCCAATGCCCCGCGTTCTGCCTGGGCCTGACCCAATCTCCAGGATAATAACCGCGCACATCTTTCCATCCGTTACTCATCGCAATCCTCCAATATCGTATCTCGACACAAAATTCCAGATTAAACTACTGGTATTAGAGCCGTCGTAGCTAATATCAAACCAGACATGTCCTCCGTCGATAATCTTATAATGTTCTACAGCAGTATTGTTGTCTCCATCTGTATAGGAATAATACTCTATTGTCGTTCCACTATCATCTATACTATTTACTATCGGATCAGTACTGGTATTATTAAAACTCGTCCAATAAGCAAGCACCTCATCAATTGATGATAATCCCTCAAACTCCCCACCATAAGGGACAGACTTGTCTGCTGTACCGTGAATATTAATCATAGCCGTAGGGTGTGATGGGTTACAATTATTATATGTTTCCTCCATCATTGTTCCAGCGACAGAACCTATGGCCGCTATTTTATCGCTATGATAGCAAGCAAGTGCATACGTAAAGAACGCGCCGTTTGAGTAACCACAGGAATATACTCTTGCTAAATCAATGTTATAATCGGAAGAAATTTCGTTAATTAATGCTTCCACGAAGCCAAAGTCATCCACATCACTTTTATTTTCATCCGATTCTAAACCAGAATTCCAGTGCGGATCTCCGTCCAGTAGGGTACCTTGGGGATAAACCAGAATAAAATTTTCCATATCTGCCAAAGGCCGCATATCGGCGTATTTTAAGTATTGATCTGCAATCCCACCGTATCCGTGAAAGTTGAGCATTAGTGGAACTGCTGAAGTTCCATCATAAGAATCAGGCACATAGATAATATATTCTCTTGTTATACCATCGTGGGAAAGCGTCTGTGTAAATAAACCTGTTGTATTTGTATCGGGTGCATCAAGTGGTGTGTCATCATTTTCTGAACAAGAAAATAGGCTTGACAATGCTATAACGGTGACAATAAAAAGTCTTTTCATTGTATTATCCTTTACCACGGAAGCGAGAACGTCTTTACGTTGGTCATAAACTTCATGGCCTCGATCACGCCTTCTTTAACCCCTAAGCCAGAGTCTTTTACGCCGCCAAACGGAGAGCATTCAATGCGATAGCCGGGAACTTGATTGATGTTGACCGTCCCCGTCCGAATGCGGCGGACGCATTCCAGTGCGCTTGGCAGATGATTAGTTACTACGCCCGAGGAGAGTCCGAACTTGGAATCGTTGGCGACTGCGATGGCGTCGTCGATGTCGGAGACCTCGATGATGGGGGCCAGCGGACCGAACGATTCCTCCCGAATCATTTCCGCGTCGCGAGAGACATCGTCGATTACCGTTGGCTCTACTAGCGCGCCACGACGTCCTCCACCCAATAGCACTTTCGCGCCCTGATCCACGGCCTTGTGGACGCGTTGCTCGAGCAGTTTCGCCGCCGCGTCATCAATCACCGTACCCACAATGGTATCCGGATCCGCTGGATCACCAGCTCGATACGTGGCCGCGCGCGCGAGGAACTTATCCATAAATACATTCTTAATCTTCCGATGGACGAGCAATCGCTTCACAGCCGTGCAACGTTGCCCCGAATTGCGAAAACATCCTTCTGCCGCCAGCGTCGCCGCCAGATCGAGGTCCGCATCGTCCAGAATGATCAATGGACTATTACCACCTAACTCCAAGCACAATTTCTTGTAGCCCGCCACCTGAGCGATGCGTTTCCCGGTGGCCGTTCCGCCGGTGAACGTGACCAGTTCAACCCGCTCGTCCGCGATTAATGGCTCGACCACTGTGTCAATGTCCCCGACGAAGACGCTGAGCATCTGCTTGGGCAGGCCGGCCTCATAGAGTAACTCACAAAGCCGAATGGCGGTCAGCGGGGTTTTTTCCGACGGCTTGACGAGCATGGGTACACCCGCCGCGATTGCCGGTGCAACCTTATGCGCAACTTGATTCAGTGGATGATTGAAGGGCGTAATGGCAAGGGCCAACCGCACTGGTTCGCGCACCGTAAAGATCTTCCGCTGCTCACCTTTGGGCGACACATCGCAGGAGAATATTTCGCCGTCGTCTTTTAGTGCCTCGGCCGCGGCGAATTGAAAAACGTCACAGGCGCGCCCCACCTCGTACTTAGTCTCCCGCATGCATAGCCCGGACTCCATGCGGATCAGGTTGGCAAACTCGCTCGCCCGCTCAAGTAGAAGCTCGCGAGCTCTGGTCAGCACTTGCGACCGATCGAAGCGCGACGATTGTCCGTCAAAAGACAGTGTGCGGTCGACCACCGGGTCGAGGTGATCGCCGTTGATCTTGCTAACCGTACCGGCAATCGAACCGTCGTAGGGATAGTGGACGGCCAAAGTATCCGCCGAATCGATTGCCTCTCCGCCTAAGTACGAAGGCAACTGAAGTGTTTCAACGTTTGCGGTGCTCATGTTTTATTTTGTGCGTAGTTAGGATCTTAATGATGCGTTTAGCATAATAAGTATTGTTGAGGCAATGCGAAATTTGCGCGGCGGAGCTAGGTGCGTCAGATCTCAGAATAATCGTTCTATCTCAAGTTATTTCAAATAGTTATGTAGAATTCTCCAACCTCGCGGGACTGGTTGCGATTATCCACACAAACTCTTTGATTCTAACGGTGGCCTAATTCGCTACTCTGACGAAAGGCAAGGCTGACGATGATGACCGAAGAACAGCGCTATCTTTTTGATCTATGCGGTTTTCTGCACCTGAAGAACGTCCTGACCCCAGAGGAACTGGATGCGGCTTCGGATGCCGCCAACCGCTACATCGACAGCGCACCGGAAGACCTGCCGCCGCATTTCGGGCGATCAGAAAATCTCAAGGGCTTTGCTCATGGCTTCGCCTTCGACCGGGCGCTGGAAAAGCTGGTCTTTCTGCCAGCAGTCTGGCCCATCGTACTGGAACTGACCAACGGCAAACCCATGCTCGCCAGCGGTACCATGATGCTCGATTCTCCCGACGGACACACCGAGTCGGTGCAACTGCACTGTGCCCGCGACGACTACGGCTTTGAGAGCGCCCGTTACGAGGTGCGCCAAGGCCGTATCTACTGCGACGACTTTGTGGTGTTTCCCTACCTGGATGATGTGCTTCCCGGTGATGGCGGGCTACTAGTGGTGCCGGGGTCGCACAAAAGCGAGTTCGACCGGCCGCCGCAGCTTTTTAATCAGGGTCGCATCGAAGGGGAGGTCCCGCCAGGGGTCGTCAATATCACGCCTGCGGCCGGGGATGTGGTGATCATGCCCGAATGCGTAACCCACGGGGTTCTGCCCTGGAGAGCCGCCGACCGCCAGCGCCGGGTGCTGACGCTGCGCTACCGGCCACACCACCGCCAAGCCGGCCCCATTCCAGAGGCGGTCAAAGAGCGGCTGGCACCCGAAACGCTCGAATTGGTCGAATCAGCGCACTATACCCAAGAAAAGAAAATCGCCACTCAGCAACGGGTGTGCCTCAGCCAATAATGGCCTCAGCCGAGATGAGCAGTAAACCCAAATGCATTATCGTCACAGGCCGACCGGGATCGGGGAAGACGAGTTTATCCAAGAGGCTCGCTGAGCGGTTGTGGATGCCGGTCATCAGCCGCGACGAGATCAAGGAAGGCTATGTCAATACTCATGGCGTCAAGCACGATCAGCTTCCGCCGGATACCAATGGCGTAGTCTCCAATTTTTTCTTCGAGATAGTCAATCAGTATCTCGCCAGTAAGATCTCTGTCGTTATTGAGGCGGCCTTTCAGCACCGGGTTTGGGAACCGAGGATGCCCAAGATCCTTGAATTGTGCACTCCTTTTATGGTCGTCTGCTCCGTTGACGGGATGGTGGCGGCTCAGCGCCATCTCCAGCGGGGTCTGGATGATCCGAATCGGGAGTTCTACCACGGTGATAAGCGCGTTGAAATCTACCGGGAAACAGGAGAGCTGTCGCCTCCTGACGACTATACAGTTCCGGCTTTCAACGTGCCCACAGTTCACGTCTCAACAGAGGGACAATACTCACCTAGCATAGATGACCTTGTGAAGCGAATCCGACTATTGAATGCTCAACGCGGCGGTGAACTGAACTCAAATTAGAGGACGCTTACAGTGAATTCAGATCCTAATTGCATCTTCTGCCAGATTGTCGCCAAGAAAAAGCCGGAAGAAATTCTCTACGAAGACGACCGAGTAATCTGCTTTTTAGATCGATTTAGGCAATCTTCTGTAGGCGGCCATGCCCTCGTAATTCCCCGAGAGCACTACGAAAATATATGGAGTTTGCCCAATAATCTATGTGCCCCTTTGATGCAAGTTACTCATCTAATTGCGAAAGCGTCTAAGGAAGTTATACCTTGTTCTGGCATCCGACTCTGGGTAGCAAATGGCAAAAGTGCGGGACAAGAAATATTTCATTTGCATGTACACGTATTTCCATGTAAGTCCGTTATGGATCGCATTAAGTACGTTTTTCCTTCACTAACTGGAAAACAGGCTGTTGCCGATTCGGACCTATCGACCATGGCAGAACCTATCCGACAGAAAATCAGGGAGATATCGAAGATTGAAAATCGTCCGATCACACAATAACGCATTTTCGCAAGATAGCTTTTTTGACGTTATGAGGAAGGTTTAGCCGTGGAGATCGTTCTGCGACAAGCAACCGAGGATGATGTAACCGAGCTGGCAACGCTAAATAAGCGGCTCGTGGTAGATCAGGGGAGCAGAAACCCATATACGGCCTCAGAATATGAGGGTCGTTTCAGAGACTGGCTGCGGGGCGATGAGTGGAACGTTGACATCTTTGCGGATTCCGAGGGTGTCACCCTTGGGTATGCAGTTTACACAGTACAGCAGGATTACTATTACCCAGATCAAGAGGTCGTATATCTGCGTCAGTTCTACATCGACCGTCCAATGAGACGACGGGGGATAGGTACCGCGGCCTACGAGCTTCTTGCCAAGGAACGGTTTGGGGATCGCGAGGTTGCGGTGGATGTTCTTGCGACCAATCCAGACGGCCAAAAGTTCTGGGGCCACCTTGGTTTTACGCCTTATTTCACTTCGATGAAGAAGCGCTAGATTTTTGTGAGAAGCATATGACTGTATGTCCGTTTTGTGATATAGCTAACAAAAGCGCGAGTGCAGTGATCGTATGGGAGGATTCGGACATTGTAGCGTTCTTGGACACTAGGCCTATTCGAAAAGGTCACTGCCTGATCATCCCAAAATGCCATATCGAGTCGTTTGAAGAAGTGCCCGCTGACCTCGCGGCAAGAATGATGGTACTTGGTCAACGACTTGCCAAGAGAATGAAGGCCATCTACAAGGTTGATCGCGTTGCCTTTCTCTTCGCTGGAAGTGATGTGCCTCATACCCATGCACATGTTTTTCCAATGCACGAGAAGATGGACATCACGTCTGCCCGCTACATTCTGAATCCAGAGAATTTACAGTTTGGCTCGTCGCATTTGAGGGTAGATAAGGAGAGCCTTGTCGAAGTAGAATCGGAATTAGGGCTTGATTGAACAATGCACTTGACGAGCTGCACCAGAGCTTAACACGACCGTGCGCAGCATGGCACATGTTAGCATGACAAGGCAACCCCTACAAGTGATCGTGATACCGTTCAGGGAGAGTGGGAATGCCGGATACCAGTTCGCCGTCTTCCATCGGGCGGATGACTCTATGTGGCAGTTCATTGCAGGTGGTGCCGAGGACGATGAGACAGCAGAGGAAACCGCACGGCGTGAGGCGGAAGAAGAGGCAGGCATTTCAAAGGGAGCACGTTTCTTTCGGCTGGATTCTCGTGCATCCGTCCCAAAGACGGCATTCTCACCAACAGAACACTGGCCCAAGGACCTCTTTGTCGTGCCTGAATACTCATTTGCGGTTGATGTAAGTGGTCAAGAACTTGATTTGTCCCATGAACATGACAAGGTGCGCTGGTTGTCTTTTAAGGAGGCTACGAGGCTTCTCACATGGGAAAGCAACCGAATCGCACTCTGGGAACTTAACGAACGTCTGAATACCGATCAGATTGACGAGCTTCTGGCCGTGGATGACGGATCACGTCCACCCGGCCACGACAACGTGTATGCCATAAAAGAAAGATGAGGAGAGCTTGGCGTGACGACACCAAACACCACTTCGGCAGCACGCGTGTCCATCCACGGTGGACACAGCAAAGAGTTCGGCGATGCAAATGATTCCACGCTTGAGGAGGTCGTGCGCGCCTACGTTGACAAGGGCTTCGAATGGGTGGGCATTACCGAGCATATTCCGCCCGCTTCAGCCGACTTCCTGTTTCCTTGGGAGATTGAAGAGGGTCAGACGTTTGAGTCAAAGATGGAACGGTTCACCGAGTACTTTTCGGTCGCGCGCAGGCTCCAGAGGGAATATCGAGATTCTATTCAGATATTAGTCGGATTCGAAACAGAGAGTTACACCGGCTACGTAGCGCACGTAAACGCTCTGCGGAATCAATTTCAACCTGACTACATCGTTGGCTCGGTCCATCACGTGAGGGACATATGTATCGATGGTCCGCCAGAGTGGTATGCTCAAGCCGTAGAAGAGGCTGGAGGAATCGATGCGCTATTCTGTGAATACTTCGACAAACAATACGAGCTTGTAGAGGAACTAGACCCCGAAGTGGTCGGACACTTTGACCTCATTCGAATGCACGATAGGGACTATCGTCAGCGCTTAGAGATCCCCAAAATCAAGGAGAGAATCCGGAGGAACCTCAAGAAGCTCAAGGACCTTGGGTCGATTCTCGATTTTAATCTCAGGGCCCTCGAAAAGGGCGGATCTGAACCCTACGTATCCAGATCTATCTTGGAAATGGCACTGGATCTCGGTGTCCCTTGCGTCCCGGGCGATGATTCACATGGGGTCGCGGGAGTTGGATTACATCTCGAGAAAGGGATCGAAATACTAAAGCAGACTGGATTTAGTACGGATTGGCAGCTCCCAGGGGCTACGGCACATAGATGAAACCAGACGGGACACAAGACTTGCCACCAACGATCCGATCCGCTACCCCCGCTGACGCCGAAATTGTAGTGCAGATTTACATCGATTCGTGGAACGCTGGATTTGGCGCACTACTATCGCAGGCCGATAGAACTGTGACGCCAGCCCTTATTGAACGCTGGTGCCATGATCTTGCTCAGCCGGTCCCACATCGTTGGTGGGTAGCTGAGCGTATGGGTTCAATTGCAGGGTTCATCGGCATTGGTCCCAGCCGAGATCCGGTGGATGCACGCCTCGGCGAACTCGATACTATCGCGGTCGATCCGTCGCACTGGCGCACAGGTGTTGGCAAGGCGTTGATGTCTGTCGCTTTGCGGTATCTGGTTGCGGACGGGTATAATGAGGCGGTAGTGTGGACCGTGGAAGGCTACGAGCGCGGAACCGCTTTCTACGAGGCCATGGGGTGGAGCCGCGATGGTGGCGTCCGAGATGAAGGACGACAAATCCGCTTCCGGCTTGACTTGGCCACCTTATAAAGATAGCCAGCAGGTTTCATCTCGAAGAGCACAGCATTGGTTGAATTCCCATCACAAGAGGCCGTAGCTGATGCCCTTAGCAGGCACTGGGGCATCGCACCCGAAGCAGTTTCTCCATGGAAATCGCCTCGGATATTTCGGATAGAGGGATGCGGCATCGCACGCATTGGTTTTCCTCGTGCCGGTCTGACGAGTGTCCAGCTCGTAGAACTCGTCGATAGATTACATGCTGCCGGATGTCCCGTACCAGACATCATCCCAACCTCCGATGGCGATCTCTCCATCGCGCTGGGTCAGAAGACGCTGTCGGTGGAACAGGAACTGCCCGGTGATGGATGTTCCAGTGCAGATTTAGACGTTCTATTTGAGGTAGGCCGTACTTTGGGCAAGTTGTATTCTGTCATGTACGAATTTGAACACATGCCGGGTCAAATCCTGCCACTAGGTGATTGGATTGATCTTACCCTGCGAAAAGCCGAGACCTGGGCTGCCGAGCGACATCATGACGAACACGTACGAGCACTTCGTTCCCAAATTCGCAACGATCACCGAAACTTTCGGGTTCGCTTTGGACTCGTTCACGGAGATCTACGTGCCCCCAATGTACTCAGGCATGGGCAATCATTAGGGCTTATCGACTTCAATTGTAAATATGATCCGCAGTTATCGGATATAGGAAAGATCCGCAACAAATGGCTCATGGGTAGCGACAAGAGGCACGGTCGCCCCCTTACACCCCTTGAGATCGCCAATGTCCTAATGGGGTACCATCAGACACGTCCTCTTACTAAGAACGAAGTAGATTCTTTCCCCGTGGTTTGGGCTGTAAATCAAGCTTGGAGATTAGCCCAAGATCTGAGGATTTTAGAAAAACACGATGTGGGCCCCGTGACCAATTGGCCTATTAGTGAGCAAATGCGCGATTTACCGCAGGCGATCAAAATGGGAGAGGAGATATTACGGGCAGCCTCTATAGACCCCATTGAATTGTGAGAACATTACGCGAATCCCAAACAAGGTGTGCACGGATAAATTGCCCTGATGGACAGAGATTTGCTTGACATGGTTCTATCGTCCTTCTTGCTTTCGGAATCGGCATTAGGAGGCCAGTGTTTTTCACCTTTTTGCACATAACGAGTAACAGAGGAATATCGATGACCGACAGCAGAGATAGACTCAGAGAAGGAATAGAAAGTGGCGACTTGGCCACAGTCAAACAAATCGGCGGGACAGAACCTACCCTTCTCCATGAGCCTCTCCTTCCTAGCGCAGGGCGCAGCGGCTATCCGATGACACAAGCCGCCGTGAGCGGTCATGCGGATATCCTCGCTTATCTAATCGCCAAAGGGGGCGACGTTATGGAAACCACAACTTTCCCCTTTGCCGAGCAGCAACGCGCGGTGGCTGTGTTGCGACTATGGAGCTACTAGTTCAATATGGTGCAGACGTGAATCGAGTTACTCAAGACTACGGCCCGCCGTTGATATTTGCTATCGAAGGTAGTTCCCTAGATAGTATGAAATTCTTATTGGAGAACGGCGCACTGATCGCTGGCAGTGGTCCGAGCGAAACGCAAACCGTGTCTTGGGATGCGCTCAAACACGCAACCTCCTTTAACCGCAAGTGTCCGGGTATGCTTGCTCTGTTGCTCGATTATGGAGCCGATGTTAATAGCCCTATCGTTGATCAACGCGGAGGCCGTAAAAATAATACTGCACTGCATGGAGCTGCGGAAAAGGGGGATATTAAAGGTGTGAAACTTCTTCTAGCGCAAGGAGCTGATCCAGATGCAAAAAATAATCAGGGACAACGCCCCGTCGAAGTAACCCGAAATCAAAAGATTAGAGAACTGTTGGAGAAAATCTAATCACTTCATCTTGAAATGCATAGCATTGGAGGTCTAAATGCCTGAGAAAAAAACCGAAGCCACCGCCACCATAAGCTTACGCGAAGTTAATACCGACACTGTAGGGGCAGTCTGCGGCCTGAGCAACACCCTCACGGAACCCAAGAAGAACTTTGTTGCCAACAATGCCTTCTCCATCGCCCAAGCATACTTCGAGCCCAAGGCTTGGTTTCGCGCCATATACGCTGATGAAGAGCCGGTTGGATTTGTGATGCTCCACGACGATGCCGAGAAATCTGAGTATTTCCTCTGGCGTTTCATGGTCGCCGAGCCTTATCACGGCCTAGGTTTCGGCCGCCGCGCCATCGAGCTGTTGGTGACATACGTCAAAACCCGTCCCCAGGCCAAAGAACTGCTTGTAAGTTGTAGACTCGGCGAAGGGAGTCCTGTCGGTTTCTACGAAAAATGCGGTTTTGTCCGCAATGGCAAGACGTATGGTGAGGAAATCGGCCTGACGATGCTACTATGACTCGCTGGATGGTATCGCCCTGTTGCCCTTCCACTGCAAATGGCGACTTGGTCACAGTGAAATAAACCGGCACAACGACATCTGAAATGAAAAAAGAAGAATCAATCGACGCAGACTATCTGGCCCCAGCCAAATACGATCAGTACTACGGTGCGTATGCTACGCTTCCAGATTGGTTTCTAACTGAGCTCGCCTCCCGCGAAAGGGTCCTTGAGTTGGCCTGTGGAACAGGCCGGATAGCGATTCCCTTGGCAGAGCACGGCCTTGAGGTCACGGGGATCGACTATTCGGAGCCGATGCTTAGCCTTGCTAGAGCAAAGGCCGAGGGCAAACAGGTGAGGGCCAACTGGATCCACGACGATATACGCCGCTTTGACACCGGTAGGCAGTATGGGTCGATCTTACTACTAAGCAACGCACTATGGCACCTGCACAACCTAGTGGATTTCGAGGAGTGCATTCGCTGTGTGAAGCGTCATCTCGCTCCGGGTGGTTACTTCATTTTGGACGTCTTTGTCCCGGGGCTGGAGATCCTCAATCGCGACCCAAGCAGACGGTATCCATTCTCTCGCTACAAAGACGATGAAACTGGACAAGAGGTGCAAGTGACGCAGTCATATAGATATGAAGCAGACACCCAGATCGCGCACATGGTGCACTACAGAGGGGACTCTGATGAGATCGTTGGCGGTCTGAATCTCCGGATGTATTTCCCGCAGGAACTGGATGCCCTGCTAAAGTACAATGGGATAAGGGTCAACGAGAAGTTCGGAAGCTGGGACCGAGACGCCTTTGGGCCGGACTCTAGGCATCAGCTTTACTTCTGCACTACGACGGAGAACGGCTAAGCTTTGCAAGTGACGTTTCTCGGAACATCAACCGCGCCGTCGATGCCAATACCTTTCTGCGTATGTCAGGCGTGTTCAGACGCGAGGCGGGCCGCTGGCAAGAACCTCCGCAGACGGTCGTCCATCGCAATCAACGATGACCTGCTAGTGGATATTGGTCCAGACATAGCGACCGCGTCCTTCGCTCACGACGTTTCTCTAACGGACATCTGTATCTGCCTATTGACACATGCCCACGCGGACCACTTTGATCCCGAGTTTCTCATGTCGAGACACGAGGAATACGCAACGGTCGTCGCCCAAGAAATGCTTATCGCAGGTTCAAGCGATACGCTGAGGTCTATTGACGAGGTTTTGGGCCGCAGATGCGAATACGGAAGTATTTTCGCTCAAGACACACAGCGCGCCCTGAAGATCAATCTGCTGATCGTCGAGCCGTTCAAGACTCAAGTCATCGGTGATTACCGCTTCACAGGGTATCCCGCGAACCACGGCACCGAAAAGGGATGTCTGCTTTACGCAATCGAGCAAGGCCAGCACGCCATATTTTACGGCACTGATACCTCGATTCTATCAGAGCAGGTATGGGAACATCTTCTGCTTGCAGGTACTCAGTTCGATTTGCTCGTCCTCGATCACACGTACGGCATCGGCTTTGACGTTAGCCCACCGGATCATCTGGCATCCGTTGACGTCATAGGCCACGTAGATCGCTTTCGGCGCAGCGGTCTTCTCAAGGACAACGCGGAGGCGTACGCGACTCACATCTCACATGAAGGATGCCTAGAGCACGACGAACTGGACGAGTATGCCGCAGCACATGGCTACAGAATAGCATTTGACGGATTATCGCTGTCATTCGATGCTTGAGTAAATTCCTTCAGAAGAAATTGGTGCCCGGCAAAGATCGTCCCCAAGTGTAATTATCACTTTAGAGGAAAATGGAACCTTGACCCATCTCTGCGCTGCTTGGCCGACTTCGGCGGAAGAAGAAGCCTACTGGCAGTCAATTCGCAACCAGTACATGATCGCGCCGGATGAAATCTATCTCAACACCGGCTCTTTTGGCTCACAATCCAGGCCCGTATTCGAGAAAATGATGGAAATCCTGGAGGATGTTGAACGCAGCCCAACTCGGCATCGAGGAAAATATTACGGTGTTGTAGATAACGCCCGCGCTCGTCTAGGTTCTTTTATCAACGCGCCAGCAGAGGATATTGCCTTTACTTCCAATGTTACTATGGCCATCAATATGGCAGTACACGGACTGGATTGGCATCCGGGCGACGAAATCCTCGCGTCAGACCAAGAATACGGCGCGATTGACAACTGCCTGCATCTGGCCGAACGCCGCCGTGGTGTAGTGGTCAAACGCGCCCAAATCCCCATCCTTCCCGAACGCTCTGAAGACATCCTAAACTCTTTTGACCGCGAATTTACAGACCGCACCAGACTGGTCTTATACAGCCATATCACCACTGGTACGGGCCTGCTTACCCCCATCAAAGCCCTCGCCCGACTGGCACACGACCGCGGAGCGCTGATTGTAGCAGATGGCGCACACGCTCCAGGCATGATCCCTCTGGACCTGCTGGACCTTGGCTGCGACTTTTACGGCGGCAACTGTCACAAATGGCTGTGCGCGCCCAAAGGCACTGGATTTCTTTATGCTTCGCCTTCGGGACAAGAGCAACTCAATCACGTTGTTGCAAGTTGGGGATACAGCCGAGAAGGCGCGAAAAGGGGAGCAGATGGCATTCTGCGGATCAATGATCGCCCATTTATGTGGGGCCTTGAAAACTGGGGGACCCGGGACCAAGCCTGTTTTGCAGCCGTCGGCGCGGCGATTGAATTTCAAGAGGCGATTGGCAAAGATCGAATTCGCCAAAGGGGGCACCAGTTAGCGGCCTATCTGCGAGATCGCTTGGTTGCAACTGGTTGGGCAGAACAGCTCACTCCCTCCGTACCCGCCCTATCCGGGTCCATCTCAGCCTTCCACCTTTCTGGATTCGACGATCTAGCTCTTTATGAGCGATACCGAATCACTGCGCCGACGGCAAAAATCGACGCTGGACACTGGCTGCGCGTTTCCACCCACATCTGCAACGGCTTTGACCATGTAGATCTACTTATAGATGCTTTGCAGGAACTGAGAAATGAGTGAAAAAAAGATCGTTGAAAAGACAGAAGTCCCCGCTACGGTTGAATCGTTACAAGCTGACCTCCATGCACTCGGCGTCGAACTGGGGATGGTCGTGTTAGTGCATTCGTCTTTGAGTGCGATGGGATGGGTGTGTGGAGGATCTGTGGCGGTTATCGCTGCTCTTCAGGAAGCCTTGGGTTCTACTGGAACGCTTGTGATGCCCGCTCACTCGCCCGGCCTGACTGAACCGAGCGGCTGGGAAAGTCCGCCCGTCCCCGAGTCGTGGTGGCCGGTAATACGCGAGAACATGCCGGCCTACGATCCAGAGCTTACCCCCACTCGTTCCATGGGCATTATCGCGGAGACATTCCGCAAGCAAAAAGGCGTCCTCCGCAGCGCACATCCACAGGTCTCGTTTTGTGCCTGTGGACCCCAAGCGTCGCGCATCACCAATAATCACGCATTGGCCTTTGGTATGGGCGAGCATTCGCCGCTCGCGAGAATCTACGACCTGCACGGTTTCGTCCTGCTACTCGGCGTAGATCATGGCAATAATACGTCCATGCACCTTGCGGAACATCGGGCGACCTTTCCAACCAAACGCATCATTCAGCAGGGCGCGCCAATCTCTACGTCGGATTCGCGGAGATGGGCCACCTTTGAAGATGTTGACATCGACAGTTCGGATTTTGATCGGATTGGCGAGGACTTTCTGCGATCAGACGCGGGCCACGTCGTTCGTCGTGGCCAGGTTGGTCTTGCAGATTGCCAGCTCATGCCGCAGCGAGACGTCGTGGACTTTACAGTCGGTTGGCTCGAAGAGAATAGGTCGAAATAAATCTAAAGGAGGAGCGACGACGTGTTAGTGAAGATATTTGTAATGCGAGAGGGCTACTTTAGTGCGATCACCAAGGCCACCTCTAATCTTGAGCAGGAGATCAATTCGTGGCTTCGTGCAAATCCCAATATTCGGATCGCGAACATCGAGCAGTCGTCGTGCGGCGGCAGCATGGAGCCATCAAGGACCGTCGTGTCTGTGTGGTACCAGGAAAAGACGACTCAAGCCTAACCCCCGCGACGCACCTCCGCTTAGCGCGCCAGCAAGTCGGCAATCAAAGGAGTGGCCTGATGCAGCGAGGGTAGAATTCTATACGCTTGGGACTCGGTTTGGGGCGAAGGTTTCTTGAGGTCGGGCACCATGATCACAGTCATCTCCGCAGTGGAGGCTGATTGGACTCCGGCTTCTGAATCCTCTAGGGCGATGCAAGCGGTTGGGGGCAATCCCAAGCGGCGGGCCGCCTCCAAATAGAGGTCGGGGGCTGGTTTGCCGCGAGCGACTTGGTCGCTGGTGACGATGTGGGCAAAGCGATCCGCCAAACCACTCGCTTCCAAGGTCTCCGCGGCCTGCTTGGCGCTAGAAGAAGTAGCCACTGCTCTGGGGACGGCCGCCGCCTCAAGTTGGTCGAGCAGGGGCAGCAGGCCGGGCTTGGTGTCAATGCCGTGTTCTTCCACTTGCTGGTACCACTGGTCTGCACCCAACTTGGTAAAGCGCTGCAATGGAAAGGTAGGGCCAAAGTAGGCACCGACCTTTTTCAGGGCGTCTTTGGTGGGAGTGCCAATCAAGGTCAGATAGAACTCGTCGTCCAGTGCGTATCCCAATGCCTCGGCGGCTCGTTGCCAAGCAGCTTGATACAAAGGCTCGGTGTCGAGCATGAGGCCGTCCATATCGAAGACGACGGCGCGCAAAGGAGTTGGAGAAGTGCTCACAGGTCGTCGGGAGAGGTGTTGGGGGTCAGATACGCTCCCAAGATGAGGGCAAACGCGAGTAAGGTCTTGATTTCACAGTATAAACATAGTAGTAAATGCAGGTGACAACAGTATGTCGAACGGACCGTGGTCTCACTTTTCAAAAGGAGAAGACCCATGAGCAATCACATCGTCGTATCGAGCATTTCCTACGCCCCGATCAGCGGGGAGGACCAAGCGGTGATGGAGCGAACTCATAAGGACCTAAAGGACTTGGTGGGCCGAGTCGCCCGAGCTACTAGGGCCGATCTGATCGTCCTGCCCGAAACCATCTGCCGAAACTGCGACGAAGAAGTGCCAGAGGGGCCGACGACCCAACTGTTGGCCGGCTTAGCCCGGGAGTATAGCTGCTATATCACCGTGCCGGTGCATCAAAAGGAGCGCAAGAGCGGAGCGGTCTTCAATGTCCTCGGGCTGCTCGACCGACAGGGGGAATTAGCCGGTATCTACCGCAAGTACATTCCAGTGTACCCAGAGTTTGACCACGGCACTCGTCCCGGTCCAGGCGCGTCCCTAATCCAGACCGAATTCGGGCCGGTGGGTGGGGTAATTTGCTTTGATCTGAACTTTGGGGAATTGCGTGCCCAATACAAAAAGCTCAAGCCAAAATTGCTGCTCTTCAGTTCCATGTATCACGGCGGGCTGGTACAGAACTTTTGGGCTTTGGATGTGCAGGCATTTTTCATCGGCTCGGTGTACAAGGGGACTCCCTGTACCATTATCGACCCGCAGGGAACCACCCTAGCCCAAAGCAACAACTACCAGAGCTGGGCCACGGCGCGCATCAACTTGGACTACGAGGTGGTGCATCTCGACAAGAATCAGGCCAAGTACGACGACATTCACCGACAGTACAGCGAGGCCGTGCGCATTGTCACGACCGGGCAGGTGGGCACTTCGGTGATCTACAGCGAGACCGCGGAGCGCACCGCAGCCAACATTGTGGATGAATTCGAGCTAGTGCGGCTGGACGATTACTTCGACTGGTCGCGGCAACTGCGGACCGAGCATCTGGCGTGATATACGATGCAAAAGGGCCGGCTCCACAGCGGAAACCAGCCCTTTTGTAATACCAACGCGAAACTCTCTAAAAATCCACCTGTATCTTCGCCGTAACTCGGTTGATGTGGATCATATCGTCGGCAAAGATAAAATCGCGCTGGAAGCGCAAGCCCGCCCGCACACGGTCGCTGAGAATCACCTCGGCCCCAACGCCCGGGACGATTCCGAAGCGCGTGTCGCCGATCTCGGGTGAGTACAGCTCTGCGTCGAGCGAAAAGTAGTAGTTGAACGGCCGACTGACGTAAGCCGAGCGCACTCCGCCGGCATAGAGGTTGATGTTTTGGTCCAAGATGCGGGCGAATCCCACCTGAAAGGCCAGCCATTCCTCGACCATGTAGCCCGCATTAAGGCCCGAAATGAGATCGGTCTCAGTGTCCTCCCCTTCCCTCTCCATCATCGCCGCCCCCAAAAATCCCTCGGTGTAAAAGCGGCCGTACTGGGCCTTGTAATGGTAGCCGCCCTTGCCGTATTCGCTGCCTTCGGGGCCGTCGGTGCGCCCCGGCGTCGCAGCCTGCGCTCCAACGGCCAGCGCCAGCAGGGCGATCAGTGCAATGCGTCTCATGCTCGGTGCTCCTTTCCCTAGAAGCCGATGCTCCTCTTCTGGAAGTGCTTGGTGATTTCCTTCTGGTCGGTCCAGACGATCTCAGTGGTCGAGATGTCGGTCAGCTCAAAGGTCGCCTTGTAGTAGATGACCTTGTCTTTGCCCACCTGCTGTATGGTCGAGGTGATGACCCCGCCGAGCAAGAAGCGCGCGCCGCGCTGGTTGCCCGGCCCCTGAGCCTCATCTGGACGCACGTAGCCCGACTCTTGATACTCGTACTCTTGGGCGATCTCTTGCCGCGCTGCCTTGTCGAGGAACGTAAACTGCCCGCTCTGGATGAGCGCAGTCTTGACGTGGTCGTACAGCGCCTGCATGTCAATGTGCTCGGTGGTCTTGTTGCGCGGCATCTCCAAGATGACAACCGGCTTCTCAGCCATCGCTCGGGCATCTGACCAGACCTCCATCGAGCCGATCATCTTCTTGGCGACTAGCTGCATGTCGTTCTGGTTCCACTTGTCGTCGAGCATGGAGATCGCTTCTGGATCTCCGTACTCGCCCTTGGTAAAGGCCCTCGGCCCGCCACAGGCCGCGAGCCCCACAGCCAAGGCGATTGCCGCAAAAACGTAGCGTCTCATTGCATAAGCTCCTTTCAATCCCATTCGCACTGGAAATGGGTGCGCACTAAGTGCCAGCGGTTGGCCAACATCGCGTCCTGCCGGTAGAGCACCTGAAGGCTGCACTGGCGTTCCAGCGACGCGGCTGGATAATCGAACACGAACTCCTGCACTCCGGCCCGGTCCGCCTCGGGAATATCGGCGGAAGTGTAGATATCCGGTTTGGTCGAGGTAAAAACTAGGGCCTTCTTGCGGCCATAGGTTTTGAGCGGGACCTCGGAGGCAAAGGTCACGCGCCGCACCTTTTTGGGCAGCAGCAGATCGGTGTTGTCGATCAGCGCATCGCGCTGCCAGCGGCCGGCGAGGATTGCCTGCAAGTTGCCGATAAAGACCCGCTCCTTGTCGCCGTCGGGCACGATCAAGTAGAGATAGCCCTTGCGCGCCTGCGTCGATACGGTGGCCTTGCCGCCCAAGCCCTCAAAGTCGAGGGCGATCGTCAGGCCGAACGAGCGGTTGGGCGGCAGCGCGTGGAGCGATACCGCTTGGATCACCTGCTCGGCGACGCCGGCTTGCTTCAATTCCACCAAGGCATCTACCGAGGCGTCGCAGACGCAGCGCCGCTCTTCAAGCATCTTGACGATCGCATCGGTATTGAACTTGTTCGCGCTCAGCTTGCGCACGTCGTCGAGGCTCATCGGCAGTTGATCCGAGCGCTCGTAGTAGCGCTTGGGTAGCTGGCCGCCGTCCCAATCGACGATATTGATGATCGCCCCTTCCTCCAGCGGGTCTGTCACCTGATCGGCAGCCGACGTGCTCTGCTGCGCCGCGGCCGGCAGCGCCAACGCCAGCGCGGCTATCCATAGTTTGACGTACATGATTGTTTGCTCCTCAGCGAAAAGTGCGAAAGTTTAAGAAGACCTTTTCCCCGTCCGCCACCGCCACTTCGGGCAGCGTCTCTACAGATAGGACCCGTCCTCGGTCGTCGAGCAACTCTAGGGTCGGAGCGGCCGTGCCTGGGGCCACTGCCAGCCGGGCGATGCGGATGGCGTGCGGTAGCGCCAGCCAGCCGCGCGTGTCAGCCGCCTCGGTCGCCACGCCGAAGAGGTTGACCAAGCCCCCCAGCGCTTTGCCTAGACCCTCCTTGGCCCAGTCATTCTCGTCGTCATCGTCCTCATCGTCCTCAAAGGCTTTTTCAATGCTCTTGGACGCTAGGTACTTGGCCAAGTTGCGAGCAACGGCGCGCAGCAGAATGGTATCGAATTTCTGCGCAAAAGTCCGCTGGGCAATCGCGTCCAAGTCCTCGGCTGTGGCCGCCAGCGCACTCTGGTCGCCAGCGCGCAACCGTACCCCAGCCACCTGCGAGGGCACCTCCCGGTATTCGGGCAGCGCCACCCGAAGCCAATAATCCACGTGCCGGCGCTTGTACACGTGCGGGTGGTGATAGCGATGGACGGCCCGCTCCGACACCGTCCACACCTCCCACTTCCCTTCGTCCTCCAAAATCGGCACGCTGAACTCGACCTGGTGCTTGCGGGGCACGAAGCCGCTCTCGACGAAGACCACCAATTCGCCGCCGGAGGCCGGTTGCAGCTCCTCTAACTCAAGCTGGTAGCGCTCCGTGTATTCCGCAACCTCGTCTTCGTATCCCAGCCGCTGAGCCAGCCGCGCGAGGTCAATTATCAGCATCCGCGGCGTTTGCAGATCAAAGGCCGTTTCGTACGCGCGATAGCCCTTTAGGGCATCTTTGTAGGAAATGTACGCGTCGTTCCACTCGCCTTCAGCCTCAAAAAAGAGTCCCGTCATGTACTGCAGAAAGGCGTCGTTTTTATAGCTGAGTTCGTATTCGGCCTGTTGCGCGTAATTTTCGAGCTTCAGGTTAGCCTTGCGGCACTCGACCAGTGCTGCCTGTCGGTCGCCCAGCCGGGCGTAGTTCATGGCGCGGTAGTAGTGGATCAGGGATAGCTCAAACTCCTCGCCTCGGTAGGCGACAATCGAATCATTGGACAGCAAGGCCGCGATTTCGCGCGAGACCGAGCGGGTGTAGAGCTGGTCGCTGAGCCGCTCGGCCCGTTCAAACTCTACGTTGGATGCCTCGTATTGGCCTTGATAGTGCAAAATTAGCCCCTTTTCGAGGTGGTAGAGCAGTTTGTTGGTCTTGCCGGAGGGCTTTTCCAGCTTGCCGAGGGCCGCTTCGTAGTTGCCCTTTTCTAGCTGGTTGAGCGAACGGGACACATAGCCCGAATAAGCGGCCCCGCAACCGCTCAACAAGAGCAGCAGGACAACGCTGAGACCGATGACCGATCGGCTGCTTCCCTGCATAAGTGATTCCATCCATTGCCCTCGCGCCGGCGATATCCACGAGTGACCGTGTGTCATATATAACACCTAAGCGAGAGAAAAGTGTCCCCGCTACTTGAGGTGGAGCAACCGTCGCGTCTGCATCCCGCCCGGATAATAAAGCCGCGTCACATATACGCCCGTGGCCACCGCCGCCCCCTGACCATCGCGGGCGTCCCATGGAACCTGATACGCACCGGCGGCTTGGAACTGATCCACCAGCGTGCGCACGGGTTGACCCAAGGCATTGTACAGCTCTAGCCGCACTAAGCCGGGTGCGGCTAAGCGATAGGCGAGTTGGGTGCGGCTGTTGAAGGGGTTGGGGTAGTTGGCCAGCAACGCCGTTTGCGTCGGCAGCGAGAGCGAAGCCGCGTCAATGGCCGTCGGGGGGGTGATGTACGGCGACATATCCCACAGCAGAATCGTCTTGTCCCAACTGCTACTGGCTAGGGTCCGACCGTCCAGCGAAAACGATACCGAAGTGATCCCATCTGCATGGCCTTGGAGGATGGCTAACTCCTGCCGGGTGGCCACATCCCACAACCGCACCGTCTGGTCGCCAAAAGCACCTTCACCACTGGCTAGGGTGCTTCCATCCGGTGAAAACGACACCGAGGTGACCCTATCCGTATGGCCTTGCAAGATGGCTAACTCCTGCCGGGTGGACACGTCCCACAACCGCACCGTCTGGTCCAAACTGCCACTGGCTAGGGTGCTTCCATCCGGCGCATACGCCACCGACCTGACCCTATCCGCATGGCCTTGCAGGGTAGCGATCTTCTGCCGAGTGGACACGTCCCACAACCGCACCGTCTGGTCCAAACTGCCACTGGCTAGGGTCTGACCATCCGGCGCATACGCCACCGAAGTGATCCCACCCGTATGGCCTTGCAGGGTAGCGATCTCCTGCCGGGTGGACACGTCCCACAACCGCACCGTCTGGTCCAAACTGCCACTGGCTAGGGTCTGACCATCCGGCGCATACGCCACCGATAGGACCTCACCCGTATGGCCTTGCAGGATGGCTAGCTCCTGCTGGGTGGCCACATCCCACAACCGCACCGTCTTATCCCAACTGCCACTGGCTAGGGTCTGACCATTCGGCGCATACGCCACCGAAGTGACCGCATGCGTATGACCTTGCAGGGTAGCGATCTCCTGCCGGGTGGACACGTCCCACAACCGCACCGTCTGGTCCAAATTGCCACTGGCTAGGGTCTGACCATTCGGCGCATACGCCACCGAAGTGACCCTTTCCCTATGGCCTTGCAGGATGGCTACTTCCCGCCGAGTGGACGCGTCCCACAATCGGATCGAATCGTCTAAACCGGCACTGGCTAGGGTGCTTCCATCTGGCGCATACGCCACCGATAAGACCCCATCCGTATGACCTTCGAGGAGGGCTAGCGTCTGCCCGCTAGCCACGTCCCACAATCGGACCGTGCCGTCCTCACTGGCACTGGCTAGGATCTGACCATCCGGCGCATACGACACTGAAGCGACCCTATCCGTATGGCCTTGGAGGGTGGCTAGCTCCTGCTTGCTGGCCACATCCCACAACCGGATCGTCTGGTCCCAACTGGCACTGGCCAAGGTCTGACCATCCGGCGCATACGCCACCGATAAGACCCCCTCCATATGGCCTTGCAGGGAGGCTAGCTCCCGCTGGGTGGCCACGTCCCACAACCGGATCGTGCCGTCCGAACTGGCACTGGCTAAGGTCTGACCATCCGGCGCATACGACACTGACCTGACCCAAGACGTATGCCCTTGGAGGGTGACTAGCTCCTGCTGGGTGGCTACATCCCACAACCGGATCGTGCCGTCCGAACTGGCACTGGCTAAGGTCTGACCATCCGGCGCATACGCCACCGAAGTGATCCCATCCGTATGGCCTTGGAGGATGGCTATTTCTTGCTGGGTGGCTACATCCCACAACCGCACCGTCTGGTCGTCACTGACACTGGCTAGAGTGCTTCCATCTGGCGCATACGACACTGACCTGACCCAAGACGTATGGCCCGTGAGCAGGGCGACTTCAGCCCCAGTGGCGGCATCGTACAGCCAGACACCGATATCGCTAGCCACCGCTATCCGCGTGCTATCCGGTGAATAGACCACCACGCGGTCGCCCGAACCGATGCGGCCTTTGCCCAGACGGGCGAGCGCACCCTCGGGCAAACTGAAGCGGGTGTAGTCCTCGGCGCGGCTCCCCTGTGCGAACAAGACGCCAGCCAACAACAAGGCGAGGCTGAACAACGGAAACTTTTTCATTCTCAGATACTCATTTGGTCGAATGCAGATTCATCCGCATTGCGCTCCTCCTGAAAAGTTGCCCAAACCTTTGAGTTTCCTTAATATAAGTGCCCATTTATCCGCTGCAAAAACGCCCGTTTTCACAGGTAAAATCATGGAAAAACCCAATGTCGTCGTCGTCGGTTATGGCTTTGCCGGCCGCTGCTTCCACGCCTATTTAGTGGGGCTGGCCAGCGGCCTGAACCTCTACGGCATTGCCACCAGCCGACCAGAGGCCCGGGACCAGATTCAGCGCGACTTGGGGGTAAAGACCTTCCGCCACTTCGACGAAGTGCTGGCCGACCCAGCCGTCGATCTCGTCGTCCTCGCCACGCCCAACGACCTCCACGCCCCACACGCGATCCAAGCGCTAGCAGCGGGCAAACACGTCGTCACCGACAAGCCCATGTGCCTGAGCATGGCCGAGGCCGACCAGATGATCGCCGCCAGCCAAGCGCACGACCGCTTGCTCAGCGTGTTTCAGAACCGCCGTTGGGACGGCGATTTCCTCGCAGTGCAAGACGCGCTGGCCCAAGGGCTGCTCGGCGATCTCTTTTTGCTGGAGATGTTCTGGGGCCAATACGGCCCCCCGCGCGGCTGGCGCAGCATCGCACAGCACGGCGGCGGCAAATTCTTCGATCTAGGCGCGCATCTGGTAGATCAAGCCCTCCAACTCATCGACGCGCCGCTGACCAAGGTTTACGCCACCTTCCACTCCGGCGATCCGCTCAGCATCGACGTCGAGTCCCACGCGCTGGCCGTGCTCCACTTTGCCAACGGCGTCGAAGCGCGCGTGGAGACCTCGTCGCTGGCGAGCAAAGCCAAACCGCGCTGGTACGTGCTGGGCACAGAAGGCGCACTGGTCAAAGAGGGCGTTGACCCACAGGAAAAGGCCATGATCGCCGGCGACATCGACGCGGCCGAAGAAGCGCCCGAGCACTACGCCCGCCTCTATAGAGACGCGGAGGAAACCATCATGGAGACGGCACCCGGCCGCTGGCGTTCCTACTACGAAAACATCGCCGACGCGCTCGCCGGTCGCGCCGAACTGGCCGTCACCGCCGAGAGCGTGCGGCAGACCATGGTCGCCATTGAGGCCGCCCGGCTCTCCGCGGCCGAGCAGCGGCCCGTGTCCCCGGAGGAAGTCGGGTGAAATTGCGGCCGGGCAACTACGGCAAGGAGACCAGCTTTGAGGTCCGCACGTTCGACGCTGAGATGCCCCTCGACGAATACGCCCGCCTGCCCAAGCACCCGCTCTATCTGGTACTCGACAATTTGCGCAGTGCCTTCAATGTCGGCTCGATTTTTCGCACGGCCGACGCGGGCCGCCTCAGCGGCATCTACACCTGCGGCTACACAGCCCATCCGCCCCATCCCAAGCTCGACAAGACGGCGTTGGGCACCCTCTCGTACATAGAGACCCGCCACTTCGCCACCACCCTACAAGCCATTGAGCACTTGCGCGCGCGCCAAGTGCCGGTGTGGGCACTGGAAACGACATCGCAAAGCCGCTGCTACACCGAGCTAGACTATCCGCGCCCCTTGGCCCTCATCGTGGGCAATGAGGCCCTTGGCGTGAGTTGTGACGGGCTCAAGTGCTGCGACGAGCTAGTCGAGATTCCCATGTACGGCTACAAAAACAGCCTCAATGTCGCCGCGGCCAGCGCCGTCCTCGTCTTTGAAGTCCTGCGCCAATGGCAGGCCGTCAGTCCCACCTGCCAGCCCACCGCCCATGCCTGAAGCTCTTTCCTCAAGTCCAATTTACGAAATTTAGGTTCTCCATATCGTCAATGATGATTTCCACCGACCCGGGATTCACCGGCTCGAATCCATCAAAATCATCCGATATCTCAATGCCCTTGCCGACGCTGTACCCGTTGCCGAATTCCTTCAGCCACGGCACCTCCTCAAGGGCCTCTTCCGCATTTTCGTTTTCCCTATTGAAGAAAAGGACGTAGTGCCTCGGCGCTGCACCCAGAAATTTGTCATCGTCGTAGTCGTCGGAAAGAATCCCTTCTTGCAAGTTGCTGTCATCGACCACTGCGAGTAAACCAACCCCCAACAGATCCCCCAGCAACGCCTCTGAAGGAGGTTCTTCTACAAACTCCATTCGGAAGGTTCCTGCCTCCAGATCAATGTCACCCAACCCGAAGACATAGGAGTAGTCCCCTTCGCCGATGTCCCCTGTCCAAATCCCTACAACCCTCGCATCGCTGCCCGCCAGAGAACCGTTCGGGTCGCGGACATGTCCCGATACGACAAATAGGGGCTCAACACTAGGCGTTGCCGTCGGCGCGTCGGAGTCGGAACATCCGGTCAGGAGCATGGCCAAGAGTGCAGCGCCGGCAACTAGCAGGTTTACAACGAACTTTGACATTCCTATCTCTCCTTTTAACGCGAGCTCGAGTTAAGCGGTCTCTACTTAGCGGGGTTATACAGCGTGATCACCACCCTAGACGACTTAGGGCAGGTGGGGGATTTCCTGCCCTCCGGTCTAACTTCCAATGAAAGCCAACTTTGCTTATATAGTAAGTGCCCATTTGTCGGCCGCAAAAACGCCCGTCGCACAGGTAAAATCATGGAAAAACCCAATGTCGTCATCAGTTATGGCTTTGCTGGCCGCTGCTTCCACGCCTATTTAGTGGGGCTGGCCAGCGACCAGATTCAGCGCGACTTGGGGGTAGTCAGCCCCACCTGCCAGCCCACCGCCCATGCCTGAAGCTGCCCCGCAGACTCGGGGGCTAGCCGCCCGCCTGCTCCGCGACTGGCTCGGCTTTGAGTTCGTCTCCCGCATCTATCTCTACAGCGCGCTCATCGGCCTGCTTTCCGGCTTGGGTGCGGTGTTGTTCACCTACGGCCTTGAACTGGCCAAGTTCCTGCTAGTCGAGAAATTGGCTGGCTACCGCCAGATCCATCCCCACAACAGGGCACCATTCGACTTTTCCTTCCTCGACGCGCCCACCTACGGCGAGTACTTGTGGCTGTTGCTCTTGCTACCAGCGCTGGGCGGCCTGCTCGGCGGCTACCTGACACACCGCTTCGCGCCCGAAGCCCAAGGCGCGGGCACCGATGCCATGATCGATGCCTTCCACAACCAGCGCGGTCACATCCGTCCCATCGTCGCTCCGGTCAAGACCCTGGCGACCATCGTCACGCTCGCCTCTGGTGGTGCCGCTGGTCAGCAAGGTCCTTTGGTGCAGATTGGCGCGGGCTTAGGCTCTTGGGTCGGCGACAAACTCAAGCTCTCGGTGGCCCAGCGGCGGATTTTGCTGCTGGCGGGCACGGCCGGAGGGCTAGGTGCCATTTTCCGCGCACCGTTGGGCGCGGCGATCGCCAGCGTGGAAGTGCTCTACCGCGAAGACTTTGAAAGCGACGCGCTCATCCCCTGCGTCATCAGCTCCTTTGTCGCCTACGCGCTCTACATCGCCGTCTTTGGCTTCTCGCACATTTTTGCTCTGCCCGACCTGCTGTTCACCGATGTGCGCGAATTGGTTTTCTACTTAATCTTGGGGTTTTTCTGCGCCCTGGTCGGCATCTTTTACGTCAAAACCCTGCGCCTTGCGCGCACCCTCTTCGACCGCTTGCCGCTGCCCCGCTATTGGATCGTCTGCTGCGGGGGCTTACTGGTAGGGGTGGCGGCCTTTATCGACCCGCAAGTGCTGGGAGATGGGTTCGGCGTCATCCAACGGGGGCTCGACGGCGAGCTCGCAATCCGCGCCTTCTTAGCCCTCGCCCTGCTCAAAATCCTCGCCTCTAGCTGCACGATCTCCAGCGGCGGCTCGGGCGGCGTCTTCGGCCCTTCGCTCTTTATCGGCGGGATGCTCGGCGGTGCCGTGGGCCTGCTGGGCCAACAGTACTTTCCCCACATCGTCCACCAACCGGCCGCTTATATCGTGGTGGGCATGGCCTCGTTTTTCGGCGCAGTGGCCAATACGCCGCTAGCGGCCCTGATTCTCGTCATCGAAATGAGTGGCTCCTACCACCTGCTGCCGCCGCTGATGGTCGTCAGCGCCCTCGCGCTGATCTTCGCGCGCAACTTTTCCATCTACCAAAACCAAGTCCAAAACAAGTTCCACTCTCCGGCCCATATCAAAGACCTAACCGTCAACGTGCTGCACGATCTCCAAGTCCGCGAAGTATTCCCCCGCCTTAAAAACACCTCCGAGGCCATCGTCAGCAATCGGCTTTCCTACTTTTCCCTGAGCAGCTTGAGCAAAAAGCTGGGCCATTTGCACTTTGTCGTCACCGATGACGACGGCGGCTTGCGCGGCATGATCAGCCTCGAAGACCTCGACCTGCCCGAAGACGAGATGCTGCGCAATCTGGTCCTCATTGAGGACATGGTCGTCGATGATGTCCGGCCCATAGACGCTGGGGACAACCTGCACGAGGCCCTGCAAAAACTGTTGGACTCTGGCTACGACAAGTTGCCCGTGGTGCACACCACAGACGAGGGGGAAAGCGAGTTTTGGGGCTATCTGATGCACTCAGATCTAATGCGAGTGTACCACGAGGAAGTCATTCGGTTGGAGGGACAGGATTGACTTCCTCTGCGCCCTCGCGATAGGGCGCGTGCAGATAGTGTTTCGCTCGTTGGTGGCTGTCCGCGTGGTCGGGCAAGCGCCGCACTCGCTGGTAGCGAAAAACCGCTTCCTCGCGGCGGCCCGCTAGGTCGTGTACTTGGCCGAGCAGCAGGTTGGCCAGCACGGCAAAAGCGAGGTCCCGCTTGCGCTCGGAATTGGCGGCGAGGCTGTCGGTTGCCGCTAGGTGGTCGGCGGCCTCGGGAAAGCGGCGCTCAAAATACGCGTATTTGCCCGCGTAGTAATGCGCCTCCAAGCGGCCGTGACGGTGATAGCCGGTCTGGCCAGCCAAGCTGCGCCGCACGTATTCTTCGTACAACGCCACACCCGATCGCCAGCGGCCGAGTTCGACCATAAGCCGCGCAGTGTAGCGGTGGAAGACTGCGTTGTCGGGGTAGCGCACGTAGAGTTCCTCAAAATAGGGAAGGGCTTTGCGGTTGTCCTTTTCAAAAATTCGGTAGATCTGGCCGAGGAAATAGGCGGCCTCAGTGCTAGCGTAGGCTCCCTCGCTGGCGACTTCCTTGAGCTGCTGGAGGCCCAACAGGCGATCGCCGTCGGGCAAAAAGGCCATGATTGGACGGAGAATCCGGTGGCGTTGGGGCATGACCTCGGCGAAGTAGTGGTACAGGCCCTGGCCAAAGAGGATGTCCTTGTTGGTCGGCTCGAGTTGACGGCTCTTCTTTAGGAGGGGTAGGCCGCGCAATCCGTCGCGCGCTGCCCTTAGGTACTGCTCTCGGTCGCCGTATAGGCGGCCGCGGAAACCGATTGCACCCCCCTTGAAGAGAATCGCGTCGAAGTCCATTGGGTCTTTTTTTAGCCGCCGGTCGCAGACCTCAATGCACTGCTTGAGCCGGGCGTGGAACTCCGCGTCGTGGGTTTTGTCGGCCAAGTCTATGAGGATCCGCCACCAAGACACCATCGCGCGAAAGAAGTAGCCGAGCGGGTTGTCCGGCTCGGCCTCGACGATGGCCTGAAAGTGGCGCTCGGCCTCGGCAAAGCGCAGATTGTAGATCAGGTCTATGCCCCGCTGGATGCGCGCATCAAAGCCGCGCATCGTATAGGCACCCTCGCTCCAAGCGGGCAGGGCCAGCGCGCAGCAGAGCAAAGCCGATCTTATGAGGTGCAGTGCGTTCAAGGAATAAACTTTATGGCTTAACAGTAAAACGTTACCCATGGGCATCGAGGAATAAGATGTTTCGACTCCGCTTCGCTCTACTATCGCGTACTTAGCAGTAAAACAAAAACCAAACCGCTCAAGAGTAGGATAAAAACGGATTATGGCAACTGTGCAATGCGACATCGCGATCATCGGCGGCGGTTCGGCCGGGTACGCCGCGGCGCGCACGGCTCACGCTGCTGGTGCGAATGTCGCGGTTATCGACCAAGGGCCTTGGGGGGGATTGTGCATTCTGCGCGGCTGTATGCCTAGCAAGGCGATTCTGCGCTCCGCCGAAATAGCCTCGCATCTAGACCGCGCCGCCGAGTTTGGCCTAGCACCGGTGGAAGTCCGCGCCGACTTAACCGCCATCGTCGAGCGCAAGGCGCGACTAGTCGCCGACTTTGCCGCCTATCGCCGCGAACAACTAAGCGACGGCCGCTTCGCGCTCTACGAAGCGCGCGCCCGCTTCCTCTCGCCGCAGAAGCTCCAAGCCGGCGACGACGTCATTGAGGCCGGGCATTTCATCATCGCCACCGGCTCTACCCCCCACCACGTCCCAATCCCAGGACTGAACCAAGTCGGCTACCTCACCAGCGACGAGGCCCTCGACATGTGCCAGCAGCCAGCGAGCCTCCTCGTCCTCGGCGGCGGTCCCATCGCCGTCGAGCTGGCCCAGTTCTTTCAGCGCATTGGCACGCAGGTGACGCTCATCCAGCGCAGCGATCACATTCTCTCCGCTGGCGACGAGGATTTGGCGCGGCCGGTTGAAGCGCGCTTTCGCGCAGAGGGCATGGAAGTGTACACCGGCACGCAGTTGCGCCAATTTACCGAGGAAAACGGGTGCAAGACTGCGCATTTTTCCTACGGCGGCGCAGAAAAAACAGCCTCGGCGGACCTCGTCCTGCAAGCTCTCGGCCGCCGCCCACTCATCGACGGATTGGGCTTGGACCAAGCCGGCGTCGAGGTCGCCGGCGGGCGCATTGTCGTCGATGCGGCCATGCGCACCAGCCAGCCCCACATCTACGCCGTCGGCGACGTCAACGGCGAGCACGAGGTCGTCCACATCGCCATCGAGCAAGGCGAGATCGCCGCGTACAATGCCACCCATCCCGACCGCCCCGAGCACCGCTTCGACGACCGCCTCAACGCGCTAGTCGTGTTCACCGACCCGCAGGTGGCCAGCGTCGGTCTCAGCGAGCGGGACTGCTGCGCTGCGGATCGGCCCTATTTGGTCGCCAGCTACCCTTTTGACGACCACGGCAAGTCGCTGACGAT
Source organism: Candidatus Latescibacterota bacterium (assembly GCA_965116455.1). Lineage (GTDB taxonomy): Bacteria > Latescibacterota > UBA2968 > UBA8231 > UBA8231. Next base: position 5,175,059 of record OZ220690.1, on the reverse strand, counting down.
GGGCGAGACCTGCGGCCACGTAAAAATCCTCTGTGACCCGCGCTCGGGCGAAGTGCTCGGCGGCCACATCGTCGGCCCGGAGGCCGGCGAGCTGATTCACGAGTTGATCGCGGTGATGTACTTTCGCGGGACGGTGCAGGATTTGGCGAGGATGCCCCATTATCATCCGACCTTGGCGGAGATCATTACCTATCCGGCGGAAGAATTAGCGGAGCAGTTGTAGGGGTGCCCCTTGTGGGCACTTTATATTTAAGGGCTAAGTACACGGTAGTAGAAGCGGTATGAGATGCTTCGCTTCGCTCGGCATGACACAAGGAACAGTACACCAGCACTTGTCATGCTGAGCGAAGCGGAGCGGAGTCGAAGCATCCCATACCTAAATGCCCGTACGCAATGTCCAAAGGATTGGGCTACAAAGGGAGATCGTTATGTCTGCGTCTTACGATGTCGTCATTGCCGGAGTTGGAGCGGCGGGTGCAGTGCTCGCGGCGCGGCTCAGCGAGGATCGGAGTCGGTCGGTCTTGCTGCTGGAGGCCGGGCCGGATTTTGCTGCGGTTGAAGACTTGCCCGAGGAGATTCGCTATGCCTACGGGCGCGACCGCAATATCTGGGATCGCGCCTTTGGCTTGAGCACCCGATTTGGCTGGGAGTATCGCGCCCGGGCTACGGACCTGCGCCCCGATATGTTTGTGCCGCGCGGCAAAATCGTCGGCGGGTCGAGTGCGGTCAACGCGCAGATTTTTCTGCGCGGAGTGCCCGAAGACTACGACTCGTGGGCGGCGGCGGGCAACGACCTGTGGAGCCACGACGCTCTGTTGCCCTTTTTGTGCCGTCTCGAATCCGACCCGGACTACGGAGACGCCCCCTATCACGGCACCGACGGCCCCATCCGCGCTCGGCGGTTCAGAGACCACGAGCTCAACCCCGAGCACCGCGCCTTCTACGAGGCCGCGCTCGCCGCGGGCTACCCCGACTGCCCCGACCACAACGATCCTGCTTCTACCGGCGTCGGTCCCTTGGCCCTCAACAACGCCGAGAGCATCCGCTGGAGCACCAACATCGGCTACCTCAACCCAGCTCGCGGTCGCCCCAACCTCACCATTCAAGCCAACACGCACGTCCACCGCGTACTCTTTGACGGTCAGCGCGCCACCGGTCTGCTCGTCGAGCGCGACGGAGACCTGTCCACGGTCCACGGCGGAGAAATCCTGCTGTGCGGCGGGGCGATTGGCTCGCCGCACCTGCTCTTGCTGTCGGGCGTCGGGCCGGCCGCGCACTTAGAGGCGATGGGTGTTGAGGTGGTGTGCGACCTGCCTGGCGTCGGCCAGAATCTGCGCGACCATCCGCAAGTAAGCGTGATGCTGCGAGCTAAGGACGAGTACCTCGGCGACGGCACGGAGCCTCGGCTGCAAATCGGCCTGCGCTACACGGCCGCCGGATCGGACTGGCGCAACGACATGTTCATCATCCCGACCTCCTTTGCCACGACCGAGGGCTACTACGTCTCGTCGCATTCCAAACCTTTGGGCTTTTGCTTAGTCGGCTGCATCTACTTAGCTGAGGGACAGGGCGAACTCAAGCTGGCCTCCACCGATCCGCACGTGCAGCCCGTGCTCGACTACAACTACTTGGCCGAGCCCTCAGACTGCCGCCGCCTGCGCGAATCCATCCGCATCATCATCGACCTGCTCAACCACGATGCGCTCAACACGCTCGTCGTCGAGCGCCTCACCCCCACCGACGCCGAACTCGACACCGACGCCGCGCTCGACGAGTGGATGCGACGCGAAGTGGGCACCAGCCACCACGTCTCCTCGACCTGCAAGATGGGACCAGCGAGCGATTCAATGGCCGTCGTCGATCAGTACGGCCGAGTGCACGGCCTCGAAAACCTGCGCGTCGCCGACGCGGCCATCATGCCCGACTGCGTGCGCGCCAACACCAACATTACCTCAATGGCCATCGGCGAGCGGATCGCCGATCTCATGCGCTAAAAAGGCCCGCTAGCCCATCCGCAGCTCCCGACCCGCCAGCGGCAAATCCACCCGCCCATTGCCCTGCCGATGCGACTGGCGCAGACCAATGGCGATTTCCAGCGCCTCGCGCCCAAATTCCCCTGGGCAAATCCGCTCTTCCCCCTCCTCAATCGCCCGACAGACGCCCTCAATCGCATCGACCATGGACGAGCGCGGGTGCCACGGGTTGGGGAACTGCCGCTGGATCGGCTCGCCGGTCTCCGGGTGCGCTCCCCACAGCTCGAATTGCGCGTGGGCGTTGCGCGAGACGATCATCCCGCGCTCGCCGATAAACTCCAAAGTCCACCCATGCCCCGAGCGGTCGGCGCGAGAGTTCAAAAAGCCGCGCACTCCATTGGCGTAGGCAATGTAGCCCGAGCCGGATAAATCCCGGTCGGCCGCAGCCTGCTCGTCGTCGTCCATCTCGCCCATCACCCACTCGGCCGGCGCTCCGGCAAACAGCCGAAACAGGGCCAGCGTATGGCTTTGCAGATTCGACAGGCTGTGTGGGCTGTGGCAGACCATAGAGCGCAACCGGCCAATCGCTCCGTCAGCTATGGCCTGCCGCGCATTGGTGTACCAGTTGTACCAGTTGAGATGGCAGGCGATGGACAGAATGGTTCCATTCGCCTTGCACGCCGCGATCATGGCGTCGGCCTCGGCCAAGGTGCGGCACATCGGCTTGGTGGCAAAAATCGCCCGCACCCCGGCCTCGGCTAGGCCGATGACCACCTCGGCGCGCTCGTCGGGCCGCGTTGTCACCGCCACCACATCGGGCTGCTCTTGGGCGACCAACTCGCGGTAGTCTTCGTACAGGGTTTCTACGCCCCAGCGCTGGGCAAAGTCGTCCAACTTGGCTCGGTCCACGTCCGCCGCGCCGATCAACTCAATGCCCCGCGCTTCAATCATGGCCGGGGCGTGTGCCCACGGCCAAGGATAGTGCGGCATCCCGATGTGCTCGTCGTCAATGGTGCTGCCCATCCGCCCGCAGCCGACCACCGCGCCGCGATATGACCCACGCGGCTGCGTCGCCGCGATCTGTTCGTAGGCTTTGCCCAATGGTTGTGCCATGTCGTATCTCCTCTGCGTGAAATTGCTAAAAAGGGTCTGATTAACTAGAATAAGATGTGCGCTTTGCTTCTTCCGACCAAGGAAGAAGCCTCCCGTGTACGTCGATATTCAGCAATTTAACTGACGTTACGCAGTACGTGGCCGGTGGCCGCTGTAGGGGGCGGTTTCAAACCGCCCCCTACCTAGGTGCGTAACATCAGAATTTAATTTGAGCCATGCGCCTCGCCTTTTACACCTATAGCTACACCGACCGGCTTGCAATGCCGCTCGAGCCGGCACTGGAAAAAATCGCCGCTACCGGCTACGACGGCATCGACATTTCGGGGACCCACGGGCCGTCGGCTGATCCGCGCTCGGTGACGCCTGAGTTGCGCGCGCAGACGCGGAGCATTGCCGAGCGGCTGGGCCTGACCATCGAAGCCGTTATCACCCACGCCAATCTCGCCAACTCGCTCTTTACCGACGAACCGCTCGACCTCAAGGGATCGGTCGATCTGGCCGTGGATGTCGGCGCACCGCTCGTCGTCTTCCACATGGGCGGTCCCAAAAATGACGACGCCCAGCGCACCGAAGCTTGGCGTCGAGTGGTCGCCTATCTCCAAGACGCGCTTGCCTACGCAGAGCCTCGCAACGTGCAGTTGGCAGTCGATGGCGTGTGGGACGGCTGGCTCACCGACACTCCCGAGCGCTTCTTGGAGTTGCACGACGAGGTCGGCAGCGCGTCCTTTGGCATCAATTTCGACCCGTGCTATCTGACGCTTCTCGGTTTGGACCCGGTCGCGGTCGCCCACCAGTGGCAAGGGCGCATCGTCCACGCCCACCTCAAGGACCACATCGGCACCCATCCCGACTGGGACCACAAAATCCCCGGTCAAGGGAGCCTCGACTATCCGCGCATTGTGCAGGGACTCCGGGACATCGGCTTTGCCGAAGCTATGGCGATAGAGACGTTTGTCACCATGGATTTCGACGAATCCTGCGCGGTCGGCTACGCGGCGTTGGCACCGGCGCTGAGCAGGGGCCGCCCTCCAGCGCAGCGGCGATGAGTACCTCCCACCCTTTCCTCGACATTGCCCGCATTGACGATTCCCCGGCCCCACGGCTCGGCGACTGAATTTTAACAAAAGGAGAGGCATCACCTTGACTACTTTTGACTTCCACGGCAAAAAGGCCGTGGCGACCGGTGCTGGCGGTGCCATTGGCGGCGAGATCGCCCGCGGCCTCGCCCGAGCGGGTGCTGAAGTGGCGATCTGGGACATTTCACCAGAGGCGGCCCGCGCCAAAGCCGACGAGATCAACCAAGACTTTCCCGACAAGGTCCTCCCCGTCGAGTGCAACGTCGTCAGCAAAGCCAGCGTCGAAGCCGCGCTCGCCGAGACCATCGAGCACTTTGGCACTGTTGACTTCCTGCTCAACGGCGCTGGTGGCAGCCACAAGGATACCACTACTTCCCCAGAACTCGAATTTTTTGATATTGATCCAGAGGCGGTCAGGATGGTGATGGATCTCAACTATCTGAGTGCCGTCCTGCCTTCGCAGGCGGTGGGCCGCGTCTTCGCCGCTAAAGGCGATGGAGCCGTTGTCAATATCACCTCCATCGGCGGAGGGCTGCCCCTGTCGCGGGCCTTGGCGTATTCCAATGGCAAGGCTGCGGCCGATAGTTTCACCCGCTGGTTGGCCGTGCACATGGCCACGACCTACGCGCCCAAAATCCGCGTCAATGCCGTGGCCCCGGGTTTTATGATTACCGCGCAAAACCGCTTCCTGCTCCTCGACGAAGCAAGCGGCGAGCTGACCGATCGCGGCCAAACCATTCTCAAAAACGTCCCCATGGCCCGCTTCGGCGACCCGCATGAAGTAGTAGGCGCGGCCCTGTGGCTCTTTTCGGACGCAGCCACGTTTGTCACCGGTGCCATCGTGCCCATCGACGGCGGCTTTTCCGCGTTTTGCGGCGTATAGACCGACCTATTCAAATCAGGAGTCCACTTTGCTACCCGATATAGAAATCGCTCGCCAGACCTCACTCCGCCCCATCGACGATGTGGCCGCCCAGCTCGGGATCGGCTCCGAACACCTCGAACACTACGGCCGCGTCAAGGCCAAGATCTCGCAGGAGTTCTGTCAGCAGCTCGAAGACGCACCTACCACCGGCAAGCTGGTTCTCGTCTCGGCCATCAACCCGACTCCGGCGGGCGAGGGCAAAACCACCACCACCATCGGCTTAGGCGACGCACTCAACCGCATTGGCAAGCGCACCACCGTCTGTCTGCGCGAGCCTTCGCTAGGGCCTTGCTTCGGTATGAAGGGCGGCGGCGCGGGTGGCGGCTATGCTCAGGTGGCGCCGATGGAGGACATCAACCTGCACTTCACCGGCGACATCCACGCCGTCTCTGCCGCGCACAACCTACTCGCCGCAGCCCTCGACAACTACATCCACCAAGGCAATGTGCGCCGCATTGATCATCGCCGCATCGTCTGGAACCGCGTCCTCGACATAAACGACCGGGCACTGCGCGACATCGTCATCGGGTTAGGGGGAACGGCCAACTCCTTTCCGCGCCAATCGGGGTTCGATATTGCCGTCGCCTCAGAAGTCATGGCCATCCTCTGCCTGTCCGAATCGCTGGCCGAACTCAAAGAGCGGCTCGGCCGGATCGTCGTCGCCCAGACCCGTTCCCGCGAGACCGTTCGCGCTGCGGACCTAGCAGTCCACGGAGCCATGGCGGTGCTGCTCAAGGATGCCTGCCAGCCCAACTTGGTGCAGACCCTAGAGGGCAACCCGGCTTTAGTCCACGGCGGCCCTTTTGCCAATATCGCCCACGGCTGCAACTCCATCGCCGCCACCCGCCTGAGTACGCGCCTGTCTGAATACACCATCACCGAGGCTGGCTTTGGCGCGGACTTGGGCGCGGAGAAATTCGCCAACATCAAGTGCCGCCAGAGCGGCCTCGCCCCGGACCTCGTAGTATTAGTGGCCACGGTGCGCGCGCTCAAATTTCACGGCGGCGCTTCGCTCAAAAGCATCGCCAAACCCAATGTTGGGGCGGTTGAACGAGGTGTCGAAAACCTCAAAAAGCACATCGAAAACATCCGCCTCTTCGGCTTGCCCGTCGTCGTAGCGGTCAACGCCTTTGCCACGGACACGGATGACGAGATCCAGTGCATCCGCGACAAGTGCGCGCATCTCGGCGTTGAGATCGTGCCTGCGCATCACCACGCCCGCGGCGGCGCAGGAGCCGAAGACCTCGCCCGCACCGTGGTGCAGGTGGCCGAAAACACGCAGAGCGACTTCCGGCTGCTCTATCCCGACGACATGCGGCTGTGGGACAAGGTCCGCACTGTCGCCCAAGCCATCTACGGTGCCGACGACATCATGGGGGACAAGATGCTGCGCGGCAAGTTCAGGCGGCTGGAGGACGAAGGCTACGGCAACCTGCCCGTCTGCATCGCCAAGACCCAGTACTCGCTATCGACCGATCCCGGGCTCAAGGGACGGCCGCGCGGCTTTGACGTACCGATCCGCGACGTCAAGGTCTCGGCTGGGGCCGGTTTCGTAGTGGTGTTGACGGGCGATATTATGACCATGCCCGGCCTGCCGAAGAAACCCTCGGCCGAGTCGATTGACCTCGACGACGCCGGACAGATCAAGGGGCTATTCTAAGAGGGATCGACAACCCGCAAACTATACAGGACGACGCACCATGTCATTATCAAGGCGACTCGAATCGTGCTCGCTCGAACGCATTACCAAGATGAAAGATGTGGTAGTGCACGAGATCGATAGGATTGACCATCAGCTAGTCGAAAAAGAAAAAGAACTCGGCGAAATGATCGAAAAGGTGGAAACGGTCAGTTTGAGCAAACGGCACGGCCAATACGAATTGAGTCTGGATAAAGCTGAATCGCAGATCGCTAGGTTGAACGACGAAAAAGAGAAATTGCAGGACAAGGTCCGGATCATTGAGCAGGCGCGGCAAAAGAAACACCTGATGGACGAGCAGGCCAGAGTACTAGGCAGCGCCGCGCGGGTGCGAGCCAAAGACCTGATCATCTTCTTTCTCATTCTTTTTCTGATCGCAATTTTGGCCGTCGACTTCCTTGGCGTAGGAGCTACAGGTAGTGGTGCCATTGCAAAAGCCGAAGTAGTAGAAGGCAGAATACATCGAATAAACGTTTTGAACGGGGGACAAGGGTACGAGCGGGTAAACATTCACATAGTGGATGCGGTTGGATCTGGTGCTCTTGTTTCTGGACAGGTAGTTGAGGGCAAACTAACACAAGCGGACGTCATCCACCTCGGGGAGGACTACGAAAATCCCGTTGTGGAAATAGAACCTCATTTTTCCGTTGGCACGTTGTGGATATTCTGGATCATAGACGTGATCTGCTGCACCCTTTTCATGGCCAACTTCTTTTTTGAGCACCGGCTTGCCGCGTCCAAAAAGTGGTATTGGAAAAACAACTGGATAGACTTCATAACGTCCATTCCGCTGCCCCCAGTACAGGTCATTGCCGCGTCCGGCGACATAGGTATCGTTCGCTTGGGGCGTCTGCTCAGAGCCGTGCGAATTTTACGGGCGCTGCGCTTATTTCGCATCGCACTGTTTTTCTGGCGGGGCATGGATCACTTGAGCACCACGTTGGACGTGCGGCTGCTCAAGCGGTCCCTATTGTACGGCTTGTTATCGCTCGTGTTTGGTGCCTTCATTTTCATGGGCTTGGAACGCATGGAGAAAGGTTCGGGATTCGGGGCGAGTCTTTGGTGGAGCTTTACGACGCTGGTCACCGGCGGGTACGCCGACATCCACAATCCCGAGACGGCTTCGGGCAAAATCCTCACCGTTTTTCTGGTGATCACGGGTATGGTTCTGGTCGGTGTTTTTACGGCGACGCTGACGAGCATCCTCGTAAGCGATGAGGAATCCTTGAAGGTCGAGGAGCTAGAAGAACAGGTCGAGATGGTAACGAAAATTCAAGAAGACGTAAAAGACGTGAACGAGCGGCTAGACCGGCTGGAAGGCACCATCCGCGAAATCCGGGACGCCGTAAAGACGCAAGAGCATTAGCGGCTTTAGACGAACTTTTCTCTAGCTTCCAGTACTTTTGCCACTACGACTTCGACGTCCTTTTCATCCACAAACGGCGACACAATAAAGGACTTCAGCGCGACAATCGGTTCCTGATATTGGGTGTGTCGGTAGCAGTCGGTCGAGGAAATGACGACTCCGCGTCCGGCCATGGCCTCCGCATGCACGTAATCGAAAATTTTTCGATTGTAGTCGTTGTGGGCTAGCAGCGTTTCCCGATAGGCCGGGTCTTCGAATTCTTGGCGCTTGATCGCAAAAGTATCCACGTCGGGTGGATACACCCGGAAGAGCGTTACCGTGCCAAAGTTGTCGCGGTTGAGTACGGTGATGGCTTCGTGTCCTTCGAGGTGCTCGCGCAAAAGCTGGGTCATCTCGACGATGTGCCCGAGTGCGACGCGCAATCCCTGCTCGCCGAAAAAGCGGAAATTAGCCAGCGCAGTTAGCGGGCCGGTCCCGGCTCTGGATGTTTCGAGGGTGTACATGCCGGGGCGGTGGTCGCCAAAGTGATAGAGGTACGGCATCTGTTGCGGATCGCGCATCAGGAGTTGCAAATCCGCCCGGTCTTTGACGAGGACGAGGCTGGAGATGTACGGGGCAAAGCCGGTCTTGTGGAAGTCGATGCCCATGGAATCGGCCAGCGCCAGATGGCGGATGCGCCGGCACGCTCCGGCGAGGGCGCGCAGAGTCCGCGGGCGAAACTCTAGGGGGTTATCCTGAAAATCGTAGTCGTTGAACACCGACCACGCCCAGCCAATGACCGAGTCGGCGTGGATGTGTGGGCGGTAGGAGAGCTGGAATTCATCGACGAGCGAGTCGCGCAGGGTCACAATCGCCTGCAAGTCGTCCAAGCCGAACGCATCCGTAGTCCCCATAGTCGCAATAAAGGCGGCAATTTTTTTCCCGCTGCCCAAGGCCGTTCGCGCTGCATCCGCTAGCTGCGCGAGGTCGATTTCGTTCTCGGCTATCGTCGGAATGACGATCAATTGGTCGGTGCCCATGCCGAGCCAGCCGACGATGTTGTGGGCGCAGTAGTGCCCGGCGTCGGAAACGAGTACCACCACGTCGTCGGATACGCCCTTTTGCATGGCCTGCGGACAGGCTTTTTCCAAGCCGATTTTTACCCCATAGAGCGTGGTGCCGGTCCCGCCAAAGGTGAATGTGCCGCCAGCTTGTTGTGGGTCGTAGCCGACCATTCGCGCAGTGATGCCGACCGCTTCGACTTCGGCCAAGGCGACGAGGCGGCTGTATTCATCCCAAGCGATGTTGGGATTGTGCAATGAGGCGAGCAGGACGCCGATGAGGCTGGGAATGGTCGGGGGCGCGATGACGTTTTGTTGGGTGTGGGGATGGCTGGAGATGGTTATGCCGCGCAGGTAGCTGACGAGATCGGAGGTAACTGCCTCGACCGACGACATCTCAGCAGGCAGTTCGGCGTTTTGCGCTTCGGCAAAGTCGCCAGAAACCACCGGACCAAGCGTCGGCAACTGCATCTTCAGGTCATCTACTTGGTCTAGGGCGCGCATGATGGAATGCACGAAATACGAATCGTGAATGGGGTCGGACACCGGTTGGGGGAAGGCGCGGCGGATGTGTTCTAGGGCGTCTCGGTAGGATGAGGTCATTTGCTGCTCACTTCAGGTTAAAATCTGATGTTACGCATTGTAGGGGTAACCCTCGTGGTTGCCCTCGTCGGATCCCGCTGGCTGAATACGCGGTGTCGCATGGGCGCCCACAAGGAACGCCCCTACATCGACCGGTTTGGTGCCGATGCGTAAGATCAATTAAGATGCAAAAAGGCCGAGTACCCAAACAGGTACCCGGCCTTTTGTTATAACGTAGGATTGCCGTTCGGCGTTCCTAGCGGCTGTAGCTGTATTTCACATACCAGAACGCGCCGCCAAAGCCAAATGGGCTAAACTGGCTGTACTTGTTGCCGGTCCGATCCCTAGCTAATTCATGCTCGTCGGGATAGGTGTTGAGGATATTCTGCACGCCAATGGCGATGGCGGATTGGGCATCGTCAAACGAGATGCTGGTTTCAAGGTCAAACAGCACCTTGCCGCTATAGGTCTGATCGTCTTCAGAGTCGTACCATTCGCCGTAGTAGCTAGCGCGGCCTAGACCACTCCAACGGTCGCTCAGGGCTTGGGTCAGCGTCAAATTCCCGCGCTGCTTGGGCAAGTTCTCCTCCAATTCCCGCAGCCGGAGATCGTCGAGAATATCCGGGTTGTGGTCGGTGACTTCGGTGCTCGTGTAGTTGTAGGCCAAACTCATCTGGCCCGAACCCACCGGCGCCGAGACGACGAGGTCGATCCCGTTAGTCGCCGTGTCGAAGTCATTGGTGAAAAAGCGGAACTCCTGCAAGCCAGCCGCACTGGTTAGGCCCTCGTCGATTAGCTGTTGTTTCTGCTCATCGCTCAGCGCGAAGTCTTGCGAGACCGTCAGGCGATCCTCCACCTTGATGTTGAAGTAGTCGATCGTCGCGCTAACGACGCCCATATTGACGACGACGCCCCCAGAGAGGTTGATCGAGTTTTCAGGTTTGAGCGCCGGCCCGCCGCCCTCTTCACCGAGGACCAGCCCAACTGCGCGGCTGGTGGAAGGCACGGTGCCGTTGTTGACCAAGTCGTTCTTCTCGAAATTGAACTCCGTCGTTATGTTGAAGGCATTTTGCTGGCCAGGCGTCGGTGCCCGGAAGCCGGTGCTATAACTACCGCGCAGCTTCAACTCTTCCGTAAGGGCGAAATTGGCGGCTCCCTTGTAGTTGGTAGTGCTGCCAAAGTCGCTAAAATCCTCCGAGCGCAGGGCCACGGAAAGCACCAACGGATCAATCGGCTCAAAATCCGCCTCTACGTAAACGGCCGTGTTGGTTCGATCCCAGCGACCAGCGGCCACCTTGCTAAAGCCCGAGAAACCATTGGTAGCGGGCTGGAACCCTTGGCTGGCCAATGGCTGACCAATCAGGTAGGACTCGATCTGCCCCTCCACGATCTCGAATGCTTCGTTGCGACGTTCGGCCCCCGCGGCCAAGAACAACTGGTCGCTAACCGGGTACGTGATGTCGAAGTTTAAGTTGACATCCGTCTGGATGTAATCTCCAGGATTGAACGATGTCGGCGTATCAGGCCCCATCGAGGCATTCACGGTATTGAAGATGAAGTAGTCTGCGTGGTGGCGGCCATAAGACGCGCTCAGGCTCCAACCCAACGTCTCGGCCGCAAAACCCTTCAGGCCCAGAAGGAGGGATTCATCCGTGGTGAAGCCGCCGAAGCGGGGCGTGAAGCCACCGGGAAACATCTTCAGGAACGAGAAGCAATTGGGATCGTCGCGAATCTGTAGCCAAGCATCTTGGTCCGGCTTGTTGTCGATGATGGGTACCGGGGCGCATTCGCTGCCCTGACCCACGCCGTCCAGATCGCCAACCAGCAGGGATGGAGTCCCGTCCTCGAGTTCCGGCCCCTTAAACACGCCGCTGCGGGTATGGGGATTGCGGAAATAGAACCCGCCTTCCGTTTCCTTGCTGGCGTAATTGGCGTGACCATAGAAGTCGAGGTTCTCGCTCAGCGTCGCCCCGTAGTTGGCGAAGAATTTCAGATCGTCCCTGATGAAGGGCTGCCCCCAGATTTGGGCGGGATTGGCCACATTCGTATTGCCCGCGGCAATCAGGCCCGCGGCATCATTGCGCTGCACCGAGCGGATGGTTTCGCCCGAGTTGCCGTATTCCAAGCTGAGATTGGCCCACGCATTATCGTTGCCCAACCCAAGGTTGCCCGCAATGGAAAACAATTCGCCATCGCCGAGGATGCCTTCGCCGTCTTGGAAGCTGCCGACTTTGGTCTCAATCGACAGACCATCGGAACGGTCCTTGAGGCGGAAGTTCAACACGCCGGCAATGGCGTCCGAGCCGTACTGGGCCGACGCGCCGTCGCGCAGGACTTCCACTCGATTGAGCGCAATGGCCGGGATGGGTGCCAAGTCGGGGCCCTGCGCGCCGTCAGCTACGCCATTGCCCAGCCAGTGGATCACCGCAGCGCGATGGCGGCGCTTGCCGTTGACCAGAACCAGCGCGTGGTCGGGGGCCAACCCCCGCATGTTGGGTGGTCGGACGACCGTGCCCGCATCGCTGATCGGCTGGGTATTGACGTTGTACGAGGGCACAACATTCCGCACCAGATCTGCCAGATCCGCTCCGCCTTGCTTGGCAAACTCGTCGGCACCAATGACGTCGATGGGCACGGGTGAGTCGGTTACGGTGCGCGATTGAGCACGCGAACCGGTCACCACGAACTCTTCAACCTCCACAACGCCTTCAAGCATTTCCTCGTCTTCTTGCGCTTCTTCTTGCGCCATAGCCTCAGAGGCCAAGCTCACAGAGAGCAAGGCCGAAAGGCCAAAGGCAACCGCAAAAACAGATAAGCTCTTCTTCATCGAATTTGCCTCCTTTAGGAGAAGAGTGGAGTGTATATTACTTAACGCACTCGTATTCAAGACAAATATGTTATATAATGATCTAGCTTCGGTCAATACATATTATTCTTAGATTTGAGCAATACACTACATATTGTGTTTATTTTTTTTCGGATTGTGGCGATTTCGTAGTCCAAATAAAATTATTATTCTTAAATTCTATGTCAAAAATAGTGGGTTTTTTTAGTCAATTCTGCGTCCTTGTACTTGTAGTGTCATAAACTGGAAGCAAACGTTCTCATGCTGGGCAAATTTTTCGACAAAGTAAAGCAGGGGCTGGCGCAGACGCGGCGGGCGATGACCGATGTGATCGCCGGCAACCCCCGCTTGGACGACGACGCCATCGACGATATCGAGGCCGCGCTGATCGGCGCTGATATGGGGCTGGAGACCGCCACTGAACTCGTCGATGAGCTGCGCGGGCGGCTCCGCAGTGGGCAAATGGCGGACGGGCCAGCCGAGGCAATGCAGGTGCTGGAGGAGCAAGTAGCCGCGATGATGACCCTCGGCAATGGCGCGGCCTTGCCCCTGACCGGCGAGTTGCCGGGCAAGCCGTTTGTCGTGCTGATCGTCGGCGTCAACGGCACCGGCAAGACGACGACGGTCGGCAAGTTGGCCAAGCAATACGCCGATGCCGGCAAGAAGGTGGTACTCGCTGCTGGCGATACGTTCCGGGCCGCAGCCATCCCCCAGCTCGCCATCTGGGCAGAGCGCACCGGAGCCGATCTGATACGCACGCAGCAAGGAGCGGACCCGGCGGCCGTGGCCTTTGACGCGCTCGCCGCGGCCAAATCGCGCGGGGCCGATGTGCTGCTGGTCGATACGGCTGGCCGCTTGCACAACAAGGTCAACTTGATGGAGGAACTCAAGAAGATCCGCCGCTCGCTGGCTAAGCAAGACCCCGCGGCCCCGCACGAAACCCTGCTGGTACTCGACGGGACCAGCGGCCAGAATGCCCTGTCGCAGGCGACCGAGTTCAACCAAGCCACCGAATTGACCGGACTCGTGCTGACCAAGCTGGACGGGACGGCTAAGGGCGGGATCGTCGTCGCGCTGCGGCGTCAGATGGATCTGCCGGTGAAGCTGATTGGGGTGGGCGAGGGAGTGGATGATTTGCAGCCGTTTGACGCGGCGGCATTCGCCCGCGCGTTGTTCGCCGAGTGAGGGGTTACAGCGCAGCTAGCGCGTCTTTTAGTTCCCCTCGCACTTCCGCATCTTCTTCTATTCCCAAGCGCCGTTTGAGCGCCCCTTTTGCCTCATCGCCTCCGAGTTGACCCAGTGCCCAAGCCACATGGCCGCGCACTAGCGGCTCTTCGTCGTCGAGCGCGCTGATCAGGGCTGGCACCGCGGCCTGCATACCCGAATTGCCCAAGGCCACGGCGACGTTGCGCAAAAAGCCTCGGCGCTTAGGGCGCTTGACTGGGTTGCGGCGAAAGAGTGCGTTGAAATCCTCGCGGTCGAGTTGGATCAGGTCGAGAAGCGCCGGGCTGTCGAGGCCGGCCCGGCTCTTGTACGCCGGCTCTGAGGCTGGCTCGGCCTTGCGGTTCCACGGGCACACCTCCTGACAGATGTCGCAGCCAAAGATCCACTGGCCCATGCCTTGGCGCAGGTCGCGGGGAATCGACCCCTTGAGTTCGATGTTGAGATAGGAGATGCAGCGCTGAGCGTCGAGTACGTACGGCTCGGGGAAGGCGTCGGTGGGACAGGCGTCCAAGCAGCGCGTGCAGGTGCCGCAGTGGTCTGGAGCGGGTTCGTCGTAGTCGAGTTCGAGGTCGGTGATGATTTCGGCTAAGAAGAAGTAGGAGCCGCGGCGCTTGTCGATCAGGCAGGTGTTCTTACCCCACCAACCCAAGCCCGCCCGCTGGGCGAGTTCGCGCTCTAAAACTGGGGCCGTATCCACAAAATAGCGGCCTTTGGTCTGCTCCCCGGCCTCGGCCAGCACGAATTCCCACAGTGCTGCCAAGCGCTTTTTGACAAGGTCGTGGTAGTCGTCGCCGCGGGCGTAACAAGCGATCTGGCCGCGCAGGGGATCGGGTGCCGCTGGCGCAGGCTGGTAGTAATCCATGCCGAGGCAGATGGCAGTCTGGGCGCCGGGGACCATCCGGCGCGGATCCTCGCGCTTGTCGAGGTGGCGCTTGAGATAGTCCATCTGACCGGCGTAGCCCAAGGCCACCCAGCGGGCATAAAATTCGGCCCCTTTTAACGGATCGGCCGGGGCGAAACCGACCGAGGTAAAGCCCAAGGCGCGGGCCTTGTGGCGAATTTGTTCGGTCAGCGACATGCCGGGCCGCGCAAGCAGCTACTAGAACATCTCCGCGATGCGGCGGAAGACCATCTGATTGAGGTCGTTGAACGTGACAAACACCATGATGAACAGCATGATGGCCAAGCCGATCTGCTGAAAGATCTCGCGCTGGCGCAACGAGAGCGGTCGGCGCATGATGCCCTCTAGCGTGAGGAAGGTCAGATGGCCGCCGTCGAGTACGGGGATCGGCAGGAGGTTGATAATCGCCAAGTTGACGCTGAGTATGGCGAGGAAGCGGACGAAGGAGTCCAAGCCCTGCTCGGCAGTTTGTCCGGCTAGCTGGGCAATGCGCAACGGGCCGCCCAATTCTTCGGTCGAGCGGTCTCCTTGGAAAAGCTCGCCCAAAAAGTCGAGGATCAGCCAAGAGGAATTGTACACGCCCAACCCTCCCAGCACCACCGCTCGGCCCAACCCGACGGTGTGGCGCGAGACCTGCGGACCGATGCCAATGCGACCCACGAACGCGTCGCCCTCGGCGTAAGAAGCCGGGGTGATTAGCTGCTCCATGCGCTGGCCGTCGCGCTCCCAAACCAACGGAATCGTCTCGCCCGGATATCGGCGAATCTCCTCGCTCATCTCGGCCCAGCTCACAACCGGAGCTTGGCCGACGGCGCGGATGATGTCGCCCGCTTGCAAGCCGAGGCTGTCGGCTGGCATCCCAAGCTCAACGTGCCCCACCGTTGTGGGGCGCATTAGCAGCACGCCGTAGCCCTCGTCTCCCGCGGGCGGCAGGTTGAAGTCCAAGAGGATGCCGTCGCGCTCAACTTCGAGCCTAGCACCGCTGTTTGCGATCTCGTCCAAGGCGCTAGCCAGTTCGTAGGCATTGCCGACGGGCTGGCCTCCTACGGTGCGCACGCGGTCGCCGCGCACCAGACCGACCTCGGCGGCGAGGGAATTCTCTTGGGGATTGACGCGGGTGCTATCGAAGGAGTCGATTCCATAAACACTGAAGAGAAAAATCAGGGCCGCGAACGCGAAGAGGAAGTTCATAGCTGGGCCAGCGGCGATGACCGCCATGCGGATTCCCACCGACCTAGAGGGGAATTCCCAATGTGCGCCGGTGGTTTCCTCAGTGCCCACATCAGCCATGCCAGCTACCTTGACGTAGCCGCCAAAAGGGACCCAAGAGATGCAGTACTCGGTTTCGCCGCGGGTGAAGCCGATCATCTTGGGCGGATAGCCCAACGAGAAGCGCTCGACGCGGATGCCCGCCCATTTGGCGACCAGAAAGTGGCCCAACTCGTGGACGAAGACCAAGACGCCTAAGGCGATGAGAAACGAGGCAATAGTAGTGAGGGTGTCGAGCATATTCTAATCCATCTTAAGAAAAAATGGCCAGCACATCCACGTAGAGATACGCCAGCGGGAAGGCCAAAAAATAGGAGTCAAAGCGGTCGAGCAGGCCGCCGTGGCCTGGGATTAGCATCGGCGCGTCCTTGATGCCCATGTCGCGCTTAAAGGCCGATTCCACCAAATCGCCCACCTGCGCACCAATGCCCGCGACGAGCAAAAGCCCCAGCAACGACGCCGTAGAAAAGGAGGGCAGCAAAAAGCCCAAGGGTATGGGCAGGGCGCTGCCGACCACGCCGCCGATGCACCCGATCCGCGTCTTATTAGGGCTGATCGCCGGTGCCAGCTTGGCCCGGCCCAAAAACCGACCGCTGAAGTACGCCCCGGAATCCGCAAGCCAGATGCAGAGAAAGAGCACGGCCACCAAGTGGTGAGCCTCCTCTTCCCCACCTGCCGCTTGGAAAAGCAGCAGCGGCGCGCTACCCAAGACGCCAAAGAAGAGCACGCCGCCCAACGTCAGAAAGGCGTTGGCTGCATAGCGCTCCGTGCCCTGGAACAAGGCCCACACCACAACCAGCAAGATGGCCACCATCAGCAACGCGGTGAGATCGTCGCCCGTGCCCTGTCGCCAGAAATAGCTACACAGACCCAAGACCAGCAAGCTACCCGGCAGGCGGATGGGTCGGTAGCCTGCCTCCTCTAAGATATGGTGATATTCCCACGAGCAGCGCACGGCTACGGCCAACACCAAGAGAAAGAGTGCCCAGCTTGCCCCCTCGACCAGCAATAGGATCACCGGTACGAATACGACAGCCGCGAGGACGCGCTGCCGCAGGCCGGAGGATTCTGCCGCGGTGTCAGCCGCCAAAGCGCCTCTGTCGCTGTTGATAGGCGGCAATGGCTTCGTACAGGTGCTGGCGGCGAAAATCCGGCCAATGCACATCGCCGACAAAGCAAATCTCCGTATAGACCATTTGCCAAGGCAGGAAGTTGCTCAGCCGCATTTCGCCGCTGGTGCGGATTAACAAATCCGGGTCGGGCAAGTCGGCTGTATAGAGGGCACCGCTGATTTGTTCCTCGTCAATGTCTGCTGGGGCGAGCCGGCCAGCCGCCACTTCGACGGCTAGTTTGCGGAAGGCGTCGACTAGCTCAGTGCGGCCCCCGTAGTTGAGCGCCAAGTTGAGCTTGAGGCCGGTATTGTCTTTGGTCTGAGCGAGGGCGTGCTCTAGGGCCAATTGGATGGTCGGCGACAACGCGTCGGTGCGGCCGATGGCGTTGAGCGATACGTTGTTTTCGTGAAGTTCCGACACTTCGTCGCGCAGCGACTCGTGCAGCCACTGCATGAGCTCTTCTACTTCTGCTTCGGGCCGGGACCAGTTCTCCGTCGAGAAGGTGTACAGGGTCAGTGCCTCGATTTGCAATTGGCCGCAGGCGCGAACAATGTCGCGCACCGATTCGCGGCCAAAGCGATGTCCTTCGGTCTTAGGTAGATTGCGCTCGACGGCCCAGCGCCTATCGCCGTCCATGATAATGGCGATGTGTTGCGGCAAGTTCCCTCCGTCCTTGAGGCGCTGCTGGATGCGGACGTCCTCTTCGGGATGGAGGGGTTTTACCGGGTGGTATTCGCGGGGAGAAATTTCCAGCGGCAGAGCCTGAGCACTCATAGCGTAAAAGTAATGATTAGGTGGGTTTATGTGGCGGCCATCCACGGCCCCTGTCGATAGATTTGGGCGCGTTTCGCCTTAAAAAAACAAGGCCGCACGTATCTTGGTCAATCTAGGGGAAAGGCTCATATTCGTCAAGAAAGCCTAGGTGCCAGACGCGCTTGACGCTCTTTCTAAGGGCCAGTATTATGTAATGTATGAAGAAAGAGGCGACGCGCACCAAAGAACGGCTCAGAAAGCGCGTCCTAGCTGTGCGCATGGGTTTGGACCGCGGCCAAGTGGAAGTCAGCGGGCAGGCCATACTAGAGAGAGTCTTGAGCTTGGAAGCGTACCGCCGGGCCAAACTCGTCCACACCTATGTCTCCAGCAAGGAAAACGAGGTCGATACCCGCGCATTGATTTGCACTTGCCTAGCGCACGGCAAGCGCGTGGCCGTGCCAGTGGTAATGCCGGGCACGAAGACGCTGGCCCACGTGCTAATCGACGGCCTAGACCAGCTCGTCGTCGGCCCTTGGGGGCTGGCGCAACCCGATCCGGCCACGGCCACTTGGCTACCTGCAGAAGCGCGGATCGACTTGGTCGTGGTGCCGGGCCTTGCCTTTGACCGGCGCGGGTATCGCATCGGCTGGGGCGGCGGCTACTACGACCGCTTTCTAGCGCAAGTGCAAGCCGTCAAAATAGGGCTGTGCTACGACGCGCTAGTCCTAGACCGCATTCTCGGCGAGCCGCACGATGTGCCCGTGGACATGGTCGTCGCCGAAACCGCCATTTACCAAGGAGGACTTGCATGATTTACGAATTGCGCATCTACCGCTTCCACAAGGGAGCCGACAACAAGAAGAAATTCCGCGCCGGCTTTGCCAAGGCGCGCCGCTTTATGGCCAAGTACGGCGTGACGTTTGTCGCCGCGTGGGAAAATCCCGACCGCGACGACGAGTTCATCTGGATTCGCGCCTTCCCCAACGCCAAGGCCCGCGATAAGGCGATTGAAGCCTATTACGGCAGCCCGGAATGGGCCAAGATCGTCGATCAGATCCGACCGCTAATCCGCCGACGGGAAGTGCGAGTGATGAAAGCATTGCCCTATTCGACCCTCAAATAGCAATCCTGAACGACTTGGAAGACTCGATATTCGGATTGTCTTGTAATACCATTCTGCGTCCATCTGCGTCCATCTGCGGATCACTTTACGAACGATTTAGGATCGCTAAACAATGTTCCGTATCGGCCCAATAACCGCTGATCCCGGCATCCTGCTAGCGCCCATGGAGGATGTCTCCGAGCTACCGTTCCGCCTGATTTGCCGGGAACTGGGAGCCGACATCGTCTATACCGAGTTCGTCAATGCCGAGGGGCTGCTGCGCGAGGATCCCAACGGGCCGCGCCGCGCTTTTCGCAAGCTGCGCTTTGCAGAAGCCGAGCGGCCCTTGGCGGTCCAGCTCTACGGCGCGGCCTCGCTGTCTATGGAGAAAGCCGCTGAGATCGCCAGCGCGCAGCATCCAGACTTCATCGACATCAACTGCGGCTGCTGGGTGAGCAATGTGGCACTACGCGGAGCCGGGGCCGGGCTGTTGCGCGACTTGCCGCAGATGAAGGAGGTCGTCTCGCGCGTCATCGGCGCGACGCACCTACCAGTGACCGTGAAGACGCGCCTCGGCTGGGACCAGCAGAGCATCCGCATCGTCGAGGTTGCCCAGATGCTGGAAGACCTAGGCGTACAGGCGCTAGCTATCCACTGCCGCACCCGCGCGCAAGGCCACAAGGGCGCGGTGGACTACGAGTGGATTCCCAAAGTCAAGGCCGCGGTCTCCATACCGATCATTCTCAACGGCGACGTGACCTCGCCGCAGATGGTCAAAGATGCCTTCGACAGCACGGGGTGTGACGGGGTGATGATCGGCCGCGGTGCCATCCGCCACCCGTGGATTTTCCGCGAATCCCAGCACTATCTAAAGACGGGTGCGCTCTTGCCCGAACCAAGCTGGCAGGAGCGCATCGAACTGTGCCTCAAGCACCTGCAACTGGCCGTTGAGCACGACGGCCCGCAAGGGGCGCTGATCGGCATGAGACGCCACTATGCAGGGTACTTTCGCGGTCTGCGCGGCGCAGCGCAGCTCAGAGCCGAGTTGGCTAGCTACAAGGAGCTAGCCCCCCTGTTGGCTCGCCTCGCAAAATTGCGCGACACCGACCCAGAACGCCTCGCCGCCTGATTCCCATCCCGCTGCAATTTCTGCTCCGTCCCGTTTTAACTGGGTAAGATACATAGATTTTTTCTATTAATTACATAATAATAATTAATTTGTCCAATAAATAGAACCCTCTATTTTATTTTGCGGCGAATGACATACCTCTTCCATACAAAGGAGACTCCTGTGGACCAACCCAAATCCATCGCCCCGGCTACGGGCAAACTCGGCGTCCTCATTCCCGGCATGGGCGCTGTGGCCACCACGGTTATCGCCGGCGTCGAAGCCATCAAAGCCGGCATCGGCCAGCCCATCGGCTCGCTGACCCAGATGGGCACCATCCGCTTGGGCAAGCGCACTGAAGGACGCTCGCCGCTCATCAAGGACTTTGTGCCTTTGGCCGACATTGAGAGCTTGGTCTTTGGCGGCTGGGACGTCTTCCCAGAGGACGGCTATGACTCGGCCATCCACGCTGGCGTCTTGGACCAGAGGTTGCTCGACCAGATCGCGGACCCGCTCAAGGCCGTCAAGCCGATGCCCGCGGTTTTCGACCGCAACTACGTACGCCGCCTCGAAGGCTCCAACGTCAAAAGCGCCAAGAGCAAGTGGGATGCCGTGCTGGAAGTGCGCGAAGACATCCAGCGCTTCAAGGCCGACAATGGCGTCGAGCGACTGGTGATGATCTGGTGCGGCAGCACCGAGGTTTTCATGGAGCACCACGAAGTACACAACGAGATCGAAAGCCTCGAAAAAGCCATCCAAGAAAACCACCCGGCCATTCCCCCGAGCATGATCTACGCGTACGCCGCGCTGCAGGAAGGCGTGCCCTTCCTAAACGGCGCGCCGAACCTGACCGTGGACGTCCCGGCCATGGTCGAACTGGCGCGGCAAAAGGGCGTGCCCATCGGCGGCAAGGACTTCAAGACCGGCCAGACCCTGATGAAGACCCTTTTAGCCCCGGGTCTCAAGGCGCGGATGCTCGGCGTGCAGGGCTGGTTTTCGACCAACATCTTGGGCAACCGCGACGGCGAAGTGCTCGACGACCCCGACTCGTTCAAGACCAAGGAAGTCAGCAAGCTCGACGTGCTGGAGTTCATCTTGCAGCCCAACCTCTATCCCGAGCTCTACGGCGATATTTATCACAAGGTGCGGATCAACTACTATCCGCCGCGCGGCGACGAGAAAGAGGGTTGGGACAACATCGACATCTTTGGTTGGATGGGCATGCCCATGCAGATCAAGGTCGACTTCCTCTGCCGCGATTCAATTCTCGCCGCGCCGCTGGTCTTGGACTTGGTGCTGTTCGCCGACTTGGCGCAGCGCTCGGGAATGGCGGGGATCCAAGAGTGGCTGTCGTTTTACTTCAAGAGCCCGATGACCGCGCCCGACCTCTACCCCGAGCACGACCTCTTCATCCAGCTAATGAAGCTCAAGAACACGCTGCGTTTCTTGCAGGGTGAAGATCTAATTACCCACTTGGGTCAGGAGTACTACGACTAGGAACGTTTAATACCCAACTTGCTCATTTTGCCGTACAGCGTCGAAGGCGGCACCTCCAGCAGAGCGGCCGCCCCTTTGGGGCCCTTGACCCGCCAGTTGACAGCGTTGAGTACTTCGAGAATATAGCGGCGTTCAAATTCAAGGAGAGGCATTATTTGGCGGCCTTGGGAAACAGATAACGTCCTTCCTTTAAGGCCCAGCGTGGAGTCTGCAGTGTCAAAACCGCACTGCATGAGATCGGTCGTGCCGATTTGAGAGCCATTGCACGCTATGACTACCCGCTGTATAAAATGCTCCAGTTCCCGCACATTCCCCGGCCAATCATAGGCTTGCAGCATCTCCATGACCTCGGAACTCAAGGAGGCAGGCTCCCTATCTAGGTAGGCTGCCATGCGGTTCTTGAAAAACTCGACGAGGGGCGGGATGTCCTCCTTGTGTTCGCGCAGGGGCGGGATGTACAGCGGAAAAAGCTGGAGGCGCGAATACAACTCCGCGCGAAAAATACCGGCCTGCACCATCTTCTCCAAGTCGCGGCTAGTCGCGGCGACAATGCGCGTCTGCGCGGTCCGCGTCTGATTGCCGCCCACCCGCTCAAACGTGCGCTCTTCCAACAAGCGCAGGAGCTTGTCCTGCGTTTCCAACGGCATCTCGCCGATTTCATCTAAAAAGAGCGTGCCGTCTTTGGCTTGTTCCACCTTGCCTACTTTGCTAATAGCAGTCTTAGCCCTCTCGCCTTCACGACCAAAGAGCTCACGGTCGATCAGCGCCTGAGATAAGGCCCCGCAATTGACCTGTATAAAAGGGCCGTTGCCATAGGCACTCAGCTCATGTAATGCCCGCGCCGCCGACCCCTTACCCACCCCTGTTTCGCCTAGGATCAGTACGGTCAGATCGGTGGGAGCCACCTCCGTGAGTTTGGTTTGAAACGGGCGCAAACCCTTAGTCTGGCCGATCCATTGGTTGCCCCCATAGAACGCGGCCCCCGATTCTACCACAAGCTGCACCTGCGCCGTCTCCGAGTAATTGAGATCCCGATCTATGGCTCGGACTTGAAAGGTGTAGTCGCCCGGCGGCAGGTTCTGATAACAGGCCCGCAACTTCCGGGTAGCTGGACACCAGTCGGCGTCGTATCCCTGCAAGCGGTACTCATAGAGCATGTCGCGGGGATGGGTGGAAAAACTCAGGCCCTTGTACTCGAAGACCACCGGCTGTCCCACCGTAGAGGAGCAGATGTCCTCTGCGTTCTCATAGACCTGATCGGTGGTAACTCGGATGAGACGAATCAAGGGCGGCGTTTGCCTTGGTCGGTAGCGTATGATGGAACCTACGACCGTGCCCAACCAGAAGGTGCCGTCGCGGTCTCCGAGGATGCGACAAACCGATCCGATATGGGGTGACTGGATGGCCTGGAAGAGCCGACCATCGTAGAGAGCGACACCCTTGTCTGTGCCGAACCAGAAGTGTCCTCGCGCATCCTCAAACAAACAGTGAATGCGGTTGCTCGGCAGGCCATCTTCGGTTGTGAAGGCGCGAAAGCTGCGGCCGTCAAAGCAACTGATACCACCCCGCGTAGCGATCCATAGGTTGTCATGGCGATCTACCAGCAGGTCGTTTACATGGTCGTCGATCAGGCCATCCTCAACCTCATACCACGTAAGGCCCTCTTCAGGATGCCAGCGGGCGAAGCCGGTGCCGCTCGTTGGGCTGTCCCTATCGGTCAAATGGAAATAGATTGCGCCGTTGCGCGTGGCAAGTACCGTGCCAATGCGGTTAAGAGGTGTCTTTTTGTCTTCCTCGGCAAAAATGGTTTGGCACTGTTCACCCTGCTGGTACGCGACCTTTAACGGGCTGGCCAACATTTCTTCTCTTTTGCTTATGGTATAGTGTTCCCAATAGCCGAAAATGAATCGTCCTTGCCGATCTTGCGTGATGCGGCTGATGCCTCCTGCGTCTGAATCAGCCGCTAAGTTCTTTTTCTTTAGCTTCTGTCCTTCGTAGCAGAATAGACCATTGCCACCGCCAAACCACAGGTGTCCCTCAAGGTCCTCGTAGATGGAGAAACAGTTGCCGATATTAGGGCCTTCCTCGGGAGCCACGAAGGTAAAGTGTTCGCCATCGAAGCGGGCGACGCTTTTGAACTTTTTGATCTCACGGTTGAGATAAGGGGACGCATACCCAACCCATATATCACCGTGCCGGTCTTGCGCGATCTGCGAGATTTCGCTCGGGGTTATAGATTCGTTCGCATGAAGGCCGAAAACGTTGATACTATGTGCATCGTATAGCCCGACTCCGTTCCACGTGGCGAACCAAAACTGGTGCTCGCGATCCTGGAACACGGCTTTGACCGCGGAATGGGGTAGGCCATCGGCCGCGGTAAATCGGCTGAACCCCTCATCGTCTTGGTAGAACACGCCATCCAACGTGCAAAACCACATCCGACCTTCTCGGTCGCACATAGTGTAACGCAACCAAGAGTTCGCACTGACCTCAACAGCCGCCTGTAAGGTGCTATTGGCATAGAACTGAAATCGGCCTTTCTCAATCCAACCGATCCACACCTTGCCGGTAGGGTCCTGGCTCACCGCATAACTGTCCTCGGCTCGGGGAAACCCCTCTTCCTTTTCGTAGCGGTGGAAGGATGAGCCATCGTAGCGGAAGAGGTGCTTAAAGCCAAACCACAGGTGGCCTTGTGGGTCTTGGGCGATGCCCCGACAAAGGGAGATCCACTTAGCAGAAGAAGGCTGCTGGTACTGCTGACGGTAGAGCGGAGTCAAGTCGTGGAACGCCGTGCCGTCGTAATACCCCAGGGTACCCTCGCCACCCAACCAGATACGGCCCTGACGATCCTCGTAGATGAACTGCACCCTACGGCCGGCAATGCCATCGTCCGCCAAAGGGTGGAAGTCTGCGCCGTCATACCAGCAGACTCCCTTTGAGGTCCCAAACCACAACCGCTCCTGACGATCTTGCTGAATAAAGAAGACTTGGTCGTCAATAAGACCGTCCTTTGTCGTGAAATGCTGGAACGCATCCCCGTCAAAGCGGCTGGCCCCGTTGTCCCAGGTGGCGAACCAGATATAACCCTCGCGGTCCTCGGCGATGTGTTCAATGCGCAGCGATGGCAGGCCATCTTGTGTGGAATAGGTCTTCCAAGTACCCATGCGGCTAAGTGCCTTGCTCATAAAAAACACCCTACTCTCCAAAATAAGGATTAGCCTCCGGGTGCGATCTTACCTTCTTGCTTTTATATATCCCCAAGTAGTTACTTCAATGGCGGTCTCAGGTTCGCCAGTTATTATCAAGGTATTCCCACTGGCCAATTTCTGCTTGAAACCCGAAACATCTACTTCCATGACTAGCCGGTATTCGCCCGGTTCACTCGGCATAAATCCGCATACTTGGCCAGCCTGTTCCGTGCCGTCCACGTCGGCCCATTCGTCTCCCTCGCGTTTCTGCCATTTGGACGCAACAACAGAATACGTAGCGATGCCTAACTTAACGTCCTTGATCTCAAGACACTCTGTATTGCTTGTACTAAGGCTTAGAGCTCCTACTTGAGCTTTTATGCCGCCGTCTTCGGTTAAGGTGATCCAGTCAACCGGTGTGTACTCATCCGCGAAAGAGACAGTCGATAGCGCAAGCAGCAAAACGATTGGCCACATGATATTCCTTCCTCCTTTGGGCAGGTTATGATTGAGTGTATTAGGAAAAATATAACACATTGGGTAAATGCACAATCTCGTATTTCGTTCGAGTGGATCAAGTATATTAGAGGATTTTAAACTGCTTTTATTTGGGACCATATATGGTCTTTTTTTTATTTTAGGCCATATATGGTCTTTTTATAGAATCACTATTTTGCAAAGTTACATTTTATAATTATTGATTGTTACAAATTAAAACAGATAATTATTTACTTTTTGCAAAAATCATATATCTTTTTCTCATCCACCTTGCGTAGGGACTCGCATGTCGATTCCCTTGTTGTACTGTACATAGCCATAATGTTAGTGGAGGGGTCGCTCCCCTTCTCTGCGCTTGGCGAATAGATCCAAGAATACCCTGCATACTCTGCGTGAGGTGTATATAGCCGGCCCCGCTTTATAGGGGCCGATTCACCTTTCACACAGAGGAAACATTATCTTCATCATGCAGAGTAGAAGCCTTCTTGCCTGTACGCTATTTAAGAGCCAAGACTACAGCCACCTAAATCTTCCTTCCTCGCGTCCCATCTATCGGACGCAACCAACTATCGTTCCAATTTCTCGCAGCCTAGCGACTTAGGTTGGTGTTGGCGTTCGTCGCCCTGTTCGCCACGGCAGCCCAAGCCAGACGGACGATTCTGTCCACGAGGGCTAAGTACGCGAGCCGCGTCGTCCACGCCGCGAAAACATTAAACAGGAGGAATATCTTCAACCATGGACGTTCGTCCGATACTCCAAGTATGTCCTTCGATTGCGAAGAACGAGAATAAATCCGACTTGATGAATGCAAGAAAACGCTTGCCCGTGGCTCTCGCAGACGGCGGAAGCGGAGAGGCGGAAGCCCCGGGACCCCGCCCCGGACCAAGCGCACCGGGCATCGTGGCGGCTTGGCTCCTCCTAACCTTCGCCGCGCTGTTCGTTCTTTCCGTTCCTGCGACCGCTCAGACCACAGTCTGGTCGGCCACGCTTACGGTAAGGAACATATTTGGGGACAAGGGATGCGACAACTCCGAGGCGGGAAACAGAAAATGCAGCAACTCAAACACGCTGAGCGAGGATGAATTCACCGATGTCGGTACGGATTACACGGTCACGGCACTTTATGTCAGTGGATCAGCCTTGATACTCAGCCTCAATACGGGGGTCACTACTGCCACACAGAGTCTGACACTGATGATTGGCGGCAATTCATACGCCTTCGCCGACGGTACTCCGAACGGCAACAGTACTCGATGGACATGGGCCAACTCCGGCCTGACTTGGTCTACCGGAGACGAGGTCTCCGTGTCGCTTGTTGGGACCAACACCGCCGCCACCGGCCAGCCAACGATTTCCGGAACGCCGCAGACGGGCAAGACGCTGACCGCGGCGATAGACGACATCAAGGACGACAACGGGCTGCCGAGCAGCGCCAGCGACTTCACCTACCAGTGGCTGCGGGTGGACGGTTCAAACAACGAGGCGAACATCGGGTCGAACTCCAGCACCTACACGGTCACCGAGGACGACGAGGGCCATACGATCAAGGTGCAGGTGAGCTTCACCGACATCCGAGGTTACAGCGAGGGCCCGCTCACCAGCGACGCGTATCCGTCAACCGGGACGGTAGTGGCGGCGGCGGGTGCCTGCCCATCGGACTACGATTGGTGCGCGACGATGACGGTGGAAGACCAGAGCGGCACCGGAGATTACCCGATATACAACGATAAGTTCGGGATGCTCACCAATAACCCGTTCCAACATCATGGTGAAACCTTTAATGTCTTCGAAATATATGCCAACTATCATGTTACCGAAGTGGAAGTCCTCATCGACGTCGGACCGATGGTGCCGCGCGGCACGGTGTTCAAGTTCGGCGACCACACGTTCACTGCAGACGAAGAATCGCAAGGTGCCCAAACTCAGGACCGATGGCCTATTCCCTCCGACCTGTTCTGGTATGACGGCCAAGAGATCACAGTCAGCCTCGTGTTCGGGAATTTTCCGCCGGAGGGCACGGCCTGGATTTCGGGCACGGCAAAGAGGGGCCAGACGCTCACCGCCCATATCAGCGACGTCTCCGATCTCGACGGCCTGACGAATCGTTCCAGTTACACCTACCAGTGGGTCCGGGTGGACGGCTCCGACGAGACCAACATTCCCGGGGCGACCTCCAGCACCTACCGGCTGGTGACGGCGGACGTGGGCAAGCAGGTCAAGGTGCGGATTAGCTTCACCGACGACGAGGACAACGCCGAGACGCTGACCAGCGACGAGTATCCCGCAGGATCCGCTACAATCGAGCACGCGCCGATATTCGGGGGCACCCACGGGACGCGGCACCTTGTAGAGACGGTGGGCGCGGCCACCGTGCAGACCGCGGCGGACATCGGCGGGCCGGTAACTGCGACCGACGACCCGGCAAACGAGCCGCTGACCTACAGCTTGGAGGGCACCGACGCCGACAAGTTCACGATCGTGTCGAGCTCTGGCCAGATCAGGACCAAGGTGGGCGAGCGCTACGACTACGAGACCAGCCAGAGCTTTGAGGTGGCGGTCAGGGCCGACAACGCCAACGGCGAATGGGCCACGCTCGACGTCACGATCAGAATCACAAACAACACCAACGAGCAACCGCTCGCGCCGACGGACGTCACGGTGGACGCGACGATCGGGAGTACGATGAGCCTTGACGTGAGTTGGACGGCCCCAGATAACACGGGCCGCCCCGCGATCACCAGCTACGACCTGCGCTACCAAAAGGTGACAGAGACGGCCTGGACCGACGGGCCGCAGGACGTAACGGGGACCAGCGCGAGCATTACGGGCCTCGATCAAGGCACACAGTACCGGGTGGCGGTGCGGGCGACCAACGCCGACGGGGATGGCCCTTGGTCATCTACTTCCGACACTTCCGACGGAGACGGGGACGGGGACGACCCCAACTCGCCTTCGATCGGGCGCACGTCCCTGCCCGCGGTGCGCTTCGCGTCATCCTCCTACACCGCGATCGAGGGCCTTGCCGGAGTCACGGTGACGGTGGAGCTGAGCTCAGCGACGAGCAATTCGGTGACGATCCTGCTGACGGAGACGGCGCAGGGCGGTGCCACGGCGTCGGACTACTCGGGCGTGCCCCTCACCGTGACGTTTGCCCCCGGCGAGACGCAGCAGACATTCACCGTGACGGCGACAAACGATGCGGTGGACGACGGCAGCGAGAGCGTGCTGCTCGGTCTCGGCACGCCGCCTTCGAACGTGGAGAGCGGCAGCCCGTCCACGGCGACGGTGTACTTGGAGGACGCCGACATCTCCACCTGGTACGTGTTCTTCGGCGCATCGTCGTACACGGCCACCGAGGGTGGTCCCGGGGCGAGAGTCACAGTGAACCTGAACGCGCCGTGGAAGCCGGATCTCAACGAGGCGCTGACCGTGCCGCTCTCCACCAGCGGTATTACGGCGTCGGACTACTCAGGCGTACCCTCCAGCGTGACGTTCCAGCCGGGCCAGACGCAGGTGTCGTTCACCGTGCGCGCGACCAATGACAACAACAACGACGACGGCGAAAGCGTGTTGCTGCAATTTGGCTGGCTCCCGGACGACCTAGAGGTGGGCCGGGGACCGAGTACGACCAGGGTGCATCTGGTGGACACCGACGGTACCTCGCTGGTGAAGGTGTCCTTCGGTGCTGCGACCTACACAGCCGTCGAAGGCGGCGCGAAAGCAACGGTGAGCGTACACCTGGACGCGGCTCCACGCCGCTCGGTGACCGTGCCGCTGACGAAAGAGCACAACGCCGCCGTGGCCTCGGTGGATTACACCGGGGTACCCGCGAGCGTGACCTTCGCCAGCCACGAGACGCAGAAGACGTTCGAGATCACGGCGGTCGACGACCAGTGGGACGACGATCTCGGCATCCTGACGCTCGGCTTCGGCACACTGCCGTCGCGGGTATCGGCGGGGAGCCCGTCCACGGCGACGGTGTACCTGAACGACAACGACGGCGACCAAGAGATGCTGACGGTGCGTTTCGATGGCGGCGCCGGGATGTCGCGGAGCGTGCGCGAGGGCAGCAGCTACTATCTAGGCGTGTCTCTGGACCAGGCAACGGACAAACAGCTGGTGATTCCGCTTACGGTGACGAACCTAGGTGGGGCAACCGCGGCCGACTACTCGGGCGTGCCCTCCAACGTGACGTTCCAGCCGGGCGATGAGGACTCGGGCGTGATCGTGCGCGCCGTGGACGACGCCGAGGAGGATCCCGGCGAGGGTTTCAAGGTGTCGTTCGGAACGCTGCCGGCCGGGGTGCAGGTGTCCTCGTGGAGCGGTCCTTCCACGACTTTCACGATTGTTGACAACGATGGCCTCCCGGATATGACGGTGTCGGACGCGAGCGAGCAGGAGAGTTCGGGAGACACGTATCTGAAGTTCGTGGTGAAGCTGTCCGAGAAAGCGGAGCACGAGGTGCGAGTGAACTATACGACCGTGGACGGCACAGCGAAGGCCGGCGAGGACTACCGACGCAGGTCCGGCACCCTGGTGTTCGACAAGGGCGATCAGGAGAAGATCGTGTGGGTCGAGATCATCGACGACGATCACGACGAAGACACCGAGACAATGACGCTGGTGCTGTCGAACCCGGTGCGGGCGCATCTGTTGGACGCCACGGGCGAAGGCCGGATCACTAACACCGACGCGATGCCGCAGGCGTTTTTGGGGCGGTTCGGGCGCAGCACAGCCGTGGAGGTAATCGCGCAGGTGGAAGAGCGGCTGCGGGCGTCGCGCACACCGGGCATGAGTGCGCGGTTGGCCGGGCGGAAGCTGCGGCCGGGCATGGAGCGCGACGTGGCGATGGGCTTGTTGAACCAGCTAGGCAACCTAGCCCGCTCGAACGCGCCGATGGCCGGGACAGCAGCGCTCCAGACGACGGGACGAGTCGGTAGCGCGGGAGATGCGGATTGGAGTCGCGTGCTGCGGACGGGGGTCGGCGTCGGCGATTTGCTGACCGGGTCGGCGTTGGAGATGAACCGCCAGACGGGCCAAGGCGGCGTGCTATCGCTGTGGAGCCGAGGGGCGCGGGCGCGGTTCACAGGCCGGGAGGGCCGCGTGTCGCTCAACGGCAGGATCGCCACGACTATGGCAGGGGCCGACTATCGGCAGGGGCGGCTGGCCGCGGGTCTGTCGCTGGCGCATAGCTGGGGCCGAGGGGCCTATCAGGGAGTGGACATTGGCGACCTAGCGTCGTCGGTGACGGGTCTCTATCCGTGGCTGGGCTACAAGGCGAGCGAGCGCATCAGCGTGTGGGGCGTGACCGGCTACGGCAAGGGCGCGCTGCGGTTGACGCCGGGCAAGGGCGACGCGCTGGAGACAGGGCTGGCGATGGCAATGGCCGCGGCCGGGATGCGCGGCCAGTTGGCGGCTTCGGGGATGGGCGGCTTCGGGCTGGCGTTCAAGACGGACGCGCTGTGGGTGGCGACCTCGAACGGGAGCGTGGAGGATCTGGGAGGCAGTCTAGCGGCGACGCGGGCGATGACGACTCGGTTCCGGGCGGCGCTAGAGACCTCGCGCAGCTACGCATTCGGACGCGAATTGTCGCTTGAGCCGAGCCTGGAGGTCGGGCTACGGCAAGACAGCGGCGACGCCGAAACGGGCGCGGGTGTGGACCTCGCCGGCAACCTGATCGCATCGGACCTCTTGCCCGGGCTGGCCGCCGACGTGCGGGTGCGGACGCTGCTGATGCACCAAGCCGAAGGATTCCAAGACCGGGGCGTGTCCGTGTCGTTCAGCTACGACCCGACGCCAGCTACGCCGCTGGGTCTTACCGCGCGGTTGGCCCCCTCGTGGGGTGGGCAGACCACGAGCGGGGCGGCAGCGCTATGGGGCCGGGAGACGATGGTAGGGCTGGCCAGAAGGCCGACAGCGGGCAACCGCCTAGAGGCCGAGCTCGGCTACGCGCAGCCGGTCGGCCACCGGCTGATGGGAACGCCCCGCTTCGGCGTCGGGGCTTCCGAGCGGGGGCGCGACTACCGGTTGGGCTACAGCTTGGCCCTGTTGCAGCGCCGTGCCACGAACTTCGAGGTGGGCGTTGATGCCCAGCGCCGTGGGAGCCTGAGCCAGGGGCGGGTGCAGCACGATGTCCTCGGTCGGATCACCGCGCGTTGGTAGCCACAGGCACCTATAAGAATGAGGATGGCACGGCGATGGCCGGAGTACGGGTCACGTTTACCGTGACTGCTGGTGGATAAATGCTCTCGGCCACCACGAATGCCAACCCTTGTATTTTTAAGGCCGCCAAGTCGTCTATCACCGCCCTTGGCGAGTTTTTTCGACGCTTTCTACGGCAGTGGCAAGCTGGTGGCCCTATCCGATAGCCCGCAGTTGGCGCAGAACGCACCCAATCCGTTCAACAGGGACAAAAAGAATTGAGTGGTCGTAGGCGTACATTGCAATGCGGCACTCCCAGCAGAGGTCGCTAGTTGGGAAATCGCTACTGGTCAAATGGAAATAGATTTCGTCGTTGACTTCTTTTAAGTAGGGACTTATCGTCTTTTGAAGCCAGAAAAGGACGGGTTTCACCTTTTTATATCAGCTAAACCCACCCCACATGTAAACGTGCGCGACGACATGCTGAAGGTGTCCGAAGGCATCGGCGACGGTGACCGGTGCGGCGTCCAAGCCGGTGGCCTTTGAGCTGGTCGCTAACGGCCCCAATTCCTTCAACGCCGCAACTCAGAAAGCCTATATCTTACCCGGGCCGGGTTAAGAAACGCGCTGTGAATCAGCACGCACGAAAGGTGTCTAGTGGCATTGCCGAAATGAAACGCCTTATGGCAAGCGGACAATGGGAATAGTAAATAGGGATTCATAAACCCATGAGGATACCTGTTGCATACCAGCCCGGATACGAAAAGGCCCGCGCGTCCAACCCTGAGCTTGCCGATAAGTACATCGAGTACACGCTCATCGGCGATCCGGAAGCCGATGCCTTGGTCAATGCAATAGCTGCCGCCGACCAAGAGCAGCAGGCCGAGTTCATCAGGGCCGGGATGGATGAGGATGAAGAGGCTTTGCGCGCTACACCGCCGGCAGTGGGGGAGTTCTTTGATCAGATTGGGACTCCGCCGGAGTGGTTCGATCCCGAGGTAGTATATGCTGGATGCCGCAAATTCCACGCCTATTCAGACCTATTTCTCACCGCGTTTGTCACTGATATCATTGTCCGGGGTTTCACGACGCTAATCAGCCAATCGTTCTTCATTACGGGGAGGCTGACTGATCGGGGTGTGCGGCGGTTGCGGCAGAATATCCGCCATCTCTTAGAGATCATGTTGCCAGGCGGCCTAGAGCGGCATGGCGAGGGCTGGAAACTGTCCGTCCGCATCCGGCTGGTACACGCGCGGGTCAGGCAACAGTTGCTCGCTTCTGAAGATTGGGATCAAGAAGCGCACGGAATGCCGCTGAGTGCTGCCCATATTGCGCTCGCGTCCTGTAACTTCTCTGGAATGATGCTGTGGGCCGCCGGGAGGATTGGAGCGCGGCTGAACGACGAAGAGCGCGATAGCTTTATGCAAATCTGGCGCTACACCGCTTGGTTAATGGGAGTGCCCGACGCGCTATTGTTCCGCGATGAGGCCGAGGCCCGCGAGATATTCCGCGTGGGCTATATGTGCGAGCCGCCCTTCGGCGTGGAAGCCATTGCTATGGCCAACTCAGTGATTAATTCGGCTCCCTTAGTAATTGGCATTGAAGACAAAGACGAGCGCAAGGCCCTGCTTAGCTATGGATACCGCCTTTCGCGCGCCTTGCTCGGAGACGAGCTGGCCGACCAACTCATGTTCCCAAAAAGTCGGACGACCGGGGCGTTGGTGTATTTGCGGCTGCGGCGCAGAATCCAAGAAGTTATTGATGCCCTTAGGGGATCTGGGCAGCGTGCCAAAGGTCTGCGTACGCAAAATTTTATGACCATGCTCGACATATCTGTGCTCGATGAAGAGGGGATCAGTTACCGACTGCCCGACGAGCTACACGGCGACGCGTCGCGTTGGTGAAATCGCATTCTGTTATCCTCAACTCGTCGCATTCGACGCTTTAGAAAACGCCTATGCAATTGGAAAGCTGTATCGCTGCCATTCTGCGCCGTCGGTGGCTGGTCGTCGTGCTGGCAACGCTGGTCATGCTCGCCATCACGGCTGGTGCTCGCTTCATCACTGTTACCAACGATTATCGCGTTCTATTCAGCAAAGACAATCCACAACTCGCCGCTTTCGACGCCCTGGAAAACACGTATTCCGTCTCCAATGCGGCGCTGATTGCCATTGCGCCCCGAGATGGCTCGGTGTTTACCCGCGAGGCGCTTGGCGCGATTGAGGAATTGACCGAGGCTGCATGGCGCGCGCCTTATTCCAGTCGCGTCAACTCTCTTACCAACTATACTCACAGCGAAGCACTCGAGGACGATTTGGTCGTCGCTCCGCTCGTCGAGGACGCATCTGCACTGAGCGATACCGATGTGGTGCGCATCGAAAAGATTGCGTTGAATGCTACCGAAATCGCTGGACGTCTGGTCGCTCACGACGGACGCACGGCCGGGGTGGCTATCAATTTTATCCTGCCCGAAAACCCAGATCAGGCCGTGATCGAAATTACCGACTATCTCAATTCGGTCCTAGCCGAGGCCCGCGCGAGCCACCCGGACATTGATTATTACATGACCGGTGATGTCGTCATGCACCGGGCGTTCTCCGATGTTACCAAGAGCGACATGGAGACCCTGACACCTATTGTATTTCTCATCATCGTAGGTGCCACCATTATTCTCCTCCGTTCGATTTTAGGCACTGTGGCCATTGTCGCCGTGCTGGTGTTTGTCGTCAATACGACCTTGGGATTCGCCGGGTGGAATGGCGTGGTGTTCAGCCCTACCAACGCCGGCGTGCCGATCATTGTTATGGTGATCGCTATCGCGGATTCGATCCACGTCGTCACGAGTGTTTTACTGGGTATGAGGCGAGGTCTGGATAGAAACGCGGCGATTGTCGAATCGATTCGCATCAATGCCTATCCGGTCTTCATCACCTCGGTCACCACGGCGATTGGATTCCTCAGCCTGAATGCCTCGGATTCGCCGCCGTTCCACGTCTTGGGCAATTACGTGGCGTTTGGCGTATTGTGCGCTCTCGTGTACACCATGACGCTCCTGCCAGCATTGCTGTCGATTCTGCCGTTGCGCGCACGCCGCGTCCAGTCCGAGGGGACGGCCTTCTTCGACCGCTTCGCCGACTTTGTCATCGCGCGGAGAACATTCCTGCTCATCTCCGTCTCCTTGGTGATCGTCGTGCTAATAATCGGCATTCCCCGCATTGAGCTAAGCGACAACATGGCGCAGTACTTTGATGACCGGTACGAGTTCCGGCGCGATACGGATTATGTCATTGATAATCTGACCGGTCTAGACAAACTGGAATACTCGCTGAGTGCCGGGCGCGAAGGCGGCATCACCGATCCCGACTATTTGCGCAAGGTCGATGCGTTCGCCGAATGGTACCGACAGCAACCCGAAGTGACTCACGTCCAAGCGTTTTCGGACATTATGAAGCGTCTCAACAAAAACATGCACGGCGACGATCCAGCCTTCTATCGCCTGCCTGAAGACCCAGACCTCGCGGCGCAGTACCTGTTGCTCTACGAGCTTTCGCTGCCGTTTGGCAGCGATCTCAACGACCGCATTGATGTCGCCAAATCCGCTACGCGCCTAGTCGTGACGACCAAAAATGCGTGGTCGCGCGATATACGCGAACTCGACGAGCGCGCCCAGGTCTGGCTCCGCGCCAATGCCCCCGCTTTTGCCCAAGAAGCATCGGGCCTGAGCGTCGTTTTTGCCCACCTGTCACTGCGCAACATCAACAGCATGTTGCGGGGTACGATCACAGCCATGGTGCTCATTTCGTTTATCCTGATTTGGATTTTCAAGAGCGTGCGGCTCGGGCTTCTCAGTCTGCTGCCCAATTTTATCCCCGCCATTATGAGCTTCGGCCTGTGGGGCTATCTCGTCGGCCACGTAGGCATTGCGTCCTCCGTGGTCATCGCCGTTGTCTTCGGCATTGTCGTGGACGATACAGTTCATTTTTTGAGCAAATATCTGAAGGCGCGGCGGGAGGGTCTGCCTGCACCCGAGGCTGTGCGATCTGCTTTTCACATGGTGGGTCACGCTTTATGGACGACGACCGCGGTTTTGTCGGTAGGCTTTTTGGTGTTTGCCACATCGGGATTTGAGGTGAGTTGGGCGCTCGGACTTTTGGTCACGATCACGATTATCTTCGCGCTTGTCGCTGATTTCCTCCTCCTGCCAACGCTGCTGATTGCCATCGACCGGAGAAATTCATGATTTCCACGCGACTCATGCTGCCGTTTTTCGCGCTTTGTCTGATCATTTTCTGTCTCAGCGCGGCACCTGTTCACTCCGAAAGTCCTACCCCCGAGGAAACAGGACTGAAAATCGCCCAGGATTCCCGCGCTCGCGAGGCAGGTTTTGGCAACTTTACGGCCCAACAAACCATGGTGCTGCGCAACAAGCACGGGCAAGAGAGCCGACGCCAGCTCCGGGTAAAGGTTCTCGAAGTCTCCGACGATGGCGACAAGAGCCTGTTTGTGTTCGATGAGCCGCGCGATGTCCAAGGAACGGCGCTGCTCATTCACGCGCATCGGGAAAGCGCGGACGATCAATGGCTCTACCTACCCGCTCTGAAGCGAGTCAAGCGCATTAGTTCGTCGAACCGGTCCGGCTCCTTTATGGGGAGCGAATTTGCCTATGAAGACCTGACCGCCGAGGCCGTGGAGAAATTCACCTACCGCTATCTGCGCGACGAGCCTTGTGGCGATTTGACCTGCACGGTCTCCGAACGCGTTCCCGTGGATAAAAAATCCGGCTATAGCCGTCAGGTGGTCTGGCGCGACAAGGATGAACTGCGCGTGTGGAAAGTGGAGTACTACGACCGCAAGGATGCCCATTTGAAGACGCTCACGCTGGGGAATTACCAGCAGTACTTGGAGCGTTACTGGCGCGCTGGCGAGATGGCGATGGAAAATCATCTAACTGGGAAAAGCACCGTGCTGACCTGGTCGGATTTTCAATTCCAAACAGACCTCGACGACCGCGATTTTACGCGAACCGGGCTGAAACGGGCGCGTTGATGCTGTTCCGTGCGGCTTTCGGCGCTGTCTGGACTTTGGTCTTGGTCTTTGCCGTCGAGGCGCGGGCCGGAATCGAGATTGACCACGAATTTTCCGGGCGCTTGAACGCCGAAAGCCGCTGGTTCCCCGAAGTCGGCGCTCACCCCGGCCAACGCTCCCATGCGAGCGGCTTTGTTGCGGTGCCCGAACTCTACCTTGAAGACGCCGCGGGTAGAAGCCTCACTTTCACTCCGTTCTTTCGCTACGACAACACTGACTCACGCCGCACCCATGCCGACCTGCGCGAAGCCTATTTGCTGCTATTCGGTGAAATCGGCGACGGCGAATGGGAACTGCGCGTGGGCGTCGATCAGGTGTTTTGGGGCGTCACCGAATCGCAGCACTTGGTCGATATCGTCAACCAAGTCGATTTCGTCGAACATCCGGCCGGAGAGGCCAAGTTGGGGCAACCCATGGTCCATTTCACTTGGTCTAGCGATTGGGGGGTGATGGAAATACTGGGGCTGCCCTATCACCGCGCCCGCACCTTTCCGGGCCGAGCGGGTCGTTTGCGTCTCCCGCTCGTGGTAGAAGACGAACATGTCGAGTACGAGAGCACGGCCAAGGAGCGACACGTGGATCTCGCCGCCCGCTACAGTCACAGTTTTGGACTTCTCGATATGGGTGTGAGCGCATTCAACGGCACCAGCCGAGAGCCTGCTCTGAAGCTGATCTTGGACTCTAGCGGCACGCCAGCTTTAGGTCAGTACTACGCGCAGATCCGCCAGTTTGGACTGGATGCCCAGCTAACGGTCGGCTCTTGGTTGTTCAAACTGGAGGCCATTCAGCGCGCTGGCGCTCGCAACCTTGTCGGCAGGGAAGAGGATTACGTTGCTGCCGTTTTTGGCGGAGAGTACACGTTCTACTCTGCATTTGGCTCGGCTGCCGATCTCAGTTTGCTCGGCGAATGGAGTTACGACGGGCGCGGCCGCAATGCAACCCCAAGCCGCTCGCCCAATACGCTCGAAAACGATCTCTTCTGCGCCGCGCGCCTTGCGTTCAACGATGTTCAGAGCAGCGAAATTATCGCTAGTATGCTGGGGGATGTGGACCGTTCTACCCGCGCACTGGCCGTCGCATTGGAGCGGCGCATCGCTGACCAGTGGTCCGCGAACCTAGAGGCGATCTATCTCCTCAATATCGACCAAGCGGATATCCACTACGAGACCCGACGCGACAGCTTCATTGATCTGAGCCTGATGTATAATTTCTAGCCCGTCGGATAAGGTGGAGTGTATCGACTGGTGACGGACGGTCTTGACGCGCAAACTCATGCTGCTGCGTTGATTGGATTAGGCGCTCTCAGCCGCAAGGGGTGCACTCCGACTGACAAAATAGGAATTAGCCTCACCAGAGCGTATACCCGCCATCGACGACCAAGTCGTGGCCGGTCGCGTACGCAGAGGCGTCCGAAGCGAGGAAGACGACGGCACCCTGATAGTCGGCCGGGACGCCTAGACGGCCCATCGGCGTGTTGGCGAGCCAAGCGTTTTTCATATCGTCTTCAGCGTGGGCGGTCATGGGAGTGAGCGTGTGGCCGGGGCTGATGGAATTGACGCGGACGCCGCGCGCGGCCCACTCTGCGGCGCACACTCTAGTTAGCTGGTAGGCACCCGCCTTGGCCGCGTTGTAGTGGCCGTGCAGTTGGGGGCGATTGACGACGTGAGACGAGATCGAGACGACGTTGATGATCGAGCCAGAACCTCGCTGCAGCATGGCGCGGCCCTCGGCCTGACAGCAGAGGAAAACGGCCTTGAGGTCGAGGTCGAGGACTCGGTCCCAATCGGCCTCGCTGATGTCCTCGATGGGGCCGCGCAAGGCAATGCCAGCGCTGTTGACGCCGATGTCCAGCCGATCCCAAGCGGCGAGGACAGTATGGACCATGTTTTCGACTTGGTCCTTGGCGGTGACATCTGTAGCGATGGCTAGCGTCTGACGACCAAGGTTTTCAATCCGAGTACAGGTATCAGCAGCACCAGCGGAATCGATGTCGGCAATGGCCACATCCGCGCCCGCCTCAGCGAGGGCGACGGCGAGGGCCTGCCCAATGCCAGAGCCGCCGCCAGTGACCAGTGCCTTGCGGTTGAGGAGGGAGAAGCGGTCGAGGATGCTCACCGTTGCACGAGTTCGATGAGTATCCCGTCGGGGTCTAGGGTACAGACGACGCCCGGCGTATCCGGGGCGGCCATAGGCTCGGACAGAAATTCCACGCCTTTGGCCTGCAATGCGGCGCACTCGGCCTGCACGTCGGCGACGAAGAAGGTGAGCCAGCGCACCCCAGCGGCAAATTGGGAAGTTCGCTGCGGTGGCGGCGCGGCAATATCCATCAGCTTGATCAGCGTTTCGCCCGCCTGCAGGCGCACCTGCCTGAAGCCTTGCGGCGCTAGCCCGATCCCCGTCGCTAGGTCTTCGGGGATGTCGATGTCGAGCACCACCTCGAATCCCAATATGTCTCGGTAAAACGTCAGCGATTCTTCAAAGTTGCTGCACACGATGCACAGGTCAACGACTGGATGTGAGAGATTCATTTCCCTCCTCGGGGTTAGTCGAACGAGTTAAGCAAGTGGCCGCAAACTAATCCACATCCACGTCGAGGATATAGCGCGCCGCTGGCGAGATGCGCTTCCAGGTCTCGTAGCGCAGGTACTCGCGCTGGTTGAGCTGTTGGCCGTGCTCGCGGGCGGTGAAGTAGCAGTGCATGGCGCGGCGCGGCAGGTCCTTGCTCTGGTTGAGGGTGCCGCCGTGCCACATGTGGCTGTTGAAGATGGCGACCGTGCCGGCCGGGGCGATGAGCAGCTCTTCGTCGGGGTGGGGTGCTTGTGCGTCTGTTAGGACTTTGCTCGGGTGCTGACCCTTATGCGAGCCGGGCACCAGCCGAGTGCAGCCATTTTCCTCACTGAAATCGTCCAGCAGCCAGATCGAGTTGCAGACGTGAAACTGGCCGTCGTAGTCTGCTCCCCAGTCGGCGTGCAGCCCCTGTAATCCCTCGCCGGGCAGGGCATCGCGGGCGTTGAGCGAGGAGAGCTTGAAGGGGCGACCGATGACGTGGTGGATAGCGGCCAGCACTTTGGGATGGGTATAGACGCGGTCGAAGGCCGGCCCCTTGTTGCAGAGGTCGGAGAGGCGGCGAGTGCCCTGCTCCTGATGGACTTCAATACCGGCGTGAACCCCTTCTTTCTCGCACAGTTCCTCGAAATGGGTGCGCAGTGCTTCAAGCCACTCGTCGTCGATAACATCCGGGAGTACCGTATAACCCTTCTCGTCGAGATCGTTTCTGTTCTGCTCGGTCAGCACGCCTTGGTGGGCACCCAAGGCGTCTAGTGCGCGTGCGGTATCCATGTGTACTCCTCTATTGGTTAGCTTCCGTTTCGACGAGCGCCTTGAGCGGCACGTCCTCGTCTTGGGGTAAGTAGTAGCTCAGGGGATCTCCGACGACGCCGATGAGCTGTTTTTGGATCGGATTGCAGCGGGCGACGAGTTTGTCGGGCATGGCGATGTAGTCCATGGGTTTGACCCAGCGATAACCATAGCCAAAGAACACGGTCTTGCGCGGGAAGCCCGCCCAGTTGTGGCCGATGGAGTGATAGGTGCGCTGCTCGAATAGGAAGGCCGAGCCAGCGCGGATATTCATCGCCTGTGCGCCGTACGGCAAACCAGTAGTGGGGTCCGTGGCCGGGCGTCCGAGCAAACGGTTGGATCCGGGCACGATCCAAGTGGCCCCCGAGGCCGGGGCGGTCTGGTCGCTGAGGGCATAGGCGATCTTGAGCAGAATTCGCGGATGCGGCTCGCTCATATCTCGGGGTGAGGTGCCGCCATCGCGATGCCAGCCGAGCTTGTTTTTCTCGTCTTCAGCCGGCTCGTCGCCCGAAGGCAGGACGATCAAGTGCGAGGTCAGCATCTGGATATTCCAGCCGAGGAGTTGCCACGCCAGCGGGACCGTGGCGGGCCAGTCGAGAAGCTGGAGGAAGGCAGGGTGCTCGACGATGCAGTTGCGCATGTTGAGCTTGCCGCTCTTTTCGAGCTGGTCGGCGTCGGTGTCGCGCGCGTAGAGCGCATCGGTGGCCGCGTTGATCTCAGCAAGCACGTCGGGCGATAGGGCATCTTCGACGAGGAGATAGCCCTGCTGTTCAAAAAATGCTTGATCTTCGGGAGTGAGGACAGCTTGGGCGAGGGGTTGGGTCATGGCGTGCATGTCTTCCAATGTAGATACTAATTACTACGGACGGCAAGCTCTCGGCCTAACCGTGTTCTCTCATAGAGCAGACTTGAGATTGTCTGCTTGGACGGATATAATATCCAATGTGCAAAGATGACGATGAAAGAGAAACCATCAGAATCTCGATTCGCTCTGTGTATCGAAAACAGCGAATGCGAGGATTTGGAGAAGCGGAAAATATACCAGATTCTGCCCGATGCAGAAGTGGCCCAAGGGGGATATTTGAGAGTCGTAGATGAATCGAGGGAAGACTACTTATATCCCGAAACTTATTTCATCCTCGTCGAACTGCCTGAGTCTAAGACAGAAAGCTGAGTGAGGTCCAATATGGAAATCTCTTTAGACTTGCCTGACACGGCTGCGCTTGTTGATCTTGACCAAGCATATCTCAAGGAAGCATTGGTGGTAACACTCTATCACGTGGGAAAACTCTCCGAGAAAGAAGCATGTCTCACGCTCGGGATTTCTCGTCGTGCGTTCGAGGAACTGCTGCCACAGTTCGGGTTTTCTGTCTTGGCGGATACGCAGGAGACTATAGATGTAGAACTGTGTGCATGAGGGCACCGTGCAGCAGACTGTGAGTAATACCGGGCCGTTGATCTCGTTGGAGAAGCTCAATCAAGGATACAACTTCATCCGCTGTTTATACGAGAAGCTGATTATTCCCCCTGCTGTGCTCGACGAAGTAGCAGAAGGACAATTTGTGGACCCACAGGAGTACCTGCATTACTACAACATCACTGACCTCATTGAGGTTCGTCCCGTATCACAAACTCTCGCTATTTCAGGAGCAGAAAGGTTGCACGATGGAGAGATACAGGCGATACAACTTGCGCTTGAATTACAGTTGCCTCTCCTCATTGAGGAAACGGTCGGACGCCGTGTTGCACAGAGTATGGGGATACGTGTCTCAGGCATTGCAGGGCAGGTTATTATGGCATTTCGGCAGAATGGCATTTCAGCAACAGACGCGCAGGATAAACTCAATGAGTTATTTCGAGCAGGACGCATCAACCAGAAAATCCATGACGCGCTTCTCGACGCAATATCTACAGCCTAACTGTGGCGTACAGGGAGAGGAGCCATAGAATACCCATGCCCGCACTCGACGGCATCCGCGTCCTCGACTTTACCCAAGTGATCTTCGGCCCAGCCGCCACCCAAGTTTTGGCCGAGCACGGTGCCGAAGTCATCAAGATAGAGCGCCCCGGCGGCGACCTAGCCCGCGCCTTCGGACCGTGGATAAAGGAGCAGAGCCTGCCCTTTGCCAGCCTCAACCGCTCCAAGAAAAGCCTAATCGTCGATCTCAAGAAGTCCGCTGGGCGTCAGATCGTCCATCGCCTGCTAGAAACCACGGACGTGCTGGTACACAACTTTCGCTCCGGCTCCGTCATGGCCAAGCTAGGGCTGGATTACACTGCGCTGCGAGAGGAATACCCACGGCTCATCTATGCCGTTGGCTCGGGCTATGGTTCCCAAGGCCCGTACAGTGAGCGCAACAAGGGCGGCCACGAGTCCATGGCCCAAGCACTGAGCGGCGTAGCGGCGCGCTTCGTCGGCCCCCACGGCACGCCCCAACGCCTGCCCTATACGGTCGCCGACTTCAACGGCGGCATGTTGCTGGCGCAGGGCATTCTCCTCGCGCTTTTGGCCCGCGAACGCACCGGCACCGGGCAATACGTGGAAACCTCGCTCCTCGACGGCATGATGAGTATGCAGGCTTGGGCGACGACCAAAATTCTCAACTTGGGCGACGACGGGGAAGACGATGGCTCGGGAGGCGCGACGCATCCGCGCGGCAACCCGCTCGACGGCGCGGTGTTCGAGACGGCCGACAGCTTCTTGATGGTCACCGCGCTTTTCCGTCCCTTTGACCAACTATTGCGCGATTTGCAGGAGGCCCTAGAAATTGAAGGGCTCGTCGGGGACCCGCGCTTTGCCACGCTCGCCGCAGCCGTGGATAACCGCGAGGCCCTGCGGGAGCGGCTCGCGCCGATCTTTGCAGAGAAAACGAACGCCGAGTGGATTCCGCTGCTGGAGGCCAAGGATATCCTCGTCGCACCGGTGCGCTCGACAGCCGAGGCCCTAGCAGATCCTCAACTCGCGGTCAACGAGATGCTCGTCGAAGTCCAACATCCGCAGGTGGGTGCTATGCGCCACGTCGGCACGCCCCTGCGGCTAGCGGGGACGCCAGCCCCAGCCCCTGCACCCGCCCCCTTAGCCGGGGAACACACCGAGGCCGTGCTGCGCGATGCCGGGTATGCGGACGACGAGATTGCCGCGTTGCGCGCACAGGACGTCATTCTCTGATTGCACAGGAGACCCCATGCCTGACATCGTGCGCTATGGAGTATTGAGCACCGCCCAGATCGCCCTCAACCGCCACCTGCCGGCCGCGCAGGCCATAGGCAATGCCGAGATCGCGGCCATATCGAGCAGGGACCAAGCCAAGGCCGGAGCAAGCGCGGCCCAATACGGCATTGCCAAGGCGTACGGCTCGTACCAAGCCGTGTTGGACGATCCCGAAATCGACGCGATCATCAACCCCTTGCCCAATAGCATGCACTGCGAGTGGACGGTCAAGGCGGCGCAGGCGGGCAAGCACATTCTCTGCGAAAAACCGCTCGCCGTGACTGTGGCGCAGGCGCGGCAGATGATCGACGCAGCCCGAGCC
This sequence comes from Candidatus Latescibacterota bacterium, assembly GCA_965116455.1. Lineage (GTDB taxonomy): Bacteria > Latescibacterota > UBA2968 > UBA8231 > UBA8231. Next base: position 5,131,672 of record OZ220690.1, on the reverse strand, counting down.
AACGGGGTGCTCCTAGTCGAGGCTTTTACCCACCGCCTCAACCCGCAATTGCAGTGCGCGCGCCGGCTGGTGCAACAGGGGGAGATCGGCGAAGTGAAATTAGCGCGGGCCGAGCTGACCTTTGGCATCCGCAATTGGGCCTCCGACGTCCGGGCGCAAAAAAAATTGGGCGGAGGCGCACTCTTGGACGCTGGGTGCTACTGCGTCAGCGCCGTGCGCTTTGTGCTCAATGCCGAGCCGGTCGCCGCGCAGGCTTTTCAGCACCTGCGCAACGGCGTGGATGCGAGCTTAGCCGGACTGTTGCGCTTCCCCGGCGATCACATCGCCTATATCGCGGCTGGCATGGAGGGGCCGTTTCGCTGCGTGTTGGAGGTCGTCGGCAGCCACGGCGCGATCCGCGTGCCCAACATGTTCGACGAACAGGCCACGGTGTACATCGCCATCGGCAACGACGAGCGCGTAGAGACCTTCTCCGGGCCGGACCGCTTTCAGGTGCAGCTAGAGCGTTTCTCTAGCTGCATTCTCCAAGGTAAAGCTCCCGAATTTCCTCCCGCAGACGGCCTCAAGAACGTAGCCGCGCTACAGGCATTGAAGCAGGCCGCCGAATCGGGGAGCCTAGTCGAAGTACCGTCTTGAGCAATGACCGACTACGAGTTCATCCGCTACGAACAGCGCGACCACGTCGCCACGGTCACCCTCAACCGCCCCGAGGTTCTCAACGCCATACATCCGCCCATGGCCGAGGAACTAGCTGACGCCTGGGAGCGGATCCGCGACGATGACAGCGTCTGGGTCGGGGTTTTGACCGGCAGCGGCGAGCGGGCGTTTTGCGCTGGTGCCGACCTGAAGTGGCGGGCTGAAGCAGGCGAGGCCGCGCGCAGCCACAACCGCGCCGAGGCCAGTGGGGCTGCGCGGGGCTTTCAGCGGGGCCGCGACTGCTATAAGCCGCTGTTGGCCGTGGTCAATGGCTATGCAGTGGGCGGCGGATTGGAGCTGGTCTTGGGGTGCGATTTGGTGGTGGCGGCCGAGCACGCGCAATTGGGGTTGCCCGAGGTGCGGCGCGGATTGCTGGCCGACGCCGGGGGCATCCACAAGCTGGTCCGGCGGCTGCCGTGGAGCGCAGCCATGCAGCTCATACTGACTGGCGAACTCATCTCGGCGGAGGAAGCGCGGCGGATTGGGCTAGTCAACCAAGTGGTGCCAGCCGAGGGCCTGCAAGCGGCCGCAGAGCAGTGGGTGGAGGCGATTTTGGCGTGTGCGCCCTTGGCCTTGCAGGCGGGGAAAGAGGCGGCTGTGCAGGGGTTGGAACTGCCGCTGTGGGAGGCAGTCAACACGCGTTTTCCGCTGGCCGAGCGCATGTATGAGTCAGAGGACTTTATCGAAGGACCAAAGGCATTTGCCGAGAAGCGGAAGCCAGTGTGGAAGGGAAAGTAGGAACGGCTCCGCACAAACTTCAACGAAGAGAAAGCACTGCTATGGAAAAATTTGCTCCCTTGAACATGTCCCCAGAAGAGCTAATCGAGTACACCCCGGAGTGGGAGGGCGAGCGCTTTACCGACGGCCGCCCCAAGGTGCCCGACGACATTCTCGAGCGCATGCGCAACGTCAGCATTACCCAGGCTTGGGGCGTCATACGCGGCCCCGGCTACAACTGGCAGTACGAAGATGGCTGGGTTTGCACACACCCCGGCCAAGTGCTGGTGGGCCGCGCCCTGACGGCTATGTACATGCCGCGGCGACCCGTCATGCGTCAGGTTATGGAAGAGAAAGGGGAGCGGGCCGGCTGCATTGGCGACCAGATCTCGTGGCCCATTGATATGCTGGTGCCCAGAGACGTGTACGTGGCCGACGTGTTCGGCAAAATCGATCAAGGTGCCGTCATTGGCGACAACCTCGCCACCGCCATCTACGCCAATTCGGGCAACGGAGTGGTCCACGACGCGTCCGTCCGCGATATCGACGGCATCCAAGAACTGCCCCATTTCACCAGTTTTGTGCGCGGCTTTCACCCCACCTTTGCCTCGCCCACCATCATGCTGACCGGAGTCAACTGTCCGGTGCGCATCGGCGGCGCGACAGTCATGCCCGGCGATGTAGTCCTCGGCCGCGACGATGGCGTCGTCTTTATACCGCCCCATCTAGCCGAACAGGTGGTCAAGACCTCCGAGCTGATCTCGCTCCGCGACCGCTTTGGCAAACAGCGTCTAGCCGAAGGCAAATACACGCCCGGCCAGATCGACACCCGCTGGTCCGATCCCATTGAGGAGGACTTCTCGCGCTGGTTAGAGAGCCATATCGACGAACTGCCCGTGCCGCGCGCCGCCATCCAAGAGCTGCTCAAGGAGCGGACTTGGTGAGCTCGGGCGGCGGTTGGCCAACGACCAACTCACCCGCCTTGAGAAAAGGCTCGGCATTCCCCCAGAGTTTGCTGCCATCGGCCGAGGTCAGCGGCTCGCAGGAGTACTGGGCCAAGTACACGCGGCGCATCTGGTTGGTGGTGTTGGTGCCGCTGGAGTGAAAATTGACGCTGGTGAAGACGGCAATACTGCCGGCCGGAGCGACGACTGAGACGCCGGGATCGCTGCCAAAATAGCCGATCAAATCGTTGCTCCCCTCCTCGCGGATGTGCTTGACCCACGTGCGAATGCCCGAGCGCGAAAAAGGCAGTAAGTGGACGGTGCCATTGGCCTCGGACATGTCGTCGAGGGCGCACCAACAGGTTAGATACGGCTTGTGATCCGGGTAGCCGACGTAGCCCGAGTCTTGGTGCCAGGAGAACTTCATGCCGGCCTCGGCACCTTTGACCACGTATTGCTCCCAGAACAAGTAGGCGTCGTCGCCTAGGGTGGCTTGGCAGATGTCAGCCATTAGGGGGCTGAAGAGGAATTCGCGCAGGCGCGGCTGATCACGGAAGCAATTGGAGACAAAGTAGCGGCTGTTGCGGTGATTGAGGCCCAAGGAATCCGTGCCCTCGGCGTCCATCCGGGCGTTGGCTTTGTCGATGAAGGCTTGGCACTCGCCGCGCAGGAGATCGAGGTGATGGTCGGGGATGGCGTTTTCGAGGATGAAATAGCCCTCTTCTTTGAATTGCTGTTTTTGGGCGTCGGTGATCTGGTGCATGAATCGCTCCGTCGATTGCAATGTTAATGTAAAATGAGGCGATATACTGAGCAGAACCCACGATACGCGCAAGCATTGCCTTACACGCGTACGAAAGGAAATATAGACCTTGAACGATTCGAGAGGCAGATCGTTTCGTTTCTACTATATCTGTGTCCATCTGCGTCCATCTGCGGATTGATGTAGGAACGCTGGTGCAGCTAAAATGGAAACCCCTGCAATACTCCAAACGCTGGAACTGACCTCTTGGTGGGAGGTGCCGGCTGTCGTCTTGGCCATTCTCTACTTGGTCTTGGCGGCGCGGGAAAACATCTGGTGTTGGGGCGCGGCTTTCGTCAGTACCGCGATTTACATCTACGTCTTCTTCGATGTCAATCTGTTCCTAGAATCGGCCCTACAGATTTACTACTTGGGCATGGCGGTTTATGGCTGGTACCAATGGCGGCAGCCCACCGATCAATCCGCAACGCTGCCCATTTCTACGTGGTCGCTCAAAAAGCACATTGTGGTCATTGTTGCAACGGGTGCTATTGTGGTGACATCCGGGTATCTTCTGAGCGAAAATACAGAGGCAGCATTGCCCTATGTCGATGCCTTCACCACTTGGTATGCGGTGGTGACGACCTATATGGTGACAAAGAAAATTTTGGAGAATTGGGGGTACTGGTTTGTCATAGACAGCGTCTCGGTTTATCTGTACTACAGCCGAGGGCTCTACCTGACCGCTTTGTTGTTTATCGCATATCTGGTTATCATCGTCTTTGGCTATCTGAAATGGAAAAAGGAGTACGACCAAGCAAATGTCCAAACCGGGACCGTGAAGGAGGATTGAGTATATAGCAATGCGGAATGATTTGAACAGTTTGAGCGGAGGATCGTCCTGTGCATCCTATTCTGCGTCTATCTGCGTCCATCTGCGGATCAAAACATGAAGCGAGCAGAGACGTGCGGACCAGTGGCCATCCAAGGGCACGCCGGGTCGTTCAGCGAGGCGGCGGCGCGGGCCTATTTTTCTCCAGAGACACAACTGGCACCACAGCCCAATTTCAAGGCGCTTTTCGCCTCGGTGGAAGACGGGTCTTGCGCCTGCGGAGTCGTGCCCATCGAAAACTCGCTGATGGGCAGCATTCACGAGAACTACGATCTGTTGCTGCAGAGCGACGTACACATCGTCGGCGAAATTAAGCTGCGCATCGTCCACAACCTCATCGTCAACCGAGGCGTGCAGCTAGCGGACATCCGCTACATTGCGTCGCAGCCGCCCGCCTTGGCCCAGTGTACTCGCTTCATCCACTCGTTGGCCGATGCGCAGACGATAGCAACGGATGATACGGCTGGAGCGGTCAAAGAGCTGGCCGCTAGCGGCGCGCGCGATCGCGGGGCCATTGCCGGAGCGCGCGCCGCCGCTGCGTACGGGATGGAGATCCTCGTTCCCGGCATTGAGGATGCCCCGCACAATTTTACGCGCTTTTTGGTGGTGAACCGATGCGCCGTGTCAGCACCGGCTGAGCCTGCCAAGACCACGCTAGTCTTTGCGCTAAAGCACGTGCCGGGCGCACTGTGCCGGAGCCTCGCGGCCTTTGCCGAGCGCGGCATCAACCTGCTCAAAATCGAGTCGCGGCCCATGCCCGAGCGGCCTTGGGAATACGTCTTCTACCTCGATTTGGAAGGCCACTTGGAGCAGGCGGTTTGCGCCCAAGCCGTGGAGCAACTTCAGGACACTGCCGAATTCGTCCGCATCTTGGGCTCGTACCGGCAGGGCGACACGGTCGAGGACTAGAAATAAACTGCTCAAGCGCCCGCGGCGCGAGTGCGAACTTGGTCGAGGCCGACGGCCAACAGAAGCACTGCGCCGCGCGTTACATCCTGCCAGAAGCTCGACACATCCATCAGCGTCAGCCCGTTGTTGAGGGTGCCGAGTAAGAGCACTGCCAACAAGGTGCCCCAGACCGTACCGCGCCCCCCGAAGAGACTCGTGCCGCCCAAGATCACCGCGGCGATCACCGTCAACAAATGCTGCCCCGCTGCGTCGGGTGCTGCCGCGTAGAGCATGGCCGCGAGAATGAGGCCGCTGACCGCGCCGCTGAGGCCGGAGAGGACGTAGAGGATCATCAGGGTGCGGGCGACCGGGACGCCGACCAACCGACTCGCTTCGGCATTGCTGCCTGCGGCATAGACGAAGCGGCCGAAGCGGGTCCGCGCGAGCACCCAGCCGAGCGCGATATAAACCAACAGCATCAGCACCAGCGGCACCGGCAACCGCAAAAGCTGGCCGCTGCCGATCCAGTTGAAACCGGGTTCCATCAGCGGCTTAGTCAGCCCGCCGGTCAGAACTAGGGCCAACCCGCCGACAACGCTCATCGTGCCCAGAGTGGCGATCAGCGAGTTGAGCCCGAGGCGCACAACCAACAGACCATTGAGAAGCCCGATGCCCCCGCCCAGCGCCAGTGCAATGAGACAGGCCGCGACAATGCCGACGCCCGCAGCGTGAAGCAGCGCGACGACGACCCCGGCCAGCCCGGCAACCGCGGCCACCGACAGATCGAGGCCCCCGGCGATAATCAGCGGCGTTTGCAACGCGCACATCAAGCCGATAAAGGCCATATTGGCCCCAATGCTCACCATATTGTCGAAGGACAAAAACCAAGGTGAGAGTACGCTGAAGAGCACGGCGACCAAGAGGTAGAATGCCAACAACAAGGCGACGCCAGCACCAGGGCGGTTCAATAAGGCGGCAATGCTCATGGATGGTCTTTCGCGGTCGGAGAATGGAGTAGGTCGGCCGGGTCTGCACCGCTGGAAAAGTGGCCGGACACGCGACCGCGATCCAGCACGATGGAGCGGTCGCAGACGCCAGCGACTTCTTCGGCGTCGGAGGAAATCAAGAGTACGGCGAGCCCCTGTTGGGTCCACTGCCGCAGCGCCAAGTAGAGCTCGTGGCGAGCGCCCACGTCCACGCCTCGGGTCGGTTCTTCGAGGATGAGTACCTTGAGGCCCTCGACTAGCCAGCGGGCCAAGCAGGCCTTTTGCTGATTGCCTCCCGAGAGCAAGCGCAGCGGTTGGTCGAGGTGGGCGGCGCGGATCCCCAGACGGTCGATCCAGCTTTGCGCGTGGCTTGCTTCGCGTGGCTTGGACACGGAGAGCAAGCGCGCGAAGCGGTCGATAAAGGGCAAGGTGATATTGGCACTGACGCCGAGGTCGGGGACGATGCCCTCGCGCTGGCGTTCGGCGGCGACGAAACCGATGCCAGCGTCGCGGCCCCGACGCGGATCCGTTGGGATATAGGGCGTATCCCCGAGCGCAATGCGAGCACCGGGCAGCGGTCCCAGCGCGCCGTAGATAGCCCGGCCAAGTTGGTCGATCCCCGAGCCGAGCAGGCCAAAGACGCCTAAGATCTCGCCTCGGTGGAGCGCAAAGGACACGCCGTCGAGCGCACCGGGCAAATTCAGGTTTTCGACCTCTAGCGCAACCTCGCCAATGCTCGTGCCTCGCGGCGGGTAGAGTTCATCAACAGTAGTGCCGAGCATGGCGTCGAGGACGTCGCGCCGCGAAGCAGAGGCAGTGGCGAAGTCGCCGGCGTTTAGCCCGTCGCGGAGCACGGTGATGCGGTCGGCGATCTCGAAGACCTCGTCGAGGTAGTGGGAGATGTAGATGATGCCGATCTGCTGCGCCTTGAGCCGCTCGACGACGGCGAAAAGCGCTTGGACCTCGCGGTCGGCGAGGGAAGCGGTCGGCTCGTCCATGACGATGACCCGCGCTTGGCCGGCGAGGGCGCGGGCGATCTCGACTAGGCGCTTGTGCGGTGCGGAGAGCTGATGTACCGGCGCGTCGGGATCGAGGTCGCAGCCGAGCCGGTCGAGCAGTGCCTGCGCTTTTGCGCGCAGGGCTGGGCGATCTACCTGCTTGCCAAGCCACGAGCGTTTGCGCGGCAGGTCGGCGATGAGGATGTTTTCGGCGACCGTGAGGTCGGGCAAGACCGACACTTCCTGCGGCAAAAAGCGGACGCCGTGGGCAATGGCCTCTTCGGGCCGGTCGTAGCGCACCGCTTGATCGTCGAGGCGGACGGTGCCAGCGTCGCGACTGTACACGCCGCAGAGAATTTTCACTAGCGTGGATTTACCCGCCCCATTGGCACCCAGCAGCGCTAAGACCTCCCCGGCATCTAAGCGGAGATCAACCTCGCGCAAGACTTGGGCGCTGCCGAAGGATTTGCAGATGCCCGCCATCTGCAACAGGGGCGAGCGAGCGAGCGCCTCTACAATTCTGCGTCTATCTGCGTCCATCTGCGGATCACCTCGCAGGTAGGGGCCAGCGATCTCTGGCCCCTACAATTTGGCTCGTGAATGATTTAGGATGGCTATATATGGCCCATGCTAGTGATCGGGAATCAACTGCTCGTAGCCGGCGAGTTCGGGCTTGTTTTTCAGGGTCGCCAAGTGTGCGACAAAGGCTTCCTGTGGGAAGACGTAGTCGAAGCCCGGCTCGCCTTGGCATTCGTACTCAGGGTAGAATTGACAGATGTTGGCCGGGTGGACCATTACGTGGTCGACGGTGACAGCCGGCGGCACATCGTGGCCAGCTAGGCGCATCAGGCTCAGCGGGATGAGATAGTTGCCGTAGCGCTCGGGGAAATAGGCGACCGAGGCGATGAAGCGCTCCTCGGCGACCATCGTCTCCAACTCGTCGGCACCCTTGCCGACGACCAGCGCGTCTGCGCCGCGCCCCTGCTGCTGCACGGCGCGCAACATGCCAGAAACCGATTGGTCGTTGATCGCGGTGATCAAAATCGGCGCGCCTTGGGGAATGCGGCCGAGCGCGTTGCTCATCTGCTGAAAGGAGTATTGCAGCGTGTTCTTGGTGTCGATGCGGATGATGCGCTCGGGCGGGAAGCCGGGCAGCGAAGCGAGAAAACCGGCGATCTGGCCTTCGGTGCGCATGGCGGGGATCGCGCCCGACTGCAGCAGTTCGCCAACGACGAAGTACCCCTCGGTAAGCGCCCGGTCGCCAAAGCGCACTTTGGCCGCTTGCGCCAGATAGGAGCCGCCCATAAAACCCGAGCGGGGGTTGTTGGCGCCGAAATAGGTGGCACCCGGCATGGGGATGTCGATGGCGACCACGCCGATCTGCTTGCGGTTGAAGTGCTGCATGATCGCCGGACCGAAGTTGACGTCGGTTTGGAACTCAATGCAGAAGTCAACTTGGCGCCGGGCAAAGCTCTCGGCGTTGGCCAAAGCAGTCGGCCCGTCGAGTCGGTTGTCGGCGATCAGCAGTTCGATGCCAGCGACTCCGGCATTGCGCTCGATACTCTTTTCGACCTTGATGCCAAAGCTGATGTCGCGCTGTAGGTTGGCGAAGCCAAAGACTAGGTTTTTGCCGTTTTTAGGGGGCGAGTGTTGCGCGGCTTCAGCGGCCATTGCCTGGAGCGTTGCCGGCGGAAGCATCAGGCCGTCGTAAGTCGTCGGATCGAAGCCGTGAAAACCTTCGCTCGATGCTGAGACCGGGGCGAGGAACAGACAGACGGCCAGAAGGGGTCGGATCGAAATCATGGATGCACTTTCGTTGGAAATGGGCTGAGAATATACAGAGCAGCTAGCGGGAGGCTCAAGGCGCGATTGCTTTTCAGGGGCGATGCGGTTGGTTACTATTTGACGTTACGCAGTACGTGACCGTGGTTGGTTTTCGGCCCGATTCCCGCTGTGGGGGGCGGTTTGAAACCGCCCCCTACCCGGGTGCGTAACGTCAGTAGGGGCGACCCATGTGGTCGCCCATTATTTAGACCTGTAACCTGTAAGGATAAATTGAGATGCTAACCAAAGAAGGATGCCGCTCGCGGCAGCAGCGCCTGTGTGCGCGGCTGGCCGAACTCGACATCGACGCGGCCGTGATCAACCACCCGAAGGAAATCTACTACTTCACCGGGATCATCATCCCCGAAGAATTCCCCGGCCCGCCGGCGATCTTTTGGCTGGGGGCCGATGGGCGGTCCTTGCTGATTGCGCATACCGACGAAGGCGAGCCGTGCGCCGACGAGTGTTTCACCTTTGCCCTCAGCGTCGGCGGCACGGTCACGCCCGACCTGCGCGAGGTGATAAGCAGGCTAATCGTCGATACGCTGCGGGCCAAAAAGCCAGCGGCTAGCCGCTTGGGTTGGCAGAGCGAGTTTTTGCCGCGCCGCTTGGGACAGGCGATCGAGGAAGGGCTGGGCAAAACGCCCGCATGGGTCGCAGTCGATGACCTGCTCGCCGATATGCAGGAGGTCAAGGACCCCGACGAAATCGAACTACTGCGCAAGGTAGTGCAGGTCGATCTGGCAGCATACGCCGCAGCGGAAGCGGCGATGGCTCCGGGCGTCAACGAACTGGAGGTGCTAGCGGCGGCGCAACGGGCCGCGCATCTCGCGGCCGGTGAGAAGGTTTTTCACGACGGCGACTACCAGTGCGGCGAGTTGGGCGGTTTTGCGCGCAATCGCCCGATCGAGGCCGGGGAGATCTACGTCATCGACGCTTGGTCGGTGTACCGCGGCTATTGGGCCGATCTGTGTCGCAGCTTTGCAGTGGGCGAGCCGACCGAGGTGCAGCACTCCGTCTTCGAACACGTCAAGGGCTTTCACGACCGCGTCGGCGAGTATCTGCGGCCGGGCAAGGACGGCAGCGAATGCGCAGTGGCCATGGACGCCTATATCCGCGAGCATCCCAAGCTGGCCGACGTCGGCTTGATCCACCACGCCGGGCACAACATCGGCCTGCGGGCGCACGAGATGCCCGATCTCAACAAGGAGCGCGGCGGCACCTTGCGCGTGGGCAATGTGGTCTCGGTCGAGCCGGGGGCCTATATCCCCGAGGCGCGGGCAGGGGTGCGGCTGGAAAATATGTACCTGATTACCGAGGACGGCTTGGAGAACTTGTCGCCGTATCCGATGGAGTTGGGGGCGCACTGTTGAGCGAGGTGCTCGAATTTGCCGAAGACCTCGCCCAGCGCGCCGGAGTGCTAATCGCCCAAGCGCGGGCGGACCGGGCACTGGATCTGAGCTACAAGGAAGGGACTGAGCTGTTGACGTCGGCCGATCTACAGGCCGACCAGCTCATCCGCAGCGAGATAGAACAGACCTTCCCCGACCACTACATCCTCTCCGAAGAGTCCTCGCCCCACCTTACAGACCCGGCGCAACTGCGCGGCCCCTTGTGGGTCATCGACCCGATTGACGGCACCGTCAACTACGCCTATAACCAGCAGCAAGTAGCCGTGTCCATTGCCTTTGCCGAAGGCGGCCAAGTGCAGGTCGGCGTGGTGCGCTGCCCGTTTGTAGAAGAGACCTTTACCGCCCGGCGCGGTGCAGGTGCCTATCTCAACGGCCAGCCCATCCGGGCCAGCGAGTGCAGCGAGCTATCCCGCGCCCTGATCGGCACGGGATTCCCCTACGCTGCCGAGGGTAGAGTGGCGCTGGTGGATCGCTTGCGCCGCGTCCTCGGACACTGCCGCGACATCCGCCGCGTCGGCTCGGCCGCCATTGATCTCTGCTGGGTGGCAATGGGTCGGCTCGACGGCTTTTACGAGGCACTCAAGCCCTGGGACTTGGCGGCCGCGGCTCTGATTGCGCGGGAGGCGGGCGCGCGCGTCGGTCACTTGCATCCCGTAGAAGGCGAACTGCCGGAAGAATTGGAAGGCCGCGACTTGGTCGCAGCCGCGCCGGGAATTTACGAACAATTGGTCGCGCTGTTGCGCTAAGAATCCGTCTGAAAATTCCGGGAGTACTCCAAGCCATGTCTTCCCGCATCTGCGTTCATCTGCGGATACTTTTCCCCTTGCGATGGCCGCCAAGGGTTGTCAGACCGCTTCTAAACAACGAGGAGATTTCATGAAAATCAGCGACATCAAAGCCTATCCAACTTGGGTCGGCCACCGCAATCAACTCATCGTCAAAGTCGAGACCGACGAAGGCATCCACGGCTGGGGCGAGTCGGGGCTATCGGGGCGCGAGCTGGCCGTAGTAGGCGCGGTGCGGCACTACCGAGAGTTTTTGCTCGGCCGCGACCCGCGCGAAATCGGGCGGCTCTGGCAGGAGATGTACCGCGGCCAATACTTTGAAGGCGGGCGGGTGTTGACTGCGGCGATTTCGGCTATCGACATTGCCTTGCACGACGTGGTAGGCAAGGCTCTCGGCGTGCCGGTCTATCAGCTTTTGGGCGGCAAGCAGCGCGAGTGGGTGCCCTGCTTTGCGACGACCGGAGCACCGGATCTAGAGACCTTGGTCAAAAACTGCAAGCTGCTGTTGGACAAGGGTTGGGACGTGATCCGCACGGGCATGGCCCAGCGCAAACAGTACGATGACGAGCTGCTGTTCGAGCCGCGCGAGTCCATCGGCATCACCGCGGCTTGGCTGACTGAGGTGCGCCGTGAAATTGGTCCCGACCCGGTCTTAGGCATTGACTACCATCATCGGCTGACGGTCGCCGAGACCGCGTCGTTCTGCCAGAAAATGCCGCCGGGGACGCTCGACTTTCTCGAAGAACCCATTCGCGACGAGTGCCCCGAAGCCTACGAATCACTGCGCACCATGACCGACGTGCCCTTTGCCATCGGCGAGGAATTTGCCAGCAAGTGGCAGTTTTTGCCCTATCTCGAACGAGGCATTACGCAGTTTGCGCGGATCGACGTGTGCAATGTCGGCGGGCTAACCGAGTCGATGAAAGTGGCGAGCTTAGCGGAGTCGCACTACATCGACCTGATGCCCCACAATCCGCTGGGGCCGATCTGCACCGCCGCGACCGTGCATCTAGCGGCGGCAGTGCCCAACTTCGCGTGGCTCGAACACCGCGTGACGCCGACGGAAGCGGGCAAGTTCATGGACGAGGATTTGTTTCCAGTACAGTGCGAATTGGTGGGATCAATGTTAAAGGTGCCCGAGGGGCCGGGATTGGGCGTGGAGTTCAACGAAGAGTTGGCCAAGGAGCAGGAGTTCAAGTTTTGGGAAGCGCCGCATTTGCGCCGGCGGGATGGGTCGCATACGAACTGGTAGCTCGCACTTTCCGCTTTATCTTTTAGCAATAGCAACTAAAGGAGCGATACCTTGGATAACGTAATCTCTGATTCGTCGGATCACCCGCGTTCCTATTGGGAACTAATGGCAAATATACGCACTCGACAGCAGGCACGCGGCCATATCCCGCCAACCCGTGAAGAGGTGGATGCGGCCCTAAATAATGAACGAGAAAGCTGGGAAAACCCTGCTGTCAGGCCATGACCTCACCAGCCCACAGCAACTGTAAAAACACTTTCCAAGGCAAAATGCGAATTGAACCGACGACGCGCTCCGTCGGTTCATTGCAAACAACCAGTGCTTTTTGGGGTGCGTATTCATCGATAAATGTGCGTAGCGGTCGCAGGGCCTTGTCTTCTACCCGATTCGTACCCTTTATCTCAATGGCTACCTCGCCGTTGCCCAACACAAAGTCAACCTCCAATCCCGACTTGGTGCGCCAAAAGTGGACATCGTAATGTAATGCGCTATAAGAAGCGTGTGCCCTCAATTCGCAAAAAATGAAATGCTCAAACGCCTTGCCAAACATTGCACCTTGAGCATCCTGTAAATGTCGTTTCTCAAGAATTCCGGCGACACCCACATCGAATAAGTAGAACTTGGATGCCCGCGAAATGACTTGGCGACTTTGCGGAGTCTTGAACGGTGGGACCATACTGCCCAAAAGCGTATCGACGAGAATCTGATAATACTCTTTTACGGTCTTGGAACTGACCCCGCACTCGCGTGCGATATTGGAAAAGTTGGTCAACTCGCCGTGTGAGTATCCCAGCGCTTCAAAGAATCTGGAAAACGCCGGAATATCGCGCGTCAACCCCTCGGCAAAGACTTCTTCCTTTAGGTAATCTTGTAGGTACGCGTTTAGAGAACGGCGATATTGCGTACTGGCAAAGTGATCGGGAATCAGGCCGCGGTTCAAAATCGTCAAAATATCCATATCGCCGTCATCCAACTCATCGGTCACCAATGGAAACATTTCGTAGCGCCAAGCGCGTCCTCCGAGCAAGTTGGCCCGTCCCCGCTTGAGCTTGCGCGCACTGGAACCACACAGAATAAAACGCAGCCCCTTGTTTTCAATGAGCCAATGCACTTCATCCAACAAGAGTGGCACGCGCTGCACTTCGTCCAAGATGATCGGATGCGCCAGTAGTGCTTCGGATTGTGCGAGCAGTTGCTCGCGCAGCAGGGCCGGCCGGCGATTGAAATCCAGCATCAAATCCGTCTTGAGAAAATCATAGACTAGGCTGTTGGGAAATGCCCGTTTGAGATAGGTGGATTTACCCGTCTTTCGCGGCCCCCACAAAAAAGCCGACTGCCGCTTGGGCAAGTCCATTTCTAATCGCCGCAGATACTGAACCATTTTGAATCTTTCTCCAAATTAGTCGAACTATTTTGGAGTTTACTCCAAAATGGTCAAGCCGTCAAGCCGCGAGCTATTGCCCCTTATGCTCCATCGTACAAGCCCGCCTTGCAGACCCTCCTGATGGATGTGATGGATGATCTTGCTGTCTAGGTACGAAGCAGTCGAGGCAACGCTGAAATATCGTCTATAACCGCAACTTTGGGAACTTCGTCAAATTCACTTTTGCTTGTCGCGCCTGACAGCACCGCAATAAAGGGCACCTTAGCCCGCTCGGCCGTTAGCGCATCAATCGTACTGTCGCCAACGTAAAGCACGTCATTGGCATCCATTTGCATTCTAGCGATAGCGGCTGTCAAACCTCCGGGATGTGGCTTGTGTTCGGCAACGTCTTCTCCGCCTATGATGACGCCAAAGCGACTGGACAGCCTTTCTCTTGCTAAGATCTCCTCGATTCTATAGCGAAACTTCGTTGACACGATCCCCAATGCAAAACCCATTTCAATCAACCGCTCCATTGTCGCGGGAACGCTAGCAAACATGGACGTTAAATCTACCATAACCTGATCAGCTCGTTCGACAAAGTTGCTTATGAACAAACTGACGTTCTGATTGTCGGTTTGCTCAGTCAGACTCAGAAAGGTGTCCTCTAAAGACATACCGATAGTTCGCTTGATTCGCTCGTCATCGGCTTGGGGCAGATTCAACCTTTCCAACGCAAAATTGACACACTCAACGATGCCTTTTGTCGAATCCGCTAGTGTAAGGTCGAAATCAAAAATGATCGCCCGAGCCATAGCTACCTTCTCCTGTCTGTTTCACATGTTTCTGAACGAATACAAGGGTCTCCTACTCTACTCTAGCATTAATCGGTTGCGCTGGAGGAGGTCGGTGAAGCGTTCGCCATGGCGGCGGATGGCGGTGTCGCGGATGAGAGCGGCAGCTTCGTTGGCGTCGTCGGTTACGGTGATGGCGTCGAAGTCCTCTGAGTTTATCATGTCTTCGGCGACGAGCGTCCGCTCCATGAATTCGAGCATCGGTTTCCAGAAGCCTACGCCCATGAGGACGATGGGGAAATCCTCGATCTTGCGGGTCTGCACGAGCGTGGCAGTCTCAAACACCTCGTCGAGCGTACCGAGGCCGCCGGGCAGGACGATGAAGCCGTAAGAGTATTTCACGAGCATCACCTTGCGGACGAAGAAGTATTTGAACTCCTTGCAGATGTCCAAGTAATGGTTCGCGCTCTCCTCCTTGTCGAGGCGTATCGTGCAGCCGACGGTGCGTCCGCCCGCATTCTTCGCGCCACGGCTCGCGGCCTCCATGATGCCAGGGCCGCCGCCGGTCATCACAGTGAAACCGACCTCAGCGAGCGCACCGCCCACCTCCATGCCCATGCGGTAGAACGGGCTCTGCTCCGGCGTACGGGCGGAGCCGAAAAGAGTTACGCACGGGCCGACGAAATGTAGTGTGCGGAAGCCGCTGATCATACCTCGGAAGACGTTGACAGCCTGTAGCAGTTCCCGCCTGCGCTGATCCGGCCCCTGTAGGAAGCGACCTTCCGGCGGGACATTCCCGGACCGTTCTCTCTTTCGCAGTATTTTACCTATTATGTTCATAATCCTCTCCTCATAATTCTCACCGTGGCTCGATTCGCTCGCGTGCGGTATGCCTATGCACAACTTTTCTGCAGGTTCATGTTCCCTCCGAGACAGTATTGTCGTTTACATCGGCGCAACCGGCGTCAATCCTAGATCTTAGGCTGCTTTCGGCTCTTCCGATGCGGCGCAATCATCTCGATCCCGTCCTACTCCAAGTCCTCGTCCAGCGAGTCGCTGTCCTATGCCTTGTCCCCGATCAAGTTTGCGGGCTTGGCTTCAACCATGTAGCAGTCGAAACGAAACTTAACTGCACCCGCGTCACCTCATGGTGATTAGCTACATGCACACGGACCAACAACGGCAAGCCGTGGCAATCCTGTTCTCGCAGTTCATGGGCCAAACCCGCAAGCAGGGTACGCAGACCCCCGCCCCGACGCCAAGTCTAGAAAGCGTCAATGGACGGGTCTGTCATTGGGATAAGGCTGAGGAAGTATGTGCTACGGAGCGCCGGTGTGCAAAATCCAGAGCACGGCTTCAAGAATCTAGAAAATTGGGACGAGTTTACGTCCCGGATAGAGGGAAACGCTGTTCTTCGGGAAGGGAATGGCGAATCCGTTCCATATGTTCATCTATGAGATAAGCAGCGAGTGAATATAACCTATTTCCAAGCGAACGCAACTCCTATCTTAAGTGCAATACGGTTTAGTTAAGGCTGATCATCGCTGCCTAGATGCTGCGCGGCCCAGGAGCCTAGGAGCGACCCGACGTGGAGGGCGAGACGCTCTCCCTCCCCCAGGACACTATCGCTAACTAAAACGTATTGATCTTAAGTGTATCAACCGGCAGGACGTACAGAACTCTGCACGCCCTACTATCTATCCCTAAAAAACCGGAATAAACTTGTGGCACACGGGCGAGACGACTTCGGCCTTGTGGCCGGTGGGTGTGAGCTTGCCGGTGTCTGGATCGACGCGGAAGGTAAAGATGTCGTCGGTACTGTGGTTGCCGGCGATCAGGTAGGTGCCCGTGGGGTCGAGGCCGAAGTTGCGCGGGTTGGCACCGCCGGTCGGCACGATCTCGACGAGTGTGAGCTGGCCGGTGTCTTGGTCGATGGCATAGACGGCAATGGAGTCATGGCCGCGATTGGATCCGTAGAGGAAGCGGCCATTGGGGTGGACGTGGATGTCGGCGGTGTGACTGACTTCCGCATAGCCGTCGGGCAGCGTCGAGATGGTCTGGGTGGTGGTGAGCGTGCCGGCGTCGGCGTCGTAGTCGAACGCCGTGATGGTATTGCTCAGCTCGTTGATGACGTACGCCTGTTGGCCGTTGGGGTGAAAGGCGAGGTGGCGCGGGCCGCTGCCGGGGGCGATTTCCGCGGGCGTCTGCGCGACCAGCTTGCCATTTTCGTGGTCAATCGCATAGATGAGCACCTTGTCGATGCCCAAGTCTGGGGCAAAGGCGTGTTTGTTGTTGGGGGCGACCATAATCGAATGGGCGTGTGGCCCCTCTTGGCGGCCCGGATTGACCGAAGAACCCTCGTGTTGGACGAAATCCGTAGCCGGGCCGAGCGAGCCATCTTCGCGGATCGGCAGGATGGCGACGCTGCCGCCGCCGTAGTTGGCGGCTAGCGCATACTTACCGGCGCGGTCAATGCTGATGTGGCAGGGGCCGGGGCCAACGGTCGATTCGGTGTTGATGTGGGTGAGGGCTCCGCTCTGTTGGTCAATGGCAAAGGCCGCCATCGCGCCGCCGGGCCGGTCGCCGACCGCACTAGTCTCGCCGATGGCGTAGAGGAAGCGGCGGTTGGGCGCGATATCGAGAAAGGAAGGATTGTCAATGCCGCCAATGCTGCTTTGATAGGCAAGCGCCCCAGTGGCCATGTCGAGGCGATAGACGTAAATGCCGTCCTCGTCGCCGCTGGAATAGGTGCCGATATAGACGAGATAGTCGCTCATAGTGGTACTCCTTTGGGTTGTGAAGGCAATGGAAGGGAGAAAGAGAAGCATAGATAACAAGACACTCGTTACAAACCGCACCGTTTCACCAAAACAATGTTGAAATTTCATAAGCGACAGACCTAATCCCATTAATCCTGGTCCCTAATAGACAACCGAAATCGAACCCGCGTGCGTCCCCGGCCCGGACTCGGCCCCTAAATCGAGGCGGTAGAGATAAATGCCCGGCGCAACTAAGGTCCCCGACGCGTCGCGGCCCGTCCAAGTGAAGCGATGGCCCATTGCGGTCGGCCTAGCCTCGACCTCGGCGACTTGGCGGCCCGCTAGGTCGTAGAGCGCGAGCGTGGGGACCGCCGCGTCTAACTTAAAGACCACAAAGCGCATGTCGAGCGCGTCGTTGATTCCGTCGCCATTGGGCGTGATCACGGGCGAGGCCAGTTCCAGTGCGTCGATGAGTTGGCCGTGCTCGGCTAGTTCGGGGAGCATTACTACCTGAGAGCGGCGCTCGGCTGGCTCGACTGACTGCCAGAGGCCGGGCCGCTCGCTCAATCCGAGATCGAGGGGAAAAACCGTGGCGTTGTGCAAAACCCGCGTCGTGAAACCCACCCGAATCGAGTCCCCGGTCACGATGCGCGGCAGGGCAACTAATAGCGAATCGTCCCGCTGCTCGACGCGGGCGGGCTCGACCGGCGCGGAGCCAATGTGTAGTTCGAGGTCCTCGGCGTCAATCCGTCCCGGCACGGTAAAGCGCAACAGGTCGAAACCCGAGTCCTCAGCCTCCATCTGCGGCCACAGCGTATAGGTGAAACGGGTGTCCTCATTAGGGATGGCTTGGCGCGGCTCAATGCGGCCCACCGCACCCTGCAACAGCGCGTCCTCAAACTCGACCGAGAGCGAATGGACCACCGGTGCCACACTGGGATCATCGGTGGAGAGAATCATCTCCAGCAGGATGAAGCGGCGCGGACTTTCCGACTGAAATGCCTCGCCCGAAAACTGATAGACATTGCTCCATTCCCCCCAATCTTCGCCCACCACGAGCGTCGTATCGACCGGACCGCGCAGCACCTTGGGCGAACTCGTCCACTTCTCCTCAGTGACCTGTTCGCCGATCTTGTTGTAAAACGTATAGACCGGCTCTAGCGAGTTGCCCGAGCGCGAGCGCAGTTGCAGGCGGGTGCCCGCGGCCAGCTCAGTATCCCAAGAGAGGTTTTTGATGACTTTTGGCCGCCCGTCGCCCGAGGTTTGTCCTAAGTCAATGAAGTCCGAGTGCAATACTACTTCGGCGGGATAGCCCGGAGAGAAGAGCATGAACTCGGCCCATTTGACGATGCCCCAGCCGGTGTCCTTGATGCCGTGCCAGAAGAAGTAGCGCATCTTGCGCGGCTTAAACATATAGCGAATGTAGAGCAGGCGGTCGGCATTGGGATTGATGTGGGTCAGGAGCTCTGTGTAGTCAAACGCATCGGGCACGGGCAGATTGGAACTAAGACTGCGGGTGCCGTCTGAATAGAGTACGGTATGACCCGGGCCGGTGCCACTAATCGAGAAGCCCACCAAGCCCTCGTCGGGTCTAAAGGAATAGAGGAAGAATTCATCGACGAAGAACACCGCCCCCAAATCCACTCCGAACCACACCCCACCCTCCTTCCAGCCGAGGCTGCCATACGAAGAGCCGATTAGGTTGTTGGTGTTCATGTCGGCGTCGAAGAGATTTTGTGGATCGACTGAGTTGATCCCGTTGACAAAGCGGCCTCGCTGCATGGTGCCAATGCTGATGTTGTCGCCGATGCCGTGGACTTCGATTTCGGCCAAGGCCGCGTCCGGAGTCTTTTCTTCTGCCTCAATGCGAATGCGCTGGATCACCCGATAGTTGTTCTTGGCCATCGGGTCGATACCCAAGCCCTCGTCGAGCTGAAATACGCTGTCGCGAGCGGTGAATCCGAGGGGGATGACGAGTTCGCTGGCCGCGTTGGGTCGGGTCGTGCGGAAGAGAGGTTCCAGCAGCACCATGTCGTCTTGCACCGAGATGCGGGTCCCCGTGCTGCCGTACACGGTAAACTGGCGGAAGGGCCGCGCGCCTTCCTCGTTGGGAAAGACGAGGCGTATCTCCCGGGCCAACACGGCTCGGCCCAAGTCTATCTCAATGGCCCAGTCCTCGACGGCATCCGCTGGATCTGGACGCCAAAAGGTCTGGGGATCTCCGTCGATGATGTAGTCTGCATCGGCTGGATTGGAAACCGCCTCCCAGATGCCGCCCGTAGTTCTCCCGCGGCTTTTGCTCTCATAGGAGAAGCGATGGGCATCGGCGACCGCGTTGATGTCCTTGCGAAACTTGACGAGCTGTAGTTGGCCATTCTCTCCCACCTCAGTTAGGCCGAGGGGCACCTGCCAAGTAGCCCAAGCATCTTGCCCTTGGAAGGTGAGGGTTTCGCTGATGGCGGCCATGGCAGCCAACGCGACACAGACGAGCGGCAAAAGCAATCGCATCGTTCCCATCCCCTCAGTATGCTATGCCCACGGGGCGGAGTACGGCGGCAGCGCGGCGCTCGGATTGCAGGGTTACGGAGATTATGTACACGCCCGGAGGCAGGGCAGTGCCCTGTGCGTCGCGTCCATCCCAGCGGGCTGTTTGCTGACCGGCCGTTTGCAAGCCTTGAGGCACGGTCGCCACGTGGCGACCGTCGAGTGTATAGATCACCAGTTCGACGGGTACTTGTTCTGGCAGACCATAGAGGGCATAGGCCACGCGGAGTTCGTCGTGAACGCCGTCGCCATTGGGCGTCAACACGGGCGTTGAAAAGCGCAAGTTCTGCAACAAGGCGGGTTGCTGATCCGAAACGCTGAGGACGCGCAGGCTATTGGTGGAGAGCAGTTCGCTGGCGTCGCCAGAGACGATGGGTTGGGGCAAGGTCTCGGCCTCTGAATCGGTGACAGTGCCCAAGAACGTGGTGGCCAGTTCAAACACTTCCGCGGCAAAGACGATGCGCAACGGCGCGTTGTTGGCGCGGGTAACGCGCTCGGGCAGGAGTACTGTTAGCCCGTCGTCCTCTTCGCCGACGGCGGCAGGGTCAGTCGCTTGGCCGCCGATGAGCAACTCTTTAAACGCGGGCCGGGCACCCGTTTGGATGCGCACTTGGTCGAAGCCGCGCTGATTCCCGCCGGAGAAGGAGGCCGACAGGTCGTACGCAAACTCGACCATTTCGCCCAAGGCCACCTCGCCGAATCCGTGCGCGGGCTGTGGGTCGTCGAGTGGGGCCACTTCGCCGAGGACGCGCGCCGCCAACAGCGGTGCCCGCTCGATCCACAGCGAATCCAAGCGCACAAAATCCGCAAAGCGGGTGCTGTGCAAGGTGATGAACACCTGTATGAAGGAGCCGCTGTCGAGGTTGAGCGGCAGGCCCGACTGGGTCGTGGGCGTTGACCAGAAGGTCCAATTGTCGCTGTCGTAGGTGATTGCGGCCCGCATTCCAGGACGGGGGCTGCGCTGGACAAAGTCACAGGAGGCGCACGTGCGGCCAAACCCAGTGCGCAGATCGTTCTCGTAGCGGGCGCGGGAGACGATCTTTTCCTTGCCGGTGACTGTGTACTCGTGATAGATGTTCGGGTCGTCGTCGCGGCCCGTGCGAACCTCGATCTCGGCGAAGGCCAGTGCATCGGGTGCCTCAACGGCTTCGCCATTGACAAAGCGCAGCGGCGTGGCGGTAAAGAACAGCCGGCCAAAGTTTTGCTCGGCCCCGAGGTCGATGATTTTGGAGCGGTACGTGGCCCGCTTGGGAAAGCCCTCGCCATAGACCTCAAACTCGCTGATGGTGCCCAAGAGCGAGCGAGCCTGATTGCCTTGGCCGCCGGACGTGCCGCTAACGCGGCTCAAGGCTGTCTCGTCGATGATGGAGAATTTGCGGGCCCAGCGAAAGAAGCGCACGTATTGCTGGTCGAAACCAATGTGCACGTCAGGTGCAAAATTTTGCGTCGGCTCGGCGACGATCCTCGCGAGGGGCAGCGGGCCTTTGATGGCGAAAATCTCGCTGTTTTCCTCTTGGATCGAGATCTGGAAGGCCGGGGTCGAGTCCGTGCGCAGCGGCGTGCCGTCCGAGCGAAAACCACCCGAAGGGGTGTGGAAGCCAAAGGTGTGCGCTGGCATGGGCACGGCCAAGTCGATGGTGAAAAACTGCTTGCCAATGCCCTCGGCCTTGGAGGAATTGTACGTGGTGCTGTCGGCATCAATGAGCGCGACGCCGTTTTCGGTTGGGTCGCCGTTGCCTTCGTTCCACTTCCAGATGCGGGGCCGCTCGCCGTCGATATAGCCTAATTCTTTGGGCTGGCGAAAGGTCGTCCAGTTGCTGAGCAGGGAAATGATGTTGACACCCGGCTCGACGCGCACCGGCTGGATGGCACCAGGGACGCGCTCAAAGTCAATCATAATGCTGACCGTGTCTTGGCCGGCCCAGGGCTGGCTGCCGCCGAGTTGCCAAGTCGTCACTTCAGCCTTTAGGACGACCGGTGCTAGAAGTCCGATACCAACGGTGAGCGCGAAGCTGTGGGTGTTCAGCACATCCTGTCTCCTAGCGAAAATGCACATCGGCTGCATGCAGGGTACCCGGGCCGTTTTGCATCCTCATTAGCTGGCGCTGGCGCGGGCTCAAGCCGTCCCACCACTCGGGCGGGAAGCCGTCGTGTGGGTCGAGTTGGAAGACCAACATGTGCTTTCTATAGTGGCCGAAGAGGGCATGGCGGTTGCGGTCGCCGGTGTTGGCACCGCCGCCGTGCCAGCACTGGCCGTTGAAGACGATCACTGAGCCGGCCGCGGCGGTGGGCTGCACCTCGTGCTGGACTGCGAATCCCTCCGGGGGCGCGGCGAGGCCGCTCTTGTGTGAGCCGGGCACCACGCGAGTGCCGCCGATTTCGGGGCTGAAGTCGTCGAGCATCCACACCGTATTCATCATCACCGGCGTGTCCATGTTGAGCATATAGGCGGGGATGTCGCTGTGCAGATTTTGGAAGCCGTCGCCGGGGCGGACGATGCGCGAGTTGAGGCTGCCCAAAATCAGCGAGGGCTCGAGAAAGTGTTCGAGGATGGGCAAGACGCGGGGGTGGTCAATGCACTGGTGGAAGATGCGATCCATGACCGGGAGGTTGGCCACATGGCGGGCCGCGCCGCGGTGAGTGTGTTCGGTGCCGTGCTCTTGTTCGCAGCGAATCAGGGCTTGGCGCATAGCAGCAGCGGTGTCGGAGTCGAGGACATTTTCGAGCAGGGTGAAGCCGTAGATTTCGATTTCTTGGATAGCTTGTTCGCGTTCGTTCATAAGAAAGTCTCCTACAAGAGCTATTAAAATAAACCCGCACAGTTCGCTTCGGCAAACGACCGCCGCTAGCGAGTATCCATGAAAAAGATTGCGCTTAATAGAGCGAACTTGCGATCATGCGCAGCGACAGAAGCGTGATCGCGATCCTGAAGACCTTGCGGAACAGGTTTTCGGAAACCCGGTCGCGCAAGCGCGTCCCGCACCACGAGCCAAGCGCCGCTGCGCCAATCATTCCGGCGATGAGTGGCAAGTAGGGCGCGAAGGCGAAACCGACAAAGCCGAAGACCAAAATTTTGCACAGGTGGGTGACGGTCATTACCGTGCCGTGAGTAATGACCAAGCGGTCCTTGGGCAAACCCGCGCTGGCCAAGAAGGCACCGGTCAGGGGACCGGCGACGCCGACGAAGAGGGCGAGGAAGGTCTGAAGGGCACCGAAAATGGCGAAGTGGCCGGGAAGGCGAAAAGCGCGGCTGGGCACGGGAACCCAGATGACGAGGAGGATGAAGACGCCTAGGTACAGGGGGAGATCGTCAAAGCTAAAGTCGCCGACTACCTGCGCCCCCACGGTCGCGCCGAGGAGTGAGCCGCCCGCGAAGGGCCAGAAGATGCGCCATTCAATGTGGCGCAGACCAAAGAATACGCGGCTGGCGTTGGAGGCTAGCTGTACGGCACCGTGGACGGGAATGATGGCCGCGGCGGGCAGCAAGCCCGGCATGACCGAGATCAGCGCAATGCCGCCGCCCACGCCGATGATGGCGGTAAAGGTCGAGGTTAGGAAGGAGACGCCGATCAGGAAAAAGGGATCCATTCAAGCGGAGAGCACTTCTTGGGCATAGGCGAACAGGGCCGGGTTGCCGCCGGTGTGCAGGAAGATCGCCTCACCGTCGAGCCTGCCGTCGCGCACGTGGGCAACAAGGCCGGCGAGAGCCTTGCTGGTGTACACCGGATCGAGGAGAATGCCCTCTTTGCGCGCCAACGTGCGCAGGGCATCCAAGCTGGCGGGAGTGGGGATGCCGTACCCCTCGCCGGCGAAGGAACTGTCGTTGTCAAAGTCGGCGGCGCTCATGGCAATGTCGAGGCCGAGGCGGCGAGCAGCTTGGTTGGCAATGGAGGCCATGGCCTCGTGGTGGCTGTCGGGACCGGGGAAAGGGCTGAAGCCGCGGACTTGGATCGGCGACTCGATATAGGCTAGGCCTAGCGCCAAGCCGGCCTGAGTAGTATCGAGGGCGCAGAGATAGAGGTAGGACGGGTCGATGCCCTGCTCTTGGCATTGGTGGGCAATTTCCACGCCCGCTTCGGCATAGGCGATGGCATCGAGATCGATCGCATCTGCGCGGCGCGGCCAGTACGCGTTTTTTCCCTGTGCGGAAAGCTTTTCGACCTTGGCTCCTATGGCGTCTTGTTGGGCGTGCCAATCGCCTTCCGCTAGGACGGTGATCTGTGCGCCAAGCAGGTGCTGTAGCAGGTTGTTGCCCTGCGATTCAGTGTGGTCGATTGCGCGCACCGGCCTGAGGAGCAGGTGCAGTTCCAAGTCTAGTTTGGCGCAGGCCGCGGCGAGTTGGCGGCAGTAGTTGGACTGCACCGCCGCGCCCGAGACGATGGTGTCGGCCCCTTTGGCCAAGGCGTCGGCCAAGGCAAACTCGAACATCCGCGTCTTGTTGCCGCCAAAGGCCAAACCGTTCAGGTCGTCGCGCTTGATGTAGAGTGCAGGACTGTCGAGGTGGGCGGTCAGGCGCAGTAGTGGCTCCAGTGGAGTCGGGCGGATTGAGGCTAGCTGGACGCGGGGTAGCTCGGCAATGGCTGCGGTGAGGGAGTTCGCTTTTGTGGCGTTCATGTGGTGCATTCCTTTGGCCAACCTTGGGGCGGCAGTTGGGAGAGGTGGTTTTGGCGGTGGCACTCTTCGATGACAGCGATCTGCACGCGCACCTGTTGCGGCGTGATCTCGGGTTGAGCTGCTTCCCGCAACGCGGCGAATACGCCGTCGTAATAGGCGTTGGACATATAGGTGAATGCGTCTTGCTCGTCCTCGTTTGGGGCCCAAGACCGCTCGATCATTCTCAGCTCTTCGCGGCAATAGCTCGGGCCGGACAGTGGGCTGCGGATGAGCGATTGCTCGGGTGCCTTTTGCGGATCATAGTAGCGCCAAGCCAGCCCCGCAGGGCCGCCGGAGAGGCCGCCGCGCTCGCCGTGGACGGTGTACATGGGCTGTGGGAAGGGGGTGCAGGAGGAGATTTCGACGTCGATGACGGGTTTGTCTTTGGTGCGCAGCAGAATTTTGACGTAGTCCTCGGCGTCGCCAAAGGTGTTAGCGCGGTCCATGGCGCAGAGGATTTGCTCCGGCATTTTGAAGTCGAGCAGGCGCATGGCTTGATCCATGGGGTGCGGGCCGGTGTTGAGCAGATTGCCGCCCCGGTATTCCTGCACGGTCTGCCAGTCCCAGCGGCGGGCAAAGCCGCTGAAGGAGATCGAGATTTGGACGATGCGGCCGAGGACGCCTGAGTCAATGACTTGGAGCATCCTTTGGAACTGGGGCGCGTTGCGCGATTGCTGAAAGGGCAGGAGCAAGCGATCAGCCTCGCGGGCGGCGGCGATCATGGTGTCGAGTTCGGCCACGCTCCAGGCGAGGGGTTTTTCGCAGATAGTGTGGTGGCCGGCGCTGAGAGAATCAATAGTGGCTTGAGGATGGAGGTGGCTGGGCAGGGCGTTGACGACTAGGTCGATATCGCCGCGCGCGAGAATGTCGCGGTAGTCGGCGTACGCATCGCAGCCCATTTCGCTTTGGGCACGCAGGCGGCGGTCCTCAAGGAGGTCGGCGATGGCGACTATTTGGTATTTGTGCGGGGCGGTCTTGAAGTAGCGGCAGTGGATGTTGAGGCCGGAGCGGCCTTGGCCGAGAACGGCGACGCGAATGGGTTCTTTTTTCGTAGGCAATTTGAGTAGCTCCGTGTAGAGATGGGCGTTTATGTTGGGGGTTGAGCGGAAGGGTGTCAAGGGTTTGTAAAGGGGGGGTGGGATGCGTAGTTTACCGTGGTGGCAGAGGATGATAGAGAAAAGCATGAAACACGTCCGTCTCGATGAGTTAGACCAAGAAGGCTGCCCGGTCTTTAAGGGGCTGAAACCGATGACGCCGTGGTCTGCATTCGACTATGGGACATTGGCACCGGAGGAATTGCGCCCGGTGTCAGGAGCTATAGGAATGCCTTGTGAACAGGGCTATGTGTTTATGGACGGGCCGGTGGAGTTGACCGTGGGGCATCAACAAATAGCAAGCGGAGAAGGGCCTGGGTTTATCGTCGAACCTACCGGGGGTACTCACGAGCTAAAAAACTTGACCAAACGGTCCGTGCAAATGCTGCGCGTGCGCGTCGTGATGGACGTGGATGCAGAGACGCAGCAACGCCTAGCCAACCAGTTTTGGGAAGGGTTGGGAGTCAACACGGACGCGATGCAAGGTGTGCAGCCCAAGGCCGGAACTTTTGACGAACAAGAGCTAAAGTGGCGCAACGCGATCCACGGCGGCCGTGGGCAGATCGCCACCCGGCACATGCTCGACTCCAAAGACTTCTATAGTGACTGGACCTTTCTCGACCACGCGATCCTCGACGCGGAGGGATCGGTGGGATATCACTACCACGACGCGCTGGAGGAGAGCTTTGTGGTCCTGAAGGGACAAGGGCTGATGACGATTGACGACGAGACCTTTGAAGTGAAGCCAGGGTCGATTACTTGGCAGGGCATTAGGCAGAAGCACGGCATCTACAATCCCGGCCTGGAAAAGCTGGAGTTTGTGCGCATCGCCGTGAAGCAGGCATACACTACCATCGACTTGCACGACGATTTGTCGGCGCGCAGGCCGACTTGAGCAAGACTTCATCAGAGAACGATCTGTTTCTGGCTCAGGCTAGGGATTGAAAATAATAACCTTAAGGTTATATTGTAGTGACTTGGGCTGTTGGCTTTGCAGAGGGAATAATCATGGTCGTCACGCTCAAAGAAGTTCTCGACTCCCTACCGCCAGATCGGCGTGCGGAGATTGACCGTCGATACGAGGAATTGCTCAACGAGGTGGAGTCGCTCAAGGAGCTGCGACGGCTGTCAAAACTGTCTCAAGCCAAGATGGCCGAGGTGCTAAAGATCAGCCAGCCCGCTGTCTCCAAACTCGAAAAGCAGACCGACATGTATCTTTCCACCCTGCGCGGCTATGTAGAAGCCATGGGCGGCGAGATGGATATCGTCATTCGCCTACCTGACCGAGGGCCGGTGAAAGTAAAATCGCTGAAGGCCATGGCTGGTAGCACCTAAAGGGACCAACTATTCCTTTTTCACCAGAGGAGGCGTATGCAATGGCAGCAAAAAGCACGAATCAAACCGATACAGTACAGCGCATGGCCGAGGCCGCTGGCAATTTCCTCGCGTCCCTAGACGAGGCTGGAAGGCAGAAAGCGGTGATCGACTTTGCCGACAGCGCGGAACGCGAAAACTGGCACTACATTCCAAGGGAGCGCGCCGGATTGCCGCTAAAGGAAATGGACCAGCGACAGCGGGAGCTAGCGCACGCGCTGGTAGCGACCGGAGTCAGCGCGTCGGGATACGAAAAAGTCTCGACGATCATTTCGCTGGAGCCGATACTAGCCGAACTAGAAGGAGCTGGGCGGCGCTTCCAGCGCGATCCCGAGCTGTACTACGTGAGCATTTTCGGTGAACCGGGGGGAGACGCGCCCTGGGGCTGGCGCTTTGAGGGACATCACGTCTCGCTCAACCACACGGTAGTAGAAGGTCGGCTGGGAACAACACCGTTGTTTTTTGGCTCCAACCCCGCTGAGGTGCGCCACGGCGAGCAAACTGGACTGCGGGCTTTGCGGGAGGAAGAGGATCTGGGGCGGCAGCTTTTGCACGAGTTGGACGGCGAGCAGAAAGCAGTAGCCATCGTCAGTGCCGAAGCACCGAGGGACATTCTCACGACCAACGTGCCCCATGTGCGCGGCGAAGTCGAACCGGAGGGCTTGGGCAGCGCAGACATGAGCGCAGCGCAGCGCCAGATCCTGGACACCTTGATCGAAGTGTACGTACGGCGTCTGCCCGAAGCAGTGGCCGAAGCCGAATGGGCGCGACTCGGAGCAGCATATTTGCGGGCGGCGCACTTTGCTTGGGCTGGCGCGGAAGAACGCGGGGGACCGCACTACTACCGGGTGCAGGGACCGAGTTTTCTCGCCGAGTACGACAACACCCAAAACGACGCCAATCACATCCACGCAGTCTGGCGCGACCTGCACAACGATTTCGGCGAGGATCTGCTCAAGCGACACTATCGGCAGAACCATAGATAAATTACGAATTAGGAATTGAGAGTTACGAATTACCCCGCCCCAATTCCTAATTCCTAATTCTTAATTCTTAATTGTTTCGGAGAGAATCCTTTGACTGTTACGGCCGTCTTCAGTTCACGCGCTGCGTTCTACGAACAATTGCACTGCCGCTACCAGCGCCGCGAGTTCGATAACTGGCAGGTCTGGGGCGGCAACCTGACCATTGAAATCGACGGTCGGGTTTGCGGGCCACCCCTCGCTAGGGCCTATATCGAGCCTGGCAAGACGGCTGCCATGGCCCAGGTGCGCTGCGAGCTTTTCGTCGCCGCCGTTGATCCGCGCGAAGTCCAGCCGGGAGATGTGGATGCGCGGCTGTGGACCGATGCTAGCGGGACCAATGATTACGTGGAGATGCGGCTGCTTGTCGATGCGGAAGGCGTTCCCGTCCTCGCCGGTAACAACTTCGTCTTTGAGTCGGAGACTTTCGCGCTTGGGCGCACGGGCACCTTCAACTACGCGGTGGAGTTTTCCGCCGATAGCTACGCCGAGGCTGGACGCAAGGAGTGGATCAGCCTCAACGATTTGGCCGAAAACCGCGACGGGATCGTCGTCGTCAGCCCGGAGTGGGTGCGCAAGGGACCGACGATCGCCGAGGTGTGCGCTCGCAAGGTCGGTGCGCACATCGAAAGGGGCCGCTTCCGTTCGGGTCGGCTCGCCGAACTGACGCGGCGCTTAGAGGACATACCTGCCGACGTGATCTACTTGTTGCCCTTTTTTCGTCCGGGTTTTGCGGACCTGCACACCGGCGCGGACGTGCGCAAGGGTGCCCTCGGCAGCGTCTATGCGGTACAGGACTTTTTCCAGATTGACCCCGAACTCGTTTCGCCAGCCGAGGAAGTGGATTGGGGGTCGCTGGTGGTGGAAGGTTTCGTCCTCCCAAGCGAGATGGAAGGTCTCGCCGGATTGTCAGCGGCCCAAGCGGAAAAGGCACTCGGCCGCGACGCCTTCGTCCAACTCGTCGGTCGCGCTGAGCTGCGGGCACTGACTAGGAAAGCACACGCCCTCGGCAAGAAGGTCATCTTCGACTTGGTCCTGATGCAGAGCAGCCGCGACTGTCCGCTGATCGCCGAGCATCCCGAATGGTATCTGCGCGACGAGCGCGGGGTGCCACAAATCCACCAGATCGCTTGGCTAGTCTATTCGGACGTAGCGCTCTTTGACTTGGTTTACAATCAGCCGTTGCAAGAGTACCTGTTGGAGATCGCCCCGTATTGGATCGAACAATGCGGGTTCGACGGAGTGCGCATCGACGCCAGCCAGACCATTGACCGGCCCTTCCTCAAAAAGCTCAAGACCCGCATTCAAGCTGCCGCGCCCGAGGCGTTGGTATTGGGCGAGACGCTGTGCCCGCTGGTAGAAGCAGTGGACGTCCCAACAGATGCAATCTACGCGCTCTTAGTTGACTATCACCGCGACGTCGAACACGCCCAGCCCCTCATCAACTTCCTAGAAGAGATGAATCGCACCTTCGCGCCCGGCACCGTGGCCATGGCCTACTTTGAAAACCACGACAGCCCGCGCGCCACCCAAGTGTGGCACGAGCGGTTCCGGGAACTCTTGCAGTGCGACGAGCAGGCGCGGTCCTACTGGCAGGGCCTCACCTGTCCCATCCAGTCGGATGCGGAAAACCGGGCGCTCCTGATGGCACAGCTCAAGAATTTGCAGGCCGCCTTGATCGACTGTTCGGCTGGCTCGGCCTCTAAGTGCAATCTGACGCGGGGTTTGGAACTGGGCAGCGAGTGGGGCGAGGCAACGCGCACTGACTTTGAAAACGAAACCCTCCTGCACTTCGACTGGGCCGAGCGCGAGCCGCACGCCAGCCTAGCGAGGGCCTACGAGCGCCTCTTCGCACTGCAAAAGGAATGGCCTGAATTTTGCGACGGAGAGGTGTACTTCCACCGCAACGAATTTGCGGGCGGCGACCCGGACGACCGCATTCTGGCGTATGTGCGCTATACCGAGCGAAGCGCGCTATTGGTGGTGCACAACTTCGACCCGCACACCGTGCGGAAGACGTTCTACCATTTCGATTATCTACCGCAGCCGCCCACATCGCGCCAAAAGTGCTTCGACACGTACGAAGCCCTTGCGATCGAGGCCATACCCGCCAGTGAGGAGATCTCAGAGGTCAGCCTCATGCCATTGCAGACGCAAGTGTGGCGACTTTACATTGCTATCTAAAAAAATTGACTTTTTGATAAATTGACCCTAACGTTAACGCGAGTTCGGTTTAAGGTGAGGGTATCCTTTTTGGCTAAATTTAGGTCATATAGTATGGTCTAGTATGGTCTAGTATGGTCCCAAAACTACGCGTCGGGCCGATCAAGGGTCGTCAAGTGCCTTCGCATGGAGCGTTTTTCATAGGGCGAGACGCTCTTGATCCGACGCTTTTTCTTTACCCAAAGAACCAAACCCAGAGTTGTGGGATTACTTCTGACCTTGTTTTGCAAACGGTTGCTTTAGAGTCCTGCACTCGTTCTCATTACAGTCCTGCATTGCGGGGGCAACACGGTCACCCTCTGTTTGCGACATAATCGGTCACACCTCACCTCCCGGAGTTTTGGGATTTCTTCTAGCCTTATTGTTGCAAACGATTGCTTTGGAGTCCTGCACTCCTCACCCCAAATGAAGGAGATGGTATCATGACACAACTCAGAACGTTGTTTCTGAATATGGGGGTCATCCTCTCTTTATTTGGATGTACTGAGGTAGATAACCCCGTCGATTTCCAGCCATCTGCGAAGGTGGTAACAACTGATGACGGAGGGTGCGGATACAGCATTCTCTGGGACTGTCAGGCAAACACCTGGATGGCTGCAGAGGATTCTCTGTGGACCATCTTTTACCGAGACATGCACAAGGAACACCCTTCCTACTACTTTCAAGTACAGGTAAAAGACGATGACATTACGATACAAACTGCTGTTCGGGATGAGAGGCCCCCCAAAACTGGATTACTTTAGCTGTGAGTTTGCCGGGTATCGGCGGGTTGGTAGTTTAGGGCTCGGGCAAATTCATCGGGGGTTTTATATCCTAGGCTACTATGGGGTCGTTGCTGGTTGTACACGCGCCGATAGTCCTCGACGACGACGCGCGCTTCGGTGCTCGAAAAGAAGATTTCGGGCGTCAGACACTCGTCTCGAAAACGGCTATGAAAGCTTTCGATGAAGCCATTTTGCCACGGGCTGCCCGGCTGAATATAAAGCGTCTGGATCCCGGCGGTAGCGCACCAGTCCTGAATGCGTCGGGCGATAAATTCCGAGCCATTATCCGAGCGAATAAACGCCGGTGCGCCCCAGACCTCGATCAAGTCTTCAAGCATATCCAACACCTGCTGACTGGGGATCGAGCGCGCCGGATAAATGACCAGACACTGCCGAGTATATTCATCCACCATCGTCAGCCTCTTCACCGGTCGCCCGTCGGTGGTCTGATCAAAAATGAAATCCCACGACCAGACGTGGCCGGGATAGGCCGCCTGCACCGGATAGCTGCTGGCCGACCCCAGGCGTCGATGCCGCGGCCCTACGGGTCGTACGCCTACCCCTTCTTGCCGCCTAACCCGCTGGACGCGTTTGCGATTGACTTTCCAGCCCTCGCGGCATAAGAGCTGATGAATCAACCGATAGCCCCAGCGCGGATGCTTGTTCGACAAGGTGATAATGCGCTGCTCCAGCCGCTGCCGCCGGTCGGTGGGGGCCGCGGGCCGATGGTAATAACTCGACGTCGCCAGCCCCAACACACGGCAGGCCCGTCGCGTCGAGCACAAGCCCCGTTCGGCGGCATACTGGACGGCTCGTTTTTTATGCGACGGGCTTACCATTTTTTTGCGTTAATCTCTTGCAACACCCGATTATCCAAAAGCGCTTCGGCCAGCATCTTCTTTAACTCGGCGTTTTCTTTTTCTAACGCTTTCAACCGCTTGGCATCGGCTACGTCCATGCCGCCGTATTGCTTTTTCCAGCGATAGAAGGTGCCTTCGGCGATGTTATGCGCACGACAGATCTCGCCCACTGTTTGGCCACCATCGGCCTGCCGCAAAATGCGGATAATTTGCTCGACAGTACGGGGTTTGCTCACTTTGCGCTTCATGAGTATTCTCCTCGGTTAGGGAAACGAAAATACTCACAGCCAAACCTGTCCAGTTTTAAGGGGGCAGACCAGGGAAGGGAACAGGAAACGGTACCTGAGAGATCAGACTCCCTCCTTTACGATTACTGACCAGGATTCCTGCAAGCTGCAGAGCAGCCTGCTCACGGACTCCACAACGGTCAGAATCTACAAAGGAAAAGTCTGGCGGGCCCGTTTCGGTCGGAACTACCTCGTCCAGAACGATGACCAGTACCGGATCACCCGTCGGAATACGACAGGAGACGGAACACTGATACCGCCACTGGAGGTGGTCTTCCACCGAAACTTCCTGGACTTCCGGAACCGGGATGACCCGCGACCGGAAAGCCTCACCAGAATTAGCGGTGACTATGGTTATCTGCCCTATAACTTCAGCCAGGATGCCATTGATACCCTCAACGGCATACCGAGAGACGATCGTCCATACCTCATCAATCCACTTGTCGGAAGTGCCTGCATAGAAGAGGGTCCAAACCTCACCATTACCGACTTCATCCCGTCGCGGGACAACCCGCAACTGGGAACCAGGATTACCTTCCGAATCACGGTTGAGAACGACGGCACCGTCGATGCAGGATCAGAGACAATCCGTCTCTACCGGCATACCTCTAAAACATCGGACCCAACAACCGGTGGTCAGCATTCTACGTCCGTATCATCCGGCAGACTCAGGGCAGGTGCACAGGTGACGAAGACGGTCCCCGTAACGGTACCGTCAGTCGCCGAAGCCACGTACTTCTACTACGCCTGCATCAACGATGCAGACGGCGAAACAAACACCGATGACAACTGCATGGGTCCCGTTGAAATACGGACCGGAACACGAGAGTCAGGAGGAGCGGTAACGATAACATCCTCCGGCTCATCTTCTTCATCAGGCACGTCTCCCACGCCAATCGGCAGTAATCCACCTGAAGGAGGCGAAGAGGGCGAAGAGACTGACGACGATCCTGAAGAGGGCGAAGAAGGGGAAGAGGAGGAAGAGGAGGAAGAGGAGGAAGAGGAGGAAGAGGAGGAAGAGGAGGAAGAAAATCCTGCTCCAAGCCTCTCGATCTCGCTGTCGGCATCGCCTAATCCTGTAAAGACAAACTCCAGCCTCACTCTTTCGGCTACTGTGACAAACAGTGGTACGGCAGCGGCGGCGGCGCAAACAATCTCCTTTAGAGGGAAGGGGTCAGCAACAACAGGACCCATTGCGGCAGGCTCATCGGTAACGAAATCCGTCACCGTGACAGCGCCTAGCATAATCCGTAGTCAGGACGGTGAGACCATCACTTATACCGCTTGTGTCGGATCCACTTGTAGTAGCACTACTGTAACCATTAGGGCGAGTACGGAGGTGGTACTTACGCGGTATAATGTCTTGGCTACAAACGGCTTTGACTGTTGCGCAACGCCGTGTGACCAGTATCCAAGGGTCTGTGTAGGCAATTTTAAGATAGTGGAATCCCATTATTCCGATGGTTCTTGTAGAAGATATGAGTGTAGTATCGAAGTTTCTGCTTGTACGGGTTCTGCTACAGCCGGGGCGACAAGTTGCCAACAAAAACTTGACAGCACTGGGTGTCCTCCGTCCGGGAGTGAATATAATTACAGACATAAATGTGATCGTTAAGAGTAGGACCGAAGCGGCAGTGGCTAATCTCGTGGTGGCCGACCCGGACCGCCCGGTTGCCACCTCGAAGGCGGCAGCAACGGTTCGATCCGACGCCATTGCGCATCGGTTACATCGGTGGCATATTGCATACGCGGCGTACTCATCATCCAAGCCTTTCTGTTCAGATTTTGTCGCGCTCCGCAACCTGAATATGGCTCGATGAGTACGCCGTTTCAAATACCGACTACATCAAGGGTTTTCAGACTGAGGAATTAGGAATTACGAATTACCCACCACCGCCCAATTCGTAATTCGTAATTCGTAATTGATAGAAGGAGTACGAACATGGCAAAAATCGGCGCAATCCACTACAACTGGCCCGGCTGCGACTTAGAGGGCTTCGCCCGGCGGGCCAGCGAAATCGGCTATAGGTACTGCGAGTTGCAGATCCGCGATATCTGGGATGGCGAGTCCAAAAACGGCGAGCAGACCGCCGCAGCCACGCGCGAGTTATTGGCCAAATACGGGATGCAAGCCTCGGCAGTAGCGGCCGGCAACGACTTCCTGCAAGCCGACCCCCGCGACTTGGACGCGCAAATCGAGCGCTACCGCTACGTCTGCCAAATCATTCCCATAACCGGCACCGACATCGTGCGCTCGGACGGCGGCTGGAACCGCAACGGCGACGTCCCAGAAGACCAGTGGGACGCCATGATGCTCGAAGCCTTCAAGCGCTGCGCCGACTTTCTCAAAGAGTACGACGTGCGGATCGCCCTCGACAATCACGGAATTTCCACCAACGACGGCGACTGGCAGCTAAGCCTGATCGAGCGCGTTGGCTCGGACCGTCTCGGCGTCAATTTGGACACCATGAACTACCGCTGGTTCGGTCACGAACTAGACCGAATCGACCACTTCTATGAAATACTGGCCCCGCACGTCTTCCACACCCACATGAAGGACGGAACCGGCTCGCGGCAAAATTACAAGGGGGCGGCATTGGGCGAGGGAGAAATCCACCTCGACCACGCGGTCCAGTGCCTCAAGGCGGCCGGCTACGACGGGGCTTGGACGGCTGAATACGAAGGGCCGGAGACCGAGGGCCAAGTGGGATACGAAAAGTGCTACCAGTGGCTGGTGGAAAACGTCTGATCCCCGTTCTACGCACGGTCTTTACTCTCCAAAATTTCGGCCAACTCGTGCGCGGCGTCGCAAAGATCGAGGATCAGGGCGCGGATCACCGGATTTGACGAATCTGCTCGATTTTCTTGTCGAGCCGCTTGGAGGAAATCGGGTGGGCGGTGCCCAACTCTTGGGCGAAGACCGAGACGCGATATTCCTCCAGCATCCAGCGCAATTCCTCGATTTGGGCCTCCCGCTCGGGCGAATTGGTCTCCTTGGCGAACTTTTCCAACTGGCTCTGGTACACCTCGATCAACTCTGCTTTCTGCGCGTCCTTGCGCGGATCGGTCGCGGCGCGTTCGGCGCGCACCTCGATGGCTTTTAGGTAGCGGAGTTGGTGACTGAGACGGTGGAAGGGAACGCGGGCGAGGAAGTCGTCTGGCAGCAGCCGCTCCAAGTCCGCGTCCAGTCCGCGATAGGACCGGCCTGAGAGGAGAATTTCCCGGCGGGCTTCTAGCAGGCTATCCACCAAGGAGATGAAGCGCGGAGCCAAGCCGCGCAGTCGCTGCTTGGCCTCCACCAGCACGGCGTCGAAATCCTCTTGGCGCAGGGGTAGGATTTGCTCGCGGTGGAAGAGATAGCGCTCGAGATGTTCAAATGCTTGGGTGCGCAGTTCGAGGGAACTGCCTTGGTAGCGCGTCTTGAATTGCGCCAACTCTTGGAGCTCGCGCTGGAGCCACGCCAGCTCGTCGCGCAACGCCAAGGCGCAGAGGCCCAAGAACCCCTCGCGTGAGCGGGCTTCGGCTTCGGCGCGACTTTTGTAGAGCCGCAGCGACACGCCGCCTTCATCCCGGTCGAGGCCGGGCCAGCCATAAAGCGGTATCCCGCCCGCTTGGGTCACCTCTATTCGTTCGGGCGGATCGCCGAAATTCCACGTAGTGATCCCTGCTCGTCCCCACTGTTGGGCCACCTTTTTCCAAGCGTCTAGTTCGACGGGGGTGTCGTGCTGTTCAAGGCGTTGGGTCAGTTGCTGCAAATCGCGACCGGCTGCAACGGATTGCTCGTTGGTGCCCTGGATATCGACGCGCATCTTGAGGTGATCGGGCAAGTCATCGGCGTTCCAGTCCGACACCTCGATTTGGATATGGTAGTGCTGGCGGATGTGATCTTGCAGCGACTCCAAAAAGGTGGGATGCGTCGGCTTGAGCGCGGCCGCAATGATCTTGGCCTTTGCGGGAATCGGCACCAGTTGCTTGCGGATGGACTTGGGCAGCGAGCGCAGCAGGGCGGTAACTTTCTCTTCGAGCAGGCCCGGCACCAGCCATTCGAGTACTTCTGGATCCACGGCGTGGGCCAGTTTGTAGGGCAATTTGACGGTAATGCCATCCTCGTCTTGCCCCGGGCGATAGGCGTAGCTGAGGGCTAGTTTATTGCCGTCGAGATCGAGTGCATCTGGGAAGGCCTGCTGGTCAAAGTCGTCACGAGTGGTGCCGAGCAAGTCTTCCTCCTGCATCACTAGGAAGTCGTCGGCTTTGTCTTTGAGGAATCGGTTGAGGTCGGGCAGCGAGGAAACATCGTCGAGGTAGCGGGAGTAAAAGCGGGCGGCAGCTTCTTCGACGTGGACATCGGCCAAGCCGCGGGCGCGGGTCTGCCAAGTTTCGATCTTCTGACACAGGCGAATGTTGTGCGCGAGAAACTTGTGCGGAGTATGCACCGTCCCGGGCACCAACGCCTCGCGGATGAATATCTCAGTGGCCTCGCGGGCGTTGATGCGGCTGTACGGGATGCGGCGGCTGAGCACTTCAAGGCCGTAGAGGATCAGCTTTTCGCGCACCAGCACCCGTCCCGAGCGCGGGTTGAAGTAGGGCTGATCGTACGAAGCGCGGCACAGGTGACTGCCTAGCTCGGCGAGCCATTCGGGCTGGATGCGGGCGACGGTGCGGGCAAACAGGCGCGAGGTCTCGACGATCTCGGCCGCGACCAGCCAGCCGGGGGGGCCACCGCTCTCGACGGGCTTCTTGCCCTTGTTGGAGCGGAACAGTCCCGAGCCGGGAAAAATCATCACCTCGCGGTTGCGCGCGGCCTGATAGACATTGCCCTCCTCTTGGCGCGCTACACTCGAAAGCAGGCCGGTGAGCACCGCGCGGTGGATCGCGTCATACCTAGCGGGTTCTCGGTTGAAGCGAAAGCCTTTTATCTCGTTCAGCGCCTCGCGGATCTGCGCGTGGATGTCGCGCCATTCGCGCATCCGCATGTAGGAGAGGTAGTGCGCCTTGCAGAATTTGCGGAGTTGGTTCTGCGAGGCGCTTTCCACTTTGTCGTGATAGGCGTTCCAAATGTTGAGATAGGCTAGGAAATCGGAATTTTTGTCGTGGAACTGGCGGTGCATTTGGTCGGCCGCATCCTGCTCTTCGAGAGGCCGCTCGCGCGGATCTTGAATGCTGATGGCCGCGGCGATGACGAGCACTTCGGACAGGGCTTGCTCTTCGCGGGCTTGGAGCAGCATCCGCGAAACCGTGGGGTCGATGGGCAGGCGCGCCATGGCGCGGCCAATGGGAGTGAGTGCGCGGTTTTCGTCGAGGGCGTTAAGCTGGCTCAGGAGTTGGAACCCGCCGGCGATAGCGGCTTTTGCCGGGGGGTCGATAAAGGGGAACGCCTCAATGTCCCCTAGCTTGAGGTTGATCATCCGCAGGATGACCTCGGCGAGATTGGCTCGCTGGATCTCGGGCTGGGTGTATTCGGGCCGCGAGAGAAAATCCTGCTCCGCGTAGAGGCGAATGCACACCCCGTCCGCGACCCGCCCACAGCGCCCTTCTCGTTGGCGGGCGCTGCTCTGCGAAATCGGTTCGATGGGCAGACGCTGGGTGTGCGTACGGGGATTGTAGCGCGACAGGCGCGCCAAGCCCGTATCTACGACGTAGCGGATGCGGGGAATGGTCAGTGAAGTCTCGGCGATATTGGTGGCCAACACTACGCGGCGGCGGTCCCCGGGGGCGAATACGCGCTGCTGCTCTCCAGCGGTCAGGCGGCCAAACAGCGGCAAAATCTCGACCCCGCGCAACTTGCGTCCTTCGAGCCGCTCGCGGGTCTCGCGGATATCGCGCTCAGACGGCAGAAAGACCAACAGGTCGCCCTCCCGCGACGCGCGCAAAATCTCGTCCACCGCGCTAGCGGCGGCATCCAAATACGTGTAGTCGCCGCGGTCCTGCAGGATCTCGTCGAGCGGCCAGTAGCGGACCTCGACCGGGAACATCCGACCCGAAACTTCGATGACCGGGGCGTCGCCAAAGGCCTTAGAGAAGGTTTCGGTGTCGATGGTCGCCGAGGTGATGACGATCTTGAGATCGGGTCGCTTGCGCCGCAGAAGTCTCAGGTAGCCGAGCAGGAAGTCGATGTTGAGGCTGCGCTCGTGAGCTTCGTCGACAATAATGGTGTCGTATTCGAGCAGGTCGGGATCGCCTTGGGTCTCGGCCAGCAGGATGCCGTCGGTCATCACCTTGATACAGGTCTCGGGCGCGGTCTGATCGCGGAAGCGGATTTTGCAGCCGATATCGCGGCCGTAGGTCACCTTGAGTTCTTCGGCCACGCGCTGAGCGATGGAGAGCGCGGCCACGCGGCGCGGCTGCGTGACAGCAATGCGGCCGGCCTCGCCCCGGCCAGCCTCTAGACAAATTTTGGGCAATTGCGTACTCTTGCCCGAGCCAGTCTCACCAGCGACGACGACCACGGGATGCGCCTTAATCGCCGCGAGGATGTCGTCCTTGCGATCGCTGATGGGCAGGGCGGATGGGTAGGTGGGGATTGGGCGGTTTTTGCGCCGCCGTTGGCGCAGGTGCGCAGAGCTGCGAGCTTGGCCTAAGAGGCGTTCGACTTCTTTCGGATCGAGGCGACCACGACGCCTCAGACGCCGTTCGATGCGCACCCGATCTTGCAGCATGCACTGAGGCAGGAGGGTTTTAAGCGCAGCGATGGGGTGCGATTTGGTAGGCGATTGATTCAAAATTTACAAGGAGTTACGGCATTTGTATCAGCGCATAAAATGTACGGTAGGGGCCGCATGGTGGCAAATATGAGAGCGGGTATTACTTTTCTGTAAAATTAATACGCTGGTTGCATTTTGCGACGGGGATGAAGAGATGCCACGAATGACGAGCAAAGGACAAGTGACCATTCCCAAAAACATCCGTGAGGTGTTGGGAGTCAAACCGGGCGACCACGTAGAGTTTGAACTGCTATCCGATCAGCGGGTGATAGTCAAGCCAGTATTGGCTACCACCGTCTTTGAACGCTACGTCGGCTATCTAACAACCAAAGATGGCGAGGAGCCAGACCACATCGTCGCTCGGCTCAGGGACGACGAATGATCACCGCCGTTGATACATGTTCAGATGGCCTCTAGCGCGGCCTACTTAGGCGTCGGTACGCCACAGGCGCGGGACCGGGCTGGTGGCTTGGCGCTCGGGCAGGTGCCAGTAGGGTTCTTCGGGCGGGATTTCCTGCAAGTGCGGGCAGGTCATACCGTGGCGGTCCCACACCACCTCACCCGCGCGCAAGGTCAGTGCGCATTCGAGGCGGTGCTGGGCTTCGATGCAGGCCCAGCCGCAGTCGCGAAAGTAGAAGTTGCCCTCCAAGACGCCTAGCACGGCGATGTCGGCCTCAGAGCCGGGCGTCAAAGTCCCCAATTCGGGCCGGCGGATGGCGCTGGCGGGCGTGACGGTGGAGCGGTAGATCACTTCCTGCAAGGACATGTTCATGGCCAAGCACTTGGACATGGTGTCGAGCATGGAGTGGACGTGGCCGTTGATATTGCCCATGTGCAGGTCGGTGCTAATGGAATCGGGCGGGAAGCCGTCGGCAATGGCCGGCATGGCGGCGCGGTACCAGAAGCTGGCCGCCCCGTGCCCGAGGTCGAAGTGAATGCCCCGCTCGCGCGCCTTGTGCATGTAGTCGTACACCTCGCCGTCTTCATCGACGACGGGGAACTGGCGGGCAAAGACGTGGGTGTGGATGTCGCTGGGGCGCAGGTGCTTGAGGATGAGGTCGGGGTAGGAGCGCTCGGGCGGGCGCGGCCAAAAGTCGACCATTACCGGCATTTTACAGCGCTCACCAGCCTTGACGGCCGCGTCAACCGAGGCCCAAGGCGGATGCTCGTCGTCAAACGGCTTGGTGGTCCAATAGTGGGCGGTCTTGATGCCGACGCACACATCGTCGTGGGCCGCGGCCATCTCGGCCGCCCGCTGAGGATCTAGGTTGGCGACGATTTGTTCGGGAGGGCCCATGCCTGGGGCGGCAATGTTGACATAGGCGAACATGCGGATCTTGGAGTGGTCGATCACCGTCTCGCGGAAGTGCTCAAACTCCTCGGCACCGGCCGTGCCCGTATCGACACAGGTGGTCACACCCTCTTTGAGGAAGTGGGCATCGGCGTTGAGGCTGCCCACCAACCCGCCCGATTGGCGACCGCGGGTATGGTACGTATGGACGTGGATGTCGAGCAGGCCCGGCACGACGACGAGATTGCCCACGTCGATGACGCGCTGGGCGTCCGCCGGGGAAATGTCCTCTTCGACGCGGGCGATGCGACCGTCGAGAACGCCGACATCGGCGACGCCGTTGATGTCGTTGACAGGGTCGATTACGTGGCCGCCTTTGAGCAGCATTTCGAGCTTGCGGGGCATGGTTTTTCGTTTCGGATATTGGAGTGAAAATCAAAAAATAGGCTGGGGCAAAAAGAGGGTCAAATGAGATTGTTGACAATGGTCAGATACTTAGAGTACAATTATCGAATTATAGCTTATATTCAATAGTAAATGCGACGCCTTATATACACACTTCTAATTTTGTCGGCCGGCAGCGCTCACGCTCAGACCGTCTATCGCGTCCACCTCAAGCTAGAGGGCATGATCGACCCGGGCGTGGCGGCCTTTGTCGAGCGCGTGATCGCCGAGGCCGACGAGACCGAGGCCGACGCGATCGTCTTTGAGATCGACACCTTTGGTGGGCGCGTCGATGCGGCCACGGTGATCCGCGACGCCATCCTCGACGCCGAAACCCTGACCATTGCCTTCATCAATAAGCGGGCGATTTCGGCCGGGGCACTCATCTCGCTGGCCTGCGACAAGATCGTCATGACGCAAGCCTCAACCATGGGCGCTACCACCCCGGTCGATGCCACGGGCGACAAAGCTAGCGACAAAATAACCTCCTACATGCGCGCCGAAATGCGCGCCACGGCCGAGCGCACTGGTCGCAACATCAAGATCGCCGAGGCCATGGTGGATGAGCGCGTCGATGTGCCGGGCCTGAGCGCCGAGGCGGGTCGGCCAGCGACTCTGACCACTGAGCAGGCACTCAACTACCAGATGGCCGACGAGACGGCCGAGACACTGATCGAACTGTTGCGCATCTACGATCTGGGCGAGGCCGAAATCGTCGAAGTCGAGCTCAACTGGACCGAACACGTCTTGCGCATGTTGACCCACCCGGTCGTTACTTCGATTTTGCTGGCGGTGGCTATGTTCGGCTTAATTGCCGAGGTGCGCACCCCCGGTTGGGGCTTGGGCGGCACGCTCGCACTGGTGGCGCTGGGGCTTTTCTTTGGCAGCCACTTGATCGTCCACTTGGCCGAGTGGCAGGAACTGGCGCTCTTTGCGGTGGGCGTGACGCTTTTGGTCGTCGAACTGGTGGCCATTCCGGGCTTTGGCATTGTGGGCGTGTTGGGTATTGGGGCGATGATTGCCAGCGTGGTGATTACCCAATTGGGCGATTTTCAATTGTGGAGTTTCGAGGAAATCGTCTCGGTGATCGGGCGTCTCGCTGGCTCGATGATCGGCGCGTTCGTAC
The DNA here is from genome assembly GCA_965116455.1 of Candidatus Latescibacterota bacterium. Taxonomy (GTDB): domain Bacteria; phylum Latescibacterota; class UBA2968; order UBA8231; family UBA8231. Next base: position 5,090,237 of record OZ220690.1, on the reverse strand, counting down.
TCTCGATCATCGCGTTGCGCTCCCTGCCCAAGTTCGCCGCCTTCAATCGCCTAATACTCCACAACGAAATCAAGGCCGCCGACGGGTACACTTCCTCCTCGCGCAAAACCGACGAGGAGTTGTTGGGCAAGGAGGGGGTTACGGTCAGCTACCTGCGGCCCTCCGGTATAGCCCTGTTTGAGGGCAAGCGGCTCACCGTGATCGCCGAGGGCGAATTCATCGAGGCGCAGCGGCCCATTAAAGTCGTCGAAGCCCGCGGCAGTCGAGTGGTGGTGAAGGCGCTATGAGCTTTCTAGGAGGGGAGGTATTGGAATGGGTTTATTCGCTGGCCTTGCTGGTGCTCGGCTTTGTGCTGGTGCTCTTGGAAATTTTCGTAATCCCAGGGCTCAATATCTTCGGCATCGTTGGTCTTCTGACTGCCATCGCCGGCATTGGCTATGCCTATGTGAATATGGGCGGCTTGGCGGCTGGCGTCGTGGCGGGCTTGGGGCTTGTGGGCACCGCCATCTTGGTGCGGCTGATGCTCAAGGTTCGCGCTTGGAACCGCTTGGTGCTCAACGATGGCATGACGCGTAAGGCCGGCTACGATTCGGTCAAGCCCGGCCGCGAGGCATTGCTCGGGCAGACGGGCCAAGCAGTTACGACGCTGAGGCCGGCGGGGCGGGCACAATTTGGCGAACGGGTAGTCGACGTAGTCAGCGAAGGTGGCTATATTGAGCGTGGTGAGCAGGTTGAGGTATTGAAAGTGGCTGGCAATAGAGTAGTGGTTCAGTCAGTCCAGTCCGAGTCTTAGTTCACTCCTTTCAAGGAGCTAATAATGGAAGTCCTATTTTTGGTCTTGGCGCTTTTCGGCATCATCATCTTTTTGTCGCTCTTCACCTATTTCATTCCGGTGGGGCTGTGGATTTCGGCCTATTTCGCCGGAGTCAGGGTGGCGATTTTCAAGGACTTGGTGGGTATGCGACTGCGCAAGGTGCCGCCGCGCCAGATCGTCGGCCCCAAGATCAGCGCCGCTAAGGCGGGGCTGGATGTCGGCTTGGAGAGCATGGAAGCCCACTACTTGGCCGGCGGCAATGTCAACGCCGTGATTTTGGCTCTGATCTCTGCCGACAAGGCCAACATCGATCTGAGCTTTGAGCGGGCCGCCAGCATCGACTTGGCGGGCCGCGACGTGCTCGACGCGGTCAAAGTCAGCGTCAATCCCAAGGTGATCAACACGCCTCTGATTGCGGCGATTGCCAAAGACGGCATTCAGGTCAAGGCTACTTGTCGAGTGACCGTGCGCGCCAATATCGACCGCTTGGTCGGCGGCGCCGGCGAGGAGACGATCATCGCCCGGGTCGGCGAGGGCATCGTTACCACCATCGGCTCGGCTTCGACCCACAAAGAAGTGCTCGAAAATCCCGATCTGATCTCCCGACGCGTGCTGGAAAAGGGCCTAGACTCGGAGACGGCCTTTGAGATTCTCTCGATTGACATCGCCGATGTCGATGTGGGCGAGAATATCGGTGCTAAGTTGCAGACCGATCAGGCGGATGCCGATCTCAAAATCGCCCAAGCCAAGGCCGAGGAACGCCGGGCCATGGCCCAGGCGCGCGAGCAGGAGATGACGGCCCAAGTCGTGGAAATGGAGTCGCGAGTCAAGGAAGCCGAGGCCGAGGTGCCGCGCGCGATGGCCGAGGCCTTCCGCGAGGGCAACCTGGGTATCATGGACTACTACCGCATGCGCAATATCCAAGCTGACACGGATATGCGCGACTCGATTTCCGAAAGCGGCGAGGACCGCGACAACCGCGACAACTAGTCCATGGAACTCCTACTATTTCTCCTCGCCATCCTGTTCAGCATATTTTCGGCGCTGATGGAGCGGCGCCGGCGCCGCAAACAGGTTGAAGAGGCACAACAGCAGCACGCCGAGATCGACCAGCAGCACGCCGAGGTCAATCCGGCTGCGCCCGTTGTCGCCGAGGAGGAGAAGGAAGAAGAATCGACCTTTGGGTGGCCCTTTGACGGCGATCCCTTTGAGGAGCCGGTTGTCGCCGAAGTCGATCCGGACGAGGCCGAGCGAGAGGCACTAGAAGCCGAGCGGCAGGCTCTAGAGGCCGAGCGGCGCGCCGTAGCGGCCGAGCAGCAGGCCATGGCGCGGCTGACGGAGACCAAGCCCGAGGACGCAGGCGAGGCGCAGCGGCCTCGTCGCACCCGGAGCCATTGGTTCCTCACTCCTCAGACGGCGCGCGACGCAATCGTCTATATGGAAATTCTCGGCAAGCCAAAAAGCGAACGAGAGGAGTGGTAAATGCTGTAGCCGGAGTGGCGGAATTGGTAGACGCGCTGGATTCAAAATCCTGTATCCGCAAGGGTGTGTGGGTTCGAGTCCCACCTCCGGCACCATTTTTATTAACCGTTGCACGCTAGCGATGCGGAGCCATTCGCATCGCTAGCGTTCCCTTTGCATCTCCTAATGGGCCGCGTATTTTTGCCTTCTTTATCTATTTCCCCGTCCGTCGCAGGCTCAATTAACTTTCTCCCCATATTTCGCACTCCCCCAAGTTCCGAAAGGAGATAACCGCCGTGACATCTCCGGAAATAAAGCGCCTTTTCGACATCGTCTCGGTACTCGTGCTGCTGATTGTAGTGCCGGCGTACATCTTCTGCCGCTTGGGACTCATTCTGCTGATTGCAGTTCCGACGGCGTACATCTTCTGCCGCCTGAGGTCGCCCGCTGACTAACGTGATTCCCGTCAAATTTCGCGGCTATCGCACCAGCCGCTCGTCAAGCAGGTACGGTTCAACTGCCGCGATTTCCACACCTTTCATCTCTGAATGCGCTGGATTGATCAGCACATTGTAGTCGCCTGTGACTACTGCTGAGGGTACGCGCAGCAACAACGACCTTCTTTCCTCAATCCAACAGGTGCCAATCTCCTCTAGCTCGACAGGGGCCGGATGTTGCCGCCAGTTGTTCGGCAACATCTCCTCGGTAATAGTCTCTGCTGACGCATCATCGGGCACTGCAATAGTCGCGATGCTCAGATTTTTCGGTACCCGTGCCAATGGCACATGTACTAGGTATTCCACCGTGGCCAATGCCCGACTAGGCGAAGTGTAAAGCAAACCCACCCCGACGCGATTCCACCGACCGCCGTTGGCGCGAGCACCGGCCCCTGATAAATCGCTTATGTAGCGGGTCTTGGCGATGCGGAAAAGCCGCATCAGGCGAATACCCCGTGCTCCATCCGGCCCAACTCATCTAAAACGATATCTGCTCCGAAACGCGAGTTGAGCAATTCGAGCGGCACTTTGTTACCCAATGCCACGCAGGGTTGTTTAAGCCAAGACAGGAAATGATCGCGGTCCTCAAAGACAGCTACTCCTCTGGCAGCAACGCTAGCGATCTGGATAACCTGCTCGGAGACGGCCCGACTGAATGGTTTGGCGTCCCCGTGTCGCTGCACCGTACGTTCGCTAATGGGCAGCAGGCGAATGAGCTGTCCCGGCGATATATCGAGGTATTTCGCTAGTTTTATTAACTCCGTCCGCGCAATGCCTCGATTGCTCATTTCGATTAGGTCGAAGCCATTGTGCAGCCTATGGCGCACCCCGAGAATCTGCGCCGTTTCCCCTAAAGGAGTCGTCGTGGCAGTGGTCATGGCATGGCTCGCTTTCTTTTTCTGGCGACGTTTGTCCTATAAAATACGACAAATTGCACCTACATTGTCAAACTTGCCATCGGCGCGAATGCGTATCTACTTATAGAATCCCTTTGCGAGAGGACGAGACCGTGCAAACGCTAAAAGGCCAAGCGCGCACTGCGCCGCCACTATGGGCGGTCTTAGAGCGGCGACTGATCGACGCGATCGACGAGGCGGCACCGATTTTTCTCGAAAAGTACACCCGCCCCGGCGGCAGCCTGATATGGATGGAAGAGTACCCCGGCGACGGGGTCTGGGCCGACGACCTGTACGAGGCGTTCTTCAACTGGCCTCACTACTATGCCCTAGGTGGCAGCGAGTACACAGGCATCAAAGCCCTAGAGGAGTGGAACGCCATTACTCGCCAGCTAGAGCACGACTACGGCCGCGTCACCCGCGAGTTTATCAACGACGACGACTGGTTCCACAACGCGGAAAACTACATCTACTTTTATCACTTGGGGATGGCCGATCCGGCCAACGCCGAGACGCGCCGCCGGGCGCAGCGCTTTGCCGGATTGTACTTGAACGACGACCCCGCCGTGCCCAACTACGACCCCGAGCACCGCATCGTGCGCTCGCCCTGTAGCGGCAGCAAGGGGCCGCTTTTCCAAATGCGGCGCGGCGAAATCCACTACGACCTCACCCACGATCACGCCACGCTGGGGCCGGACTTTGACTTGCCCGCCAACTGGTGGGAGGACTCCGAGACCAAACGCCGCGTTGAGGAGCAATTCGACCAAGTGGTCATGCAGGGCGACGTGACCGTCAACTTAGGCGTCGTGGCGCTGGTGGCAACGGCCTTTCTCCACACCGGCGAAGCGCGCTACCGGGAGTGGATTGAGGAATACGTGGGAGCCTGGATAGAGCGCACTGAAACCAACGGTGGCATCGTCCCAGACAACATCGGCCCCAACGGCATCGTCGGCGAGATGCGCCAAGGGCAGTGGTGGGGAGGGCTGTACGGCTGGACCGGGCGCTATGGACACAACATGATGGCCCACTCGATCACCGCGGCGGTGGAAGCCGCGCTGTTGGTCACGGGTGAGACCCGCTACTTGGACCTGCTCCGCATGCACGTGGATGCACTAGTCGCGCACGGCCGCGAAGAAGGGGGGCGGCTGCTTGTGCCCTACAAGCACACGGACGAGGGTTGGACCGACTTCAACCCCATCAATCCCAATGCGCCGATCCACTTGTGGGCCACATCCATGGAACAGCGCGACTGGCAGCGACTGGAGACCTTGCGCCGAGGGGCCGAAGACGAATGGAGGCAGGTAGGGCAGCGCGGACCGCGTTCGCTCGACGACCGCGCTTGGACCCGCTTTCTCGCCGGTGAGTCCCCAGATTACCCCGAGCGCATCTTGCAAGCCAACTACCGCGAGGTCGGCGACCGCATCGCCAAGGTCATCGACGACGAACAGGATCTGACCCAACTCGACGTACACTGGTGGCAGCAGGTCAACCCGGTAGTCACCGAAGCCTTAGTGCAGCTAACGACCGGCGCGCCGCAGACCATCTACTGGGGTGGGTTGGCGCAAGGACGGGTGCGCTATTTCGACGGCGAGCAGCAGCGGCCGGGTTTGCCCCCGGACGTTGCAGCCTTGGTGACCAGCCTCAGCGCTGATAGTGCAGAGCTTACGTTGGTCAACTTGAGCACGAGCCGCACCCGGCAGGTGATCGTCGGCGCTGGCAGCTTTGGCGAGCACTGCTTTGGCCGGGTGCGAACCGGCGACGAGGGTCTCGATGTGGATGGCACTTATTTCCAAGTCGAATTGGCACCAGCCAGCCAAATCGAATTGTCGCTCGCCATGCGGCGTTACAGCCAGCAGCCTAACTTTCGCCTGCCTTGGCACGGCGAGCAGATTCCATATCGCTAACAAAATTAGGAGACCGGGCGATGGACCAAGCCGACCGCGATTTCTTTGCCGCAAACGGCTATCTCAACCTAGGGCAGGTGCTCGACAACGACGACGTGCAATACTTCCGCGCCATGTTCGATGGAGATATGGAAAAGTATCCCTATTTCTGGCACCGCTACGGCTACCACCAACACGCCAACTATGAGGCATTGATCACTTCGCCGCAGTTCGACGAACTAATCCGCCACCCGAAGATATACCCGACGATTGAGGCGCTGATGGGCGGGCCGCTCTGCTTTGGCGAGATCGGGCTGCGGATGATGCGGGCCTACGACGGCCCATTGCACCAGGGTTGGCACCGCGACAGGCCGCACTGGGACGAGCATCCGTTCCGCATGGACTACATCCAGCTCATGGTCTATCTGTCCGATGTCGATGAGGGGACGCATTGTTTTTCGCTGTCCCCGGAAGCAGTAAGCCAGCCGGTGCTCGAAGATAAGGAAGCACAGCTCAAGCGGGGCGGCGAGTACCACTTGCACGGTCCGGCCGGAACCTGCGCGCTGTTTAACGTGGCCGTGCTGCACACGGCGACGACGCGGCCCACGCAGGCAGAGCGGCGCACCGTGCAGATTTACTACGGGCATCGCAACCGGGCACCGCTGGCGAACGATTCGAGCATTCCAGCGGCGTTTTGGCGGGATAGCGAAGATGCAGAAACCCGGGCTTTTTACGGAGTTTTGAACGAGCGCACCAAGGTGTATTTGGCGGCTTTCCCCGGAGCTTGACCCATTCCCCGGAGATGGCGAGATAGGTTATTTTGTACACACCCCTGTTGCATATCGCACCCACTGATCTGGTGGACATTGCAGTCGTAGGTTTGCTGATTTGGGGCCTAGTGGTTTGGAACCGCCGAGCGCGAATGGCCCTGCTCGGTTTGGCTTTTTTGGGCGTTTTCTACCACCTGATAGCTCAGCAATTCAAGTTGCAACTAACGACTTGGATTCTCCAAGGCTTTTTCGCGGCACTAGTGGTGGTGGTAGTGGTGGTATTCCAGGATGATTTGCGCCGGCTCTTTGAGCAGATCGCCAGGCTCTTTGAGCAAATTGCCAGGCTCAGTCTGCGCCGCAAGGCTCCGCGCCCGGATCCATCCAGCTTGGGAACGCTGACTAGGGGATTGTACCAGTTGGCCGCGAAAAGACGCGGGGCCTTGGTAGTCCTGCCGGGCCGCGAACCGATAGAGCGGCATTTTTTGCAGTATGGGGTCCCTTTGGATGCAGAGATTAGCGAAGAACTCCTCGACAGCCTTTTCGACCCCGGTTCGGCTGGGCACGACGGCGCGCTGGTGATGCAGAATGATAGGGTCAAGGAGTTTGGAGTGCATTTGCCGCTTTCCGAGAATAGGGATGAACTGAAGGGAGGTGGTACGCGGCACGCGGCCGCGCTGGGCCTAGCCGAACGCAGCGATGCCCTGTGTCTGGTAGTCTCAGAGGAGCGCGGTACCATCGGGGTCGCAGCGCGGGGGCAACTCGAGATTCTGGACAATCCGGACGCGGGCAAACTGGCGGACAGGGTCAGAAACTACTTGCAGCATACTGGGACTCAGGTGAACGCACGCCGGGTCGAGTGGCGTCGGTGGGGGCGGCGTCTAGTGGAAGGTCTTTTGTCCTTTGCCTTGGCCTTGGGCGCGTGGCTAGCCTTCGTACCGGGCGCAACGCTTGAGGAATCAGTGCTCCAGGTGTCCGTAGCCGTAGAGAACATGCCCGAAGGATATGTGCTCAAGGACGTTAAACCTCCAGAGGTGGAGATCGCGGTAGCGGGACCGCGACGGGCCATGTTTTTGGCGAGCAATGCAGATTTCCAAGTCGTCATTGACGCCAATCTGGTCAGGTTGGGGCGGAGGACCTTTGAGGTGTCCGCCCAGTCCGTGCGCCATGCAACCGGGTTAGAGATCAAAAGCATCAAGCCAGACAAGGTGAAACTAACCGTGGAGAAAGCGCGATGAAAATCGCTGTGAGAGGGATGGCATGGCACTGAGCGAACAACAGATCGAGTTTTTTAAGCAGCAGGGTTATTTAATTCTGGAGAACTTCATCGCGCCGGAGCAGATGGCCGCTTGGCGCGGGCAGTTCTGGAATCACGTAGGGGCCGATCCAGCAGACTCGGCGAGTTGGCCCGATAGCTATGTGATCGACGGGTTTGCGGTCGAACCGTCCTTTGGGCAGTTGCCGCAGATGCGGGAAGTGGTCGAGGAGCTGGGCGGCGGGCAGTTTAGCGGCGGCGGCGGGTCCATGCTGGTGCAGTGGCCGCGCTCGGGGGAGGCGTGGGACTGGCCGGGCCAAGGGCATATCGACGGCTACGGGCCGGGGGGCTGGAGCGGCGGTTTTATGCTGGGGGCGACCGCTTACTTAGACGATGTGGAAGCAAACGGCGGGGCCTTTATTTACTGGCCGCAGAGCCATCTGCCGACCCACGCGTACTTCCGCGAACATCCCTCCCACATCGACGGCAGTTTCCGCGACCGCGAAGATTGGGAGCCGCGCCAATGGGGATTGTTTTCAGACCGTTCGCCCCAAGGGCCGGAGCAATTTGTGGCGCGGGCCGGGGATGTGATTTTCTGGCACTGCTTTTTGTGCCACACCGGCTCGGCTAACATCCGCTCCAAGCCGCGGCTGGGGCTTTTCGCCCGCTGGCACTACACCGAGCGCGAGGCTATGCGCTATGAAGTACCGGAGGATCTGTGGAAGTATTGGGCGATCTAGAACGCCCTGCTGTCGAGCTGCTCAACCACCCGTAAAAGTTGCCCGTTTCAACAAAATCGCATAATTTTTATAGTTTTGTAACAATGTCCGCCCCCATTTACCTTTCATCCTCGGGAGCTACAATGGCCAAGTCGATGTTTTCTCGGGAAGTCGCCCTCAAGCTGGAAGGCGAAATCAACGCCTTTCAAGCCTGCCGCAGCCTGTCGCAACGCGCACGAGACATTAACATAGAGCGCAAACTGAGAGAAGCCGAAGGCGCAATTCCCGCAGACGAACAGCCCAATTCGTCGGCCAGTGCCATGCTGGATTTTGCCGAGGGGCGCATTGTCCTCGCGCCGGAAGAAGGTGCGGACTCAGACGAGGTCTGAATCGCCCGCCGCTAGCGACAGCCCATCTACGCTCTTTGTGGGCCTGCCTTCGCTGCCGTCTCCAACGAAAAAACATATAGCCGTCGCCCCGTCGGTCGCGTACCTTGCCGACTGAGAGGAGGCTGGGACGGGGCCGCCTGCTCGGCGGAATTTGGCACATAGTACTTTCTCCCTCTTTCATAGCGCGAATAAACGCCCTTGTAAGGAGGCGTCATGGGCCTACAAAAAAACTGCTGTCCCCGCCGCCGCTGGGGCAAGACCGAGCTTTCCATACCAGTAATTCCATTCGGGACACAAGGTTTTGGTGGCCACTTCGGGCCGGTTGACGACGAAGAGGCCATGGCCCTGATGCGCCGGGCCGTCGATTTGGGCGTCAACCACTTCGACTGCGCCCGCTGCTACGGCGATTCGCTGCACAAGTTGGGCCGCGCCATCAAGGAAGGCGTCATCGCCCGCAGCGAGATCATCATCAGCGGCCGCGTATGCTGCCACAGCGCCGCTGCGTGGGGCGGCTACGGCGAGGGGCGTCCCGACTACTCAGCAACGCGGATCTTGGCCGATGCGGAAGACCAGCTAGAAATTTTGGGGATCGAGAAATTCGACGTGCTCTTCCTCCACGATCCGCCCGAGATCGAACCGACCCTTGAGGCGGGCGGTGCGCTCGAAGGACTAGAACAGGTGCGCCAGCAGGGTGCCGTAGATTTCATCGGCTATGGCATGAGACCCCACGACTTTCACCTCGCGCACATTGCCTCGGGCCGCACCGACGCGATGCTGTGCTTCAGCGACTACAACTTGCTCCGGCAGAGCGCTGCCGATGCGATCCTGCCAGCGGCCGCGGCCGCCGACCTCGGAGTAATCAACGGCTGGTCGATTATGCGCGGCTGGCTGACGGGCGTGCCCGTGGAGCGCTTTATACCGCGCGACAAGTGGGGCGAAGACCAGCACCGGGCCGAGGCCATGCGCTTGTGGTGCAGCGAGCAGAGCATCGACATGTTGGAGCTGACGTTGCAATTTTGCCTGCGCGAGGAACGCATTCACGGCAACCCCATCGGCTCGCTGAACGTCGAGCAGCTAGAAAAAAACGTCGCAGCGACCATGGCGGTCGTCTCCGACGAAACAATCGCCGCTTTTGTCGCAGCGGGATTCTAGGTTTGACGCCCCTTGGGGGTGTTCCGTACTTTCCGCCCGCCGAACCCTATAACATAACTCGATTACCATCTGACGTTACGCACCCGGGTAGGGGGCGGTTTCAAACCGCCCCCTACCATCGGCCTGATCGGATCGAGGACGAACCACCGGCCACGTACTGCGTAACTTCCGTTACCATCAAAGGAGGGGTATGGGAGCTGCAGAGGATTACTACGCGCAGACGATGGAGCTGTTGCAACGTCTGCGCGATACGCAAATGGACGCTATAGACCAAGCTGCCGAAATTTGCACCGAGAGCATTGCCAACGGCGGGCTGGTCTTTCTCTTTGGCGCTGGGCACTCGCGGATGATGTGCGAGGAGATGACGCCGCGCCAGGGATGTTTCGTGGGCTTTTTTGCGTTGGTCGAGCTAGCCGTATCGAACCATGCTTCGATCGTCGGCACCAATGGGTTGCGCGGGCCGCTCTTTTTGGAAAAGTACGAAGGCTACGCCGAGGAGATTCTCCAAGGGTTCGAGTTTGGACCGCACGATGCCTTTATCTTGATTTCGACCAGCGGCATTCGACCCCTGATCGTCGAGATGGCCATGGGCGCTAAGGCGCGGGGCTTGCCCGTGATCGCCATGCTGTCGAAGCCACACGGCGACCAATCGCCGCCAGCGCACTCGTCGGGCCAGAAGCTGATGGATGTGGCCGATGTCGTCCTCGACAACCAATGTCCGCCGGGGGACTGCGTGCTCGAGTTAGAGGGGTTGGAGTGGCGGACTGGGCCAGTATCGACGGTGACCGGCGCAATGATGATGAATATGCTGCGCTGCGAGGTGGCCGAGCGGTTGTTGGCGCGGGGGATCAAGCCGGAGCTATTGCCGAGCCATCAGTTTGTCGGCAATGTAAGTGCGGAAGAGCAGCTAGCGCGGTTTTACGAGGGCTACCGCAAGAGCCTCAAGCATTTGTACGAGTAGGGGCGACCCTTGTGGTCGCCCGCACCCCGTCCCTCCAATTCCAATCCACTAACCACCAACCACATCGTGGGTACTCTCGACAACAAGGTTTGTCTAATTACCGGCTCTACCGGCATCGCCGAGGCCACGGCCTTGCACGCAGCCGAGGAAGGGGCCAAGGTATTCGTCACCTCGCGTACGGAAGTAAACTGTCGGGCCTTGGCCGAGAAGCTGGGAAACCAAGGCACGCACAGGTCAGCCGATCTGACGCAGCAGGAACAAGTCGCCGAGACCGTGCAGGCCTGCGTGGAGCAGTGGGGACGGGTTGACGGGTTGTTCAATGTGGCGGGAATTAGTGGGCGGCGCTTTGGCGACGGGCCGCTGCACGAGTGTACAGAAGAAGGGTGGGACGCGACGCTAGACGCCAACGCCAAGAGCATGTTTTTGGTCTGCCGCGCCGCGCTGCAACAGATGTTGACCCAAGAACCGCGCGAAGACGGCGTGCGAGGGGCGATTCTCAACATGGCCAGTGTGTTGGCCTTTGCGCCGGAGCGGAAGTTTTTTGCCTCGCACGCCTATGCGGCCAGCAAGGGGGCCATTGTGTCGCTGAGCAAGGCTATGGCCAGCTACTACGCGCCGCACGGAATTCGGGTCAATGCCATTGCGCCGGCATTGGTGGAGACGCCGATGAGCAAGCGGGCAGGAGAAAATGCAGAGATCATGGCGTTTATGCGCGACAAACAGCCGCTCGGGGCGATGATGAGCGCGGCGGACGTGGCGGGGATGGCGGTCTTTTTGCTGGGGGACCGAGCGCGGGCGATTACCGGAACGGTGGTAACCGTGGATGCAGGTTGGTGCGTCAGTTGACGCAAGGAGGACGCATGAGAGAATACGTCATTGGCTTTGACGTGGGCGGCACCCGAGCCAAAAGCGGCGCGGTGACGCGGGGCGGGCGGATGCTAACACCGGGCATCAACCCGTCGGGGTTTGCGCTGGGCATGGGCAATTTGCTCAAGACGCTCAAGGATGAAGTCGCGCGGATTTCCCAGAAGATGGGCGGCAAGCCTCAGGCTATTGGCTTGGGCTTTCCAGGGGCTGTGGATCCCGAGGTCGGCGTGGTGTACATGCCTGGGAAGATCAAGGGGCTGGAAGGCTATCCCATTGTCAAACGGCTGGCCAAGGCCACGGGGATTCCAGTCGTCGCCGACAACGACGGCCGCGTCTCCATCTACGCCGAGCGCCACTACGGCCTAGCGCGGGATTTGGACTGGGCGGTGACGATCACCATCGGCACGGGCGTCGGTTCCGGAGTCTTGCTCGACGGCAAAATCCTGCGCGACCCGCATCTTCAGTTCGGGACCCAGATGAGCCATATCGTCATGCAGGCTCTGGGGGGGCGGCTGTGCCTGACTAATGCGCGGGGCACGGCCGAGATGATGTGCTCGGCCACGGCGCTGACTCAGCAGGTGCGGGACGGGTTGGCGCGCGGCATTCCCTCGGTCTTGAGCGACCAGTACTTCAAAGATTCCAACGCGATCGACTTCAAAGCCATAATCCGCGGCGTGAAGCGCCAAGATCGACTCTGCATTGACGAGCTAGAGCACTGGACCCGCAATCTGGGCTGGCTGCTGGTGAGCGCGGTACACGTGTACGCTCCCCAGCGCATCATCCTCAGCGGCGGGGCGACCAATGCAGCCGAGCACTTTCTCGCACCGCTGCAAAAGCAAGTGAACGAACATTTATTCCGCCATCCAGCGGGCGCAGGTGTGCCGGTCGTGCTGTCCAAGCTGCGCGACCACGCCGGCGTTTTGGGGACCGCGGCAATCGCCTGGGAAAAAGTCGCTGGGGGGCAGCCGTGAAAGATCATCCCTTGCGCACCACCGTTATCGGCTCCTACCCATTCCCAAGCTGGCTCGAACACGCGGCTGAGCACCTCGACGCCTTCGGGCCGGACGACATTGCCGAAATGCAGGACGACGCGGTCGTCGCTGCGCTCGGCGACCAAGTGCGCGCCGGGTTGGACGTCATCACCGACGGCGAGCAGACCCGCTTTGATTTTAACCTCTCCTTTTACGGCTATCTCGAAGGCATCGACTTGGAGTCCGCACCACCCAGACACTTCGGCCCTCCCGCCCACGACCAGCGCGGTCGCCACGCAATCACTGGACTGTTGCAAGCGCCGCACGGCTTGGGCGCGGTGGAGGAATTTGCGCGGCTCAAGCGGCTGGCACCAGCAGGGCCGACGCTCAAGGCCAGCGTGCCGGGGCCCTACACGTTGAGCGGCCGACTAATCCCCAACGACCAATACCCGGACCGCTGGGCCGTGACCGAGGCCCTGTTGCCGATCGTGCGGACCGAATTGGAGGCGCTCTGTGCGGCGGGTTGCACCGAGTTGACCGTCGATGAGCCGTCGATGAGTTGCTATGCCCACCGCGAGGATCCAGCGCGCTTCGTCGATATCTTCAACCGCACGGTCGAATCCGTCGCGGGCAAGTGCCGGCTCTCGACCCACCTGTGCTTTGGCAACTACAAGGGCCGCGCCGTGGGGCTGCGCCGCTACGCGCCCATGTTCCCGGCCTTCTTGGACATGCAGGTCGATGAGATGCACGTCGAGATGGCCAGCCGCGAATTCGCCGAGTTGGAGATCATCAGCCAAATCGCCGCAAAGATGGACGTGGCCGTGGGGGTCGTCGATGTGAAGAGCTATTATATTGAAACCGCAGAGGACATCGCGGCGCGGGTGGAGGCGTGCCTTGCTCACGCTCCGGCCGACAAGCTCTCCTTTGCGCCCGATTGCGGGCTGAGCCAAACGGCGCGCTGGGCGGCGAAGCAGAAGCTAGAGAACATGGTGGCTGGGGTGAGGGCCGTGCGGGAGAAGCTGTGAGAGGACTGCCAACGCGGAGGGCAAAATGAGTTATAAACCAGTGGCCGATCAACGGCCCGATCGCTACAAAGTCTCCACAGCGGAATACGCCCAGTATCAGAAACAGGGGTTCCTAGTCGTCGAGCGCTTGGTCGATCTGGACGAAGTGGAAGAACTCAAAGCGCACGTCATGGCCATGCTCAAGGGCCAAATCGACGTTCCGGGTCAAGAGTCGCCGACCCCGGATGCAACGGATGCAGATTTGGTGCAGCGCTTCACGCGGGTGCATCAACTACACCGCTGGGACGCCACCTGCGAACGCTTCTTGTTGCACCCGCGCATCTTGGACGTTTTGGAGGCACTCATTGGGCCGGATGTGCTGGCCTTGCAGACCATGCAGTTTTTCAACGCGCCGGGCATGGGCGGACAGGGTTGGCATCAAGATTCCTATTACATCACGACGTACCCGGATACCCTCATCGGCGCTTGGTTGGCCTTGGAGCGAGCCGACGAGGAGAACGGCTGCCTGTGGGTCGCGCCCGGCTCAAACCACGAGCCTATTTATCCAGACGAAGGCCGGGGACATCTGGTCCACGCCGAGGGAGCTTTTGACGAGATTGAGACTGTAGAGGGCATTAGCCATCTCGACGACGAAGTCAATACGCTGTCAAGAGTGGCGCGGCGCTACGGTGACGCAGTGCCGGTGGTGGTGGAGGCCGGCGATGTGGTTTTCTTCCATCCGCACCTCCTGCACCGCTCCCATCCCAATCAGTCGCCCGACCGCTGGCGTCGGGCTTTTGTCAGCCACTACTGCAACGCCCGCTCTTGGGTGCCGTGGAACCACGGGGCACCCTATGAGGGACCGGCGGCGAATTACAAGCACATTCTGGCGCGAGGCCGGACCCATCTGCCCTTTGCCCGCCCCGAGTTCGGCACGCCGTGCGCAGCATTGAAAGCCGATGCAAATGGCGCTCCCGAGCGCATGGTGGCAAGTGGCGGCGATATGGAGAAGCAGGAGGAGTGAGGGCAATCCACCGACGGATGCGCCGGTAGTAGTACCGCACTAAAAGAGGACATGTCTGATTTGAATAAAGCCACGCAACTCCAAGCAAAAGCTTCATTCTCAAGTGCATTGCAGAGCTTTGTCCAGAGAATGAGTGAGCATGTTAGCGCAGAGGACGGAGAATGGACCGTTAAGGGCTTCATCGACATCTACCGGAATATCTATACCATCAGTCCAGACACAAAAATTATCTCGAAGATCCTCGAAATCCATCTATATCCCCAGATTTTTAGGTTTGCACAGGAACACGACTACTCGATCATACTGGCTGAGAAACAGAATTGGTACCCCGACCTAAGTTTCGTCAGCCAAGAGGATCCAAATCTCAAGTTCGCGGTTGATTTGAAGACGACGTATCGAGACCTTGATTATCCTGGACATGTCAACGGATTCACACTCGGTAGTCACGGCGCGTACTTTAGAGATCGGACATCAACAAAAAATATCCAGTTTCCATATAGCGACTACTCAGGACACTTTTGTTTCGGCATAATCTACACCCGAGCTGACGCCAAAGATATCGACGAGGCTGAAGTCATCAACGTTCACGAACTCAACGAGGACGAAGAATCTCCTCATCACCCAGAGCAACGCACTGTAACGACAGTGGAAAATCTCTGCTCCATTGCGTCGGTGATTAAGGATTTTCAATTTTTCGTCTGTGAGAAATGGCAACTAGCCAGCGATCGACAAGGTTCTGGGAATACGGCTAACATTGGATCAATTACTGCTATCGATGATATTTTGCAAGGGAATGGAATTTTTGCGAAGCTGGGAGAGAATTGGTTTGACGAGTACTGGATTAACTACGGCGTTACAAAAATGAAGAGGGGTAGGAAAACGATACCAATCAAGAGGCTGGAAGATTTCGTCGCCTTCAAAGGCGGCGACAAGGACATGATTGTCCCCGTCAAAAAGAAGAGCAAAGAGGCAAAAACGTGAGGCGAGTCGTCACTCCACCGCTAAAAAGCCAGGGAATCAAGACCAAACTGGTGCCGTGGATACAGGCCCTCGTGCCCAAAGTCAAGGGACGATGGATAGAGCCATTTCTGGGTACTGGCGTCGTCGCCTTTAACGCGGGATTCAAGCAGGCCCTGCTCGGCGATACCAATCCCCATATTATCCGCTTCTATCAGCAGATTCAACAGGGTGTTATCCATCCCTTACACGTCCGCGCCTATCTCGAAAAAGAAGGGTTACATCTGCGACAGGCCGGTCGCAACGGATACGACCACTTCACCTACATAAGAGATCGCTTCAATCGGGACCACGATCCACTCGACTTTTTATTTCTCTCCAGAGCTGGATTCAATGGGATGATGAGATTCAACAAGAAAGGCGAATGGAACATCCCCTTCTGCAAAAAGCCAGAGCGCTTCAGCCGTTCCTACATCACCAAAATAGTGAATCAAGTCCGCGATGTGGCCTGCCTAATTCAACAGGGATGGACGTTTGAAATCGCCCCATTCGAGGACGTGATTGTGCAGGCGACTGGCGATGACCTCATCTACTGCGATCCACCCTACACTGGTCGGTACGTCGATTACTACAACGGCTGGACGGAGGCTGACGAAGCACGTCTCTATCAACTGCTTTCGGCGACTCCGGCGCGATTCATTCTCTCTACGTGGCATCACAACGACTATCGAGAAAACGAAATGCTAGAGCGTCATTGGAACCGATTCAATGTCGTAACCCGCGATCACTTTTACCACTCCGGCGGCAAAATAGAAAACAGGCGCTCGATTGTCGAAGCATTAGTTTTCAATTTTTCAGCCCAGATCGAACAGCACAATCATGGCGTGGTACCCAAGCCAGAGCAGCTAATGCTACTTGAAGAGCGGGCTGAGTACGTCGCTCGGCAATTGGGCGAGAGTACGAGTAGCGTCTAAAAAGATAAAGCCCAAGTCGCAACGCCCGCTTCTGGGTGCTGTGGAACCAGGGGAGGCCCTATGACCGTATCCAAATGGCAAGAAGTATCCGAACCGCTGCAGGCCGAACACGACGATGTGGTGATTGGCGCCGGCATTGTCGGCTCGTACGCAGCCACCCTGCTGCACCAGCGAGGCCGCGACGTCGCCCTAGTCGACGCCCGCTTTGCGGCCTCCGGTGCCTCGGGCCGCAACGCCGGCTTTGTGCTGACCTCGCAGCGCGAGACGTACCCCACCCTGATCGCCCAAGTGGGTCGCCCAGCCGCTCGCCAAATCCTCGACATGGTGTGCGACAACGTCGCCCGCATGCGCGCCTTGGCCAAGCAGTACGAAGTGCCTTGGGAAGAGGGTGCCATCCACTTAGCTGAAACCCAAGCCGACGCCCGCGAACTGGAAGAGTGGGCCCGCGCCTTTGCCGCCGACGGCGTTGAAGTCGAGTTTGCCCACGGCGATCCCTATGGCGCTGGGTACGCGGCATCTCTACAGGTGGAGGGCGATTTCATGGTGCAGCCAGCGCGCCTCACCGAGGCCATTGCCGCCGCCTCTGGAGCCACCTTTTACGACCACAATGAGGTCTATCGCATCGAACCAGAGGGCCAGGGCCTGATCGTGCGCGGGCGTCGCGCCCATATCCGCTGCCGCAAGGTGTACATCGCCACCAATGGATACGGCTGCGATATGCACCCGCATTTGCGCCGCATCGTGCGCCCGGTGCGCGGCCAGATCCTCATCACTACCCCGGTGGAACCTCTGATTCAAGTCGCCGGCATCACTGAGTACGATTACTTCCGCCAGCTTGAAGATGGGCGTTTGATGATAGGCGGTGCCCGGGCTTTTTTTGAGGAACAGGAGTACACCGCCGAGGACGCCGTCACCCCAAACCTGCTGCAGCACCTCGAGGCCTATCTGCGCCACTGGTTCCCGGGCATCTCCTTTGAAGTCGAGCGCTATTGGGCTGGCATCCACGGCTTCACCCCGGATCGCCGGGTAGCTGTCGGCGCGCTCCCGGACCTGCCCGACGCGGTTTTTGCCCTCGGTTTTAGCGGCTACGGCAACTCCATTGGCCTGCTGGCCGCCGAGCGCATGGTGGAACTAGCTCTAGACGGACGCGATCCCGGCCCTCTCGCAGCGGCGCGTTTCTAGAGCGGTTTCACAACGCAGAATAGGAAGGGAAACTATGCGCATTGCTATCGGCATCATCTGCCTGATTCTAAGCTTGGCGACAGTCGGGAGTCTGCGAGGCGAGGAGTACCCGCCGGGCACGTTTCAACTAACGCCGACAGTGGACCTTCAGTTGCAACCGGTTCAGGTGCGAGTGCCAGAGCGATTCAGCGGCATTCCTCGCGACCTCAGCCTCAACCTGCCTCCCGGGTTCTCAGCTACCGTCTTTGCGGCCTACAACTTCGCGCAGCCGCGCTTTATGGCGGTGAGTCCCGACGGAGTGCTCCACGTGGCCGATATGAGGGCCAAGACGATTGTGGCCCTGCCCGACAGGGACGACGACGGCGTGGCCGACGAATCCATCGTCGTCGCCCGCGGCTTCGAGCGCGCTCACAGTCTGGCGTTCTACAAAGGCGCGATGTACGTCGCCGACACCCACCGGATCGTGCGGCTAACGGATGCAGACGGCGACGGGATCTACGAGAAACGCGAGAACCTCGTGCCATCCCTGCCCAAGGGCGGATGGCATTCGACGCGCACGATCGTCTTCGACGAACGCCACGAGAAGTTCTATGTCGGCGTGGGGTGGCCGTGCGACATGTGCCGACATCCCGATCCCGAGCGGGGGACCGTTCTCCAGTTCAACGCCGACGGCAGTGGCCGTCGAGTCTTTGCCAGTGGGATCCGCAACCCCATCGGGATGGCGCTGCATCCGGTCACCAACCAGTTGTGGGCCACCAACAACGGCCACGATACCGAAGGCAACAGCCTGCCACCGGAATGGATCGACATCATCCGGGATGGCGGCTTCTACGGCGTGCCCTTTGCCTATGGGTACCAAGTGTACGTCGACTTCAACCTGCCTAGGTACCGGGAGAACCTGCCGCTCTCCGCGCAGGATTCGTCGCTCGTGGAGAGCATGGAGCGACCGGTCGCCTCGATTCCGGCGCACTTGGCACCCATGGGCATACACTTCTACACCCACGACCAGTTTCCACCCCAGTATCGAGGGGCGGCCTTCATCGCCCTGCACGCGGGGCACGCCAAGCTGGCACCCGTGCCTGGGTACAGCGTCGTCGCTCTGTTCAGCGAGCCGGACGGTTCCAACGCCCGCATCGGCGACTTTGCCACGGGCTTTCAGACCGGCACCGAAATCGCCGATGTGTGGGGATATCCAGTGGGCATCACCGCAGACGGCCGGGGCAACCTCTACATCTCCAGCGACAAACGTGTACGCGCCATCCTGAAAATTGAGCACAGTCCCATCATCGCCTCTTGGGAGCACACCTTCCCGCAAGCAGTCATCCACGGCACGACTCTCGCGGTCGAGGCCACGGTCCATCTCGAGCGGCTCGCGCCCGGCGGCGAAGCCCCCATCGTCACCGCGGACCTCAGCGCCTTGGGCGGTCCGCCGGACGAGCCGCTGGAAAAGATGGGGAATAATACCTACCGCCTGCGCTCCTCTTTCGCGGTGAATGTTCCCGCGGGCCTGAAGACTGCGTCGGTCCACATCGAACAGCGCGTCGGCTCCGAGACGCATGTCGTCAGGCTACCGGCCACCGTGGCCGTAGAGCCCGACGACGCAATTGCGGATCTGGCGATCTACGACGAGACCCTAGCCGATGGCTGGACCGCGAAAAACGGGACTTGGCGCACGGACTTCAACCTCGATTTAGCAGAGGAGGAGGTGGTATTCCGGGGAGATCGAGCCGCGGCCTTTCCAGTGCAGTACGAGGACTGGGACTGGGTCGTGAAGTTCCTCCCCGACAAACCCCTAGATCCCGTCGGCTACGACCGAGTGCGCTTTGCCTTCCATCCGGGCAACTCGATGGTTCGGGGCCAACCCCGCTTCAGCATCTACCTATCAGAGCACCTGATCGATTTGGTCGCGGAGGGCCTGATAGAAGTGGAGGTGCCGCAACTGGCTAGCCATCGCCTCGGTGCAGACCGGTGGCAGGTGGTGGAGGTGCCCCTGAACGCCTTTGGCGCACAGAAGGAGATCCGCGAAGTAACATTCTCGGGCAACTTTCGCGGCCGGTTCTACATCGACGACCTGCGGCTCATGGGTGCTGCCCCGGCGACTGCGGTGGAGGAACATCAGTTACCCTTCTCCTTTTCCCTAGAACAAAACTTTCCCAATCCCTTCAACAGCAGCACGATGATCGGTTTTACCCTGCCCGATCGCGGCGCTGCAACGCTGACCATCTACAACCTCCTCGGTCAGCGAGTCGCTAGGCTGGTCGAAGGCGAAGGTCGCGCCGGGGTCCACTCTATCCACTGGGAGGGGAGGGATGATAGGGGACGGGATGTGGCCGCTGGCGTATACCTGTACCGACTGAAATCGGCAACGCATGTGCAGACGCGGAAGCTGGTCCTTCTTCGCTAGGAGTCCGGGATCACCGCCGGTCGAGAAAACGAAGCGGTAGATTGGTTCCGCCGCCCTAGGGCGTATGATCCGTGTCGATGGGCGCTTCGTCTTTGTCTAGGAAGCGCTCGGTGGTATTGTGGGTCGCCGGGCTAGTGCGGAAATCGGCGATCCAAGGTTGGCGGAAATAAGCCTGCCTTTCGCGCGACAGACTGTGCAGCACCACCGGGGGGATCTTCAGCCGGTGCCAGTGGGTAGCCAAATGCGAATAGGCGTTTAATACGGTGACGCGCGGGGTGTCGCGACGCCACACCGGTCCGGCGTGGCACAAATTCTCGGTAAAAAAGACCGCGCTGCCGGCCGGGCAGGCGTACGTGGTGAGGAAGGGACTGCGCTTGCCTTCTTCCAGCGACAGGTGGTCTTCGTGGATGGGAAATTCCGACTTGTGGCTGCCGATTAAGAAATGGGTACTCTGATCTTCTAGCGCGATATCGGTCAATTCAAAAATAACCCGCACCATACCGGCGTGGATGCGCCCGTTTTTCACTCGGTAGCCAAAAATGGGATCGGCTTGACTGGGGCCGCCCCCGTGTAGCCCGCCGTGCTCCTCGCCCTTTTTGCGCCAGACGCAGCTACAGCCTTCCAATCTTATATCCGGTCCAATTACCTCCCGAATCACATCGACCACTTGGGGATGGTCGATCAGCACACTGGCCGGGCCGCCGGGCACGTCGCGGTGTTCGGGCGGCAGCGATTCGGGGTCGTGTTTGATGCGGTCGATCTGATCGACGATGGCGGCGACTTCGACTGGCTCCAGGATGGCGGGGCGCACCAAAAAGCCGGTGAGGTCAAAGCGGAAGCGTTCTTCTTCGGTCATAGCCATGGGAAATCTCTCGGGAAAACGTTTTTCTGTGAGTATAGGAGACGGGAGTGGAGGTTGAGGAGATCAGCCGACAAATCGGTGCTCAAGATACCCCAATCGCCCACTGCAATCAAGCGCAGCTCACTCCTGATTGCAGAAATCCAACAGGAACTGAGTCGCCTGTAGCCGCGAGGCCAGCGACGGCGAATGACTTGGAGAATCCACTACGTGCAATTGGCTCAGCAAGGTGTCTTGGGGCAGGGTCCGACGCTGCTCGACAAAGAGCTGCATGGCAAAGCGGATGCAGGCTTCGGTGCCGACCACATCGTCCTGACTACCCACACTCAAGTAGATAGCCCGATCCGCCAGTTGGTCAACCCAGTGATCGATGAGCAGGGGCCACGTATGGGTGCGAGGGCAAGTCTGGGTGAATTCCTCGGGGATACCCCAATCGGTGACTGGGGAGAGGCCGGCCACAGCACCCACGCGCGAATCGGCCGCGGCTAGACGCAACAGGCAGTAGCCCGCACGCGAGACCCCATAGCCTGCGACTTTGCCCTTGGCCCCAATGCGCTCTAGCCCGCTCCCAGGAAATGCCATTGCGACTGACGGCCAACTGCACATCAACAGGGCCAAAAAAGCGAATGTGGGGTTCTTCGGGCGGGGTGTGGTAGGCCATCAGTTGGCCGATGTACAGGCCCTCATACTCGAAGACCTGCATGTTGTAGAATTGCAGGCCCTCGGAGTCTTGTTCGTCGGGTTCGAGAATCTCCTCGGGATCGGTCCAGTGGATGAAATCGTCGCTGACCGAGCGGCCGATGCGGCGGATCTCATTGCCCTCGTGGAGCGAAGGGCGGCAGTACGCCACGTACTGGCCGTGCAACTCGTCCCAGCCCAATAGCGTATGCGAGTCGCTGGCCCGGGTAATGACCGGATTGCCCGGATACTTAGTCCAGTGCAAACCATCGGGCGAAAAGGCCACGGAGACGCCATCGCCTTCGTTGGAAGTGCCGTCGGCATCGCACGATTCGTAAAACAGCGACTTGTAGCGCTTGTCTGGGTCGGGGTCGTGCGGGTCGCAAATGACATTCCCGCCGGCCGCGTTGAGGAGCACAATATTGGTGTCTTTGCTGCCTTCGTACGCGACCAAGCCGAGGTTGGGTCGCTCCCAAAAGATGCCGTCTTCAGAGGTGGCAAAGCAGGTGCTATAGAGCAGGTTTTGCGGATCGAAACCCAGAGCGGCCCACTTGGAAGTATTCTCAGCGCCCATCTGGGCCACGCCCATGCCGCCCAGCCCCGTGTACCACATGCGGAAGTGACCGCTGGTCGGGTCGCGCAGGACGGTGCCGTAGAGTTCGACCCGGCCCTCCCAAAGGTAAAGGGGATAGAAGAGGGGGTTGCCGACGTATTTGACCGGCTGGTTCAAGGTGCAGACGACTCCGTGCGTCTGGGCGATGATCTGGTCGTCGATGAACAGTTGCTTAGTGGTGCCAATGTCGAGGACGGTTTCGCGTTCCATGGTTTTTCAGACAGCTTCTACGTGTTGTTTTAAGTGAATGCTGGGGCGCTGGACAGACGAACAAATAGCGGAATTTCGCACGTACTGGAAAAAGTGGGACGGGTACGATTTTCTCTGCCGCACCGAGTTGCCCATCTTGGAATTGTACGGCGACCGGGGCCGGAACAGACCCAGTCTGGCCCAATTGCGTATTCCGGCGCGGGCCAATATCCAGGTTCAGTGGATGGCCCACGTATCGCACAACTTGCAGCTTGAATGCCCCCAGGCTGTGGCCCGGGCATGCCGCGATTTCATCGCCCAAGTCGAACGCGAGACTGGCTCAGGTCAATAACAGCAGCCCATGGGAAAGCGGAAAAAGACCTTTTGACCGCGTTCTATAGAGATCGGTCTTTTGACCGGATATTCGACGCTACAGAGAATGCCACGATGGTGCTCGGCGTGGGCGACGAACTGCTTAGTCAGCGAGGGATCGCCATAGGCTTTGGCTAGGGCTTTGCCAGTGAGGCTGCAACCCTTTTGCTGGACGTAGTGGATCAGGGTAGCCAAGGGCGGCGTCGGTGGTTGAGTTGCGGTGGCCGGAGCTAGGACGAAATAGGTATTGACCGGGGTACTCGAAAGGCAGAAAGGGGCACCGTCTTCGCGGTCAATGACGATATTGGCACCGAGCAATTGCGGCGTGACTTCGACGCCTAGGCGCTGGCTGAGGAGGGCACACTCGTGCGGTGAGACGGCGAATAGCTGGCGGCGATTGACGATGGTGGCGCGGCTCCTTTTGTAGAGCGGAGCTTCGCGGCCGGTAGAGGCCCGGGTGAGGCCGCGATGGCGGTCGCCTTCAATGCCGTGGCAGTCGACGGCCAAGCGCTCTACCGATTGGGTGACTGAGTGGCCGCCCGGATTGCTTTTGCGGTCTTGGTCCTGGTTGGGTCCCAAGACCTCGAGGACGACGCCGACTTCGGGGATATTGGCCCGTTTCAGGCTTTGCAGTTGGGCGCTTTGTTGGGCGATGAATTCTTCGAGGTTGTCGTAGAACAGCACGATGGCATCCGTTCTTCCTGGGCGAATCCTTTAACCCACCTTCAGCGGATATACCCAGCAGGTGCTGCCGCCTAACTCGTAGGGCGCGCCAAAGGGTTCGAGGCGGCCGATCTCATCGATGCGGTAGGAGACCAACCGCGTGGAGCCGTCGCCGCCACCGTACATGAATTTGCCTTGGGGTTCAATGGCAAAGGGGCGAGGGGTGGCCTCGCCGGGCTGTTGCCCTAGCGATCGGATTAAGCCGGTGGCTGGATCAATGGCGAACATCGCGATGCTGTCATGGCCTCGGTTGGAGGCGTAGATCGACTTGCCAGAGGGATGGATGTGGAGTTGGGCGTTGCTGTTGGTTTCGCGGCCGGGAAAATCTTCCTCCGGCAGGGTCGATACGGTCTGCACTGCTTGCAGCGTGCCTTGGTCAGCGTCGAAGCGGTACACAGTGATGCTGGAGCCTTGCTCGTTATCGGCGTACACCACGTCGAGGTGGGGGTGGAACGCTAGGTGGCGCGGCCCTTCGCCCGTTCCGCAAGCCAGAATGGGTACGGCCGGATTGGGGCTTAGCTTGCCGGTATCGGCGCCAAAGAGGAATTGATAGATCGAATTGGCCGATTCGACGTGGGGCACAAAGGCGTAGCGGTTGGAAGGATCGGTGGCAATGTAGTGGGCAAAGCGCTCGGTCTCGTAGGTATCGACAGCCGGATCCTGCAAAGCGCCGTCGCCGCCGATGGCGTGGACCGTGGCCATGCCACCGACGTAATAAGCCGCCAAAAGGAAGCGACCCGTGTGGTCGGCGGACAAATAACAGGGCATGGCTGTTACTGCCACTTCTCCGATAGGCGTCAAAGCCCCGGTGGCTGGATCGATGGCATAGCTGCCAATAGCGTGGTCGTCTCCGTCTCGCAAGCCGACGTACAGGTACTGGCGCTTGGGGTCGGCGGCAACCGTGTAGCCACTTTTGCTCAGAGTGATCTGGTGTTTGCGTTCGAGTTGGCCCGAATCGGCATCCATGGCAAAGACGAGCAATTGGTTGTCCGTCGAGATCGGCACGTAGAGGTAGTAGCTCATGGTGTGATAGTCCTCTCTTCGTTAGGTTTCCGGTGAATTGTCCTGATAAACTATGCAGCGCAGCCTGCTGGACCAACTTAACGCGCTGGAGGAGACTATGGCAGAGCGAACGGCCGCGCCCAACTACGGCATTATGTACAACTGGGATGGTGCACCCCACGGATACAGCGAGTACCCCCAATCGCTGGCGCAGTTCCTCGACAAAGTGTACGCGCCGCTAGCCGATACTCAAGTAGGGGCTTTGTGCTGGTGCGTGGGCGTCCACGAAGTGCCTTGGCCGTCGCAGCAATTGGATATGGTCGGCGCATCGACCGAGCGGCGCTACGATTCAGTGCAGACTATGCGCCACACCGAGAACATCCGCGCCTTTTTCGAGCGGGGGGACGATCTGTACGGAGCGCTGGTGCAGCGCGGGCGCGAACTGGGCATGGCGGTGCTGCCGTCGCTGCGCATGAACGACAATCACTTCTGGGATTTGCGCCCCGGCGATCTGGGCAGCTTGCAACGGTCCGATCTGACGCCGCTGCGACAACAGCACCCCGAGTGGCTCTTGGGCGAGGACCAGGCTCCGGGCTGGGCTTCGACTTCGTGGAATATGGCCATTCCCGAAGTGCGGGCTTATATCTTGCAGCGCGTCGTCGAAGCCTGCCGCCTAGCCGATTGGGACGGCGTCGAATTGGATTGGCAGCGGCACGCTTTCCACCTGCCAGCCGACGATGCGTACCGCCTGCGCTATGTTTTGACCGATCTCATGCAGGCCATTCGGAAGCAGACCGACCAGATCGCCGAGGAACGCGGGCGGCCCTTTCACGTGGCCGTGCGGGTGGCCACGACCTTTGAAGCCTGCCGCCGCATTGGCTACGATGTGGAGACTTGGGTGCGAGATGGTTTGTGCGATGTGGTTATTAGCGGCGGCAATTCGGGGACCGATCCAGGGGCCGAGATCGAGCAGTTTGTCGAGTTGTGCCGTCCTCACGGCGTGCGCTTCTACGCTGGCTTTGACTCGGACGGGCGGCAACAGGCGCGGCGCTTGCGATCCCACGGGGTGTGGCGGGTGGATTGGTTCCGCGGCTTGGCCCAGGACCAGCTAGCGCGTGGAGCGGACGGCGTGTACGTGTTCAACTGGCACGGCCATGCCCAGACGCACCGACCTTTGCTCACTACCATGGGATCGGCGGAAACCCTAGTCGGCCTAGACAAAGTGTACACCGCCCTGCATCGCAGCATTGGCCCTAAGACCGGGAACAGAGTGGATGCCGAGCGCGACGACCGCCTGTATGGCGAAGTGCCGGTGACGCTGTATCCCACGCTGACGGACAGCGGGCCGGTCTTCCACATCCGCGTCGGCGACGAGGTCGAGACCGAGGGTCAGTTGGCTGCCGCCGAGTTGCAAATCGAAATGGCCCATTGGTCGCCCGCCGATCAGATCGAAGTGACGTTAGACGGGGTCGCGTTGCCAGCGCCGGTGGTGCGCGATGCCGCGGCTGAAGATGCGGCCGACCCGAGCGATGTGTCGGAGAACGCTTGGCTTTGTTGGAATTTGACCGCAGCACAAGTGGGACGCGGCGTGCACCAAGTCCGGCTGCGTCTGTTAGAGAGGGATGAGCGGTTGCGGGTGCCCTTGCGGGTCGAACACGTGGAAATCTATTTGCAGTACCGTCGATAGTCTGTCGCTTTGGAAATCAAAAGAAAAAGAAAAATTATGAAGAAGATTAAGACTGAAATGGACGACGAACTTCGTTCGGAGTACGATTTGAAGAGCTTACGGGTGAGAAAGGTTGGTCCTAAGCGGAAGAATTTCAGGGGACGATCCGTCCGTTTTGTGGAGTGGACCACTCGATGTTGGGAGTAGCTATATCCGCCGTTTTGGTCATGGGCCTAGTACTGCCGACGCACGCCCAAATTGAAAAGAGCGATCTCTACATCGGCCTATTGCTCGATTTTGGGGCCGAGGCAACCGATGACGACGGTGAGTTGTCCCTCCTGCAGGAGGAAATCCACAAGGTGCTAGGGGTCGATAAGTCGGTCCATTTCCTCCCCGAGCACATGCGTTTTTTCGCTGAACACGCAGACTATCTGTCCCTAGCCAACGATCCGGCGGTCGATCTGATCATTGCCGCCGGGCCGGCCAGTGCCGCGATGTTGGCCGCTCAAGGTGCCTTGCCCAAACCGACGATCGCCGTGGGGATACTAGACGTGGAATTACAGCGGATGCCCCTCGTCGAGCCTGGCGTCTCGGGGGTGCGCAATTTTACCTACGTCCTCAATACCCACTCGATCCAAAAGGACCTAGAGGCGTTCCACCGCATCTACCCCTTTGCCCATCTGGCCGTCATCATCAGTGAAAACCTGAAAGGCAAGCTGGATTTTGAGGGTTTCTTCGAACGCCTTGCAGCGCCTTACGAGTCCCAAGTGGAGTTGGTTTTCTGGGGAAAGGAAGCGTCTCTCCCGGTGCTGAGCGACACAGTCGACGCGGTCTATCTGGCGGTGGTCTTCGAGCGCTCACCCGAGGAAGTCGCGATGCTGGCTGAGGCCCTCGCCGAGCGCAAGCTGCCTTCCTTTGCCATGAGCCGGTCTTACGTGGATGCGGGAATAATGGCCTGTATCGGCGACGAGAGCGGCCGAGACCAGATTTTCCGCAAGCTGGCCCTGATCGTCGAGGGAGTCGCGCTGGGCGAGGAACTGGCGGCGATGCCCGTGCGGCACAATCTCGACGAGCAATGGGTGCTGAATGCCGCAACAATCCGCCGGATCGGTTTCGACCTCTCGTTTGAAACGCTGTTTTCCGCCCGTTTCCTCAAGGCCGATGAACCCATTAGCGATCGCCGCTTGAGCTTGCAGGAGATTATTGCCGAAGGCTTGCAGAGCAACCTCGACCTGCGCATTGAAAAGCGCAACGTCGATTTGGCCGGCCAAGATATGCGCCGGGCCAAGTCGTCCCTCCTGCCCACTGTAGAGGCATCGACCACCCTATTGCAGGTGGACCCAGACGCTGCGAAGCGCGCTTTTGGTCAACAGCCCGAGCGCACTGGCGCGGGTACAGGTACTGTGCAACAGGTGCTGTTTTCCGAGCAGGTCTTCGCCAACGTCAAAATCCAGCAGTACCTAGCCGAGGCCGCCCGCCATCGCACCGATCTGGTCGCGCTTGACGTGGTATTGAATCTGGCGACGGCCTATTTCAATATCCTGCTGGCCAAGACTGGGGTGCGCATTCAAGATGAAAATCTCGAGGTCTCGCGTCGCAATCTGAAGATCGCCCGCACTAGAAATGCCGTCGGCTATGCCGGCGTCGCCGACGTATTCCGCTGGGAAAGCGAAGTGGCGCGGGCCACCCAAGCCTCGATTGAGGCTTTCAACAACCTCTATCTAGCCAAAGTGCAACTCAACCGCTTGCTCAACCGGACGGATATCGGCGAGGAGTTCGAGGTAGAAGATGCCCGGCTCTCCGATCAACTTTTTGGCCGCTTTGACCCGGCCCGCATCGGTCCCCTGATCGACCGGGTCGGCGATGTGGAGATCCTGACCGACTTTTTCGTCGCAGAGGCCCTGCAAAACATGCCTTCGCTCAAGCAGCTAGCGGCCAATATGAAGGCAGCCGAACGCCAGCAGCAGATGAACCGCCGGCTGTACTACCTGCCTACAGTCGCTTTGCGCGGACAGGCCGACTACACCTTCTGGCGCGCCGGCAAGGGAATGCCGCCGGCCTCCTCCGATCCTGTCAACAGCACTTGGAATTTGGCCCTCCACTTCACCTATCCCCTCTTTCAGGGCAACCAGCGCAAGATCGCCATCGACCAAACCGCGATTCAACAGCAGCAACTCCGCCTCCAAGAGGAGAGTTTGCGCCAGCAACTCTCCCAAGCCGTCCAGGTGCGGATGACGAACTTGGTGTCTAGGCGCACCAATATACACTTTGCCGAGGTGGCGGCTGCAAGCGCGCAAAAGAACTTTGAACTGGTACAGGACGCTTACCAGAAGGGCCAACTGGCAATCACCCAACTGGTGGATGCCCAACGCGCCGCCCTTTCCGCCCGTCAGGCCGAGGCCGGAGCCGTCTATGAATACTTGGTCAGCTATCTGCAGTTGGAAAACAGCATCGGAGGCTACACCATGTTCATGACTTTAGAGGAGCAGAGGGCCTTTGTTGGGCGCTTGACGGCCTTCTTCGCCAAAAGAAAGAACGCACCATGAAGCGAGGTATCATGCCAAAGCGGAATCTCGAAGCGGCCGGGATTTTTCTAGCGACGACGGTCCTGTGGGTTGGCTGCGGCGGCGAACCACAGGTCGCCGAACCCATTCGCCCGGTAAAATACGCCGAAGTCCGTCCCGCCAGCGCCGTCCAGAGCCAGCGTTTTGCCGGCACTGCCAAAGCTGGCGTCGAAGCCAAGCTCAGCTTTAGAACGAGTGGGCTTATCGAATCGATCAGCGTAAAGGTGGGCGACCGAGTCGAAGCAGGTCAGCGCATTGCCACGCTCGACAGCCGGGATGCAGTCCTCGCGCATCAACGGGCCAAGGCCGCGCTGGAAAACGCCCGCGTGCAAAAGGCCAATGCCCAGTCTATGCTCATTCGCGTGCGGCAGCTCTACGAGGCCAACAATGTCTCCCTCGCCGAGTACGAACAGGCCAAAAACGGCTTTGCCTCGGCTACATCCAGTTACGAATCGGCTCAGAAGAGTTTGGATTTACAAGAGCGCCAGCTAGGCTACAATGAGATATACGCCCCTGTCGCCGGCATAGTCACCGCGGTCCACAACGAGGTCAACGAAGTGATCCAAGCTGGCGCGCCCTTGGTGGAGTTGAGCGCAGGCGAGGACATCGAAATGGAAGTAGGAGTGCCCGAGGGCTATATCGCCCAAATCCAGACCGGACAGCCGGTGCGCGTGCGTTTCTCCGCTCTGCCCGGCTTGGATTTTGCGGCCCAAGTGCGCGAGATCGCATACGCGCTCGACGCTTCCAGCACGTATCCGGTCATTGTGCAACTCGACGCCCCTTCCCCGTCCATTCGGCCCGGTATGGCCGGCGAGGTAGAATTTCGCTTTGGCACTGGCGAGCCATCGGAGGACCCGCTCGTGGTGCCCGTTAAAGCGGTAGGGGAAGACGCCAACGGCCAATATGTCTTTGTCATTGATGAGGTTGACAAGGGCTTGGGGACGGTCCACCGCCGGCCGATCCGCATCGGCAAGTTGTTGGCAGACGGTTTTGTCGTGGAAGAGGGGCTCGCCGACCGGGAGTTGGTCGCGACCGCGGGCCTCAGATCGCTCTTGAACGGGATGCAAGTGCGCCTTTTGGCAGAGTGAGACGCACCCGGTTTGAATAGAACTATACCTTAGTACACGACAGTAACGTTATACACGGACATCGAGGTCTAAGATGCTTCGACTCCGCTTCGCGGAGTTTATCTTGAGCGAAGCCGAAAGGCTCAGCATGACACGGTGAAGTAGCGCATCCACTTGTCATGCTGAGCGCAGCGAAGCATCTCAAACCACCTCTACTGTCGTGTACGTAGGGACTATACTATGAACCTCACCCAAATTGCCATAGAAAATAACCGCGTCACCATCGTGGTCTTGGTCGTCGTTGCGCTGTTAGGCTTAGTCGGCTATCAGACGATGCCACGCGACAGTATGCCCCCGTACACGATCCGCGTCGCCTCAGTGGTGACTAGCTTTCCCGGTGCCGGTCCCGAGCGGGTCGAAGCGCTGATCACCAGCAAGATCGAAGAAGTCGCGCAAGAATTGCCCGAGCTGAAAACCGTCACGAGTGAATCGCGGACCGGGCTGTCAGTAGTGTCGGTAGCACTCAAACAGGAAGTACCTTCAGAAGAACTCCAAGCCGTATGGGACCGATTGCGTCGCAAAATCGATACCATTCGCTCGGACCTGCCCGAAGGCATCCGTGGTCCCGAGGTCAAGGACGATGGAATTGGGGTGGTGTACGGCATTGTGATCGGCCTAACAGGAGATGGTTTTACCTTTGCTGAACTTGAGACCTACGCCAAAGACCTGCGCGACGACCTGATTAAGCTACCCGACGCGGCCGAGGTAAAAATAAGCGGCATCCAGGAAGAGCGGATCTATCTGCAATTCAACGACGCCCGGCTGGCCGAGTTGGGCCTTTCGGCGCAAAAAATCAAGAACAGCATCGCCAGTACCAACATCGTTTTTTCCGGCGGCGAGGTCAGCCTAGAGGATGAACGCCTAGTGCTCGAACCGACCGGCAGTTACGCCGACCTAGACGATCTGGGAAGGACGTTGATTGCAGTGGGCAAGGACGGGAGCGTGTCCCTCGGCGATGTAACCCGCATCGTGCGGGCCTATGAAACGCCCCAGCAACGCCTAGTCAAAATCAACGGTCAGCCGGGGTTGTCGCTCTCGGTGGCACTCAGCGAAGGGGCCAACATCATCAAGTTGGGTAAGGAAATCGACCAACTGGTCGCTCTCCACCAAGCGCGGCTACCTCTGGGAATAACCCTCAATAGAGTAGCTTCCCAAGACTTTGAGGTAGAGAAATCGGTCGCCAACTTCACCAACAATCTCTTGCAAAGCGTCGCCATCGTGCTGTTGTCCATGCTGCTCTTTTTAGGGCTACGCACTGGTCTAGTCGTGGCCAGCCTCATTCCCATGACCATTGTCGCGACCCTTTTCATCATGGGGCTACTTGATCTCGGTCTCAATCAGGTGTCGCTGGCGGCGTTGATCATGGCGCTGGGCATGTTGGTGGATAATGCCATCGTGGTGTCCGAAGCGATTGTGGTCAAAATGGAAAAGGGCACCGACGCCAAAGAGGCTGCCATCGAATCGGCGCGGGAGCTGGCCGTGCCGCTTTTGGTCTCTTCGCTGACCACTTCTGCCGCGTTCTTGTCCTTCTTTCTGGCCGCGTCCATCATGGGCGAGATGATGGGGCCGCTATTCAGTGTAATTTCCATAGCCCTGCTCTCTTCCTGGTTGCTCTCCCTGACCATGGTCGCGTTGTTGGCGGTGTTTTTCATCCGGGTGAAACGGCAGACCTCTCAGTCCGAGAAAAGCACTTTTATCGATCGCCTCAACGGCCAGTATAAAGAGCTGCTCCTCAAGGCCCTTGCACGCCCCTATTCATTTATGGGGATCATCGCCGGTTTGTTTGTATTGTCGCTTTTCGGCTTTGGTTTTTTGCCGTTTATCTTCTTCCCCGACAGCGAGCGCAACCTATTGACAGTAAATCTGAATCTGCCCTTGGGCACCAAGATTGAGACGACGACCGCCCGGGTGGAACGGCTCGAGTCGTATATCGCCGATAGCCTCCTAGTGAACGCACACCGCCAGCGCGGGGTAACGGACTGGGCGACCTTTGTCGGCGAGGGGCCGCCTTCCTACGACTTAGGTTATCAGCCGGGTGAAGCCAATTCGGGTTATGCCCATATGTTGCTCAACACTAGTTCGGGCGACGATAACCAGTGGGTAATTGACCGCTTGGACGCCTTTTGCTTCCGCTCCTTTCCCGATGCCGAGATACGAGTTTCGCGGTTGGCCGGCGGCGGGGGCGGCGGTGCGGATGTGGCCGTGCGGATAACAGGGCCGGATCCCAACGAACTGTTCGGCCTCGCCGACCGCATCAAGCAAAAACTCAACGAAATATCCACTGTGCAGAATATCGGCGACGATTGGGGGCCTAAGATCAAAAAAGTCGTCGTTGACATCGACCAGTCCAAGACCCAGAACGCTGGCCTGACCAATCAGGATATCGCCCTTTCGTTGCAGACCGCACTCACGGGGTTCAATACGGGAGCTTTCCGCGAGGGCGACCAGAGTCTCCCCATTGTCCTGCGCAACGAAAGCAGTCAGGATGTGGATGTGCGCCAATTGGAGAGCATCAACATCTACGCCCAAGGATCGGGCAAAAACGTGCCGCTGGGACAAGTGGCGCAGATCGTGCCTCAGTGGCAACTCGCTAAGATCAAACGGCGCGATCTGTACCGCACCTTGACCGTGACCTGCGACGCCAAAAGCGGTTTTACGGCGCAGGATATCACCGACGTGCTCATCCCTTGGCTCGAAAAAGACAGCAAATCTTGGAAGCAGGGCTATCGCTACGAGTTGGGCGGCGAGTCGGAGCAGAGCAGCGAGGCCATGAGCGCGGTCGTCGCCAAACTGCCGCTGTCCGGCTTTATCATTCTGGCGCTGTTGATCGTTCAGTTCAACTCCTTCCGCAAGACCTTTATCGTGCTGAGCACCATTCCGCTCGGCTTGATAGGAGTCATCGCCGGACTGCTCGTCTTCCGCTCGTTCTTTGGTTTTTTCGCCTTTCTCGGATTGATCTCGCTGGCCGGTATCGTCATCAACAACGCGATCGTACTCATAGACCGCATACAAATCGAATTGGACCAATCCGGGGAAAAACCCATAGAGGCGATCGTCGCCGCGGCGCAGCAGCGTTTTCGCCCCATCTTGCTGACCACCTGTACGACGACGCTGGGGCTTATTCCCCTCTATTTGGGTGGTGGGCTGATGTGGGAGCCGATGGCGGTGGCCATCATGGTGGGTTTGCTTTTTGCCACTGTGATCACCTTGCTGTTCGTGCCAGTGCTCTACAAAATTCTCTTTGCAGTCAAAAACTGACCTGCGGTTTTTAACGACCAACCAATAGGAGGCGTCGTGAAAGTCACTGAGATAGAAGTACACGAAATCAGCCTAGAGTACCAAGACTGGATCGCCTATCCGGTCAGCCACTACCAAGGCGTAACCCGGCGCACGGTGTACATAGCCCACACCGATACCGGTCTAATCGGCTTAGGCGAGAGCGGCCGCACCGAGCCGCAGGAAGTAATCGACCAGTATGTGGGCAGCAATCCCTTCGAGTGGATAGGAGACGAAGTCTCCATCGGGCTAGGCACGGCCATGTACGATTTGATGGGCCAAGCCGCGGACGTGCCAGTGTACAAGCTCTTCGGCCAAAAGTACCGCTCGTGGGTGCCGGTGGGCAGTTGGACCGTGTCGAGCGCCCCCAGCCACATGGCCGAGGCCGTGGAGAACTACGCCGCCCAAGGCTACACTTGGCTCAAGTTCCACCTGTCGCCCTTCGAGAACGTCTTCGACCAGACTGACGCCATGCAGGCCGTAGCCCCGCCCGGATTCAAGATCCACTACGATTTCACCGGCGGCGGCACCGATGACTACATGCCGGACCTGCTGGCTAGGTTGGCCCAATATCCCATTGCCGGCTGCTTTGAAGACTCGATCAATGCCGGCGACACCTTGGCGTCGATTGACTTGCGCCGGCGCATTCCCCTGCCCATCGTGCGCCATCAAGCGCCGCTGGATGCCACGTACGAGGTGCTGATGGGAGCGGGAGACGTGTACATGCGCGGCCATCAGAAATTTGGCGATGCGATCCGCGCCGCCGGTCTGTTCGCCGCTGGCAATATCCCGTTCATGCTGCAAAACGTGGGCGGCACCATCACCCGGGCCATGGTCTGCCACATGATGGCGACCTTTCCCTCCGCCACCTTTCACTTTATCGACAGCAGCGAAATTCTCAAGGACGAGGTAGTGCGCGAGCGCCTAGAGCCGATCAATGGTCTCATTCGAGTGCCGGAAAAGCCGGGCTTGGGTTTGACCTTGGACCGCGACGAGTTGGAGCGGCTAGCGAACCGGGAATTGCCGCCCATCAAGCCGTGGATCGTCAAATCGCAATTCGCCAATAGGACGCGGATGTACAATAGATACGACCCCCTGACGACGCGCCATTTCTTGGTCCGGCCCGACTGGACCCGGGGCGGGCTGCCCCACAGCTACGCCGCGCCCATAGAGACCGAGTATTGGGACGACGACGGCACGCCTGAATTTGCCCAGATGATGGCGCGGTTGGTGGAGGAGGGGACGGTGTTGGAGGACTGAGCAGCTTCTCAAAACTGTTTTCGATTTGCGATTCGCAAGCCCGTCCCGGGCACCCCGTCATCTGTGCGGTTCCTGTCCCTTCGGCATCCGGTAGCCGACGCGGGGCTCGGCAAAGATGTACGTGGGGTTGCTCGCATCGTCGTCCAGCTTGCGGCGGAGTTTCTTGACGAGGGTGCGGAGCACCCGCTTATCGCCGGTTTTTTTCAGGCCCCATACCCTGCGCAGCAACTGGTCGTGGGGCAACACCCGTCCGCCGTTGACCGATAACTCGAAGAGCAGTTTGTACTCGGTGGCAGTTAGCTGCACCGGCCGGCCGGCCACCGTCACGCGGCGTTCGGCGTAGTCAATGGTCAGGTCGCCCAGCACGTAAGGTTCCGACGGCTCGGCCCGGTACGGATCCATCTGCCGGCGCAGGGCGGCCCGGACCCTCGCTACCAACTCCGTCGGCGAGAAGGGCTTGACGATGTAGTCGGCAGCGCCCTGCTCAAAAGCCTGTGCGATGACCTGGTCCTTGCCGTACGCGGAGACGAAGATGACCGGCACGTCGGCCATGTGGAGGATGTCCTTCATCAGGTCGATTCCGTCCAAGTCGGGCAGCACTAGGTCGAGCAAGACCAGATAGGGCCTTTGCTCCTCCACGAGGAGGAGCACCTCCTCTGGGTCAGCGGTCACTATCGGCGTGAAACCCTCCTCCGAGAGCGCGTTCCGGATGTACCGCAGCACCTGCGGG
Organism: Candidatus Latescibacterota bacterium; assembly: GCA_965116455.1. Lineage (GTDB taxonomy): Bacteria > Latescibacterota > UBA2968 > UBA8231 > UBA8231. Next base: position 5,055,001 of record OZ220690.1, on the reverse strand, counting down.
TCGTCGTCCACCACCAAGATGCGGATATCCTCGCTCGCCTCCTGCCGCGAACCGGCGGTGCGCCGAGGGGACTGGCTTGCTGCGTCGGTCCTAGCATTTTCGACCACCGGTATGGTAAAGGTGAACCGCGCGCCCAAGCCCAGCCCGTCACTCTCAGCCCAGATGCGGCCACCGTGCGCCTCCACGATCCCCTTGCAGATGGCAAGGCCCAGACCCGAACCGCCCATTTGGCGTTCCCCGTCCTCGATGTCGGTGCGGGAAAACTTCCTGAACAGATGCGGCAACCGCTCGGCGGAGATTCCGGTACCCTCGTCGGCGACGGTGACCGCTAGGTGGAGGTCCTCCCGCACGGCGGTCACCCGGATGATGGACGACGCCAACGAGTGCTGTGCCGCGTTGGACAGGAGGTTGCTTAGGACCTGGACGATGCGCTGTCTGTCGGCCATGACCAAGGGCAGATCCGACGCGAGGTCAAAGTTGAGATTGTGCCTTCCGCCGCCGCTTAGGAAGGTGTTCCTCGCTCGGTCCACCAAGCTGGCGATCTCCGCTGGTTCGGGACTGACCGACAGCGTGCCCGTCTTGACGCACGCCACATCGAGCAGGTCGCGGATCAACTCGCGCATATATTCGGTCTGCTTGACGATAATCTGGAGGAACTGGTGCAGCTCGACGGGGTCCAAGTCAGATGAGGCCTCCAGCAGGGTGGCTGTGGAGCCTCTAATGGAGGTCAGCGGGCTACGCAGTTCGTGGCTCACCATACCCAAGAACTCGGCTCGCAACCGCTCCAGCTCCTCCAGCGGTGTCATGTCCTGTAGAGTCACGACGACTGACTCGATCTCGCCGTCCTGCGAACGGATGGGCGTGGCATTCACCAGCGTGGTCACCGACCGGCCGTCGGGCACCTGCAAGACAATCTCCTCGGCGCGGATGGTTTCGCTGGTGCTCAACGCCTGAGTGAGGGGGAACTCGGCCAGAGAAATCTCGCGCCCGTCCTCGCGCCGGAAGGTGATCTCATCTAAGAGCTGCTCTATGGAGCATCCCGGTGTCTGCAGCTCTCCCATAATCCTTCTAGACTCCCGATTGAAGGACACCGGCATACCAGTTCGGGCATCGAAGACCACCACGCCCACGGGCGAGGTGTCGATCAGGGTTTCCAAGCCGGCTCTAGCCCGTTGCTCGTCGCGGTACCGGCGGGCGTTTGTGATGACCAGCGCCGCTTGGGACGCGAACATGACCAAGGTCTCCTCGTCTTCGCGGGAGAACTCCTGGCCGGGTTCCCTCTTGCCGAGATAGATATTGCCCACACTCTCGCCCCGGTGGCGAATCGGGCCTCCCAAGCAGGCACTCATCTGAGTGGGTGGACGGAACGCGGGAAGGCCCTGCGATAGGGTGTAGCGAGCAAAGTCCGGGACTCTCAGCGGTCCCGAAAGGGTGTTTAGGTACTCGAAAATCTTCAGCACTTCGGGTATCTCCGATAACTGCTGGCTCTCCTCGTCGGTCAGGCCGGAGAACAGGGAGTTCTCCCCCTGCCCTTTGTCGTCCAAGGAGACGATTACGCCGTATCGGGCGTTAGTCAGCGTCCGGGCGCTGTCGAGGATCTCCTGCAATACCGTGTCGAGGTCCAGGCTCTCGTTGATGCGGAGGCTGGCCTCGCTCAGCTTGGAGAGGCGGTTGCGCAGTGCCTCTATCTGTTGGTCACGCTCGTCGGGATTTTTCAACTCATCACCCTCCATCAGGATGCGGGATACCCGTGGTTATAGGCTCGTCGGGCATCGACTAGTCGCCTAAAGGATACAACGGAATTTGAGGCGCGGTAAGCTCAATCGGGGCCAATTAGGCCGTATTGGACAAAAGATCATAAACAATTCACCGAAACCGGCTTGTGGTTCACCCATAGATCACCAATAAAACCTTATAGTACTTAAAATTTAACGCACGTTAAAATAGGTCCTGTGAGAAGCTCAGAAAAGAGGCGAACAAGATGGCCAACGCAAAGATACTGATCGTCGAAGACGATAAATCCAGTGCCGCACATCTCGAAGAATGCCTGAAAAACCTCGGATACATGGTGTGCGCCGCAGTTTCGTGCGGGCGCGAGGCCATTGAAAAAGCCGAGCACACGCTTCCCGATCTAGCCCTAGTCAAGCTCGGGCTCAAAGGGAATCTCACTGGCCCGGAAACAGGCAAGCGGATCGGCAGCCGGTTCGACGTTCCGGTGGTGTACCTGACCGACGAAGCCGACGGAGAGCTGTTGCAGCGGGCGCAGGAGACCAACCCCTTCGGCTACGTGCTGAGGCCGTTTGAGGAGCAGCAACTGGGCCTGAACATCCAAACCGCCCTCTACATGCAAAAGAGGGCAAGCAGGCACAAAAAAACGGAGATTAGACTAAAACGAATAATCAACAAATACAAAGATCTCACCCGACTCATGAAAACCATATTCAACAACATGAGTGAGGGCGTGATCGCCATCGATGAAAACAGGATGCCCCTTTTTAATAATTTGAGTGCACAGCGGATAGGAGGCGACCATCCGCTGGATAAGGATACCCACAAATGGATCGAAAAGTACGGTGTTTTTAAACCCGATGGAAAGACGCTTTTTACCGTGGAGGGGAGCCCGCTGATGTCCGCTCTGAGCGGCAAGACCACTGAAGAGGTCGAGCTGTTCATACGCAACGCGCTGAAGCCAGAAGGCGTTCATGTCAGCCTCAGGATCAAACCCCTGCTCTTCCCAGCAGGGGTTTCGAAAGGATTCCTGATCGTCTTCCGCGACATCACCAAGGAGGTCGAGGCCGAGCAGATGAAGGTCGAGGTGGAGCGCTTGCGCACCGAGTTGGAAAAGACTTCCTCCTTTACCGGCATAGTCGGCACCAGCCCCAGAATGCGACAGGTGTACGCGCTGATGAATCAGGCTGCCGAAGGCAATATCACGGTGCTCATTCACGGCGAGAGCGGTACCGGCAAGGAGTTGGTGGCTAGGTCGATTCACTCGAATAGTGCATACAAGCAGGGTCCGTTTCTGGCTGTCGACTGCGCTGCCATTCCTGAAACGCTCATCGAAAGCGAGTTGTTCGGACATGAACGAGGGGCTTTCACGGGGGCGACGCAGCGGAGAATCGGGGCCTTTGAGCGCGCTGACGGGGGCACGGTCCTCCTCGACGAGATCGGCGACATGCCATACGCTCTGCAAACCAGGCTGTTGCGCGTCTTGCAGGAGCGGGTAGTCAAACGGGTGGGTGGAACCGCCCCCATTCCCGTTGACATCCGAGTGATAGCGGCCACCAACAAGGATCTGGACCGCGCGGTGAGAAAAGGCGAATTCCGCGAAGATCTGTTCTATCGCATCTCCGCCTTCCTCATCGCGATTCCGCCGCTGCGAGAGCGGCGCGAAGATATTCCCCTGCTGGTCAGACACTTTATCGACAAACACGCCGAATGCATCGGCAAATCCATAAGCGGCATTTCCGCCGCTGCCTTGCACCTGTTGCTCCAGTACAATTGGCCGGGCAACGTGCGCGAGTTGGAGAACGCCATTGCGCGCGCCGTGCTGTTGGAGACGACGAGTGTGCTGCAAGTGGCCAGCCTGCCGCCCCAGCTATCACCAGTCATTGCTGCCGGAGAGACCAGCTCAAAGGCGGCGATCTTACCGCTGGTCGAGGTCGAGCGGCAAGCCCTGATCCTCGCGCTCAAAGTTACGGACAACAACGTTACGCAGGCGGCCCGGGCGCTGGGTATCAATCGGACGACTCTGCAACGAAAATTGAAGAAATACGACCTCTCCATTGACTAGGCCGTCAGGGCTAAGAGTTGGCCCCTGCCTCCCCTGCCGAGCGACTTCGTCAACGGGCTCCCGAGACAGAGGCCACCGCTGCTTACCCCTCTGCTGCAAAACGCTTCCTGCGCGTGCAAATCGCACATGCCCCCCTCCTTTCATTTCATAAAAAATTTATAAACAAATAGTTATATCCCATTGTCTCAATGGGAATGCGGCCGCCTGAGCGGTATGCGGCATGCATTTTGCAGCATTTTCAAACCTCCAGCCACTCCCGCTCTATAAGATATAAATCATTAATATACAATTAGTTACGCCTTCTTTTACGAAACTGGCACAATATTTGATGTGTGTACAGGTCATAACGAAAGGATTCTAATACAGAGCGCGTCTCTTCTGCAATCGACACGCACGTCGTGAGACGCACGAGTTCTCGCACTTCTCTCTGTCCAGCTGTCCAGTTCTCTCTTCTTAAGTACCCGTTTTATATAGGACTTACTATGTCCGCAATCGTCAGGGCACGCCTCTCAGCATCGTTTTCGCTGGTGCTGCTTATTGCCAGTCAGATGCTGTTGGCATCGGCCGGCGCGGCAGAATCGGTGGCGGTAACAATCACCGAAACCGATACGGCAGAATTGAGCATAGAGGGTGAGAGTGCCCCCGAGGACGCCGGCAGCCTCTCGTTCACGGTGCGGCTGACCACCGAAAGCAGCGACGACGTGACCGTGGCGTGGACGACAGCGGACGGCACGGCCACCGATAGCGACGACTACACCGCGGCCGACGGCACGCTGACGTTCAGCCCCGGCGAGGCGCTCAGCCAGACCATCACCGTGGCCCTAGCCGACGATCAGATAGACGAAGACGACGAGACGTTTACGGTCACGCTGAGCGAGCCAGCCAATGCGACGCTGGCCACGGCTACGGCCACGGGCACGATCACTGACGACGACACCCGCGGCGTGACCGTCAGTCCACAGACGCTGACGATGGACGAAGGCAGCGACGACACCTACGAGGTGGTGCTGGCCTCCCAGCCGACTGCCGACGTGACCGTGACTGTGAGTGTGCCCTCCGATACGGATGTGTCGGTGGATCAGACGACGCTGACGTTCACGGCCAGCGACTGGAACACGGCGCAGACGGTCACGGTGAGTGCGGCCGACGACGACGACGTGATAGCCGACGACGACGTGACGCTGACGCATTCGGTCAGCGGCGGCGACTACGACGGCGCAAGTGCCGACGATGTGGTGGTGACCGTCACCGAGACCGACACGGTGGAACTGAGCATAGCGGGTGGGAGTGCGGCCGAGGGCGACGGGAGCGTGTCGTTCACGGTAAGCCTGAGCCAGATCGGCAGCGACGACGTAACCGTGGGGTGGGCTACCACCGACGGCACGGCCACTGCTGGCGATGACTACACCGCGGCCGACGGCACGCTGACGTTTAGCCCCGGCGAGACGCTCAGCCAGACGCTCAGCGTGACCATAGCCGACGATCAGATAGACGAAGACGACGAGACGTTTACCGTCACGCTGAGCGATCCGGCGAACGCGACGCTGGCGACGGCGACGGCCACGGGCACGATCACTGACGACGACACCCGCGGCGTGACGGTCAGTCCACAGACGCTGACGATGGACGAAGGCAGCGACGACACCTACGAGGTGGTGCTGGCCTCCCAGCCGACTGCCGACGTGACCGTGAGCGTGAGTGTGCCCTCCGATACGGATGTGTCGGTGGATCAGACGACTTTGACGTTCACCGCCAGCGACTGGAACACCGCGCAGACGGTCACGGTGAGTGCGGCCGCCGACGACGACGTGATAGCCGACGACGACGTGACGCTGACTCATTCGGTCAGCGGCGGCGACTACGACAGCGCAAGTGCCGACGATGTGGTGGTGACCATCACCGAGACCGACACGGTGGAACTGAGCATAGCGGGTGGGAGTGCGGCCGAGGACGCCGGTAGTATCTCGTTCACCGTAAGCCTGAGCCAGATCGGCAGCGACGACGTAACCGTGGGGTGGGCAACCGCCAACGGCACGGCCACTGCTGGCGATGACTACACCGCGGCCGACGGCACGCTGACGTTCAGCCCGGGCGAGACGCTCAGCCAGACGATCACCGTGGCCATAGCCGACGATCAGATAGACGAGGACGACGAGACGTTTACCGTCACGCTGAGCGATCCGGCGAACGCGACGCTGGCGACGGCGACGGCCACGGGCACGATCACTGACGACGACACCCGCGGCGTGGCGGTCAGTCCGCAGACGCTGACGATGGACGAAGGCAGCGACGACACCTACGAGGTGGTGCTGGCCTCCCAGCCGACTGCCGACGTGACCGTGAGCGTGAGTGTGCCCTCCGACACGGATGTATCGGTAGATCAGACGAGCTTGACATTTACGGCGGACACTTGGAACACGGCGCAGACGGTCACGGTGAGTGCGGTCGACGACGACGATGTGATAGCCGACGACGACGTGACACTGACGCATTCAGTCAGCGGCGGCGACTACGACGGCGCAAGTGCCGACGATGTGGTGGTGACCGTCACCGAGACCGACACGGTGGAACTGAGCATAGCGGGTGAGAGTGCGGCCGAGGACGCCGGGAGCGTATCGTTCACGGTAAGCCTGAGCCAGATCGGCAGCGACGACGTGACCGTGGGGTGGGCTACCACCGACGGCACGGCCACCGGCGACGACTACACTGCGGTCAGTGGCACGCTGACGTTCAGCCCGGGCGAGACGCTTAGCCAGACGATCACCGTGGCCATAGCCGACGATCAGATAGACGAGGACGACGAGACGTTTACCGTCACGCTGAGCGATCCGGCGAACGCGACGCTGGCGACGGCGACGGCCACGGGCACGATCACTGACGACGACACCCGCGGCGTGGCGGTCAGTCCGCAGACGCTGACGATGGACGAAGGCAGCGACGACACCTACGAGGTGGTGCTGGCCTCCCAGCCGACTGCCGACGTGACCGTGAGCGTGAGTGTGCCCTCCGATACGGATGTGTCGGTGGATCAGACGACTTTGACGTTCACCGCCAGCGACTGGAACACCGCGCAGACGGTCACGGTGAGTGCGGCCGCCGACGACGACGTGATAGCCGACGACGACGTGACGCTGACTCATTCGGTCAGCGGCGGCGACTACGACAGCGCAAGTGCCGACGATGTGGTGGTGACCATCACCGAGACCGACACGGTGGAACTGAGCATAGCGGGTGGGAGTGCGGCCGAGGACGCCGGTAGTATCTCGTTCACCGTAAGCCTGAGCCAGATCGGCAGCGACGACGTAACCGTGGGGTGGGCAACCGCCAACGGCACGGCCACTGCTGGCGATGACTACACCGCGGCCGACGGCACGCTGACGTTCAGCCCGGGCGAGACGCTTAGCCAGACGATCACCGTGGCCATAGCCGACGATCAGATAGACGAGGACGACGAGACGTTTACCGTTACGCTGAGCGATCCGGCCAACGCGACGCTGGCCACGGCGACGGCCACGGGCACGATCACTGACGACGACACCCGCGGCGTGACGGTCAGTCCACAGACGCTGACGATGGACGAAGGCAGCGACGACACCTACGAGGTGGTGCTGGCCTCCCAGCCGACCGCCGAGGTGACCGTGAGCGTGAGTGTGCCCTCCGACACGGATGTATCGGTAGATCAGACGAGCTTGACATTTACGGCGGACACTTGGAACACGGCGCAGACGGTCACGGTGAGTGCGGTCGACGACGACGATGTGATAGCCGACGACGACGTGACACTGACGCATTCAGTCAGCGGCGGCGACTACGACGGCGCAAGTGCCGACGATGTGGTGGTCACGATTGTCGAAACGGACACGGCGGAACTGAGCGTAGAGGGTGAGAGTGCGGCCGAGGACGCCGGTAGTATCTCGTTCACCGTAAGCCTGAACACAGAAAGCAGCGACGCCGTGACCGTGGCGTGGACCACCGACGACGGCACCGCTACCGCTGGCGACGACTACACTGCGGTCAGTGGCACGCTGACGTTCAGCCCGGGCGAGACGCTCAGCCAGACGATCACCGTGGCCATAGCCGACGATCAGGTGGACGAAGCCGACGAGACGTTCACGGTCACGCTGAGCGATCCGGCGAACGCGACGCTGGCCACGGCGACGGCCACGGGCACGATTGCTGACGACGACACCCGCGGCGTGACCGTCAGTCCACAGACGCTGACGATGGACGAAGGCAGCGACGACACCTACGAGGTGGTGCTGGCCTCCCAGCCGACCGCCGAGGTGACCGTGACTGTGAGTGTGCCCTCCGATACGGATGTGTCGGTGGATCAGACGACGCTGACGTTCACGGCCAGCGACTGGAACACCGCGCAGACGGTCACGGTGAGTGCGGCCGACGATGACGACGTGATAGCCGACGACGACGTGACGCTGACGCATTCAGTCAGTGGCGGCGACTACGACAGCGCAAGCGCGGCGGACGTAACGGTGACCATCACCGAGACCGACACGGTGGAACTGAGCATAGCGGGTGGGAGTGCGGCCGAGGACGCCGGGAGCGTGTCGTTCACGGTAAGCCTGAGCCAGATCGGCAGCGACGACGTAACCGTGGGGTGGGCTACCACCGACGGCACGGCCACCGGCGACGACTACACCGCGGCCGACGGCACGCTGACGTTCAGCCCGGGCGAGACGCTCAGCCAGACCATCACCGTGACCATAGCCGACGATCAGATAGACGAGGCCGACGAGACGTTTACCGTCACGCTGAGCGATCCGGCGAACGCGACGCTGGCCACGGCCACGGCCACGGGCACGATCACTGACGACGACACCCGCGGCGTGGCGGTCAGTCCGACGGCGCTGACGATGGACGAAGGCGGCGACGACACCTACGAGGTGGTGCTGGCCTCCCAGCCGACCGCCGAGGTGACCGTGAGCGTGAGTGTGCCCTCCGACACGGATGTATCGGTAGATCAGACGAGCTTGACATTTACGGCGGACACTTGGAACACGGCGCAGACGGTCACGGTGAGTGCGGTCGACGACGACGATGTGATAGCCGACGACGACGTGACACTGACGCATTCAGTCAGCGGCGGCGACTACGACGGCGCAAGTGCCGACGATGTGGTGGTGACCATCACCGAGACCGACACGGTGGAGTTGAGCATAGCGGGTGAGAGTGCGGCCGAGGACGCCGGCAGCGTATCGTTCACGGTAAGCCTGAGCCAGATCGGCAGCGACGACGTAACCGTGGGGTGGGCTACCACCGACGGCACGGCCACCGGCGACGACTACACCGCGGCCGACGGCACGCTGACGTTCAGCCCGGGCGAGACGCTCAGCCAGACCATCACCGTGACCATAGCCGACGACGATGTGGACGAAGACGACGAGACGTTTACCGTCACGCTGAGCGATCCGGCGAACGCGACGCTGGCCACGGCCACGGCCACGGGCACGATCACTGACGACGACACCCGCGGCGTGGCGGTCAGTCCGACGGCGCTGACGATGGATGAAGGCGGCGACGACACCTACGAGGTGGTGCTGGCCTCCCAGCCGACTGCCGACGTGACCGTGAGCGTGAGTGTGCCCTCCGACACGGATGTGTCGGTGGATCAGACGACGCTGACGTTCACGGCCAGCGACTGGAACACGGCGCAGACGGTCACGGTGAGTGCGGCCGACGATGACGATGTGATAGCCGACGACGACGTGACACTGACGCATTCAGTCAGCGGCGGCGACTACGACGGCGCAAGTGCCGACGATGTGGTGGTGACCATCACCGAGACCGACACGGTGGAGTTGAGCATAGCGGGTGAGAGTGCGGCCGAGGACGCCGGTAGTATCTCGTTCACCGTAAGCCTGAACACAGAAAGCAGCGACGCCGTGACCGTGGCGTGGACCACCGACGACGGCACCGCTACCGCTGGCGACGACTACACTGCGGTCAGTGGCACGCTGACGTTCAGCCCGGGCGAGACGCTCAGCCAGACGATCACCGTGGCCATAGCCGACGATCAGATAGACGAAGCCGACGAGACGTTTACCGTCACGCTGAGCGATCCGGCGAACGCGACGCTGGCCACGGCGACGGCCACCGCCACGATCACTGACGACGACACCCGCGGCGTGGCGGTCAGTCCACAGACGCTGACAATGGACGAAGGCAGCGACGACACCTACGAGGTGGTGCTGGCCTCCCAGCCGACCGCCGAGGTGACCGTGAGCGTGAGTGTGCCCTCCGACACGGATGTATCGGTAGATCAGACGAGCTTGACATTTACGGCGGACACTTGGAACGCACCCCAGACGGTCACGGTGAGTGCGGCCGACGACGACGATGTGATAGCCGACGCGGACGTGACGCTGACGCATTCGGTCAGCGGCGGCGACTACGATGGCGAAAGTGCCGACGATGTGGTGGTGACCATCACCGAGACCGACACGGCGGAACTGAGCGTAGAGGGTGAGAGTGCCGCCGAGGACGCCGGTAGTATCTCGTTCACGGTAAGCCTGAACACAGAAAGCAGCGGCGACGTGACCGTGGGGTGGACTACCGACGACGGCACGGCCACCGGCGACGACTACACCGCGGCCAGTGGCACGCTGACGTTCAGCCCCGGCGAGACGCTCAGCCAGACGATCTCCGTGACCATAGCCGACGACGACGTGGACGAAGCCGACGAGACGTTTACCGTCACGCTGAGCGAGCCGGCCAACGCGACCCTAGCCACGGCTACGGCCACGGGCACGATCACTGACGACGACACCCGCGGCGTGGCGGTCAGTCCGCAGACGCTGACAATGGACGAAGGCAGCGACGACACCTACGAGGTGGTGCTGGCCTCCCAACCGACCGCTGACGTGACCGTGACCGTAACCGTGCCGCAGGACACGGATGTGTCGGTGGATCAGACGACTTTGACGTTCACGGCCAGCGACTGGAACACCACACAGACGGTAACGGTGAGTGCGGCCGACGACGACGATGTGATAGCCGACGCGGACGTGACGCTGACTCATTCGGTCAGCGGCGGCGACTACGATGGCGAAAGTGCTGCGGATGTGGTGGTCACGATTGTCGAAACGGACACGGCGGAACTGAGCGTAGAGGGTGAGAGTGCGGCCGAGGACGCCGGTAGTATCTCGTTCACCGTAAGCCTGAACACAGAAAGCAGCGACGCCGTGACCGTGGCGTGGACCACCGACGACGGCACCGCTACCGCTGGCGACGACTACACTGCAGCCGAGGGCACCCTGACGTTCCCGGCCGACAGCGAGGCGCTCAGCCAGACAATCGCGGTCGCGATCGCCGACGACGATGTGGACGAAGACGACGAGACGTTCACCGTCACGCTGAGCGAGCCGGCCAACGCGACGCTGGCGATCGCCACGGCCACCGCCACGATCACCGACGACGACGACCCGCCCGCGGTGAGCGTGGCCGACTCCAGCGCCGCGGAAGACGACGGCTTCATTGAGTTTGCCGTGAGCCTGAGCCAGGCCAGCGGCCGTTTTGTGACGGTGGAATGGACGACGGCAGCGGACGACGAAGGGGTCAGCCCGGCGACGGCGGGCGAGGATTACTTTGAGTCACTCGGTATGCTGCTATTCGAGCCGGGAAGCACGGAACAGACGATCCGCGTTCAGTTGCTGAACGACGAGGAGGCGGAAGAGACCGAGACCTTCCGGGTGGCGTTGAGCAACGCGGAGCACGCCACGCTGGAGGAAGCGGGCGCCGCGGCGGTGGGGACGATTACCGACGCGGACGATCCCCTGGTGGTGCAAGGGCAGACCGCGGGGGTGTGCGGCCGCACCGATAAGGTGCGCGTCGCGATAGTGGCAGCGGCGCCGGTGAGCGCCTGTGGTGACGTCACCTCAGACCATCTATCGGCAATCACCAGCCTGGACCTCACCAGTAATCAGATCTCGTCGCTGCAGGACGGCGACTTTGCCGGGCTGACCGGCCTGACGAGGCTTGAGCTGAACAACAACTCGCTGACCAGCCTGCCGGCTGGCATCTTCTCCGGGCTGACCAGCCTGACGTATCTCAGTCTGAACCACAATTCACTGTCCAGCCTGCCGGCCACTCTCTTTTCCGATCTGACCAGCCTGACCACGCTGGTTTTCCCCAGCAACGACCTGCCTGAACGACTGCCTGCTGGCATCTTCTCCGGGCTGACCAGCCTGCAAAACCTTCACCTGGACAACAATCAGCTACCCGTCTCTCTCAAACGGGTCGGCGAAGGTCAGTTTAAGGCCACCGTCGAAACCGGCGCGCCTTTTGCCATGACCGTGACACTCACCGTCACCAACGGCACGCTCCCGACGGGCACGACCAGCATCTCGATTCCCCAAGGCAGCACGGAAAGCTCCACAACCCTCACCGTCACGCGCACGGACGGCACTACCGGCGCCGTGACCGTGGATATCGACGTACTCCCGACGCCGGTCGGGGACACGGATACCGGTGCGGGCCACCATAACTACACGTTCGTCAAGTCCGCCGACCTGCCCATCGCGGTTATAGACGCGCTCGGCGTATGCGGCCGCACCGAGGAGGTGGCCGACTACCTGGTTTTCGCTACAGATGCCTACAATTGCAGTCAAGTCACGGCTGCCCTCCTGGCAGAGATAGAGTTGACCAGTATGGACCTGCAGCTTGCCGGCATCTCCTCTTTGAAGTCCGGCGACTTTTCCGACTTGCCTGACCTGGAAGACATCGTCCTGAACGACAACGAGCTGACCAGCCTGCCTGCCGACGTCTTCTCCGGACTGAGCAACCTGAGAGAACTCGTCCTGAACGACAACGAGCTGACCAGCCTGCCGGCCGGCGTCTTCTCCGGACTCACAAGCCTGCAGAGACTCCACCTGAACGACAACGAGCTGACCAGCCTGCCGGCCGGCGTCTTCTCCGGACTGAGCAACCTGAGAGAACTCCACCTGAACGACAACGAGCTGACCAGCCTGCCGGCCGGCGTCTTCTCCGGACTGAGCAACCTGACAGTGATCTACCTGTACGGCAACGACCTGACCACCTTGCCTGCCGGCGTCTTCTCCGGACTGAGCAACCTGAGAGAACTCCACCTGGAAGACAACGAGCTGACCAGCCTGCCGGCCGGCGTCTTCTCCGGACTCTCCAGCCTGGTGGATCTCGATCTGAAGGGCAACGAAGATCTGACCAGCCTGCCGGACGGCGCCTTCTCCGGACTCACAAGCCTTGAGTCCCTCAAATTGAGCGATAACAGCCTGCCCGTTGCCCTCACACGGGTTGGCGGCGGGCAATTCAAGGCCGCCATGGCCACCGGCGCGCCCTTCGACGTCGTCCTGAACATCAGTGCGGCCGAAGGAGACGAGTCGCTGGACGATTTCGACGTCACGATTCCCCAGGGCAGCGTGGAGAGCGAGACCATGGCCGTCCGACGCCGCGGCACGGACGTGGTGACCGTTGACGTCACTCGTCTCCCTGGTTTCCCCAACAACAAGCATTCAGGATACCTCCTGAGCAAAGCGCCCGGCCTCCCCTTGCAGATTCACGATGCGGTGGTGCAGGCCGCGGTCGAGGTGTCGGCCTACAAGCCGGACGGCTGGATGGGCGATCCGGTGATCTGGTCGGGCAACGACGCCGTCTTCACCGTCAAGCGATGCGACCCCAGCACCGACGCGTCGCTATGCGCCGCGGGCGTCGCGTCCTCGCTGAACGTGTCCATAGAGGTGTCCGGCCAAGCGAGAACCGCGACCATCCCGGCGAATCAGTACAGCGTCGAAGTACGGGTGCCGACCACCACGGCAACGCAGGACCTCTCGGTGAACCTCGTGGCCGCCGCCGGCTACGTCATGGATCCCTACCGCACACAGGTTCGCGTGGACGTCCATGACGCGCCTTCCAGCACCTTCTTCCTCTCCGGGACGCCCGAACCGGTGGTGGAAGGCGCGGCCATCGACTTCACCGTGCAGCGCTGCCGCTACCTCGAATCGGTCTGCTTCGACGAGGACCTGCCCGAGCAGACCATCAACCTGTCCGTGACCGATCAGGGCAACTTCATCAGCGGCACGCCGCCGGCGACGCTGACCTTTGCCGCCGGCGCCGTCAGCAATACCCTGACGGTCTCCACGCTGGACGACGTGGTGGATGAGGACGACGGCTCGGTCACCGTCGCCGTCGGGGCGAGCGACGCGACCACCGGCGCCTACCAGGTCGGCAGCCCGGGCAGCGCCACCGTCGCGGTCACCGACGACGACGCGGGCCTGGTGCTCGACATCGAGAACGAGACCGGCGCCGAAGCGGACGGCCACATCGACTTCACGGTGACGTTGACGAAGCCCGGGGACACCAACGATACCGAGCGCACGGTGACGGTCGATTACGCCACCGCCTCGGGCACGGCCGTGGAGGACGAGGACTTCCTCGCGGCAAGCGGCACCCTGACGCTGGATCGCGCGACACTCAGCAAAACAGTGCGCGTGTCCCTGGTGACAGACACCCACGAGGAGCCGCGGGAGACCTTCACCCTGACCCTGCGCAACGCGGTGAACGCCACCCTCGCAGGCGGCGAGATCACCCTCGCGGTCACCGGCACTATCGAGGCCAACGAAGCCTTGACCAGCGTGCCGGTCACGATGACCGCTCCCGAACACGTCACGGAAGGCGAGGACGCCGTCTTCACGCTGACCCGTAGCGGCAACACCACCGCACCGCTGGTGGTGGAGGTGGAGGTGCAACGGTTGAGGGAGAGCTTCCCGACCGGCGATGCGGTCCCGCACGCGGTGTTCTTCCCGGCCAATCAGACCGCGGCCACGCTGACCGTACTGAGCGTCGAGGACAACGACAGTCTCGATCCCGACCGAACGCTCACCGCCCGCCTGACGCACGAGACGGGCAACGTCCGGCGCGTGCCCATCCACGACAACGACCCGCCCGAGATTTCCATCCGGGGGACCGGATACAAGCCGGACGGCTGGACCGGGCATCCCGTCGCCTGGGAAGGCAACGAGGCCTTCTTCATCCTCGAGCGCTGCGACCCGGCCACGGACCGCTGCGAAGGGTTCTGGACGCCGGAGGAATTGACCGTGAGGGTCACGGGAATCGGGAGTGGAGTCGGCGTCACCGAGGTAACCTTCCCCCGCGGCGTCTTCTCCACCGAGGTGAGTCGCCAGACCTACGAGGCGGAAAGCCGGGGGTTGCAGGGCTATGCCACCGCGTTCGTGCAGACGGGCGAGGGGTACACGCCCGCGCCCGACGCCAGCGTCGCCGACGTCCTCGTGTACGACGTGCATCCCCAGACCGTCAGGTTGTATGGCTTTCCCAACCCGGTCCCGGAAGGGACGTTGCTGAACTACCACCTCGAGCGTTGCCGCGCCATCGAATCGGTCTGTTTCGACGAGGACCTGCCGGCACTGACCGTGAACCTGTCGGTGACGGAGGAAGGCAGCTTCATCAGCGGCACGCCGGCGGCGACGCTGACCTTCCGGGAAAACGCCCTCTACAACATCTATACGGTGCGGACTGTCGACGACGCCGTAGCCGAAGACGACGGGTCGGTGACCGTGGCCATCGCGGACAGCACCGCGACCTCCGGCCCCTACCTGATCCACGCCACCGAAAGCGCTCACACCATCGCGGTCACCGACAACGACGACCAGCCCCGCATCGGCATCGAAGACGCCGCCGCCGGCGAGAGCGACGGGTCGATCACCTTCCCGGTGACCCTGAAGATCCCCGACGGCACGGACTACTCCGACCAGACCGTGACCGTGCAATACGCCACCGCCAGCGGCACGGCCACACAGGGCACGGACTACACCGCGGCCAGCGGCACCCTGACCTTCGCGCCCCGGGAGACCGAAAAGTCCATTTCCGTGACCGTGACCGCCGACGTCCTCTCCGAGGTCGACGAGACCTTCACCCTGACCCTGAGCAACGCGAACAACGCCGGCCTGTCCGGCGGCGGGGCCACCCTCGCCGCCACCGGCACCATCGTCGATGACGATCTGGCCCACGTGAGCATTGCCGCGGATGCGGCGGCGGTGATCGAGGGTCAGGCCGCGGCTTTCACCCTGACCCGCAGCGCCAATTCGACCGGCGCGCTGACCGTGGACGTGGAAGTGACCACCGAAGACGACCCGCACGGCGACCTGCTGCTCGGCACCGCGCCGACCTCGGCCGCGTTCGAGGCCGGGAAAACCGAAGCGGCCCTCAACGTCTTCACCGCCGACAACAGCAGAGTCCAGTACAACCGCGCCGTAAAGGTGACGATCGAACCGCGCGGCGACACCGACTACACCCTCGTCGCCGACGCCAGCGCGGCCAGCGTCGCGGTGCGCGACAACGAAAAGCCCCATGTCACCGTGACCAACTACACCCCTGTTGTCAACGGCCGGCCCCGCCGGTTGACCGAGGGAGACCCGGTCGAGTTGAAACTCAAGCGCGTCGGCGACCTCACGGCGGCGCTGACCGTGCCGCTGGAGTGGGCCATCGAGCGCTCCGAGGGCCTGGGCCGGAACTGGGAGAGTTACTTTTCCACGCCGCGGCCGCAGACCGCCACGTTCCCCGCGGGCGAGTCGAAGGTCACGGTGACGGTGCCCACCGACGACGACAATCTCGACGAACTGGATATCGTCATCAGCGGCGGCCCCCCGAACCCCGATGGCGATCCCCAGCTGAAGCTGCTCTACACCTCGGACTGGCGCAGGAGAACAGCCGAATTCCGCATCCAGGACGACGACGGCCCGCAGGTGACCGTCA
The DNA here is from genome assembly GCA_965116455.1 of Candidatus Latescibacterota bacterium. Taxonomy (GTDB): domain Bacteria; phylum Latescibacterota; class UBA2968; order UBA8231; family UBA8231. Next base: position 5,038,449 of record OZ220690.1, on the reverse strand, counting down.
GGGCGCGTACCACGCCGGTGGCCGAAAGCGCGGACGCCGTGTTCAACCTGACCCGCACCTCGGACTCGGGCGAGATGCCGGTGCAGGTGACGCTCGCCCAGACCGGCGACTTCCTCGCCTCGACGACGACCCCCGTCACGGTCACCTTCGCCGCGGGGGATCTCGACACGACGCTGACCGTCTCCCTCGACGACGACGATCTCGCCGAGGACGAGGGCTCGGTCACCGCCACCCTTGTCGAGGGCGACGCGTACGAAATCGGCGATCGGTCCAGCGCCACGGTGGTCGTCACCGACGACGACGACGCGCAACGCGTGACCATCGCCGCGGCCTCGACCGGCAGCGTGGTGGAAGGGGGCAACGCGGTCTTCACGCTGACGCGCCGCACCGTCAGGAACGGTCAGGAGGTCGATGAATCGAGAGAGAAACTGATCGTCAACGTGACCGTGTCTCAGAAGGGGGACTTCCTCACGGCGTCGCCGCCGGCCCGGGCGGTCTTCCCTGTCGGCGACAACGAGGTCACGCTGCGGGTGCCGACGGTCAAGGACTACGTCGCCGACGGCACCGGCTCGGTCATCGTCACCCTCGCCGAAGGGGCCGGTTACGGCATCCCCGCGGCCGGGCAGACCGGGCGCAAAGCCACCGTCACCGTCACCGACGACAACCAGGGACAGGAGGTGCGCATCGCCGCGGCCGCGGCCAGCGTCGCCGAGGGCCAGCCGGTCGTCTTTACCCTGACCCGGAGCGTTTTCACGCGCGCCCGGAGCCTCTCCGGCGAACTCAGGGTGAGCGTGGACCTGAGCGACCCCGACGACATCCTCAGCGGCACGCCCACCACGGCCACCGCGGTCTTCAACCACGGGTCCGCGCGGACCACCCTCAGCCTGCCGACGACCGACAACGCTTACGTCCAGGATGACCCGAGGGTGACCGCCACCCTCGCCGAGCAGAGAGGATATCGCGTGCCCCCGGCCGATCAGACCGGGCGCAAAGCCACCGTGCGGGTCAACGACAACGACGGCAGGGTCAGGGTCTCCATTTCCAGCAACGCGGCGCAGGTCACCGAAGGCGACGACGTGGTCTTCACCCTGAATCGCAGCGGCGACCCCTCGGGGCGGCTGCAGGTGCTCCTCTATCTGGGCGGGCACGTGAAGATCATGACCGAGGGGACCCTTGAAAAAAGGTTCAAGCGGTTCATAGCCAACTTCGACGCCGACCAGTCCAGCTTCGACCTGCGCTATACCACCGAGGCGGACGAGAAGAACGAAGGGGACGGCAAGATCTTCCTGCAGATCAAGACCTCGCCCACGGGGTCGTACACGGTCAGCGGGTCGCGCAGCAGGACCGTCATCGTCAAGGACGACGACTATCCCGTGCTGACGATGAAGGAGAGCGCGCTGACCATCGACGAAGGGTCGCCGATGGGCTGGACAATGGTCCGCACGGGCGATCTGTCCGCTCGGCTGCACATTGGCTGGGGGTTTTCCGTTACCCGCAATCATTACGTCCATAAGGACCGCTTAGAAAGATACTTGGTGAGAGACACTGACGAACCCGGTACCCACGCGAGTTCTTGGTACTTTGCTAACGGTGCATCAGAGCACTCTTTCTTACAATATTTCACCGGATTATATAACTATGTCGGCCCCGAGGGCGGAACGGCAATCTATACAATCCTGGACGACGGTTGTGACGAAACAACGGAATACTGTGAAAACCCGGGTTACACCATCGGGGAACCGAGCGCCACCACAATCACCATCAACAACATATACGCCGCGGTCTTCATCCGGCCGGTCAGCGCGTCGGTCAACGAGGGCGATCCGGCCACCTTCACCCTCGAGCGGCGGTGGCACTCGAACAACATCAAAAAGAAGCACACGGACGTCACCATCCGCGTCACCCAGACCGGCAGCGTCATCAGCGGCACCCCGCCCACCACCCAGCGCCTCGAGATCGGCGACAGCGAGGCCACCCTGAGCATTCCCACGCTGGAGGACGTGGTCAAGGAGGACGACGGCGCCGTCACCGTCGAGATCCTCAGCCCCGGCCCGCTGGACGAGCAGACCGACAACACCGCCTACTATCCGGCGGGCACGGTTGACGGCGTGAACTACAGCCGCGCCACCGTGACCGTGCGGGACGACGACCAGGTTCCCACGGTGACCGTGCGGGCGCTCGCCGAGTCGGTGGAGGAAGGGGAGACCATCCGCTTCGAGTTCGCCCGCACCGGCGCCGCCGACGAGGCGATGAAGTTCAAATTCAAGGTGGATCGCATCTACGATTACTTCTATGGCTTTCCCGGCACGAGCACGGCGACCTGGACCTGGCCGGCCGGCGATTCGAAGTTCACCTATACGCTGCGGACCGCAGACAGGCCGGACATCGATCCCGACGGCGCGGCGGTCGTGACGGTGCTGGCGCCCGGGGAAGACACGGATGAATTCCCGGTACAGTACCTCGTCGGCGACCCCAGCGTGGCCCGCACCGAGATACGCAACAACGACGCCGCCCGCATGTCCATTGCGGCCACGCCGGAGCGGATATCCGAAGGCGAGACCGCGGTCTTCACCGTCACCCGCACCGGCGTCACCGACCGGGCGCATACCGTGCTGGTGTCCATCGACGACCCGGACAAACTCGCCGCGGTCGCCCTGCCCACCTCGGTTTCGTTCAGCATCGGCGAGACCGAGAAGACGGCGATTTTCTCCACCATCGCTCCGGACCCCATCCGCCAGGGCGACCGCACCATAACGGCGACCGTGAAGCTCGATCACAACTTCGAGCCGCCCGAGGGCTCCATCCCGCCGGACTACCGCTTTCCGACCTACCTGCTCGGCGATCCATCCAGCGCCACGGTGACGGTAGCCGATGCGCCCTTGCCGACCCTTACCGTCTCCGACACCAGCGCGAGTGAGGCCGACGGCAACCTCACCTTCACCGTGACGGCCGGCGGCTTCCGCTACGGCGCGATTACGCTCGACTACGCCACCACCGGCGGCACGGCCGCACAGGGCACGGACTACACGGCCACGTCCGGCGCGCTGACCATCGCCACCACGGAAACGGAAAAGACGATCGCGGTGCCGGTGACCGACGACGCGCTCGCCGAGGCCGAAGAGACCTTCACCCTGACCCTGAGCAACGCGGCGAAGGCCGTCTTCGAAGGCGGCGCCGCAACCCTTGACGCCACCGGCGCCATCGAGGACGACGAGGTGCTGCAGGTGGCGATCGCGGCCGCGGAGGAAACCGTGATCGAGGGATCGGATGCGCGTTTCACCCTGTCCGTGAGCGGCGCCACCTCCACCGGCGACGTCGAGGTGGGGTACACCCTGTCCGGCACGGCCACGGCCGGCGCCGACTACACCGCCCCCGACGGCGCCTTCACCATCGACGCGGGCCAGACCAGCGGCACCCTCGCCATCCCCATGCTCAATGACGGCGAGCGCGAGTTCGAGGAAACCCTGATCGCCACCCTGAACTCGGCGAGCAACATCGCCGAGGTGCAACTGGACGCGACCAGGGCGCAGGTGAAGATCAAGGATGCCTCGACCCGAATTTTCCTGTCCCTGGACCGCGCCGCGGTGGCGGAGAACGACGAGGACAAGACCGTGCGGGTGACCGCGACCCTGAACGCGTCCCTGCGCCCGACGGCGACCACGGTGCGGGTCTCGGTGGCCGGCGGTACGGCCGAGGCTGACGATTTTGCCCCGGTGAACAGCTTCGACATCACCATTCCCGCCAATACGCGCGAAGGCAGCGGCACCTTCACGCTGTCACCGGTAGATGACGCGGTCGATGAGGGGGACGAGACGATCACGGTCAGCGGCACAGTGACCAGCCTGACACCGGAGCGGTCTGCCCCGCTGACGGTGACGTCCGCGGACCTGATCCTGACCGACGACGACGCGCGCAAGGTGATCGTGACGCCGACCGCGTTGACGATAGACGAAGGCAGCAGCAAGTCCTACGGCATCCGGCTGGCTTCGCAGCCGACCGCAAACGTGACGGTGACGGTAGGCGGCACCTCGGGGGATGTGTCGGCGACCCCCACCACGCTGACCTTCACCGCGACGAACTACCAGATGCCGCAGCCGGTCAGAGTGAGCGCGGCCGCAGACGCCGATCTGGTGTCGGATCCGGACGTGACCCTGACGAACTCCGTCAGCAGCACGGGCGACTACAACGGCCTGACCGCCTCATCTGTAACAGTGACCATCACCGAGACCGACGAGCGCGGGGTGACCGTCCGTCCGACCGAACTGACCGTGGATGAGGGAGGCAGCGAAACCTATGAGGTGGTGCTGACCTCTCAGCCGACGGGGAACGTGACGGTGACGGTGCGGGGGGCGTCGGGGGATGTGTCGGTGAACAAGACGACGCTGACGTTCACGGCCAGCGACTGGGATGACGCGCAGACAGTGACCGTCAGCGCCGCCGAGGACAACGACGCGCTGGCCGACGATAAGGTGACCTTGAGCCATACCGTGGCCGGCGCGGACTATGGTGCCAACTCGGTGACAGCGGACGACGTAGTGGTGACGATTACCGAGAACGACACGCCGACGTTGGCCATTGCCGATAAGAGCGCCGCCGAAGACGCTGGTGCCATCGCGTTCACTGTGACCTTGAGCATGGCCAGCAGCCAGACGGTGACCGCGTCGTATGCCACCGCCAATGGCACCGCCACGGCCGGGTCGGACTACACCGCGGTGACGAACGGGACGCTCACGTTCAGCCCTGGGGGTGGGCTGAGCCAGACGCTGACGGTGAGTGTGGCCGACGATGACGTGGACGAAGCTAACGAGACGTTCACCGTCACGTTGAGGAGTCCGCAGCACGCGACGCTGTCCGATGCGTCAGCCACCGGCACGATCGAGGACGACGATGAGCGGGGGGTGACCATCAGCAAGCAGACGCTGACGGTGAACGAAGGGGACAGCGGGGAATACACGGTGGTGCTGGACTCGGAGCCGACGGCCAACGTGACGGTGACGGTCAGCGGTGCGTCCGGGGACGTGACGGCCGACACGGATACGGGGACGAGCGGCGACCAGAGTGCGCTGACGTTTACGGCCAGCGACTGGGACGACGCACAGACCGTGACCGTCAGCGCCGCCGAGGACGACGATGCGCTGGCCGACGCCACGGTGACGCTGACCCATACCGTGGCCGGAGGGGACTATGGCACCAACTCGGTGACGGCGTCATCCGTGACCGTCACCATTGCCGAGAACGACACACCAACGTTGGCCATTGCCGACACCACGGCGGCCGAGGGCGATGGCAACATGGTGTTCCGGGTGAGCCTGAGTGTAGCCAGCAGCCAGACGGTGACGGTGTCCTATACCACCGCCAATGGCACGGCCACCGCCGGATCGGACTACACCACGGTGACCAATGGGACGCTCACGTTTAGTCCCAATTCCCTGAAGCAGACCGTGACGGTGAGCGTGGCCGACGACGACGTGGACGAAGCCAATGAGACGTTCACCGTCACATTGAAGATTCCGCAGCATGCGACGATCTCCGATGCGACGGCCACGGGCACGATCACCGACGACGACGAGCGGGGCGTGACCGTCAGCACGGCGACGCTGACCGTGACCGAGGGCGGCAGCAACACCTACACGGTGGTGCTGGACTCCGAGCCAACGGCGGATGTGACGGTGACGGTGGGCGGCGCAGCCGGGGACGTGACGGCCGACACGGATACGGGGACGAGCGGCGACCAGACCGCCTTGACGTTCACGACCAGCACTTGGAACACGGCGCAGACGGTGACGGTCAGCGCCGCCGAGGACGACGACGCGGTGGCCGACGCCAAGGTGACCCTGACCCATACCGTGGCCGGGGGGGACTATGGTACCAACTCGGTGACGGCGTCATCGGTGGTAGTAACGATTGCCGAGACCGACACGCCGACGTTGGCCATTGCCGACACCACGGCGGCCGAGGGCGATGGCAACATGGTGTTCCGGGTGAGCCTGAGTGTAGCCAGCAGCCAGACGGTGACCGCGTCCTATTCCACCGCCAACGGCACGGCCACGGCCGGCGAGGACTACACGGCGGTGTCGAATGGGACGCTGACGTTCAGCCCCAATTCACTGAAGCAGACGCTGACGGTGACCGTGGCCGACGACGACGTGGACGAAGCCAACGAGACATTCACCGTCACGCTGAAGAGTCCGCAGCACGCGACCATTGCCACGGCCACGGCCACCGGCACGATCGAGGATGATGACGAGCGCGGGGTGACCGTCAGCACGGCGACGGTGACCGTGCCCGAAGGCGGCAGCAACACCTACACGGTGGTGCTGGACTCGGAGCCGACGGGGGCCGTGACGGTGACGGTGGGCGGCGCAGCCGGGGACGTGACGGCAGACACGGATACGGGGACTTCCGGCAATCAGACCGCCTTGACGTTCACGGCCAGCGACTGGAGCACGGCGCAGACGGTGACGGTCAGCGCCGCCGAGGACGACGATGCCCTAGCCGACGCCAAGGTGACCTTGACCCATACTGTCGCCGGCGCAGACTATGGCACCAACTCGGTGATGGCTTCATCCGTGACCGTCACCATTGCCGAGAACGACACACCAACGTTGGCCATTGCCGACACCACGGCGGCCGAGGGCGCGGGCAGCATGGTGTTCCGGGTGAGTCTGAGTGTAGCTAGCAGCCAGACGGTGACCGCGTCCTATACCACCGCCAATGGCACGGCCACCGCCGGATCGGACTACACCGCGGTGACGAACGGGACGCTCACGTTTAGCCCCAATTCACTAAAGCAGACGCTGACGGTGAGTGTGGCCGACGACGACGTGGATGAAGCCAACGAGACGTTCACCGTCACGCTGAAGAGTCCGCAACACGCGACGTTGGCCACGGCCACGGCCACCGGCACGATCGAGGATGATGACGAGCGGGGGGTGACCATCAGCAAGGGGACGCTGACGGTGAACGAAGGGGACAGCGGCACCTACACGGTGGTGCTGGACTCGCAGCCAACGGCCAACGTGACGGTGACGGTGAGCGGCGCGTCCGGGGACGTGACGGCCGACACGGATACGGGGACGACCGGCGACCAGAGTGCGCTGACGTTCACGGCCAGCGACTGGGACGACGCGCAGACGGTGACCGTCAGCGCCGCCGAGGACGACGACGCGCTGGCCGACACCAAGGTGACGCTGACGCACGCGGTCAGCGGCGCAGACTATGGCACTAACTCGGTGACGGCGTCATCCGTGACCGTCACCATTGCCGAGACCGACACGCCGACGTTGGCCATTGCCGACACCACGGCGGCCGAGGGTGGCGGTAGCATGGTGTTCCGGGTGAGTCTGAGTGTAGCTAGCAGCCAGACGGTGACCGCGTCGTATTCGAGCGCCAACGGCACCGCCACGGCCGGATCGGACTACACCGCGGTGACGAACGGGACGCTCACGTTCAGCCCCAATACACTGAAGCAGACGCTGACGGTGAGTGTGGCCGACGACGATCTCGACGAAGCCAACGAGACGTTTACCGTCACGCTGAAGAGTCCGCAGCACGCGACCATTGCCACGGCCACGGCCACCGGCACGATTACCGACGACGATGAGCGCGGCGTGACCATCAGCGAGGAGACGTTGACCGTGACCGAGGGCGGCAGTAACACTTACACAGTGGTGCTGGACTCCGAGCCGACAGCCAACGTGACGGTAACGGTGGGTGGTGCGTCCGGAGACGTGACGGCCGACACGGATACGGGGACTTCCGGCGATCAGACTGCCTTGACGTTCACGGCCAGCGACTGGAGCACGGCGCAGACGGTGACGGTCAGCGCGGCCGAGGACGACGACGCGCTGGCCGACGCGAAGGTGACGCTGACCCATACCGTCGCTGGCGCGGACTATGGCACCAACTCGGTGACGGCGTCATCGGTGGTGGTCACCATTGCCGAGACCGACACGCCGACGTTGGCCATTGCCGACACCACGGCGGGCGAAGGCGACGGTAGCATAGTCTTCCGGGTAAGCCTGAGTGTGGCCAGCAGCCAGACGGTGACCGCATCGTATGTCACCGCCAACGGCACCGCCACGGCCGGGTCAGACTACACCGCGGTGACCAATGGGACGCTCACGTTCAGCCCCAATTCACTGAAGCAGACGCTGACGGTGAGTGTAGCCGACGACGACGTGGACGAAGCCAATGAGACGTTCACCGTCACATTGAAGAGTCCGCAGCATGCGACGATCTCCGATGCGACGGCCACGGGCACGATCACCGACGACGACGAGCGCGGGGTGACCGTCAGCACGGCGACGCTGACCGTGACCGAGGGCGGCAGCAACACCTACACGGTGGTGCTGGACTCCGAGCCAACGGCGGATGTGACGGTGACGGTGGGCGGCGCAGCCGGGGACGTGACGGCCGACACGGATACGGGGACGAGCGGCGACCAGACCGCCTTGACGTTCACGACCAGCACCTGGGACGACGCGCAGACGGTGACCGTCAGCGCCGCCGAGGACGACGATGCGCTGGCCGACGCCAAGGTGACGCTGACGCACGCGGTCAGCGGCGCAGACTACGGCACCAACTCGGTGACGGCCTCGTCGGTGGTAGTAACGATTGCCGAGAACGACACCCCCACCTTAGCGATTGCCGACACCACGGCAGCCGAGGGCGACGGTAGCATGGTGTTCCGGGTGAGCCTGAGTGTAGCCAGCAGCCAGACGGTGACCGCGTCCTATGCCACCGCCAACGGCACGGCCACCGCCGGCGAGGACTACACGACCGTGTCGAATGGGACGCTGACGTTTAGTCCCAATTCCCTGAAGCAGACGGTGACGGTGAGTGTAGCCGCCGACGACGTGGACGAAGCCAACGAGACGTTCACCGTCACGTTGAAGAGTCCGCAGCACGCGACCTTGGCCACGGCCACGGCCACCGGCACAATTACCGATGACGACGAACGGGGGGTGACCGTCAGCACGGAGACGCTGACGGTCACGGAGGGCGGCAGCAACACCTACACGGTAGTGCTGGACTCCCAGCCGACGGCCAACGTGACGGTGACGGTAGGCGGTGCTTCTGGAGATGTGACGGCCGACACGGATACGGGGACTTCCGGCGACCAGACCGCCTTGACGTTCACGACCAGCACTTGGAACACGGCGCAGACGGTGACCGTCAGCGCCGCCGAGGACGACGATGCCCTAGCCGACGAGAAGGTGACCTTGACCCATACCGTCGCCGGGGGGGACTACGGCACCAACTCGGTGACGGCGGACGCTGTGGTGATAACGATTGCCGAGAACGACACACCGACGCTGGCCATTGCCGACACCACGGCAGCCGAGGGCGATGGTAGCATGGTGTTCCGGGTGAGCCTGAGTGTAGCCAGCAGCCAGACGGTGACCGCGTCCTATGCCACCGCCAACGGCACCGCTACGGCCGGGTCGGACTACACGGCGGTGTCGAATGGGACGCTGACGTTTAGCCCCAATTCCCTGAAGCAGATGGTGACGGTGAGCGTGGCCGACGACAATCTCGACGAAGCCAATGAGACGTTCACCGTCACGTTGAAGAGTCCGCAGCATGCGACGATCTCCGATGCGACGGCCACGGCCACGATCACCGACGACGACGAGCGAGGCGTGACGGTCAGCAAGCAGACGCTGACGGTGACGGAGGGCGGCAGCAACACCTATACGGTAGTGCTGGACTCCCAGCCGACGGGGGCTGTGACGGTGACGGTGGGCGGCGCAGCCGGGGACGTGACAGCCGACACGGATACGGGGACTTCCGGCAATCAGACCGCCTTGACGTTCACGGCCAGCACTTGGAACACGGCGCAGACGGTGACGGTCAGCGCCGCCGAGGACGACGATGCCCTAGCCGACGCCACGGTGACCTTGACCCATACCGTCGCCGGGGGGGACTACGGCACCAACTCGGTGACGGCGGACGCTGTGGTGATAACGATTGCCGAGACCGACACGCCGACGTTGGCCATTGCCGACACCACGGCAGCCGAGGGCGACGGTAGCATGGTGTTCCGGGTGAGCCTGAGTGTAGCCAGCAGCCAGACGGTGACCGCGTCCTATGCCACCGCCAACGGCACGGCCACCGCCGGCGAGGACTACACGACCGTGTCGAATGGGACGCTGACGTTTAGTCCCAATTCCCTGAAGCAGACGGTGACGGTGAGTGTAGCCGCCGACGACGTGGACGAAGCCAACGAGACGTTCACCGTCACGCTGAAGAGTCCGCAGCACGCGACCATTGCCACGGCCACGGCCACCGGCACGATCACCGATGACGACGAGCGGGGCGTGACCGTCAGCACGGCGACGCTGACCGTGACGGAGGGCGGCAGCAACACCTACACGGTCGTGCTGGACTCCGAGCCGACGGGGGCTGTGACGGTGACGGTGGGCGGCGCAGCCGGGGACGTGACGGCCGACACGGATACGGGGACTTCCGGCGACCAGACCGCCTTGACGTTCACGACCAGCACTTGGAGCACGGCGCAGACGGTGACCGTCAGCGCCGCCGAGGACGACGACGCGCTGGACGACGCGAAGGTGACGCTGACCCATACGGTGGCCGGCGCGGACTACGGCGCCAACTCGGTGACGGCGTCGAACGTGGTCGTAACGATTGCCGAGAATGAGACCCCCACCCTAGCCATCGCGGACACCACTGCGGCGGAGGACGCGGGCAATCTGGTATTCAGGGTGACTTTGAGTCTGGCCAGCAGCCAGACGGTGACGGTGGGCTATGCCACCTTGAATGGCACGGCCACCGCTGGCGAGGACTACACCGCGGTGTCGAATGGGACGCTCACGTTCAACCCCAATACACTGAAGCAGACGGTGACGGTGAGTATCGCCGCCGACGACGTGGACGAAGCCGACGAGACGTTCGCTGTCAAGCTGAACAGTCCGCAGCACGCGACCCTGGCCACGGCTGCGGCCATCGGCGCCATCATCGATGACGACGAGCGGGGGGTCACCGTCAGCAAGAAGACGCTGACGGTGACCGAGGGGAGCAGCGGCGCCTACACGGTGGTGCTGGACTCGGAGCCGACGGCCAACGTGACGGTGACGGTGGGCGGGGCGTCCGGGGACGTGACGGCCGACACGGATACAGAGACTAGCGGCGACCAGACCAAGCTGACGTTCACGCGGTCGAACTGGAGCACGGCGCAGACAGTGACGGTCAGCGCGGCCGAGGACGACGACGCGCTGGCCGACGCGAAGGTGACCTTGACCCATACGGTGGCCGGCGCGGACTATGGCACCAACTCGGTGACGGCGGGCAACGTGGTGGTGACGATTGCCGAGAATGAGACCCCCACCCTAGCCATCTCGGACACCACTGCGGTCGAGGACGACGGTAGCATGGTGTTCCGGGTGAGCCTGAGTGTAGCCAGCAGCCAGACGGTGACGGTGAACTACTCGACTGCCAACGGCACGGCCACCGCCGGCGAGGACTACACCGCGGTCTCGAATGAGACGATCACGTTCAGCCCCAATACACTGAAGCAGACGGTGACGGTGAGCGTGGCCGACGACGATGTGGACGAAGCCAACGAGACGTTTACCGTCACGCTGAACAGTCCGCAAAACGCAACGCTGGCCACGGCGACAGCCACCGGCACAATTATCGACGACGAGACCGCACGGCTGGTGAATCCAGTGAAGCCGCCGCCGGGAAACCTCATCGACCCCGAAGGCGTGCTGACGGTGACACTGGCGCTCACGCCGGCAGAGATTCAAGAGAACGGCGGAACGACGACGGTGACGGCAGTACTGAACCGGGCATCGACCGTAGCAACGACGGTCACGGTGACGGCGGAGCCGGAATCGCCGGCGAGCAGCAGCGATTACACGCAGAGTGGCAATGCGCTGACGATCACGGCGGGATTGAAGACGAGCACGGGCACGGTAGAGATCACGGCGGTGGACAACGACCTGGACGGACCGAGCAAGCAGGTGAAGGTGTCGGGGACGGCCAGCAACAGCGAAGGAGATGCTAGCCTGGCGGAACAAACGTTGACGATCACCGACGACGACGAGCGCGGGGTGACCGTCAGCACGGAGACGGTGACGGTGACCGAGGGCGGCAGCAACACCTACACAGTGGTGCTGGACTCACAGCCGACGGCCAACGTGACGGTGACGGTGGGCGGCGCAGCCGGGGACGTAACGGCCGACACGGATACGGGGACTTCCGGCGACCAGACCGCCCTGACATTCACGGCCAGCGACTGGAGCACGGCGCAGACGGTGACGGTCAGCGCCGCCGAGGACGACGACGCGGTGGCCGACGCCACGGTGACCCTGACCCATACCGTCGCCGGGGGGGACTACGGCACCAACTCGGTGACGGCGGACGCTGTGGTGGTAACGATTGCCGAGAACGACACACCGACGTTGGCCATTGCCGACACCACGGCGGCCGAGGGTGGCGGTAGCATGGTGTTCCGGGTGAGTCTGAGTGTAGCCAGCAGCCAGACGGTGACCGCGTCCTATACCACCGCCAACGGCACGGCCACGGCCGGCGAGGACTATACGACCGTGTCGAATGGGACGCTGACGTTTAGCCCCAATTCACTAAAGCAGATGGTGACGGTGAGCGTAGCCGACGACGACGTGGACGAAGCCAACGAGACGTTCACCGTCACGTTGAACAGTCCGCAACACGCGACCATTGCCACGGCCACGGCCACCGGCACCATCACCGATGACGACGAGCGCGGGGTGACCGTCAGCACGGCGACGCTGACGGTGACCGAGGGCGGCAGCAACACCTACACAGTGGTGCTGGACTCACAGCCGACGGCGGCTGTGACGGTGACGGTGGGCGGCGCAGCCGGAGACGTGACGACCGACACGGATACGGGGACTTCTGGCGACCAGACCGCCTTGACGTTCACGACCAGCACTTGGAACACGGCGCAGACGGTGACGGTCAGCGCCGCCGAGGACGACGACGCGCTGGCCGACGCCACGGTGACGCTGACGCACGCGGTCAGCGGCGCAGACTATGGCACTAACTCGGTGACGGCGTCATCCGTGACCGTCACCATTGCCGAGACCGACACGCCGACGTTGGCCATTGCCGACACCACGGCGGGCGAAGGCGACGGTAGCATAGTCTTCCGGGTGAGCCTGAGTGTGGCCAGCAGCCAGACGGTGACGGTGTCCTATACCACCGACAACGGCACAGCCACGGCCGGATCGGACTACACCGCGGTGACGAACGGGACGCTCACGTTTAGCCCCAATTCACTAAAGCAGACCGTGACGGTGAGTGTAGCCGACGACGATCTCGACGAAGCCAACGAGACGTTCACGGTGACGTTGAAGAGTCCACAGCATGCGACGTTGGCCACGGCCACGGCCACCGGCACGATTACCGACGACGACGAGCGAGGCGTGACCATCAGCAAGGGGACGCTGACGGTGAACGAAGGGGACAGCGGCACCTACACGGTGGTGTTGGACTCCGAGCCGACGGGGGCTGTGACGGTGACGGTGGGCGGTGCGTCCGGGGACGTGACGGCCGACACGGATACGGGGACGAGCGGCGACCAGAGTGCGCTGACGTTCACGGCCAGCGACTGGGATGACGCGCAGACGGTGACGGTCAACGCCGCCGAGGACGACGACGCAGTGACCGACGCCACGGTGACGCTGACCCATACTGTCGCCGGAGGGGACTATGGCACCAACTCGGTGACGGCGTCATCCGTGACCGTCACCATTGCCGAGACCGACACGCCGACGTTGGCCATTGCCGACACCACGGCGGCCGAGGGCGCGGGCAGCATGGTGTTCCGCGTAAGCCTGAGTGTAGCTAGCAGTCAGACGGTGACCGCGTCCTATGCCACCGCCAACGGCACCGCTACGGCCGGGTCGGACTACACGACCGTGTCGAATGGGACGCTGACGTTTAGCCCCAATTCCCTGAAGCAGATGGTGACGGTGAGCGTGGCCGACGACAATCTCGACGAAGCCAACGAGACGTTCACCGTCACGCTGAAGAGTCCCCAGCACGCGACCATTGCCACGGCCACGGCCACGGCCACCATCACCGACGACGACGAGCGCGGGGTGACCATCAGCAAGGGGACGCTGACGGTGACCGAGGGCGGCAGTAACACCTACACAGTGGTGCTGGACTCCGAGCCGACGGGGGCTGTGACGGTGACGGTGGGCGGCGCAGCCGGGGACGTGACGGCCGACACGGATACGGGGACTTCCGGCGACCAGACTGCCTTGACGTTCACGGCCAGCGACTGGAGCACGGCGCAGACGGTGACCGTCAGCGCCGCCGAGGACGACGATGCGCTGGCCGACACCAAGGTGACGCTGACCCATACCGTCGCTGGCGCGGACTATGGCACCAACTCGGTGACGGCGTCATCGGTGACCGTCACCATTGCCGAGAACGACACGCCGACGTTGGCCATTGCCGACACCACGGCGGGCGAGGGTGGTGGCAGTATGGTGTTCCGGGTGAGCCTGAGTGTAGCCAGCAGCCAGACGGTGACCGCGTCGTATGTCACCGCCAATGGCACAGCCACGGCCGGATCGGACTACACGGCGGTCTCGAATGGGACGCTCACGTTCAGCCCGAATTCACTAAAGCAGACGCTGACGGTGAGTGTGGCCGACGACGACGTGGATGAAGCCAACGAGACGTTCACCGTCACGCTGAAGAGTCCCCAGCACGCGACGATCGCCGATGCGACGGCCACCGGCACGATCGAGGATGATGACGAGCGCGGCGTGACGGTCAGCAAGCAGACGCTGACGGTGAACGAAGGGGACAGCGGGGAATACACGGTGGTGCTGGACTCGAAACCGACGGCCAACGTGACGGTGACGGTGGGCGGTGCGTCCGGGGACGTGACGGCCGACACGGATTCGAAGACGAGCGACGACCAGACCAAGCTGACGTTCACGGCCAGCGACTGGGATGATGCACAGACGGTGACCGTCAGCGCCGCCGAGGACGACGATGCGCTGGCCGACGCCACGGTGACGTTGACCCATACCGTGGCCGGGGGAGACTATGGCACCAACTCGGTGACGGCGTCATCGGTGACCGTCACCATTGCCGAGACCGACACGCCGACGTTGGCCATTGCCGACACCAGCGCGGTGGAGGACGCGGGTAACATGGTGTTCCGGGTGAGCCTGAGCGTGGCCAGCAGCCAGACGGTGACCGCGTCGTATGTCACCGCCAACGGTACCGCCACGGCCGGGTCAGACTACACCGCGGTGACGAATGGGACGCTCACGTTCAGCCCCAATTCACTAAAGCAGACGGTGACGGTGAGTGTAGCCGACGACGACGTGGACGAAGCCAACGAGACGTTCACCGTCACGTTGAACAGTCCGCAGCACGCGACCATTGCCACGGCCACGGCCACCGGCACGATCACCGATGACGACGAGCGAGGCGTGACCATATCGGAGAGTTCGCTGGCCGTGCCTGAGGGTGACAGCAACACCTACACGGTGGTGCTGGACTCCGAGCCGACGGCGGATGTGACGGTGACGGTGGGCGGCGCAGCCGGGGACGTGACGGCCGACACGGATACGGGGACGAGCGGCGACCAGACCGCCTTGACGTTCACGACCAGCACTTGGAACACGGCGCAGACGGTGACGGTCAGCGCCGCCGAGGACGACGACGCGCTGGCCGACGCCACGGTGACCCTGACCCATACCGTGGCCGGGGGGGACTACGGCACCAACTCGGTGACGGCCTCGTCGGTGGTAGTAACGATTGCCGAGAACGACACGCCGACGCTGGCCATTGCCGACACCACGGCAGCCGAGGGCGCGGGCAGCATGGTGTTCCGGGTGAGCCTGAGTGTGGCCAGCAGCCAGACGGTGACCGCGTCCTATGCCACCGCCAACGGCACCGCCACGGCCGGGTCGGACTACACGACCGTGTCGAATGGGACGCTCACGTTTAGCCCCAATTCCCTGAAGCAGATGGTGACGGTGAGTGTGACCGACGACGACGTGGACGAAGCCAACGAGACGTTGACCGTCACGCTGAAGAGTCCCCAGCACGCGACCATTGCCACGGCTGCGGCCACCGGCACGATCACCGACGACGACGAGCGCGGGGTGACCGTCAGCACGGCGACGCTGACCGTGACCGAGGGCGGCAGCAACACCTACACGGTGGTGCTGGACTCCCAGCCGACGGGGGCTGTGACGGTGACGGTGGGCGGCGCAGCCGGGGACGTGACGGCCGACACGGATACGGGGACTTCCGGCAATCAGACCGCCTTGACGTTCACGGCCAGCGACTGGAGCACGGCGCAGACGGTGACCGTCAGCGCCGCCGAGGACGACGATGCGCTGGCCGACACCAAGGTGACGCTGACGCACGCGGTCAGCGGCGCAGACTATGGCACCAACTCGGTGACGGCGTCATCGGTGACCGTCACCATTGCCGAGAACGACACGCCGACGTTGGCCATTGCCGACACCACGGCAGCCGAGGGCGCGGGCAGCATGGTGTTCCGGGTGAGCCTGAGTGTGGCCAGCAGCCAGACGGTGACCGCGTCCTATGCCACCGCCAACGGCACCGCTACGGCCGGGTCGGACTACACGGCGGTGTCGAATGGGACGCTGACGTTTAGCCCCAATTCCCTGAAGCAGATGGTGACGGTGAGTGTGACCGACGACGATCTCGACGAAGCCAACGAGACGTTCACCGTCACGCTGAAGAGTCCCCAGCACGCGACCATTGCCACGGCCACGGCCACGGCCACCATCACCGACGACGACGAGCGCGGGGTGACCATCAGCACGGAGACGTTGACCGTGACCGAGGGCGGCAGTAACACCTACACGGTGGTGCTGGACTCCCAGCCGACGGGGGCTGTGACGGTGACGGTGGGCGGCGCAGCCGGGGACGTGACGGCCGACACGGATACGGGGACTTCCGGCAATCAGACCGCCTTGACGTTCACGGCCAGCGACTGGAGCACGGCGCAGACGGTGACGGTCAGCGCCGCCGAGGACGACGATGCCCTAGCCGACGCCAAGGTGACCTTGACCCATACCGTCGCCGGCGCGGACTATGGCACCAACTCGGTGACGGCGTCATCGGTGGTGGTCACCATTGCCGAGAACGACACGCCGACGTTGGCCATTGCCGACACCACGGCGGGCGAAGGCGACGGTAGCATAGTCTTCCGGGTGAGCCTGAGTGTAGCCAGCAGCCAGACGGTGACCGCGTCCTATGCCACCGCCAACGGCACGGCCACAGCCGGCGAGGACTACACGGCCGTCTCGAATGAGACGATCACGTTCAGCCCCAATTCCCTGAAGCAGACGCTGACGGTGACCGTGGCCGACGACAACATCGACGAAGCCGACGAGACGTTCACCGTCACGCTGAACAGTCCGCAGCACGCGACCATTGCCACGGCCACGGCCACCGGCACGATCACCGACGACGACGAGGCGACGTTTGCGCTGGCGGTGAATCCAGCGACGGTGGCCGAAGATGGAGGCCGCTCAACGGTGACGGTGAGCACCGGCGGGGTGAGCTTTCCCGCGGACACCACGTTTGCGCTAACGCTGGGCGGGATAGCAACAAAGGGAACGGACTACACCGTGCAATCGGAGAGCCTGACGCTGACTGTGGGGCAGACCTCGGTTGCGACGACGGTCACCGCGCAGGATGACGCAGTAGATGAGGACAACGAGACGATCACGGTAGCGGCGAGCCTGAACGGCAACGCGGTCGGTTCCTCCCAGACGGTCACCATCACCGACGACGACGGGCGCGGCGTGACGGTGAGTTCAACGGTTCTGACCGTGACCGAGGGCAGCAGCAACACCTACGCAGTAGAATTAACCTCGCAGCCAACTGCGGACGTGACGGTAACGGTCAGTGTGCCAACAGGGAACGATCTGTCGGTCTCTCCGACCTCGCTGACCTTCACGGCGAGCACTTGGGACGATCCGCAGACGGTGACCGTCAGCGCGGCCGAGGACGACGACGTGCTGGCTGATCCTTCGGTGACGCTGACGCATGCGGTGAGCAGCACCGGTGATTACGGTTCGGTGACGGCCGCCGATGTGGTGGTGACCATCGCCGAGAACGACACGCCGACGTTGAGCATGGCCGATGAGCGTGCGGCCGAAGACGCTGGCACCATCGCGTTCACCGTGAATCTGAGCGTGGCCAGCAGCCAGACCGTGACGGTGTTGTATGAGACATCGAATGGAACGGCGACGGCTGGGGAAGACTACACGGCCGCCAATGGCACGCTGACGTTCCCGGCCAACACTACAACCCCGCAGACGATCAGCGTGTCGATTACCAACGATGCGCTGGACGAGGCGGACGAGACCTTCACCGTGACGCTGAGCAACGCACAGAACGCGACGATTGCCACGGCTATAGCCACCGGTACGATCACCGATGACGACGAGCCACCGGTGATTACCGACAAGGGCGAACCATTGGTGATTATCAATGACGACGATACGCCAGTGATTACCGAGGACGACGAGCCACCCGATACGCCGGTGATTACCGAGGACGACGAGCCACCGCCGTTGCAGGAGAAAAAGGAGATCGCAATCGCGGACGCAAGCGCGTCGGAGGGCGATGGCGAGATCGCATTCAGGGTGAATCTGGACCCGGCCAGCGACCAAGAGGTAACGGTGAACTGGGCCACGGTGGCAGACGCCACCGGAGTCAGCCCGGCGACGGTAGGTGCGGACTATACCGCGGCGAACGGCACGCTGGCGTTCCCGGTGGGGAGCACAGAGCAGACGATCCGCGTACTGGTGGTAGATGACGACGTGGACGAGGCCGACGAGACCTTCAAGGTGGAGTTGAGCAACCCGCAGCAGGCAACGCTGAAGGCCAACGGCACAAGCGCGGTGGGCACGATTGTGGACGACGATGCACCGCTCACTACCGAGGAGCCGGAGGTGAGCGTCTCCTTTGGGGCCGCGGCCTACGAGGCTGCGGAGGGCAGCAGCGCCGCGGTGACGGTGCGCCTAAGCGCCGACCCCCAACGCCAGGTGACGATTTCGTTGACCAGGACTCACTTGGGTGGGGCCGCGGACAGCGACTATGCGGGGGTGCCAGCCAACGTCGTTTTTGCCGCTGGCGAGACCTCAAAGGCGATCACCTTGACTGCCGTGGATGACGCTGTGGACGACGATGGCGAAGCGGTCGCTCTCGGCTTCGGTTCCCTGCCGGCTAGGGTCGTCGTCGGGGAGCCGTCCACGGCCACAGTGACTCTGGCCGACAACGACGTGCGCGGGGTGACCGTGCGTCCGATGGCCCTGAGTGTGCCCGAGGGCGAGGCCGGCACCTACGCGGTGGTGCTGGACACCGAGCCGACGGCCAACGTGATGGTGGCCGTGACGATGCCTCCCGCTTCGGACCTGTCGCTAGACGAAACCTCGCTGTCGTTCACGCCAATCACTTGGAATAGGCCGCAGACGGTGACAGTGAGCGCGGCCGCAGACGCCGACGCGGTCTTGGATCCTTCGGTGCTGTTGACCCACGCGGTGCGCGGCGGCGACTACGAGGGTTTGGCCGCGGCCGGGGTCGAGGTACGGATCATTGAGGACGACGCGCCGACGTTGGCCATTGCCGACGGAGCCGCCAGCGAGGGCGATCAAGCAATCGAATTTCCGGTCACCCTGAGCATGGCCAGCAGCAACGAGGTGACCGTCGAATACGCGACCACCGCCGGCACGGCGCGGGCCGGCGCAGACTTTGAACCAACGACCGGTACGCTGACCTTCCCCGCCAACGCGACCGCGACGCAGACGATTCGCGTGCCGATCGTTGACGACGACCGCGACGAAGCCACCGAGACCTTCGCGGTGGTATTGAGCCATGCACAGAACGCGACCGTGGGTGATGGCGAGGCCATCGGTGTAATCGCCGACGACGATCTGCCAATAGTGGAGATTGCCGCCGACCAGACAGCAGTGGAAGAAGGCGGCACCGCGACCTTCACGCTGACCCGGACCGGCGACCTGACCATGCCGCTGACCGTGCCGGTGCGCGTCAGCGAACGCGGTGTGTTCTTGTTGGGTACGCCGCCTTCGTCGGTGACATTCGGGGCTGAGACGGCGCGTGCGACGATGCGGGTGGCGACCGAAGACGACGACCGCGACGAGGCCGATGGCGCGGTGACTGCGGTGATACCCAGTGCTGCTGTGCATCGGGTGGGTGCGTCGGCGCGCGCCACGGTGCCGGTCACCGACGACGATGTGCGCGGGGTGACCGTGCGTCCGACGGCCCTGACGGTGGACGAGGGCGAGGCCGGCACCTACGCAGTGGTGCTGGACACCGAGCCGACGGAGACCGTGGCGGTGACCGTGGCAGTGCCAGCGGGTGCCGACCTGACCGTGGCCCCGTCGGTGCTGACGTTCACCGCGGCGTCTTGGAGCGAGGCCCAGACGGTGGCGGTGCGTGCGGCCGAAGATGCCGACGCTATTGCCGACGCGCCGGTAAGGATAACGCACATAGTCAGTGGCGGCGACTACGAGGGCCTGTCCCCCTCCGAGGTCGCGGTAACGATCGTTGAGGACGACTCCCCAGTCCTATCCGTTGCCGATGCGGAGACCTCGGAGGGGGACGGAGACATGGCGTTCTGGGTGCGGCTGAGCACGGCTAGCAGCCAGCCGGTGACGGTGGAATACGCCACATCGGACGGCAGCGCGATTGCAGGGGCCGATTACAAGTGGACGGCCAGCACGCTGACCTTCCCCGCCAGAACGACGGAGGCGACGATCCGCGTACCGGTCGTTGACGATGAGCTAGACGAGGTGGCCGAGACCTTCGCGGTGCGGTTGAGCGGCGCGGTGAACGCGACTGTGGGCGATGGCGAGGCGGTCGGTGTGATCGCCGACGACGACCTGCCGGTGGTGGAAATCGCCGCAGACCAGACAGCGGTGGAAGAAGGCGGCACCGCGACCTTCACCCTGACCCGGACCGGAGACCTGACCGTGCCGCTGACCGTGCCGGTGCACATCAGTGAGCGCGGCGTGTTCCTGTCGGATGGAGTCCCCACCGCGGCGACGTTTGCGGCAGCCGCGGCGCTAGTAACGCTGCGGGTGGCGACCACGGACGACGCAGTGGACGAAGCCGATGGTGCAGTGACTGCGGCAATCAACGGCACTGCCACGCACCGGGTGGGCGCGTCGGCCCGAGTCACGGTGCCGGTCGCCGACAACGATGTGCGCGGAGTGACGATTTCGAGAACCGCCGTGACCGTGGTCGAGGAAGGCTCCGCGACCTTCGCGGTAGCGCTGACCTCGCAGCCGGCCGCGGAAGTGACGATAGCGGTGGCCGTGCCGCAGGGCACCGACCTGACGGTATCCCCGCCGATGCTCAGGTTCAAGGCGGTGGCTTGGGATATACCGCAGACGGTGACCGTGCGGGCGGCCCAAGACGCCGACGCGCTCTTGGATCCTTTGGTGACGTTGACCCACGCGGTGCGCGGCGGCGATTACGAGGCCGTGCCCGCGCCCGGCGTCGAGGTGACGATCATTGAGGACGATGCGCCGACCTTGGCCATTGCCGGCGGGGCGGCCAGCGAGGGGGAAGGAGAGATCGCGTTTCCGGTCATCCTGAGCATGGCCAGCAGCCGGACCGTGACCGTGGAGTACGCCACCGCAGACGGCACGGCGACGGCCGGCGAAGATTTCGAGGCGGTGACCGGGACGCTGACCTTCCCCGCTGGTACAACCACGACGCAGACGATTCGCGTGCCCATCCGCGACGATGAGTTGGACGAAGCGGCCGAGACCTTCGCGGTGCGGTTGAGCGGCGCGGTGAACGCGGCGGTGGGCGATGGCGAGGCGGTCGGTGTGATCGCCGACGACGATCTGCCGGTGGTGGAAATCGCCGCAGACCAGACAGCGGTGGAAGAAGGAGATGAGGTGACGTTCGTGCTGACCCGGACGGGCGACCTGACGGTGCCACTGACGGTGCCGGTGCGCGTCAGCGAACGCGGCGCGTACCTGTCGCAGGCCCTGCCTGCGGCCGTGCGGTTCGCGGCTAAGGCGGCGACCGCGACGTTTGCCGTGGCGACCGAGGACGACTACCGCGACGAAGCCGATGGCGCGGTGGCCGCGGCGGTGGCCAACGCGGCGGCGCACCGAACAGGCGCGTCGGCCCGCGCCGCAGTACCGGTCACCGACAACGATGTGCGCGGGGTGACGATAGAGACCGACATGACGCTCCCCGAGGGCGGTAGCGGCCTTTGCCCAGTGGTGCTGACCTCGGAACCGACCGCTCCGGTGACCTTCGCGGTGGCCGTGCCGACCGGTGCGGATATCGAGATAATCCCGTCGGTACTGACGTTCACTTCGGCCAACTGGAACAAGACGCAAACGCTGACGGTGCGTGCGCTCCAAGATGCCGACGCAGTGGCCGACGAGCCGGTGCGGCTGGTACACGCGGTGCGTGGCGGCGACTACGACGGCCTGTCTGTCCCCACCGTAACGGTGACGATCACCGAGGACGACACGCCCGGCGTGACCGTGTCGGAGACGAAAGTGACGGTGGGCGAAGGCGACAGCGGCACCTACACAGTGGTACTGGACACCCAACCGGCCGCCGACGTGACAGTCGCCGTGGCCGTGCCAACAGAGGCCGACCTGACCGTGACGCCACCAACGGTGACGTTCACCCAAGCCAACTGGAACACGCCGCAGACGCTGACCGTGACGGCACTCCAAGACGCCGACGCAGCAGCCGACGAGCCAGCGACACTGACCCATGCCATCCACGGCGGCGACTACGACGGGCTAGTCGCAGCGGCGGTGACCGTCGCCATCATCGAAGACGACGCACCCGGCGTGACCCTCTCGGAGACCGCGTTGACCCTAATCGAAGGCGACGAAGGGAGCTACGCGGTAGTGCTGGACACCCAGCCGACTGAGCCGGTGACGGTCGCCGTGACCGTGCCAACCGGGGCCGACCTGACCGCGACCCCACCGACGGTGACGTTCACCCAAGCCAACTGGAACGCGCCGCAGACGCTGACGATCAGCGCACTCCAAGACGCTGACGCGGTAGCCGACGAACCGATGCGGCTGACCCACGCCATCCGCGGCGGCGACTACGACGGACTGGCCGCAGCGGCGGTGACCGTCGCCATCATCGAAGACGACGCACCCGGCGTGACCCTCTCAAAGACCGCGTTGACCCTGACCGAAGGCGACAGTGGCTCCTACGCGGTGGTGCTGGACACCCAGCCGACTGAGCCGGTGACGGTCGCCGTGACCGTGCCAACGAGGGCCGACCTGACCGCAACCCCACCAACGGTGACGTTCACCCAAGCCAACTGGAACGCGCCGCAGACGCTGACCGTGACGGCACTCCAAGACGCTGACGCGGTAGCCGACGAACCAGCGACACTGACCCACGCCATCCGCGGCGGCGACTACGACGGCCTATCCATCCCCACCGTGACGGTGACCATTACAGAAGACGACGCACCCGGCGTGACCATCGCGCCGACCGCGTTGACTCTGACCGAAGGCGACAGCGGCACCTACACGGTGGTACTGGACACCCAGCCAGCCGCCGACGTGACAGTCGCCGTGGCCGTGCCAACAGAGGCCGACCTGACCGCGACGCCACCAACGGTGACGTTCACCCAAGCCAACTGGAACACGCCGCAGACGCTGACCGTGACGGCACTCCAAGACGCCGACGCAGCAGCCGACGAGCCAGCGACGCTGATCCATGCCATCCACGGCGGCGACTACGACGGGCTGGTCGCAGCCGGAGTCGAAGTGACGATTACAGAAGACGATGTGCCGGGAGTGACCCTCTCGGAGACCGCGTTGACTCTGATCGAAGGCGACGAAGGAAGCTACGCGGTAGTGCTGGACACTCAGCCGACTGAGCCGGTGACAGTCGCCGTGACCGTGCCAACGAGGGCCGACCTGACCGCGACGCCACCGACGGTGACGTTCACCCAAGCCAACTGGAACGCGCCGCAGACGCTGACCGTGACGGCACTCCAAGACGCTGACGCGGTAGCCGACGAACCAGCGACACTGACCCACACCATTCGCGGCGGCGACTACGACGGCCTATCCGTCCCCACCGTGACGGTGACCATTACAGAAGACGACACACCCAGCGCGACCATCGCGCCGACCGCGTTGACTCTGACCGAAGGCGACAGCGGCACCTACACAGTGGTACTGGACACCCAACCGGCCGCCGACGTGACAGTCGCCGTGGCCGTGCCAACAGAGGCCGACCTGACCGCGACGCCACCGACGGTGACGTTCACCCAAGCCAACTGGAACACGCCGCAGACGCTGACCGTGACGGCACTCCAAGACGCTGACGCGGTAGCCGACGAACCAGCGACACTGACCCACACCATTCGCGGCGGCGACTACGACGGCCTATCCGTCCCCACCGTGACGGTGACCATTACAGAAGACGACGCACCCGGCGTGACCCTCTCGGAGACCGCGTTGACCCTAATCGAAGGCGACAGCGGCACCTACACGGTGGTACTGGACACCCAGCCAGCCGCCGACGTGACAGTCGCCGTGGGGGTGCCAACAGAGGCCGACCTGACCGCGACGCCACCAACGGTGACGTTGACCCAAGCCAACTGGAACACGCCGCAGACGCTGACCGTGACGGCACTCCAAGACGCCGACGCAGCAGCCGACGAGCCAGCGACGCTGATCCATGCCATCCACGGCGGCGACTACGACGGGCTGGTCGCAGCCGGAGTCAAAGTGACGATTACAGAAGACGATGTGCCGGGAGTGACCCTCTCGGAGACCGCGTTGACTCTGATCGAAGGCGACGAAGGAAGCTACACGGTGGTACTGGACACCCAGCCAGCCGCCGACGTGACGGTCGCCGTGGGGGTGCCAGCGGACACCGACCTGACCGCGACGCCACCGACGGTGACGTTGACCCAAGCCAACTGGAACACGCCGCAGACACTGACCGTGACGGCACTCCAAGACGCCGACGCAGCAGCCGACGAGCCAGCGACGCTGACCCATGCCATTCGCGGCGGCGACTACGACGGGCTAGTCGCAGCCGGAGTCGAAGTGACGATTACAGAAGACGATGTGCCGGGAGTGACCCTCTCGGAGACGGAACTGACGGTGGGCGAAGGTGACGAAGGAAGCTACGCGGTGGTGCTGGACACTCAGCCGACCGAGCCGGTGACAGTCGCCGTGGGGGTGCCAACCGGGGCCGACCTGACCGCGACGCCACCGACGGTGACGTTCACCCAAGCCAACTGGAACACGCCGCAGACGGTGGCGGTGAGCGCACTCCAAGATGCCGACGCAGCAGCCGACGAGCCAGCGACACTGACCCACGCCATTCGCGGCGGCGACTACGACGGCCTATCCGTCCCCACCGTGACGGTGACGATTACAGAAGACGATGTGCCGGGAGTGACCATCGCGCCGACCGCGTTGACCCTGATCGAAGGCGACGAAGGAAGCTACACGGTGGTACTGGACACCCAGCCGACCGAGCCGGTAACGGTCGCCGTGACCGTGCCAACAGACACCGACCTGACCGCGACCCCACCAACGGTGACATTCACCACAGCAACGTGGAACACGCCGCAGACGGTGGCGGTGAGCGCACTCCAAGACGCCGACGCCGTGGCCGACGAGCCGGTGCGGCTGACGCACGAGATACGCGGCGGCGACTACGACGGCCGATCCATCCCCATCGTCGCGGTGACGATTACAGAAGACGACACGCCAACTCTGAGCATCGCCGATGCGGATGTGCCAGAAAGCGCCGGAACAATCCTCTTCACCGTTGCACTGAGCATGGTCAGCAGCCAGACGGTGACGGTGGACTGTAGGACCGCCGATGGCACGGCGCAGGCCGATCAGGATTACATGGAAGCGGCCCCCCTGCTGACCTTCGCACCCGGCCAGACCGAGGCGAAAATCGCGGTGACGATTATCGACGACGCACTGGACGAAGGAGCCGAGACCTTCGCGATAGTGCTGAGCAACCCGGCCCATGCGACGCTGGCGGCCGGTACCGCGACGGGCACCATCACCGACGACGATCCCTCCGTGGCGCGGGCTTGGCTGGCGCGGTTCGGACGGACGGTGGCCAGCCGAGCGGTGGACGCAATCGACAAACGCCTGACCCAGCCGGCCGGATCGGATGCACACCTGACCGTAGGCGGTCAGCGGTTGACGTTGGGTCCGCCGTCGCCGGATGCACCCGTGCGAAGGGATTATAACCATATCGAATTTAACAGCTTATATCATTATGATCCCTTGGGGTCGGCTGCCAGACCGGGGCAAGGGAGCACTGCTGGGCTGGGCGATCAGACCGGGGCTGGTAGGCATTCCTTCTTTCACACGCTAGCCCATCGTTCCTTGTCCGACATTCTGGCCCAGAGTTCCTTCTTGGTCTCCTTTGGGTCGGCCGAGGCCAAAGGTCAGAGCAACGGGTCCCGGTGGACGCTCTGGAGTCGGTGGGAGGCGACCCGGTTCAGGGGCGAGGCGGCCCAGCTATCCCTTAACGGCGACGTGCTTACCGGCCTGTTCGGCCTCGATCGCCAACAGGGCCGCCTGCTGGCCGGCCTAGCCGTCTCGCACAACCTCGGCGAGGGCGAGTTCAATGTGCGCACTGCTGAGGATCTCTATGCGCGGGGACCCGCCAAAAGCGGGTTGACGAGCCTGTATCCCTATCTGCGCGTCGCCGTTGACGAGCGGCTGTCGGCTTGGGGCCTGTTCGGCTATGGGCGCGGTTGGCTGGAGCCGCTCGCTGGCCGCAGCCGGTCGGCAATCGCCATGAACATGGGCGGCTTGGGGCTGCGCGGCACCCTGTTGTCGCCGACCGGTCCGAGCGGCTTGGATCTAAGCCTGCGATCCGACGCCTTCCTGATGAAGATGCACGCGGACGCCGCCGCCGCCCAAGCGAGCCAATTGCGCCTCGCCTTGGCAGGGACTCGTTCCGTGCTTTTGGATTCGAGCCGCACGTGGACGCCCTCCTTAGAGGTGGGGGTGCGCCACGATGGGGGCGATGCCGAGACTGGGTTAGGGCTGGAGGTGGGCGGCGGCTTGGGCTACACCGATCCGGGACCGGGCCTGACCATAGAGGCGACCGGCCGCCGCTTGCTGGTGCATCAGGATCGCGGCTATGACGAGTGGGGCGTGGGGGGCTCGCTCAGCCTCAACCCGGGCGCATTGGGGCGGGGCTTGGGATTGCGCCTGCGGTCGTCTTATGGGGCGGCTGCCAGTGGTGTAGATCGCTTCTGGTCGCCACACCGTACGAGCTATGCTGGGAATTCCTCGGCGGGCCGATTGGGTCTGTTCAACGCGGAGTTGGGGTATGGCGTGAGGGCGTTGGGCGGTCTGGTGACGCCGTATGCCGACGTGGGGTTATCGGGCCGGAGTGCGCGCACCTACGGCTTGGGTTGGCGTCTGCGCGTGGACCCGTCCTTGCGCCTAGAGTTGACGGGCAATCGCCGCACGAGTGCCGCGGTCTTGCCTACACACGAGTTCCGGCTGCGCGGGACCCTGCACTGGTAGCTAGCGGTGCGCGCGGCAAGTCCGTAGCTTGACCTTTTGTCAAGATTATGGGGAAGATGGCCAAGCGGGTGTTGGCCTTTCCCGCTGTGGTATATCGATCTTTTTGATGAAGTCGATTTTGTGTTGGTTGAGCGCCTTGAGCGCCTTGTTTTCGGGATGGGGATATAGGTCGCGGGATTTCCTGAAAGATGTGAGAGCGGCCATCTTCTGGCCCTGTTGTTGCAGCAGGCTTCCCTTCAAGTAATATAGGTAGGCCAAGGTCTTCTTTTTT
This sequence comes from Candidatus Latescibacterota bacterium, assembly GCA_965116455.1. Taxonomy (GTDB): domain Bacteria; phylum Latescibacterota; class UBA2968; order UBA8231; family UBA8231. Next base: position 5,010,594 of record OZ220690.1, on the reverse strand, counting down.
AATGCCTCGTGCTTGAGAGTCTCCGCCTTGGCTAACCACGCCGAGACTTGTTCCCAGTGCGAGCTATTCCCGTTCTCTATTAGTGTAGTGGCCATGCCGATGAGGCCGGCGTAGCTTTCCTCTGCGAGGCGGAACAAATCCTGCATTGGATCGAGCATTGGATCTCCGGTAAAATAAATCAATCCCAGATAGCGCCCGTACTGGAACAACAACTCGTTTCGCCGCACGCGCTCCCAGCGATTAATGGGCTGTCGCGCGATAAGTTGCGCGAAGTATTGCTCCCCGCGCGGGTGGCGTTTCAGTTCTATGGTCCCGGGCTTGCCGTCTTTGACCGCTTCCATGAGGAAGCCATAGACCCGCAATTTGCGATTGGGAAAAATGTCGACACCCAGTGGAAAAAAGAGGGCGCGGTCGGTCGAATCGATGAATTGTTCAAGCAACTCTTTCTTCTTTTTTGAGGACAGTAATGGATCGCAGAAGCGGTTGCCATATACGAGTCCCTGAATATTGTACAGGACGACATCTGGACGGCGGTTTTCGACGTATTGATAATAGCCCATTGGCCCGGTTTCATCGCCGAATACGAACAGAACCGCGTCTTTGGGCAAGAGGTCCAACTGCACGTCCGCATAGTGCCCGGTAAAGTCGCTATCGGCTCGATCATTGGCCCGCCAGTGTGCATGGACCGACCATCCAACCATTGCCGCACCCACCAGCACTGCCATGCCAGTTTTGAGCTCCGGCCCACGTGCAGATTTGGCGGACAACCGTTCTGCCAAATCGTCGAGAACAACCTGTAAGCCAATGCCCAACCACAAGGCCGCTATGCCGTAACACAACAGGGAATAGGGCCGAAAGACCGCGACCTGAAAAAAGTCAAAGTCAAAGCCCAGCAGGGCGATCAGCACAATGCTATTGCCCAAAAAGACCAGCAATCCCGACCCCGCCTGTACGATCTGCCGCCGCCGCAACAGAACGATCAGGCCGAACACTGCGAGTGCAAAACCCGGCAGCGTCAATTGCCACAAAAATTCATTGCCAAGCCACTGCATGAACCCGAACCGGTCACTCCATCCCGCGCTGGGGCTAGCATCCACGTGGATATAGCCCTGCCGTCTGAAGTAGAACCAGAAGTCTTTCAAGGTGTCGATAGAGCCGTAAAAACTGATCAGGGGATCCTGATGCGACCGCCAGACCATCCACGCATAGGGCAAAGCTGCGCTCGGCAGGAAAATCCCCAACAGCAGCGGTAGCTTCCGATACGCGGTGCGCCAAACGGGAAAGACCAATAGCATCAAACCCGGTGTTGAGAGCACCATCAGCGGCCAGTGATTGGTCAGGCTCAAGCCATAGGCGACGGCCGCAGCAAGCCAAATCCCGGTGCGGTGCGGCTGGCGGACGCCGTACAAAAGCAGCGCGTAGAGGGTAAAAAAGAACAGCACATTGAGCGTATAGACCTCGGCGATGATAGCCTGAGACCAAACGTGCTCAGAAGCGGCAAACAGATAGGTGGCGGTCAGGGCTAGAATTGGCGATGCGCCCAACAGGCGGCTGCACAGATAGACGCAGCCGCAGGCAAGTGCGCCCAATACTGCGCTGGACAAATGGCCGAGGAAGGCCACACTGCCAAAGGGCAATTGGGTGAACAGATAGACAATGAGGGTATAGAGCGGATAACCCGGTGGATGGGCCACGCCGAGGTGTGCCCCGGCCATTAGAAACAGGCCATCGTCTTCCAAAACAACCGTGCGCGGCATGGTGAGCACATAAAGCGCGAGCGGGCCGGCAACCGATGCAGTTAGTGCTATTCCGTCGCGCAAGGGCTTGAATGCTTCAACCGGGGGGTGCACGCGATTCATTGAGTACCTCTCCGAATCGACCGCCTGTTTTCAACTCCGAAACGCGAGTACTGCATCTTGTCAGGACCGGTGATGATAAGGCCCCAAGTCTGGATCGACATAAGCGCGGTGAAAGTTCCTACCTTTGAGATATTTAGTTTCCAACTCGACATCGGTCAGGGTACAGTAGGGAGCGGTCAAGTCCGCGTCGCGCTCCAACAGCGTCACTTCAATGCGGTTCTTGCCCCGCACCGGCCAGTGCGCCGCGTCCAATTTGAAAATGTGCCAGTACCCGCCCATCACCCGATAGCGCGGGCCGTCCATTTTGTAGAGCGAATTGATCTTGCGCCGCAGGTCGTCGGGCAAAATTTGGCCGTTGAGCGCAAATTGGATGCGATCGGTCTCGACATTGCCGTGAATGCGGAAGCGCAACAAAACTTCGTGGACGCGGTCGGCCTCCCCCCATTTTTGCAGGTCGTCGGCAATGGTCAATTCCAATTCGACGGGTTGGTCCAGATCCAATTGACGCGGTAGCGGATTGGGCCGACTGACCGCAGGACCGTCTTGGGTGTTAGTGAGCAGGAAGTAGTATTTGTCCTTGGCCGCCATAATGCTGGGGTAGGGCAATTCCCTGAGCTTTTCGTAAAAGGACGCCTCGTACGGCCACAAGTGGAACCACTCGGAGACGTACAGGCCGTCAACGCCTTGATCCCAAAAATTGCAGGCCGCGGCCCGCAGCATGGATAGGGGCGCGTCGAGCAAGCGGTCGGAAAAAACCATGCCGTTTAGAGGGGCCAATAGGCGGCAGGACGTCCCTTGGGTGAGGCCGAGGAATTCCGCGTAGTCGGCCTGCATTTTCAGGCGGTAGTTCTCACCGAAATTTTCCGCGACGATCACATCGACTAGGCCCCGTTTGACCCATTCTTCCGGATCGAGTCCGGCGCGGGCGCAATCTTCCAAACGGTCGGGAATATGCACCACCAACTCTTTGTCGGTGCCGCTTTTTTTGACCGCCTCGTGGACGCGGCCGACCCAGTCGGTCATCAGGGCGCGCCCAGCGTCGATTTCGTCAGGGTGGAAGAAATAAGGCATTTGATTGAGCTGTAGTTCAAAGCCGTCGGCCGGATACTCGCCCATCACTTCTTCGACAATGGCAAAGCGCTCGTCGCGGACCTCTGGGTGCTTGAAGTCGAGGCCGTCCAAGCCGGGGAACTCCGGGTCGAGGTCGCCAGCCGCGCCAATTTCGAGGTGCTGGTTCTCAATGCGGAAATTGGAGCAGCGCGTCGAGGCGTGATCAACTCCGCCGCGCTGTACGATCAGGAGGGGATAAACTTGGATTCCCAACTCGTGGGCCCGGTCGCAGACCAAGCGCAAGGGATCGTGGCCGGCGTCGATGAGGGACTTGGCGTTTTGCCAAGCGCGGCGAAAGACGTAGTGATCCCAGACTTCGACGTTGTGCCCCATCAACTCGCTGGCTCGGGTGTCGTGCAGCATGGTGCGGCCCTCGCCCAAGCAGAAGGCGATGGCTTCGACCGTGGTACCGGCCAACTCATCGACTAAGGCGATGTATTCCTCGGGAGCCATGGGCGGCTCGTAGCGGTAGATGTGGGGATGCCGGCCGTCGTGGTAATACATGATTTTGGGTTGGTTCATGGCGTAATCCTTTTTGTTGCAAACAAGTGGGCCGGCCCCTCAATGGATATCCACGCCCACCTTTTGCGCCAACTCGTGAATGTAATTGCGCGCCCGCGTGTTTTCCCAATCTGTGTTGGGGTAGTTGACGTACACCGGCGAGGCGACCGTGCCCGAAACGCCGACATCTCGATAGTGCTCTATGGTGAGCAGCACATCCGCGCCCAGTTCACCCAAGCGTCTCAGATAGGTCTCGTAGTCGAGCTGGCCCATTCCTATAGGCACCTCGTCGAGTTTGGTCACCCAGTGGGAAGTATCCAAGGACACATCCTTGGCGTGAGCTGCGATAAGGTCAGGGCCGAGTAAATCGAAGGTGTAGTCGAGGAAGGCGGTGGTATTATAATAGGTCCGGTGGGTGGTCATATTGACCGGGTCGAGGATCACTTTGAGCCTCGGCGAGGCCACGTCGTCGAGCAAACGGCGCAGTTGCGCGGGTGCATCGAGCGGCCCCCGATTGCCGGGGTGGACGCCCAGATCGACGCCTAGGTCTTCGGCCTCAGCCGCCACTTGGGCGATGCCCTGTACCAGCCGGTGCCAGACCTCGTCGGACCACAGGTCTCCTTCTTCGGGCCCGTTGGCAATGACGCTGATGCCGACGCAGTGGGCGTTGAGGGCGCGGGCGGCGCGCAAGCCTTGAGACAAGGATTCGCTGGCTTCTCGGCGAATATCGGGATCGGGACTGGCTAGGGGCCAGCCACAGTGGTACAGGGTAACTTCGCCGATAAAGCAGCCTTGTGTTTCGACCGCGGCTCGGCACCGCTGCAATTGTTCTGGGTGCCAATCGTGCGCGGCGATATGGCCGATTCCTTTGACGCCTATACGGGCTAGGCGCTGCAAGGTGCTGTCGATGTTGTCGGGGTTGACGCCGCTCCAGAATGCCACGCCCAAGCGCATAGTTGTACTCCCTGTTGGAATTGGGCCTAATATTGGGCGATTGGTTGGCGGGGACAAGCCGGGTGGAGTGGTAGCGTATAGGATCGCGGCGTTTGACTTTCTGTGCGAAAATATCTTGAATACCGGATTGCCCTCAGCGCACTAGGATGCTCTGCGGACAATGGGTAGCCTGCGTGGTTGCCCAACACTTAGGAACTATCGCACCAAAAAAGCCAGCTCAGAAAAGGAGGATTGAATCCCATGAGCGAGTCAAAGAGCGATGCAACATATACGATGGGACGCACCCAAGGGGAAGAGGACCGTCTGATTCAGCAGTCGCAACTGTACGACGCCGTGACGCGGCGCTTTTTTAGAGAGGCGGGCATCAGTAGCGGGATGAAAGTGCTCGACATTGGCAGCGGCCCCGGAGACGTGGCTCTGACAGCCGCCGAGTTGGTCGGGCCAGAAGGGGCTGTCGTGGGCGTGGATGTAAATCCGGAGATTCTCGAAACGGCGCGGGCACGGGCGCAGGCAGCCGGGTTCACCAACGTCGAATTTGTCGCGGGGGACGCCCGGACCTTGGAGTTGGGAAACGACTTCGACGCCGTGATTGGCCGGCTGGTTCTCATGTACATGGCCGATCCGGCCGACGCCCTGAAACAGCTCGCAACCCGCCTGCGCCCAGGGGGGATCGTAGCTTTTCAAGAGGCTGATTTCACTCCCTATCGGCAGATGGAGCGTCCAGATACGCCGGTGGCAAACAACCTGATCAATTGGGTTCTTGCAGTGTTCGAGCGTGCCGGGGCGCATATTGATATGGGCTTCGGCCTGTACCGCGCATTCGTCGAGGCCGGCCTGCCCGAGCCATACATGCATTGCGAGTATCCGGTCGGCGGACCGGAGTCTTGGGCCGGGTATCCATTCGCGGCCAACAGCTTTCGCAGCATGCTTCCGCTCATAGAAGAATTCGGGATCGCCACGGCGGAAGAGGTCGATGTAGAAACCCTAGCCGAGCGGGTTCGGCAAGAAGTGGTAGCGGCAAAACGTCCGCTTGCTCTGCCGCCCCATGTAACCGCTTGGGCACAGCTTGCGAGCTAAACAATGAGCAAGTGGAAAATCGCCGGGATCAACTTCGACCATCTGCACATGGGCGACAATTTGCGCATGGCCTTTGAGCACGCAGACGTCGAAATCGTCGGCATTTGCGACGAGCAGCCCGAGCGCATGAAGCAGGCGTGCGCGGATTTCGCCATTCCAGCCGACCGGGTTTTCAGCGACTACCGGGAGTGTCTGGAAAAGACCCAGCCGGACATCGCCCTGTTGTGCCCGGCTACCGCCGAACACGGGGCGTGGACCGAAAAGGTCGCGCCCTTTGGCGTGCACATCATCATGGAAAAACCCTTCGCCGCCACCCTCGCCGAGGCGGACCGGATGCAGCGGGCCATGGAGGGGACGGACAAACTGTTGGCGATCAACTGGCCGCTGGCTTGGTATCCGCCGCATCGCACGGCGCGGCGGCTCACTGTCGAAGGCGAGATCGGCGAGGTGATCGAAGTCCACTACTACGACGGCAACCGAGGGCCCCTGTGGCACCTCGCCGACAAAGTGGAGCGCACGGCCGCCGACGTCGAGCGAGAAAAGCCCACGAGTTGGTTCTACAAAAAGGAGGCGGGCGGTGGCTCTCTGCTGGACTATCTAGGGTACGGCACCACATTGGGTACCTGGTACATGGACGGCCGGGCACCTATTGAGGTGACGGCTACCGTAGATCAGCCCCAAGGGCTCGAAGTGGATGAGCACTGCATTGCGGTGGCGCGCTACGAGCGGGGCCTGTCGAAATTCGAGACGCGCTGGGGCACCTTTACCGATCCTTGGACCCTGCAACCCCAGCCCAAGTGCGGCTTCGTCATCGTCGGCAGCGAAGGTACGATTAGTTCCTACGACTACGAGGAGGTAATCCGCGTGCAGACGCGGGCGCAGCCAGCGACTGAGGAACTGTCGGTGGACGCGCTCGAACCGCCGTTTCAGAATCCCGTCCAGTACGTGATTCACTGCATCGAAGAGGACCAACCCATCGAGGGGCCGCTCTCGCCAGCGCTGTGCCGCATCGGCCAACAGATCGTCGATACAGCCTACCAGAGCGCCGCGCAGAAGCGCACGTTACCGCTGATCCAATAGCTCATGGCAGAAAGCCAAGACAGCGGCTACGGCCGAGGCAAAACCGGGTCGGAGATCGAAGTAGCAGTCCCGGCCTTGCCCTACCAGCCGCGCGATCCAGCGGCCTATCGTCCACAGATCGGCCTAATCGGCTGCGGCGGCATCTCCGAGATGCACTTGCGGGCCTATAAAAACGCCGGCTATAAGGTCGCAGCCCTGTGCAGCCGCGATCGGGGGCGCGTCGAGCAGCGGCGGCGGGAGTTTTACCCAGCGGCCGATATGTACCTCGACTATCGGGATCTGCTCGCCCGCGGCGATATCGAAGTAGTGGACATCACGCCCCATCCGCAGGAGCGGCTGCCGATCCTTGAAGCGGCCATTGACGCGGGTAAACACGTCCTCAGCCAGAAGCCTTTTGTGCTCGATTTGGATGTGGGCGAGGCGCTCATTGCCCGGGCCGAGCGGCGCGGCGTGCAACTGGCTGTCAACCAGAATGGCCGCTGGGCACCGCATTTTAGCTACATGCGCCACGCCGTGGCCGTCGGCTTGGTCGGCCAAGTGCAGAGCGTCGATTTCGCCGTACACTGGGACCACAACTGGATCGCCGGTTCTGCCTTTGACGCGGTGGAAGATCTGATACTCTACGACTTCGGGATGCACTGGTTCGATATGGCGGCGGTGCTCTTAGGCAACGAGACGCCGCAAAAGGTCCACGCCTCGGCCCGGCACGCAGCCAGCCAGGACGCCAAACCGCCACTTTTGGCCCAAGCGGCGATTGAGTGCGCGGGCGCGCAGGCGACGATTTTCTTTAACGGCAACACCCGCCAAGGACAACAGGATCACACCTATCTAGTCGGCACGGAGGGCACTATAGGGGCTAGCGGCGTAGATCTGACGGAGCAAGAAGTCATCTTGTACACCGCAGCAGGCGTGGCCCGGCCGCAGCTTATGGGGACGTGGTTTGAGCAGGGGTTTCACGGAACCATGGCCGAACTGCTCTGCGCCGTCGAAGAGGGCCGCGAGCCTAGCAATAGTGCCCGCGCCAATCTCGCGAGTTTGGCGCTGTGCTTTGCAGCCGTGGCCAGCGCTCACCGTGGCGAGCCGGTGGTGCCGGGGGCGGTGCGGCGATTGCCCGGCCCGTAGGGAACAACATTGCCCGGCCTGTAGGGAACAACGATCGTTGTTCCCTACCGCCAGACGGCAATTCACTTGGAGGTTTCCCATGGATGCAACCTGCCTGCAATACACGTTGACCGAGGAGGAGCGCCGCCAGTTTGACGAGGACGGCTTCTTCATCGTCCGCGATGTGCTGCCCTTGGATTTGGTAGCCCAGCTCATCCCCATCGTCGATCGCCTCGACGCCGACGCCCGGCGGCAAAAGGGACTGGAAAAGCACCAGATGCACAACTTTTTCGACTTTATCGGCAAAGACGAACTCTTTCTGGAGTTGCTCGACTGGCCAAAGACGTTCGCCAAGGTCTTCGGAATTTTGGGCTGGCACATTCAACTCTACCACTCGCACTTGATCGTCACTCCGCCTTTAGACGGCGTCGTACCCGCGCGCAAGCGGCTGGGCTGGCATCAAGACAGTGGACGGCTCAATCTCGACTTGGAGACTCAGCCCCGGCCGAGGGTCTCGCTCAAGGTGGCGTACTTTCTCACCGACTGCACCGAGACCAATCGCGGCAACTTCCACGCGGTACCCGGCTCGCACCTGAAAAACAAGCTGGAAATGCCCGAGGATGAGGACTTAGACCCAGCGGGCGCAACGCCGATCCAAGTGGCAGCGGGCGACGCGGTATTTTTCGACCGACGAATCTGGCACGCAGCCGGGCACAACTTCTCGCCCCACGCACGCAGGGCACTGTTTTACGGCTATAGCTACCGCTGGTTGCGACCGCGCGACGACATGACGGTGGAACACCTGATGGACCGCTGCGATCCGATCCGCCAGCAGCTATTAGGTGCCGGCCCGAGCGGCGGGCACGGCTACACTTCGCCAAAAGAAGAAGACGTGCCGCTGAGAGCGTGGATCCGCGAGCATCTGGGCGACGAAGCGGTGGTGAAGTAAACGCCGCCCGTTTAGTCCGCCGTCAGGCCCGCAAAGAGCCGGCCGGATAGGCTAGTCAGCGGATCGACCTCGCCGCGCTCAGCCGCCCTGGCAAAGACTACGCCCGGCTGCGCGGCCCTAGCGGCTCGGCCCAAGACGTGGTAATCGGCACGGACAGGCTGTAAGGCCGCTTCCTGCACCGCGCTCCAGCCCCGATTGGTGGCAGCCAAACCCCACAAGGCACGCGGAGCCCGCATCTTGGACTCCTCCACCGACAGGCCGTCGCGCCGACAGCCGCGCTGGGCGAACAGACTACCATCTTCCCGATAGAGCAGACCGCCGCCCACGTATTGGATCAACTGATGTTGGTTGCCCCGCGCCCCCGACAGCGACAACAGGGCCAAAGGCCCCAAGTCGTTGTCGTCGAAATCGGCCTGCTGGTAGAAAGCCGCCACTAACTCGTCGCTGTACATTTGCCACTCGTCCCAATCGACCTCCTCGGGCTGCTCAGGCCACTCTTTGCTCGAACCTAGGAAGGGATTGAAGGAGGCCCCCGACTGCTTGCAGACCTCAAAGCCGCGCCGCGTCAACTGGTCGAGTACCTCCAGCGCTCGCTGTAAACCCTCGCGCTGCAGCACCTGAGCTAGCAAGCGGTTGAGGTCGTGCTTGGAAAATAGCCGGCTGCCATCCACGGCCGCTCCGGTCAGCCGCTCCACTTCGGCGCGGCCTTCCTCAGTGCGGCAAAGCTGCGCCAAGCCCCATATCATGCCGTGGTAGTTGTCGGCCACGTAGCGCCATATATCCGCATCGCGCTGAATGTGTCCGGCCACGGACAGCGCGGCTCCGGCTTCGGCCTGAGCTTCCTCAGTGAGGGGCAAAAATACCTCAATCTGATCCCCGTCGAAATCTAGCTCCATCAGTCGGCAAACGCGCGGATGGACGCGCACTGCGGCCCCGGCTAAACGCTGCGGACGAAAGGCCACCACTGCGGTGGACGCCGGGCCATCGTCAACCAGTACTCGCTGAGCACTGTACAACAACACCCACGAGCGATCCATGATCGCGTCCAGAACCTCAGTCGCTTGAGCCGAACGCTGCGCCACTTCCTCGGCGCGACCTATCTCTCGCTCTACCTGAGGCCCGAACAAAGCCCAGGCCATCTCCTCGGGCAGGCCCACTTGGTCGAGATTCAACTCAAGATCCGAGACAAGCGCGGCCCGGCCGCTAAACAGTGGTCTAGCCCGGAAGTGGAGGTGCTCCGGCCGCAACAACGCGGTAAAAAGATCTTCCACCTGTTGGGCCACCTGCGCCACTGCCGGCCCGACTAGGGCCTCAGGAGCTTCGCTATCGACGACGCGTTGCAAGCGCGTATTGGCTGCGACCAAATCCTCGTAGCAGTCTCGGATCGGGTCGAATTCGGCTCCTGCGGGCAAAGCAACTGGAGACCCCACCGTCTCCACTTGGCGTCCCGATGCCCACGGGTGCGGCACGGGGCGAGCCAAGGTCAGTCCCTCTGGCTCGGCAAAGGAAAAGCGCAACTCCCCGTTCTCCAATTCGGCCCGTATCCCGGCCACACCCAACAACTGCTGCAATAGGGCAAAGCGTGGAGACGGGGGAAGAGACGGGGACACCGGACCGACGGTTAGACGCTGACCTAGCACATTGGCGTCAGGTCGCTCAGCCGCGGCCGTATTGAACAAAGCGTGGATATTGGCTACGGCCCCGGCCTCGCACAAAGCGCCGTAGGCCATCATGTCGAGCTCTGGTCCGCCAGCTCCTGCCACCGCGATTTCCAAGTGCTCGGCCGCGGTGTGGGCCGCCAAACGGCCCCAGTACACCCAACCCACGGTACTGCGATAAGGTAGAGCTTCGCCTTTGAGGGTTAGTTGCTCCATGCCGTCTTCGGGCAATCCTGCCGCCGCCAGACGCGCTTTCAACGTCTCTTCACTGGGTGCTTGGAAAGGCGGTACCACTGCTGGACACCCAGCGGCTTGCGCGAGGCGACCCATGACCGCTTCGCGCTGCTGGCCGAAATTGAGCCGCGAGACCATGCTGGTGGGGCTTAAAATGAGCTCTATCGGCGCACCATCGGGCAACTGGGGCATGTCGGCGTCGGGCAGGATGCGCGTCACCACTCCCTTGGAACCGTGGCGGTTGCTTAGTTTGTCGCCCACCCCCACTGCGGTGGGAAAATCCATCCGCGCCGCGGCCGACTCGCTAATGACTAAGCCATCCTCAAACGTGTCCCCGTCCCACATGATGAAGGCGGTCAACAGATTGTAGCCACCCCAAAAGTCGGCGGCCTCGGGCTCGTATCCCGTCTGTACTAGGGCTGGTTCGGGTTTGTTGCCCTTGGAGGCCAAGCGCTGGTCGTGCTGCTGGCGGAACCAGCCCGTGGAGTGGACTGGTGCCGCTGTATCGGCTGCGCTCGTCCACTGGCGCATCATATTGACGCCCATCAGGGCGCGATTGGAATCGTCGTGTTCGATAAAGGGCACCATGGAGGCCGAAAAACCCAAGATGCTGTCGGGCGCTTCGACTTCGGCGAGCTCGGTTCGGCTGAGCTCACCGTCGAAGCCAGCCGAGCCGTCGATCCGTTCGAGCTTGCCGTCGCGGATGCGGGCACCGCGAGCCACTTCCAGCACTCGGCCGATATTGGGGCCCTCGGGGATGCAGTAGGGGCACACTAGGCCGTATTGGCTGTAGGGGAAAACGTCTTGGCCGTCAAAAGGCTCGACGACGATGGGGATCAAAGTCAGCCGCCGCAGATGGGTATAGCGGTCGAGCCAGTTGGTCGCCTGTAGATACTGCGAAGTTTCCTCCAAGTGGAAATCGCGCATCCAAGCGTCCAACGGCAGCCAATTCCGCACTAGGTCGTCGTCCCAGGCCAACTCCTCGGGGGCCGCCTCCAACCTTCGGTCGATAAAGTCGTAGAGCTGCTCGCCCACACAGAGAATCCGCGCTTGATCGAGTTCGCGCCGGTCGGGATAGGGGACCACGACCCGGTAGTTGCCTTCAATGTGGAAAAGGCCGTCGCGGTCGAGCCGAGGCAAATCCCGGTACTCAACCTCGACTGAGGCATCGCCGAGTCCCAAGCTCAGTTTAATGGAAAAAGTATAGGAGTCCTGTTGTTCGACCTGGTAGTCGGCCAGCGGCAAGCGCTCACCCAAAAGCTGGGGCAGTCGCTGGTAGATGAAAAGGTCAAAGGACTCCCTATGCCAAGGTACGTCGAGATTCAATGTCATTCGTGTTCCTCCGGGTTATGGATGGCCTGCCAAGCCTGTGAGAGTTGGCGGCGACCGTGGTGCAGCCGCGACTTTACGGTGCCTTCGGGAATGCCCAAGCGGTCGGCCGCGTCCCGCACTTCGACTTGGGCGTCGTAGATCAGATGGAAAACCTCGCGCTTGTCCTCGGACAGTTCTTGTACCTGTCGCCGCAGCCAGCGTTGCTGGTCGGCCCGTTCCACTTGGGCGTCGGGGCGTTCGGACGCAGCCTCAATCATCCATTCGGGCACTTGCTGCGTCTCCTGCTCCACGGTTTCAGACAGCATTTCCAGGCGCTGCTCTCGCCGCCTGCGCACAGTGCGCAGGTGAGTCAGGGAAAGATGAGTGGCGATGCGGAACAGCCAGTTGGCCGCAGAGCCTCGACCGCTCCATTGGCCGGCCCGGTTCCAGACCCGCAAGAAAACCTCCTGCACTACATCGTTAGCACTCGCATCGTCGCGGACAATGCGGCGCACGTGATCGTGGATCTGATCCCGATAGCGCTCAAAGAACTGCTGGAATGCGCGTTCATCGCGTTCTTTTATTTGCGCTATGAGTTGTGGGTCCGGTATCTGCATCGAGGCTCTCTGCAAGTAAAGACGCCGCCCGGAAAGCACAGGTTCAAAGACGAAGGTGAAAAAGTTCGGAAATCTCATTGAAGGCTGGCTTCCTCCTTGAGTTGACTCGCTAGTCGAGTGCGGTATCTTACCACCAACCGCCTAAAAACCAACCTCAACCTATACTAGATCGAGACCCCATGAGCCTAACGCCAGCCCAACTCGACCAATTCCACCGCGACGGCTATATCATCGTCCCCGACCTGTTTACTGCCGACGAGATGGATGCCGCCCTAGCCGCGATGGAACAGATTTTCTACGGTCAATCCTTCCAGCAATGGTTGTCCGATTGCGACCAAGGCGACGCCTCCGGGGTCTCAGACGGTTTCACCACCACGCACGACCACTCCGAGGGCCGCTCACAATTTCCCGTGGGCGCGCCGGCGCTAGATCGGCTGATCGAAAACGAGACTTACCTCGACATCTTTGAGCAATGTCTGGGTACAAAAGCAAGCTACTGCAATGCCCACCTCTTCATGCGCTCGGGGCCTACCGACAAGCGCCATCCCGACAATTCTTGGGAGGGCTACCACATTGACCACTATACCAATTGCTTGCTGCCGCCCTACGACCAAACAGGCCGTTTCGACTACGTCAATTCGGGAGTATATCTGCACGATGTCGAAGACGACGGTGCCCCCATGCTGGTCATCCCCGGCTCGCACAAAGTAGCTGGTCCCGCTTTTGTGCGAGCGCTTGCCCAAGACAACGCCGCGGGTGGGTCCTTCAAAGACCTGCGCCAAGCCACCGAACTAGCCTCGCCGGTCCCCACCACTGGCCAACGGGGGTCGGCTGCGTTCTACTCGTCGTACCTAGTACACGCGGCGCAACCCTTTGCCAATAAGCGCATGCAGCGCGCCTTTTGGACTCTGTCCATGTGCCGCCGCGACAACGACCGCTGGACCCGATTCGCCAATCCTTTCATCTACGGCGAACGCGATCACATGCTGCCCTTTTTTACGGCCACCACGCCCCGAGTGCGCGGCCTGTTCGGCTGGCCCGAACCCGGACACCCTTACTTCACCAGCCAAACCTTGGACCTTTTGGAACACACCCTCCCCGGCATTGATACAGGTCCTTATCGCGATGACAGTTGAAAGACAGCCAACTATAGCAATGCGGAATGATTTGAACGATTCGAGCGATGGATCGTCTTGTTTCTACTATTCTGCGTCCATCTGCGTCCATCTGCGGATCACCTTGTAAATGATGCAGGATTGCCCTATGCCTCCAACAATCACCCTGCAACACCAAGTAATAGAAGGCACCCAAAAAGGTCCCAACCTACTGATCCTAGGCGGCGTCCACGGCGACGAGTTCGAATCTATGGCAGCCATCCGCCGCCTGCTGGACCACCTCGATCCAGCGGACTTGCGGGGCCGCCTCACGGCCATCCCCGTAGTCAATGAAGCCGCTTATTGGCGCGGCCAGCGCACGGCCGAGGACGAGCTAGACTTGGCTCGCACCTGCCCGGGCCGGCCCGACGGCTCGATCACCGAGCGCACGGCCCACGCCGTCAGCGAGGAAATCCGCCGGGCCGACTATCTTATCGACCTGCACAGCGGCGGGCAGGTCATGGAGTTCTATCCCACCGTGGGGTACACCCTGCATCCCGATAAAGCTATCCTCGACGTGCAGCGACGCATGGCCCGAGCGCTGAATATGCCCATCATTTGGGGCACTTCGGCTCGCCTCGACGGACGCACGCTCTCAGTGGCCCGCGACGCCAAGGTGCCAGCCATCTACGCCGAGTGGATGGGCGGTGGCACGTGCGACCCCGAGGGCGCGGATGCCTATTTCGAGGGCTGCTTGAACGTCTTGGCCGAACTGAACATGATCGACCGCGCCCTGCCGCCCCTGCGCACCGAGTACACCGTGGAGGACGGCCGCGAGAACTCCGGGCACATACAGATCAATTATCCAGCGCCCTTTGCCGGTTATTTCGAGCCTCAGGTAAAACTGAAAGCTCCCGTGCAACCGGGCGATGTGATCGGTACGGTGGTCGATCATCTCGGGCAGCGGCGCGAGGAAGTGGTATCGACTCAGGCGGGCTTGATCCTGTGTCTGCGAGTCTTCAATCGCGTCCACCAAGGCGATAGCTTGGCCGCGGTGTTGGAACTCGATCCTTCCCAATGACCACCTGTTCCGCGCCGCTGGACTCGCGCCGTTTCCAGTCCGCGCTGCTTTTTCTTTTAGGCCCCCTATTCATCGGGATTTCCTTCGTCCTTATGCTGCGCCGGGTGGAACCTGTGACCACCTTGTTTTACCTATGCGCTTGGTACGGCATTATTTGGACTCTAGACCGACTCATCCAGTGGTGGGAAGGACGCTCGCTCATCGCCCGCTGCGGTCCGGCTTTTTTGCTGATCCTCTTTTGGTCCGCAGTGGGGTGGTACGCCTTTGAGTTGATCAATTTCCGTCTGCAAAACTGGTATTACATCTTCGTCCTTGACCACCCTGTTTTGCAGACGCTGAACGCCTTCTTCTCCTTTGCCACTGTTTTTCCCGGCCTACTGTGGTTGGAGTACTACTTGGGACTACGCGGCGTGGCCGCCGGTTGGCAGGGCCGTTGTTGGTCGCTGACTCCCCGTCGTCTAACCCTTCTGCAAATAGCCGGCCTGATCGGGCTAGCGCTAGTCCTTGGGTGGCCGCGCTTCTTCTTCCCGCTCACTTGGCTCGCCTTTATCCTGCTCTTAGCTCCCGTCGAATACCGCCGCCTGCCCGACAGCTTGCTACATCAATTAGCACGCGGCGACTACGCACCGCTGACCCGCCAGCTACTGGCCGGATTCATCGCCGGTGGTCTGTGGGAATTCTTCAACTACTGGGCCCAAGTTAAGTGGATCTACACAGTGCCCTTTTTTGAAGAATTGAAACTCTTTGAAATGCCGCTAGCCGGCTTTTTGGGCTTCCCTCCCTTTGCCGTGGAATGCGCTCTGGTCTATCGCCTGTTGGTCTGGTACAGGTTGGCTCCGCCATTGGGAGCGCATAGGGACCAGCGGCCTGCGCCGACCAAGGTCTGGAATGCGCTCGTCATCGTTCTTTTGGCTGCGGCTTTCGCCCTGACAGTCAATCACTACATCTACTTGAACGTCGGCTCGGTGAAGCCGCGCTTGGCCAAAGTGGATAGTCTGGATCCGGCCGCTAGGACTTTTTTGCAGGACGAAGGCATCGTCTATCTGACCGATTTGGAAGCTGGAGAGTCGGCGGAAATTTGGCGGCAAATGGAAGGGGAATTGGGTCGCGAACGCACTCAAGGTACCCGTGGCCTCGTCGAATTATACCTGCATCAAGGCATTGGGGTAGAATACGGCAATCTGTTGGTTAAAGCCGGCATTCGTTCGCTGGCAGACTTGGCCGTCTCATCTGCCGCGCAGGTAGAAGACCGACTCGCCGCGCTTCCCGGGCATTTTCGACGGCCCACCCCAGCGCAAATTCGCCTGTGGATTCGGCGAATTCCAAGCCCTTGATTCCTCATCCGACCGGAGGGAGAATTGTCATTGCAAGTTGGTCTGATTGGTCGGATATTGACCTAACCGTGTGCAAAAGGAGTAACAAATGTTTCGCGAAGCAATCGGTTTATTCGTTCCTGAACCAAAGGCCAAACTCTACATACCCAAGAACAGTGGTCTGCATGAGTATGTAAACAATCTCCTGAGTGAAATCGGCGTTAGCGACAGAGGCGAGTTTACCCGAGCTGACGAGAGCGTGGGAACCCTCGAAATAATCTCGGCGCGCGGCGAGGATGTGCCCCAACGGGTTGACGATTGCCTCCTACGTGGAGAAGTCGCGTATGGCCTCACGGGAGACGATCTGTTCGACGAGTACATGCTAGGCGCTGGGGACTCTCCTCTTGGGGTCCTCAACACCTACGATTGGTTCGATCCAAATGCTCAGTTCTATCGGCCGGCCCTTTGTCTGTTGAATCGCGAAGGACAAATTCCAGATTCGTCCGCAATGGTGTCCATTGCCGTGAACAAGAAATACGAACTCTCCTCTCGTCAGTATCTGTCGCAGCGCTTCCAATCCAGCAAGCTGCAGATCAGTATTGTTGCTTATGCCGGAGACACGGAGAACACCGTGGCAGAAGGCACGCACGACTGGTGCGTCGAAGTGGTGTATCGCGGCGAACGCTCGCCCGCAAGCGCGATGTCCAAGACCGGACTCAAAGTCGCCGAGGTCGTCCGCTTTAGCGACATCTCATTGATCGGACGGGAAATTGTCAATCCTTGGGAAGAGGAGTACCGAAGAATATCCGCAGTCGCGCAAAAGCCCACCGGCTCCAGTACGTCAAAGCTCCTTGCAGACAGCAATGCGATTTGCAAGAAAGTCGGCGAGGAATCGGCTGAATTTGTGAGAGCGTTTACGCAAGAAACGGGGATTCCAGAAGAATTTAACGGCGTCGTGTACGCGTTGATGGCCGCAGCCGCAAAACAGCAAGTCCCTTGGCAGGAAATTGAGGCTGACCTGAAATCTAGGTGGTCGTGATCGAGCTATGTTGCTGATTAGGCATTGTCAGTCATCAGGGCAAGACCCGGATGCGGCGCTGACAGAGATTGGGCGAAAACAGGCGGAAGCACTCGCTAGGTTCTTGTCCGATTATCCGATCGACATGATCGTCTCCAGCTCCTATGCGCGGGCACAGCAAAGCATTGAACCGTTTGCTACCAAAGTGGGATTGCCTGTTCACTTGGATCACCGCCTAATTGAACGGACGCTCTCGGGAAGTCCGATTGACAACTGGCGCGAGGTGGTCCGCGACTCGTTCGGAGACTTGGAGTTGCGGATACCGGGAGGCGAGTCGGCACGCGAAGTATTAGACCGCGGCTGGGCCGCCATCACCGAGCTACTCGACGATGGTCACCGGTTCCCTATTGCAGTAACCCATGGCAACCTCTTGAGCCTGATCCTGAACTCACTAGACTCTAATTTCGGCTACGATGGATGGGAATCGCTATCAAATCCAGACGTATTTGCACTCAAAGAAGCCGACGACGGGCGAGTGGTATTTGAGAGAGTCTGGTCTGAATAGTTTCGAGCCGCTTAATAACTGACGTTACGCAGTACGTGACCGATGGTTGGTTTTCGGCCCGATTCCCGCTGGGAGCGCGGGCGTCCCGTCCTCGATCTGACCCGGCCGGTGGCCGTAGGGGGCGGTTTCAAACCGCCCCCTACCTAGGTGCGTAACGTCAGTTAATAACAAGGATCGACAAACGCTGATCAGGCAGCTTATCCGATCCTTGCAGGCGTTCATCACCTTGATTTTACTATACAAATATCATCACGGTCTGCATCGTCCCGCCGGACGCGGACTGACGCAGACGCAACCGATGGCGAAAGGAGATTTCTCATGGCCATTATCAATGAACTTCTCGAAAACAACGCCCGCTATGCCGACAACTTCGACAAGGGCGACCTTCCCCTACCTCCAGGACTGAACCTAGCGGTGGTAGCCTGTATGGACGCGCGTATCGACGTTCACGGTCTGCTGGGAATCGCGGAAGGGGACGCGCACGTGATCCGGAACGCGGGCGGCGTGATAACCGACGACGCAATTCGTTCGCTGACGATCTCGCAGCGGCTACTAGGCACGACTTCGATCATGCTCATCCACCACACGGACTGTGGCATGCTGACGTTCCGCGACGACGACGTGAAGGACGCGATCGCAGCCGATACCGGCATCCGCCCGGCCTTCGCTCTAGAGGCGTTCGGCGATCTCGCGGAGGACGTACGGCAGTCGATCGCCCGCATCCAGGCCAGCCCTTTCATCCCGAACAAGGACGACGTGCGGGGGTTTGTTTATGACTGCGCCACCGGAAAGCTGAACGAAGTCACCTGACCCCGAGACTTACTGGCAGATTGGGAACGATATGAGGATTGCGTAGAATGATACGGGCCATCACGTCAGAGGACTTGCGAGATTGCGCGCGTCTATTCGTGAAAGTTTTCTCTGAATGGCCGTACGAGGAATCGTGGAGTGTTACCCAAGCCCACCACTACCTCAATCGATTCTGGAAGTTCGATCCCGAGCATTGCCTCCTCGCCCTCGACAAAGATGACGTGATCGGAGCGATGTTCGGATACTGCTACCCCTGGCAAGACCGAATTAACTATTACATGCAGGAACTTTTTATCGAGTCTGATCGAAGACGGTCCGGCCACGGTCGAAGACTGGTGCGCCATCTACTCGACAAAATCGGGGAATCGAATGTATCCATGTCCCTAATTGCCAATGAGGCGACGCCAGCAGCCGCGTTCTACGAGGAGCTTGGATTGCAGCAGCATAGATACTACAAGTTCTATTGTGGTACCGTGAAAACGGACATGGACTAGTCCGTCGTATAAACACATTGGCACCTTGCTGCAATCCAGCGAAAACACGAACGGCAAACTGCGATCTGGAATTTCCCAATGTCGTCTCTTCACCCTCTTCGAGACAATTTTAAGCACAGACGGCCGCGTCCGCATTCCAGCGGTTGAAGGGGGTGTGCGCCTCTTGCGCCAGTCGGTCGCGGGTGTCGCGCCAGAGCTTTTCCCACGCCACTGGATCGCGTAAGACGCTTTCTGGATTAGCTCTACTGCGGGCGACAAAGCCGGGGAAGAGATCGCGGCCCGTAGGCTGGCCAATTGGATTGTAGCGCAAGTCAAAGCTCCAGCGCACATCGTCGCTGTTGTTGGCCAGCGAGCCGTGGATGGTGTGCTGAGTGAGGAAAAGCACATCGCCGGGCTGCATAGGCACCGGCATCGCCGCGTCCATGTCCATAAACAGCTCGGGTATCCACAGTCCCCCCGGCCCTCCCGGACAGTGAGTTTGCAGCCCTCGCCGATGGCTGCGGGGCATAATCTGCAAACAGCCGTTTTCGAGCGTCGCCTCATTGAGCGGGAACCACACCGTCAGGACCTCCGAGTCGTCGGCTTCGGGTAGGACCACGCCGTTGTCTTGATGCCAGTTGGTGGCGCTGACTAGGGCTTGGCCATTGTGGTTTTTGGGTACTAGGCGCTCGGGCGGCTTGAGGCGCACGTGCTGGACGGGGTTGGACCAGATCTCAGGACCGACGATGGACTCGACCGCGTCGAGGAGATCGGGGTTGGTAATGCAGCGAAAAACGGCTGGCCCAGCCCAAAAGGGAGTGTCGGCATCGATACCCGTCTGGGGCAGGGAGAAGTCGAAGTACTGGGCGTGGATCTGGCCGCTCTCGACGACGATTTGCGTCAGGCGTTTGCCAAAGGGCAGGTCGTCGTACGTGGATGCGATCTGGCCAGCTTGGTAGAGCTCACGAGCGAGCTTGTCGAGGACGCCGTGGTATTCGTCGATAATGGGCTGGATGACCTCGTCCACGTCGAGCATCCCCCTCACTAGTAGGTAGCCTTCTTCGTCAAAGTGTGCGAGTTGTTCGTCCGTCAAGCATGGCATATGCTTTCCTCCGTGGGTTACAGAATCCAATCTGCGCTTGAATATAGCGCGATATGATCCGTTTGCGAATAGCTGAAAGGAGGAGCGGCGCTCAATGGTCGCGTCGCAATGGTTATTATGGAATTTCCCAAACTCGACGAGGCCCTGCGCCTAGAGCGCCTGACGCCGCCGACAGACAAGGTGCGGATAGTCCTCGACACCGATACGTACAACGAAATCGACGACCAGTTCGCAGTAGTCCAAGCGCTGCTCTCGCCCGATCAACTCGCGGTCGAGGCGATCTACGCGGCACCTTTCTACAACATCCGTTCGTCCGGACCGGGCGACGGAATGGAGAAAAGCTACGAGGAAATCCTGCGGCTATTGGAGCGGTTGGATATTGCGCCGGAGGGCTTGGTGTTCCGAGGAGCGACGGACATACTGCGAGACGACACACCGCAAGAAAGCGCGGCGGTCGATGATCTAATTGCCAGAGCCAACGCCGCCGCTGATCCGCTCTACGTGGTGGCCATCGGCGCGCTTACCAACGTAGCTTCGGCTATCCTTAAAGACCCCTCCATCATCGAGCGGACCGTCGTGGTCTGGCTCGGCGGCCACGCGCTCTACTGGCCGACCGCGGACGAATTCAACCTCCAAGGCGATCTCGTAGCAGCGCAAGTAGTCTTCGACTGCGGCGTGCCCCTCGTACAGATCCCATGCCACCCCGTGGCCTCGCACCTACAGACGACGCTGGCGGAACTGGAACGCTTCGTCAAGAGTCGGGGGGCAATTGGCGACTATCTGGTCGAAATATTCGCCGCCTATGCCCAAAATCACTTCGCCGCTTCCAAGGTAATTTGGGATATGTCAGCGATCGCTTGGCTACTCGACGCATCGTGGGTGCCGACCGACGTGGTACATAGCCCAGTGTTGACCGATCAAAAGACTTGGAGCCACGATCCGGCGCGGCACTTTATGCGGGTGGCGCGGACGGTGCGGCGCGATGCGATTTTCGGGGATTTGTTCAAGAAACTGGAGCGGCTTCTCTCGCCTGCCGACAGGCGTATTGAATAACCGCATCGCTCAGGTGGAGATGAGATATACCGGCGAGGGCGATCAACGGACCGCTGTCCGCGACCAAGAGCCGTTCACGCATTCTTGAATTCGGCTTCTAGTTGATCTTGGTCCAGATCGACTACTGCAACGTTCAGTTGGCTCGCTTTCAGCAGAAATTCAGGCTTTTGCATCTCGCTCATTTCAGCCGCCTTGCCAGCAGATATGCGGCGAAGTTCAAAGAGCTTCAAGGCGAGTAGAAACCGGGCTTCGCGCTCAAACTCCTCTGGCTCTGATCCCATCAAGAGCAACAGCCCTTTGCGCACGGCCTTGACCGCGGCCTCGATAGCAGCGGCAGAGAGTTGATCCGTACCCGTCTTTGTGGACGTTTGCTGCACGGCGTTGGCAGCAGCTAGGGCGCGGGCACTGCGCAGGGTGTCGAGCGATTCTTCCAGCAATTCTTCCGATGTCGCCGCAAGCAAGGCGATTGGCTTGCCATTGGAAGTGATTACCATCTCTTGCTCCTGCGCGAGTTCCTTCCATATAGCAGCCGATTTCCCGCGCAATTCGCGGACTGAGACAAAGCGCATAGAA
The DNA here is from genome assembly GCA_965116455.1 of Candidatus Latescibacterota bacterium. Classification (GTDB taxonomy): domain Bacteria; phylum Latescibacterota; class UBA2968; order UBA8231; family UBA8231. The sequence continues at coordinate 4,989,061 of OZ220690.1, read as the reverse complement.
AACTCCTTGTGTACATGATAGTGTACACGTCTATAAACGGCCTGTCAATCATTGCGCCGGAGCTAGTCGATTCGTAGCATAAATCCATGGCTACCGTCGTCCTCACCGAAAAGCCCAGCGTGGCGCGCGACATTGCCCGGGTTCTAGGAGCCAGCAAGCGCGGCCAAGGCTACGTCGAAGGCAACGGCTATATCGTCACTTGGGCACTAGGGCACCTCGTGCAATTCGCCGAGCCGGACGATTACGGCCCGCCTTGGAAGGGCCGCTGGTCCTTTGACCAGCTACCGATGATCCCCGAGCAGTGGAAGCTCAAGACGACGCGCTCGACCTCCGACCAGTACCAAATCGTCAAAAAATTGCTCAACAGCCCCCAGACGGAGCGCGTCATCTGCGCCACAGACGCCGGGCGCGAGGGCGAGCACATCTTTCGCCTGATCTACGAACACGCCCGCTGCAAAAAGCCGTTTAGCAGACTGTGGGTTTCGAGCCTGACCGACGAGGCAATTCGCGGTGGTTTCCACGCCTTGCAGGAGGGGGCGGCCTTCGATCACCTCGCTGCGGCCGCGCGGGCGCGCGGCCAAGCCGATTGGCTGATGGGCATGAACCTGACCCGCGCCTATACCGTCCACAACAAGGCGCTCTGCACCATCGGCCGCGTGCAGACGCCAACCTTGTCCATGGTGGTCAAGCGCGATGCGGCGATTGCCAGCTTTGTCAAGGCGTACTTTTACGAATTAGTGGCGCAGTTAGAAGAGGGCTTTGCCGCCAAGTACTGCAAGGACGGCCAGACCCGCATTGACAAGAAGGAGGAAGCCGAGCGCCTCCATCGCCAGCTCAGCCCCAACAAGGTCGGCACCGTCCGCAAAATTGAGAAGAAAGTCAAAAGAAACCGGCCTCCCCCCCTCTACGACCTCAACAACCTCCAACGCGACGCCAACCGCTGCTTTGGCTTCACTGCGGCGCAAACCCTCGAACGCGCCCAAGCTCTATACGAAACCCACAAGCTCATCACGTACCCGCGCACCGAGAGCCGCCACATCTCCGAGGACATGGTGCCCAAGCTGCCCGGTATTTTGGAAAAGTTAGCGCACCCGCAGGCATCGGTCGCACTGGAGCGCCTACGCGGCGGACACCGGCTCAGCAGAGCGTATGTCGATCGCACCAAACTGACCGATCACCACGCGATTATTCCCACCGGACAACAGCCCGCCCCCAATCTCGCACCGGACTTACAGAAGGTGTACGACTTGGTGGTGGCGCGCTTTGTCGGCATCTTCCTGCCCGACCAACAGGTCGAGGAAACGACCGTCTTGCTCGACATCGGCGGTGCCGACTTTGTGGCCAAAGGGTCTGTTGTCTTAGAGGCGGGCTGGACGGTCGTCGCCATACGGCCTCCAAACGCTGCAAAGAGTAAAGAGAAGGAAGAAGACGACCAGCGGGCGCTCCCACCGCTGCAACAAGGTCAGCAAGTTCACGTAACGCGCATGGATGTAGTCCAAAAAGAAACCCAACCACCTCGGCCCTATACAGACGCCACGCTCCTAGCGGCAATGAAAAACGCCGGCCGCGAAATCGAGGACGACGAGTTAGCCGCGGCCATGAAGGAATCGGGGCTAGGCACGCCGGCCACGCGGGCCGAAACCATCGAAAAGCTGATTCGCACCGGCTATGTAGTCCGCGACCGCAAGGCGATCACCTCGACGGAGAAGGGCAAAGCACTCGTGGGCTTGGTGGCCGAATCGCTGCGCAGCCCAGAGTTGACGGGCGAGTGGGAGCAGCAACTCAAGGAAATCGAGGAAGGGCAGCGGCCGGTGGCGGGGTTCTACGAAAGAATCGCCGACTTGGTGAAGTCGCTAGTACCCAAGGTCCAGCAAGGACCGGCGCTTTCCCCCGAGCAAGCGGCACAGGCACGAGGCAAGCAGAAGGGCCGCGGTAAGAGCAGCGGCAAAGTGTTAGGGCCTTGTCCCAAGTGCAAAGAGGGCCAAGTAGTAGAAAACGCCAAAGCGTATGGATGCAGCCGCTACCGGGAGGGGTGCAACTTGACGATCTGGAAGACGGTGGCGCGCAAGAAGCTAACCGAAAAGCAGGCACAGTTGTTGTTGGCCAACGGCCGTACCGAAAAGATGCAGGGCTTTGTCTCCAAGGCCGGCAAGAAGTTTGCGGCACGGCTCAAATTCGACGATGAGTTCAAGGTCGTCTTCGAGTTTGACGACGGGCCGCGGAATGGCTCCGCTAGATCGGAGGGACGCCCCTCACCCCAAGAGAAGCCGCCAGCAGAAGTCGCCCAATCCACCTCCGCCCTCACCTGTCCCAAATGCCGACAGGGCCAAATCATCGAGGGCCAACGCGGCTTTGGCTGCAATCGCTATCGCGAGGGGTGCGACTTCGTGGTGTGGAAGGAAATGGCGGGCAAAAAGCTGACCGAAAAGCAAATCCACACCTTGATCGCCAAAGGCAAAACCGGAGTGATTAAGGGTTTCAAAAGCAAAAAAGGCAGCAAATTCGACGCGCGGTTGAAGTTAGGGCCGGAGTGCAAGGCCGCGTTTGATTTTCCCGCCGGGTCGCGCTGATATGGCAAGCCTGCATGAGTTGAGAGATATGCGGATCGCCTTGCAGGTAGGGGCGAGCGCTCGCTCGCCCCTACAATTCGGCGTCTGTCTGCGGTCATCTGAGAATTATCTCGTGAATGATTTAGGATGGCTATATGACAAGCCCGAATGATTGCGGCGTATCGTCTTATCCATCCTATTCTGCGTCCATCTGCGGATAATTCTGTAAACGATTTAGGATTTCTATATGCCCCTCCAACGCTGCCCGTGGCTCGACCTCGACAAACCCGATTACGTCGCGTACCACGACCGCGAGTGGGGTGTCCCAGTCCACGATGACCGCAAGCACTTCGAGTTTCTCACCCTCGAATCCGCCCAAGCCGGCCTCAGTTGGTACACCGTCCTCCGCAAGCGCGCCAACTACCGCCAAGCCTTCGCCAAATTCGACCCTGCCAAAGTCGCTCGTTTCAACGCAGCCAAGGTCGAACAGATGCTCCAAGACCCCGGACTAATTCGCAATCGCCGCAAGATCAGCGCGGCCGTAGAAAACGCTCGGCACTTCCTCGCCGTACAGGACGAGTTCGGCAGCTTCAGCGCCTATATTTGGCGCTTTGTCGGTGGCGAGCCTCTCGTCAACGAGTTTCGCACCCTCGCCGATTTACCAGCCACCAGCCGCGAATCCGACGCCTTGAGCAAAGACCTCAAAAGCCGCGGCTTCAAATTCATCGGCTCGACCGTCATCTACGCCCACATGCAGGCCACCGGCATGGTCAATGACCACGTCCTCGACTGCTTCCGCCGCCGTCAGATTCTCGACGCGGGATAGGCACTTCCACCGTTCCCATGCTCAGCGGCGCACCCAACGCAGCAGCCTGAAAAATTGCCAACCTAGCGCGGCTTGCGTACTGTTTCCAACCCGACCCTTTCACCCCACCAAGGAGCCTCTCATGCACGTCGGCACCCAGCAGTTCACTACAACGGACGAAGACCTCGAATACCTAGCCCGCCACGGCGTCTTCAACAAGAACGAAAACTTCATCACATTCCACCGCGAATACGGTTGGGATGTCGAAGAGTTAGTCGCCAAAAAGGAGAAGTGCGCTCGCTTCGGCATCAACATGGAGATGGTCGCCCTGCCCATCGCCCAGTTCAACGTCAACGGCGAGTCCGTCCCCAACTTTATGATGGGCAACTACGAAGAGGGCGATAAGGAGATTGAGCTGGTCATCAACATGGTGCGGCAGGCGGCCGAAGCCGGCATCCCAGCCATCAAATACTACCTCTGCGCCCTCGAAAACCAGCGCACCGAAAGCACGCCCCCCGGCCGCGGCGGCTCCATCTACAGCACTTGGGACCTCGAAAAGGCCGACGCCGATACGCCCCGCTACGACAAACCGGTCACCGCAGAGGAAAACTGGCGTCGCATCACCTACTTCTTGGAGCGGGTCATCCCGGTCGCCACCGAGTGCAAGGTCCGCATGGCCTGCCATCCCTGCGACCCCTGGCTGCCGCCCGGCTATAGAGGCGTCGATCGCGTGATGGGCGGCTTTGACGGCTTCAAGCACTTTATCGAGATCTGCCCTAGCCCCTATCACGGCGTCAATCTCTGCTTGGGCTGCATGGCCGAAAGCGTCGAAGACCCGCTCAACGAGGTCCCCGAAATCATCCGCTACTTAGGCTCGCGCGACAAAATTTTCCTCTGCCACTTCCGCAACATCGTCGGCAAGCGCAATAAGTTCCAAGAGGTCTGGCCGGATGAAGGGGTGATGAACATGCACCGCAACATGCAGGCGCTCAAAGAAGTGGGCTATCAGCACATGTGCGTCCCCGACCACGCGCCCGGGCACAAGGATCCCCACAGTATGCGCCAAGCTTGGGCCTACGAGTTCGGCTATATCCAAGCCATGATCCAAGCGGTGATGGACGAGAATGGAGCGAGCGCGTGACCACATTTCGCAGCGTAGAGTATGGAGGAATTTTACGCGGCTTGGCAGCAGGCACGGCAGTTAGGATAGGTTCCATCTGCTGTACCCTTTAGGTACCAACGCCGTATCGCCTAGCTCCCATTCTGCATCTCAACATCCCCGCTGGCCTCAGAGCACACCCCCGCTGGCACGGTTCTTGTTTCCTGTTACCTATCTCAACGGAAAGGAACCGCATGCCCTCCACTGTCCTCTCGGCCGCCACGCTCGGAATTGACGCGTATCCGGTCCACGTCGAAGTCGATACCGACCGCAGCTTGCCGACCTTCACAGTCGTCGGCCTGCCCGACTCCGCAGTGCGCGAAAGCAAGGAGCGCGTCTTAGCGGCCATCAAAAACGCCGGCTATCAGTGGCCGAGACGCAAGGTCACCATCAATCTCGCGCCAGCCGATCGCAAAAAGGAAGGCTCGGCTTTCGACCTGCCCATAGCCGTCGGCGTCTTGGCGGCCTCCCGGCAGATCAAGCCCTTGGGTCTCGCCGAGTTCGCACTCTTGGGCGAGCTATCGCTCAACGGCAGTGTGCGCCCGGTGCACGGCATGCTGTCCATGGCCACATCCCTGCATCAGCAGGGCCTCTACGGCATGATCGTGCCGACGCAAAACGCCCGCGAGGCCGCCATTGCCAATGGGCCGCTCGTCTATGGCGTCAGTTCGCTGAGCGAAGCTATCGGCATTTTGACCGGCGACGCGCGCCAACGGCCCTACGAATTGAACGTGGATGAGGTATTTCGCAGCAACGCCAACTACGGAGTTGACTTTGCGGACGTGCGCGGCCAAGATCACGCCAAGCGCGCCCTCGAAGTCGCCGCCAGCGGCGGGCACAATTTGCTCATGGTCGGGCCGCCTGGGTCGGGCAAGACCATGCTCGCCCGTCGCCTGCCCACGATCCTCCCGGCACCAACCCTGCAAGAAGCGCTCGCCACCACCAAGATTCATTCAGTCGCCGGCATCCTTGCCCCAGGCCAAGCCCTAGTCGCCACCCGACCCTTCCGCGCCCCGCACCACACCGTCTCGGACGCCGGCCTCATCGGCGGCGGCGCGTACCCCCGCCCGGGCGAGGTGTCGCTCTCCCATCACGGCGTGCTCTTCCTAGACGAGCTGCCCGAGTTTCGCCGCAACGTCGTCGAGGCCCTGCGCCAGCCGCTCGAAGACCACGCCGTCACCATCACGCGGGCGCAGATCGCGATCGCCTATCCAGCGGACTTCACCCTCGTCGCAGCGATGAATCCCTGCCCTTGCGGCTATCTTGCGGACGCCCGCCGCACCTGCACCTGCTCTCCGGCTGCAATCCGCCGCTATCGCGCGCGCGTTTCCGGGCCGCTCCTCGACCGCATCGACATCCACATCGAAGTGCCGGCCCTCGCCTACGACGACTTAGCCAACAAGCAAAACGGCGAAGACTCAGCGCAAATCCGCCAGCGCGTCAACGCCGCCCGCCAGCGGCAACTCGACCGCTTTGCCGGGGAGTTATTCTGCAACGCCCAGATGAGCACGCGGCACATCCGCCACCACTGCTCGCTCGACGACGCCGGACAGGCCCTGCTCGAAAAGGCCATGGCCCGCCTCGGCCTCTCGGCCCGCGCCTACGACCGCATCCTCAAAGTCGCCCGCACCATAGCCGATTTGGCCGACGCCCCAATTCAGTCGCAACATCTAGCGGAGGCCATACAATATCGGGCACTGGATCGCAGCGGCCTTCAGTAGCCCTAGTGGCGGCAGCGGCCAACGCGGGCCAAGGGGCTGAGGTTTGAATAAAAAATCTTGACGAATGAACGGATTCTTAACTCTATCTTATGGCAACAAATACGAGGTAGCATCGTGAGTGAGTCACTGCCGCCCGAGCAGCCCTATCCATTACGCATCGCCCGGTTGGAAGGTATTATCGAGCAAATCGATGTCCGGCTAGGCCGCGTCGAAACCAAAATCGACAGCCTTTTACGGTGGATCATTGCCCTGCAAGTGACGACGTGGGGCCTCATCGGAGCCTTAAAGCTGTTCGGCTAGCGGGCGTGGCAGGTGGAGACCCCACATCTGAGAAGGAACCGACCATGGCCCCTAGTCCCGACCCGCGCATTCCCTGGTACACCCCCGTCGGCGAAATAACCGTCGAAAAGCACACCCCAGACAAACCCCACCAAGGCAAGGTGCTGGCCGCCGTCCAAGCCCACGCCGACGATATTCCCCTCTTCTGCGCCGGTCTCATCGCCAAGCTCATCGCCGAAGGCTACACGGCCTATTTGATCCAGACCACCAACGACGAGAAGTGCGGTCCGGGGACGATGGGCGAGACCATCCTCCAGAACGAACGCGAAGTCGACGTACTGGCCGAAGAATTGGGCTTCAAACAGGTCATCCACCTCGGCTACCGCAATCACTTTCTCGACGAAGCCGCCCCCACCGAACTGAGGGCCCGGCTGGTCTTTCTAATCCGCGCCCTCAAAATCGACACCATCACCACGTTCAGTCCTTGGGGCCACTGGGAGGAAAACCCCGATCACTACGTCACCGGCCAAGCCGTCGAAGCGGCGCGCTGGATGGCCGGCATGAACAAGGATTATCCCGAACAACTAGCCTGCGGTATGCAGCCTCACTCGGTCAAAGACCTCTACTACTGGACCTGCCGCCCGGGGCAGCCCTACAACACCGTCGTCGATATAGCGCCTCATCTCGACGCAAAGGTCGCCGCCATGAGTGCCAACAAGGCCCAAGGACCAGCGGGTGCCCACGGCCGCCGCCTCAAGGAACGGCTAGCGCGCCAAGGCAAGCACCTGCCCGCCTTGGGCGACGACGAGGAGGAGGCCGACCGCCAGTACATCCGCCTCTTTGGCTTGCGTGAATACCAACGCATCGGCGCGCCCTATGGCTTGGACTACGCCGAGGCGTTCTACTATATGCCGCCCGGCGGAACCTTTACCGGCGCGATGAGCGCAGCGGAAATCGAGCGCTACATCGAAGAACACGCCGAGGACTTGGGCTGAGAAGTGTCGGATCGCGCTGTTGCGGAGTAGAGACTGGAAGACGCCGAGCCGTTTACAGCTTGATAGTGGTTTCTTTAAATTTGCCCGCACAACGAATTGGGGAGAAACCGCGATGAAACTCACGACGGAACAAATCGCAGAATTCAACACGCGCGGCGTCATCATCGCCCGCGAGGCGCTCACCCACGGAGACTTGCAGCCAGTAATCGACGAGCTATCGGTGTGGATCGATGCCCGCGCGCGGACGCTGCACGACGAGGGCGAAATAGCAGACCTGCACGAAGACGCCCCGTTTGCCACGCGCTATGGCTTGCTGTTCAAACAGTGCCCTGAGATCGGGCACGGCATGGACATCATGCGCTATCGGGGACGGGCAATATTCGAATTTTTGCGCAATGAAAACTTGCTCGACCTGCTCGAATCGCTGCTGGGTCCCGAGCTGATCTGCAACCCCATCCAGCACTTGCGAGCCAAGCCGCCGCAAGCCTACGAAAACCGCGAAGGCCCCTCTTTCCACAACGCGCCCTGGCACCAAGACGCCGGCGTGATGATGCCAGAAGCCGAAGGGTCTGATGTCGTCACCTGCTGGCTGCCTTTGGCCGAAGCCACGGTAGAGACCGGCTGTATGGAGGTCTTGCCCGGCCTCGTCGAAACCGGCTATCTCCGGCATTTGGCAGCCGGCGGCACCACCATCGCCCCCGAGGCCATGCCCCAAATTGAACCCTTTCCCTTGGAGTGCAAGCGCGGCGACGTCGTACTCATGAGCCGCTTTACGCCCCATCGCTCTACCCCCAATTACTCAGACCAATGCCGTTGGTCCCTCGATCTGCGCTACCAGCCCATCGGCCAGCACACCGGCCGCACCGGCCACCCCGACTTTGTCGCGCGCTCCCGCCGCGATCCGTCTAGCGAGCTGACCGACCACGAGGAATGGTGCCGCTTGTGGATTGACGCCTTTGACAATCCTCGCGGCGTTGTCGCACACCGCGGGGAATAGAAGGACGCTAACCGTACGTTTTCGCTCGCGCTTGGGGCTTTGCTAGGAATTTCCAGAGCTTCTTTGATCGCAGCTTGGCGAATGGCTGGCTGCGCTGAGCGATTGCAAGGAGACGACGATGGCCAAACCACGCATTTTTTTCGACCACGACGGTCGGCACCCGCTGATCTACATGTACGAGCCGCCGATGCAGAAAGAAGAGCTAGAGGCGGCGATAGACGAGTTGGTGGGGACGCCGGTCGAGGCGCTGTCGCTAACCCTCGGCGATGCGCAGAGTCTGCTCTACGATTCGCAGGTGGGCGCGTTGTGGGGACGGGATATAAAGAAGTGGCCGCATCTGATCTGGAAGCGGGCCAACCAGAATTTCACCCAATTGATCAAAGCCGGCTGCGATCCGCTCCAAGTGCTCTGCGACAAAGCCCATGCCAATGGCCTGCTGCTCTACGCGATGCTATTGCCGCAGCAGGGGCCGCGAGAGTTGATGTTGAAAAGCTGGGAAAATCCGCGCTTCGCCGCCGAGCAGCGCAACCCGCAGCCGTTGGAGATCGGCAGCAAGGGCGGTGTGGACGCGGAGTGGCCGGGGTATCGCGCGTGGGATTACGCTTGGGATGCAGTGCGCGAGCGGAATTTGGCGATTGTCGAGGAAGTGCTCGCGCGCTATCCAGTTGACGGTTTTGAGCTACAGCTCAATTACTGCCCCTATTATTTTCACCCCGATGAGATTGCGGCGGGGACAGGGATTATGACCGAGTGGATAGGGCGGGTTTACGCGGCTGTGAAAAAGAGCGATCCGGCACGAGAGTTGGTCCTGCGCGTGCCAGCGAATCTGGATGGCTGCCGGGCGGTGGGGCTGGAGCCATTGGAGTGGATGCGCCAGGGCATTGTCGACGCGATCGTGCCCGAGGCATCGGGAGCGGCGGATCCGTCGGCGGATTTCAGCGCCTACGTCAAAGCGGCACACGGGACGGCGTGTCGGGTCTTGCCGGCGTTACAGAGTCGGATCGACAGCGACCGGGTCGGCGAGGGGACGATCGAAATGGTGCGGGCGGGGGCTTGCAACTATTGGGCGCAGGGAGTCGACGGCCTCTATATCGCGCATTGGTTTGGCTGTTGGCCGTATAAGGCCGATTTCTACCAGAAGCTGCGCGAGGTGCCCTTTCCCGAGACGATGGCGGCCAAGGACAAGATCTATCGAGTCCCCAGCGAGGGCAGCGCGCCAGCACCGGAGGCGATTGCGCCGAATGTCGCTAATCCGCTACCCATTGAGTTGGCAAAGGGGCAGGCGCTACAGGTGGGTTTTGCGGTGAGCGATGATCTGAAAAAATGGGACAAGGTCAATCGGGTCCACGAGGTGATCTTGCGGGTGCGAGTGCAGGAGACGACGGAGCGGGATCGCTTGCGCTTTGCTTTTAACGGCAAAGAATTACCGCAATCGCTGCTGCGCAAAATCAATCAGATGTACGTGATGGATGCGCCGCGCTATCGGGTTTTTGGCTATTGGTATGTCTTTCGTTTGCCCGAAAAATTTAGGCCGGTACAAGGGTGGAATGTGCTGGAGGTCGAACTGCTCAAACGGGACGGGCAGGCGCTACCGGCTGTCGTATTGCGCGATGTAGAGCTGGAAATCAAGTACTTGATGGGGAAGAATTACCATCGAGGTTTGATCGATGCAGATTTGGGACCGGGTGAATTGTAACGAGCAAGGCTACCAAAATTTTGGTCATATATAGCAACCCTGAATGACTTGAACGATCCGAGCTGTGAATCGTCTTGTTCTACCCTTCTGCGTCTATCTGCGTCCATCTGCGGATCACCTTGCAAATCATGTAGGACTGCTATATCACACGCTTGACCAAGCAGGCGGTTTGCATTAACTCACTCTAGGCTGCCAACGCGAACCGAAAGACAGGTGCAAAGTGGATCTAGACAAACTGCTGCGCGACGTGGATCTAGACGAAATGCTGCGCCTCTACGACGAGGCGGCTGAGGAACTGATGCAAGTCGCCATCAGCGACGGCCACTTTGCCGACCGCGATCCGAGCGAAATCATCTGGCCGGTGGGCAGCGACCTCGACGCGCTCACGCGCCGCGCCGAGCTGATCGGCGCCATTCACGAAGGCATCCCCCCGCTCCGCGACAAGCGCCTACAAGAGGCATACGGCCACTACGAAAGCGTCGGCCCCGCCTACCACCAAGCGAACCGCCTCTACCTAGCAACGCGCCAGCTCTTCGTCGAACGCGGGCGCGGCGACGCACTCGATTTCCACGCGCTCTACCAATCGGTCTATCTACACGCCCTAGGCCGCGACAACCCCTACACCCTCGACGAAGGTGAGGCCGCCCTCGTCAAGCTGCGGGTCTCCCGCGTGCCGCTGTCCCACGCCCACGCCGTCGCCGAGAAGATACAATCCGGGACGGCGCAAAAAGAGCCCGCGCCCGACTCGGTCGACGATCCGCGCTTGGCCGAGCACTACGCCTGCGAAATCGACGGGGTGCGCCACGCCGGGACGCTGCGCGACCTGCTTAGCGAGGTTGCCGAGCGCGTCGTCGATTACCTCGCCGCTGGCGAGCATCTCGCCATCCGCTTCAACACCTATAGCAACTTCATCTATCTCGGCATATCGGTGTGGAAGGCCATCACGGACGCTGACGTGCTCTTGGCCCGCATTGAGGGGCGGGTGCGCGCCCAATGGCACCAAAAGCTGTGCAAGCTGGTTCTGCTGGGTAAGGGTATGCTACTCAAGTTCCTCCAAGCCCACTCTGAAGATCCCGCCCAAATCAAGCCGAGGGAATTTTGGTACGGCCAAGAGTATAGCTACCTGACTCGCGACATGATCGACCTGACGCGCCGCTTAGTCGGCTACGTCAACCGCCTAGCAGGCAGAGCGCGCGGAGAAGTCAATCTGGTGGTCCTGCCCCCCTTGCTCGACGGCAAGGCCAAGGGCCGCTTTCTCGAATACCAGCACGTCGGGCGACGCCAGAGCCTCGGCCCGTGGAGCCGTCGGGCGCGTCTCTTTCAGTGGGCTTTCCTCTACTACCGCACCGGCAAGAAAAAAATGAGCCTCCTAGCGGCTCAACTCCCAGAAGCAGAGCGCCTCAAAGCCGCCAGCGTCCAAAGCAGCGAATGGGGGAGGAAATCGCTGGACATCTTCGGCATTGAATTGACCGTAAGCGCCGACCCGCTCTTCGCCGCCACTGCCAGCGACCTCGACCTAGCCAACAAACAGGAGAAAGTCCTTTTCCTCCCCACGCATCGCAGCCTCTTCGACCATCCGGTGATGAGTGCCCTAATCCACGACCCCCGCTTCCTCGAACTGATGGGCTGGCGCGAACTCCCCACGCCGGTGAGCCTCGCCCGCGCTCGCCTCACCGAACCCGCATCCCTGCGTATTGGCGGGCGCTCTTTTTCGCTGATTGGCTTTACTACCGAGGAAGTCGATCAGATCATGGAGAAAGTCGATGGGCACGTCATTATGACCCGCTCGGCCGACACGAAAAATCCCACGCGCCGCTTTGCCGAGCTCCTCGCACAGCGGCCGGGCGTCGTCTATGGCGAGGGCACCACGGCCGCCTTTGAGCATCAGTGCCTACCCATGCAGCACGCGCTCTTTGCTTATCTGCCGCCCGACGTGATCATCGTGCCGCTAGCCTTTCGCGGCCTGCACTCGCTGTGGCCCAAATGTCCCCGAGGCAATCTCAACATCGGCAGCGGCCGGGTCGAAGTAATGGTTTGCCCGCCCATGCTCGGCGAAACCACGCTTCTGCCGCGCAAGCGAGCCCTGCGCACCCAGCTAGAGCCAGCGACCCTCTTCCAAGCCGTACACATCGCGCGGCTTTTCAACCCGGAACCGAGCTAAAAGAGCGATAGCTGATCGGCCTCCCGCCGACGCGGCATAGCCGCATCCTCGCGCGCGAGCAACTGAGCGGGGATCTCGTCCACAAACGGCGATAGCGCGCACTGCACCCGCTCGCCATAGCGCTGGCGGCTGCGCGCCCGCAGCAACACCAACTCCTCCTCCGCTCGCGTCATCCCCACGTAAAAGAGCCGCCGCTCCTCGGCGAGATCGGCATCCCGCTCGCGGAAGGGGATGAGTCCGTCCTCCACCCCGCAGATAAAGACCACTGGAAACTCCAAGCCCTTGGCCGCGTGCAAGGTCATCAGCGCAACGGCCTCCGGGCCTTGGGGGCCGCCTCGCTCTTCGTAGTCGGCCTCCGCGCCTAAGAGCACAGTCTCCAGTAGCTGCGCGAGCGTTCCGGCCGCGTCCGCTACGCGGGCCAAGTGCTCCAAGTCCTCGTCCTCTGGGTCGCCGAACTCGGCCTGCCAGCGGCGTACCCAAGTACCCGCCCCTTCCTGCGCGGCCCATTGCCTGTACTCTGCTATCCGCGCCTCTAGCGCCTCGACCTTGTCCTGCGCCGCGGTCGACAACTTCCCTCGCCGCACTTGGCGCAAAATGTGCGGTTCCACACCCATAGCCTCTAGTGCCTGCCAGCGGCGCACATCCTCTTGCGAGATCGCGGCGTAGCGGGCAAACGCCAAAGCAGCCCGCACAGCCGGCGCTTGCAGAAAGCCCTTCTGCCCGACAAGCCGGTAGGGCAGGCCCTCCTTGCGGAAGCACTCCTCCAGCACTTGGCCCTGTCGGCCAGTGCGGAAGAGCACGGCAAAGTCGGCGAAGCTGCGCGTGCCCTCTGCGCCAGCATCAGTCTGCACCATATCGGTGCCGCCGACCATGCGGGCAATCTCCCGCACCACTGCAATGCCCTCGGCTGTCTCGCTCTGCACCTCGATTAGGCGGATTCTTTCCTTCCCCGGACGCACGGCTGCGAGTTCAATGGCCTCGCGCCCCGGATTGTGGCCGACGACGGCCGCGGCCGCCTCGACAATATGCCCCTGCGAGCGGTAATTCGCGCCTAGATGAAAGAGCCGCGTATCCGAGAAACGGTCGCGCAAGTGAACAAAGTGGTCGGGCGAAGCTCCGCGAAAACTGTAGATCGCTTGATCCGGGTCGCCGATGGCCATCAGGCCCGCGCCTTCACCCGCCAACTGCAGGACCAGTCTATACTGCGCGGCGTTGAGGTCTTGGAACTCGTCTATTAGCAGATAGGGGAAACGCGCCCTCACCTGTTCCCGCACGGCTGCATCCGCCTCTAAGATGCGCAGCAAATCCAAGAGAATGTCGTCGTAGTCGCAGGCTCCGTGCACATGGAGGGCCGCCTGATAGGCGTCGTAATGCGACCGCCACTCCTCGGCCACCTCATCCGGCCCTTGCGCGGCGGCCTTAGCCAGCGAGATGGCTTGACTAGCAGCGGCAACCTGTCCCGACAATCCAGCATCCGCCAGCGTCCCTTCCAGCAACCGGCGCGCTTCCACCTCGTCGAGCACCAGCTTTGGCTTTGGCCTGAGCTCAGTCGAAGGCTCGCAGCCCAACTCCCGCAAGAGCGACAACGCCAAGCGGTGAAAAGTCCCCACCTGCATCGCGCCCAGCCCACCATCCAGCAATGCGCTCAGCCGCTGCCGCATTTGTCCAGCCGCCCGCCGGGTAAAGGTAATGGCCATGACTTGCCCCGGGTCCACGCCGCTTGCGATCATCCGCGCAATGCGCCGCGTCAGCACCCGGGTCTTACCCGACCCCGGCCCAGCCACGACCACTAAAGGCCCTCCTTCGGCCTCTTCGATTTGCCGCTGTGCGGCGTCAAGCGTGTCCTCGTCCTGCTCCACTTGTACGGTGCTATCGGGCCTTGGCGACGGCACCGCTGGAACGTGGACTTCCTCAGCCGTCTTCGCGGTCACTGGTCCCAAGTCAAACAGCGCACCCTGCCCTTTCAAACGCGTCCGCTCCTCCTCGCTAAACACGCTGATTACGCCGTACTCTCCATCGTGGCCGGGGTAAATTTCGACTTCGCCGCAGCGCATCCGGCGCACACCCTCGGCCACCAACGGCCCAGCGCAGCTTTCAATCGCTTCGAGTCCAGCGCGGCGCAAGACTTCGAGTTCTGTACCTACTTCGGCCAAGAGCCGGTCGTACACAGCGCGAACTTTCTTGGACTTCGGACCAACGCCAACCGCCGCGCCGATCACTTCGTCAAGCGGGATCAAGTACTCGTAGGACGGAGCGACATCCGGGCGAAATCCCTCCGGACGATCAGCTAGCTTCTCCACCCGGTGTAAAACCCCCACCGTCAGCTTGCGTCCGCACACCGGGCAGATTCCCTCGGCGGCCAGCGTTTGCGCTGGCTTGTAGCACACCGCGCACTTGCGGTGGCCGTCGTAGTGGTATTTGCCTTCTTCGGGGTAGAACTCCAAGGTGCCCAAAAAGCGCGCTGGGTCGCGGTCTTTGAGCGCAGAGTAGATGCCCGGATACGAGTACTCGGTGTCAAAGCACGTGGCCTCACGGGCCAGCTTTTGCGGCGAGTGGGCGTCGGAATTGGATACAATCGCATAGCGGTCGAGGGCCGACAGCCGCCAGTTCATCGGCGGGTCTGAGGACAATCCGGTCTCCACCGCAAAGATGTGCGGCAGCAAATCCTCGTAGCACTCCTCCAACGAGTCAAAGCCCGACGAGGCACCCAACGCGGCAAAGTGCGGCGTCCATATATGGGCCGGGATGAAGAGCACATTCTCATCGGCTTCGAGACAGATCTCTAAGAGGTCGCGGCTGTCCAGTCCCAAGATGGGCCGACCATCGGAGTGCAAATTGCCAATGGCACCGAGGCGGTGATTGAGTCGGGCGACGGCTTCGAGGGAGGGCAGAATGACGACGTGGTGGATCTTGCGGGTTTTGTCGCCCTTCTTGTAGATGGTGCTGATTTCCACCGAAAGCATGAAGCGCACGGCGCGGCGGCAGCGCTCGGGCAATTCTTGTTCTACAACAGCGCGACGACCGGGCTCGAGCTGGTACAGCCCCTCTTCCGCCGGTTCGAGTTGCTCAGATAGTTCGGCGAACCACTCGGGATGCGTGTAGTCGCCCGTGCCGACCACGTCAACGCCCTTGAGCGCCGACCACTTGTGCAAGTTAGAAGGGTTGAGCTCGCGGCTCGTCGCTCGCGCAAAACGCGAGTGCAGATGCACGTCGATTACAAACTGCATATTGGATCCTCGTTGACTTGTAGGGTTGCCCTACTCCCGCTCGACCCAGTTGGCAACCACAATCCCCACAGCCACCAATCCCATGCTAGCCAGCAGATAGGGCGATATGGCCTCGTCCAAAAGCGCGGCACTCAACAGCACGCCCACCACCGGCGTGGCAAAGCCGAATCCCCCCAATCGCCCCGGCGAGTGGTGTTGGAGCAGAAAGACTAGAATGATAAAACACAGCCCAGCGACGACGATGCCTTGGTAGAGCACACCGGCGACGACCGGACCAGTTAGGACGTACTCAGCCTCGGATTCTAAGAACGCGCTCCAAGCGGCAAACAGCGGCAGACTCAGCACGGCCTGCCAGAACAGTACTTGGTAAGGATTGAGCCCTTGCACCAACCGCTTGATCACCACCTGCCGCAGACCCAATAACAAGCCGCTCGCGGCCACCATCGCGTCGCCGAGCAGGTACTGCGTCTCGGCCAGCGCCAGCGACTCCCAAAACAGCAACACCACGCCGGCAAACGAAATGAGCAAGCCAAACCACTGCCCTAAGCCCAAGCGATCGCCGACGAGCAAGTGCGCGAAGAATGCCGTGAAGAAGGGATAGATATTGACCACCACCCCCGAGCGGCTAGCAGTGGTGTACTGAGTACCCGCATTCAAAAGCCATATTTGCAGCGCGAAAAGCAGCGCCAAGCCGCCCAGCCCTTTCCATTCGCTGGAGGGTATGCGCAACTGAATACCAGCAAAAAGTGCTCCGACCCATACGGTCAGAGCACCTAGTGCGAAGCGCAAGCCAGCCATCGCCGCCGGCGGCACTCCGTCGAGACCCACCTTGATCGCCACCGGATTGCCGCCCCACAACACGGCGGTCACAACGGCTAGGGTCCCGGCCTTTAGCCCGACGGCCTCATTGCGGATTTCGGCGGCCAATTTACTCGATGATCTCGGCCTTGATGATATAGTCTAGGTTGGGAAAGTTTTCTTCGAGATAGGCATTGCCGTTCATGGCGATCTGCCCTTGAGAAGGCTGCTGGCCGTACTCGGCGTTGATCGCATCGACCACCTCTATGCCTTCTACTACTTCGCCGAAGGGCGCAAACCCCATGCCGTCGAGATTGGCGTTGTCCCCCAAGTTGATAAAGAGCTGGGTCGTGCGCGTATTGGGCTGGTTGGTTTTGGCGTACGTAATCCGTCCGCGCGTATTGCTTTGCACGACGGGGTCGTCGAGGATATGGGCCCGGTGCCAGACCTGGTTCAGCGCTGGATTGCCGCTCAGGCCCCACTGCACCACAAAGTTAGGCACCACGCGGAAAAAGCGCTGCTCGTCGTAGAAACCGTTGCGGACCAAGTTGTAGAACCGATCGGCACCGACCGGTGCCCAATCGCGCGTCACTTGGATGACCACCGGGCCAGCGCTGGTCTCCAAGCGCACGGAGAATTCGTCGGGTGCCTGCTCGTTTAGGGCCTCGCCTGTAGGATCCATTAATATCTCCTTGCTTGCTTCCCCACCTTGGTCGCCGGTTCCACAGCCGAAAGCCCAAAGTGCGATGATTAGTAGTGTGCTCCGCTTCATAATTTTATGCCTTTTTGCTTGGTGTGTTTATTGATCCAGCCCTCTCACGGCTGCGACGAGCGCCTCAGTCGTAATGCCGAAGTGCGCCCATGTCTCTATATGGCCTTCTGACGGAGCCGTCGTCGGATCGGTAATGCCGATGTGCGCCGCCGGAATGCCCAAGTCGCCGGTGACGCCCGCCACCAACCCGGCGAAACCGCGCACGCCAGTGTTGGCTGCGCCGATCAGGCCGTCTTCAATGGTTACCACGCCCTTAGGATAGCGACCCACTAGTTCTTCCAAGACAGCGTCAGGCAGCGGTAGTCCATTGATTATATGCACATCCACCCCCCCTTCAAGCTGTTCAGCCGCCTCGCCAGCGAGAAAAGCCGGCGCGCCAAACGCTAGGATCGCCCGCTCGGCTCCAGCGTAAGTGCGGTAAACTGTCATCGGCTCCCAAGCGTCGCCCGGCTCCCACAGAGGCCCCGATCCATCTTGCTTTTCGAGGATGGGCAGAGAGTCGCGCGGGATGCCGATGATGTGTCCTCCGTAGTGCGCCGCCATATCGCAGACGGCCAAAAACGCCGCCCGCGCATCGGCTGGCCCGTAGAAGCGGTGCAGATAGGGCAAATAGCTCAGGCCGACGTTGATCCACTCCAAGCCCCAACCCGAAAAGTGATCGCGCCCAGTGCAGGCCCCTACGTGTGAGACGTGGAAGGCGACGTTGAGGCCCTCGTTGACGCCGGTGAGATTGCGCTGATAGCGCCAGACGTCAAAGCCCTCGCGGGCAATGCCCTCGTAAAAGGCGGCAAACGTCGATACCACATTGAGTTGCGGTCCTGGCGCGCTCATCGCCAACCCATCGGTAATCAGACAAGCAGCTTGCTCCTCAATGCTCATCTCGAACTGGTGATCAGCGGCCAAGAACCCGCGCGCCTTCGCCAGCTTGGTCGAGGGATCGAGGTCGCAGCTAACGACGAAGACATCGTCGGGAAAATGCGCGGCCACTGCCGCGTACGCAGCCTCGGATCCAGCGCGCGGACTTTCGCTCGTGCCCACCGCAGGCAAGCTGACCTCTTTCTTGATGCTTTCGGGCAGAACCAAGTTGCGGCTGCCGGGAGCAGGTCTAGCTCGGGTCTCAACTTGGCGCTTCTCGCCTTGGCGCAGCGTCGCTAGGGCTTGGTTCGCAGCCGCTGTCTTTTGGAACATCGGATTGCTCAGCACTTGCGCGGCGTCGCGGCCCTTCATGTGTCCGTCGTGATGCCCCTCGCCGCCGGGGAGCTTGTTGACCAAAAAGAGGCACTCAAGCATCGGCACTACGTCGCGATAGCTCATCAGCGAACCGGGAATCCAGATTCGCGTATTTAGCTCAACCCCGTGCTCGGCGGCAAACGCTGCGACCTCGGAACCAATACCCAAGCGCTCGCCAAAGTCGCCGAGGAGTTCGTGCGTTCCCGTGGGATAGATCAGCGTCGGTCGGCCCTGCTGCGCCAATTTGTAGCCTTCGACATAGGTTTCGTAAAGCACCGCAGCGTCGTGCAAGGTCTCGATCTCGATAACTTCCACGCCCATCGCCGCGACGATGGGGCGCGGATCCTTGTCCATAATGCCCTCGGTCGCGCCCGAAAGCTGGATGCCGTTGCGGTGCATGACGAAGGTGATCGGCGCTCCGTGGACAGCCGCGCCGTTGAAGCCATTGAGCGCTTGGCCCGAGATGTAGCCAGCGTCGCCACAGTGGCAGACGACCCAGCCGCCTTCGCCGCGCTTGGCCCGCTTGCCGAGGGCTTGGCCCACGGCCACCGGGATCATCACCCCCAGCCGCCCGCCGTTGAGTTGGGTGCCGCCCGGCAACCAAGACACGTGCCCAGGAGCGTCGAGCCCGCGGCGAAAACCCTCGACGACGATCTCCTCATCGATAAAACCCAACGCCGCCAGTGCCGCGTAGTAACCCACGGAGGTGTGGGCGTGTTCGATGGTGTATTCGATGCGCTCGTAGTCGGTGATCGCCAAAGTCAACAACAGCGAAGGAATCAGCTCCAGACCGCCACCGAGGTGATCCAGTTCGCCGATTTCAGCCAGCGAGGCCAGCGAGCGGATCGCGGTCGCGGCGGCTTCGATCTGCAAGCCCTCTAGGGCGTCGATTTGCTCTTGGTGCAGCGCTTGTTGGTTGCCGATATCTACCGTGAGCGGCAAGACTTCGGAATGCACTTTCTCGCCTAGGTAGCGCACTCCGCCCAACAGCTCTTTGTTGCGCTGCTGTTGTCCCGTTTGCGCCGCTTCGATCCCCCGCATGTAGAACTCCCTAAGTGGGTATTTTTAGTTGAATGAAAGAGTCGTAAAAGTATAAACCCAGCACCGAATGCGAGCAATCAACGCGGCTTGAACTGCACGGCCAATTTCTCCGCCCACGCCTTGTTCGCGTCGATCGTGCGCCCGGCGTTGTGCGGCGTGTGCACCACGTTGTGCCGCCCTAACAGCGGATCGTCTAAAGGCAGCGGCTCTTGGTCCCACACGTCCGCCGCTAGGCTCAGTTCATCGGCCATCACTCGCCGCCGAATCGCGTCAGTATCGCAGATTCTGGCTCTAGTCACCAACACCACCAGACAGCCCTTGGGCAGCGCGTCAATGTGTCCAGTCTCGACCAAGCCGCGCGTCGATTCCGTCAGTGGCACCATGGGCGCGAATACTTCGGCATCGGCGACTAGCTGCTCCAAGTGGTACTCGCGGCGCGACCCAGCCCGATGAAAGCACGGCTCCGTGGCAAACGGATCCCAAGCCGCCACATCGGCCCCCAACATCGACGCGAAGCTAGCGTAGCGGCTGGCGATATTGCCAGCCCCGACGATCCGCACCCGCTTGCCACACAGCGTGCCACTGGCAAAGGCCGGGTCGTCACCAAACTGGTGCCCGCGCGCCCCGGGCTGACCCTGACCCCTAGGCGGCTCGTAGTCCCAAGGCGCTTGGCTCTGGATGATCTCTCGGTGCAACTGCGGAATCCGCCGCAGTCCGCACAGCGTCAAGGCCAAACCAAATTCCGCCACAGTCTGCGACCAAAACCCCTCGCTCGGATGGTCGTACACCGCGACGCCAGCCTCGGCTAAATACTCGTTACAGCCCTCGCCTAGCCGCCGGCCATAAGACCCCTGAAAGGTCGCCTCTTGCAAGGCCGTAAAAAGTCGCAGACACGTCAGACTCACCGGCACCCCGAGCGTAGCCAACCGCGTCACTTGGCTCGGCTCCTCGACAACCTCGCCCAAGGGCCGCTCCTCTCCGTGCGCCAAACGCACAAAGTCCGCTTCGGGCCACAAGGTGCGGAAGTGGTCAGCGGCAAAGGGCCAAACTCCGTCAAAATCTGGATGAACGACGATCAAATCGCCCATGTTATTCGCTCTCCTCACAGAAAAACGGCTGCGTCCAAGCAAACGCCTCTCCTGCGCCCCAACACTCAAAGCGCACGTATCCCGCCCGCTCCGGCACTTCCACCTCAATTTCCCGTGCATCGGCCACGGCTATCCGCTTCGCGCCAGCGCGCAAGGCCACGATCCGCGCTGCATTCTCCGTCTCAATCCAGATCCTGTTTCCCTCGACTTGGATCTGGTTGATCTCAACTCCGGTCGAGGCGTAAAAGCGACCGGCCCGCAGGGCTTCTACCACACCGTTAGCCGTCTCCTCCTCCACATAGGCCACATTCCACCCCAACCCCACATCGCCTTTCGCCGCGTGGCTGTCGTCGTTGGCAAACCCCCACAGGCGTCTTCCCGCACTCAGCAGCATGTCCCAGCGATTCGTCGCATAGGGGCTGCCCTCCAAGCGGCAGATCACTCCGTTGTAGATCTCCAAGCCCACGTAGCCCTCGCAGGCCTGCAAAAGCTCCTGCGGACAGTGGTTGAAATTGCCGTGCCAGTTGGGATGGTTGAAAAGGGCAAAACCACCGCCCAATTCGTTGACCTCGTCAATCACTCGTTGCCGGTCCGCATGCGGCGCGACCCACCCTGCGTCCCCTACGTGCAAAACGTGCGGGCCATTGGCTGAAATCTCATTGCCCGGAACTAGGATCATCCCTTGTGCATCGTATTGCTCGTAGTCATCTAACGACGTATAGATGTCGTGATCTGTGATCGCCAAGAAGCCGTAACCGCGGCCCGCGTAATCGTCAATTACCGCTTGGTGATCGCGCTCGCCGTCGCTGGCGGTGGTGTGCGTGTGCAGGTTGCCGATTAGCCAGCGTCCTCCGCTCAAATTCTGATAGGGATGTTTGATCATTGGGATTCTCCTTGGTTGGGAAGCGGCCTCAAAATACGAGAGCACCCTGCGGGCGACAAGGGAAGGTGCCCGCCGGAGCAGTGTTGACGCGAAAAGTAAGTAGCCGTTTAATACAGGCCCGTACAGAGATAGACTTTAAGCACACATTAAGTACACGACAGTAGAAGCGGAGCGGAGTCGAAGCATCTCACACCTAGAAGCCCATGCCTAACGTCCATTGGATTACTGTCGTTTATTAAGGCACACATATTAAAATTTCGCCACAGGTTCCCGATGAAAATCACCGACATCCGCACGCTCTCGCTCTCGCGCGTCCACGAGCCTGAACTTCAGTGGTACAGCGCCACCTTCCACGTGCCCAAGGCCGACTGCTCGATCTGCATCATCGAGACCGACGAAGGCTTGCAGGGCATCGCCGAGCCTTGCGCGTACGGCGTGCCACCCGCAATCGCCGCTCGCATCGACGAACTCAAGCCCAGTCTCATCGGCCGCGACCCCCGCGACGAAGACCTGACGCCGCACAACGAAGCGGAACGCGCCAACGACATCGCCAATGCTGGCCTCAACTGCGCGCTGTGGGATTTGCGCGGCAAGATCGCTGGCAAACCCACCGCCGCCCTGCTCTGCGCGCCAGGACAGGAACCCCTGCGCCGCCTCCGCCTCTACGCTTCCTCGGGCGTGCGCTACGACTGGGACGACGACCCCGAGTCCGTCGTCGAAGAGGCCATCGGCTACGCTGAAGACGGCTTCACCGCCTATAAGATGCGCATAGGCACCCATTGGGCGTGGTCGGGCGTCACCGTCGATCGCTTCCTGAAAATAGCGCGCCAAGTCCACGAGGCCGTGGGTGCGCGCATGGACCTTGCCCTCGACGGCAATTGCCGCCTCTCGATGGAGGAAGCGCTGCCCATTGCCGAGGCGCTCGACGAAATGGGCTGGGCCTGGTTTGAGGAGCCAGTCGAACGCGTACCTGCGGACTACGCCCGGCTCAACGACGCCGTCTCCATCCCCATCACCGGCGGCGAGCCTTTTACCACGTGGGCGCAATTCGAGCCTTTTATGGAAGTGGGAGGCTTCGGCATCGTCCAGCCCGACGCCGGCGTCTGCGGCATCGACCTCTGCATGGAGGTCGGCCACAAGGCCCACTTCGACTACGGCGGCATACCCCTGATCCCGCACAACTGGCACAATGGCCTAATGACGATGGCCAACGCCCACATGGTTGCGGCGCTGCCCGACCCGCGCCTAGTCGAGCTAAATATGAAGCAGGGGCCGCTACAGTGGGAAATTCTGCGCGAGAAACCGCTGATTGAAGATGGCCACTTGATCCTGCCCGACGCCCCGGGCTTCGGCGTCGAACTAGCCGACGACCTCGAAGCGCGCTTCCCGTACATCGAGGGATCCTGGGGCGATCCCGTCCAGCGCTGAGGACTTATGGTCACCGACCTCGAAAATTATCTCTTCGACCTGCGCGGCTACCTGCATTTAGAGGGAGCACTTACCGCCGACGAGGTCAAAGACCTCAACGATTGCCTCGACGCCATCCCGCCGCTCGAGCCGGGCGACTGGTACGGGCACATCCACGCCCACACCTATGGCACGATTGACGGCCTCAACTTGCAGCAAATCTACGAGGCGGGCGAACCTTTTGAGCGGATGATCGACCATCCCGCTTGGATCGAGAAAGTCAAGCACTTCGTCGGCGGCGAGGGCACGTTCGACTACGCACATGGGCCGCTCTTCATCGACGAAAACTTTGCCAACTTCCGCCAGCCCGGGGAGGCCATCGGCCTGCACTCTGGCGGCTATCCGCCCATCATGCGCAACCAATTCCGCTACCACGGCGGACGCTATATGTGCGGTCAAATCAACATCCTCGTCGCGCTTACGGACATCGGCCCGGGCGACGGCGGCACCATGCTGATCCCCGGCAGCCACAAGTCCAACTTCACGCATCCCGATTTAGACCGGCATCGCATGCGGGCCGAAGGTGCCACCGTCGAGGGCATCACCGGCGCGGTCGAGTGCCACATGGCCAAGGGCGACGCCTTGCTCTTTGTCGATGGCCTCTCGCACGGCTCGGCCCGGCGCCAAAACGAGGGCACACGCCGAATCTTCGTCTATCGCTACGGACCCTCTTGGGGCAATTTCCGCCACGGCTACCATCCCTCGGACGAGCTGTTGGCGCGCCTGACGCCCGAGCGGCGACAGATCGTCTGGCCCCAGAGGCCCCGTCCCCACGGACCGCAAAAAAAGGGCATTGAGTAGATCCATGAAGGGCATCATCCTCGCTGGCGGCCAAGGCACGCGCCTCTACCCCCTGACCGTATCGGTCTCCAAGCAGATCCTGCCGATTTTCGACAAGCCGATGATCTACTACCCGCTCTCGGTGCTCATGCTGGCCGATATCCGCGAGATCCTCATCATTTCCAGTCCAGAGCACACCGACCTCTACCACCAGCTCTTCGGCGACGGCGAGCGGCTGGGGCTGAGCATTGAATATGCGGTCCAAGACCGGCCCGAGGGTGTGGCCCACGCCTTTGTCGTGGGGGCCGATTTCGCTGGCCGCGACCCCTGTGCCTTGATATTCGGCGACAACTTCCTCTACGGGCATGGCCTGACTGCGATCCTACACCGCGCCAGCCAACTACGGGAGGGGGGATTGGCCTTCGCTTACTACGTGAGCGATCCCACGAGCTACGGAGTCGTCGAATTCGACGCCGGGGGCAACGCCATCAGCATTGAAGAAAAGCCGCAAAACCCCAAGTCCAACTACGCGGTCATCGGCCTTTACTTTTACGACGGCGAGGTCGTCGATATCGTCCGCAGCCTCAAACCCTCGGCCCGTGGCGAGTTGGAGATTACCGACGTCAACAACGAGTATCTCCGTCGCAAACAGCTCAAGGTCGAGGTGTTGGGGCGGGGCTTTGCTTGGTTCGACACCGGTACGCACGAGAGCCTCCTAGAGGCCAACAACTTCGTCCAAACCATCGAGCACCGGCAGGGGCTCAAAGTGGGCTGCGTCGAGGAAATAGCGTACCGCAAGGGCTACATTGGCGCGGAACAGCTCCTCCACATCGCCAATTACTCCCAAGACAATGCGTACTGCCTCTATCTGAAGCACCTCGTCGAACAGTCCGGGCCGACGTTCTAACGTCTTTTGACTTATCGGCCCACTGCCATACCTTAATATATTTCACTTTCCGCACAGCCACTTAGATATGAAGCAACTCGCACTCGACAATCCTCTCGCACAGGGATTAGACCTAGCCTTCGTGGGCATGAGCATCGTCTTCACCGCCCTAGTATTAGTCAGCGTTTTTATCGCTGTCTTGCCGAGGATCCTCGCCGCGATCCACCCCTATATTCCCCCAGCCCAACTGCACACGCAGAGTCATAGCAGAGAAAACGACGCACCCGCCATCGCTGCGGCCATCGGCGTCGCCCTGCACGCGCGCCGCCAAAACGACTAATCGGCCATGGAAATTCTCCTCGAATTCCTCTCCACCACGGCCGTGGCCAACATGTCGCGCGGTAATCTGCTGATGATCTTTATCGGCGCGATCTTCATCTCGCTAGCCATCCGCAAAGACTACGAGCCGCTGCTGCTGTTGCCGATTGGCTTCGGCTGCATCGTGGGCAATCTCCCGTCTATCTCCAGCATGGCTATCGGCGTGTACGACCAAGGTAGTGTGCTCTACTACATCTACTTCGGCGTCAGTCAAGGAATCTTCCCGCCGCTGATTTTTCTCGGCATCGGCGCGATGACCGACTTCTCGATCATGCTCTCCAGTCCCCGGCTGGTCCTGCTGGGGGCCGCGGCGCAGACGGGCATTTTCCTGACCTTGATCGGCGCACTTTACCTAGGCTTCACTCCGGCCGAGTCCGGGGCCATCGGTATTATCGGCGGGGCCGACGGACCAACGGCGATCTTCCTCGCAGCCAAGCTAGCTCCTCACCTGCTCGGAGCCATTGCCATTGCCGCGTATTCCTACATGGCCTTGGTACCAGTAATTCAGCCGCCGGTGATGAAACTGTTGACCACCCGCAAAGAGCGGCTAATTCGCATGAAGCCCCCGAGGGAAGTATCACAGCGCGAAAAGATCATCTTTCCCATCGTCGCCTTCCTCATCTGCGCGCTCCTCGCCCCAGGTGCGATCGGGCTGCTTGGCATGCTATTCTTCGGCAATCTGCTCAAGGAAAGCGGCGTCACCGAGCGCTTGGCCCAGACCGCCCGCACCTCGATGGTCGATATCGTCACCATCCTACTCGGGTTTTCGGTCGGCTGCTCGACCCAAGCCCAGACCTTTCTCACGCCGCAGTCGGTACTCATCTTCAGCCTCGGTGCCTTGTCTTTTGCAGTCGCCACGGCCAGCGGCGTGCTTTTTGCCAAGCTTTTGAACCTCTTCACCAAAGACAAAATCAACCCCCTCGTCGGCGCTGCCGGGGTCTCGGCCGTGCCCGACTCGGCCCGCGTGGTGCAGATGATGGGCCAGCGCGAAGACCCCAACAACTACCTGCTGATGCACGCGATGGCTCCCAATGTCGCCGGGGTCATCGGCTCGGCGGTAGGTGCCGGCGTCTTGTGGTCCGTGCTGGTGGGATAGACAATGAGGATGCGACCGTGAACAAGAAGAAAGTTCGCTTCATGTGTACCGCCTTCCGCGACGGCTTCCAGTCGGTCTATGGCGCGCGCGTTTTCACGCCCGATTTTCTGCCCGCCGTCGCCGCGGCCAAGGAAGCTGGCATCGATTACTTCGAGGCCGGCGGCGGGGCCTGCTTCCAATCGTTCTACTTCTACTGCGGCGAGGACGCCTTTGCCGCGATGGACGCCTTTCGCGCCACGGTCGGCCCGGACACCGACCTCCAGACCTTGGCGCGGGGAGTCAACGTGGTCGGCCT
The DNA here is from genome assembly GCA_965116455.1 of Candidatus Latescibacterota bacterium. Taxonomy (GTDB): domain Bacteria; phylum Latescibacterota; class UBA2968; order UBA8231; family UBA8231. Next base: position 4,962,758 of record OZ220690.1, on the reverse strand, counting down.
CGAATCGCAGCCGAGCGACATCATCAAGCTGCACGCCGAACTCTTCAAAAAGCACGGCATCACCACCATCCGCAATTTCGACGCGCTCAACGACGTCGATAACCTCATCTACTCGGGGCAGTGCATTGTGGATGCCGGGCTCAAACACCAAGTCTGTGTCACGCTGATGGAGCTGCCTCCAGGCTGTTCCGGTGCCCACGACGCGGCCTTCTACACCAAAACCTTGCGCCAGATACTAGACGCTGGCATCCCGTACGACGCGGTCTGCTTCAAGGATGCCTCGGGCACGGCCGTACCCTCCAAAGTCTATGAAACCATCTCCGAGGCGCGGCTCATGCTGCCCGAGGACACCTTCATCCACTTCCACACGCACGAAACAGCCGGTATTGGCGTCAGTGCCAACATGGCCGCCCTCGACGCCGGTGCCGACGCCATTGATCTGTCTATGGCCCCCTGTTCCGGCGGCACCTGCCAGCCCGACATCATCGTCATGTGGCACGCGCTGCGCGGCTCCGACTACGACCTCGACATTGACATCGACAAAATCCGCGACGCCGAGGAAGTCTTCAAGGAGTGCATGGCCGACTATTTCCTGCCGCCCGAAGCCGTGGCCGTGGAGCCGATGATTCCCTGGAGCCCCATGCCCGGCGGCGCGCTGACAGCCAACACCCAGATGCTGCGCGACAACGGCATCATGGACAAGTACCCAGATATGATCAAGGCCATGCGCGAGGTCGTCGAAAAGGGCGGGTTCGGCACCTCGGTGACGCCGGTCTCGCAATTTTACTTTCAGCAGGCTTTCAACAACGTCATGTTCGGCCCCTGGGAGCGGATCGCCGCGCCCTACGGCCAAATGGTCTTGGGATATTTCGGCAAAACGCCGGTCGCACCCGACCCTTCGGTCGTCGAGATTGCCGCCCAACAGCTCGAGCTAGAGCCAACGACCCAAAAGCCGCTCAAACGCAACGACGCCGACCCAAACAAGGGCGTCGAACCGGCCCGCAAACAACTGCGGGAAGCGGGCCTTGAAGAGACAGACGAAAACATTTTTATCGTCGCCGCCTGCCAAGACAAGGGCCTCGCCTTCCTCAAGGGAGAAGGCGAAATCGGCGTGCGTAAGGTCGAAAAAGAGCAAGAAGAAGCGGCTCCGAGCGACGGTCCCGCGCACTATGCGATCACCGTTGATGGCCGTCGCTACGCCGTAGCTATTGACGGCGACACGGCCACGGTGGATGGCCGCCGCTTCCAAGTCAGCTTGGAGCAGGAGCAATCGACGGATGCGGTGACTCCCTCCTCACCGGCACCCAAAGATGACGGGGGCACGCCGGTGCAAGCCCAGATGCCCGGGAAAGTAATCCGCCACCTCGTCCAAGTCGGCGACCGCGTAGAGGCGGGCGACGGAATCATAGTGCTCGAAGCCATGAAAATGGAAATGCCGGTAACGGCTCCCGTCGGGGGCACAGTCGCCGATATTTTAGTCCATGCCGGGGATCAGGTGGCCGACGGACAGGTGCTGGCGCGTATAACCTAATCCGCATCGCCGATCCACACCTCTCGACAGAATGCCTCGATTCGCGCCCTCGCGCCTGCGCTGGCTAAGCGGCTCCCTCGCCCGCCTTTTTAAGCCGCACCGCCGGGAGTCTTTTCAGTCGCTGATTGAGCGGATCCACTTCAATGCCCACCGATTCGAGGGCCGTCACCCCCAGCAGCGGCTCGGCGTCATCCGCGCCGCAGATAATCGTGCCGCCGACGATTTCGCCCATGAATTCGATATCCGCGGTCGTGATGTCGAGCTTGAGTTCGGTTCCATTGGCCAACTCATACGTCCGCTGACTTTTCGGCTCAAGACCGATGGCTTCGAGGTGCTGCCTTGGGACGAGGCAATCCGTCGCCCCAGTATCGACCAGAAATAGCCCTTCCCAAGTGCGGTGTGGCGCAGCCGGGTTGCGAATGGTTACGGTGACGTGCGTGGCTCCCATGTCCGTTCCTTTTTTGCAAGTTTCGTGGGCCTTATCTCCACTACTCGTTAGAACTTCCAAGACTACGCCTAGCACGTCAACTGCCCCTTCTTTACATGGAGGTGCTGGCGCGCATAAGCTAAGCCACATCCCCGGTCCACACCTCGCGCCGCGTCCCGTCGTCTTCGCGCAGCAGCAGTTGCCCGGCGGAGCCAAAGCCCAGCACCACGCCCGTGTACTCACCGACTGCGACGTACTGGCCCAAGTTGGCGCAGTGCGACTCCCACCCCGCACTCAGCGCCGCAAAGCCGCCTTTTTCCCAACGCCCGATCCACACCTGCAAATGCGCCAGCACCTCGTCCAACGCCCTTTCGATATCGCGCTCAATCCCCGTCTCAATCCGCAGCGAGGTAGCGGGCTGGCCGATGGCCGCCGCCTCGTCGGCATCCATGTTGACGTTGAGGCCGATGCCGAGGACGACCCCATTGCAGCGCTCGGCCAAAATGCCGCAGATCTTGCGGCCATCCACTAGCACGTCGTTGGGCCATTTGGTCTGCGCCGCCAAGCCATTTTCCTCCAAATAGGCGACCACGCCCAAAGCCGCGGCCTGCGGCAGTGACAGGAACTGCAACGGCGACGCAGCCGTCTGCAATAGCGCGGAAAAGGTCAGATTGCGACCGGGCCGAGCGAGCCACTGCCGTTCGTAGCGGCCCCGGCCAGCGGTCTGGGAACGAGCGGCAAGCACGAAGCCGTCGGGCAGGTCCCGCCCCTCGCGCAGCCACTCAACCAAGGTAGTATTGGTCGAGGGCAACTCGTCGTGCCACTGGGGTTTTTGGAATCGCATTATCTTAGTATAGCAATGCGGCATGATTTGAACGATTCGAGCGATGGATCGTCTTGTGCATCCTATTCTGCGTCTATCTGCGTCCATCTGCGGATTGACCATGAGATACACCTTGGTATTTTTATATAAAGCCCCTTCGAGCCGCTCTCATGCCTCTTAACTATCGGAGACAATCTCATGCCCGTTTCTAGACGCCAATTCCTCAAAAGCGCCGCAGCCGTTTCCATCGGCTTTGCCGGCCTCCACCGCCACCTCGCTTGGGGCGCTCCAGCGCCCGCGCCCGAAAACAGCTTTGGACCGCTCGTGCCCGATCCCGGAGGCATCCTCGACCTACCCGAGGGATTTAGCTATCGGGTTCTCGCACGAGCTGGCGAACTCATGGACGACGGCCTGCGATTGCCGGGCGCAGCCGACGGGATGGCTGCCTTCCCCGGGCCAGAGGGCCGCGTCGTTTTGGTGTGCAACCAAGAGCTGAGCCCCGGGTCGAAAGAAGCCGGTGCCTTTGGCGACGACAACGAGAATCTGGGCAAACTGCCCAAAGAAGATCTGTACGACTGGGGCCAAGGCCAGATGCCGTCCTTGGGCGGCACCACGAACATCGTGTACAACGCGCAAACCGGCGCAGTGGAGCGGAAATTTCTCAGCTTGGCCGGTACGGTGCGCAACTGCGCCGGCGGGCCGACCCCTTGGCATAGCTGGATTAGCTGCGAAGAGACCACCCAGCGGATTGAAGGGCCGATCGAAAAAGACCACGGCTACAACTTCGAAGTCCCCGCCACCACAGAAATCGGCCGTGCCGCGCCAGTGCCGCTTAAGGCCATGGGGCGCTTTGTACACGAGGCCGTCGCCGTAGATCCCCGCTCGGGAATCGTCTATCAGACCGAAGATACCGGCGACAGCTTGATCTACCGCTACATCCCCGACGCACCGGGCAAACTAATAGCTGGGCGGCTGCAAGCCTTGGCCGTAATCGACCATCCCGGCTTGGACACCCGCAACTGGGACAAAGCGCTGGTGCCCCCAGGCGAGCCACTCGCCGTGCGCTGGGTCGATATAGAAAACGTCGAATCGCCAGACAACGACTTGCGCATTCAGGGCTTTGAGGGCAAAGGCTGCGCCCGCTTTGCCCGCGGCGAGGGCATGTGGTACGGCCGCGACGCGATTTACTTTGTCTGCACCAGCGGCGGTCGCAAAAAGAAGGGGCAGATCTTCCGCTACCATCCTAGCCCGCACGAGGGCACGGCCGATGAAGGCAAGGCACCGGGGACGCTCGAACTGTTCGTCGAGCCGAACGACGGTGACCTAGTCGACAACGCCGACAACCTCACGGTCTCGCCTTTTGGCGACTTGATCGTCTGCGAGGACGGCAGCGGGGAAAACAACCTAGTCGGCGTAACGCCTGCAGGCCAGATCTACCGCTTTGGGCACAACCGCATGAACAATTCCGAATTCGCCGGCGCGACCTTCTCGCCCGACGGCCAAGTGCTCTTCGTCAACATCCAGCATCCCGGCACTACGCTGGCCATCTACGGCCCCTGGGATCAGCGGCAGTCTGACGGTTAGCTCTTCAAGTTCATAAGAATTCTCTCTAGGGCCGAGTCCAGTAAGCGATACAGCGCTGTGTAGTATTCTGCACAGCGCTTTTTGCGTCACGCGCTCGTTTTCTCTGAAGATTGGACTGGCACGCCAATTGCAAGGGTAGGGGCGGTTTGCAAACCGCCCCCTACTCTTATATTTTCTGCTCCGCAAGGTGCTACCACGCCGATCCAATCCTCTCGAATGACCGAACATAAAAACGTCCTCCTGCTCAGCGACGCCTCTTCCCTCAAGCCTCCTCCAGCCGTTCTCGACGCCGCGCTGGCTCGGCTCGGCTTTGAGCGTTTTCTGCCCAGTCAACGCGAAGCCATCGAAACCCTGCTCTCCACTGGTCGCCTGCTTTTGGTCGCCCCCACCGGCGGCGGCAAGAGCTTGACCTACCAGCTACCCGCCGCCCTCCTGCCAGGCACGGCACTAGTAGTTTCACCGCTCATCGCCCTAATGCACGATCAAGTCCAAGCGCTACAGCGGCGCGGCCTCGCCGCCACGTACCTATCCTCGACCCTCGATAGCGACGAGTTGGGCCGCCGCATGTACGGGGTGGCCCAAGGCCAGTACAAGCTGGTCTATGCCGCGCCCGAGCGGCTGACCTTTCCTGGCTTCCGCTCCCTCCTGAGCCAGATCAAGTGCTCGCTTATTGCCGTGGACGAGGCCCACTGCATCAGCGAGTGGGGGCACGACTTCCGGCCCGAGTACTTGCAGATTGGCGAGCTGGTCCGCGAGCTGCCCGACTGTCGAGTCCTCGCCTGTACCGCCACGGCCACGCCGGTGGTGCGCGACGAGATCCTCGAACGCCTCGGGCTGCCGAGCGACACCCCACAGCTAGTGCGCGGCTTTGCCCGGCCCAACCTCTCGCTGCGAGTCGCCGAAATCAACAGCGCCGCCGAGCGCCGCCAGCGGATTGATGCGCTGCTGGCCGAAGCACTCGGTGCGCCCGACCAAAGGTTAGGTACCGCCATCGTCTATGCCCCCACCCGCAAGAGCACTGAGGAAGAAGCCGCCCGTCTGCAAGAGAACGGCTGGCGGGTAGCCGCCTATCACGCGGGCATGGCAGGGCCAGACCGCGACGCCGTTCAGCACGCCTTTATGCAAGACCAAATCCAAATCGTAGTGGCGACCAATGCCTTTGGCATGGGCATTGACCGCGCCGATGTGCGCGCCATCGCCCATCTGGCCCCGCCCAGCTCGATTGAAGCGTACTATCAGGAAGTAGGCCGCGCCGGGCGCGACGGCCAAGACGCCTACTGCCTGCTGCTGGTCTCCCCCGGCGATATGCCGCTACGACGCCACCTAATCGAAAGCGATGCCAACGGCCGTGCTCCCGACCAAGCGGTAGTCCAGCACAAGTGGAATCTCTTTTTGGAACTGATGCGCTGGAGCGAGGGCGGGTCCTGTCGCCACGACGCGATCCTGCGTTACTTCGGCGACGAGGAGGAAACGCTCTCGGGCTGCGGCCGCTGCGACGTCTGCCGTAATCTCTCCCATGCCGAGGCCGGCGACGCCACAGAAGTCACCACCACCGTGCGCAAGGCCCTGTGCGCGGTCGCCCGTCTGCACAGACGCTACGGCATCCAAATGGCGGCCAAGCTCCTGCGCGGCACCGAGGACGCACGCTTGGCACGCGACGGCTTAGATCGGACCCCGACCTTTGGCATCCTCAAGGAATATTCCGAACGGTGGCTTTTGCAGCTTTTGCGCCGGCTGGTTACGGCCGGTTGGGTCGATTTTTCCGGCGGTGAGCGACCGGTCGTAATCCTCACGGAGGAAGGACGCCAAGTCATTCACGCCGAGCGGCCCGCGCGCTTGCTGCTGCCGCCAAAATCGGCTCCGGTCCCAGCAGCCCGCACCGCACGCGTCCGGCCTTCGGCTGAGCTCGGGTCGAAGCCTCACACACCCGACCCTGGTGGGAATTTCGACGAAAAAGCCCAAGCCCTCTTCGATGCACTGCGCCATTATCGCATGTCAGTGGCCCGCGACGAAAAGGTTCCTCCCTACGTCGTCGCCAGCGACCGCACGCTCCGCGATATCGTCCTGCTGCGGCCTGCCAACCTCGAAGAACTCAAGCTGGCGCACGGCATCGGCCCGGCTAAGGCCGAAAAATACGGCGACGGCTTGCTCGCTATCGTCCAACAGGCCGCCTAACTCACTCGTCTGGAGAACGTTTCATGGCTACAATTCGCTGGGGCATCATTGGCTGCGGCGACGTCACAGAAGTAAAGAGCGGCCCGGCCCTGTACAAGACTCGCGATTCCGAACTGGTGGCGGTCATGCGCCGCGATGCAGACAAAGCCCGCAACTATGCCGCGCGCCACGGCGTGCCCAAGTGGTATGACCAAGCCGACGCACTCATCGCCGACCCAGACGTCGATGCGGTCTATATCGCAACGCCCCCCGACACCCACGCCCACTACACGGCCCAAGTCGCCCGAGCCGGCAAACCTGTTTACGTCGAAAAACCAATGGCGCGCAACCACGGCGAGTGCTTGGCGATGATCGACGCCTGCCACCGGGCCGGGGTGCCGCTTTTCGTCGCCTACTACCGCCGCGCTCTGCCCGCTTTCCTCAAGGTCCAGTCGCTGGTCGAGGAAGGGGCCATCGGCGCGGTGCGCTTCGCCTCCATCGCGCTCTACCAACCCGCGTCAGAAGATCCCGACGACCTGCCTTGGCGCGTCGTCCCAGAAATCTCAGGCGGCGGCCATTTCTTCGACCTAGCCTCTCATCAGCTCGACTTCCTCGACTTTCTGCTCGGCCCTATCGCCCACGCCTCGGGCCACGCCACCAACCAAGCCGGTCTCTACCGTGCCGAAGACGCCGTTACCGCCAGCTTTGCCTTCGAGTCCGGCGCACTCGGCGCAGGAGTCTGGAATTTCGCCGCCGACCAGCGCTGCGACCAGATCGAAATCGCCGGCGACAAGGGCCGGATCGCCTTTTCCACGTTCGCCTTCACCCCGGTCGAATTGACTACCAACGCCGGGACCCAAACCTTCGCCATCGACCCGCCCCAACACGTCCAGCAACCCTTGATCGAGACGGTAGTCGATGCGCTGTTGGGCCGGGGCGAATGCCCCAGTACCGGAGCAAGCGCCGCCCGCACTAGCCAAGTCATGGACCAAATCGTTCGCGGCCATGCCGCCTAAACCCTTGCCCCTAGTCAAACTCCAACTCAAACGCATTTTTGCCTATCGGCAGCAGGCGATTCGCGAACTATTACTCCACTAACGCCGCACCTTTCGCTGCAAAATTGTGCCCCTTTCCCGCCATTTTTGTCGTTTTGATCTGACAACTTTGCGATCAGCGTTTGGGCGAGAGCTTAAATTTTCTTATTTATATAAACTTGCTCTCGCACGTATTCCACCTATCGCACCTAAAAGGGGGTTCGACATGCTGGTTCGCAGAAAGTGGGGCCTCCTCGCCCTGCTAGCTTTTATTTCTTTTGCAGTTCCCAATGCCACCTTCGCCCAAGACAAGCTCGACACTGGCGACACGGCCTGGATTCTGATTTCCACCGGCTTGGTCCTCTTTATGATGATCCCCGGCTTGGCCATGTTTTACGCTGGTCTGGTCCGCACTCGCAACGTGCTCTCGGTCTTTATGCACTGCTTTGGGATTGCGGCTCTGATTACGGTCTTGTGGACCATTTTCGGGTACAGCTTGGCCTTTACGGAAAACAACCCCTTCATCGGCAACCTGTCCAAGTCCTTTCTCAGCGGCGTCACCCAAGATAGCCTCTCGGGCACCATCCCGGAATTGCTCTTCTTCGTCTTCCAGATGACGTTTGCCATCATCACCCCCGGGCTTTTTGTCGGTGCCTTTGCCGAGCGCATGAAGTTTTCGGCCGTGCTGTGGTTTAGCGGGCTGTGGTGCGTATTGGTTTATCTGCCCATCACGCACATGGTCTGGGGAGAGGGCGGCTACTTCGGCGCAATGGGCGTCTTTGACTTTGCCGGCGGCATAGTCGTCCACATCACCGCCGGGGCGGCCGCGTTGGTCGCCGCGATCCTCGTCGGCAAGCGCACCGGCTATCCCGAGCAGCCCATGCCCCCGCACAACATGACCATGAACCTCGTCGGCACGGCCATGCTCTGGGTGGGGTGGTTCGGCTTCAACGGCGGCAGTGCCTTGGCAGCGAATGGGCAGGCAGCTATGGCAGTCGTGGTCACCCAAATCTCGCCCAGCGTCGCGGCGCTGACGTGGATCTTTATCGAATGGATCAAAAACGGCAAACCCAGTGCGCTCGGTTTTGCCACCGGCGCCATCGCCGGGCTAGCGGCCATTACTCCGGCCTCGGGCACAGTGGGGCCGCTCGGCGCTTTTGCCATCGGCCTGTGCTCCGGTGTCGTCGCCTATTGGGCCGCCACTTGGCTCAAGCGCACCTGCGGGTACGACGACGCGCTCGACGTAGTAGGGGTTCACGGTTTCGGCGGCTTGGTAGGGATTCTGCTGGTGTCCTTCTTCGCCTCGACCACCTTGGGTGGCACAGAAGAAGGCCTCAACATGGGCAAGCAATTTGGCATCCAAGCCTTCGCTGGTATCGGCGCAGCCGTTTACACCCTAATCGTCTCGTTTATCATTCTCAAGGTCATCGACTTAGTCAGCGGCCTGCGCGTAGATGAAGAGACCGAGACCAGCGGGCTCGACGTGGGCGAGCACGGCGAAGTAGGATACGATCTGTAGTTCGCGGCCCAGTAGTCCGTCGCCAGAATTGGCGACGCATGGCTCGTCGCTTGGATGGGGGCTTCCATGGATGCTTCTTGCTTGCAGTACGCGTTGACCGAGGCTGAGCGCCTAGAATTTGCACAGCGCGGCTACCTCGTCTTCGACGAGATGCTTCCTCCCGACATGGTTGACGCACTCGTGGAAGTCTCCGACCGAATTGACGCCGAGGAACGCCAAAAGCGCGGCGTTGGCCCCTACGACCGGCTGACTGTCCGCGACATGGTTTGGCGCGACGAGAGCTACCTAGACTTGGTCGATTGGCCTCGAGCACTGCCCAAGATCTGGGGAACACTCGGCTGGAATATCCAAATTTACCACACCGTCCTCGCCTACAGTCCGGCCGCCGCGCCCGGCAACTGCCAAGTTGAGATGCAGGGCTGGCACCAAGACTCGGGCCGCGTCAACCACGAAATCGAGTCTAGCCCTCGGCCGCGAATTTCGGTCAAGATGGCCTATTTCCTCAGCGACTGTTCAGCAGCAGGCCGCGCCAATTTCTGGGTCGTACCCGGCAGCCATTTGCTGGACGCGTACGACATCCCCGACGACGGCTCCTTGCCCCGCAACGCCGTCCCCGTGCTAGTGCCGCAGGGCGGTGCGGTGCTCTTCGACCGCCGGATCTGGCACTCGGCCAGTTCCAACGCCTCTGCGGTCGCCCGCAAGGTACTCTTCTACGGCTACTCGTATCGCTGGCTCCGCCCCCGCGACGACCAGACCGTCGAACACCTTTTTGAGCGCTCCGACCCGATCCGCCGCCAGCTACTGGGATATTCACCTAGCGGCGGCTACGGCTACACCTCGCCCACCGATGAGGACGTACCACTGCGCGTCTTTCTGCGCCAACATCTCGGGGCCGAAGCCGCCGCCTAATGCGGGCGTTGGTCACCGGCGGCACCGGCTTTGTCGGCGGGGCCTTGGTCCGCGCCCTCGTCGCTAGCGGCACCCAAGTCCGGGTGCTGGCGCGGCCCACTAGTCAGACCGAGGCGCTGGAGGCCCTAGGCGTCGAAATCGTCCGCGGCGACATCCTCATCCGCACTAGCATCGAAGCCGCGCTCGCAGGTTGCGATACCCTCTTCCACGCCGCAGCACTCTACGACTTGTGGGGATTGGACGAGGCCGAACTCCTGACCACTGAAACCGAGGGGACCCGCAATGCCATGGAAGCGGCGTTGACCGTCGGCGTCGCCAAGGTCGTCTATACCAGTACCGCCGCCTGCATTGGCGAGGCCAAAGGCCAAGTCGCCACCGAGACAACGGTTCATCGCGGCTACTTTCTCTCGCATTATGAAAAGGCCAAGTACGCAGCCGAGCAGGTGGCGTTCGAGTATGTGGACAAAGGAGTGCCGCTCATCTGCGTCCAGCCCGCTGCCATCTACGGTCCGGGCGACCGCAAACCCTCCGGGCGCTTTATCATTAACCTGCTCAACGGTCGGGTCCCCGCGCTCTTTCCCGGCTGGATGAGCTTGGTGTACATTGACGACGCGGCTCGGGGACACGTGTTGGCGGCTGAAAATGGCCAAGTCGGAGAGCGCTATATACTCGCGGGCACGGTCGGCAAATTGACCGAACTCGGCCGACTGGTCTGTGGCTTGGCCGGGCGCTGGTCGCCGCCGACCATTCCCGCTCCACTAGCCGCGCCCTACGCGCTCGGCGGCGAGGCCCTTTCGCGCCTGACCCGCAGACCGCCGGTCCTGTCGTGGGAGACCTATCGCCTCACCGCACACGGCTTCCGCGCCGATGGAAGCCGTGCCGCCGAGGAGTTGGGCCTAGTCTACACAGACCAAGAGGAAGGATTGACGCGGACGATTAACTGGTACTGGGAGCAGGGCTTACTTGGACGCCGACCGGCCTGTTTCCGCGATTCGCAATTTGCCGATAGATGAACGCTGAATTGCCCATACCGCTCCCGCGGATCACTTGGTGGGGCGTCGCCTTGGCTGGCCTAGGCTGGGGCCTCTACGCCTTTGCATTCGCCACGTATTATGCACAGATGGTGCAAGTATCTTTTCCGATGGCAGTTCTCCACCAACTCCAAGGCAACGCGATACTGGCCTTACTCAGCATTCCCGTCTGGCTTTTGACGGTCCGCCGGATGGATCGGGCGGGCTGGGGTTGGAAAATCGCCGTTCACGCGCTCATCGCCCCTCTTTATGCGGTCGGCGGCTTTGAAGCAATCGCTGGGTGGGTCCACTTAATGGCTGGGCCGACTGAGGCCCAGCAGATGCGCAACTTCAGCGAATGGACCCTGCTGGGCTTTTTCTTTCTTTACCTTGTGCAGTTTTCCTTTTACCACATCGTCCGTTCGGCCCAGCAGATACGTTGGCGCGAAAGACAGACTGCCGAACTGCTCGCTCTCACCCGCGAGCAAGAACTGGCCATTCTCAAAGCCCAACTCAATCCCCACTTTCTCTTTAATACCCTCAACGGCATCAGTGCAATGGTCTCCCGCGACCCGGAGGAGGCGCGCCACATGATCGCCCGCCTAGCCGAACTCCTGCGCTACGCCACCGACAGCTCCGAGCAACCGCTGGTTCCATTGCGCGAGGAAGTGGCCTTCACCCAAGCCTATGTGCAGTTAGAGCAGAAACGCCTAGCCGAACGGCTAAGCGTCGAATTAGACATTGACCCCGAAGCTCTCGACGCTCCCATACCGCCAATGATCCTCCAATCCTTGGTGGAAAACGCCATCAAGCACGGCATCGCTCCCGCGCCGGAAGGGGGCAAACTGCTCGTCCAGATTCGGACTACTAAGGGGCTTTTGCAGATCGTCGTGCGCGATACGGGGATCGGTGTAAACGACCGGTCGCTGGAGGAGTTAAAGGCGCTGGGAACCGGCTTGAAAAACAGCGACGAACGCCTGCGGCACCTCTTTGGCGACGAGGCTCAGCTCAGGTTACAGACGCCTGCTGACGGCGGTTTCCAAATCGATTTTTCCCTGCCCTTGGAGCCGCAGTAATGAGAGCTCTCATCGTCGACGACGAACCCCTTGCCCGCCAGTTGATCCGCGAGTATTTGGCCGATTTCCCGCAGATCCAAGTGCTAACTGAATGCGGCGACGGAGAAACTGCGGTAAAAACCATAAACGCCGAACGACCTGACTTAGTCTTCCTCGATGTGCAAATGCCGGGGCTCTCTGGTTTCGAAGTCCTGGGCCACCTCGACTTCATGCCCGCCATCATTTTTTCTACCGCCTATGACAAGTTCGCTTTGCGCGCCTTTGAGATCAACGCCGTCGATTACTTGCTCAAACCCTATGAACGGGAGCGCTTCGCCCAAGCCGTACGCCGAGCATTGGAGCGCAAGGGACGCATCAACCTCGATTCCTTCCAGGGCCTGTTGCGACAAACGACTACCCAGGACCGCCTCCTCGTTCGCGTCGGCCGCCAGATCGTTCCGGTGGCGACGGAGGATATTCTGTGGATCGAGGCCGCCGGGGACTACGCCAAGCTGCACGCCACCGACAGCAGCCACCTGTGCGGCGCGGGGCTGGGCGATTTAGAAAAAAGGCTCGACCCGCGCCGCTTCCTGCGCGTCCACCGCTCCGCCATCGTCGCCGTAAACGCGATTGCGCACCTCGAAAGCGACGGCGAGGGCGGTTATGTCGCCACGCTTAACAACGGTGCGCGAGTGCGGGTCAGCCGATCCCGCACCGACCAGATACGGCACCTCATCGTCTGACATTTTTCTCGTCGAGCCTCGCCAAAAATTAGTCAGTCCAAATACACCACGCTCAGCCCATAGACGATCAAACTCGGCACCTCAAAATACACTCGTCCGGCGCACCTGTGGTGCGGCAAAACCACGGCCTCCTCTCGCTCTGGATAGAGCCATTCAACCCGCTCCACCCTTTGCCCATCCGGTACCGCCAGCCTCACCTGCAGCGGCCCGACGGGCTGCGGCACCTCGATATCGCTGCTCTCGTCCTGGCGATAGTTGACCCAGTGCAAGACCACTGCCTCGATTCCGTCCGGTTGCCAGGCCCGCACCCGCACGAACCACGGCGCGTCCGTCTCCAGCCACGCCGCCCCGAGCAAGTCCTGCAAGCCCGTGAGGAATTGCCGTCCCAACGCGTCCCGCTGGGCCACTGGATAGACCGGCACCTCCTGCTCGGGGCGCAGCGCCACTTTCTCCGGCCCCCATGTCCGTTCGCCCAGGTACTGCACCCCTGCTGGCACCTCGCTCCGCCAGTCGGCCAATAAACCCGTTTCATGCGGCGTCCCGTCCACATCCAAATCCCCGGTCGCACCGGCGAATACCACCTTGCCGCCGCCGGCCACATAGCGCCGCAAAAAAGCACCCTCGGCCGCTGTCAGGCGCTCAATTCCGGGCAGCACCAGCGCGGCGTATCCATCGCCCTTGGCCACCAATTGGGCTTCCAAGAGCATGTCGAACAACACGTGGCCATCCTCCATATAGCGCCCCAATTGCTTGAGCGGCTCCACGCAGTCCGCCTCCTGCTCCAGCTCGGCCCGACGCGGGTACACCAAGCCCACCTGCGACCAAGGACGGGCCGGATGGATCAATTCCTGGTGGTCGGCCAAAAAACGCTGATAGCGGCACACCGGCCCCATGTAATCTTCCAGGGCGTAATCGCTATTGGCGTCCTGGCCCCAGTGAAAGGCCAGTGCCGCGCTGTGGTTGGCTCCCGCCTCGGCGATGGACAGGCGCAAACGGTGGCCGTCGTACTTGTTGAGAACCATGGGTTTGCCCCCACTCATGGCGTACGCATGGCGCGCTGACAAGCCCGTATCGCCCAGGTGCCCTTGGGCCACATTGCTGAAGTTCTTGTTGCCACCCTGACTGTACCAGATGTAATCCTCGCCCTGGGCCCAATCCTCATCCGGCAACAGGCAGCGCTCGTCCCAAGCCGACAGCTCGTATTTGTGGTACCACTGGGCCAGTAGCAAATCCGGCTTGAGGGCGCGGCCGTAGTCCACGAACAACTCGTCGAAGAATTCCTTGCGCCGTCGGCACACCAACCGAGCCAGCAAGCGCTCGATCCGCTGGCGCAAATCCCGCGGTGCCGCAGCGTGCACGGCTATGGGGGCACTGTATTCGGCCGTGGCCGGCGGCCCGGCTGGATCGAGCCCGCGCTGCAGCTCGTCGTCGCTAAATTCCCGGGCCAAATGCTCCAGCAAATAGTGGCGGCAATGGGCGCACTGGCAGAATTGCTCGAAATTGTGGTGCGCGTTAAAGCCGTCCATGCCCAGTTCAATGGCCTTTTTGACCATGGGCTTCAACAGAGCCAGCCAATGGGGATTGCACATACACCCGCTATAAGTCCGGTACGGCCTACCCTCTATGGGCCAGCAGCGCAGTTTTCCGCCGACTGTGCGCTGCAGGGCTACGGCCACCTCATCGCAGGGGGGCGGTCCCAATAAATCCTCGGTCCAGATCCGCGCCCAATTGCCAAACAGCCCCTTGCCCGTCTCGTGATCTCCATAGATCCAGCCCAAGCTCAACTGCCCCACCACCTTGGCTCCAGCCTCCTGGACGCGCGGGATGAGATCGCTGGCCAGGGCCAGATTCTCCTCGATGCCAATGAGGGGCATGCCCGCCCAACTGCGCTCGACCTCTGCATCGTCGGCCAAGCCGTAGAACATGGGGCCGTACGTCCCCATCTGCACCAGTTGCACCCGACCCCGCCGCACGTGCTCGACCAGATCTAGCCGCTGCGGCACCGTCCAGTGCTCGGCCATCCTGTTAAACCAGAATTCCGCCATTTTATTGGGATTCGGAATGATAAGTTATGGGCTTTTACGCCTATACCTATATGGCACTTTGTAGGTAACGGGACAGGTTCCAAATTGTTCTTGTCCGCTTACCCACCCTTTTCTACAATGCAAAAATCGAAAGAGAGCGGCTTTTCTATCGTCAGGATGCTCGCCCCTGAATGCTTCCGGCAGGCGATCCTTGAATTTAATCTTGAGTTGGTCAACTATATATCCTAGATCAAGATCATTGAATTCGTACTTACCTGTCCTTTTACGTATTTTTGCTAATTCTTGCTCGATTCGACAATTTGATACGGGCCTATTCTTGTATCGCCTATATGCCGGTATTAAAAACGGAGCTAATATAGCAAGTGCGGGAAGTAAATACTGCTCAATCATTCTATGTTTCTCCTGTGTGTTGTGTTAAAAGACGAGTTGTTGCTGGGCTTTCTGTTGACGGCCCAGCACGGGCGGCGTGTCGAAGTGTTCGCCATCTAGGATCTGCTCGACGGTCCGAACGCCCATAACTTATCATTCCGTTGGGATTTATATATCTAATGTCTTCAATCGGGGGAAATACCGTAAGCGTATGCTTGCGCTATCATTACGGCAACTCCTCTTTAGCGGCGCGGCAGGGGATGCGCGCCATCCTGCCGCCGAGCCGCGTTGGTCGCAGCGGGTGATATTGCCCATGCCTATCAAGGGTGTCTTGTTCGACACTTGATAGGAGGCAAGCATTTATGGCCGCTGCGACATAGTTGTCGGTATCTTGCCATAAAAACAGGCTGTCGGTTGAATATGTCCCAACCGGCAGCGAGTAGTCAATGGTCGTCCACACGTCACGCTACCGCCCGACCATTGGCCGCAAAGAAGCCTTGATAACCCCAGTCGCCATTTGTGCACGAATGACGTGAGGAGGCTTATATGGCAATATATCGGCAACTTATTTTTGTGCAAGTACGCACACACTGTCAGCACAAACACTTGAATTATAAATACGATCTAGATACTATAACATCGTTCTTGCCAGCACGGGACGCGATAGCAGTCGGGTCTCCGTGAATACAATAACCCAATTTAGGCGCGGGGTAGCTCCCTGTTGTCGGGTGAATAAGCGGAACCGCTGGGACATCCCGTGCGGCAAGAACAAGGCCCGGCCTCATCGAGAAAAGCCCGCCGAATCTATCCTTAAGTCTAGAGGGAAGTCTGATATGCCACTTATTCTCTTGATTATTGCTCTTATTGCTTGCGCTGCACCACAAACAAAGCGACCGACTATATCCTCCCCTGAATTATTAGATGAGATGGTCTATCAGATAGAGCCAGCATTTCAGTATGCCAAGCGATTGGAGGCAAGAATAGATAGCATTGCAGAGCCAATACTGTGGAATAACTCCGAAATGTGTGGTTCTAACATTCGTTATCGCTATGGATTTTATTATACTGACAAAGTGTATGTCCACAAGTCGGAAATGAGCGATGTCCATAAGAGATTATTCTTACGATATTATAAACTAAGCCACATCCCCAAACTTCCTATAATAATAGGGATAGTGCCTGATTCCCCCGCAGATCGCGGGGGCTTAAAAGTTGGAGATACCATAGTAAAAATAGATAGTACTTTCATCCAATCATACACAAAAAGAGTTCAGAGAGAGATACACGGAACCAAGAGGATAGACTATACTCCTAAGAGCAACTTTATAGAGGCACTTGAAGGAAGTATCACTAAGCATAAACCAGTAACTTTTGTTGTTAGGCGCAACAACAGAGAGATTAAAGTAGTTATGCAATCAAAGCCGACATGCGACTACAATATTAGCGTAGTTGAGGGCGGCGGAGTCAATGCGTGGACAAATGGCAAGAGCGTGTGGGTGTCCTCTGGTATGCTTGAGTTTGCTAACGACAACGAGCTCGCAATGGTAATAGCACATGAGATTGCCCATTGCACTGGGGGGCATATATCTAAAAAGAGGGCAAACGCTCTAACGGGATGGCTCATAGGAACAATAGTACAAACATCAATAGAGGTTGCTACAAATACTATAAATCGAACAAGCGATTTAGGGCGCTCTGGAATGATGGTTGGAGCAGCAGCACATAGTCAAGCGTTTGAACAGGAGGCAGACTATATCGGCATGTATCTTATGTCAAGGGCTGGGTATCCGACTAAGGGAGTTGAGGATTTTTGGCGTCGCATATCAGAAAAGGACCCAATGGGAGCCAATAGTCTTGCCGGAACACATCCTCCGACATCTTACAGGTACCTGCTAATAGCAAAGACGCACAAGGAAATAGAGTTCAAAAAATCTAATGGCCTTCCTATTCTTCCCAACAAATGAAGGAGCAAACTATCTCCAAGAATTGGCCTTTGACATAAAGTCCTGTTTTTGTTTATGGTTAAGGCATGAAAAATTTAAGCAAAATTAACTCATTAATGGGTAGTGGTCTATTTTGAAATTTAGCGACTCTTATCGCTGAACATCCACATAACGCTTAAAATCACGAGTACCCAAAAGGCCCACTCAAGAGGCGTCCAATCCGTCGTCCATTCCACGATCTTAACGATCAACTTGTAGGAACAAAGTCCTACTATCCCCACTCCTACTATCCAACAGAATATCCGATATACCATTCGATCTTGGCGATCTTCATCTTCTTTTTTCATGTCGTTTGGCCTTAGCCTTTTGGTATGTCTTGGGTCGCTTCGGATTGGGTCTTTGTCGGGCAACTTGCTCTACGATCTAGTCTATATCGTAGAGGTGATCCGTTACCCCTGCGGCCATCGCGGGGGTTATGTCAATGCTCTGGTGAATGCGGCAGAAGTTGTAGTGAAGAAAGGGCGTTGTTGCATGAATATCTATAAGTCGTTGTTTTACAGTAAGTTAGCGTTTTAACATCAAATTTCGTAAATTATTGTTTTCTAACGAGTTACCGTTTTTCGTGCAACAAAGCCTGAAGAAAGTGCAAAGCGACGGCATGGGCGTGGTTGATATTCTTGTTCGAGAAGCCGTTGGTGCGCCGCGTGAACCGCCGCATCGACATCCTCATCGTGAGGTTTTGCCGTTCGACGTCAAACGTGCTCACCTTCTCTAAATCCGGATTGCCCGCGACATTCTCCACGTTCAGCGCCAGTTCGTCTGAGGCGTATATTTTCGCCAGCATCGTGTAGGCCACATCACAACCGAAGGCTTCTCCAACGGCCTCTGCATAGGCTCTGAGACCATCCGAGGTCAACTGGACACGATGTGCGTGAGGCGTTCCTTCAAGTCGGCCATGAAGTCTCGGGCCGTCTCCAGTGTCTGGTCGCCGACCCGCCAAGAGGAGATTAGCTTGGTTTCAGGATCGAAGGCGACCCACAACCACACATCGCCCGCCTGATGGGGGCGCGCACTTGGCTTGCCCCAGATTGCGCTCCTTCGCATAGACAAAGCTCCACGCCTCGTCCACCTCCAAGCGACGACAGGCTTGATTGCGTAACTGCTTGTCGCAGTACTGGGATGTCCAAGATCCAGCCGGGCACAGCAACTTGAGAACAGTCTGGCGGTGGCAACCGACAACCCGGGCTGTCGGACGGACGCCCATACCTTCTACCAAGCAGTTCAAAATCATAATCTGCTTGTCTTTCTGGACCCTGTTGAACATGCCTTAAATGTAATAAAATTAAGACACTTACTCAACAGATACTTTTGTTTGGAGGGTGAATATAGACAGGACGGCCTTGACAGGATCAACTAAAGCCTCTATCCTACAAAGAGGGCCGAAACGGCTGCCATCGCCGTCCGGCCCAAGAAAACCAAATGTGGGGGCGCGTCTTGGGCAGACAACCGAACTTCAAATTCGGCAGAGCGGGTTCGAAACCCGCCGCCTCCACCATTTGGCAAAAACCGTCCAAACCGTCCAAGGAAAGGAGGCTTTTTAGATGAACCTTAAAAAGACCCACCTTATATCCTGACCTAGCAAGGAAAGGAGCTCAAAGATGTATCCTCGTATTAGAGGCCCACCATTATTTACATAAAGTGGAAGGAGTCGCTCATATTGTCAAGCCTAAAGAAAGGAAATACCGATGACGAAAAATACTGCTCTGACTCCGATGAATCGCCTCTTCAACCGACTGCGGGAGAGAATAAAGGAGACGAAAATCGAAATTGCCGACCTGAAAGCAAAGGTTCAGCAATTGGAACAGGCCGAGGCGGAACTGGTGCAGAAACACTCAGACCCCACGCTTGAGTTCGCTCTAAACTTCTACGATGAGGAATTTATTGAAGTTATTGAAGAGGAGGAAATACCGCGCATGGGGCCGACCGAGGCGGTTCGTCAACTATTCGCCTCGGCTGATACACCTATGACCGCGGCTGAGGTGCGAGATATTCTAGAGGATATGCGTCAGCAGGGGCAGCTTGAGACACAAGTAAAGCTGTTCGATTCCGACAAGACGAATAAAATTTTGCGAGGCTTGGCCAAGCAAAACTTCCTAGTGAAAGAGATCGCAAAGGCGGGAAATCGGGTTATCCAGGTCTACGCCAAGCGCGAAAAAGAGTGATTTTGAAATTGACATTCCTGGCAGCGGATGAAAGATATACGCTGCCCACCAAGACGGCCGCCAAAGTCCCGTCAGCCGATCTCGACGCACCTATGTGTGTAATACAGCGGCAGCCGATCCGATCCAAGTAGCTTGACATCGTAGATTGTCGTCGTACTACATGCGGAGAGGGGACGATCCAGTCATGTGGATCGTCCCCGATTTTTTTGGAGGGACTTGTGTGGTTAGCGTGGAGGTGGGCAGATTGATCGCTGTCCCACTCGGTTGATCACCTCGTGAACAACCGTGTGAGCCAGTTGGTTGGTGTCGCGTGGTCGTTTGGGCTTGCTCTTGGACATGCTATGGGTAGTGGCTCCATGTCAGGCAAGCAGATTTCAAAATAGACCACTACCCATTAATGGCGCTGCTTGACAAGTTTCCCGATAAGCAGTCTTGCATAGACTTTCTCGCGGCAGAACGGTGGCAGGACGGCGTCGTTGTTCCTATTGCAACGCGACAAGGTGCGCCAAACGCACCGACGGTCGCTGGCGTTCCCTCGTTTAACCGTGCCAAGCCTTAAGGCATAGTTAAGCCATTTTGTTAAACCGGGACAATAACTATATAAACCCCATAACAGTCTCCCTTGGGGACTGTCGCCTTTAGGCGTCAGGGGAAAAGGGAGCGGCCTGAACGATGGGGCCTTGTGCTCCCTGAGTGAAGGCCGACATAGCTTGACAGCCTGCCGTCCAATAGTTGTATCTTCTATTATGAAACGGGTTATTCAAATCAAGCTCCTTCCTACGGCAGAGCAAGCCAACTCGCTTGCAGAGACGATGTGCCGTTTTAACGCCGCGTGTAACTGGGTGGCTGAGCGTGCCTTTGAACGCAAGCTGGCTAACTCGTATGCGCTGCACAAACTGTATTACTATGAAGTGCGTGAGCAGTTTGACCTGCCCGCCGATATTGCTATCCTGACCTTTGCCCAAGTAGCGGCTTGCTACAAGCGCGACAAGTCCAAGCCGGTGTCGTTTCGTCCTTTGGCGGCTGTTCCCTACCGAAAGGGAGCCTTCCGTTACAAGGGCTTGGAGCAACTCAACATCAAGACAGCGGATGGGCAACGCCACAACATCCCGATGGTGATGGGCGACTACCAAGCCGACCAGTTCGGCAACGTCAAGCTGTTTGCCGAACTGGTGCGACGCAAAGATGGTACGTGGTTCCTCATGGCCACCGTCGAGCACGAACCCGAGCCGCCGTGTGATACCGATGACTTCCTTGGTATTGACCTTGGCGTCGAGAACCTTGCCACCGACTCTGACGGCGCACTTCATACCGGCGAGGATATTGAGGCGGTCCGGGTCAAGTGCCAGACGCTCAAACAAGCCCTTCAATCAGCAGCGGACTTGGCCGCTAATCACAGACGACGCAAGCGCATCCGCAAGAAGCTCAAACGCATTGCGGACTGCGAAGCACGCTTTCGTCGCAATACCAATCATGTCCTCTCTAAGCGACTCGTTGCGAAGGCCAAAGACACCGGACGCGGCATAGCCTTGGAAGACCTCAAAGGCATCCGTGAGCGGATACGGTTTCGCAAGCCGCAACGTAACCGCATGGGGTCTTGGGGATTCGATCAACTGAGGCAGTTTATCGCCTATAAAGCGGAACAAGCAGGCGTGCGGATCAAGATCGTTGATCCCCAGTATACCTCTCAGATGTGCTCCCAGTGTGGACATGTCGAACGCGGTAATCGCTCCTGTCAATCAAGATTTTGTTGCAAGCAGTGTGGGCATCAAGCTCATGCTGATTGCAACGCCGCCCGGAATATCCGGGCAAGGGCTCTTGTCAACGAGCCTATAGTTTCAGCCTACTCCGTAGCGGCGGGGTAACGGCTAGGGACAAGCGGACGCGCTTTAGCCGTCAGTGGTTGACTCTATTTCCTCTTTGCCCCGCCCACCCCAAGTAGTTTATTGCAAGCCGCCGGCTCCGGCACTTCATCGGTAACCGACTCAAACTGGCGCGCCACCACCCAATCGGGACGGGGATTCTCGACGCCGCTTGGCACGTTGTCGATGGCGGCGAAGGCGTAGATCAGACTGTAGCGCTGCGCGGGGGAGAAGTTGTGGTTTGAGCCGTGTACGATCCGGCAGTCGAAGAAACAGACGTCGCCAGCGTCGCCCTCGATCGGGATGATCATCGACTCATCGGTGATGTGCTCGCGCAGCGCCTCCGGCGTGATGCACCACTGCTTGTAGCTGGTGGTGATCTCGTCGCTGTAGTGGTCCAGCACGCCCCAGCGATGTGAACCCTTCACCAGCGCGATACTGCCGTTGTTGCGCGTGTTCGGACCCAACATGACCAGCGCAGAGGCCAACCGATCATCGACGCCGTCATAGCGCCAGTAGCCGTAGTCCTGATGCCAGAGCCACACGGTGCCCTCGAATGACTCCTTGTAGTTCAGCTTGCTGTGGAAGATGTAGGCGTCGTCCCCGAAGATCTGCTTGACCGGCCCGGCGATCGGCTCCGAGCGGCACAGCTCTCGGAACGGCTGCACATTGCGGTGCATGCAGAACACCGAGCGCACCGGGCCGCTCTTCTCGCGCACTACGTGCACCTCCGGCGGGTTGTTGGCCTGCTCAGACATCATCTCGTCGGCCGCCGAGCGCAATCGCTCGATCTGATCCGGCGGGATCAGTCCGCGCTGTACCAGAAACCCCTGCTCGCGATAGGTGGTCAATTGTCCTTTGGTCCACATGGGCGTTCAGCCTCCTTCAATGGTCGATCTATACCCGGTAGCGCTCGACCGCGTCCAGGTCCAAGTCCGCGCCCAAGCCGGGTTTGTTCGGAATTATCATCTGGCCATTCTCTATCTTCAGGGGCTCCTGCAGCAGCTGGTGCTCGAGCAGCAAGAAGAGGGAGACGTGGGCAAGCGTGGCGTTGGGTATGGCCGCGGCCATGTGCAGCATGAAGAGCACGGAAATCCCCGTAGCTTCGGTGCCCAACTGCATCCAGAAAGGTTTGTTCCGGGCAGCGCAGATATGGGCGTTGCGCATGGTGTTGGCAACTCTCGCACCTAAAATGAAGTAGTCGTACACGTCCGAATGCAGGGCAGCGATGGGTTCGGGGTTGCCCATGTGGTGCGCCAGGGGGTAACCCAGTTCCCGCTTGAGGGCCCGGTAGCCTTCGATATCGCCTTGGGGAATGGGGGATTCCAGGCAGTGGACTTGAGGATATCTCTTCAACTCCCTGCCGACCGCGAGGGCGTGTTCGAGCGTGCCGAAGGTCTGGTTGGCATCGATGGTGAGCTCGTAGTCTTCCGGGGTTACTTCCGCTATCGCGGCTACCTGTTCCACCACGTCGGTGTGGGCGCGGCGCTTGAACTTGTGCATCTTGAAACCCATCCCCAGGGCGATTTTCGCTTCTTGCTGCATCGTCTCGGGTGGGAAGCATTGCGACCAGTAGGCCAGGGGCGCACTCTCCCGGCTCGGGCCCAAGAGCCGGGCGATGGGCAGACCGAGAAACTGGCCCATGAGATCGTAGAAAGCCATCTGCAAGGGACCGGGGCTATCGTCCATGATGAACTCGAAAGGACTGCGGCCCACGTAGGTCTGAAGCTGATCGTCCGGAAGAGCCACACCTTCGCCCAGCCCGATCAGGTCTTCGTCGGTGTGCACCCAGTAGAGGGAGTCCTGCACCGAGGGAGGTGACGATTCCCTCCACTGCCGGTGAAACTCGTCTTTCCTTTCCTCGAATTCCTCGTCCGTGGCGCGGTTGCCCAAGTTCCAGCCTTTTCTCAGGTGCTCGCGGACCCGCTCCTTGTAGGGCAGGTGCAAGGCGACGCGTTCTATCTTAGTGATTCTCATGGCTCCTTCCTAGCGAAACTTACTTACCGCGCCAGCAGCATTCGTCGAGGTTGTTTTTTCAGGTATTTTTGATTCCGACATGCTTTTTTCTACTTTCTTGAAATAGGTCTTTCGGCCGTTTCTCCAGTGTTGTTAGTAAAATAGCTGGCGGTATCGGAAGTGTAAACGGGCATTTGAATCTTGGCCAACCCCAATTGGGAGGAACATGCAATTGACCGGCGGTGAAGCAGTCGTCCGCACTCTCGAAGCACAGGGCGTAGACACAGTTTTCGGGATGCCGGGCGTCCACAATCTGGCCATATACGACGCCCTTCGGGATTCGGGTATCCGGCACATCGTCGCGCGGCACGAACAGGGTGCCGCCTTCATGGCCGATGGGTACGCCCGCGCCACCGGCCGCGTCGGCGTCTGCCTCTGCACTTCCGGTATATGGCAACAACCCTATCCCGCGCCCGATTCACTGTCCAGCGGCATCAATGCCAGACCCTATGCGGCCCTTGACAGGGAGTGATGGTATCTTTTTGATATCAGTATGAAATCGCTACATATCAGAGACGTGGATCCCAACACTCTGGCGGCCCTGAAACGGCTGGCCAAGAGCCACCGTCGCTCGCTCCAAGGAGAGCTGCATATAATACTGGAGCGGGCCGCTCGCACCGCACCGCCCGAGCAGCCAGAGGCGATAGCTTGGATCACGGTGGAGACCGGCCGAGCCACATCGACATGGTCTCGAAGCGACATCTACGATGACGACGGCAGGTGAGATCCTGTTCGCCGACACCAACGTGTTCTTGTCGGCCACAGATCGTTCGCGCGAGCACCACGCCGAGGCTCGGGAACTGTTGCAAGCGGCAGGAGAAGGCAAAGCGGTTCTGGCCGTCAGCGGTCAGATAATCCGCGAATACCTCGTGGTCGCCACGCGTCCTGTCGAAGTCAACGGTCTCGGCTTGGCCGCGGAAGACGCGTTGAAGAACATCGCTGTCTTCACCCGCCCGCCCTTCCTGTTCTGCGAGGAGTCAGAGCGGGTATCCCGCCGCCTACGGGATCTCGTGCAGACGCATCGCCTGACGGGCAAGCGCGTCCACGACGGCAACATCGTGGCGACCATGCTCGCGGAGGGGATCAATCGTCTGATCACCGAGAATTCGGAGGACTTCGCCTCCTTCAAAGAGATCGAAGCCATCGGGCTGGCTCCCACTCCCTAAACTTCCGACCGAGGCCGGATTCCGTCAGATCAAGCGTGCAAAAGCTGGCCCTAACGGGGACGTGTGCGAAATTACCGACCCTCCCTTTCACAGACCATTTTCACGGTGCAAAACCCGTTTGCAAAAACGCATTTAAGGTATCCAAATCCATGCCCTCAATGCCCAGTTCGCGCACACTCCGCCCCGTGGCCCACCCATCAGCTCCCATCACCACGGATCCAATATCCACCAACCCGCGCATCAAAGGCGCGCCCACGCCGTATTGCGCGCCCACATCGTGCCAAGTTGAAAGGCCGTATGGAATATCTTCGCTGAGCCAACGGCTCTCGAGCGACCCGGGCGCTTTGAGTTGCGTGAGCATTCGGCTGCCATTAATCGTTGCCCACAAATCCCCCCGAGGGCCAAAACCCGCGCGGTAAAACGCTTCATCGGCCGCTATGAGATCGCAACCCAAAGCTGTTGCGATGGCCCTCCGCTCTGCATCCACGGCCATGATCGTCTTTGCCACCGATGGGGATACCCCTTCTTCGTAGAAATAGAACTCACCGTGCGAATATTCGATTCGTCCGGCGTTCATCAACACACCCGCAGGATGCACGACCGGATTCATCGCGGACAAACCACAGGCCATCGCGGTGGGATAGGTCTGAATGCCCGGGAACAGCGGCGACAGACGAGCGCGCACGCGGTCTGTTGCTGTCGCTGGCAACACCCCCAAGCCCAAGCCCGTCACGGTACCCCAAATCGTCGCGGTATCCGGCGCTGTTTTCCGACACACATAAGGCGCGGTATCCACCTCCGCCAGCGCGATGTCTGCTACTCCTTGGTCGCGCAATAGGGTCGCCCATTCCAATGTGCCCAAGGTGCCCGGCATCAGCACGACTATATGTTCGGGTCTGAGATGGGGGGCGCAGGCCATGGCAAATGGTTTGTGGGCATACGCCGGCACGATCAACAGGATCAAGTCAGACGCATTCAAAGCCGCTTCAATATCCGTGGTCATGCAGTGAATTTTTGCGGCCCCTGTCTCTTCGACTCCCACTAAATGAATCACGCCTTGGTCGCGCGCCGGATTGAGCGTGTACCCAAATTCTGGCAATTCGCAAAGCGTAATAGCAAAACCTTTCAGGGTCAGATTTGCAGCCGTGGCAAATGCCGTATTGCCGCCGCCGAGAATGGTAATGTGTTCGGACATGGAAGTATCCTTTTTTGTCTTAGACGACGTTATCTATCGACCGTCAACGGGTTCCTGAGTCAATCGACCAGACCCCAGAGACGCTGACGCGCCTCGGGCCAGTCCGGCCAGTCGGGATGCAGGTGCTTCAGCGCCGCCAAGTCGCGCTTGCGGCCGCCCGGCGGGAAGTAGTTCCAGCCCATGGCGCGTCGCGGACCGGCGGCTGTCTTCACCCCGGTGGCGTGCCAGCACGAGGGCGTCCACACCAAAGTCCACCGTGGGTCGAGGACGACCTCGACTTCGCTAGGATGGCGGGCGAAGCAGTGCGTCGGCACCTCGTCGTGGGTGCCGGTGGCCAGTTCGAGCTGTAGCAGTTCGGCCTCTACCTCCTCGCGGGAACGGTGCTGGCTGCCGGGCAGCACCCGCAGTGGTGCGTTGCTGGCGTCGTGGCGGTCGAGAGCGGTGCGGAAGGAGACTTGCTTCACATCCGGCCCGCCGTCCACGTGCCAGTGGACCTGCCGCTGCGGTCGGCCATCGGCACTGACAATCTTCGCGGCGTCGCCGATGCCGCAGGCACCCACGTGGACCTCTTCAACGTCTAGGATCCGCTGCGCCGCTTCGACCAACTCGGGGTGCTCCACCATCTGCAGCAGCGGCTCGCCGATCATCAGGAACTGGCAGGCCAGCCGGTTGCAACCCTCGGGGAATTCGGTGCGCTCCCACTCTGGCTCCACCTCCTGCTGCCGGAAGTCGATCTGGCGCATGTCCTCAGCACCGAGCGGATTGGGGATCAGGAAGAACCCGTTGCGCTCAAAGTGGGCGAGCTGTTCGTCGGTGATGTCGAAAGATCCGTCCATCAGCACCGTAAAAATCCCGCATCAATACACAACTGCGACAGTGCCACTTTGGACGTATTCGGCGGCGGCCGTATCAGCTGTGATGCGCCATAGGTAAAGACCCGGCGGCACCCGTTTCCCCGCATTATTCGCTCCGTCCCAACGCATGGTCTGAGGACCGCTGTCCTGGCTTTGAGTCAGTTGATAAACCATCCTGCCGGTCAGGTCGTAGACTGTGAAGGAAACCGGCACAGCCCTGTCCACCTGAAATAGACCGTAGTTAATCTGTAGTTGGTCGTTTAGGCCGTCGCCGTTGGGGGTAAAGGGATTGGACGATACTGTCGTGGAGCCCAATAAGGAGCCGCCTAGTTGCCACTCGACCTGCAGGTTGTCGGTGCTCAACGCGTCGGTGGCATCGCCAGGCAGAATCGCTTGGGGCAGCATCTCCGGTCTCCTGCTATCGAAGACCGAGCCCGACAAGACGGTGCCGTGGACGTATACCCGGGTCGCAAAAGTCAGCGTCACTAGGGTGCTATCTCCCGCACTGGCAGGCCCTAAGTGCTCGGGCAGAAACAAGGTGAAGCCATCGGCCGCTAGCTGCACGGAGTCGGGAACCACTGCCGTGCCGTCGATTTCGAGTGCCTCGATGGACGCCGCGTCGACTTGGTCTGGGGTGACGATCTGGACAGCATTAAAGCCGGTATCCTCGACCCCAAAACGCGCCCGAATGGCGTAGCGGAAGATTTCCCAACCTCCGGGCTCGACTTGGTCGTAGCCCACTTCGCCGACTAGTTCCTGAGCCACGGGAGGGGTAGAAAACTCGATGATCAACGAATCGACCTTGGCTCGCGCTTGGGGTGCGGAACTAGTCACGGTGAGTTCGAATTGAAAATAGCGAGCCGGTGCCGGTGACGTGATCGTCTGGCCGCTCTGAGTGTAGGGCAGCGACCAGAAGCTCCAGTGGTCGGTATTTTCGACCACTGGTCCGGCCAAGGCCCGGCGGTTGATGTCGTTCTGGGTGGCGACGTACTCGTCCCGGGTCAGTTCGGTCTGCCCAGTGAGTCCCAAACCTGTCTTGGCGAAATAGCGATAGGGTTCGGGCGTCTGCCCAGTCCGGGTTCTGACGGCGATGGTGGCACCCGAATCGACCTCGGCGTGCCAGCGCAGAGCTCCCCAGTTGGCCGCGTTGTCAAAGGGAATAATCGCCGAGGTATAGACGAAGCCGGGCACGTACCCATCCCCGTATATTTCCACCTCGGCGAGCTCCCAGCGCGTCTTCTCCCCGCCAGCAATGAGCGTATCTCCCAGAGAGATATATCTCACCCATTGGGTCGGGAAGCGAATGTCTATGTCGTGTTTGGTGTTGATCGGCACCACCGAAAGGCTCGCCCATTCCTTTATGGCCTGATCCCAGTAATTATATCCGGTTGGATCAACGGGCAGCGTTACATAGCTAGTCCGATCTCCGTTGTTGATCGACAGGGTGTAGGACGGAATGTGAAATAACTCGAATCCGGATCTAGTATAAAAACGAATTCGGTTGACGGGAAAGGGCCACCCCAAATCGAGGTAGAACATGGTGTGGAGCTTGAATTCCACCCCGGCTTTATTGTAGATGTATGAATCGCTGTCCCCATCGACAATGTTGAAAGGGGCATCTATGTAGGCGAAGTACGGGTGGGAGGTGCCGTCGGAATTGGTGAATACGGATCGGTCGGAAACCGGTTTTACCCTAATTGAGCGTTCGCCGATGCCGATGGACAAGTTGATGGACGAATCAATCCGCACCGGCTGAAGCTGGCCGGGCTCCGTGCTAATATCCATTCTGGCGACGATCTTCTCACCAGCTAGCTGGAATCCCACCCCCACCCAATCGACCCACGGGTTGGGCAACTCCTGGCCGTCCTCCCCCAAGCTGTGCGTCACTTGCCCCCCCCATTCCTCCCAAGGATGCTCCTGATTGCCAACAACCCATTCTGCCCCACGCACCTCGGTCCAGAAAACAACGCTGCTCAGCAAGACAAAGATCGCGATGTTCATATAGCAATGAGGAATGATTTGAACGATTCGGTATGTGGATCGTCTAGTCATAACTATTCTGCGTCCATCTGCGGATTATCTCGCAAATGATTTAGGATGGCTATATTGTACGGCATGTGATCTACCGTGGGAATAGACCCTGAGTCGCAGAGGAGAGAATCAGATTTGGTTGAAACTGATTTGCAAACTCAATCTTCTCTGCTGTCCACATCCAGAGCAAATAGCGAGTGAGAATTCCTGATGTACACTGTATCGCCAGATCTAACCGTCGCGAAGTGCTCGTGCGACTGCATCACCGGAGGATTGCCCGGTCTGTACACCCACTCCCCAAAGGCCCGCACTGTGAACAACACGTTCTCGGTGGACTCGCATCGCGCGGTGTACCTGCTCTGGGCGTTGTTTCGCCGCGCCGGGAGACTGAATTCGTCACATCCCTCAATGAAGATATCGACATTCCGGCTGGAGTCATTTATGAAGAGAATGCCCGTCTGGGGGCTGGTGACGAGTGCGCCTTCAAGGGATCCACAGCTCGAGTGGATTACCGAAGCGACTACGGCAAAAACGACGATGGAATTTCTTCTCACAACAATTCCTCCTGCTTCAATGTGAATGAAGTGAGGACATGCGGTTCTACTCCAAACCGCCGAAGACGTTGATGAAGGCATTGGTAAATCGTTCGGTGGGCCGCCCCGCCAATGCGCCTCTGAAGCTTCTTCTCTCCACTGAGAATCCCACGTTGGTCGTCAGGGCATAACCCAAATAGAAACTGACATTGCTGAACTGCATGGCGAGGATACTGGCGTTGGAATTCTCCTCGTCGGTCCAATCGGTGAAAAAGACCTGCTCCACCCCCAACTGCAGTCTGGACCGATTCATCACCGGAAAGTTGACCTCCAAAAGCAGGAACTCCGTCAGCTCGTTGACATTCTTGTCCGCTTGCATAAAGGGTGATCGGTATTGATACATACTCTTTATTTTTGGCCGGAACTCCAAGCTCTTGTACTTATAGAGGTAGTCCACCTTGTTGATGATTCCCAAGAATTGAGACAGATCTGACCTGTCGGGGACCGAAGTCCTCTGCTTGTAGAATTCGTACTTTACCATGTTGATGCTATTCAGATTGGGAATCTGCGTATAGTCGACGCCGACAAAGGCCGTGTTGACCCAAGTATCCTGCGCTACTAGGGGATCTTGAAAGGATACTCGATCCTGCCCGAACGAACCCCGCCTCTGCACCCACTGAAGCACGTTGTCCGGGAGGTTGTCTTGCACCTGCTTGATGCGCTCGAAAAATCTCAGGCGCCCAAATTGGGGATAGATTCGGTCCACAGTGAACAGGGCGTAACTGGTGCGGGCGCGTTTGTCGTCCGACCAGAGTTCTTCGCGCGACCTGCCGACCATGAAACGGACATCCGGCACAATTTCGGCCCCTATGTACATATTGTACCCGTGGTGGTCCACCTTGTAGGGGTAGTCGGGCAGTTCATCGTCCTCATAGCGATCGATTACTGTGTTGTTGTTCATGTCGATGCCGAAGAGGAATTCCGGCGGATCGACCGAATAGCGCAGAAACGGTTCCTCGTAATCCGGGATTTTGTTGGTGTTCCGGTTGATGTCGGGGCGAAAATCGTTGTTCTCGTCCCACCCGGGAAAAATGCCGTCGCTATCGCGTTCGGAAAACCTCCGCACCCAGTCAGGCGTGCGGTCGCCATCCTCGTTGTCGTCGACAAACTCGAACAGGTGCAAAGACGGGCTGTCGTAGTTAATCACCCCGATCTCGTTGGTGATAAACATCCTCGTCTGGTACTCCGGTTCAATGGAAAACACCTCGCCTTGGGCGAAATAGGGGTACTGGAGCCAGTTGAGGTTCCCGTACCACGCGTCTGACGTGGTCACTGAATTCACATGGGCCAGAAAATTGGGACTGGGAGTTTTTCGGTGCCTTCGGCTCACGTCGTATTCACCCAACAGTCGAAAGCCCAATACATCCGTCACCTCTAGGGTGAGCCCGGCTACCTCGTGGGCGGTGGGCAGACCGTAGTCGAAGCGAATCACCGTCTGGTTGGAACCATCGGTCACATTTCCCCTTGCCTGAGCCACCGGCAGGAAGAAGGGCTCCTGCAGGTTGGAGGTCACCTCGACCAAGTAGTCATTGGACAACACTAGTTCGAATTCAATCTCTCTTATGGTCTCGGGCTCGGGAAGGGTATAAGTCAGCAGGATGTGCTCGCCACCGCCTGCAGCCAAAGCACCACCCCGTCTAAAGCCTCCCTCAATGAGCGGGCGGACATCCTCGCGCGCCAGAGGTTGGCCTTGCCGCCGAAAAAAGACCTTCTCCGAGAAAAGTCGGCCTCCACCAATGTGGTCCTCCGGAGAATCGTCGCTGATGCGAATGGCGATCCACCGGATCAAATCTCTGTTCTGCTCGGAACTTAGCTGTCCCTCGGTCAGTCCCTTGCCGGTAAAGGGCAGATCCGTCCTGTTGATCTGTGAATTGACATAGGTGAATCCGGCTTTGGCAAAATCGCCCACCTGCACTGTGCCCCTGCCGCCGAAGAGGTTGACGAGAGAGGTGAGGGTCTGGCCTTCTTTCTGCTCGACATACAGCGCCGTGAATCCAGGGCTGCTGACCCGGGACGCCAGTGCGGTAAGTTGGTATTTATCGGAGAGGAAGTCCCACTGGATGCCGCTGAACGCCGGCTTGGAGAAAGTGAGGGGGGTCAAGGTGGTGCGAATTTGGTCGCCAATGGTCAAGGCCATGTGGTATTGCCCCTTCACGTCACTGGCGACCACTAAGCGGTTGAACCAAGAGCTGTACTGCTGCCTCTTGAAAACATCGCTGCCAAAGGCCTGAGGTTGGGTTTGGCTCCAGCTATAAATGCCAAAACCCCTGGTGATGTAACTGCCGAAGACATCGTACCAGGTCTCCCCCTCCAGTTCGACGCGCGTGTATCTGTTGTAATGATTCTTGGCGTAGTTGGTATACTCCCACGGTACGTACTGGTACTGATAGTACAAATTCTGCAGGAGGTAATTCTTCCGCACCACCGGATCCAGCGTTCCGACGTGGACGGGAACATCGGCAAAGTATATCTCAGGTTGCTGGGCCTCCACGCGGTTCGCCGATGGAAGTACTAAAAATAAAACAAACCCAGCCAGAACACTGCGAAACTTTTCCATGACCTCTCTCCCAGACGCAGCGAGGCGAAACACTCTGGATTTAATAGACGACCGCAACTGTCCTGACAGCGGACTTTTTCCCGGTGTCGGTATCGAGCTCAATGCGGCAAATGTAGATCCCTGGAAGCACGGTCTGCCCCAAGTCGTTGGACCCATCCCAGGCGATCTGGTGGATGCCACTCTCCCCGGGCTCACGCATCCTTCTCACCGGCTGCCCGCTGAGGTCGTAAATGATCGCGCTGATGGGGCTCGGTTGGTCAATCTGGAAAACGGCAAATCCGATCATAGCGACGTCATTGATGCCATCGCCATTGGGGGTCAAGGTCCCTGGAATGACGCTGACGTCGCCGATGACCTGCCGGGTCGGCGGCAGCAGGACAGTCAAGTTCTCAAACT
Source organism: Candidatus Latescibacterota bacterium (assembly GCA_965116455.1). Classification (GTDB taxonomy): domain Bacteria; phylum Latescibacterota; class UBA2968; order UBA8231; family UBA8231. The sequence goes on along the minus strand of OZ220690.1, from coordinate 4,930,720 downwards.
TGTCGTCTTTGGGATCAACGCGCTGCCACAAGCCGGGCTTGGAAGAGTTGCCCACAAAGGACTCAAGGAGCGTCCCGTTGGTGAACACCTTCGTCCTGAACACGAGGGCGACGGACAAATCGGGATTGGCTTGGAGAGCCTGACGGTTCAATGCGGAGGGCAGGCGAATCCACAGCGAATCCCCTGCCGAGGGTAAAACTTCCAACGCTTCGCCGACTGAATCCCCAGCTATGGTGACATCGAGGAGCACAGCGGGCGAGGGGGTCAGGAGCAGAATATCATCGAATGCCTGATCGCCGGTGGTAATCTCCGGACGGATGGAGTAAGTGAATATCTCCTCGACTCCGGGCATGGCCTGCTTGGGATCAATTTCGCCCGTGAGGGTGGCGGCAACTGGATCGTGATGAATTAGCCTCACTCTCTGTAGCGCAGCCCAGGCATCGGGATTAGTAGTAATCAGCCTGACCTCCAGTTGGGCGAACTTTCTCGGACTAGGTGATACAAACGTCTCTCCAGATGTGAGATAAGGTTGGCTCCAAGAACTCCAGCCCTCCAGTACTACCGTGCTGTCTACCGCACCGCGCCGACGGGCGGAAAGAGCCAACCACTCGTCTTTGGTTAGCTCTTTGTTTCTGACGTTGGTCCCCAGCTTCTTCCAGTATGTAACTTCCCAGCGAAATTCCTCCCCCGTTCTGCTTCTAAACTGTATCGCGGTCTCCGGCGGGGTAATGCCTTCCCAGGATATTCCGGTGATGTTTCTTATACTTCCCAGATCGAGAAAGTCCGAGGTGAGCACTATCTCGGGGAGATAACCCCGACCGAACACCTGAAACTCTCCTATGTTGGCGATCATGCCAATACCATTGTCACCAAAGCGGTTTCGGTGGCTCAGAAAGATATGCCGGACGGGCTGTAGTCGAATTGACTCCTCGAAAAGGAATTTCTGCTGAATCTCGCCTGCGGGCGGGTTCATGGGCAGATTGCCGACCTCTTGCCAAACGAAGTCTCCCACCAGCGGCGACAGGGACGGTCCCAGAATGCCTCCCGAGCCCGGGGGAGCCGCAGAACCGTCGGACACGTACAGTACGTAGCTCCGCAGAGCGTGAAAGGAGGTACCATACAGGTCAATCTGCTGCACGATCCGCATCAGGTTCACCCAGTACAGGTTGCCAAGGTCCAAGTGAAACCATCCCTTGGACTGCCACAGGAACCAGTCGTTATAAGCCGGCGTGTTGAGATTGTAAAAAGACAGATAATCGCCGTCCACCATCTCCCAGACCTCTGTTTTTTCGGAGAGTCCTCTTTTAGTGGCGATGGATCCCGCCCGCCCACCGCGGGCCCTCGTGCCCAAAGCGATGTTGTCACCTAGGGTGAAAACCTCGAATTCGGCTAGCTTGGCACCCTCGGTTTTGGCCGTGGCCTGTAGGTAGAAGTAGCGCACGAGCTGCTCGTCCAAATCGTAGGCCACAATGCGGTCCGAGTTGGGCTGGGTGGTGCGGTGTATCGTCCTGAAGTCTAGCACGCCGGACTTCTTGCTAAAAGCTTGCTGGCCAGTCGATTTGTACAGCTCGAACATTTCGAAGGGCTTGGCATCTTCCGAGAAAACCAGCCGCACCTTCGTCGCCCGGACCGCACGGCCCAGATCTATCAGCACCCACCATCTGCTGAGCGGATCGTCCTCAAGTGGTGCCCAGCCCGTGCTGGGATCTCCGTCAATGATCGACGCGAGTTCGCGCTGGTTGGACGGGGGAACGGGCACCCACTCCGGGACGTAAATCCCCCCGAACCTAGTGGGCGTTCCCCGCGTATCCTGCTCGGCTGCAAACTCTGCCGCATTGGCGACGGCGTTTACCGAATCCCGTTCGCCCCTGATGTAAGCCGGACGGATCGCTCCGTCCAGCAGAACTACCGTCCCCGCAGGGGTCCGCCATTCATTCCAGATTTGCTCAGCTGGAAAGACCAGTTCCCTGCCTTGGGCAATGGAAGCACTCATAAGACCCAATACAAAGAGAGCAAAATTTTTCCTTAGCTCTTTCAATAGATCACCATTATCCCAGTGCCTTTTCGCTCGGTTATGGCCACTCCTTCTGCCGTGACCCAGCCAATATAAATGCCTGGAGGCACCAGTTTCCCCTCGTTATCGCGGCCATCCCAAGTATGCCGATGATTGCCGCTCGGTTCCGAGCCGGCAAAGAGATTCCGCACCAATCTTCCCGCCAGACCATAGATTTCCACCGAGACGGGAATCGGTTCCGACACCTTGAGTATGGAGTAGGAAATTGACGCTGCGTCATTTCTGCCATCGCCGTTGGGCGTGAAGGGGTTAGACTTGACTTGGAGCGCAGTGAGGATGCTTTCCTCAATGATCACTTCTACGGAAAGCGCCCTCGGGTCGACCATCTCATCCGGGACTACGGACTGCGGGAGTTCATCGGACGCGGTATCGAATACTCGGCCCTCAAAGACCGTACCAAACGCGTACACCGGACAGTCGAACAGCACTTTGAGGGCGGTTCCGTCCCTGTCGACCCGGTGATCGGGGAAGCGGAGGCTGAGGCGATCCAATGCCGTTGTGATATTGTCGGGAGCTAGGTCTATCGGCCGATCGTCTATGGTCAGTCCCCTGAATACCGGCCGAGCTGGCGTGGCAATCTCGACCGCATCAAAGCCGGGATGCCCAGCGGCGGAATCGATTGCAGCCATCAGCGAGTAGGTGAACGAAGTGCTGACGCCCGCCTCGGTGCGGCGCGGATCGATGGCCGCGGTGATCTGGCGGGCAAGGGGTGGAACAGAATATTCAATGGAAAGAGATGCGAGCACGGCCGTAGCGGAAAATGCGCGGCTTTCGAATTCGACTTTGAACTGGAAGTAGGACCGGGGGGCCGGAGCGGTAATCTGTTCCTCTCCAGTCAGCGGAAGCGGCTCGGACCAGTCGCTCCAGTGATCCAAGTCCAATTCCTTGATGGCGTTGGACTCTCCGAGTTGCTCGTACTCTTCCTCGGTGATGGGCTCGAGTGTACGCTCCTTGGTGAGTTCGTCCACTTCGACCCGGAAGTACCGATTGGGGTCGGCTGTCTCACCGCTTCTTACCAGCAAGCTGATGGTGGCCTCCGGGTCGGATGTATGGGACCATCTCAATTTTCCCCAGTTGGCCATGCCGGATTGCTCGGATGCCCCGGGCACTTCCAGCACCTTGGATGTATAGGTGGCCTTGGGAGCGAAGCCTTCGCCGTACACTTCGAGTTCGGCAATCTCCCACTCAAAGGCCACTAGGGATTCGAGCTTGATGTAGCGGACGAATTGCAGCGGAAACTCCACCTCGACGCGGGGATTTCTGTTCGGCGACCTTCTGTCCACTAACGTCCAGATCGGCCCTGCCTGGCTTTGGGTCTCCGGTCTGCCGTCGTTGATGAAGAGCCTGTAGCCTTGCAGAAAGGGAAACTCCTCGCCGCCGGTGAATTCCCTCGAATAGAAGACTATCCTGTTCACGCCTAGGGAGGCACCCAGATCGAGCACGATGAACACGCCGTGATTGATGGACAGTTCGGATTTGAACGCAACCTCGGGATCTCCGTCTATCATGTTCGCTAGCGCATTGCCGGGGAGAGAAGTGCTCTTGAGCGTGGGAAGTGGTGAGTCAATACCCCCGCCGCGCGCTACGGCTGTTAGAGCGAGATTTTGATCCGGACGGGTGAATGCGGGCCGCAGTTCTTGCTGAGGGGTTGTCTCCAAGCCTTCCATGACCCCCTCGTCCTGCCACTGACTACCTGCCCCCCCAAAAGTCCACTGCTGTACGCCTCCAGACGCCGACGGGGCGTGCAGCAGAGTTAATAAAGCGCAGAAGCAGAATAAAATATCGAGACGCCCGCTTTGGCCTGTTCGGAGAAACCAGTGCATCTCAATCCCCGTTTGGGTATTTTAATAAGCCTTCTTAAAATTCTTGGTGGCGAGTGAAAATAGGTTGCTCTCAGTCCGCCGAGGTAGCTTTCACCAACCTGCCGTCCCCATACAAGCGTCCGGTTTCCCGGTGGAAATCGTATTGTACGTCAATCATTTCCAAGGGCTCGTTCCTGAAATCGAAACGCAGCACCACGTCGCGCAGAATGAACTGTACTCTCCTCACTTGGTGGTGTAGCTTGGGAAAAACCACAAAGCCCTCTTTCTCCTGACCACTGAAGACCTCATCGGGAGGATAAAGAGTCGACCGCACGGCGTCCTTGCGCTCTTCGAAGCGCAAGAAGGGCACCCCGGCGTAGCCACTAATGTAGGGCCGGTAGTACCGCTCTAGGTCTAGCTTACCCAGCGGCAAATAGGTCATTCCGACATCGGTGATGATCAGAGCCTTTGACGGATCAACCTGAACTTTTGGATAGGCGTAATTCTTCAATCTGAGGAGGAAAACCGTAAAGCGTTCCGGTGTTTCTCCGGTTACAGGGTCTTTCCAGTCACCATACGTATAGGGATTGGTCGATTCCCTGCCGCCCTCGGAGTGGGATGGGAAATGCCGGTTCAACTCATTGACGGTGAGCGGGCGCACCGAGAGTTCGAATCTGTCCTTGACAAAGGTAACCGACCCATCGTCGCTCACCTTCATCTCGGATGATTGCAGATCCTCTTCGACGGGCTTCAATTCCCCGGCCCAGAAGTGATAGCCGCACGACAATACGCCAGCACAGAGAATCGAAGACAGCCCGCAAAGAACGATCGTCCAAGGCCGATGCTTCTGAAAATACATAGCTATCGCCGACTTTCTGACCCAACAAAAAAGACGGGGGAATTGGTGGTTCCCCCGTCTGATAGAATCGGCTAAAACAACGACTTGACCCAGCCCCAAGTGGAGGACTCGGCCGCGGTTGGAGCCTCTGGCCACTCCGCGGCACCGGGCTCCAGCAGGAAGACTTCGGAGAAGGTGGACGAGTTCTGCACTTCATAAGCACCCGCCGTCTGCCATTCGACATTCAGAGTAGTACCGCCTTCGTCGTCTTCATAACGCGACAGAAGCAACCCCATAGTCTGCCCCTCCTCCATGTCCCACGGAATGGAGTTGGCGTTGTCCGTCGGGTCGATGAACTCCCACACGGTCAGGTAGATCTCATACTTGAGATTCACGTTCTGGTCGCCGTTGGACGGCGGATTGACAAATGCAACTTTGGCCCAAGGCTCTTGGGTAGGGACTTGGTTAGTTTTGGGATTCTCGAGGTTGATATTCGTCTCCGTTCCCCACCAATGCTCACCCTGAGTGAACTCCCACTGCTGGGCATGGGAGCCCCACTCCTCCTCTGCTACGGCAGCATTGTACTGATACCAGTCGTTCCAGAGTTTGGCATCGGTGTATATCTGCCACACATCATCAGTCCACCACTCAGCCGGAGTATCGACGTAGTAGACATCGTCGAACTCGTCAATGGCGAAATATAGTTTATTGGTGGTATCGTTCCAGCCCCACTTGATCGTCACGGAGTAGTTGCTGGCATCGGGGGCTACGCTACCAATTCCCCTCCCGTTGGCCAGAGAAATGTCCCCTCCGGGGTGGACAATGGCAAACTCCATGGGGTAGTTAGCCCAAACGGGGTCGTTGAGATCGCCATCTACATCTGGAACCAGTTCATCGGGAATATGCGGGATCTCATAAGTAAACTCTGGATCGCCGGCCCACGCGGCACCTGCGATTGCCACTATTGCAAGCATGCTCAGAATACGTTTCATGCGAACATCTCCTTACTTTAAATTGAGGGAAAAAGCATCCGCCCTGGACATGAGGAAATATATAGGTAATACATAGAGGATGTTCAAGACCTTTATTTTTTACGAAAGGAGAACGCCATGGGATTTGAAGTGTACGATTGTCGCCGGGATATCCGCAATATTCTGGTGCGGCCGCAGATCCGCGCCCGCTTCTGCCGCTTAGAGCCGGGCACAGGCTCGCTCGACGCTTGGCACACGCACGACTTGGGCGACGAGATCTTTATCATTTTGTCGGGTCGGGTGGAGTTCAAAATCAACGGCGAGGTGAAAGAAGTCGGACCGGGGCAACTGTGCTACGCCCTAACCGACGAGCCGCACTCGGTGCGAGTCATCGGCGACGAGCCAGTCTATATGTACCTCTCGGTGACGCCGCACATCCAGCCGACGCATACGTTCTACGACGAAAAGGGCGAGCGCCAGCCGCCCCACTTTAGGCCGTCGAGTGACTACAATACCGAGACGGATTCGACCACGCCGGTCGCCGAGTTGATCGACGGCCACATCGATGCCGTGCGCGCCCTAGCGGCCCAAGCACAGGAGAGCGCGCGCATCCAAGAAGAGCGGGGCCGCGAACTCAAGCAGGCCCTAATGGCTGGCGACATGGAAGCGGCCAGCCGCGTGCGCGAGGCCATGTGGGAACCGCTTTTGCAGCTTTTTAAGCAGACGAGCGCCGTGGCGGACGGCTGGAATGGATTGGCACCCCGGGCAGGGTCGGTCAATGCGGCATACTGAGCCGCCTCAAAACCACCGCATGAGCGAACGTACCAATAGCCTTGGACAGCCGATCAGCTTCGCACTGCCGGATTGGACGCCACCGCCCAATCCGCCGCGAGAATGCATGGAAGGTCGCCTTTGTCGGCTGGAACCACTCCAAATCGATAGCCATCTCGACGACCTGTATCAGGCCAATGTCTCTGATGCGGAAGGCAAGAATTGGACCTACTTGGCATACGGCCCATTCTCCGACAAAGACAGCTACCGGGACTGGATGAACGAGAAATGCCTAGGGGACGATCCACTGTTCTTTGTCATCGTGGACAAGCGCGTTGAGTCGGCCTGCGGCGTCGCGAGCTACCTCAACATTGTACCTGCAAGCGGCGCTATTGAGGTCGGGCACATCCACTATTCCCCGCAGCTACAGCGAACGCCATTGGCCACCGAGGCCATGTACCTCATGATGAAGCAGGCATTCGAATTGGGCTATCGGCGCTACTCGTGGAAGTGCGACAGCCTGAACCAAGCATCGCGGGCAGCCGCCCAACGGCTGGGATTTTCGTTTGAGGGAATTTTTCGCCAAGCAACAGTCTATAACGGGCGCAATCGGGACACTGCATGGTACGCTGCCATTGATTCGGAGTGGCCGGACATAGAGCAAGCCTTCCTGACTTGGTTAGCCCCAGACAATTTTGACGACCAAGGCAAGCAGCGATTGCGCCTCTCAGACCTCACCCGGCCTATTCTTAAAAAGACACATTAATCAGAAGATCGAGGGGTGCGTAGTCCCTTGTTCCTCTCGTCCGCAGCCACTCCGCACAGTGAGGTCAGTCGTGAGTTATGATCCTCCACTTCTTCCCCTGCATTGGGATCACATATCCAGATCCTTCAGGTGCTTCCCTGTGTTCCCGAGCCTCGCGCGTGATCTCCGGCCACCAATGCAAAAAGTGCATAACTTGGGTCCAAAGTTTCTTTTCTAGGTATTGGCCAGCAAAAAAGAAGGCCGTCAAGCCCGACTCGCGCCAAGCAGCCTTTTCGGCCCGATTCCGAGAAATCTGAATATCACCCGAGACCGCGATCCATTCCCTCTCACGGCCTAATGCTTCAAGCCAAGTGACATCCTCTGTCTGTGGCTCAAAGCGATCTTTAAGGTGTTGTACCGTCCAGTCCCCTTGTCCTACACGGTCATCTAGGACAAGCAACGCCGCAGCTAGACGGCGGGAGATGTTGTTGTCGAGGAAAAACTTCACGCCGCTAATTGTACTTCGTATGCGACAGCATCGCGCACTTCCCTAGGGGTAGCATCGTACCACCAAGCAACCCGATCCACATCTTGTTCAGCTTTATAGGTCAGGCTTAACAGGCGGGTACGCACACCGCTAGGACTACATATCGGCGCACCAAAACTGCGAGCGGGATCAATGATGACTGTGCTCTCCCGACCCATAGGATGCCAACACACCGGGGCACCTGTTTCCGAAAAATCTAGCTCGTCGTCAGGCAGAACAGTCCTGACGAAGTCCTCAAAGTACTGTTCGTCAGTGACGATGTCGTGCAGTGCTGCCTCTTCCACTTGCTGGAGGATGCGGCGACCATCTGTGCGAAAGCTGCGCTGCGAAAATGGATGAGAATGGCCCGTGATCTGAGCTGCTTTGTGCGAGGCAATGCGCAAGATCGGCCACGGTACCCCCTTCTCGCGAAAACCCCGCAAGGCTCGGACTTCGATAAGATCGACAAAGCGCAAGATAGGGCCTTCCTCGGCCCCCGTTGAAGCAAACACGGGCGGCAGCTTGTAACGAGATCCATTCCGGGTGTAGCTATAACCTCGCGTCCAACGCCGAATAGTGCTGGTGGGAACACCCGTCAGCCGGGCCGCTTCCGCCACGCTATAGACGCCATGCCCGATATATAGATAATCTGCCATTTTGTGCTCCCTTATAGAGCGAGTTTTGTCGCCTTGAATCTACCTAACCGATTTCCGCAGGTCTTTTACCTTAAGATACATAGACCCATCAACACTAGCGAGGACGCGATCATGATCGCGGTCTGGATCAAATCCGACATCACCACGCCCATGTAGCCGGAGAGCACCACATAAATCAAGATGATCGGAATGACCAGCAAAACCTCCTTTGTCCGGGAAGCAGCTAGTTTCTGTGCCGCTTTCTATGCAGAATTAAAAACGCCGCGTCAAGTTGTGGTACTAACTGGGTTGAGACAGCGTTGCTTGCAATCTGCATGGCCAATTATCGTTATTCTTTACCAGCGCATTGATCCTTCTCTACAGCAAAAAGGCCAGCCTCATGCCCGCACCCATCCTCCTGACCGACGCCCAAGTCCAAGCCTACCTAACCAATGGCTATATCACCGTACAAACCGTTCATCCGCCCGCTATTCATCAAAATATCCACCGCCAAATCGAAACCCTCTTCGCCACCAAAGGCAATCCCGGCAACGACATTCTCCCCAAAGTTCCGGACCTATATCAAATCCTCCGCGACCCCGCCGTTGACGGTGCTCTCCAGAGCCTCCTCGGCCCCTCCTACCTCATCCACCCGCACCGCCACTGCCACCACAATCCCAGCGGGTCCCAAGGTCAAGGTATGCACCAAGACAGCTATGAAAACGACCAGAACGTCCGCCACCACCGCACTCGCTGGACCATGGCCTTCTACTATCCGCAGGATGTCAGCTTGGAGATGGGTCCGACCGCAATTTTGCCGGCCACCCAGTACTACAATTCATCGAAACAAGCCTATGAGCGGGAAGAGCGGCCCCTCTGCGGCCGGGCCGGAACAGTGACCATCGTCCACTACGACCTCTGGCACCGCGCCATGCCCAACGCCAGCGGCCGCGACCGCTTCATGGTCAAGTTCCTCTTCACCCGCATGGGCGAGCCACAGACACCCTCGTGGGATCATCGCGACGGCACTTGGCAAGCCGAAGGCATCGATCCTCCCGCCGAGCTACGCCGCCGCGCTTGGGATTGGATGCGCGGCACCGATGGTACCGCAACTCCTACAGCGGTTTCGTTCGACGAATTGCGTCAGGCTCTAGACGCCGAAGCCGAAGCCGAGCGGCTGCACACCGTATATGCCTTGGCTGCGCGCGGCGAAGAAGCAATGCCCGTCCTCTTGAACGCGCTACGCGGCGAGGCTACTGCGCGTCTCGAAGCCAATCTAGCCAACGCACACACCAACCCTAGTCAACTCGATGCGGTCTTTGCCCTTTCCGCTGTTGGCCGTCCCGCAGTACCCCACATGGTGGAATTGCTCAAAGAAAAGGACTGGTGGCTGCGCGCGGCAGCCGCCGATGTACTCGGCGACTTGGGCTCCACAGCGTCCGACACCGTGCCCCATCTCACCCGCGCCCTCGACGACGAGGCCGAGTGGGTCCGGCGCAATGCAGTTGAGGCACTGGGCAATATCGGTCCGGCCGCCGCCGAAGCTGTGCCCGCCCTGAGCTGTCTCCTGCGAGATTCCGAAAGCTGGATCCGCCACAACGCTGCACTCTCACTGGCCAAGATCGGTCCAGCCGCCGCCGAAGCTGTGCCCGCCCTGCGCAAAAACATCGACGACGAGGACCGCTATGCCCGTGCTAACGCTTTCGTGGCCATAGAGCGCATCGGCATTTAATAATCGGATAAGGAAGAGGCGAATAAATCTTGGGGGAAGACGGAGCAACTTCATTCGCCCTCAAGTTTGAGGTCGAAATCTTACGCTACTAGCAGCTCAACTCAGCGGGCTTGAGGTACATCTTCGTAACTTTGCGAACCATTATATGCTATTTGCAAAAACAGAGAAATTCTCATTCTAGCAGAACGAATCCGTTCAATTTCTGTTGGAGTCATCACATTTTCAATTGCAGTATAGCGTCTATAAAATGTTTTTATCATAGGATATGCTTTGCTACCGGTTGGCTGAGTAGTAGAAAATAATAAATTCGACTTCTTATTAAAATGTGCAAGAAAATAGTCTCCATGTTTTCTATCATCTACAAGTATCGTTGACACCTCTATATCGTTCATTTTCTCATCTTGAATATACTCGATTATTACCCCTTCTCCAAGAAATCTATCTATATAGTGCCATCTTTTAAATGACAACTGGTCCCTAAATAGAGAGTAATACTTACCTAATGATTCTAACGGATCTCTTATATGATAGTTTTCAACCTTCTCATCTAGCGACACCTTTATATTATAAGTCTTTGACGAAGATCCCATCCATTTATCATTTTCCCATATCTCAACAGGGTAATAGTACGGACCTACATTTATAACAATCCTCGGTTTCGCCAAACTCTTGACATGTTCATGGGCTTTAATCCACACCTTCGTTTGCATAGTTTTTATCTTTAATAAAGCATCTCGTCCCCCCATAGCCACAATTGATTTCTCTACTATTTCTCGTGCCTTGTCTCTTAAAGCCTTATCGGACTTCAGTTTTATAGGATGTCTAACATAATCTTCCTTTTCATTGTATTTTTTAATTTCACCTGCAAAAAGCAAAGAATCAATATCTATACTGTCTATTATTTTTCCTCTGTTTGATTGATACTCCTTCAATGCAAGATGACTAGTCAGGTCGTGAGCATAGTCTAAAGCATCAAAATGTTCGCGTTCACTTATCTGGTTATCTCCAACTAACCCCTCTTCACTATCAGGGGACAAAGAGAACGCCGGACTGCTGCTGCTTTTCTCCATTCTTACTTCAGGGTCGGGTGCGATTGCTGAGTATTTTTTAACATCTATCGCAACTGGATCGTAGTACCATGCTCTGAATGCTTTAACCTGCTTGCGATCTTTAGCATCAAAATCAATCATAAATGAAGCCAAATGGATCAATAACGATACTAGCATAAAAAAGCTTATGTATAAAAACTGTCGCATCGTTCATCATCCGCATATTATAAAAATCGCTTCGTAGCCTTCGACTAGCGGTGTCTGGCGAGGTCAATTCATACTGGATTAATGCGGCAACCTCTAATTCAACCGCTTTTAATCATGCTTAATATTAAGCCCTCCACTGAATATTTTTGTCATCTTCGTTCTTAACTTCTCCTCTATAAATGGCTCATCTAACATCAAAACGCCCTCTTTATAGCTAATTTTGCAGTAAGAATACCACTTTATTATTGTTCTTTTATTTTTTACGTGTACTAACTCTATTAGCGATAAGATGCCTGGCTCTTTGCCTATAGACCTATCTGATTTATCAGCTCCCCATGTAGGTAGACGGGTTATGAAATACTTCACATTCGGATTCAGTTGCAGATCATTGCGTTTTATCACTTTTACATTCATTAGATAGTCTATTCCTTCAGGGCTTTTATTATTGTTTTTTACTATTTTTATTTGTTCGCTTATAGATTTCAGCTCTCTGTCCAATACATGCCTAACATATACCTTTTCTTTTTTCTCTAGAAATGTGCAGATCCTCAAATAGGTTTTGTTTTTTTCAACAATTTCTTGATAGTCTTCTACTGTCACCCCTAGTTTCACAGGTTGAAGTCCTATCTCGATCTCTTGCCCCCACAAAGGTATCGAACTTATTATGAGCAGTGAGAATAGAAACCTAAAGATCGTCATAATTCCTCTCCTCTATATTTCGACTGACCCCTTCGGTCCGCAGGAACCGGGAATAAGAGTCAGCTACAAGGATCCATTGAACAGGAGCGTGCCCATGCTCCTCGATTACAGGGTGAAAAGTAAGCGACAAGAGCGGATAATCAAAATGCAAACCACCTTTTTTTAGCGAAGTCGCTTGACATGATTATGCTCTTTTCGCGCCTTTTACTTTATTAACTCTTCTCAGGAAAGTGTCCATGACGACTGTATTGGCCCGGCCAGCATTTGACGACGCCCTCCGGCAATACGCCGCAACGCTCGGCTTCCCGTCCCTTTCGAGCTATATCATCTGGTGCCGCAAAAACGGCCTAGCGACCCAGCGCGACAAAACCGAGAGCCAACTCGCAATCGAGCGCCAACTCGCCGCCGACACCTTGCGGCCGACCGCGCCGCACCCCGGCCGCAGTCACACCCCGGGACGCGCCCGCCTCATCGACCGGGCCTTCCGCGGCGAGATCCCTCCAGATGAAATGTATCCGCTCAGCCGGAAGCTCGTCGCGCTCTTCGCCGTGGCCGAAGACCCCCAGCGCCGTCAAGCTCTCTACCGCTTGCTCAAGCACGTAGAGCGACGCGCCGACCTCCTCGGCCTCAAGACAGGATTCCTCAATCGGACGCGCGAAGAGGGCAACAACTACGAGGACGCCCTTGGGCAACTCGCCCGCCACTACGGCGATTGGCTCCGGCCCGTCGAGGAGTGGCGCACCGACCTCCTCAGCCCTCGGGCGCAGTTCCGCAGCCTTACCCGCTATCTACTAGCCCGCTACGAGGTGCCGCCTTTTATGGACACTGCCTTCCTCCAAGGAGACCTTCCGACGGCGCACCGCGAGCAGGAGTGGTTCAAGCACATCGGCATCGGCCAGAACATCCGCAAGGCCGACCTGCCTCTGCGGCTGACCAAGCGCATGGCGCATCTTTTTCCCAATGCCAATCGGCACTGGCCGATTTCGCGCGCCCTGCGCTGGGCACAATTCGCCGGCATGGGTGGAGGCACGAGTTGGGCCGTTCTATCCACGCGGCTGAAGGACTACCAGCGAGACGAGCCGTTCTGGGAGACAGTGATGCTCTTTTTTGCCAACCAACCCATGCTGGAACCCACCTACATCGGCCCAATTGTCGATTATATCCACTACCAGAAATTCGTGCCCCAGCAATTGCCCGGCCCCAACGGCCAGTTCATTGAGGGGCCGCCGGCTCAGCCGAACTTTTCGATGAAGGGCCGCAGCATCACCAAGCTGCTGCGCTTGGTCGATGAGTGGCACGGCGACCTCAACGCCGACGACTACGCCCTCGGCGAGGAGGATGCGTGGGAGGCGTCTGGTTTTCGCGGATTCGAGTGGGAGGAAGAAGACGCTTTCTCGGGCGAGCGCGTGCAATGGTCAATACGCGAGCTGCGCACCGCGCTCGACCTGTTAGCCGAAGGGCGCGTCATGCACCACTGCGCCACCTCGTATGCCCGGCGCTGCTCGGAGGGCGAGCGGTCGGTGTGGTCGATGCAGCTAACCTACCCGGCCAAGCTGCCGCAGCGCATTCTGACCATTGCCCTCGACAATCACAAGAAGACCGTCGTCGATTATCGAGGGAAGTACAACATGCACCCCCACGACAACAAGCGCACCGCTAAAAAGCACTGGCAGGACCGGCCCTATCTCTACTATCTGCGGCAATCGCCGCGTATCTTGCGCCTGTGGATGGAGCGCGAGGATCTGCGGCACGACTAGCGAGGCGGTATGAAGGTCGAGGGCGATCGCAGGAACTGGGAGAAGGATAAGCTACAAGACCCCTTTGAACAGGATCGCGCCCATGGTGGACAGCCAGCTAGCTAGTACGATGCCGATGGTCCAGCGGAAATAGGTATCGATCTTCTCGTGGAGCTTTTGAACCGACGTGTCGATCTTCTCATTTAGCTTTTGAGCCGACGTGTCGATCTTCTCATTTAGCTTTTGAGCCGACGTGTCGATCTTCTCATTTAGCTTTTGAGCCGACGTGTCAATCTTGTCATTTAGCTTTTGAGCCGACGCCTCCCGCTTCCCATCCAGACCCTGAGCCGACGTGTCGATCTTTTCGTTTAGACTCCGATACGACACGGCATTCTCATCGCGCAGCGTCTGAACTGACGTATCGATCTTGTCATTCTGCGTCTGAAACGACTCTTCCCGCTTCCCATCCGACGTGTCGATCTTATCATGCAGCGTCTGAACCGACGTATCGATCTTGTCATTCAGACCTTGAACCGATACGTCCAGCTTCTCACTGACGGCTCGCACATCGCTTTCAATCAGTTCCAAGCGGCGGTTAATCTGCTGCAACACGTCGCGAGTGGTTATCTCAGATGTTTCAGGGGTCATCCCAGCATTGCTCCTCGGTTAGAGTTAAAGTAGTCACCAGGAACAGATAAGCAAAATGCGAACCACCTCTTTTGTCTGGCGGGGTCGCCGTTGTGCAGCCGCGTTTCTGTATCTAATCGCAGACAATGTGATCCCTACCCGATACAGCCGCCTCTCCCCTTGATAGCTGCCCATCAGGCCCTATCTTGTTTGTCGCCATGACTACAACCTTTCGCATCGGCGTCACCCGCGACTTTCTCAAGGCCGACGGCACTCTCGGCTTCGGCGACATTGGTCTCGACCTGCTCGACGAAACCCCAAAGGTCGAGTGGGAGTTCCTCGCGAAAAACACCACCGAACTGCGCCCCGACCAGATCCGTGGCTACGACGGCCTGCTGGTTCTCGCTTCGATAGTCAGCGCTGAGACCTTGCAGGGAGCAGACAAGCTGGCAATCGTCGCCCGCTTCGGCGTCGGCTACGACAGCGTTGACGTGGCAGCTTGCAACGATCAGGGCGTACTCTTGACGATCACCCCCAACGGCGTGCGCCGGCCAGTGGCGGTCATGGCTTTAACGTATCTCTTGGCCCTCAGCCACAAGATGCTGGCCAAGGATCGCTTGGTGCGCGAGGGCCGCTGGCACGAGCGCCTCGACTACATAGGCATGGGCGTCACAGGTCGCACGCTGGGGCTGGTCGGCTTGGGCAATATCGGCCGTGAGATCTGCACCTTGGCCAAGCCCTTCGGCATTCGCTGCATTGCCGCCGACCCTTTCGTCGATGCTGAACAGGCGTACGCCGCTGGTGCCGAACTGGTCGAGCTCGACCAGTTGCTGCAACGCGCCGACTACGTCTGCATCTGCTGCGCGCTCACTGAAGAGACCCATCACCTCATCGGCGAGCGCGAGCTCTCACTGATGAAAGAAAGCGCCTACCTCATCAACACGGCTCGCGGCCCCATCGTCGATCAGCAGGCCCTCACCCGTGCCCTCCAACAGGGTCAGATCGCCGGTGCCGGCCTCGACGTTTTTGAAACAGAGCCTGTATCCGAAGACGAGCCGGTGCTGGCACTCGCCGACCAAACCATCGTCGCCCCGCACGGACTATGCTGGACCGACGAGTGCTTCCGCCTCATCGGCCGCAGCGCCTGCACTAGCCTCGTCGAAGTAGCCTCCGGCCGCTTGCCCCAGTACCTCGTCAATCCCCAAGCGGCCGAGCACCCCCGTCTGAAAGAAAAACTGAACCGTCGAGCTATCGGATGAAACCCAACAAAGTCAAACGCACCCTCAGAGAGGGCGGCACGGTCATCGGCACCATGACCTTCGAGTTTTGCACTCCGGGCATTGCCCGGCTCTCTGCCGAGGCTGGCGCTGAATTCATTATGTACGACATGGAGCACACCGGCTGGAGCGTCGAGACAGTGCGCGACCTGATCGCCACCACCAATGCCGACCACATCGAGCCGTTTGTGAGGGTGCCGGCAACCCAATACCACTTCATCGCCCGCGTCCTCGACGTGGGGGCTCGAGGCGTCATGGTGCCGATGATTAGCGATGCGCAGCAGACCGAGGTCATCGTGCAGTCGGGCAAGTACCCGCCCATTGGCCAGCGCGGCGCAGCCTTTCAAATCGCCCACGACCACTTCGCCGAAGGCTCCATCGTCGGCAAGATCGACCACGCCAACACCGAGGGCTTGCTGATCGCTCAGATCGAAAACCGCCCCGGCCTCGAAAACGTCGATCGCATCGCCGCGGTAGATGGGATTGATATACTGTGGATTGGAGGTTTTGACCTAAGCAACTTCTTGGGGATTCCCGGGCAGTTTGACCACCCCGAATTCACCGCCGCCCTCGACCGCGTCGTCGATGCCTGCGAGCGCCAAGGCAAAGCCGCTGGCTACTTGGTCAATACCATCGAAGAAGGAACGGAGATGCTGCGCCGAGGCTTCCGCTGCATAGCGTATGGCGGCGACTTGTGGCTCTACCGCCGCGCCTTGGCCGAAGGCATCGAAGGGCTGCGGACGAGCGTCTGGCGGCGGTGATCGCAGAGACGCTATCCGTTTGGGTTAAGCCCACTCAACGCAAATCAGGAGGTGAGGGTATGGACAATCGAATTACTATTGATCCTCAAGTGTATCACGGCCAAGCCTGCATTAAGGGGACGCGCCTTCCCGTGCATCAAATCCTCCGGATGCTCGCCAACGGAGATACCATCGAAGACCTACTTCAAGAATATCCTTCTCTAACGTGGGAAGATATTCTCGCTTGCTTCGACTATGCAGCCTCACTGGCCGAAGAGCAATTCGCGAATCGCCCCTACTATTCGCCTTCCAGCGCCCGCCGCATCGCCTCGCCTTGATCGCGCCAATACCCGTACAGCACCGCTATATCCGTGCCCACGCAGAAGTGCCGCACCCCCATGTCGAGAAAGCGCTTGGCGTCGTCAGCCGTGTTGATCTCAGCACGCGGATGGACGCCCATTGCCAAGGCCGTCTTAAAGACCTTTTCTTCGGCTGCGGCAATTTCCGGCACGCCGCGCTGGCCGGCCTTGCCGACGCTCATGGAGTAATCGGCCCCTCCCCACTGGACCATCTCGACCCCTTCTACCGAGAGCATGGCTTCTAGGTCGGAGACGGCACTTTCCTTTTCGATCATCAACACCACGACTACGTCGCGCAGCGCTTGGACGTACTCCGGGGTGCCGCCATAGCTCATATAGGCGATGCGCCGCATGGCTACCCCATAGGTGCCTTCGTCTCCGGGCGCGTCGGCGCGCACGCAGCGCACACAGGCCCGCGCGTCGTCTGGGTCGCGCACATCGGCAAATAGTACGCTGCCGAAGCCCGATCCTATGGCCCGTTGGGCTACGTAAGCGCGGTTCTCGGCATCGACCTTGATCATCGTTCCCAAATCCCATAGCTCGGCGGCTCGGGCGAGGTTGTCCAAGTCGTGCAGATCAAAGGGACCATACTCGGCGACAAATTCCACATAGTCGTACGCGCCGGTATGTCCTAGGGCTTCGACGATCGAAGGCCAAGTGGTGTGGATGTGGGTGCCTAGCGTGGGCTCGCCGGCGTTGAGCTTTTCGCGCAGCTTGTTGGGTCTCATTGTTTTTCTCCTTTAAAACAGTTCCTCGTCGCGGTCGGTGGCTGGCGGCGGTGTGATCGACAGCGCCGACACCTCATCGCGCATCTCATCCGACATGGCAAAGTCGAGCGCGGCGAGCGATGGCTTTAGCTGGTCTAGGTCGCGCCCGCCGACGATCGGCGCGGTCACGTCTCCATGCCCCATGACCCACGCGACGGCCAAGGTCGCCGGATGCACGCCCTGGTCGCCGGCATAGCGCACGAAGCGATCGGCGACTTCGTAGAACACGGGATTGGCGTAGCGCTTGATGTAGTTGTCCTGCTGCAAGAGACGACCCTGTTCGGGCCGCTTGTCGATCCCGTACTTGCCGGTCAGCAAACCGCCTCCTAAGGGGCTGTAGGCAATCACGCCCAAGCCCTCTGAGCGGGCCAGTGGCAGGATTTCTACTTCCACTTGCCTCTTGGCCAAGCTGTACATGGGCTGAATGCAGACAAAGGACGCCAGCCCTTCGCGGGCGCAGTGGCCGAGGGCTTTGGCAATCTGCCAAGCGGCCCAGTTGCTCACGGCCGGGTAGAGGATTTTGCCGCCGCGCACCAAGTCGTCGAGCGCGGCGAGGGTCTCCTCCATCGGCGTATCTTCGTCGAAGTTGTGGACGAAGTACAGGTCGAGGCGGTCCGTCTGCAACCGCCTGAGACTGGCTTCTACGGCCTGCACAATATGCCGCCGCGACAGGCCTCGGTCATTGGGGCCGTCGCCCATCGCGCCGCAGACTTTCGAGGTGATTACCAACTCGTCGCGCTCGCCTTGGATCAACCGGCCCAATATCTCCTCGGAACGCCCGTTGGAATAGACATTGGCCGTGTCGAAGAAGTTGATCCCCAACTCGCGGCAGTAGCGATACATCTGCCCGGAGGTCGCCTCGTCCGCATCACCGCCAAAGGCCATGGTACCATAGCACAGGGCAGACACTTTGACGCCCGTGCGGCCTAGGGTATTGTACTGCACCTCATACTTTCTCCTTTACTGACGTTACGCATCGGCACCGAACCGGTCGATGTAGGGGCGTCCCTTGTGGGCGCCCATGCGACACCGCGTATGCAGCCAGCGGAATCCGACGAGGGCAACCACGAGGGTTGCCCCTACAATGCGTAAGGTCAGTCCTCTAGTAGAATTCCGTGCGGCAGGGCAAGCTAAGGAAGAGGATAGCTGTTATCAAGTGGCGTCATTGGCTACAAAGCACGGTCGTTCTATATTAAGCGCCGCGCTGTACACACCCTGCACCACAGGAGTGATTCAACCTCAATGGACGCACCCCGCCAACGCCTGCTCTACTTGCAGGCGCGCACCCCCAGCGTCATGTCCAACATCATCGGCCTAACGCTCATTGAGCCGGTCGCAGGCTTTGCGCCCGAAATCCACGCTGAATCAGCACCCGACTGGCCCTATGCAACCGTACACGACGCCGTAGTTGACGGCTGGCAAATCGTCCAATTTCCCCACCTACAAGCTCCGTTCGACGACAGGGAGTTGGACGTGATAGGCTATGAGTTCATCCTACAGAAAATGGAGGTTATCGCCGATGAGTGAGTACCTGCTCAGCGACGCCGAAGTGGCCCGTTTCCTCGTCACCGGCTACCACCTCGTCGAGCCGGAATTGCCCGCGGGGCTCAACGAGTCCATCGCCGCCCAGCTCGACGCTTTGGACTACAATCCCGGCGACGCCATCACTGAAGCGGTGCCCGAGCTCTGGCAAGTGCTTGATCACCCGACCGTCAAAGGCGCGCTCGTCAGCCTGCTCGGCCCGGACTACGAGGTGCAGTCGCATCGCCACTGGCACTGCAAGCAGCCGAACTCTCCGCACATGAACTGGCACCAAGACGGCCTCAACAACCGCGACGTGCTGCTCAACCGCTTCCTTGGGCTGTACTACCCAACCGACGTCACGCCCGACATGGGGCCGACGATCATCGTCCCCGGCACCCAGTTCCGCAACGCGCCGACGGACCGCATGGCTACGTACACCAACATCCGCGGCCAAGTGCCGCTCGTGGTCAAGGCCGGTACCGTGGCCTTCACCCACTACGACCTCTGGCACGGCACCGCGGCCAACCGCTCGCCGCACAAGCGCCACATGATCAAGTTCCTCTTCCGCCGCACGCAGGACAACACCGCACCCACTTGGAACCACGACCCAGAGGCGGCCAACAAGCCCGCCGACTGGAACGAGCGCGACCGGGCCGAGGACGTCACCAACATCCTCAACTTCACCAATCCGCTAGGCGTCTCCCAGAGCGACCACTACAAGGAACGCGCCATCCGCCGCCAGAACTGGAACTACCTCATGGGCCTGTCGGCCTAATCCCGAAAGCATTCTATAACTATTATCCTGCGTCCATCTGCGTCCATCTGCGTCCATCTGCGGATTACTAAATCTCAACCTCTAGCAAAGAAAGCATTCCATGACCGTCCAAATCGCCCGCGTTGAAGAGCGTTTCAAATGCCCCGGCCCCCAGCCCAACGGCCTACAAGCCGCGCCCGACGGCCTCTGGTGCATCGACCAAGTGGACCTCAAGATCTATAAATTCGACTACGAAAGCGGCGAAGTCCTCTTTGAAGCCCAGACCGACACCGCACACTCCAGCGGCATTACGCTCGGCGACGGATCGCTGTGGATCGCCTCGACCTTTGAACTCAAGATCGCCCGCCTCGACCCGGCTACGGGCCAGACCATCGCCAAGCTCGATTCGCCCGGCAATGGCGTCGTCTCTTGGGTCGCCGACCAGCAGAATGGCCGCGTCACAGGAGCCCACGGCCTCGAGTGGAAGGACGGCAAGGTGTACGTGGCCTCGCCGCCTTCGCAGTTCGTCCACGTAATGGATGCCGACACGTGGGAAGAAGTCCACTCCTTTCGCGTCCCTGGCCTCCGGGTTCACGGCCTAGCTTGGGCTGACGACGGCACCCTTTGGGTCGCCGACACCTCGGCTGGCACCATCAATCGCCTCGATCCCGAAGACGGGCGCATCTGGGAGGTGGTCCGCGTCGAGGCTCCCACCGAAGTCCACGGGCTGACCATCCACGAGGACGTGCTCTGGTACTGCGACGCGGCCACGCGCGCCATCGGCCAACTGTACATATAGCAGAAAGGGACTCCATTGAAGATCACAGAGGTCAAAACCGCCGAAGTACGCATAAAAATCAACGGCCAACCCCGCTACCTCTACCACTACGTCCGCATCCACACCGACGAAGGCATCTACGGCACCGGCGAGGCCAGCCACGTCGATGGCGGCTGGCGCGGCTCCACCCAGACCATGGCCGCCCAACTCATCGGTAAGGACCCGCGCGATGTCGATGCGCTCTTTGAAGGCATCCGCCGCAGCTACATCTTCCGCGGCGGCATGTCGGGCTTGGCGATTTCGGCGCTGACCGGCCTTGAAGTCGCGCTGTGGGACTTGGCCGGCAAGGCCCAGGGCATTCCCGTTTACCGGCTCTTGGGCGGCAAGTTCCGCGACCGGGTGCGCCTCTACGTCGATAGCGCCCATTCGGACTACAAAGAGCGCGCCGAGGACGCGCGCGCAAAAGGCTTTACTGCGATTAAGTTCGACCTCGACGACGCGGGCCACCCGGAAAAGCTCGATCCTTGGAACTGGTCGGTGGCCCCTGCCGAGTTGGAGGATCTGGTCGATCAAGCGCATCAGATCCGCGAGGCCGTCGGCCCCCACATGGACTTGGCCATCGACCTGCACGGGCGCTACGACGCCACGGCTGGGATGAAGTTCGCTCATGCGCTAGAAGGGCTGAATCTGATGTGGCTCGAAGAGCCGGTGCCGCCCGAGAATATTGACGCCCTCAAGCGCATCACCGACTCGACCCGCACCCCGATCTGCGCCGGTGAAAACGCCTATCTGCGCTACGGTTTCCGCGACATGCTCGAACAGCAGGCGGTCGATATTATCATGCCCGACATTTCCAAGTGCGGCGGCCTATCCGAGTGCCGCAAGATCGCCAACATGGCCGAGACCTACTACATCCCCTTTGCCCCGCACAACAATTCCAGCGCCTTGAGCACCGTGGCCGACGCCCACGTCTGCGCCAGCGTGCCCAATTTTCTCGCCTTGGAATTCCATCGCTACGACGACCCGACTTGGAACGACGTGGTACTCGCCGACGAGGCGGTGATTCAGGAAGGGCATGTGGTGTTGAGCGAGAAGCCGGGGCTGGGAGTGGAGCTGAACGAGGCGTTTTTGCAGAGTATGCTGGAGGACGGAGAGTCGCTCTGGCAGTAAGAATAAAGTTCTGAAACCACTACAATAGGAATCCCACCATGACCCAACGCAAAGCACACAACCCCGCCTGGCCTTGGACCAAGGACTTCCGCATCTCACAGGCCGTGCAGGTCGGCGATACGATCTACGTCTCCGGCCAAGGACCGCTCGACTCGGAAGGGAAACTCGTCGGCGAAGGCGACATGGCCGCGCAGTCGCGCCAAGTCTTTGCCAACATCCGCGCCGTACTCGCCGAGGCCGGTGCCACCATGGACGACGTGGTCAAGATTACCTCGTTTATCACCGACACGGGCCGCTACGCCGAATACACGGGTGCCCGCGCCGAAGCCTTCCCCAACCACGTCCCCGCTAGTTCTACCGTGACGGTCGCCGACTTGGTGATACCCGGTATGCTCGTCGAGGTCGAGGCCATAGCCGTACTCGGCAGCGGCAGCTAACTACCTCGGCTCCCGATAGACATCCGGCCCAGAGCCGCCGACTAGGATATCCAAGTCAGCGCCCTTGTCGGCTTGAAGCACGTGCTTGACATACAAGCCTGCGTAACCCCGTGTGACGACCGGCGCGGGTGGCGTCCACGCTTGCCGCCTGCTTTGTAGTTCTTCGTCGGGCACGGCCATGTTCAACGACCGCTTTTCCACGTCCAACTCGATCAGGTCGCCGTCCTGTACCAAGGCCAGTGGGCCGCCCACGGCGGCTTCGGGCGCGACGTGCAGAATCACCGTGCCGTAGGCCGTGCCGCTCATCCGCCCGTCCGAGATGCAAACCATGTCGCGCACGCCCTGCTGCAACAGCTTCTTAGGCAATCCGAACTTGCCAGCTTCGGGCATACCGGGGAAACCTTTGGGGCCGATGCCCTTCAAGACCAGCACGCAGTCTTTGTCGACATCGAGATTCGGATCGTCAATCCGCTCCCTGTAGTCTTCTATACTCTCGAACACCACGGCTCGTCCGCAGTGCTGCATCAGCTCGGGCGAGGCGGCCGAGGGCTTGATAATCGCCCCATCCGGGCAGAGGTTGCCCCACAGCACGGCAATCCCAGCCGCCTCCTTGAGTGGCTTGTCGATCGCGGCGATGACCGCTCGGTCGTAGCATTGGGCACCCGAGGTGTTTTCGCCGAGCGTCTTGCCCGTCACCGTCAACGTATCCATGTGCAGATGGTCTTGCAGTTCTTGGATCACGGCGGGCAAGCCTCCAGAGTAGAAGAAGTCCTCCATCAGGTATTCGCCCGAGGGCATTAGGTTGACCAAGTGCGGCATGCGGCTGCCCAAGCGGTCAAAGTCGTCCAATTCCAATTCGACGCCGAGCCGTCCGGCGATGGCCAACAGATGCACTACGAAGTTGGTCGAGCCGCCCAGTACTGCGTTGACCTTGATGGCGTTTTCTATGGCTGGCCGCGTCAAAATGCGCGACATGCGCAAGTCTTCTCTCACCATCTCGACGATGCGATTGCCCGCCAGATGCCCCAAGCGCTTGCGCCGCGCATCCGGCCCAGGGATCGCCGCGCCGCTCGGCAGCGTCAGCCCGACAGTCTCGACCATGCAGGCCATCGTCGAGGCCGTGCCCATGGTCATGCAGTGGCCGTCCGAGCGCGAAATCCCGGCCTCGGCCTCTAGGTAATCCAGGCGCGAGATGCTCCCGGCTCGCAGTTCGGTGGTAAAGCGATAGACATCTGTGCCAGAGCCGATATTCTCATTGCGGAATTTGCCGTTGAGCATCGGCCCGCCCGTCACCGCAATGGTTGGCAAATCGACGCTCGCCGCCCCCATCAGACAGGCTGGCGTCGTTTTGTCGCAGCCGGTCAGCAGCACCACTCCGTCGAGCGGATTGGCGCGGATGCTTTCCTCCACGTCCATGCTCGCCAAGTTGCGGTAGAGCATGGTCGTCGGCTTCATCAGCGTCTCGCCGAGCGAAGTAACCGGAAATTCGAGCGGAAAGCCCCCGGCCTCGTACACCCCTCGCTTGACCTGCTCGGCCAAGATCCGCAGATGGGCGTTGCAAGGATTCAAATCCGACCACGTGTTGCAAATCCCGATCACGGGGCGGCCGTCGAACATCTGCTCGGGATGGCCCTGATTCTTGGTCCAGCCTCGGGACACAAACCCTTGGTGCCACTCGTCGCCAAACCACCCCGCACTGCGAAGCTTCTTTTCGTCGCCCGTCATGCTACGCCGGCATCTTTCGCTGCGTGTGCGCACGTCCCACTCGGGCCGTTTCTTCATTTCCCCCAGAAAACACTCGCGCCCCAGCGTCAATTTTCTCCGCAACCGTTTCGGGCGTGGACCCGTCCAAAAAGGCCACGCCGTTTTGCCGGCACGCCGCCTTGACCCGCTCGTGCGTCTCCTGCATCTCTTCGGGCCACGGCTGCGGCATCGTCCGATACCCCAGCGAAATGCTCAGATCGCCCGGACCCATTTCGGCAAAGCCGATCCCCGGTACGGACAGGATTTCTTCGATGTGGGGCAGGGCGGCTACCGATTCGATCTTCAGCCCTAACAGCAACTCGCCTTCTGGGTTGAGCGGCCAAGGATCGGCCTTGGTCAGATACTCGTCGCGACTCGCGCCCCACACTCCTGCGCACACCCCCTCTGAGCCAACGCCGCGCGTGCCCCGACCCAAGTCATCACCAACGCCAATGGTGTTGACCGGATAGCGGCACGACTCGACAAAGGCCCGGACGGCCCCGGCCGATTCGGCTTGGCAAAGCAGAATGCCGTGCGCGCCCCGGCCTAGGATTTGCCGAAACTGCCAAGCGTTGTAGCGGACGATCTCCTCGGACCGGCCCTCGACTGGGGCCTCGACGATGATCGCCGGAGTTCGGTGCCCGCTGCGGGTCGGCCCACCGGCGATCAAACCGCGTAAGTACTCGTCCAGCCCCGTCATGTCGAACGAGCCGTGTTCCATGCCGACGTTGATGTAGTCGGCCCAAGTTGCGGCGTCCTCTTTGCCCTGCTCGTAGGTCAGCACGTGTCCGGCGTGGGCACCTGTGTAGTAGATGGGCTGATCCTCGGCGAGGAGTTCGACGGCGCGGTTGATTTTATTACTCATTGAATAGCTCCTTAAAAGGTCTGTTTTAACTCCACGAATCCACTCCCAAGAGCTTCCGCCCTAGGGAGGTTAACTCGGCTGGCTGCTGATGTTGGTGTTCCCAATCCCGCGCATCGCCGGGCCAGCGAGGCGTCGGTCGCCGCTCCTGCCAAGCCGTGATCCGTTCCTGGCGCGTGGCTTCTCCGTTTGCAGGTGCTGGCTTCATGGTGATATACTGCGCCAAGCGCGGCCGGTTGGACCGATTGTGGCCGTTGCCGTGGGCCAACAACCGATGCCAGATCAGCAGGTCTCCGGCTTGACCCGCAATCGACTGGACCGTTAGTCCTTCCAGATCGGGTTTGCGCGTATCGCGGTCCGCCGGCTGGGTCTTGACCCATTCGTCGAACATCCGGTGAAAGCCAGGTACGCACTGGAAGCCGCCTTGGTCCTCCGCCGTATCCGTCAAATACAGCACCCCTTGCACCCCAAAGGACACCGGCTGCTGTGTCGTATCGACATCCCAGTGAATCATCCCCTTGTTGCACCATTCGGGCCGATCCTCGCGCGCCGGTGGCTTCATATTGGCTCGGTCCAGCGAGACCCACAGTTTCTCGTCGTCCCAAATCTCGGCAAAAGCCTGATGCACCTTGGGGTACTGCCGATTGTCCCACAGGGCTTGGTGCTGGTAGATTTCGACCATTCCCCCCGCTGATATCGGCGAGCACCGATTGTCGCGGGTATAGGGCTGGTACTTGTACCAATCCTCTTCGCATTCTGGGTCCATCTCCAGAAATTCCCAGATCGCCGTCACCATCGCGTCCAAGTTTTCCTGGGGCACGGCGTTGTGGACGATCACATAGCCGTTCTCTTCCCAGAAGGCCCGATCTTCTTTACTCAATACTGGCATATTCTCTCCTCCAAGTCTCCCTGCGTTTACGTCCGGTTTACCCGTACACCATCTGGATCAACGCTCGAATATACCCAATCGCATACGCCTTCCCGTACAATGACCCGTACCCATGGGCAAAGGACGGCGTGTGGTCCATCATATACGGCCCGTTGAACCCACTGTCTCGATATACTTCCATCGCTCGCCGCATATCCACCTCCCCCTCGTCCAAGAACACCTCGGTAAATCGCGGCAACTGACCGCGCACATTGCGGAAATGCACCCACGCGATCTTGTCCTTTGCGGCCATCTCGGCGATTGCGTCGTAGATCTTCTCTGGCCCCAGCAACTCGGTCATGCACCCTTGGCAAAAGAGCATGCAATTGCTGTCGCTCGGCGCGATCTCGAAGAAAATCTTGCGGAACTGCTCTAGGGTCGAACAAATCTGCGCCACGCCCCCTAGCGGCTCGGGAATTGGCGGGTCGTCCGGGTGCAGGGCCATCCGCACGCCCGCCTTTTCAGCCGCGGGGATCGCCGCCGCTAAAAATCGCTCCATCCGCGACCACATCTGCGCCTCATCTACCGGAGGATCGTGCGGTTCGGGCCGGTTCTGAGCAAAAACTGCGTAGTCGAACGTACTGTATTGCACGCCGCCCCTACCCGTATCCGCAGGGGTGCGAAAATTGCCCATGGGTTTGAAGTTCCAGCCCACGCAGGGAATGCCGGCTTGTCCCACGCTCTCCAGCATCTTGCACCAGTGGCCGATCTTCTCATCCATGTCCTCCTCGGCCAAGGTGATCTCCTCCCAAGCGGGCATGAAGATATTGTTCAGCTTCATGCCGTGCGCCTCGACTTTTTCCCGCGCCTGCGCCAACGCGTCGGTGCAGTCCTTGCCGGCCTTTAAATCCTGCGCCAGCGACGTATTCGCCGAGCCGGTGCCACCCCGACGCCCAGCGACGGGCGATCCGCCGCGCAAGTCCAGATGGATCGAGTCCACCCCAATCGCGCGAAAGAAACTCAGATGCTCGTCGTCGAGTTCGCCGATGGAAACTTGGTCTTGGATATACATCCGTCGCTTTCCTTTCTGACTGCAACTCTCCGCGTCAGTACCTCGCCCAGCGCGAGTTTATCATCCGGCGACCGGCCGATCCCGCTGGTTCTGGCCACCGTAGCGGAAGCCCGGCACATTGTCGGCGCAGTACGTGCCGCGAAACAGGGTCTGCCGCATCGGGGGCATCTGCTCGACGAGTTCAACCGGCGGCAACCACGAACTCCAGCGCGAGCCAACGCTGTTGTAGAGGTTGAATATGCCCACCCGCTCGTTGTCGGCATTGGTCCACGGCGAGGTGCTGTGAGCCAGCGCCTCGGTAAAAAACAGCACGGACCCAGCCGGGCACTCGTATGTTTCCCACACGGCCGAATGCGGGTCCTGAATCGATTCGGGCGAGGGGTATGCGGCCTTGTGGCTCCCCGTGGCTAAGAGCGTGCCGCCCTGCCGCATTTTGACTGGAGCCAGCTCCCACACCACCCGCGTCAATCCGCTGAAGGACTTGCCGGGAATGCTCTGGTAGTGGTGCGAATCCACGGCAAAGCGAAAGAAGCCGCTGCCATTGTGCGGGTTGAAAACGCCCTCCCGCTCGGGGGTCGCCGCTGGATTGCGCAAGCCGCTGCCCTCCATCCGAAATCCATAGCACTCTGCGCTCGACAACCCTGGAAACGCCAGAAATTCGTTGAGGAAGCCCACTACCACCGGATGGTCGGTCAGCTTCTCCAGCGGCCCGGCGACAAAAGAACGCTCGTGTTCCGGCAGCGACTCCGGGTGGTTCTGCACGCGCAATGCGTACTCGCGCATGGCTTCAATCTCGTCGTCGGCCAATACCCCAAGCACCAAGAGCCACCCGCGCACATCGAAGAGGTATTTCTGCTCGTCGGTCAGCGCGACGACCGGCTCGCCATCGGCGTTTTTTTGCGGCAGGTCGCCTTCCTCCAACAGCAACGGCTGCCCCAGGTTCTTATCCACTACGTATGCTTCGCTCATCTTCTGCATCCCCTTTTGGGTTTTATCTCAGTGCTCTTCAACTACCAGCGAACTGAACTTGTCCTCGTCCCACTCCGCGCCCCAACCCGGCCCATCCGGGGGCGCGATGTGCCCTTCTTCAATCAGCGGCGCGTTGAGCAAACCCCACTGGGATCCACTCTGCCGCAAGCTGTCGGCCGTCGCCCCGAAAAACTCGTAGAAATCCGTGTTGTCGATACAGCAGCCCAAGTGGGCGTGTACCAGCCCATCCAATGCCCCGCCGCCATTCAATTCGATATTCGCGCCGTGCAGCTCGGCCAAATGCGCCAGTTTCAGCACCTGCGTCGTCCCGTGCCGGGCATTGCCTCGCAGGCGATCGGTCGCTCCCTGGATCAGCCATTGCGCCGTCAGGTCGATGTCGTGCATCAGCATCTCGGTGCCCATCACCGGAATGGTCAACGCTCGGCACAGCTCCTGATATTGATTCATCTTCTGCTCGTGCATCGGCTCTTCCAACCACACAAAATCCAGCTCCTCCAGTACTCTTCCCACTTCAAGGGCCTCACGCAAGTCATAGGAGCACACTGGATCGGTGATCAACTCGTAATCCGGCCCCACGGCGTCCCGCACGGCCCTATAAATAGGAATATCGGCCTTTCCTCCCTTGTACGTGTGAAACTTGTACGCCCCAATGCCCATTTCCTTGCCGGTTTCTATAGCGCTGAGATACCCCTCTATATCCGTATCTCCGCCGGTCAGATACGCGGGCAGTCGCGGTCGCACCCGCCCCACCAACGCATAGACCGGCAGCCCCGCGGCCTTGCCCAAAATGTCCCACAGACAGTTGTCAAACGCCCCAAACCACCCCGGCGGCTGGTACACCCACCGGGTCCCTTTCCAAAACTGCTGAAACAGCCCCTCGCGCTCCCACGGGCTACGCCCCACCGCGTGATACCGCACGATGTCGGCCTGATAGGGAGTCATCGACGTGTCGCTGCGCCCCACGATCCCCTCGTCTGTATGCACCTCTAAAAAGCTCTGCCGCGCCGGGCGCAATTCTTGGTTTGGCCTTCCCTGGTGCGTGTATTGTGTCCTCCGCAACCCCTCTACCCGCGTGATACTGTGACCGCCGCGCCCTTTGCTGCTTGGGTCTTCTAACACTAGCAATTTCACCTCGGTGATTTTCATGTCGGTCTCCTTTATCCGCAAACTTGCATACCCTATATTCACCCCCCACAACTGTCAACCTCAGAGACCTAATATGAAAATCGCCGCCATCGAAACCTTCGACCTCGCCTGCCCCCTTGAGCGCCCCTTTGGCTGGTCCCAAGGCTGGCTCGACCAGCGCAACACCACGCTCGTCAAAGTCTCCACGGACGACGGCCTTGTCGGCTGGGGCGAAGGCGCGGCCGCTGGTCTCATCGACGGCTTGCTCGCCCCGCTGCTCATCGGCCAAGACCCCATGGACCGCGCCGGTCTGTGGGAGCGCATGTTCCACGCGCTCTATAACGGCAACAACGCGGTCGGCCTAGCCGGCAGCGCCCTTTCTGCGCTCGACATCGCCCTTTGGGATCTCGCTGGCAAAGCTACCGGCCTCCCGATCTGTGCGCTCCTCGGCGGCAAGGTCCGCGACAAAGTCGCCGTCTATGCCACTGGCCTCTACTATACCGCAGGCGAGTTTCCCGACCGCCTGCTCGACGAGGCGCGGGGCTATGTGGCCGCAGGTTTCAAGGGAATGAAGACCAAAGTCGGCGGGCTATCCATCGCCGAGGATGTCGCACGCGTCCGCGCCCTGCGCAATGCCATCGGCCCGGACATTCACCTCATGGTCGATGCCAACGAAGCCTACAACGCCACCACGGCGATCCGCATTGGCCTGAAGCTGGCCGATTTGGACTTGGTGTGGTTTGAAGAGCCGGTCAACGCCCAAGACTTGGACGCTTATTTGGAGGTCAAAGCCGCGTTGCCCATGGCCATTGCCGGCGGCGAAAATCTGCGCACCCGCTACGAATTCAAGCCCTACCTGACGCGCCGCGCGTACGACATTGTCCAGCCCGACATCATGCACTGCGGCGGCATCACTGAAATGCAGCGCATCTGCGCCATGGCCAATGCCTGCGGCATTCAGGTCAACCCCCACGTCTGGGGTTCTCCCGTTATGATCGCCGCCACGTTGCACCTTACCGCCACCTTGCCGCCCTGCCCGCCAGCGCGCAATGCCCAGCCTTATATGCAGGAACCGGTGATGGAATTCGACCGCACGCCGAGCGCCATTCGCCAAGAGCTGTGCGCGGTGCCGTTTGACCAAGAGGACAGCTTTGTGCGCGTGCCGACCGGGCCGGGGTTGGGGATTGAAGTGGATGAAGAGGTGGTCGAGAGGCTTAGGCAAGGTTAGATTGGAAAAAGGTTGGCCAAATTGGTGGAATTGGGAGCTGGGTTTTACAGCACATCTGGAAGTCCGCATGGAGGAGCGGGGATTCTCTGAGGTCGAACTGCGGACGATGCTTGACGATGCCTCAAAATTGGTTCCTGCTCGCCGCTCGGGTCGTTGGCTCATTCATACTCGTCATGCGGGACATCCTTGGTTTGTGGTTGTTGAGCCAGACTTAGACGACAGAATTCTTATGATTGTAACCGCATATCCTGTAGAGGTAAGCCCATGAAAACCGTTTCCTTGCAAATCACCTATCGAAAAGGCAAGCCATTTGCCGCCTATATTTACCTATCTCATCAACACAGCCAGAAAAGTGTACGCACTGAGGCTATAACAGAAGACCTCCTAATTGACTACGCGCAAGATGGCACACCTCTTGGGATTGAAGTCGTCTCACCCGGAATGGTAAGTATCGACGAAATACAGCGCGTCTTTGATCGTCTAGGTCTTGGTAGACTAGAACCTGCAGAACTGGAGCCGCTCAAAGCAGCGTAACGATCCTAGCCTGGGGTTGGGAATGGCATCTTCAAGAGCATTTTAGCGATCGTGAGCGGCCGGACGGAGCATCAATCACTAGGCCTAACCCTTGCCTTTACCACCCTGCTGTTGTGGGGTGCCCTGCCCGTGGTGCTCAAACTGCTGTTGCAGTCGCTGGACCCCTTTACAGTTACTTGGTACCGCTTCCTACTCGCGGGGGCCATGCTGGTCCCCATCATCCACTTTCGCTATGGTCTTGCTTCTCCTTTTCGGATTCGCGGCGCAGTTTCGGTTCTAGCGGTGGTTTGCGTCCTCGGCCTCGGCGGCAACTACCTGACTTATCTGATGGGACTGAGCCGCATCTCGCCCGGCTCGGCTCAAATCGTAATGCAGTTTTCGCCGATAATTGTGCTCTTGGGCGGGCTAATCTTCTTCAAAGAAGCCTTCAGCCGGCTACAGTGGATCGGTCTCGGCGTGTTGATCGTGGGGATGGGGCTCTTTTTTAACCAGCGCTTTGCCGAGTTGCTCTTCGTGTTGGAAAATTACGGCATCGGTGTTTGGCTCGTCTTCGCCTCGGCCATCCTCTGGGGAGTTTTCATGCTGGCGCAAAAGCCCCTGCTGCGGCACCTGCCCTCGACCTCGATCATGGCCTTGGTCTATTGGTTTGGCACTATGCTGTTCCTGCCCTTGGCCCAGCCGAGCCGCATATTCGACCTGCCGGCCATCCCCTGCTTGCTCTTGGCCTGCTCGGTCGTCTTCACCCTCGTCTCCTATCTCAGCTTTGCCGAATCGCTCAAGCGGATGGAGGCTTCGCGCATGGGCGCGCTGGTCTCGCTGACGCCTCTGGTCACTATGGCCGTGATGGGCCTACTCGCCCTCTTTGACCCCAACCTAGTCCCCATGGAACCCCTCAACAAACCCGCCGTCGGAGGAACCATACTGGTGGTCGTCGGATCGATGTGCAGCACCTTGGGCAAGAGCGCCTCCTAATGTCGAGGACACCGATGAACTTTCGCATCCAAGAAGAAAGCCCTGACGTCCTGTCCAAATACGGCCAAGTGCCCATCGCGCTTGAAGTGAAGAGCCATTTTCGTGTCGAACTCATCGACAATGGCTTGGGAGGAATCCGGCTAGTCGAAGAACCCGTCGATCCGCCCTACATCAAAAACTACGATCACTCCGGCGGCCCCGAGCGCTGGACCCGGAGAACGTGGGACCTCTCGCGGTGGATTGTCCTCGCCGCATACAGGGAACAAGAGCGCATCGGCGGGGCCATTGTCGCCTTTCACGGCGAAGGCTCAGACTACTGCGAAGGGCGCGAAGACCTCGCCGGCCTCTGGGACATTCGCGTGCGGCCCGAATATCAAGGACGAGGCGTGGGTAGGGCACTCTTCCAACATGCCGAGACCTGCGCCAAGCAGCGGGGCTGCACCCAGCTCAAGATCGAGACCCAAAACATCAACGTCCCCGCCTGCCGCTTCTACGCCCGCATGGGTGCCAAACTCGGTCATGTCCATCTCTACGCCTACCGTACCGAGGGCCTAGACGAGGTGCAACTGACCTGGTACAAGGATCTATAGCCGCCGCAGACGCTGGGGTCAAAAACAACATTATGAGTGTAATGCAGGTTTTACACGAGGAGAGCCGGATATGACAGATCTTTTCGAGAGAGTGCGCGAAGACTTCCCGCGAGCGCGGACCATGGCGTACTTCGACAATGCCTCGTCGCATCCGATCAGTGTGCACTCGGCCGCGGCCCTGCACCGGTACGTCGATTGGGTCGCGCACGAGGTCGGGGAGCCGTGGTGGCCGGCCTGGGCACCGCCGCGCGACCAAGCCAAGGCCCTATTTGCCCAGCTCATCAACGCCGATCCCGGCGAAATCGCCTTTGCGCGCAGCACGGTGGAATCGGAGAGCAATATCCTCAACGGCTTGCGGGATCATCTGGCGGGCGGCAATGTGGTGATGTCGGACCTGAATTTCAGCCCCTGCATATCCAACTACAAGTTTCGCGAGCAGCAAGGCCTCAATGTGCGGATCGTCAAAAATTGCAACTGGCAAATCGACATGGCCGCCATGGAAGACGCGGTCGATGGCAACACCCGGCTGATTTCAGTGGCACTGGTGTCAAACGTCAATGGGTATGTCGCAGATGTCGCGGCGCTGAGCAAACTGGCTCACGACAACGGCGCGTATCTGTATGTCGATATCATGCAGGCCGCGGGCGGCGTTCCGATCGACGTCAAGGCGATGGGCATCGACTTTGCGGCTTGTTCGACGTTTAAGTGGCTGATGGGCGTCAAGGGGTTCGGGTTTCTGTACGTTCGCTCGGACCTGCAACTCGACGTGCTCAAACCGTCTCAACCCACAGGTGGTGTGAGACTCAACTATCCCCCCTGGGTAGAAGAGCCCGATCCGGCTAGTGAGGAAATATCGTTTTCATCCCCGACTGGAGTCGGCGCTTACGAGGTCAGTTACCCCTCGTACGAAGGAGTCGTGTGCGCCCAAGAGAGCTTGCAATACATACTGCGCCTTGGAGTCAATAGAATCCGCAACCACGCGAGAGACCTGACCGATCGCCTGCAGGAGGAACTGCCGAAGCGGGGGTACCAATCGATCACGCCGCAGGGGAACGAAAGCCCCATCCTCTCCTTCATAGCGCCACACCCCGAAGCCGCCCTGGCCAGTTGCAGAAGTGCCGATGTTCATATAGCGATGCGTTTCGGCAACAAGATGCGCCTCTCACCCTCGGTGTACAACAACCACGAGGACATCGATCGGCTCCTTGAGGTTCTGCCTTAGCAGCCGTCTCAAAATTCAGTGCGCTCCGCCCAACGTCATTTCACATCTGCGTTCATCTGCGGATACCTTGCCGTCGGGAGACAGCCAATCGGAACTTCGAGACCGCTTCTTAGTCCCCTCACACTGAATCGGCCACCTCGGCGAGTCCTGCGTAGTCGTTGCTCGCCTTGGGTCTGCGGGAATGGTGTGAAGGCAAGAGCAGGGCTGCCTGCTGGGGAGCGGTGAGCTCGTCCCAGTAGGACGGACGCCGGCCGCGCACTCCACCTCCGCCCCATGCCATGTGACCGGTGTTGTACTTGTAGAGGATGGCGCGGCGCTGGTGGTCGGCATTCCACGGGAGAGTGCCGTGGGTACACGCCTCGCTGAAGATGATGGCGTCGCCCGCTTTGGCGTTTATCTCAGTCACGTATTCCTGGTACTGTTCCCATCGGAGCATCTTGGCCGGGCAGGTCACGTTGGCCTTGTGGCTGCCGGCAATGACGCTGATGCCGCCGTCGCCAGGCCCTTCATCGGCGAGCAGATATTCGATGACGCAGAGGCCGGTGAAGATCTTGCCCTCGCGGTAGAAATAGGGGGCGTTGTCGAAGTTGCCGTGCAACATGCCGCCGGAACATCCCTTGTCCATCGCGATCAGACCCGGACCGTGGTCGAGCCGCCAGCCTTCCCCGAGGATCGTGTTGAGGTGCGGGATGGTTTTGGGATGCGCCAGCATTTCTCTGAAGGGCTCGCACAACGGCTGCGGCAATTCCAACAGGCCCTCGCTGTTGCCGAGGCGCGTTGAGGTGTTTTCACCCTTCAAAGCAACGGAGTCGCCAAAGTACTCTGGGCTCGGTGTGAGCTCCATCGAATCGATGGCGTCGTTGGCCAGCTTCAGGTGTTCCTCGCTGAGCACGTCCCGCACGATCAAAAATCCGAGCAGGTCGAAGAGGTACTTCTCGTCGGCGGACATTTCCACCGTTTCTGCGGTGATTGAGCGCGAGGTGTTGGCGTGTTCAATCATGGCTGTTCTCCCTGGGATGGATGGTTGGAAGATTGGTTACAGGAGCCTTATCGACAAAATGCCCTGAGTAGGTACGATGTGCAAGGCCAATTTCCAACTTGGCGCGGGGCGAAGCGGTGTATATGTTGAGCAAGAGGCACCGCAACCCCACATTGAGGACTGACTATGCCCAATATCACCTGCAACCCTTGGACCTGCCTCTGTGTTCATCTGCGTCCATCTGCGTCCATCTGCGGATAGTGGATAGCGCTATGCCCTCCTGGACCTGCCCCTTAGTGCTAGATTCGTCGCGCCAGATCGTCGCCGGCAGCCAAGACGCCTTAGTCCATGCCATCCGCCGTGGCGCAGACCTGCGCATCTACACCGAATTTCGCCACAACGAACACATCGACGTGCGCTCCTCCAGCGACGAGAAAGTGCGCGAGGTGGCCGAGTTTGCCGTGACGTATCTCGTCGAAGACCGCTGGGCCGCCGGCCTAATGAGCCTACGCCAGCCCGTGTCTCTGCCCGACGGATTTGGGCCGCGGCCCTCGATGTCGTTCTTCCTCTACAATCAAGACGGCCATCAAGCCCTCGGCCGTCCCCACCTCGACGGGCAGGAGACCGTGCCCGCCCCCGAGGAGGAGCCGCACCCCATGCCGAAGTACCACTTGCTCGACAGCCACGACCCAGCGACCAACGCCCCCAGCCACAACTTCATTTACGACTTTGACATTTATAAGTTCTACGTCGCCGACACTTGGGAGGAAGTCTTGCACCACGACGTCCACGGCCGCGTCCTCTCCGGCTCTATCGACGCCCTTGCCTCCGCCTTTGGCGACGGCGCGGCCATCAAGGTCGGAATTGGCGGTTTGTGCGCGGACCTACCCGGAGAAGGGGAAAATATAGCCCACGAGGTTTTCGTCGAGACCGGCTCGGGCTATTACTATGTCGAGCAGCAACTCTTCATTGCTGGATCGCATCCGGTCATTCGCGTTCGCCCGAGTATCCCCATGCGCTATCAGAGCAAGGGCTGGGACTTTGGCTGGCTGGTGCTGCGCACCGACGGGATGGTCGTCTATCGGCAGTGCGATCCCTATTCGCTCGCCTTTGCCGATGGAACGCGACGACATCCAATTCGCTGGTTCGCGCGCTGATCCGCCGGTTGGCTTCTCCCCCTGCGGTCGGAAGAAGCCATTCCGCATTCCGAAAAACGCCGATGAACACAGCAGACTACGAATTCTTTCGCCACAACGGCTACATTGCTCTAGGCCAGCTCTTCTCCGACCAAGACGCCGCCCGTCTGCGCCAGGGCTTTGACGAGGATCGCGCAACTTGGGGCCGTGCCTTTTGGCGTCCCTTGGAGAGCGCCTATCAGACCGTCAACTGCGATCCTCTGATCACTTGGCCCGCAGTCGAAGAAATCATCCACCACCCGCCAATCCTCGACTCAGTGGAAGGGCTGCTCGGCGCCCCCATCTGCCTCTCTGAAGCCTGCCTGCGCCACATGGAACCCTACGAAGGGGAAGGCTGGCGACGCTGGCATCGCGACCGTCCGCACTGGCAGCAGCACCCCCTGCGCACCCAGTACATCCACGCCCTCGTCTATTTGGCCGACGTCGACGCGACCACCCACTGCTTCTCCCTCTCGCCCGAACCTGCCGACGCGCCCATTTTGGACCAGGAAGACCAACTCGCCCGCGGCGGGATCGTCGATCTGCACGGCCCGGCCGGCACCGTAGTGCTCTTCAATCTCTCAGTGCTACACACGGCGACTATCCGACCGACGCAACGAGAACGCAAATCCGTCCAGATCTACTACGGACGCCGAGACCAACCCCATTTGAGTAACTACACGACCCTGCCCGCTCGGCTCTGGCGCGACCATTCCGACCCAGAAGTCCGCGCCTTCTACTCAATACTCAATCCCAAGTCGCGAGCCTTTGCCGCGGCTTTTGGCGCTTCTGCACCCGAGTAACGACGCTAGGCTTCGTACATCACTGGGCAAATCTGGGGATCGTCTAAATGCGCGGTGTAGTAGCCTTGGTCACCGGGCACCGGTACGGCCCGTTCGTCGCGCAAATGCACGGCCAAGCTCCAGCGCGCCGCATCCGAGACATTGGCGTTGGAGCCGTGGTAGGTCAGGCAGTGGTGGACGCTAAGCCCGCCTAAGGGCATCAGCGCCAACACTTCCTCCCACGTTTCGCCCGCCGGCACCGCGATGTCCTCCCGCAGCTTGTGCTGATCCTTGTCGAAGAAATTGCCCTGGTCCAAAAATCCCCAGCGGTGCGACCCGCGCACAAAGCGCATCGGTCCCAACTCCTCCCCCACATCGCACAGTGCGATCCACGCCGTAAAAAGCCCCTCGTCTTGCTGCCACATGCGCCAGTACTGCCGATCTTGATGCCAGCCGACGTGTCCTGCGGTCGCGGACCCCGGCGGCTTGATCAGCAACTGACTCGCCCACACCTGCACCCGCTGGGCACCTGTTATCTCGGCGACTTTGCGCCCCACTTGTGGACAGGTCACCAATCCGTAGAGTCCGGTATCCGACCGATGCGGATTGTTGATCTTGCACAACACGCCTGGATCATACTTAGGATGCTCGGTCGGCGGCATCCCCATATCAAAATTCCCATCGCGCACCGCCACCATCCCCTGCAACGCCTTTTCCAACACATCATCCGGCGCGACCTGTTCGTCCGCGATGCAATACCCGTCTCGTTCGTACTGCTCGACAGTTTGTCCCATCTGAGAATCTCCAATGTTTAGACTACATAAAAATCGCCGCCATCAAGATCCTGCGCGTCGAATACCAGACCATTGGGCTAGCAACTTGGCGCGAGGCAAAGCGGTGTTTATGTTGAGCAGGACACCCTTCAACCCAAACAGAAGACTGACCATGGCCAATATCACCCGCGTCCTTTTCATAGGCAACAGTTTCACCGCGCGCAACGATCTGCCCGGTCTCCTCGCCCAATTCGTCCACGCCGGCGGCAAGGGCGAGTTGGAATGCGAACTCATCAGCGCTGGCGGGGCCTCGCTCAGGATGCACTTGAACAAAGGCGAGGCACACGAGCGCTTGCAGGCGTCCCGCTGGGATTACGTCGTGTTGCAGGAGCAAAGCACCCTGCCGGTGAAAAATCCCAAACGCACTGGAGAAAATATCCGCGAGTTCGACGCCGTAATTAAA
Source organism: Candidatus Latescibacterota bacterium (assembly GCA_965116455.1). GTDB lineage: Bacteria > Latescibacterota > UBA2968 > UBA8231 > UBA8231. Next base: position 4,893,124 of record OZ220690.1, on the reverse strand, counting down.
GCGGCACAGGCGCAGACGGTGCTCTACATGACTTGGGCGCGGCAAAACGCGCCCGAGACCCAAGCCGCCTTAAGCGAGACCTACATTGAAGTGGGACGCGAAATCGGCGCGACCGTCGTGCCCGTGGGCCTAGCTTGGCAGCACTGTCTATCGGCGCATCCCGATATCGTCCTCCACGACAAAGACCAAAGCCATCCCAACCTTGCCGGGTCCTATCTGGCGGCTTGCGCGTTTTACGCAACGCTCTTCATCGGTCGGTCCAAGTCCATTCCCAATATCAACATTGACCTAGACGCCGAAACAGTCAACGCCCTCCACGAAGCGGCGCTGGCAGCGACGAACACCTAGCTCGTCTCCGCGTAGAGGAGTTCCTTCCTATGAGTGCATTTGCAAGCGAGTACTACCTGTGGCTCAAAGCCATCCACGTCATCTTCGTCATCGCTTGGATGGTCGGCATGTTCTATCTGCCGCGCCTCTATGTCTATCACTGCCAAGTTACCCTTGGCTCCGAAGCCGACGAGACCTTCAAAGTCATGGAGCGCAAGTTGCTGAGGGTGATTATGAATCCGGCGATGATCGTTTCTTTTGTTACTGGCATTCTGCTCATCCTCGCCACAGGTGCCGGCGCGCCCGGCACTGGCTACTGGATACACATCAAATTGGTGCTAGTGCTTGTCATGGCGGCCCTCCACGGCATGCTCTCCTCCTATCGCAAGGCTTTTGCACGCGGCGAAAACCAAAAGAGCGAGCGGTTCTTCCGCTGCCTAAACGAAGTGCCCACCGTGCTGGTGATCGTCATCGTGCTGTTGGTGGTAGTCAAGTTCGTCTGAGCTTGATACAGAGCCGCAATTTCCTTATACCATCGCGGTGCATTTCCGCGATCCATTTATCAAGGAGAAACTCATGAAATCGCTTACTTCGGCGATCCTCGTGCTCGCCCTGTCTCTGCCGTGCTTTTCCCAGACCCGCGAACAAGGGCCTTGGTGGCCCTCGCCGTGGGGAGCCGACGACCAAGCCGGCGCATCCAACCGCATCACCGCCGAAATCATCCTCAAGGCCGTCCAGCTAGTCAAGACCGGCAAAATGTACGAGCTAGGCCAGATATACGAGCGCGGCATGCCGCTGTTTGGCGAGCGCACGTATGCGATGATCATTCCCGGCGCGCCCACCGGCGGCCCCTTCGGTGAGAACAACATGCTCATGTACTTCGACGAGTTCCTCTGCGCCGAGATCGGCCAAGTCGGCACCCAGTTCGACGGGTTGGCTCACATCGGCACGCGCATGGAGATGGCCGACGGCTCGACCCAAGACGTGTTCTACAATGGCATTACCGCCGACGAGATGGCCACTCCTTATGGGGTGACCAAACTGGGCATCGAACACGTGCGCTCCTTCATCACCCGCGGCGTGCTTATCGACATTGCCGGCTACAAGGGCGTCGAGCACCTCGACCACAGCTACGAGGTCACTGTCGCCGATATCCGCGGCGCACTCGCGAGGCAGGGGATGGCCGAGAGCGACATCCAAGAGGGCGACGCCCTGCTCTTCAACTACGGCTGGTCCAAGCTGTGGACGGACCCAGACACCTACAACACCAACCCGCCCGGCATTGGCATGGAGGCGAGCGAGTGGATCATCTCCATGAAACCCTCGATGATCGGCTCGGACCAGTGGACCACTGAAGTCGTGCCCGGTCCCGATCCCAAATTGGTCTTCCCGGTTCACCAGGAACTCATCACCAAGAACGGCATCTTCAACTTGGAGAACATGGTCTTTGAAGAAGTGTTGGCCGACGAAGTGTACGAGTTCCTCTTTATATTCACGCCGACCCGCTTCAAAGGCGGCACGGGATCGCCGGGGCGGCCGCTCGCCATCCGCTGAATAGGAAATGGAGAACCCCGCGTCGAAACGGCGTGGGGTTTTTAACTGCCCAAGTCCATACTATGAAAGCATCTCAAGATTCCACTCCAGCCGGTCGCCTGCACGACCTCTTGCGCCCAGAAGTCCTAGCCGCGTTCGACCGCACTTTCTTTGAACGGGAAGGCTATTGGGTCTGGGAGGGCATCCTGACCGACGCTGGGCAACAGCACTGGACGGCCAGCTTGCAAAAGCTACAACGGATGAACGACGCCATTGTAGTCGGTACTGGTTGGGCCGCCATTGACTACGCGAGCCGTAGGCTGCCCGAACCGACACCAGAGCAGACGACTCCTGAGTTCCTAGCCGCCTGTTGCGGCGGATCGGAGCAGATGCGCTTTATGTCGCCGGAACTCCGTGCCTATATGTACGAACACGGGCTTTTCGGCCCTAGTCTCGCGTCGGTCGCGGCAGAATTCAATTGGCAGGGGATGATGCCGGAATACTTCCCGCTCGCGTACGACGATTTTATCCTCGACGTCACCACCAGTCACCCGCAGATGATGGATCTCTTCAGTCAACTTCTCGGCGAGCACTTCCTAATGGATCATTGCTTGATGCTCAACCGTCCTGCGGGATCGAGGGGACGGCGCTGGCACGCGCACCCGTATCGCCAAGGGCAGTACGAGATCGAAAGCGAAATCGGCGACGGCCACGCGCTAACTACTCAATTCCTAGCGCAGCAATGCGTCCGCACTCTGTGCTATCCCGAAGGAATGGGGATCGGCGACGGAGGCGGTGAGTTGGCCGTTATCCCTGGTTCCCACCTCTACCGCATTCCCTATCGATGGAATTCTACGCGGACCGAATACGACAACGAAATGCAGACCAACTGGATAGCGGGCAAAATCCACGCCTTTACCGGCGAACCGCTGCGGATTGAGCGCTTGTCGCTACCGCCGGGCAGCATGGTCTCCTTCGTCCATCACATGCCGCATCACGTCGGCCACCGCGACCTAGATGCACCCACGCGCTGGGGGCTGCTGATGGCCTACCGGACGCCTGACCCCAAAGCTAGCCCGGCCAAGTGGAACGAAGGGACGCCCCTACACTGGGCCGAGCGCGAGGCGGCGGCGGACAGGCTCACCCCTGCAATGCGCCGGATATTCGAGGGAGACGATCCTTTGGCTTAGAGGACGACCGCTACCTTCGATCCAAGCAGCGGTCTGCTTCACCGACAAATCGCTGGCGGCTCGCGCCTATAAAGTCCTATACTATCGCTATACCGCATCCACGAGGAGATACGCCATGACTCTGCTCCTTGCCCTCGCGCTGTTTGCTTCGCCGTTGCTGGCCGATTCCACTGGCGAGTGGCGCTCGTACGGCGCGACCGCGGCCAGCACCAAATACGCCCCTTTCGACCAAATCGACGCCACCAATTTCGCCCAGCTAGAAATAGCTTGGACCTGGGCCTCGGCCGACCAGCCCATTCTCGACGCCCATCCAGAAATCTGGACCATGGTCTTTGAGGGCACACCACTCCAAGTCAGCGACAAACTCTACGTCAGCACCTCGCTCAACCTAGTCGTCGCCCTCGACGCTACGAGCGGTAAAACAATCTGGACCTACGACCCAGGCACCTGGAGGTCGGGCACGCCAGCTAACGTCGGCCTAGTCCACCGAGGCGTCTCCTACTGGGAGGACGGCGACGACCGGCGCATTATCTTTGGCACCGGCGACGCCTATCTCATCGCTCTCAACGCCGATACCGGCCAACCCATCCAGAGCTTTGGCGACAACGGCCGCGTCGATTTGACCAAAGGCTTGCGACGGCCAATCGAACGCGAACTCTACGCGGTCACCTCGCCGCCGGTCATCTGCGGCGACATAGCCATCGTCGGTGCCGTGGTTCTCGACGCCTTTGCCGTTGGTCGCCCGCCCGACGAGACCATGCCCCCGGGCGATGTGCGCGGCTTCGACGTGCGCACCGGCACCCAAAAGTGGGTCTTTGAAACCATCCCACAGGAGGGTGCCTTCGGCAACGAGACCTGGGAAGATGGCTCGTGGAAAAACACCGGCAACACCAACGTCTGGACCCTGATGAGCGCCGACCCCGAATTGGGTTATGTCTATTTGCCGGTCAGCACCCCGACTAACGATTACTATGGCGGGCACCGCCCTGGCGACAACCTCTTCGCCGAGAGCCTCGTCTGCCTGAATGCCGCTACGGGCGAGCGCGTCTGGCACTTCCAGATCGCCCACCACGGGATGTGGGACTACGATCTGCCGGCCGCGCCCAACCTCGTCGATATCAACGTCGGCGGCCGAGAAATCAAAGCCGTCGCCCAAGTCACCAAACAAGGCTTCTGCTTCGTCTTCGACCGCCAAACGGGCGAGCCAATCTGGCCCATCGAGGAAAAATCCGTACCGCAATCCGACATTCCCGGCGAAAAATCCTCGCTCACTCAACCCATTCCCAGCAAACCGGCCGCCTTCGAGCGTCAGGGCCTGACCGAGGACGATCTGATCGACTTTACGCCAACCCTACACCAGATGGCCAAGACCATCGCCGCCGACTACAGCTACGGCCCACTCTATGTAGCGCAGACGATGGAGAGCATGGATAAGAAGGGGACGATCCTCGTTCCCGGCATTATCGGCGGAGCTAGCTGGGCCGGTGCTGCCGTCGATCCGCACCAAGGCATAATCTACATTCCCTCTTATACGTTCCCGGCCGTGCTGACCCTGACCAAAGCCACCGACCCCAACGCCCCCTTCCGCTATACCGGCGGGGTAGAATTCGGTCCCGACGGCCCGCGCGGCCTGCCCTTGCTCAAGCCGCCCTACGGCCGGATCACGGCCATTGACCTCAACACCGGCGAGCATCGCTGGCAGGTCCCCGTGGGCGACGGCCCGCGCGACCACCCCAGCCTTGCCCATCTCGACTTGCCGCCCTTGGGCTGGGCACAGCGCAACTTCCCCATTATCACCGAGAGCTTGCTCTTCGCCGCAACGCAGGCGCAGTGGGACGTGGTCAACAACTCGCCCCGAGGCAACGCCGTTGAGGTCAAAATCAATCCCAATGCGCCCTATCTCTGGGCCTTTGACCCAGACGACGGCGCACTGATGGGCAAAGTCGAGTTGCCGCGCAACGCCTCGGGCCAGCCCATCACCTATATGATCGGCGGCAAGCAATACATCGCCATCCCCACCGGCGGGGCCGACCAGCCAGCCGAGTTGGTGGCGCTGAGCCTGCCCTGATAACGGAAGGAGCGTGCGCGTAAATTTCCGCTTCCGTCTCGATGGATTCGCCACCATGCCCCGGGTACTCATTTGGTAAATACCGGCCATCTCCGTCGCCGCTTTAGTACCCTTCGTCCATTTCAATGAACTTTTTCCGCGGCTTCTCGCTCAACGCAACCTGCTCCTTTCTGGTCTTTTCCTTGGGCTTTGTAAACTCGGTCCTGCTGGCCGATCAGCTAGGACCGGAGCACTATGGCACCCTAAGGCTATGGACTGCGCTCGTCATGCTGGGCGTCCTGTTTTTCGGAGAGTGGCTCAGCAAGGGGAACATTTACGTCGTGGGACGCGAGCGAGAGCGAGAGGCTGCGATCAACCACACCTTGTTGTATTGCCTCGTCTTGGGTGCCCTCCTGTTGCTGACGGCCCCTTTTAGCTTGGCACTCGCAAAGGTCTTCGTGCCTAGTATCACCTTGGTCCAATGGATCTTGGGCGTTTGCGTGATTGCGTTCACCGTGCTACAAAGGGCGGGTTTGTCCGTCTTTTTAGGCGAAGATCGGCTCAAGCCCTACGCACTGCTGCCCGTAGTCTTCATCGCCATCTATCTCGGCGGCAATCTAGTCCTTTCCCAGCTAGGGTATCTCGAGTTGAAACGGGTGATGGGGGTGTGGGTAGGAGCAGTAGGAATAACGGGCTTGGCGATTTTTGCCCTATTCTTGTACCGGGGATTCCGCTTTCGGTGGGGAGGGCGACGCGTGCTCGGGCAAATGCTGCGCATTGGTTCGCGTGGCGAGGTCTGCTTAGTGCTCATGTTTTTGCTGCTCAAGAGCGACCTCTTTTTGATAGAGCGCTTTTTGGGCGAGAAAGAGGTCGGCGTGTACGGGGTAGCGACGAACTTTACGGACATGGTGCAGCGCGTCGCCAACATTGCCTCGGTCATCCTGCTCGCCAAAATAGTGCGCGGGCAAGACGATACGCGGCTCTCCTTGGGCGTGGGCCAAGGCATCTTTGTCTTTTCCCTGCTTTCGGCGGCTGTCTTAATCTTCGGCGGACGCTTACTGCTGAGCGTTTTCTTCCCCTTGTATCCAGATGCCTATGAGCCGCTTGTTTGGCTGCTGCCCGGCATGTTGTTTTTGGGCTTCGGAGCCGTGTTCAACGCCAAGCTAATGGGCGAGGGCTATCCCTCCATGACCCTTTGGGCACCGGGCATTGCCTTGGCGGTCAACGTGGCTCTGAACCTATTGTTGATCCCTAAGCTCGGGCTGCGGGGTGCCGCCTTATCTACTTCGCTCGCGTATGCGTTGTGGGGCGTGCTGACGGCCTCTTATTACTTGCGTCTAAACCGGCTGGGCTGGCGAGTCGTCTTCACGCTGCCATCCTTTGGGCAAGAGGAAAAGCCGTCGTCGAAGCAACCACCATCCGTATGAAGGAGATACAGTCTATAATATGAGAAGCGATTACAATAAACCCGCAGCACTTGAACATATATTTAAACGGAACTACGACTGCGACAATCCGCAACCGGAGATACCGTTTACACGCGATGACGTAAGAGATGCGATTACCGCGACAGGCGGGAATGTTCCATCGAATCTGAACAATTTTGTGAAGGACCTTACTCGGTCGGGAAACTCAGACGCGAGAAGTCCTTCTGCTACGCAAGCAGGTTATTTTTTGCGAGAAGGAACTCATAGCGGTTCAATGGGTATATTTTTTCAAGACAGTGGTCCTTTCGCAGGGGTAATCTCTATCGCTTGTCCCCCAGATTTAGCAGCTAAACCTATTCGTATTGAAATCCCTCCTTATATACTCGACCTTCTGCGTCCCGATGAAGGCGGCCTGTTAGCCGCTATAGAGTATGGAGGAATTCTCGACGACTTTTTCGGCGTTCCCAAAGGAACAATAACGCGCGTCCAAGCTCCTGTAAAAGTTCAGCCTCATGAACTAGATTGCTTTTTCATAATGAAAGAGGAAAATCGCCGAATACCGATTCCCTGTGAGGCAAAATCCAAAGGGAACGATGTACTCACTCTAAATCAGATCGTAGGGATAGCTGCTGCAACTTTGCAGCGACTTATGGAAGACGATATGGATTTTATAATCCCATTAGGAGTGAAACTCGAAGACAATGGAGATATATTCATCGCAGAATTTCCCAAGTGCGACTCAAACGATATGTTACAGCTAAACTCAAAACTCGTAGCCTCTTCGGTTGTGAAGAAAGCTCGATATACATTAGTTCCCAAGCCTCCAAAGTGGTAACTAACTGTTCCATCGCAAAAGAATAACCTCTTCGCGCAAATGCTCTTGCGTCGCTGTAGAGAACCGCGTACGAAATAAGTCAATGTCCATTACTTCATAGCCAAGCTCTTCCGCTATACTTGCTAAAAGCTCTCCCGTCCGAATTAAAATCCTGAAGAAAGAAGCCTGATCTCCGACGACATAAGCAAGCTGAGCACCCGGTACTAAGACTCGTTTTAATTCTTCTAAGTGGCGCGCCATGCCTCCAAAATACAATCTCACTACTCGAGCATAGAGTTTTTCAAACCCCGAGGTTTTTCCCAGCTCTATCCGACGAGCTTCTATCCGATCCGCCAACTCTTGTATGCGTTCATTATCCTCAACCCAACTCTCGTCTGTATCTGTTTTATACACCGCTCTAGTATTGGATCGAAGCAATTTCTGCTTTTGTCGACGCAGATCGGCGCGATTGTTTATATAACCAAGTAAAACAGATTCAAGACGAGTCGTTCTCGTATAATCTTTTTCATTCGGGTATGGGGGTGAGGTTATAACGGCATCAAACATCAAGGGCTCTAAGCAAGGATCTACGCTGCGTGAGTCCGTAAGTTTTACTAGCGATGGTACACCTTTGTAGCGCTTGATTTGGGTCTGGCATAAGTCATTCGCCATGTCTTTTACACCCTTTAACCAAGGTGCAATAACCGGAGCATCTTCTTTCGGCTTTCCAACCCCAACTTCTGGACCAAAACGCAAATTACTGATGCTGTAAACTAGCTGTTTAGCAAGCGCTAGCCTTTCATGTGCAATTAGATGTTCATCTGAATTTTTATTCAAATTACTTATGAGTGTAAGAGCCTTATGGAGTGGTTTCGGGCTTATGGAGTTTTTGATGAGCAGTGATTCTAATTGGGGATCCAAGGGTTTTAGATTCGTTTCTTTGCTGTTAACAAAAGGCTTAAAAATAGGATCGTCTTCGATACCTTCTTTTTCTAATTGAGCTTCTACTTCTTTAGCAATACCCTTAGCATGTTTAACAAGCTTATCGGGATCTATATCCCATGCTACCTTAGTTTGAGCGAAGAACTGCACCACAGGATTGGCCTCTAAACCCGCACTGGAAATACCATTCTTCTTGCACTCCACTAGAGTTGTTCCTGTACCACAAAATGGGTCCAAGACCCAGTGGTGTTTTGTCAAGCCAAACCTTTCAATGTAGCTGCGAACCAAGTGAGGCGGATAGGAAAGAACAAACCGATACCATTCGTGGACAGGCAGATCTTCCTCGTAAATTCGATTTAATTCTTCCCCGGCTTTAGTTTGCACTGCATATACCATCTTTCTACCTTTCTCAATCTTGGACTTCAGCCTTGTCCTCAACAGAAGAGCCGATTGTTTCGCCGAGACTGTAAACGGGAGCCAATTCGCCGATCATATCACTCATCTTCTGTCTTTCAGACGAATTTGCCAACAATTGATTAAAGTCTGCTAAACTCATTATGATTGCTTGAGATACATTGCGTCGTTTGACTATATATCTAGTCCGATTCTGAACGACTGAGTCTATTACCTGACCAAAGTTATTTTGCGCCTTGGTCGAAGCTATAACTTTTGTTTCCATAGAGAAAACGCCTCCTGATTTAGTTATATTAGCTAATCCTGATTTAGTTATATTAGCTAATATAGCTTATATACCTATCCAATATATCTCTGTCAAGGCTCTAATGGTAGAATCGGAAAGCTAGACTCTCAGCCGCCTAGATGAGTTGCGAAACGCCGCGTCGCACTCGGCAGCTAAAAACTAAGGACCGCCATGAACTCACTATTTCGCCTCCAAGCACCCTCCGCAGCCGACTTGGACTCCTTCCACCAAGACGGCTACATTTTCTATCCAGACGTACTCAAAGAAGAAGCACGGCATAGCCTAACCAACGAAATCCTCGGCCTCGACTCGGTGCGCGGCTACCTCGACGCCTTGGACGAAAAATCCGCCGCGCCACAGTCCTACTTCGTCCGCCCTTGGAACGACCGCGGCCCGTGCGGCGACCGCCTCATCGACGATCCCTTCGTCATCGCGCTGCTACAAGCCACCATCGGCCCAGATTACCACTTCTGCCACTCCGCCCTCAACCTCGCTCCACGAGGCATAGGTCCCATTCCCTTTCACCAAGACCACCACCACTGGAAGCACGAAAACCCCGTCAACCTCGCCGAGCGCGACAAGTACTACGTCCAAATTCTCTACTATCCCAATGGATTCACACTAGGCGACCGCAACCTCAAGGTCATTCCCGGCAGCCACCTTGTCGCCCCGACCGCCGAGGCCACGCCAGAGCGCATGCTGGCTGGAGCGTACGACGCAGAGGCTGGGCGCGAGCTAAAAGAGATGCGGCTCGCTGTGCCTCCGGGCAGCATGGTCTATATCAACGCGCGGATCTTCCACGCCGTCGAAGCCAAACCCGCGGACTCCCCCCAGTCCTATCGCATCTTCAACATCGACATCTTCAAAGAAGCCGGGCCGCCGCATCGCTATACGCAGGAGATTCCGCCCGAGTGGATAGCACACGCCAGTCCCCAACGCAAAAAACTCTTTCTCCGCGAGCCTTATACGGAGGGATGCTGGGCGGCCTGAGCGTTTTTCGGCTAGGCATGGCAGCACTCGACCCAAGACATTACAATACCACCGTCCACTGTCTTCGGCATACAGCAGCAAGTGCCGTTTTCACTACAGGAGTTTAGCCATGAGAGTAGCCGCTATCGCCACCATCTATCATCCCAAGTCCCATGCCGACGTCATTGCCACCAAGTTTATGAAGGGCATGTCCACGGACGAGGGCCTGATGCCCCCAGAAGTGGATCTAGTATCCCTGTACATCGACCACGTGCTGGAAAACGATATCGGCGTGGGCTTGGCCCAAGAGTACGGGGTACCCATCTATCCCAGCATCCGCCGCGCCCTGCACGCTGGTACCGACCGGCTCAACGTAGATGCAGTGCTGCTCATCGGCGAGCACGGCGATTACCCTTGGAACGAGCGGGGCCGCCACATGTACCCGCGCCGCTATTTCTTCGAGCAAATCGCCGGCGTCTTTGCCGAAAGCGGCCGCTCGGTACCCGTGTTTTCAGATAAGCATTTTGCGTATGACTTTAGGGACGCTCAGTGGATGTGGGATCGGGCAGAAGAATTGGCAATCCCGCTGATGGCCGGATCGTCGCTACCCCTGTCTTGGCGCTCTCCTTGGCTGGAACACCCCAAGGAGACGCCCATCGAAGAAGCCCTGTCCATCGGCTACGGCGGCATTGAGGCATACGGGTACCACGCCCTGGAGACGTTGCAGTGTATGGTCGAGCGACGCAGCGGCGGCGAGCAGGGGGTGGCGTGGGTGCAGTGCCTCGAAGGAGACGACGTGTGGCACGCCCGCGATGAGGGGCTGTGGTCCGGGGAGCTGGCCGAGGCCGCTTGCGCCGCCATTGACAAAAAGCCGGATGGTTCTATGGAGGAGCATTGCAAAGAGCCGGCCGTTTTCCTCATGGAGCACCGCGACGGCTTGCGCACGGCGACGTTGATGCTCAGCGGCTATGTCAGCGACTTCGCCTATGCCGCGCGGGTAGGAGGGCAGGTGCAGGCCACGGAGTTCTACTTGCAGAACGAGGGACCGTTTGCCCATTTCGGCTATCTGTGCCGCAACATCCAACAGTTTTTCAAAACGGGTCAGGCCCCGTACCCGCCCGAGCGCACCTTGCTGACGACTGGGGTTATCGACGCGGCGATGAATTCACGCTACGAAGGGCAACGCCGAGTCGAGACGCCTTACTTAGACATCTCGTACCAGTCCTACGACCAGATGCCGCAGCGACCACAGGGGCCGCGGCCCACCGGGGCCTGCGTCGATCCGCAGTCGCCCGACATTCTGTAGGACTTAGTGTGCACCGCGCCGGAAGAAGGCGTCGAAAGAGTAGCGTCCCGCGCCCGTTAGAAACAACGTGGCAAAGGGGAAAAAGTACAACAGCGCGAACTCCTTTTTCGCCCACGGGTCATCCCCGTGTATGATAAGCGCGGCCACTGCCATGGTGACCATGAGCGGCACGGCAGCCCAGCGGGTGGCGAATCCCAAAATCACCGCTAGGGCGCAAAACGCTTCGGCACCGGTGGCCAAGGCCATGCTCAGCGGCGAGCCGACACCCAAGGGGTCGGGAAACGACGAGGAACGCTCCGCAAAGCTGGTCAATTTCCCCCAGCCGTGGGCGAGCAGCATCATGCCACCGACAGACACCCTCAACAGCAGTAGTCCCAGCGAGCCGCCAACGCCGGCCGAGGGAGGTGGGCCGAACAAAAGTTTTCTTAGAATCATCTTCTCTCCTTGGATTAGTCGGCTTCAGTCCTTCAACTCGACGATAATATTCCGCCACGGCCCTTCGCCGACGTTAAACGCCTCGTGTACCGCCTCTCCTTCGATCTCGCTGAACCGCACGTCCCCATCCTTCATATCGCTAGCCTCCCTGCGGTTCCCCCCTGCATCAGCCGCCTGCAATCGGCCGTCGCCGATAACTACGTATAAGTAGTCGTGCTCGTGCCGATGCAGGCCCGTACTCTCGCCCGGTGCCAACCGCAAATCCCAAACCCGCACCCGCTCATTCTCAAAGAGCAACTGCGTTCCCACCTCTGGCGAAATGGTTTTGTTTGATTCCATAATCCTCCTCCTTTTGCGCCCAAGATATATTTAGAGTTACCTGCTCACAACCCCACGCCTTGGAATAGGCTGTCCACAATGAGAATGGTTATTTCAGCAATTTTTGCACTCCTCTTTTTGTTAGGTGCCGCCAGCCACAACATCACACCCGACGCCGTGACCCGGGCTACGATCTGGAATTCCCACGAGGGCGACCCCGATGTTTTGGGGGACGGCAAGGTTCCCCAAGATGCCGATGCCCTACCCTTCACCTGGAATACCAAAGGGATTTTGGTATTTGTCTGGGAGGAGCCGCTGCAACTGGAAAAGTTGCGGATCTACGTCGGCGCCATCGGCAACAACTACCAAGTCCGCGCCTATCTAGGCGGACGCTTAGACGAGACCGGCACCCTGCGCGAACCCGAAGGAGTGCAAACCGCCCTGATCGAAGAAAATGCGCGGGCAGTGGATCAGTGGATCGAGATTTATTTTCCCCCGGACACTACGGCTGACAACCTTGAGCTATGGACGCTAGGCCCTACGGTCTTCTACGAAGTGGAGATCTACGTGCGTAGCCCAGACGCTACCACAGTCGAGCGGTTGAGTTGGGGAAAAATCAAGGTAGGCCAAGGATCACTTTCAATACTGCGCCAAATACCGTAACTATATAGCAACCCTGAATAACTTGAACGATTCGAGATACGGATCGTCTCGTTTCTACTATTCTGCGTCCATCTGCGCCCATCTGCGTCCATCTGCGGATTAATACAGGAGAGTTGTCATGCCCCAAATAACAAAACGCAAACTTGCAAATTTAGCCCTCCTCCTGCTGATCGCCGCTCTGGTCGCCTGGGACATCTACGCCCACCAAGCGCAGACCTTCTTCGTCGGGACGGCAGGATCGATGCAGCAAGCCCAAGAGCCTTTGCAGGTAGAAGGCCTGCCCCTCCTGCGCCCCGGCACTCTCACCTTGGGCGAAGGCCATCCGACCGTGGCGGTAGCCACTTCAAGCGACTCGGAACTGGTCGCGCCGACTGCTTTAAACGCCTCCCTGAGCTTCGCGCAAGTAGATGCCATAGTCCGCCGCGCCCTAGACCTAGACCAATCGGAGCGCTCCATTCGCGCCGTCATCGAGCCAAGCGACTGGGTCGTCGTCAAAGTCAACATTGTGACCAACAGAGGAAATCCTAGCTCGGCATACTACCACAATGGCATTGAACACCCAGGCCAGATCACGGATTTGCGGGTGGTGAAGAGTGTGATCAGCTACCTCATTGAGCAGGTAGGACCGCGGCGCATCACCATTGCCGAGGGCGGGGCCGAATCTCCCCGCAAAGGTGAACCCGGCTTTCCCTCCAATGCAGAAGAAGACGGCTGGTCCGCGACCTATCCCGAATTCGGCGATCTCTCGTACATCAAGATGCTAGAAGAGTTCGCCGCCCTAGGCGTCTCCACTGTGGTGGACACCTCTGACCTCAACTACGCCCCCTTCCGCCGTGAGCCGGTTCCGGGCGGACCCATTCAGCGCTTGGGCGTGACGCGCCTGCGGTATCCAGGTGCCCAGTTCGGCTTCCACGTGGAGGGCACCGGCAGCTTCCGCAAGGAAGGCTACTTCATGCCCGAACCGATCCTAGACGCCGATAAAGTAATTTCCATCGCCGCCATGAAGACCACGATCTACGGTACCACCCTAGGCATCAAAAATTACGTAGGCACCCTAGCCTCGGGAGCCTACGGTGATGGCACCTCCAAGCGCCAGCACTACCAAAACAACCCCGAGCACGGCTACGTGGATCTGTTCTCCTACAACCCAGCGGCCTATACCGTCATCGAGGGATTCTGGGGCACCGAAGGCGACGGGCCGCAGTGGGGACAAAACGTCCAGCACAACGTGGTGGTAGCTGGCGGCGATCCCCTCGCTACCGAAGCCGTGGCCAACGTGGTCATGGGCTTCAATCCACTCGACTTAGAGCATCTCTACCTAGCAGCGACCAAGGGCTTTGGCACTTTCGACCTAAACCGAATCCAAGTAGAGGGACGCGCGCCCGACAGCGTACAGCGCAACTTCGTCAAATCTCGTGGTGGCGGTCGCAGTGGCGCGTTCTACGGGCGCGGCATTCGGCGCTGGCTCGTCGCTGGGCCGTTTCCGAATAGCAGCGATATCGGTTCCGAGCCTCTGCCCGACGAAGCCCAGCTATATCCCCGAGAGGGCGGACCGGCCGGCGATGTGGTGTGGACGCAGGTGGAGCACCTTGGTTACACTGCTGAAATTTTGCCGCTGGGCGACCTCAATGGCAGAGGTCGAGACATCGCCAACTACGCCTTCACTTTAGTACAGGCACAACAGGCGCAGGAAGGTTTCCTGTGGCTCAGCTACGATGGTACCGCCAAGGTCTGGCTAAACGGCGAAATGATCTATGAGAACACCTCCCGGCGCAATTTTCGTCTAGCCGACCAGAAGGTTCCGATCCGTCTAGTACAGGGAGAAAATAAACTACTCTTCAAGATCGGCAGTTCTGCCGGGAACACCACGTTGGCCGCACACGTGGTGGACCAAGACGGAGACCGCCTACCCGGTATCGAATTCCTACTGCCGGGCGAGATTCCCACAGCCGTGGAAGAGTCCGCGGCCAGCCAGCTTTTACCAGAATCACCGGCACTGCTGGAAAACTATCCGAATCCATTCAATCCCATCACCCGCATCCGCTTTGCCCTGCCCCAAGCAGGACCTACTAAGCTGGATATCTACAATGCGGCGGGCCAGTGGATCTGCACCTTGGTGGAAGGAGACGTCGCCTCGGGCTATCACGAGGTAATGTGGGACGCGCGCAACGCCTCGGGCTTCAACGTGGCTAGCGGAACCTACTTCGCCGTCCTCAAGGCCGGCGATTTGCGCAAGACCCGACCCATGACCCTGGTCCGTTGAGCGTGGAAAGGATTCAAACCCTTTACCACGACCTAACGCATCCGCTCTGGCAGGCCGCCAGCATTGCAGAGCACTACCTGCGGGATACCTACACGCTGCGCGTCCTGGCAAATTTCTGGGATCTGGCAGCCCAGCTCTGGTACTTTGTAGTCCTAGGAGCTCTGTTCAGCACTCTAGCTTGGCGCTACTTGCCAAAGACTCGGATCCGTCGCACGCTCCAGCAGCGGGCCAACGGCTCCATTGTGGCATCCACCCTGCTGGCCCTGATCTCGCCCCTGTGCACCTTTGCCGCCATTCCCGTGGCTGGCCGCCTGATAAACATGGGCGTACCGGTCGCACCTTTGGTCGCCTTTGTCGTGGCCTCGCCACTGATGAACCCCGCCCTGTTCGTGTACACCGCTGGCACCATAAGTATGGAAATGGCCGTAGCCCGGCTGGTCACGGCGGCCAGCGTCGGACTGCTAGCCGGTTTTGTAGCCCAGTCCGCTCTGCGTCGCCTAACGTTCGCCGTCCGCACAGCGGTCCCTGCGGAGCACGCTCCGGCCAAGACGGACGGGCAGTCTGAAGTCAGAATACTGGCACAGCGCTTTCGCGGCGATCTGCTCTTCATCGCCAAATTCTTCGGCCTGGGAATCTTCATAGCCGCCTTGGTAAAGACCTTCCTGTCCCAAGAGCTAGTGCTGGCGCTGGTCGGCCCCGGTAGCGTCTGGGCTGTGCCCGTGGCTGTGGCCCTGGGGGTGCCGCTCTACGCCTGTGGCGGCGGCAGCATTCCCATTGTCGAAAGCATGATGCAGATGGGGATGAGTCCGGGGGCGGCTTTGGGCTTTTTCATTGCTGGGCCGGCCACCAAGTTCTCCACTCTAACCATGCTTGGGGCAGTCTGGGGCCGCCGCATCTTGTTGTTCTACCTCGGATTGATGTTGGTCGGCGCTCTGTTCTGGGGGTTTCTCTATCCCTTTGGCGGCGAAAATATCCAAGCCAAGACGGGCGGAGTCTACGAGGAACTGATGGGCCGATAAAAGCGACAGACCTAAGTACACGACAGTGGAGCGGTATGAGATGCTTCGCTTCGCTCAGCATGACAACAGGGGCGTCATCACCGGTCATGCTGAGCGGAGCAAAGCGAAGTCGAAGCATCTCAGCCCTCCTATGCCTAACGTCCACTCGATTACTGTCGTGTACTTAGCGACAGACAAACCTCGTCAAAGTCAGCAGCGAGTTCTTCCACACCAACTAGCCCCCCACCCTTGAGACAAGAAGCAAATTGCGTTTTATTTCCGAACCTGTCTGTTAGGAGAATGACGCCATGACAAATCAGATTGATCACACCTTCAAGGCTGTACCAACCCACGACGAACTACGCGAGATGGACCGCGACTTGCGCTTCTATCCCAGCACCGTCGACGACCCTACCACCCTCACTACCGAACAAGTCGCCGCCTTCAACCGAGACGGCTACCTCAAGGGCCTTCGCATCTTTGACGACGCCGAGATCTCCGAGCACCGGGCCTTCTTCGACGAGCAACTGAGAAAGGTTATAGCCGCTGGCTATGGCAGCTTCACCCTCAGTTCGGCGCATCTCAAGTTCGCCAAGGTCTATGACCTCATGCACCATCCCAAGATCCTCGCCTGCGTCCACGATCTCCTCGGTCCCGAGTTGATCGGCCTAGCCTCGCACTACTTCTGCAAGATGCCCAAGGACGGCACGACCATCTCTTGGCACCAAGACGCCAGCTACTGGCCGCTGACTCCTTCAAAGACGGCGACCGTCTGGCTAGCGATTGACGACGCTGACGTCGACAATGGTTGTATGCGCTTCGTCGCCGGCTCGCATCTCCACGGCCAACTCGAATTCCGCCCGAGCGACGCCTCGGAAAACAACGTCCTCAATCAGACAGTGGACGATGTTGAGCGCTACGGCGAGATCGTCGATATCGAGCTTAAGGCCGGCGAGGTCTCGATCCACTCCGACCTGCTCTTGCACAGCTCGCATTACAACGAATCAGATCGCCGGCGCTGCGGGCTAACGCTGCGCTACTGCACTCCCGATGTGCGCGCGATCCCCGGCTACTCTTGGGAGAAGGAAGGCGTGCTGATCAACGCCGCCGACCCGGCTGGGCACTGGGGCAACCCGGTCCGGCCCGAGCGAGACTACGAGGTAGCCTGAACTACCTAGCGCGGATCTACGAGCTTCAACGCGCCTTCGAGGCGTGCGAATCAACGCGCAGGCTAGACCCAGTACCCGCACATCTGACGGGTCTGGTCTTTGCTACACATGAGAGATGCCGATGGCAAACGACAGACCGCACGTCCTCCTGATTTCCACCGACCATTGGTCCGCTTCCCTTCTAGGCGAAGCCAACCATTCCGCCATTCTCACCCCCACTCTCGACGCACTCGCCCGCAGCGGCACCCGCTTTTCCAACGCCTATAGCGAATGCCCGGTCTGCATTCCCGCTCGTCGCACCCTGATGACCGGCACTTCGCCGCGCACCCACGGCGACCGGGTCTTCAAAACAACCGCCCCCATGCCCGCGCTGCCGACCGTGGCGCAGACCTTCCGCGACGCAGGCTACCAAGCGTATGCCGTCGGCAAGCTCCACGTCTATCCCCAGCGCGACCGCATCGGTTTCGACGACGTGCTCCTCGACGAAGAGGGCCGGCCGCACCTGGGAGCGGTTGACGACTACGATCTCTTCCTCGCGGATAAAGGCCATGCGGGCATGGGGTTTGCCCACGGCATGAGCAACAACGAATACTCCTTCCGCCCTTGGCACTTGCCCGAGGACTGCCACCCCACCACTTGGGCGGCGCGCCAGATGAGCCGGATGATTAAGCGGCGCAACCCGGCCAAGCCCGGCTTCTGGTACCTGTCCTTCCGCCATCCGCATCCGCCGTTAGTGCCCTTGCAGAGCTATCTCGACCTCTACCGCGACATCGACATCGACGCGCCGCACTGCGGCACTTGGGCACAGGACTTCGACGATCTGCCCTATGCGCTCAAAGTCAATCAGGGTGCCAAAGCCCACCTCAAGGGGCCGGAGGTTCTGCGCATCCGCCGCGCCTTCTACGCGCTCTGCACCCAAATTGACCACCAACTCCGCGTGGTCATCGGCACCCTGCGCGAGGAGGGGTTGCTCGACAATACCATTATTTGCTTCACAGCCGACCACGGCGATATGCTCGGCAACCACGGCCTCTGGGCCAAGCGGCTCTACTACGAGCAGTCGGCCAATGTGCCGATGATCTTGCTCGGAGGCCGAGATGGACGAGTGCCGCACCACACGGTCGACGAGCGCCTCGTCGGCTGGCAGGACGTCATGCCGACTTTGCTCGACCTAGCGGGCATCGACATCCCCGACGCCGTCGAGGGTCTATCCATGATCGGCGAGGAACGGCGCAGTTATCTCTACGGCGAATGCGGTGAAGGGACGAACGCCTCCCGCATGATCCACGCGGGGCGGCACAAGCTGATCTACTATCCCGTCGGCAACCGCGTCCAGCTCTTCGATCTCGCAAGCGATTCCAGCGAGTTGGACGACCTTGCTGGCTCACCCGACCACGCCGCAATCCAGGCCCAGCTCAGCAAGCGCCTCGTCGGCGAACTCTACGGCAGCGACGAAGCCTGGGTCCAAGACGATCAACTCGTCGGCTTACCCGACCAGCAATGGGCACCCCGTCCTAACCGCAGCCTCTCTGGTCAACGCGGCCAGCACTATCCCGTGCCGCCCCAGATCGGTGCCGACAAAGTCGTTGGAGCGCCGTGAAACCGCGCAACTTCCTCTTCATCCTGTCCGACCAGCACCACCGGCTCGCCAGCGGCTGCTACGGCCATCCGCTAGTGCAGACGCCCCATCTGGACGCCTTAGCCGCGCGTGGTACCCGCTTCCAAAACGCCTATACCAATTGCCCGATCTGCGTCCCCGCTCGTGCGTCGCTGGCCACTGGTCGCTACGTGCATCAGATCGGCTACTGGGACAACGGGCATCCCTATGATGGCACACCTGTCTCTTGGCACCAGCGCCTGCGCGACCAGGGCTTCTGCTGCGACTCGATCGGCAAGTTGCACTTCAAGGGGCAAGGCGCAGACCACGGGTTTAGCGAGGAGATTGAGCCGTTGCACGTAGTCGATGGCGTCGGCGATGTCCTCGGCTGCATCCGCGATCAACCGCCCTTTCGCGATAAGCATGGCGAACTTGGGCGCGCGGGCGCGGGCGATTCGACTTATTTGCAGTACGACGCCCGCTGTACCGAACACGCCTTGCGCTGGCTCGCCGAGCACCGCGACGATGCCAAGCCTTGGGTGGTCTTCCTCAATTTCGTCTGCCCGCATCCACCCTATATCGCCCCGCCGGAAATCTACGCCCAATACCCACTCGCAGACGTGCCGCTGCCACCGCAGTGGACGCCCGACACATGGCCCGGCCATCCAGCGCTAGACTACTTCCGCCGCTTCTTCCACTTTGACCAAGGGCACAGCGAAGAAACGGTGCGGCGCGTTACAGCCGCGTACTACGGGACTACGACCTATCTCGACCAACAGATCGGTCGCGTACTCAGTGCGCTCGACGAGTTCGGCCTGACGGATTCCACCCGCGTGCTCTATACCTCCGATCACGGCGAATGCCTTGGGTCCCGAGGCATCTTCGGCAAGTTCACGCTCTACGACGAGGCCGCGGCTGTGCCAATAATTATGGCCGGGCCTGACGTGCCGGAGGGGAAGGTGGTGCAGACGCCTGTTTCTTTGGTGGATTGTTTTCCAACCGCGCTCGAATGCGTTGGGGCCAAAAAGATCGACGAAGACCTCCCCGGCCGCTCGCTGTGGCAGATCGCGCAAGAGGACAATCGAGAGCGCACCGTCTTTAGCGAGTATCACGCGCTGGGCACCGAGCACGGTACCTATATGTTGCGCCGCAATCGCTACAAGTACAATTACTACGTCGGCGCACCGCCGCAGCTTTTCGACTTGGCGGAGGATCCCGACGAGCTAAACGATTTGTCCGGCATCCCAGAGTACCAAGACCTATTGCGAGACTGCGAAAGAGAATTGCGCGCCTTGCTCGACCCGGAAGCGGTTGACGAACAGGCCCATGCCAGCCAGCGAGCAACCATCGAAGCGGCGGGCGGGACTGCTGCGGTGATTCAACGCGGTGCATTCGATCACTCGCCGACGCCCGGGGAAAAGGCCGCGTTTAGGTCGCACAAGTGATGTTGAGCAGCACCCGTTTATAGCCGTCCTACTTCATTCATAAGATCGCTCTGTCATTCTGAGCGGAGCGAAGCGAAGTCGAAGAATCTCCTACCAAGATGGCCATGTGAGTAGGAGATGTTTCGTCAACCTATCGGCTTCCTCAGCATGACAATACATCGGCGTCCATCTCTATGCCCGACACCCCAAGCAACACGGCAAACCCCAGTCACAGACTTTCCCCCACAACTCGTCGCCGCAGCCAGTCGCGGCTGATCGGCGTCGCCGTTAGCGGATCAATCAGTAGCGCCCTCCTCACTTCCCTCGTCCCCCTCTTTCTCCTCTCGCTCAATGCTTCGCCTTTTCTCATCGGCTTAGTCGCCACCAGCGAGTATTTACAGAGGATGGGGCGCGTCGTCGGGTTGCAGCTAATGCACCGCACAGGAAAGGCCGGAATCTTCTTTTGGGGGAGGCTCTGCTCGTTCCCGGCCGGGCTAGCACTGGCGCTGTTGGCGTTCTATGGCGCAAACGGGGTTTGGGCCGCTTGGATCGGCCTAGCCCTGTTTAGCGCGCGCGGTCTCGCATACCAAGCGGGCAACACCGCTTGGTGGCCCCTAGTCCAAGACAACACCGCTAGCAGTGGGCTCGGAGCCTTTCTAACGCGCATGCGCCTTCAGCAGCGCCTGCTCGAACTCGCCTTACCCATCCTGATCGGCTGGTACCTCGGCTCTCAGCCCATGGCGGACGACTTTGGGCCGCTCTTTGCCCTAGCGGTTTTCTCCACCTGCGGTGGTGCCTTCTTGGTGCGCGCCGTAGCGGAGCGACCTCTGTCCCCGCCCGGGGAGGGCCTCATTCGCCGCTTGCGCCAAGCCTTAGCTACACCCCAGATGCGCGCATACGCACTCTTTGTCATGGCCCGCACAGCCGTGCTAGCGGCGACCTTTCCACTGTGGGTCGTAGCGCTCACGGATTGGGGGCTGCCCGTTAGCTACTTCGTCTGGATGACGCCCGTACAAGCACTCGGCTACGTGGCGGGGCTGCATGGCTGGGGGCGGATGGTGGACCGGCACGGCAGCCGAGGACCGCTGACCATCACGCTGTTGCTGCAAGCGGCCATGGCACCCGCTTGGCTCTTTCTGCCTACGGGACTCCCGTGGATCGCACTTTGGGCGGGGGGTGTCTATTTGCTCTGGGGCGCGCTGGACGGCGGCCACCAAATGGGGCAGTCGCGGGCGATGATCGACGCCGTTTCCAAAGAATACCAGGCCGAGGGATTCTCCCTTGCAATGTACGCCTCGGCACTGGGCGGTATTGTCGGCGGCATCGCGGGTGGGGCTTGTTTCCAATGGTCTGCTGTGCTGGCAGGTTCGCGGGGACCGCTTTTTTACTTGTGTGCAGTCCAACTCGCGTTTGTTGCGGCTTGGCTGCTCAGTACTCGGCTGGCCGGTTACCGGGAGCAAACCCCCGTGCGCCGCTTCTTGCGCTTGTCATCTTAGAGCCTCCGTCGTATGTTGCTTAATCTTCACTTCAAGATGCCCATAGACGCATGATTCACACTGCAAAGGCCCTTGCCGAGCTTGTCGAGCGCGCTCTAGACTGTGAGCGCGTTGCCCTAGATACTGAATTCGTTTGGAACCGCACCTACTATCCCAAGCTAGGCGTGATCCAATTGGCTCTCGCCGACGGCGACTGCTACCTGATCGACCCAGTGGCGATTGCGGATCTCTCGCCCCTTGGTGCCCTGTTAGAACACATAGAGGTCGAACTGATTCTCCATGACGCCCAACAGGACTTGGCTATTCTGCGCCGAGCCACGGGTGCTTTTCCGCGCAACGTCTTCGACACCCGCTGCGCGGCCGGGCTTGCCAATATGAGTTCTACCACTTCGCTGGCCGAGCTTTTGGAGCAGACCCTCGGCGTGCTCCTCGACAAAACCGAGACGCTCACCAACTGGGTCCGCCGCCCGCTTTCCGAAGATCAACTAGCGTATGCCATTGAAGATGTGCGCTATCTGCACGAGGCGCACGACGTGTTGCAGGCGCACGTCGAGGAAATTGGTCGCAGTACCTGGCTGGCAGAGGAAATGGCCGCGTACGACGACCCTCGGCTATACGAGGAGCGTGACCCACGCGAGCAATTTACGCGGATCAAGGGCACGGGCCGAGCTTCCTCGCGAGAGCTGGCCATTCTCCGCGAGTTGGCCGCTTGGCGCGAAGAGGAAGCCCAGCGCTGCGATCGGCCGCGCAATCACGTGTTGACGGACGAAATCCTCGTGTTACTAGCCCGGCGCAAGCCCCAATCGCGGGAGGAAATAGGGCAGCTCCGCGCACTCGGCAATCATCGCTACGACCGCTACCTTCTCGAACAGATTCGCCGAGGCTTGGCCGTTCCCGATGAGGAGTGCCCGCCCCGTCCGCGCCGACCGCTGCTCGACAAGGAGGTCGTCGAACGCAAACTCTCCCAGTCCATGGATCACTTGCGCCGCCAAAGCGACGCGGCGCAGATTGACGCGCCCTTTGTCGCGACCCGAGCCGAGGTACACAACCTAGTCATCGACGCGATCGCGGCTACGCCCGAGGATCATCGCCTCCTGCGTGGATGGCGGCACGATTTCATTGGCGAAGCCCTATACGGCATCGCTACCTGCCCTGATTGAAGCGTGCTTCATAACTGGCCCTGAGCCGGGCTGAGCCTCGCCAGATCAGACATAGCGGCACGACCAACACCACCAGTACCGATGAAGATATTAGCCCCCCCGATGTGCCCAAGGCCAATGTGTACCAGATGTCGCCCCGGTCTCCTTGCAACAACAACGGCAAAAAGCCGGCGATCGTCGTCAGAGTGGTAATGAAGATGGGGCGCAACCGCTGGAAAGCAGCGCGAATAACCGCGTCCTGCGGAGACGCCGGCTGTGTTCGTAACGCTCTAGAAATATGGTGTACCAGCAAGATGGAGTTGTTCACGGAAATACCCATCAAAAGCAGCAGGGAAGCATATCCACCTTGGTCGAAAGAAGCACCCGACAAGTAAAACCCGGCACCCACCCCGATCAGGGCTAGCGGCAGGGCGAGTAACACCAGCAATGGCCAAGTCCAAGACTCAAAGAGCGCCGCCGCGATCATCCAGACTAAGACGACCGAGAGCAGCACGATGAGGGCCAGTTCTCGTTCTTCCTCTTCACTGAAAACCGACATCATATAACCCCGCGACAAGCTGTATCCATAGGGTATAGGTGTGTGGTCCATTATATCCTGCACCACCATTTCGGCGTAAGAGAAATCGCCCAAGATTGTAAACCCGACCTCTTTGATATAACGCTGATTTTCCCGCTTGATCTCGGGCCGCACATAGTGCTTTTGCAAGCGGCTGACATCGCCGATGCGGGCACTCCCTTCCGCCAATAAGGCTTGATTCAGACGGCGCAGATCAGTGCGGCGAGCCGTCGTATCAGCAACAGCCGCCATATACTCCCGACGGTCCACGTACAGTTTGGCGACTAGGGCCCCACCGTCGAGCCGGGTTTGTATCTGATCGGCGACTGCGGCGTGGTCAAGGCCCAGCGGCGCAGTCTTAGCGTGGTC
Organism: Candidatus Latescibacterota bacterium; assembly: GCA_965116455.1. Lineage (GTDB taxonomy): Bacteria > Latescibacterota > UBA2968 > UBA8231 > UBA8231. The sequence goes on along the minus strand of OZ220690.1, from coordinate 4,869,421 downwards.
AATCTGGGCTAGCACCTCATAGCGGGGCGGGCCGTAGGCGCGGTCGATGTGAATATCCTTGATCCGCCGCGATCGGCGATCCTGCAATCGCTCGGCGATTCCGGTGGCGATTTGGCCTACCTGCCTAAAATTATAGCCCTTTACTTCCAGTCGCCTCGACGCACTCAAACCACCTCCTAGCCCTCTCCCCTCCGGTTCCAGATCCTGGCCCCATATCCGAAAGCCGACGCCGCCGATGTTGTGCCCATAAGCCGCTAAATTGTCGTATAGCACGTAGGGCACATTCGACTTTTTGTACTCTTCCTCCATTAACACCTGCACAAGTCCGTACCGGCCGTGTGTTTGGGTAATGATCCCCCTGATGTACGGGGAAAACAAGAGTACCTGCTTTTCAATGCCCTGCAACAGTCCGTCTAATCGGCTGATATGTGCGTTGTGCGGCATTTCGAGGAAGACAATCAGCGAAAACCCTTCGGTTATTTCCCGCAAGAGGTGTCTATACGGTGACTCTTCTATCCGGTGGCCGACGTCGCGGAACAAAAAGTAGGTGGCTCCGCCGAACGCGCTAAAGAGCGCCGGTTTAACCACGCCCAGTAGAGGATTGCCCCACACCGCGTTGTAGAACTGTGTCCCTCCATCGTAGAGCCGTCCCCAAGCGGAACCGGCCCCTTCTTCCCTTTCAGACACCAACATCCTACCGCCGAACGGACTCAGCACCGCGATACTATCCCTATCGGCGAGCCATTGTTGGTACTCTTGACGTGTCTCAATCGCGCCTGTGAGCCCCCCTTTTTCCACCAGCCCCCGGCGCGTTCCCACTTCGTCTGGCAAGAGCCATAGGGGAACGCCTACCATCCACGCGACTAGCCCTAGCACCCACCCTTTGCGGCGGACGCAAAAGGTGAGAACGCGGTGGTACGCCCCATATAGGCGGAGGTCTGCTGCTGGGGATGGAGCAACCCGGCGGACGCTCTGGTAGAAAAACGTCGGTATCAGGGTAAGGGCGAAAACTAGGGCTAGGATAAGCGTCAGGCCCAACGACACGACAAAGGGCGTAAAATGCCGCTGCAATTGAGGGGAGAGGAAAAACACCGGCAGAAAAGCCCCTAAAGTGGTTAGGTTGGAAACCACTAAGGGGTACATCACTTCGCGCAGACCCTCGGCTACGGCTTCTTTTATATTTTCTTCCGGCCCGCAGTCCTCGGCGCGGCGGTGGATGTAGTCATAAACGACGATGGCGTTGTCTATGATAATCCCAAACCCGATGGTAAAACCGGCCAAGGTAATTAGGTTCAGTGGTAGGCCGAAGAGGAAAAACAGGCTGAACGCCCCCAGCGTGGAAAGTGCGACCGAGCACAGGATCAACACTGGGGTCTGGAGCCGTTTGAACACCCCGATCAGCACGAGCGCGATACACAAGATGGAGAAGGCGGACCGACGCAGGAGGAAGTGGAGGTCGTCCTCAATGCGAGCGCCCTCGTCGTTGAGCACTGCGATCTCGACCTCCTCCGGCAACTGCGCAGCAATGGCAGCCAGCTTGGCCCGCACCCGTCGGGAGGTGCCAATCATGTCGCTACCGGCCATCTTTTCGACCTGCACGGCAATACCGTTGCGTCCGTTGATCCGGTACAGGACCTGCGGATCGCTAGCCTGGTAGCGGACAGTCGCTACATCCTCCAAGTAGAGGACGCGCCCGCCCGCCATCCGCTTGAGGGGAATCCGCCTGAGCGCGTCGAGATGCTCAACGCCGCCTTGCAGTTGGATGCGGCTCAGGGTGCTGTGTGCCCTAGTCGTCCCCAAGGAACGGGTCTGCATATCCTGCGCTGCCAACGCCGCCCGCAGTGCCCGCAAGTCAATCCCCCAACGTTGAGCCAAGGCGTGGTCCAACTCGATGAGGACGCCTTGCTCTCTCCCTCCTTGCACCGAGACCTCTCTGACCCCGGGTACGGACAGTAGCGGGAGCCGCACCTTGTCTTCTACGAATGTGCGGAGCACGGCCGGGTCCTCGCGCCCGAGCACCTGAAAACGGATAAAGCCGCGCAGGTCGCGCAGCAGATCCGGCTCAAAGCGCCGCACCACTGGATAGGAGACGCCTGGGGGCCGCTGTCGGAAGAACGAGTGGATTTTCTCGTTGAGTTCCAATTCGGCTAGCTGCAAATCGGCCGTGCGGGCAAATTCGGCCGTGATATAGGCCCTCCCGGCCGAGGTGACAGAGCGCAATTCGACTATATCTGACACTCCTCGCACTAGCGATTCCAACGGGGCCGTGAGCCTCGATTCTATCACGACGGCCGAGGCCCCCGGCCAAGAAAGATTCACCGTTAGCTGGGGGCTATCGGCTTCTTCCGTAGTGTCGATGGGTATGAGGGGAAAGCAGAGCAGACCGATGGCCAGCACGGCCGCACTGGCGACTCCTATGGCCACGGGCCGCTCCAACAATTTGTCGGCTATCCCCACCGTCAGGCTTTCTCTCGTACCACCACCGAGTAGAGGATGGGAATGACAATTAGAGTTAGCAGGGTCGCCAAGGATAGACCGCCAACAATGGCCCAGGCCAGCGGGTGCCGCAACTCGGCCCCACTGCCGCTGGACAAGGCCATGGGCAGGAGGCCGCAAACTGTGGTCAGGGTGGTCATGCAAATGGGCCGGAAGCGCTTTTGTCCGGCTCCCACAATAGCACCCTGCAGGTCGCCGTCAGAGCGGAAGCGCTTGTGGATGAAATCGACCTTGACAATCGAGTCATTCACCACAATACCCACCAGCACAATACACCCCAACAAGGACATGATGTTCAGGGTATTACCAGTCGCCCACAGCGCGAAAACCACCCCCATGGACGCCAGCGGCACAGCCGCGACGACAACAAAGGGGACGACCAGCGATTCAAACTGGGCGGCGAGGATACAGTACACCAAGATCACCGCCAAGGCGACCAGCACGTACAGATTCCGGTACTGCTCCTGCATCTGTGCGTAGTGGGTACCGATGGCCACCCAATGCCCACTGGGAATAGTTAGGCCATCCAACAGCGCGGCAAGTTTGGCTTGAGCCTCGGCGCGATCAATGCCTTGAAGAGTAGCGGTTATCGTCGCAGTGCGGGTTTGGTCCTCACGATGGATTTCCTCGTAGCCTTGGCTGGGTTTTAGTCGGATGAGTTGGGAAAGGGGAACGTGGATGGTGCGGTCTTTGCGCTGCACTGGGTACTGTAGGCTCAAGATGCGCTGTGGGTCGAGCTCGTCGGAGTGTCCGGCGCGCACCCGGATGTCAATGCGATCGACAAAATCGACAAACTGGGTGGGGGTGCTGCCTTGTACCTGCCGGTTGATGAAATCGGTGAGTTGTTCGATGCGAATGCCATAGTTTATAGCGGCGTCGCGGTCGATTACTACCTCAAAGGTCCGCTTGCCGGTTCGCAGGTCGGAAACCACGTGCGCAAAGCCGGCGGTCTGCCACATAAAGTCTGCGATCTGTTCGCTCAGAGCCGCCAAGGTCTCTAGCTGAGGCCCGACGATCTTCACGTCGAATAGGGTCTGCTGCCTCTGAAACAACTGTTCAAAAACCGACTCTGGCTGGGCGAGCGTCAGAGTTAGCTCGCCAAAGTCCTCGAAGGCCGCCTCCAATGTTCGCTCCACCTCCGCGCTCGGCACGCCCTCGGCGAGCTCAAGGTCGAGTACCGCTTTATTCAGCCCGGGCCGATACCCCCCGGCTACGCTCTCGCGGACGATGCCCACCGACGCCAACACCGAGCGAACGCCGGCCTCTTGCCGCAGACGGTGCTCCAGTCGGGCAACCGCCGCCGAGGTGGCCGACAAACTCGCCTCCGCAGGCAACTCCACGTGCAAGACAAGGTGCCCTCGATCCACATCCGGCATGAGTTCCCGATCCAGTCGCACGGCCAGCCAGCCACTCAAGGCGAGTAACACAAACGCGGCCACCATGACCGCGTAGCGGTGGCGCAGGGCACCGGCCAAGACTCGTTCATAGAGAGCAAAGAACGCGCCGAACACCCGCTGAAAAAGGTCGATGGTCCAAACCAATGGAGCCGCCATCCGATGGAGGACACGGCTCGGTTGCCTCTTCCATCTTCTAGAAGAAAGCATGGGCAGCAGGGTAATGGACACCAGCAGGGAAGCAGCTAAGGCCAAAGAGATGGTGACGGCCTGCTGGTAAAAGAGCGCCCCGGCCATCCCTTTGACGTACACTAAGGGCAGAAACACGGCCATGGTAGTCAAGGTCGAGGCGGTAATGGCCAGCCCGACCTCCTCGGTGCCGAGCACGGCCGCCTCGCGGGGGGCATGGCCCAACTCGCGGTAGCGGTAGATGTTTTCCAGCACCACAATCGAGTTATCGACCAAAATCCCAATACCCAGCGCCAGCCCGCCCAATGACACGATATTAAAGTGAATATCGAGGAAGTACATGCAGATGAAGGTGGTGACGATGGAAACAGGTATAGATAGGCCGACAATGAGGGGATTTCTGAAGTCTCTGAGAAAGTAGATGAGGGAGATAAAAGCGAATACGCCCCCTAGGTACAACGCCTCAATCACACTGTCGATGGATGCTTGGATAAACTCGGCTTGGTCAAAGACCGGCCGCACCGTAAAATCGGGATAGTCCAGCGAAAACTGGTAAAGGTCGCCGTACACCTTCTCAGAGGTCTCTACTGTGTTGGCCCCGGCCTCCTTAAAGAGATACAAGGTGATGACCTCGTGGCCGTTCAAACGGGTATATCCGCTCCGTTCCGCGTACCCTTCCTCGATCCGAGCGACCTCCTCCAAGCGAATCTGTTTAGGCTCTTGGCGCACGGGAATCCGGCCGATCTCCGCAAGGTTGGTAAACTCCGCCTGTATGCGCAGGGGAAACTGGGCCACGCCGTCGCGGATCGTGCCGCCTGAGTGAGTAACATTAAACTGCGCGAGACTCTGTTCTACCGCGGCAAAGCCAATGTTGTAGCGCCGACATTTCTCCACATCGAGGAATACCTGGATTTCGCGGTCGAGACCGCCGGCCACCTGCACGTAGGCCACGCCGTCAATCTGTTCGAGGCGGCGTTTGATGACGGATTGGGCGACCTCCTTTAACTCCATCAGAGCTTGATGGTAATCGCGGGTGGATTGGGGGTGCTCGATCCGGTCGCCGGTGACGATCAGGGTCATTACGGGTGCTGAGGAAGGGTCGAAGCGCAAAATGGTGGGACGTCCGGCGGCTTGTGGTAGCCCGGCCCGGTCGAGACTGCTGCGGGCCTCAATGAAGCCCAAGTCCATGTCGCTGCCCCAGCGGAATTCGACTTCAACTAACGAGAGCCCATCTTGCGAAACCGACCGGAGACGGCGCACACTGCCGACCGAGCTGAGGGCGGCTTCAATGGGACGAGTGACGTATTCTTCTACATCGCGGGCGTTCAGGCCGAGAGCATCCGTGCGGACCACGAGCCGGGGCACGTCAACGTCGGGCAGAAAATCCACGCTCAAGCGAAAGAGTGAATAGATTCCCAAAAACAGCGCCGCCAAAAAGCAGACGGTGGTCGCCACGGGCCGCTGGACGGCAAAGCGGACGAGGCGCACGGGACGGCTAGCGCTGGACTACCACGACCTTGGCGTCGTGGGCCAGATTGAAATGGCCGGATACAATCAACTCTTCGCCCTCGCTCAGCCCTTCTTCAATCTCAATAAAGTCGTCATTTTCGAGACCGGTCCGCACATAGCGCCACTTGGCCTGGCCGGCTTCATGCACGAAGACCAGCGCCCGGTCATCGCGGATGAGCAAAGCATCGCGTGGGATAAGCAGCCGCTGCTGAAAAACTCTGGTTTCCACTTCTACTTGGGCGAACATGCCCGGCTTGATGCGGTGGTCGGGATTGTCGATTTCGATGTGAATACTACAGGTCCCGCTTTCGGCATCAACTACCGGGCTGATGGCCTTGATGACGCCAGTAACCTGCTCCCCTGGAAAGGCGTGGGGCCGGATGGCGACTTGGGCACCTAATTGCACCAGCCGTAACTCGCTCTCCAAAATGGGGACGTCGAGCCGCAGCGGGTCCAGCGCCACCAACCGCATCAAGGTGCGGCCCTGCGCGACCATGCCACCCGGGCTGACTTCCACTTGAGTGATGTAGGCGTCAAACGGTGCCTTGATGACCGTGTGTTCTAAGTCTAACTCAGCTTTTCTCACTTCTAGCCGGTTCCTAGTCAGCCCAGTCGTGCTAGCGATCCACTGCTTGGGCGAGTGATCGGTAAACAGAGCGAGAGCATCGCGGTCGTTTATGTCGGCGGTATCGACGGTAGCTTCGACATCATTCCTCAAGAGCTGCCCCCGCTTCATCTGGTTACTCGACAGGGCAATCGCGGCGTATTCGCGCAGCGAGCGGGTCATCTGGTCCTTGGCCTGTAGATAGGCAAGGTGGTAGGATTCGGCATCAATTTGCAGAATGGTGTCGCCTTGGCTGACGAAGTGGCCTTCCTCGACGTGCAGGCGGCTCACCGGCCCGGACACTCGGGCGACGAGATCGGTCTCAACCCAAGCCTTAAAGACACCACTGGCCGAAATCTGCTGCACGAAGTCGCGCTTCTGCACCGTTTGCGTGGCTACGGGCGTGGCCGGCGGTTCGAGTTCGGGGAGTGTGGTAAGGGATGGGCCGTCGTCGGTTGAAGATGGAGCGGATTCCCCCACAATCGCATAGGCTAGTGCCCCCAGTCCGAACAATGTTAGGGCGATGTAGAGGATTAGTTTCATGGGTTGTGCGGGACGAGTGAGAGGGAGACCACTTCTGCATTAGATAAAAGTATAGAGGATATAGGCGCAATGGCTATTATCCACCCGTTACCTCAGCCAAAGCCGCCAAAGCGGTCCGCTCCCGTCCTGCGAGGGCACACAGCCGCGATTGAATGCGCGGCAATACCGTTGTTGCGTCCTTGACCGTCCCTTTGAAGCACAAATTCTTCACCACAAACCAGCCTTGGGAAATGGACTCAAATTCCCGACTGAGGTCATTTAGACGCGGAAGCTGGCAGATCTGAGCGACATGATGGAGAAAGCGGCCATGACCTTCTCGGAGCAAGGCGATTTCCAAGAGCAACTCAGCGCATCGTCCTAAGTGCGCTTTGAGGAAGGGCTTTTCGTAATCCGCCCATGCTTCAGCGTCTTCGGCGAGTTGCTCAATGCCCTCCAGTCCCACGGCGATATTCGCTTGCCCGCTGGACGCGGACATACTGCGCAGGTTGCGTTGCAGAAGGGTGCGGGCGGCTTCGGGACGCAGGGTAAGCCGTCTCCTCGGTACCTCTGGCCAGAACCAGTTGTATCGGTCTTGACCCTCACCAACAATCGCGCTCATATCCCAACTGGCAAGGAACAATTCGAGCGGGATACTCCGCGCTGAAGGCTGCCACGGCGAGGGATCAATGAGGTGAACGGTAGCGGCCTCGTCGTCGTACCCGGCGGCTATATACTGGTGGTCTGAATGGCGCAGACGAGGGTAGAGGCCGGCTTGGGCCAGCGGGAACACGTCCAAACTAATGGCCACCGGGGTATCTGCGTCGATTAGCTTTTTCACTTCATCCCACGCGCTTTGTCCATCGTTTGCGCTGCGGTTGAACAGCGCAATGCCAAAGGCTTTGAGCGTATCGGGCAGGGGCACGACCCGTCCCTGGATGATGAACCGTTCGCCTTCCTCTCGGCAATAGATAAAATCCCATTGGGAGAAACAGGGCACCGATGGTTCGTATTCATAGAAGCGCAACAGGCTATCCAATACCACATAGATGCAGTTATAGCGTCGGTGGGTACAAAAGGGGATGCCATCAATGTGTTTTTTCATACAGATGTCTCTAAAGTTAAGGCGAACAGGTGCATGGATGGATTGTCCGGCAGCACGAGGCCCACAAGCGGTCGGGATGTTTCCAAAGAAATTACCTGATGCCAAATCCCGGCCTCAATATGCGTCTCTGTCATCTCATAGCCCGCGCCCGGCGGGGAGATGCCAAAGAGAAATACGTGAGGGATGAGACTATCGGGGGTGATCAGGGGGCACGTTAGGGCCTCGCGTTCGCCGTACTGTAGCCCTTGATAGTGTGAGGCGTCGCTGAGCCCGAGTCTCGTTTCTGTACAGGTGCCATCGGGTGCCTTTAGCCGAAGCGGCTCCTCAAAGGCGCGCCAGTCGCACATCCCAAGAACGTGCAGGGCGCGATAATGCCCTACCGGCAGCGGAATATCTTGCCCCTCGCAGGAGATATTGTCAGGCACCCCGTCGCTTTTGTCGGGAAAGACAAACTGTGTTCCATTATAGGCGATGGTTGTCCCCGAGACCGGAAGACTTTCAGCGCCGAAGATCGTGCCCATCCCGTCAAGCCCCTCGGCGGTCGGGTCGCAACAAGAGGCGATGCCGGCGTTGTTGCAGTGGGGTGCGAGATCCACACTTATCAGACGGCCGTCTAACATGCGGACCTATCAGGATTGCGCCTCAGAGGACACGACCGCGGGCGGCCCTTCCTCCAATTTTTCGGCGATATACTGGCTCAGGGTACGCACTGAATCGAAGAGTTCTACCTGCAGATCTTCGTCATCTACCTCAAAGCCAAATTCTTCTTCAAGGGCAAAGACGATTTCCAACGAGGCGATGGAGTCGGCACCCAAGCCCTCCCCGAAAAGAGGCTCGTTGTCGTCTATTTCGTCTGGATTGACTTCGAGTCCAAGGGCTTGGACGAGGACCTGTTTCACTCGTCGGGTTACGGGAGTTATTGGATCGTGCATTTTGTTTTCCTCAGATGAACGGCCAAAAAGCCTTCTCAAGCGGCCCCGAGGCGAGGGTTTTTCGCGGACGAGACGCCTTCGTTCCTAGGCACCTTATTCTCTGTATCGGCGAAATAGTCAATCACCACCTCGACGGCTTTATGGACATCGGCTTGGGAGGCAATGGACAGGGCGGGCAGCTTAAACTTTTGTTCCAAGTGTCGCAGCTTGCGGCGGCTGTCTTCCTCGCGCATGGGTCGGGGTTTTATAGACGTGCGCCCATGCGCCTCCCGCACGTGCTTTTCCTTATCGCTCATGGCCAACAACAGGGTCGGTGCGTGGCACAGCGCTCGGATGCCGTCTATGGTATCCTGAATGTAGTCGTCGGTATCTATACTGTTGACCACCAGCAGGCAGGCGTCTGGCTTGACGCCCATTAGGAAGGAGACGGTGGACAGGGTGTGGGTTTCAGGTTCGCTTACGTTGTAGGGCACGGTGCCGGATTGGCTGCCGACCAAGATCAGGTGTGGATTCTTGCGTTGATTGATTTGCCGCATCTTGGCGTCTAAGTAGGGAGCGTAATAATCCAGTGGCATCTCGATGGACGCAGCGTAGCCCATGGGGAAGGCGCAGTCCATGCCGAAAAGCGCGGCGTGGTGCTCGGTACCGATTTGTCCTACCCGATAGCCCAACTCCATCAAGCGGCGACGCAAAGCGAGTTGCAAGGTGAACTTGCCCTGCTGTGAACTGGTGCCCAAGACCGCCACGACCGGCACATCCACTTGGGGATACTGCGAAGCCGAGGCGAGGGTTTGCTGTGCGTCTTTGGCCGACAACACTGGATAGTACAGGCGCAAGCCCTTGGCCTCGGCTTGTTCATATAGATCGGCGTATCGCTCGCGGGGCACTGCCAGCAGGCTGAAGACGTGAACGCCCTGATCCAGCGCCATTTGCACGGCTTCGCGCAAAACGTCTTTTTTGCGGATGCGGCTCAGTTCATCTACGTACCCCAAAATGAGGGTGTCGGCCCCTTGCAGAGCCGCAGCCAATCGCGGCGCAACTTGAAAGCTCGCCAAGGGCAGGCCAATGGCCTTGCCGGCGTCTTTACCGGTTAAGCCCTTGCCGATGGGGTCGCCGATGCCGACGATCTCAAAGCCGAGTAGATCGCGCCCGCGCATTAGGGCGTGCATTTCCTTGTTATAGGGATAGAGCGCGGCTTTCTGAATCCAAGCGAATGACTCATCTGCTTCGGGTGGGGCAACGGGTTGAGGCGCAGAGCGAGGGGCAGCTTCGGGCTGGGCGTGAGTGTGCAGGAATTGACGCACTTGTTCCAAGTCAGCCTTGGGATGGGCCTCGCGGATTAGAGCGACTAAGCCGGTAATGTGGGGCGCGGCAAAGCTGGTCCCGGCCATCATAACCTCGGGCGGCTCCAGCCAGCATAGGCGTTGGGCATCGCCCCGGGCGATGCACTCAATGGTCTCCTCGGGACGATAGTGATAGGTATAGAGACCCCGCACCTTGCCCGAGCCCACGCCAATGACTTGGGGCAAATGTGCTGGATAGCTCTCCCGGCCTTCTTCGTGCTCGGCGGCAACCAATAGGACGCCTTGGTCTATGGCCTGCCGACATATTCGTTCCAAAGCGTCGCGGTATGTCACCTCAGTCGTGCCCAAGCTCAGATTGATGAGGTCCATCCCCGCCTCCAAGGCCCATTCAATGGCCGTGACCAGCAAGCGGCTATCGGCTTGGAGCGATTCGTCGAAGATGCGAATACTGTACAGTTCGGCCTCCGACGCCTTGCGGCGAATGATGCCAGCGCAGGCCGTGCCATGGCCAGCGCAATCGGCGTAGTCGTCGCTGTAGCAGATTGTGCCGTCTGGCCCCATAGCGAGGCCGACCTCGCCAGCCACTCGCCCTACTTTGGGATGATCGGAGACAATGCCGCTATCGACTACCGCGACCTTGACGCCGCGTCCGGTACGGTCCGCAAAAGGAAAGTTCATGAGCCGGCCTCCTCGCCCACGGCCACAGGGAAACCGGCCGCTTGCCAAGCTGGCCAGCCTCCGGTCAGGACATAGACCTCATCGCGGACAGATTCTTCGACGAGTCGCTTCGCCAGCATACTACTGCTTTGGCAACCGCTGCCCGAACAGTAAGTGATAACTCGGCTGTCAGCCGGATAGGACGCCAGCATCTCGCGCAAGTGGGCCGTAGATACATAGGAAGACAGGTGCAAGGCTCCGGGGATATGACCCACCTCGTAAGCAAAGGCCGATCGCACATCGACAAACACGGCATTGCCACGGTCAAAATCCTGTTTGGCCTCCGTCGGGTTGAGTCGGTGAATAGCCGCATCTCCAAAACCGCCAAACGGCACATCGTCAAGTAGCGTACTCTCTGACGGCGAGTGCCGATCTGCATAGGACCAGAGGGCATATCCGCCTCCAGCGATCACACCCACCCATAGGATAATACCAGCGGTGAACAGCCGTTGTTTCATCCGGTCAACTCCAGTGCGGCGTCTTGCTGGTGCTGAACAAACTGCGTGTAATAGCCCTGCTTCTGGCGCAGCACTTCGGGCGGTCCCTGCTCTACTACGCGCCCGTCGGCCAAGCAGATTACTTCATCCACGCCTTGTACTGCACTGAGCCGGTGGCTGATTAACAGAATCGTTTGCTCGCGGTATAACTGTTGGACGCGGCGGAAAAGAGTCGCTTCGCTCTCGGCGTCCAAAGCCGCAGTCGCTTCGTCCAAGATGAGCAAATCCACCGGCCGCAACAGGGTCCGCGCCAAGGCGATGCGCTGCTTTTGACCGCCGGACAGTTGTACGCCTTGTTCGCCGATGGTCGCCTGCACATCTAGGCCGTTCAGTCCTACCTGCTCAATCACTCGTTCAATCTCTGTCGGCTCCCGCTCGAAATTGCCGTAGCGGATGTTTTCCCATATCGTGTCGTCGAACAGATGGACCTGCTGACTGACCAAGCCGATGTGCGCTCTTACTTCGCGTAGCTGAATATCCTCAAGCGGTACGCCGTCAATGAGAATGCGGCCCTGGGCAGGCGTGTAGAATGCACATAACATATTCGCCAACGTCGTCTTGCCACTGCCACTCGCGCCGACCAAAGCGTAGGTCTTGCCTTTGGTCAGGTTCAGGTTGACTCCTCGCAAAACTGGCTGGTCGTCGAAGCGGAAGCGAACGTCTTGGAATTCAATGGTGCGGTTATAGACGAAGGACGTGTGCCCGGTGTGTGTCGCTTCTTGCGTGGGAAGCTGCATGAATTCTAACACTCGGCGCATAGAGACCATGCCCCGGACCAGATCCATATATAGTTTGTGTAAACTTTGTACCGGATTGAACAAGCGCGTGGTGTACTGAAGGAAAGCGACCAGGGCACCGAGCGTCATAACACCTTGCATCACCTGATAGCCTCCCCAACCCAAGATGAACACCGGCGTCACCGCGACCAATCCCGAAGAAATCGTACCCATGGAAGTTGAGTAAAGGACGTTACGCATAACGGATGCGATCAAATCATTCAGAGCAGAGCGAAAACGACCCGTCTCGTGGCCATCGCTGTTAGAGAGTTGGATCAGTGAAACAAGATTGAAGCGTTCAATAGCATAGCTGGACAGCCCCGCTCCCTGTTGCTGAATGGATTCGACAACCTTCCTGATTTTGGGCTGAAAGTACAGCAGGTTTGCGACAAAAAGGGGAATGACTACGATGGAAAACAGAAACAAGGTGACATTCAGATAGCACAGTACCGCCACGAGACCGATCAGGATCAGAACGCTGTGCAGAAAACGCAGCACACTCGAAGTTAAAACGGACTGGACCACCCCTACGTCGTTGTTCAATCGAAACACTAATTCTCCGGTTTGCTGCCGATGGTGAAAGCCCAAGGGCAAGTTCATAAGATGCTGGAACAAGTCAACCCGTATATTCCGAACAATGCGATTGCTCGCCCAAGCATATAAGTAATCGGAAGCGAAAGACAGGATTAGACTGGTGCCGATGATACTCAGCATGACGGCGAGAGCTATAAGCAGCGGATAAAACTGTTTGTTCGGCAATATATCATCAATAATAATCTTCGTGATATACGGCGGTGCTAGCGAACCGGCCGTGGTGCATAGCACACAAAGCAAGACAATGAATCCCTGAAACCAATAAGGAATCAGGAAGCGAAGAAAAAAGCCCGTGACGAATCGCCATGTTTCAGACTTATGCATTGAGGTTTATCAAGGATTGGTTAGGAAACTAGTCTAGCTGATAGAAGGCGCACATTACTCTCTAAAGGGGTCATCAGATATGTGATGACCTTCTACTACCTCTAAAAGCGACGCGTCTGTTAATTGGGCGAGCGGTGAATCCTCGAATCCCTCCGTGCTTATCCCGAGGGGAGGGAAATGTCTGAACACTAGTTTGGTAAAAAAGATAACGGAAAACTGTTCCTTTCCATATATGGGATAATGGCATTGGAGAATAGTATTACGCTCGTTAACAAGCAGGATTAGGGGAGTCTGTTTGAGAAATTCATCTAGTGAAGTGTTGTCTTTTTTTGTTATCCCAAACTGATAACCTAACCGAAAGGCGCGTTTGAACTGCCAAAGCCTTTCCATAGGAATACCCTTGGAAAGGGCGTATATAGGAAATTCATTGGGATCTGTCAGATTGTCACGTATATGCTGTAAACCATTCAACACCAACTCAAGACAAGGCTGACACGATTTCGGGTCAAATAATAGCACTAAACCACCCTTCTTCTTGGAAAAATCAGTATATACTGTATCACCATGATCTGTCTGTATAGAGACTACAGGGAAGTGTTGTCCAATCTTCTTAGTCGAGTTGTAAATGTTGAGCAAAAATGTCTGATTTGTCTGATTGTTTGCAAGATCAAATAAATAGAGCTTGCCGATCCAAGCCACGGATACCGTTATGCCGATAAGTAATAATACGCTCGTTATACCCAATAACTGGGCAGAGGTAAGACGTTTCATAGATTGTGTCTCTGTTGTACCTACATTTCCTCAATAAGACTCAGCGGACTCGACTGAAGAAAATCGAGTCCGCTGAACAAAGACAGGGCTAATATCAAAAAGAAATTAAGATGCCTTCAAAAAGGGTGAAGGCCCATCAGTCGCAGTCTACTTTGGTCCACGATCCGCTGTCCCGACTCCCTGGAGAACAATCATGCTTGTCCCCAGTGAAACACTCCCAATTCCAAGCATACCATATTGTAAGACATCCGGTCTCTTCGTTATAGGAAGACTCAAAATCATCTCCCCCAACCCAACGACCTTCGCCACTGTAGGTATGAATGAGACCCGTACGCCTGTACAGGGTCTTCTTGGTAAGATTAATCATAACGCACTCCTTTCGTTTGAGGAATTGAGATATGTCCCTGTCTCATAAATTTATCTTTCAATGAACAGTTCATATATGTCCACTGTGCCATTGGACTCCTCCGCTGCTTCTACCGGTGGTGGCCTATAAACATAAAGCTGGCTCTTCCAAGATGCTATTCTTCCGTCTATCCCGCTTGCTTTAACTACAGTTTCCTGCGAATCTTTTTTGATACCATCAAGAGATTGATATGCAGCACCATTGAGCGAATATGCCTCAATCAATTCCGACGAAGCCGAAGGCACCAAATCATAAAGCGTCCATTCATTTGGTGACTGTGGTCTCTCACGAGAAGTGTGTGAGATTAATAGGTAACGATCATCTATCAGGACCATGCTAGTCGCCCGATTGATCCCACTCATTATTGGAAAGAAATCGCCCCGATCTATTGATCCACAATCTAGGCCGTGGTACTCCCTCGGTAGGAATTTGAAATCTGGCTGCTGCTTCTCAAGGGTGAAGACGTTATAACTAGGCACAAGGGCACCGAATTGCCGCAGGATATCACCGGTGGAGGCATCGATCTCTTTCACCATGTAGTCATTGGCCTCCAGATAATACAGACGGTTTTGCGTAGTATTATAGCATAGTTGAGCCGGATTACGCAGATAGCATGAGATGATCTGATCTGCCTTACTAGAGAGAGGTGTGGTGTATTCTACTGTCCCATCAAGGCCGGTAATTTTCTGTACCTGCATGATAGATCCACCATGTTTATTCTCCATAACGATCAGTGCATCATCTCGGTTGATCAACAAGCCTCTACATCCAACCCAACTCATCTTATCATCAAGGTACTGACCTTGTCGATTATAATGCAATAATTGGCCGTATATAGGATCCATGATATAGACATCCCCCTTGGAATCCATAGCCATCGCCTCAGCACCCCCATATTCCCCAGGCCCCTTCCCAGTGCGTCCGAAAGACCGTATATATTGACCATCGTTCAGGCTAAACTCGTGCGCCCTACGAGATATCCGATCTGTAAGGAGTAAGGAACTATCAGGAGTAATGCCCATCCAGCGTATCCGGCCAATACCCGGAACTGCCTTATCAAACTTATCAAAGACCAATTCAACTGTGCGCTTGAATTCAAGACCCATCTCTCCGGCATATTCTACAGGCACTTTGGGAATACTCGACTCGTCTAGCTGCTCCTGAGCCGCAACAGACTTGACCCCGCCATAGCCTGCTATCGCCCACGTAATGAGCATGGCCCTGAAGAATAGCAAGACGTTATCAAAGGTGAAAGTACTGGAGATCATGAACCGACTCTTTCTCAACGCTACAGATGCTTGCTGAATCCCAACTGCTATCGGCAGGAATACCCTTCGCAGATTAAAGATAGCCATCATTCGATATCCTCCTATGGGAAAACACCCTATTTCCGCCTCCAAAAAAGCTGATTTTGCGACTCAAGAGTCCCCGAAGACTCCCTAATCCAGCGACGTAATTCCTTCTCGGATCGCGTATTTGGTCAACTCGGCTGTCCCGTTCAGGCTGAGTTTTTCCTTGAGATTCTGGCGATGGTTGCCCACAGTTTTCTCGCTCACCGAGAGTTGATCAGCTATTTGCGCGGTCGTTTTTCCCTCGGCAATAAGCTGCAGCACCTCTCGCTCGCGGGCTGTCAGGCGGGGCGGCTCGGCACCCTCGGCGAGGCGTTGCGCGTAATCGGCGATGAGGGGGTCAATCAATTGCACGCTCACGTACTTGCGGCCGGCCTGTATCTCCCGAATCGCTTCCACCACCTCACAGGCCGCTGCCTTTTTCAGCACATAGCCCGCAGCCCCCGCCTGAATCATGTCGGTCACAGAACGCTGGTCCGAGCGCGACGATAGCGCCACCACCTTCACGCTCGGCTCCCTAGCCCGTATCTGCCGCGTCGCCTCAATGCCATTCAAGTTGGGCAGGCCAATATCCATGACCACAATGTCGGGTAGGTGCTTGGAGACCAAGGCGATGGCTGTGCGGCCGTCCCCAGCCTCGGCGACTATCTCAATCCCGCTTTCTTTCTCAAACAGCGAGCGCACCCCTTGGCGCACAATCTCGTGATCTTCTACCAGCAAGATTCGCGTACTCATTGAGAATCGCCCTCCTGCTCAGAGAGCGAAAACGGAATCGGCAGCAGGCAGCGCGTTCCTTCCCCTGGCCTTGACTCGATCTCGAAATGGCCACCAATATGAGCCAGATACTCCCGAATACCGAATAAGCCGAAACCAGGACTGTCGTCCACGTGGTCCAGACGCCCGGTGCTAAAACCCCGGCCCGCGTCTTGTACCGCCACCTGCAACTGCGCTTCGTCGCGACGCAAGGCCCTCCTTGCTTTTTTTTGCATCGACCTCGTCTTCAATGCAATAGAAAGCATATTTCGTGCCACAAATCAGACCCCGCATAAAAAATCTTCAAGAAACCCCTAAAGACTTGAAAAACATACGACTTAAAATATATGATGTACCTTTCTACTCTTCCTACTCTTCGTGGCTTATCCGTGGTTGCAAAGAAACATACGATTTTCCGTATGATTTATACGATTTTCCGTATGATATACGATTTGTCGTATCAAAAGTGCATCCTTCTTGTTGGACTCAACCCGTACCTGCCTCATCGATAAAAATTCAAAAAAATTAACCATCCCACCCGACCAAAGCGGACCCCGGTCTGGGCATCTTATACCATTGCCGAAAACTAGAAGAAAGATTAGAACCTATCTCAAAACTCTCAAGACAGAGAGTTGAGTCCGCTTCGGAGGTAGGCTATCTTCCCTCTATGATCAACTTGACTGGTCAACTAGCTCAATAAGGGAGTCACGTCCATGAACTGGCTCGAAGTGTGCCAAAACAAGGCCCTGCAGGACCTACCCTTCAAGATCGAATTAAACGAATGGGGACACATCACCATGACGCCGGCCTCAAACAAACACGGCCATATCCAAGTCCTCATCGTCTTCACACTGATGCAGCAGAAAACAGCCGGGCGCGTCCTGACCGAGTGCTCGGTCCAGACCAGCCAAGGCGTCAAAGTCGCCGATGTAGCCTGGGGTTCGGATGATTTCTTCGCCCGCCACGAGATGGATACGCCCTATCTCCAAGCACCGGAACTATGCATCGAAATCCGCTCACCCTCCAACTCCATTGGTGAAATGCTGGCCAAGAAGGATCTGTACTTGGCGCGGGGTGCCCAAGAGTTCTGGCTTGTCGACGAAGAAGGTCGTTTGAGCTTTTACTCTTATAGCGGCGAACAAGAACAATCGGCCCTGTTCGCCGACTTTCCTTCAGCTTTAGCCGTTCCAGAGTAACTGTGTTAACCTTGCCTACGGCCTACTTAGAAACGACGATTCCGAGCTATTTGGCTGCTCGTCCTAGCCGGGACTTGGTCGTAGCCGCTCATCAGCAAAACGACGCTAGCAGGGGGTTGGTTAGAGCCTCTTATAACCAGAGGGGTATAACAATGGAAGCCGTACTGAATTTCCAGCCCGTTATTGAGCTGACCGAAGATCAATTTTTTGAATTTTGTCAACTCAATCGCGATGTGCGCATCGAGCGCAATGCAAAAGGGGAAATCCTAGTTATGCCACCGACGGGAGGAGTAACGGGTGCTCAGAATGCAGAAATTACCATGCAGTTGGGCTTATGGACAAAACAAGATGGCACCGGCGTGACCTTTGATTCCTCGACCGGATTTGTGCTACCGGACCGCTCCGTCCGCTCGCCAGATGGTGCGTGGGTTGCGCGTTGGCGGTACGATGCCCTGACAGAGGCGCAAAAGGACCGCTTTTTGCCGCTTTGTCCAGAATTCGTTATCGAACTTAAGTCTCCCTCGGATTACCTGCCCTCGTTGCAAGAAAAAATGGAAGCGTACATTGAAAACGGTACGCACCTCGGCTGGTTGATTGCGCCAGAGCAAAAGACTGTAGCAATCTACCGTCCGCAACGATCTGTTGAAGTACGGGAAAACCTCAATGCCCTGTCTGCCGCTCCTACCTTGCCGGGATTTGTATTGAATCTCAGCGAAATCTGGTAACGGTCGATGACTCCGCCCTCGGATAGGCAGATAACAGATGCTCAACGTACTGCGTAGCCAATTTCTCGAA
Organism: Candidatus Latescibacterota bacterium; assembly: GCA_965116455.1. Classification (GTDB taxonomy): domain Bacteria; phylum Latescibacterota; class UBA2968; order UBA8231; family UBA8231. The sequence continues at coordinate 4,851,191 of OZ220690.1, read as the reverse complement.
TGGGGCCTCGGCCAAGACCTCAGCGAAGACCTCGCCGCACTGGTCGCCTTGGCCGTGGTGGCCTTCGTCGCCTTGCTCGCCCACCGTTTGGCCAGAGGACCGCTACTCCGAGGCTCCGCCGCCATCATTCACCGCACCGATTTTCCCTATGACGACGCCCTAATCGAATGCCGGGTCTTGCACCGGCTGGCCCATCTAGTCCCCGGCCTCATCTTCTACCACCTAGGGCCAATGGCCTTAGAAGGCCACCCCGTTTCCGTCAACATCATCCAGACCGCGGCGCATGTTTATCTGGTGCTCTCCGGCTTGCTAGCCGTTGAGGCGTTGATAAGCGCGGGCGTCAGCATCTACAACAGCACTAGGACCTCGCACGAAGTCTCCATCAAGGGGCCGGTGCAGTTCCTCAAAATCATCCTCTTTTTGCTCGGCAGTATCCTCGTCGTCGCAACCCTAATCGGCCAATCGCCGCTCTACTTGCTCGGCGGCCTGACGGCGATGACCGCGGTCCTGCTTTTGGTTTTCCGCGACTCAATCCTCGGGTTAGTCGCCGGTATCCAGATCTCGGTAAATCGCATGGTCGCCTACGGCGACTGGATTGAAATGCCCCAGTACGGAGCCGACGGTGACGTGATCGACATCACGCTGACGACTGTTAAGGTGCAAAACTGGGACAAGACCATCACCACCATTCCCACGTACGCGCTGATTGGCGAGTCGTTCAAAAACTGGCGCGGGATGCAGGAGTCGGGCGGGCGGCGGATCAAGCGGGCGATCTACCTCGACGTCAGCACTATCAAGTTTTGCGACGAGGAAATGCTTACCCGCTTCGCCAAAATCCAGTACATCACCGCCCACATTGAGCGCAAGAAGCAAGAGCTAGCCGAATACAACAAGCTCAACCAAGTGGACCTTTCGCATCTGGTAAATGGCCGGCGCATGACCAACATCGGCACCTTCCGCGCCTATGTGCAGGCCTATCTGAAAAACCATCCGCAGATCAACCAAGAGATGACCTTTCTGGTGCGTCAGCTAGCGCCGACCTCCAAGGGGCTACCCCTCGAAATCTACGTCTTTTGCAAGGATATAGTCTGGGCCAATTACGAGGCGATTCAGGCCGACATTTTCGACCACATCTTCGCCATTGTGCCCGCCTTTGATCTGAGGGTTTTTCAGGAGCCGACGGGGACGGATTTTCAGGCGCTGGGAGAATCGCAGCAGTAGGGGACGGTGGCCGACCGATCTACCTAATTAACCGCTATTACGCGTCGTCGGGGCCTGTGCGCTAGACGCTGGTCGCGGTTTTGATCCGTTACGGCCATCAGGCGTATAAGTAGGGAATAACGATCGTTATTCCCTACTATCGACGATGCGTACCGTCAGCATTAAGAGAAAATAGAAGGATCGCCATGTCCACTGGAAACCTGCTCTACACCACCGTGTCCAGCTCCATCGGCGAGTTGCTCCTAGCCGGCGACTCCACGGGCCTGCGGCACATCCATTTCAAAAGCCGCGACTTTACCCCGCCGCCAAATTGGCAAGCTGTGGCGGCTCTACCCTATCCGGTCGCCGACCAACTCGACTCCTACTTCGCCGGACACCTGCACAGCTTCGACCTACCGCTCCATCCTCAAGGAACGGCGTTTCAGCGCAAAGTCTGGGCCGCACTCGCGGAAATTCCCTACGGCGAGACAATCTCCTACTTGGAGCTAGCGCACCGCATCGGCAACCCAAACTCGGTCCGCGCCGTCGGCTTGGCCAACGGTAAGAATCCCCTGCCGATTGTCTTGCCTTGTCACCGCGTCGTTGGCAGCAACGGCGCGCTAGTCGGCTACGCCGGAGGACTGTCGATCAAAAGGGCGTTGCTCGCCCTCGAAGGTGTGCTTGCTCCTCAACTCGATCTCTTTTAAGGCTGGAGGTCTCATGCCCACATATCGCATTGCTATCATCGGCACGGGTCGCGTCGGCTATCAGTTCAGTTTCTCCGACCTGCCCGACAACCACGCCGCCGCTGTCACTCAACACTCTTCCTGCGAGCTGGTCGCCGGCGTCAACCGGGGACGCGAAAAGCTCGACGCCTTTGGCGAGCGCTTCGGCGTCGAGGCGCTCTACCACGACTATCGGCAAATGCTCGCCGAAGTCCAGCCCGACATCTGCATCGTCGCCACCCACCCCGAACTCCACGCCGAAATGGTCACTGTCTGCGCCCAAGCCGCCTCGACGCGAGCCATCATCTGCGAAAAGCCAATGGCCCTTTCGCTGGAGGAATGCGACCAGATGATTGCGGCCTGCCAAGCGGAGGATGTGCTCTTGCAGATCAATCACAACCGCCGCTGGCACTCCGAGTGGGTCCTCGCCAAAACGCTCCTCGACTCGGGAGCTATCGGCGAGTTCAACCACATCTATTGCTACATGGATGGGGGCAAGCCAGCTCCTTGGTGGCGCAGCGAGAACGAAGGCCCCTTGCTGCACGACTTCACCCACTATTTCGACCTGATGGATCTCTACGCCGGCGAGGTGGATTGGCTGTGCGGTATGGCTGAGCAGCGCATGCGTCCGTGGGCTGTCGAGGATTTTTCGGCTGCTATGCTCAAGTTCAAAGGGGGAGCCACTGGGCTGATCTGCGGTGCCGAACTGACGCAGTACAACGACAATGGCTTCGAGCTGCGCGGCTCGACCGGTCTGATCCGCATGGATGCTGAGCAAGTCCGCCTCTTTCAATCCAAGGTCGCGCTGTCTGAGCCAGACAGCGGCTTTGAGTGGAGCAGCCTCGAAGAAGTCGAAGTCGAACGACCGGCCCCGGTCTCTACGTACGTCGCAGCACTATCCGAGTTGATCGACGCTTTGGAAGGCCGCGGCACCTTGCGCAGCGACGGTGCCGTAGGCCGTCGCTCATTGGAAATGGTCATGGCCATCTACCAGTCGCAGCTAGAGGGCAACCGCCCCGTTCACTTCCCCATCTCGCTCGCCGAATCCGGCGTCGAGGCGCTGCGTCGGGCGGGGAATTTTAAGGAGCGAGAAGTTACCTCGTAAACGTCTGCATACGTCATTTATGTAGGGGCGACCCTACAACACACCCGCGCATATCCACATATAGCTGCGCCCGGAGACCAGACATGGCCAAAGCTAAAAGCCGCGCCCGCAAAAAACTCCGCATCGCCTTCATCGGCGCTGGTGGCCGCGCCCTAATGGCCCACTACCCCTCACTGCGCGACATCCCCGAGGCCCAACTAGTTGCCGTCGCCGAACTCGACGAACAGCGCCTGCACAAAACCTGTGACCTCTACGACATCAAAGGCCGCTACAGCGCCTACCGCCAAATGCTCGAACGCGAAAAACCCGACGCGGTTTACGCCATCATGCCGCCGCACCACCTTTTCGACATCTGCGCCACCGTTATTGAACACGGCTGCCATCTCATTATCGAAAAACCCCCCGCCGTTACCACCGAGCAAATTCGCCAACTCGCCGCTTTAGCCCGTCGGCACAAGGTACTGACCGGCGTCGCCTTCCAACGCCGTTTTGCCCCTGTCATTCGCCGTGGTAAAACGCTGTGCGAAAAACGCGGCACCGTACACACCGCCCACGCCAGCTTCTACAAAAACTGGGTCGGCGGCACGCCCTACTATCGCGGAGCGTTGGACATGCTTACCTGCGATGGCATCCACGCCGTGGACACCCTGCGCTATCTGTGCGGCGGCGAAGTTGAATCCGTTGCCAGCGACTCGCGCCGCCTCGACGCCGACCACTGGAATGTCCACCTAGCCCTAGTCCGTTTCAGCAGCGGGGCCACCGGACTCTTGCTCAACAACTTCATGGCCGGCCGGCGGATATTCAGCGTCGAGATCCATGCCCCCGGCATCTCCTTCTTCGGCGATCCCGAAGAAGGCGGTCAGCTCTACGCCGACAACAAGACCGAGCCTATCGACGAATTGGACCCTACCGTCTTAGCCGGCAGCGCAGAGGACTATCGAGCCTTCGGCCCCTACGATACCAACCGCCACTTCGTGGACTGCATGTTAAAGGGAAAAGACCCCGAAACGAATTTCGACGACGCGACCAAGACCATGGAATTGGTCGACGCAATCTACCATTCGCAGATTTGAGCAGCGCGATCCGAGTCGATCAACGCTCTTAAAGGCAAGGCATCACTCGGCGACGCACCGCCCATCCCTATACGCCAAAACCGGCTCGTTGGGCAACGAGCAGTCCGAAGCATATCCATAGAGTTCGTTCATCTCGGCTTCAAAGGCGTTATACGCTGTCAGTTGCTCGGCTAGTGCCGTCGAATCGGTAGAAGAAGCGGAGTAAATTACAAACTCCCAAGGACCTCCGCAGGGCTTGGATCCCACGCCCGAGTAGCGACAATCCTCAATCGACGCGCCCGCAGCATCGCCGACGAGCGCGTCGATTTCCCGTCGCATTTCCGCTAGCTGTGCACGGTCGTCTTCCTCGGTCCGCTGGTCGCCATTGTCATCTCCAACAACAGAGTCCGAGTCGCCACAAGCAAGGAGGGAAACGGCGATCCATGCCGCCGCAATCAAGTATCGCATAGTCTTCCTCTCCGTTAAAAGAGAGCCATAGCCTGCACTGTGAGAACACCTAACCTGCTGCACGGTTCCCCCACCGCGTCGCGATAACTGCATCCATGAAAATCTGCCCTAGGTGAAACACAATACAAGGTATTGCTAGCAACCCCTTCTGCTCGGGCGACACCGCCGAATCCGGCAAAAACGCCAGCACTGTCATCGCCACCGGCAAGGTCTTCTGGCTCGCCATCAGTACAACGGTCTTGCGCGCCGCCGCTTCGAGCTGCAAAAGCGCGCAAGCGCCGCCGTTGAGCAGCAGGTACAGTGCGTGGATTGCTAGGCCAGACACGACCAGAATCAACAAGCTCGCAGGTTCTATCTGGGCTAGCCGCCCGGAAGACTCGCTGAATTTCATCCACGGAATCGAGATCAGCGCTGCATTGCTGGCCAAAGTCAACTGCGAGCGCTGGGCGTCGATCCAATCGACGGCGAAGCGCCGCAGGTACTTGCCGACGCCCAAGGGCAGCAATATCGAAAGACAGAGTTTGACGAATAGATCGCTAGCCGAAAGCTCAACCTGGCCTAGGGAACTCAGCAGATGCGCCAATACAAAGGGCACCGTAAAGATGCCGGCAATGTTGGTCAACACCGTCAAAAGCAAGGCCAAGGCTACGTTGCCCCGGGCCTGCGCCGTCAGCGCCACACCTGAAGTCAGGGTCGTCGGCATGCAGCAGAACAGGGCTAGACCAAATTGGAAGGCGGGCTCCATCGGGAGCTGGAACGCGATTGCCGCACCTATAAAGGGCGTGGCGAAGAGAATCGAAACACACCCCCAAGACGTCGCCTTCCACGCGGCGAGAGCGGCGTGGACTTCGTCGGTCTTCAGCATCAGCCCCGAAAGAAAAAAGATAATGCTGACCGCAACGTACTGAGTGGGCAGTTCGGCCATGTAGAGGCCTGGACGGGGAAAGAAGAATCCCACCACGGCCACGACCAACAGACCAACAGGCAGAAATTGCCGCTGTAGAAAATCTAGCATGGTCCGCTCACAAAAAAGGCCGGACGCCGCCCGGCCAAACCGCTAACACTGTGTATGCTTGGGATCTACTCGCTCTCCGCCAAGGCAATGGTGCGGTAGCCGTAGCAGATGTCCTCGCAGACGGTACACGATTCCACATCGCCATCGCGGCACTCTAGGGCACCATCGCGGAACATCTGGAGAAACTCATTGGCCGAAGATTTTTCCGAAAACAACACGCGCAAAAAGCAGACCAACCGCTGCCGCGCCTCATTGCTGATTAGGTGCTCAACCTTGCAGGCGTCTATCATTGCGTCGTCCTCATCCATGCCGAGGGCATCTCCGAGGAAACGCTGCACGACTAGGCGCGCGGCCTCGGTTTCCTGCACAACCTTTAGGCCCTGATCGGTAAGTTCGAGGAAGCGATTGAGGTCCTCTTGCACATAGCCGCGCTCCTTGAGGTGCTTCATGGCTGTCGAGACGCTGCCTTTGGTGATGCTCAAATGCTTGGCGACATCCGAGACGCGGGCGTAGCCGTGCGCCGCGCGCAGCTCGTGGATCGCCATCAGGTGATGAGCCGCGCTGTGGCTTAGTTCGTTTTCTTCGTAGGCTCTCCAGACTTCCTCAAACATGCACTTCGCCTTTCTGTCTCTGCCTAAGGCGCAGGGACTCGTATTGAGTCATTGGCCGAGCTTGCGCAACAAATCCACACAGCGGTTGGAGTAGCCCCATTCGTTGTCGTACCATCCGAGGACCTTGACCATATTTCCTGCGAGAACATTCGTCGACAGCGCGTCGAAAATACACGAGTGCGGGTTGCCTATGATGTCGGCCAAGACCAAAGGCTCCTCGGAGTACTCGAGGATGCCAGCCAGCGAGTTAGCCGCGGCGGTTTTGAACGCCGCGTTGATTTCTTCGGCATTCACTTCGCTTTTGAGTTCGACAGTAAAGTCGGTCAACGAACCGTCGGGGGTTGGCACGCGGATGGCCAAGCCGTCGAGCTTGCCGTCGAGCTCGGGTAGCACCTCACCGACTGCGGCCGCGGCCCCTGTAGTCGTGGGCACCATCGATGCCGCCGCCGAGCGCGCCCGTCGCATATCGCTGTGTGGAGCGTCGAGCAGGCGTTGGTCGCCGGTGTACGAGTGAATCGTATTCATCATACCTTTGACGAGGCCGAATTTTTCGTGGAGGACTTTGGCCATTGGGGCTAAACAATTGGTCGTACACGAAGCATTGGAAATGATCTTGTGGCCCGCTTGGATGGCTCCCTCGTTGACACCCATCACCACAGTTATGTCCGCGCCCTTGGCCGGAGCAGAAATAACGACCTTTTTGGCCCCAGCGTCGATATGGGCGCGGGCCTTGTCGGCCTCGGTAAAAAATCCCGTCGACTCCAGTACCACTTCAACCCCTAAGTCACCCCACGGCAAGTCGGCGGGGTCGCGTTCGGCCAAGATGCGAATCGCCTTGCCATCGACGACCAAGTCGTCGCCAACAACCTCTATTTCACCGGCGAAGCGGCCGTGAGTGGAATCGTATTTGAGCAGGTGGGCAAGTGTTTTGGCGTCGGTTAGATCGTTGATGGCTTTGATCTCTAACCCACCTTGCTCGATGGCCGCCCTGAATACCAAGCGGCCGATTCGACCAAAGCCATTAATAGCAACAGGTAATTCTCCCATTTCCCAATGCGTTCCTTCCTGTAAACGGTAGTAGATATAGAAGTCTGAGAAAAGTCAACCGCTCATCGCTGCGGGTTATACGGCTATCCAAAGGGATGATGAACGGAACTTTACAGCCCGATGTAAAAACTTATATTGCACAGTTGCGGGAAGTGTGCAAGGCGGGCAAATCGGACTTGATTCTCAATTTTTGTCAATTTTTGTGTTGTAAAAACCTAACGAATAACCCCGGCCTCAGCAAGAGCACCACCGTTGGTCGAGATGCGCGATAGTGGGCTAGCTGAAGGGCGGGAAGGACGATCAAAGAACAGAGAAGCGATGCGAGAGGAAGGCGTAGTCTTGGAAAAAGTGCTGCTGTGCATCGACGAGCAGCAGCGGGCCTACATCGAACAACTGAAATCCTTTATCCGCATCCCCAGTATCAGTGCGGGTGCCGATGCTGCCACAGGCGATGGCCTCGCCCAAGCGGCCGATTTCCTCGTCGGCCAATTCGACCAAATGGGATTTGAGGTCGAGAAGGTCCAAGTGAGGCCCGATACTAATCCCTTGGTTCTCGCCCGCAGCCCCGCGTTCTCGTCGGACCGACCCACCGTTTTGATCTACGGCCACTACGACGTACAAGGAGTGGACAATCCGCGCTCGGCTTGGGAGGTGGATCCCTTTGCTGCCGAGGAGCGGGACGGCTTCCTCATCGCCCGGGGAGCCAGCGACAATAAGGGGCCCTGCTTCGCGCATCTGAAGGCAGCCGAAGTCGTATTCGCCAATGGGAATCAGCTTCCGTTCAATCTGGTCTTCCTGATCGAAGGCGAGGAGGAATGCGGCAGCGCTGCGTTGAGCCAGTTTGTGGCCGAGGGCGGGCTCGATGAATTTGCTCCGGTGCTCTGTACGGTGATTTCCGATACCAGCATGTACGGGCCGAACCAACCTTCGCTGACTGTGGGTCTGCGCGGTATTGTCTATACCGAGGTCGAGGTTTTTGGGCCGGTGCAGGATGTGCATTCCGGCCTTTTCGGCGGCATTGTCCACAATCCCAACCAACTTCTCGTCAACGCCTTGTCCGGCCTCATCGACGCCGAAGGACGCATCACTGTGCCCGGTTTCTACGAGGGGGTGCAGCCGCTCTCGGCCCGCGAAAAAAGCCTCTACGCCGCCCTCGCGGTTGACGAGGAAGCCTATTGCCGCACCTTGGGCGTGCCCTCGCTAGTGGGAGAACAAGAATACTCCCTCCTCGAAAGGCGCTGGACTCGTCCCACGCTCGACATCAACCTCCTCAGCGGCGGCAGTCCGCGCACCGTCATCCCGGCTGTCGCCCGAGCGGCCATCTCCTGCCGATTAGTGCCCGGCCAAGATCCCGAACACATCCAAGCCGCCCTCGAAGGGCACATCCGCGCTCGTCTGCCCGCAGGCACGCGCGTCGAGTTCAAAAACCAGCATTGTTCACCGGCCTATTACTTGGATCTAGACCATCCACTAGTCGAGCCAGCGCTTGCGGCGATGCGCCAAGGATTCGGAGTCGAGCCAGTGTTTACCCGCGAGGGTGGCTCCATCCCGATTGTCGTCGATTTTGCCGCGGCGACTGGGGCACCGGTCCTGCTCATTGGTCTAGGGCAAATCACCGACAATTGGCACGGCCCCAACGAGCGCTTTTCCATGCGCGACTTTCACTACGGCATCCGCACTGCGGCCGCGCTCTTATGCGAGTTGGCGCGAGCATCTCAGCGCGCAACCTAGTCCCGCCACCCTGCACAAGACGAGGAACCACTCGTGTCTCTCTCCCACGCCCAAGTAACCCACTTCAAAAATCACGGCTACGTTGCGGTGCCCGATTTTTTTGCCCCCCGCGAAGTCCGAGCCATACAATCCGAAGTCGAGCGCTTCAAACGCGAGGGCTTGGTCCGCAATGTCGCCACCGAGGGCGACGGCGAGACTCCCTCCACCACCAAGGTCAACTTGCAACTGATTCCTCTGTACGACAAAAGCGATCTCATTCGCGCCCTGCCCTTTGACGAAAAAATCACCGTCGCCGTCTCACAACTCATCGGCACGCCCTTCATCCTGCATCTAGACCAGATGTTTCTCAAGCCGGCCGGGCACGGCATTGGCACGGACTGGCATCAAGACAACGCCTATTTCAAGATAGACGACCCCTTAAAAGGCTCTGCCATGTGGGTTGCCGTTCACGACGCAACCATTGAAAATGGCACCATCCACGTCGTGCACGACTCCTTCAAGGAGGAGTACCCGCACGACCGCGATCCTTACTCCGATCACCACATCCACTGCCAAGTACCCGAGGAGCGCGCCGTGCCCATTGAGCTAAAGGCCGGTGGCGTCGTTTTCTTCTGCTACGGCACCGCCCACGCTACCAAGGAAAATACCACCAATCGCGAGCGCGCCGGACTTGCCTTCCACTTCCTGCACACCGCCTGCGTCGACCGCGCCAAGCTCATCGGCGAACGGCGCGGCCAGCCCATCTTGGTAGGGCCGGAAACTACGGGTGGCCAAGCCGAATACGGCGTGCGCGTCGCTGGAACTTGGGAACGGGAAATCGAGCGCGTCCTCGAGGGAGCAACCAACTAATGCCGCACATCAAACCCGACGACCTGCGCCAAATAGGCTACCAGCTTTTCGAGACAGCCGGGTGTCCTCCCGCCAGCGCCCGCGCCGTGACCGATCACTTAGTCGAGTCCTCCCTCTACGGGCACGACTCGCACGGCAGCTTGCGCCTCTACGAATACGTCGAACAGATCCGAGACGGCATCTTTGATCCCAAGGGCCAGCCTTCTATTGTCAGCGAAAAACCCTGCACAGTGGTCGTCGATGGCGGCGGCACTATGGGCCAGATCGGCGGGACCTTCGCCACCCAGCTAGCCATCGACAAGGCCACCCAATACGGGGTCGCTACCGCCACGCTGCGCAACTGCGGCCACGTTGGCCGGGTGGGGGCCTATCCGCTACAGGTCGCCCGCCAAGGCATGATCGGCCTAGCCTTTTGCAACGCCGGTCACCTCGGGCGCCAGATCGCTCCTTACGGTGGGATCGACGGCAAGCTCAGCACCAACCCCATCTCCTGCGCCGCGCCGCGGCGCAATGCCGATCCGATCTTAGTCGATATGACCACCTCGGTCTGCGCCGAGGGCAAGGTCCGCGTCGCCTATAACCGGGGAGAACAGCTACCCGAGGGCCGGATCATCGACCACGATGGCAACCCCTCTACCGATCCAGAGGCATTTGTCGGCGATCCGCCTGGCGCAATTCTGCCTTTCGGCGGCCCGGTGGCCTATAAGGGGTACTGCCTGAGTATGATAGTTGAGATTCTAGGCGGAGCCCTCAGCGGTCAGGGCTGTGCCAACGGCGAGACCGTCATGCAAAGCAACGGGCTACACCTGACGGTGTACAACATCGAGCACTTCGTCGAAATGGACTACTACTTCGACGAACTCGAAAGCCTAATCCGCCACGTATCCACCAGCCGCGTCGATCCGCACATCGGCGAGATCCTGCTGCCCGGCGATCCCGAATACCGCACGGGACGCCAGCGCCAAGCAGAGGGTATTCCCATCGACGACACGACTTGGAGCCACATCGTCGAGGCCGCACGGAGTCTCGGGATAGATCCTCAGACTTGGTCGCAATGATGACGGCACCTCCGCAGGGGGACCGACAGCAGGCGCGGGATCTGCTGGGGATTCCTCTGCGAGGCATCCTTATCGGGGCAGTGTTGGCTCTGGTGCTCAACATTTGCGATGCCTACGCGACCAATGCGATCCAAGGTTCCTACCTGACCCTCAACTTCAGCACCCCGGCCGCCCTCTTCTTATTTTTTTTCCTCGTCCTAGCCAGCGCCGCAGTCGGCCTCCTCCACCGATGGCTGGCGCTGACTCGGGCAGAACTGATCACGATCTACATCATGCTGGTGGTGGCTTGCTGCATCCCTGGCATGGGCTTCACCCAGTTCATGATCCCCTGCCTCCTCGGGTCGACCTACTACGCCACGCCCGAGAACAACTGGGATTACCTCTACAATCAATACATCCCCGAGTGGATGATCCCGCGCGGCGAGAATGTGGCCCGCTACTTCTTTGAGGGGCTGCCCGAGGGGGCCTCGATCCCCTGGGGTGCCTGGGTCGTGCCGCTGAGCCTGTGGTTCGGCTTCTTTCTTGCCCTCGCCTTCGCGATGATCTGCGCGATGGTCATTATGCGCAAACAGTGGGTCGACAACGAGAAGCTCAGCTACGCGCTGGTGCAGGTACCGATGGAGATGATGCGGCAGGAGGGCGGTGGTGCCGTGGGCCGCTCGTTCTTCACCAACAAGACCATGTGGCTGGGCTTCGCCGTCTCCTTCCTGTTGTTGAGCGTCAACGGCGTGCACTCCTACTTTCCGGAGTTTCCCCGCTTCGAGCGCGCCGTGGGCGTGCCCCTGTTCGGCAACACCTGGCTCAGCTTCTGGTTCAGCCCGCCTTGGACCGGGTTCTTCTATTTCGTCAACCTCGACATCTCGGCCTCGATCTGGGTCTTCTACGTCCTCGTCAGGCTGCAGCGGGGCATCTTCAACACGCTCGGCGTGCAGAGCACGCAGCGGATCGACTTCTACTCCGAAGATCCCTTCCTCGCCCACCAAGGTCTCGGGGCGATGATCGCCTTCGTCGTCGTCGGGCTGTGGGTGGCGCGCCGGCACCTGCGCGATGTGGTGGCGAAGGCCGTCGGCGGGCTGCGGGAAATCGATGACAGCGGCGAGATCCTCTCCTACCGGCAGGCGTTTTTCGGGCTGCTCGCCGGCCTGCTGACCGTCGCCATCTGGCTGTGGACGATCGGCCTGCCCTTCCCGGTGGCGCTGCTGTTCGTCTTCGGTGCCATGATCCTGTTCATGGCGCTGACGCGGGTGGTCGCCGAGGGCGGCATCCCGGCCATGCGTCCGCCCCTGATGACCTCGACCTTCGCGATCTCCGCGGTCGGCACCTCCGCCATCGGCACCCAAGGCTTGGTGGCGCTCGGCTTCTCCTACGGCTGGCACGCCGAGGTCCGCTCCTTCGTGATGGCCTCGGTCGCCAACGGACTGAAGATGAGCGAAATGATCCGCGGCCAGAAGCGCCGGCTGTTTTGGGCCATTGTCCTAGCCATCCTGGTCAGCCTGGCGGGCTCCTCCTACGTCACTCTGGTCATGGCGTACGAGCACGGCGGCATCAACCTCAACCCCCTGTTCTTCTCCTGGCAATCTACCCACTTCGGACCCATGGACATGGCCCCACGCATCGCCGCCGAACCCGAAGGCCCGCGCTGGGACGCCTATCAGTTCATGGGCATCGGGGCGGGCGTGATGGGAGCGCTCATGTGGGCGCGCCACCACTTCCTGTGGTGGCCCCTCAACCCGCTCGGGTTCACAATCGCCGCCAATTGGAAGACGGGCCACATCTTCTGCAGCGCCCTGCTGGCCTGGTTCCTGAAGCTGGTGATCTTGCGCTACGGCGGCGTGCGCCTCTACCGCAACCTGCGGCCCTTCTTCCTAGGCCTGATCCTGGGCGAAATCGTCGGGGCCGGGGTATTTCTAGTGATCGACTACGCCACCGGACACACGGGCAGCTTCCTGACCCAGATCTGAAGCCGATCGCCGGCAGGGCAGCCCGCAATACAGAAAGGAAACCGGAGATGGCCAAGAGTAAGAGAGCGAAGCCGACGAAGAGAAAGACCGCCAGCAGCACCCCGGCGGGCGTCATCGAGCTGGGCGACAGGCGCGAGTTGTTCGTCGACGACTACCTGATTGAGCGGCTGCACGGCGTCGAGCTGCGCCTGAACAAGCCAGTGCCGCGGAACGTGGCGATCGACCACGACGCGCCGTGGGAGGGCAACACCAGCGCCTACCACACGGTATTCCAAGACGGCAAGCTGTTCCGCGCCTACTATCGCGGCTCGCACTACGACCCGTCAGGCAACCACTACCGGCCGGTCGTGTGCTACGCCGAAAGCCGCGACGGCGTCGAGTGGTATCGACCGGAGCTGGGCCTAGTCAACTACCAAGGCTCGACGCGCAACAACATCGTCTGGGACGGCATCGGCGCGCACAACTTCGCGCCCTTCCGCGACCGCAACCCGGACTGCCGGGAGGGGGAAGAGTACAAAGCCTTGGGGAGCGCGCTGGCGCGCACCACCGAGGAGCAGGCCCTCTACGCCTTCAAGTCGGCCGACGGCGTACATTGGAGCCTGCGGTCGGAGAAGCCGGTGATCACCGAGGGTGCCTTCGACTCGCTGAACCTCGCTTTCTACGACCCGCTACGCGGCTGCTACGTCGACTATCACCGCGACTCCATCTACCCCGACGGCGTGCGCGTGCGCAACATCATGACCTGTACCTCGAAGGACTTCCGCCGGTGGACGAAGCCGCAGTGGCTCGACTTCGGCGACGCTCCAGTCGAGCACCTCTACACGAACGCGGTGACTCCCTACCACCGGGCCCCGCACATCTACATGGGCTTCCCCAAGCGCTTTGTTCCAGACCGCGGCATTTCCGGCAACACGGCCCACGGCGTCTCGGACGCGGTGTACATGACCAGCCGCGACGGCCTGCACTTCAAGCGCTGGAGCGAGGCCTTCCTGCGGCCCGGGCTGCAGCCGGAGCGCTGGGAGAACCGCAACAACATGACGGCCTGGGGCATTCTGGAGACGGCCAACGACCTGCCGACCGCGCCGAAGGAACTGTCGATCTTTACCACCGAGGGCTACTACCGCGGCGACGCCTGCCGGCTGCGGCGCTTCACGGTGCGCGTGGACGGCTTTGTGTCCGCCAACGCGCCGCTGAAGGGAGGCGAACTGATCACGCGGCCTTTCACCTTCGAGGGCGGTGCCCTGAGCCTGAACGTAGGCACTTCCGCCGCCGGTTCAGTGCGCGTCGAAATCCAGGACGGCGACGGCAAGGCGCTGAAGGGGTACTCCCTGCGCGACTGCGACGGGATCTACGGCGACTACCTAGACCACATGGTCACTTGGAAGGGCTCCGCCGACGTCCGCGGCCTAACCGGCAAGCCAGTCCGCCTGCGCTTCGCCCTCAGCGACGCCGACCTGTACAGCCTGCAGTTCACGCCGCGGCCTGTCTGAGAAAGAGACAATCTAATGCCCCAACATGATGCCGCGGGCGTTCAGAACTCTCTGGCGGAAATTTTCTTTTAAATTCAAGGATACTGATAACCTTCATTGTTGATATTAAATGGCCATATCTTCAACATATGTCTGAGTCGAACAAGATCACCTTTATCTAGTTCCCCTATATCCAGTTCCCTTTTTAGCGATGGATCATTAAAATCCAAATTTTTACTCGCCGTCAAAAACCCTTCTTTCAAAATGACGTTGGCCAAGTGGCTTGCGATTAAATAATATCCTTCATTTGAAGGATGCAGGTGTTCAACAATCATTGGTTTGCCAATCACACTCCTGGGATCGCAATCCTGGAATACGGTTTCAAAGTCTGCTAATATGACGTCTGTTTCCTTGGCAACACTTTTTATGGTTTCGTTTACCTCTGATGGGGCTCTGATCGGTAAAATATCCAAGTCTCTTGCTCTGGTGAAGGATCGTTTAGCTTTATCTTGATGTCCTTGGGCAAGGTAAATATGACCCAGATCAAAATGAGTTTGGGCATGATCTGGGAAAAGTTCAATTGCTGTCTGATAGATACGTTCTGCCTCTTCCAGATGATTTTGTGCAAATGCAGCTTTACCAGTCTTTAATAACTGTTGCCATTGGGTAACACCGAGGGAAGATGGCGGCGGCTCTGAATCAAATGGACGCCAATCTCGAAGATTGGAAACGATCGTCCCTAAAATCACCGGGATTTGATGACGCTTTGCAATAGAGATAATCTCGTGGAGATTTCCCCTGAAATTCTCAATGGCTTGCTCCCGTAGAGGATGATCAGGGGCAAGAGAACTGTTTACCATCATTTTATATGGCGATCCTTCCTTTGCAAATCCATTAGGACGTGCTCTTAATTTTGCGTAAAAGTTGTTTGCCAATTGAAATACCTTAATTTCGCGTAATCGCAAAATCAGATTGATTACTTCGCGAGACGTGCCCAATGCCACATTCGATGCAACACCAAGTGGTCCATAAATTTCGTTATGTCCCATGTAAATGATCAAAAGATCGGGATCATACTGAGGCAGTTTTTTCGCGAAGTCGAGAACCTGATAACTATTAAAGGTATCTATTCCTAGGTTAACCACTTCTACCGTTTTATCCGCGTTGGAACGTTTTAATAATTCGTGCAGTAGCGTGGGAAACGGCCCTCTTGTCGTTGACCCCCCAAGACAAAAGATGCGAAAATCCTTTGCGGATTTCTGCTGTTTCATGCTTATCTTGGGAATTAGATTTTTAAGCATTGGATTGTTAACTGAATAATATTTTCGGTACAACTCCTGATTAAGTTGGTAATTAAGAGAAGAGCTTTGAGGGATAAATAGCCTGTCATCAAGGCCGTAATGAGTATGCCGCAAATAGATCTCTAGTCCTATAAGCAGTAGAAAGGGGATGAGAACCAGAAAGATGTTGAGGAATATGGTGGTTTTTCTAGACCATCTAATGGTTTGTTCCGTTTGTGTCTGCATCATCTACGCCTTAAGTAAAGAACTACTCAAGTGAGGAGGCAGCAGCGACTGGGCTTCGTCCTCCACCGCCGTGTCAACGGACAGATCGACCGCGATGTCTCTGATGGTGTGCCCCTTGACCACCACACCCTCGACGAAGCCCACGCCAGCAATGCCAGATGGAGCATTCGCCGTCTCATGTTCTGCGCTCCTACATAAGATACCCTAGGTCCGGTTGAATGAATACCCCCGCTAGTGCTTATAATGCCTCGTAGCAACGCGCTCTACAGCAACGAGGGGCGGGAACGCTTCAAGGACATCACCCGTCAGGTCGGTCTCGAAGTTGGGACATCAACATGCTGGAAGTTTTCCTTGGATTTCCGGGCGTAATTTCCCATATTAAAGCCAAATCGCTTTTCAGTTAGAACCGGTTTGGCGCAAAGTCACCAGTTCCCGTTTGCTCTCGCTCGCTGAGTGAACGGTGCACTGAAAGGAGGTGTTCAAGGGAAAAGCCCGCATTTCAGAAATCAACGCAGCAGCAGTAGTCATCATTCTGATGAAAGGAGAAGCAACAGTGAAGAAGATTATCATCATAGCTACCGTTTTGGGTCTCGTCCTCGCCACCTTCACTCCGAGTTCAGCCCACCAGCGGACGGATCGGAACTGGGCGGCGGTGCAGGTGCCCATCGACGTCGATGGAGTCAGGAACCTCAACGTGGACGGAGATCTCGGCGAGTGGGACAACGTGCCGTCTGTCTTCTGGGTAACCCAGGATGACCTCGTCGAGGTCATCACCGGCACCCAAGGTGACCCGGATGCGGGCAATCTCGCCGAGCGTCTCATCGTCGGCTGGAGCCCAGAGACCAACCTTGTGTACGTCATGGAGGAAAGGTTCGACGACCTCTGGTTCGGCACCCTCGACGACACCAACGACAAACTCGAGCTCGTGCTCGATGCCGACCACAGCGGCGGGCAGTTCTATGGAGCAGAAGGCCTAGATCAGGAGCGATGGGCCGGGGCCACCGCCCAAGACTGGCAGCAGTCGCTCAATAACCCGGACAACAACCTGTGGTTATGGGGCGGCGGAGTATGGGCCTCTGTAGAGCCTTACGCCGGCATCAGATGGAACGTCGAGGGCGAGGCCGGTGGACCCGCCACCCTCTTTCAGGAGAGTTGGTTCACCACCTTCGACGACCTGCCTGCCAATTCGACCGGTCCCGACGATCCCAACCTGATTATCCATACATTGGAGGAAGGCCAAGTCATGGGCATCGGCATGGCCATTCAGGACGATGACAACGGCCCGGGCAATTCGTACAACGGCTATTGGGTCTCCACTGGCGACGTCAACATGTACTTCAGCGCCGACGCCTTGGTAGATTACGTGCTACTTGGTTTTGACGCAAACAACTGGGTGTCCGACGACGCCACAGCGGTCGAGGAAGATAGCTGGGCCCGCATTAAGGCGGGCTTCTCCAAATAGGGGAAAGGTCGGCTGTAAGAACTTAGGACGGCTGTTGTTGAAGGGGGGGCGAGATCGTTGATCCTCGCCCCCCCTTTTTTCATAAGGAGAAAGAAGTGCGCTCATCAGCGCTATTGCTGAACTCGACAAGAACCCGAGTCGGGGTAGGTAGGGTGGCACTCGTCTGTTCCGCGTTGACGTTGTCGGCGGTATGTCTGTGCTGGGGACAGGAGGGGTATTCGCTGGATTCAGACAGGGTGGTCGTCGATTCCAGAGCGCATTGGGAACACTGGCACTCCGCTGCCAACACGGTCCAGATCAGCGATGATGGGGTGAAACCCGCCTTCATCCGCAAGCACACGAGACTGGAAATAGATGGCGAGGAAGTCGTGGTTCCCGGCATCAACGCCGTCCTCAATGCCGTCGATTTCGGCGGCGGTGTGTTGAATGCCGGATCCAATCGCTCGAGCGGCATCGACCTCGTGGATGGAAGGATGGACACCTTCTGGGAACCGGACCCCTCCGACCTGTTGCGGGACTGGTGGGTGCAGATTGATCTAGGGCGGACGGTATCGGCCACCAAGATCGTCCTCAAGTTTGTCGGTGAAGATCTGGGAGACCCTTTTCTGCAGTTCAAGGTGACCACCTCACAGGGACAGAAAACGCTCGGTCAGTTCCTTTTCCGGACGCGCTTCACCACGGACAAACCGATCAAGAACGAGCGGGTTTTCGAGATTGATCTGACCAAACAGCTACCGACGAAGTGGCCCGATGCACGGGGCGACTTCACCGGCGACGTCATCCAATACGTCGGGGTGGGGATCACGGACAGCGACTTCGGCAGGGCGAGGCAGGTTTCCCAGTCCGAATACGATAGTCTGCCAGCCGACCAACAGGGAGAGATAGACTACTTCCGCCGAGAGGCATCGGGGGAGGTGAGGTTGCTGGATGGGAAAGAGGATTGGGAAGCTCTGGCGGGCACGGAGCGGCAGGGGCCGGTAGTTTACTACCGCCGCGAAATACCGAGGCTGGCCGAGATCGAGGTCTGGACCATCGGCGACAACATCGGCACCGGCGTACTGGAGCGGGGCGGCAGGGTGACCGCCCGGGAGAATACTAACAAGGGGGCGGCCGTGGTAGATGGAGACCTCTTCGGCGAGGTCGTGTTCTGGTCTGCCAACGGGAGTTACGATCCCAACAAGTTGCCGATTGCGGATCCGCGGGATGCGGAGCGCTCAATGTTCATAGATCTCGGAGGCTCCTACTTTGTGGACAATATCAGAATACTCCACGCCCTTCCCAACCCACCTCCGTTCAGAGCCTACCGCATTCAGCTCTCGGACGGCTCCACCAATGCCGGCGGCGAACTGGCCTGGAAGACGGTGGGGTCGCTCAGCGACATCGCGCGGGGGCAGAATTTCCACGACTTCAAGTTCCCGCTCACGAAGGTCGAGCATTTTGCCTTTACCTATAGGCTCCACGACCGCTCCACGTACGAGCCCGGGCAAGGGAGCCACGGGGTGTCGGAGGTCCAGTTTTTCGGGGAAGGGTTTCTGCCGGAGTCGCAGATCTCGTCTGAGTTCGGCGGGGAGGCCCCGTTCATAGAGGTGGCGCGGACCCCACGGAACCTCGCTTCCATCGAGTGGGAGGCCGACGTGCCGCGGGGTGCGAATCTAATCTTGCAAACCCGAACCGGCGATACGGTCGAGAGCATAATCCGCTACTACAAGAAGAACGGGGATCAATACCCGGGCACCGAAGAGGAAGCGGCTAAGGCCTGGGAGACGGACAAGAAGTTCTTCGGGGAAGCTTCGGTAGGCCCGATCATAACCGAGACGCGCCCGGGCGATGACTGGAGTGGCTGGAGTCAGCCTTACTTCGATTCAGGCGCAAAGATTACCTCGCCCAGTCCCAGACGGTTCGTCGCCATCAGGGCGATCTTCCGGACAGAAGACCCCAAGGCGGCGGCCACGCTGCGTTCGGTGGCGCTGAACTTCGTGACGCCGGTGGCCGGCGCGATCGTGGGCGAGATACTGCCCTCGCGTCTGGAGGAGATCGGCACGAAGCAGCAGCTGTCGTATTTCATCCGTTCGACCTTCAAGGCGGGCAGTAGGGGGTTCGACGAGATCCTCATCGAGGCACCCGACGACGTCGGCATGAAGCTGAAACAGGTGAATGTAAACGTGACGGGGCAGGACGCCGTGACGTATACGGCGGAGAGCGAGGAACTCGAGGTGGTGATGGAGACGGATTCGCTGTGGGTGCGTCTGCCGGCTGCGATCAAGACGACGAGTGGATCAGCGCTGGTGGAGCTTCAGTTCGAGGCGACCATATTTGGGTACAACACGTTTTTTATCGGCTCCCTCGGGCACTCGGCGTTCGAAAACTCGTGGCAGCGGGTGGATGACGGCGATGCCAACGGGGTTGTGGACAGCGAGACGACGGTCGTGTTGGCGCTGGAGCGCGGCAAGTTGCTGGGGGAGCTACAGGTCGATCGCGTTTTCACGCCCAATGGCGACGGCGTCAACGACGAACTGGAGGTCAGTTTTTCGCTGATGCGGGTGCTCAGTTCGGCACCGGTCCAAGTGGACGTGTACGATCTGGCCGGCCGGCCGATGGCGCGTATAGCCGAGACGACCATAACGGCAGGCCGTCATACAGTGACGTGGACGGGCGTCGACCAGTCGGGAGCGGTCGTGCCACCGGGGATCTATCTGATGCGCATCGACCTAGAAGTGGATTCGACATCCGAGAAGAAAACCTCGGTCCATCGATTGGTGCACGTCGCCTACTAGTCTCCGCGACAGGATACCAAGGAGCCCGTGTTCAGCAAGTGATAACTGGAACATCACCTCATAGAGCAGTGGCCCTGCCCGTTCTGTCCGTAGCTCTCCTCGGACTTGCGGCGGCAGGCAATGGAGAGACGATCGTCTTCGGAGGAGGCCCGGGTTCCCGCGCCTGGGATCAGGAGTATTCCGAGATAGCGGTCATCGATTTCGAAGCCAATCCCGGTTCCATTCAACCTTTACAGAACGATCCTGAAGACAATATTTCCCTGAAGTTGATCGAAAGGGGGGGGCAAATAACGTCGCCAAATGCGCGCACGGTTCTCGAAGTCACCCAGAGTGAATTCGAGAACTTGTTGGACAATATGGTGGACGGCAGAAACACGGCCTTCGAAATCAAGATCCCGTCAGCCACAGGGATCATACTGAGATTTGATCTGGGCGAGCGTTTCGGAGTCAACAGGATCAGATTTTTCCCCCGCGAAGGGTTCGAGGAGTTCTTCCTGAAGGGTTACCTGGTGAGGCTGAACGACGGCAGCGAGGAGCAGCAGACCGTTTCCGGAAATCCCGACCTCAGACTCTTCAAGACAGTCGAGCGCAATCTCGACCCGGTCGTCGACTTAGCTGTGCCGTTGCAGTTCGTGCGTTTCATAGAAGTGAAACAGCTCGTTCGCGGGGAATGGGAGATCGACGAGTTTGAGATCTTCGGCGAAGGTTTCACATCTGCTGCTACGTACATTTCGAATGTATTCGATGAGGATCGGCCCGCCGTCTTCGGCGGTATAACGTGGGCAAAGGAGACCATAGGAGAGCCTGCCAAGGTATCTGCTACCGTATCCACCCGGAGTGGCCACACGCCGGACCCGAGCGATAGCCTAAAGTGGAGCGGATGGTCTCTTCCCTATCCGGCCGGAGTCCGTACACCGATCGCATCACCTGCACCCCGCCAGTACTGGCAGTTTCGCGTTCTGTTCCAGAGCAGCGACATCTTTTCGGCAGCGACGGTCGATTCGATCGCCGTGGAGGTCTCGCCAGCGCTGGCCGATTCCGTGGTGGGGGAGGTGTGGCCCCAAGACGCCGTGATCGGGCAGGCGACCGAGCTGACCTATTGGGTGCGTAGCTACAACAGCAGCGGCTTCGACCAGCTCGACATCAAGACTCAGGCACCGGTGGAGGTCATCCGATCGGTCCAGATCGACGGGACCGACGTGGCGTGGGACAAGGAGGACATCGAAGACGACGGCGACATCGTCGGCGTCCGAATCAGCTTCCCGCGGATCACCGGTGACGACCGGCTGCTGCGCGTCGTGTTCGAGAGCATCGCGCTGCACTACAACACCGTCTTCATCGGCAAGATCTTCGACACCCAGAGACCGCAGAACTTGCCGCAGACGCTCGTCCAGGGAGACGTGGACGCGGACCCCATCGCCGAGGGTGACGACCTGTCGGTCACCACCCGGGCCGCCGACAACCTCATCCACTTCCTCGAGGTTGCCCCGGCTCCGTTTACGCCCAATGGCGATGGAGTTAACGACCAGACCATCGTCACCTACGATATCGTCAACCTGACGGGTGGCTCTCCGGTGTCGGTACAAGTCTACGATCTCGCCGGCAGCCTCAAAAGGGTGATCTACTCCGACCTCGACATCGGTGGAAGATATCAGAGAGTTTGGGACGGTGCCGACGACAACGGACAAATGCTAGCGCCGGGAATCTACCTCGTGCGCGTGGAAGTCGCTGCAGATACAGGTACGGAGAGCAAGACTGCGATCGCGCCTTTAGTCTATTGATTTTTCGCGGGCAGTCCGGCCTCAGCATTGGGGCCGCAAGGATAGGGGGAGTCACATGGTGACCGGTCATACATTCAGAGCCGCGATGCGCCTGGTCGGTGCGCTGGTCATATGGTGCACCATCGTCTCGGCAATTTTGCTGCACAGTACTCGCTCGGAAGCCCAAGGTCCCGATCGAGATCGGATAAAGGGGTTTCGCCGCGGCGGCGAGCTCACGTTCGAACCGACGGGGCCCGGCGTCCTGTTCGGCGCGCTAGACCCCGCGGTCAAAAAGTGGTACGTCCCACAGGAGCTGTTTCGCGAATATCAGTGGAAGCAGTGGGAGTACAGCAACTACGCGCGAGATCACTACCAGCGCTATGTATCGACCAATCTCGAGGGGGACTACTTCTACGACATCTACGGTTCGTACATCACCAGAGGATGGCTGATCTACGACTGGAGCCAGACCCAGCCCCAGCAGGGGGGAAGCAACCTGTTCAAGACCGCACGGTTCCAGAGTTTCTTCAGCAATCTGGTCATAGCCTCCGATCAGAAGGGGCAGCACAATCTGGCCATTACCATCGGCGACGAGATCCGGTCGACCCTGACCCCGATGACCTTCTCCAAGCCGGCGTTCGACGGCATTCAGATCGACTATCAGTCCGACAAGTACGAAGTAACGGCGCTCCTCTCGCGGATCAGCTCGCCGGGTGCCGCCGGCTCGCGAAGCCCCAATAACCAGCAGACGAACTCGACGACCCTGACCGGCCGACGCGCGACGACCCAAGTTGGAGATTATCTCAAACTCGGCGCCAACCACGTCAGCGCCCACAACTCCTCTCAGCTTCTCGACGCCTTCGAGGGCAGCCCGCGAAGCGGTTCGATCGCCTCCAGTCAGAACGCGGAGAACGTCACCCAAGTCTTCGTGCGACTCTCGGACGACTCGCCAGAGGACAACGAAGGCGGTGCCACGCTGTTCGCGTGGGACATGATCATAGAGGCCGACGTCGAAACAATCGATGAAGCGGGGGATGTGAGTTTCGCAAGAGAGACCGTCCGGGCCAGCGAAGTCGGGCTGATTCCCGAGCCCCAGGGCGGCTTTCAGAGGCTGGGGTTCTGGGAGGCGAACGGCTCCGAGCAAATCGAACTGGTTTACGACTTCTCGGTGGCGACATACACCGGCCCGGATCCGTCAGAGATAAGAAGGGTGACACTCGAGCTGGTAGTCGCCAACGACTACAGGATCGAGACGACCTCGGACCGCCAGTTCGACCGGCAGTTGGCCAACGTCTATCTGCTGGCTGCCAGGGCCGATGATAACGTCAAGGATGGCTCCAACCTGACCGTCCTGAAGATCCCCTATGGTCTGCCGACGGCCACCGAGATATTCGGATTTACGCTGGAGGCGACTCGCCTCTGGGGATTCGACTTGTACGGAGAATGGGACCGCAGTGTGAGTTACAGGAAGTACCCCAACAGGGCGCACACCAAGCACCTAGGGGCCTCTGACCAAGGCGATGGCTGGATGTTGAATCTGTCGAAGATCGCCCATCCGTTCTTCTTCTTCAGCGAAGCCTACAGCATGGCCCACAACTACAACACCAGCGCCATACTGGCCAGGGGCGAGACCAACATAGACTACTCGGACGAGGGGAGGTTCTTCTACGAGCTCGTCGACGACAACGACGATCAGGACCGATTCCCCGACTGGCAGAGGATATTCCAAAACATAGACATCGAGGTGTTTCCCGGGTACGACGAAAACCTCGACTTCATATCCGATTTCAACCAGAACGACAGCGAAGACCTTCCCAATCTCGTCCCGGACTACGACGAGCCGTTCTTGAGATACGGAACGGACCGGCCGGAGTACTTGTTCGGATTAGACATGAACAACAACCTCTGGGTAGATCGGTTCGAAAACGACGATGAGCCGGATTTTCCCTACCCGAGGGACCACAAAGGATACAACATCTACGGCGGCATCGACCTGCTGCCGGGCATCAGGCTGACCGTCGGACGAACGGATGAGAGACTGATTGCCGGCGACGGGGAGAACACGACGAACTACGTGCTCTTCACCTTGGAACGGGACTATCCGGGCCTTGGCAGGCTGACGATCTACGAGAACTTCAGAATCGCGCAGGACAACATCGACAACGATCTTCGCCAGTGGAACGAGTTCGAGCGGCGGAACGTTCCAACCGTCGATCCTCTGGCGGCTCAGGACACGTGGATAAACTCCACGTTCATGAGCTTCAAGTACACCAAGATCGAGGATGTGAATTTTGTGAGTAAGTTCAAATACGATCACTGGCACCAGAACGAACGACAGCCCGACCTGCGCGAGGACTACACCTTCTTCGGTCTCATCAACAAAGTGGACCTCGAGCGCAAGGTCGCCTATGTCGATCTCATACCGAGAATAAAGAACGAACTCAGGCTGGAGGCTCCGGCGTTCAGGTCTGATCCCGAGCGCCGGGAAGACACGCTGCAACTCTCCCTGCTGGCGCGATGGCCGCTGTTTTCTTCTTCCACCATGCAGGCCGGTGTGGAGTACACGATCTTCAACCAACTGCGCAAATCGGATACCGCGGTCAAGGAGGGACTCCTCGACGATTTCACCGAGATCGTCGGAGCGGTGCAGTTCTCGAACGTCACCAACTACCTCGGTTACCGGCTGTTGACGAACATGGGTATGAGATTGACCAGAAGATCGATAGATGGCGAGACCGAGACGGGCAGCGTGTCCTTTGCCACGATGTACGCCGGTCTAGATTAGAGCATAGACGCGAGCTTGAGTGGAGGTGTACGATGCGCGCTTTTTCTTTTTCCTGCGGAGCCGTAGGCAGCCTAGCGCTCCTTTTAATTTGCACAGGCTGCGGACCACAGGATGAAAATCCCACGGTCGCGGCGGTTGGAGACCAGACGATCACCGTACAGGACGTGCGGGATTTCCTCGCCAAACTGCCCGAGCACGCCAAGGACGAAGAGGCCGGGAAGGAGCCGTTGAGAGTCCATCTGCAGGCCATGATCGACACAGAGCTGCTGCTGCTGGAAGCCCGAAGCCAAGGCCTCGAGAGGAGTTCCCCCTACCTGACCAGTCTGAACCGAATCAGGAAGGCGAAGCTCGTCCGTGAGTACGAGCGCAGAACGATCGACGCAACGGTAGCAGACGGTGAAGTAGAAGAGTACATAGACCGGGAGGGGCTCGCCCGCGCTGTCAGACTGGGCGACATCTTGGTCGCCGATCTCGAGACGGCAGAGAAGGCTGTGAGGGAGATCGAGGGAGGAGCGAGCTTCGCGGACGTCGCGAGGAAGCTGTCGCTGAACAAAGAGACCGCAGCCCGAGGCGGGGACACAGGCCGGTTCTCCACCAGGTACGAGATGATTCCCGGCCTCGCCGAGGAGCTGTTCGGGCTCGCGGTAGGTTCGGTGTCGGATCCGATTCGAATCGGTGGCCGATACGCCGTCTTCAAGATCCTCGATGAGACGACCGCTCAGTTCAATCCGCGGCAGCGGATGAAAATCGCGGAAGAATTCAAACGAAAGAAACATGGAATCGCAAAGGCCGAGCTGGTGGCGGAATTGAGGGATGAATACCGCCTCGAGCCGGTCCGAGACGGCATAGCTGCGGCCGTTGAGGCACTGCGCCCCAGCGCGGCGGACGTCGGCCACGACCCCTCTGCGATCGCACTCTACCAGTACGATGGTGGACAGATCACAGCTGCCGACCTCATCGGCGCGGCCAAAAGCCGCAAGGGCAATGTCTTGGAGACACTCCACGACGCCGAGCAGGTGGTCTCCTTCGCCGAGCAGTACATCGTCCCGAACCTGATGATTCAGGAGGCGGCTGTGCGCCAGGGGATCGATCGCGAAGAGGAGGTGGCCCAATGGCTCGAAGAGCAGGGAAAGCAGTTGTTGGTAAGGGTCCTCAGGTCCAAGGTGTTAACGGAGCGAGTGACTATCGCGGAAGACGACCTGCGCCAGTACTACGAGGCCAACGCTGAGAGATTCCTGCATCCCGAGCAGACCGAGGTACAGGAGATCCTCGTAAGAACGGAAATAGAAGCACTGCAGTTGAAAGGGATGATCGAGGGCGGTGCCGCTTTTGGCGACCTAGCGAAGAGACACTCGGTTCGATCGCTCAAGGTGCGTGATGACGAGGGGCGATTCCACGTGCACCGTTACGAATCGCCCCAGTTCGGCGGTTTCGTGGAAGCTGCGGTTGAGGCCGAAATCGGCGAGCTCACGGGACCGGTCAAGGTGCAGGAGGGCTACTCCATTTTCAAAGTGCTTTCCCGGGAACGCAAGCGCGAGACCTTCGCCGAAGCGGAGATGAGGGTCCGATCTCAACTCAGACGCCAGAGACACCGGAACGCGTTCAACAAGTACATGGAAGAACTGCGCAGCCGCTACGAGTCAGAGGTGTCAATCCACGAGGACCGGCTCGAGGCAGCGTTTGCCGTGCGGTAGGGGTCCTGTGTCGGCAGGTGTACTTGCTTAGTAAAGTGTATAATTCCCCAATTTTTCTCCTGGAGTTGCTCAATAGGAGCCGTAGTTGTGAGATACGCGAACTTTGTTTAGCTTGCCGCCGTAGCGGTGTTTTCGGTAGGTAGCATAGCCGTGGATGTGGGACGGAGAGATGCCAGAAAACACCGTCCACCCTCCAGAATCCATCGAGGTCTAACTATGAGCATCGACACCTACACCGTGAACCACTGGAACGAGGCGACGCACGAGCACGAGCCGTCGATCCTTACCATAGAGCAGAACTTCACTTTCGACGCGCTCGGGTTCGTCGTACTGCCGCAACTCCTCAGCCAAGCTGAGCTGTCCGCGTGCCGCGACAGCGGCGATGGGCTGAGCGATCTCTGCAGCGAGGCCGGCGTTGTCGGACGCTACGTGCGCGAGCTGTGCGGCGATGGCTTTCGCCAGGACGGCTCTGCGAGGCACGTCCCTGCCGCCGCAGGAGAGTACGATGAAGCCTCGCTGCCACTAAGAGGCGGGGCGCACACGCTGGACCGAGCGTACATCAACCTAGCGGGGTGGAATGGCCGCAACGCCGACGGAACTCAACTCACGCGGGCCGGCGGCACCTGGGAAGAGGTCCGCATCCGGCAGTGCCAAGGGCTGGTGGTGGCCATCGCCCTCACGGACTCCGCAGAAGGCAAGTGCCCGCTGGTGGTCGTGCCCTCCTCGCACAAGAGCGGGCTGCCTGCCCCACCGCTTCCATCCTCCAGCCGCTTCGCCGAGCGCCCAGCGCTGGCGGCGGGCGACGTGCTGCTGTGCGCCGCTAGCACGCTGCACGGGGTCTGCCCGCAGGGTGATGAAGGCGAGCTGCTCGTGGTAAATTTCATCTCGCGCACGGCTCGGCCACAGGGGCCACCTGACCAGCAGGACCAGCAGCCCCTGCCCGCATGGGCGGAAGAGCTGGGCGAGGCCGAGCAAACCGTGCTGGCGGGCGGCAACTCGCGTCGCCTGCTCCTATCGGACGGCATTACCACTTGGCTCACCTCCGCCGACGATGCCGACGCGGCGCAGAGGGCTTCCTCTGCCCTCGAGTTCGAACGCCGGGATGATCATGCCGAGCGCTGGGCGTTTGACACCCAAGGCTTTCTGTTGGTCGAGGGCGTCATGGACGACGATTGGGTCGATGCGGCCGTGGCGGGCATCGACGCCAACCTCGACTGCCTGGTGTACCGGGGCGTAGGCGACAACAAACTCGACGGGGACGTGACGCTTGCCGACATCCCTGGGGCGCCGACGATCTCGGGCACGGGCCGGCCGGACCTGAAGGACTTGTTTCAGCTACCGGCACCGCACAATGCGCCTTTCCTCAAAATGCTGGCGCATCCGGCCGTCATCCAGCGCCTGAACTGGATGATTGGACCAGGGTACAGGGTGACTCAGAACACGGCCCTGTGTCACGTCAAAGGCTCGAGCGGGCAGATGCTACACTCGGGAAACGCCAACCCGACCTGCGTCGGCAAGCACTACGAGATGGTAAACGGGCGCGTGCACACGAGGTCGGGCATCAACGTCGCTTGGCAGCTCAACGACGTCGGGCCCGACGATGGCGGATTTGTCGTAGTGCCGGGCAGTCACAAATCGTGCTATCCCTTGCCGCATTCGGTGCGGACCTGCAACGAGCGCGCGCCGATCCGCCACATTCCAATGCGTCGCGGGTCTGTTCTCTTCTTTTTGGGAGGGACGGTCTGTCACGGGGCGTACCGCTGGGAGGCTGAGTCACCGAGGCGGACCGCGCTCTTCACGTACGGGCACGACAGCCGGCGCCCTTTTGCATGGCCCTCGAGCAAACTGTGAGCTCCTCGCGGCTGGTCGTTGATGCGGGCGAATAGGATGTAGAGCGGGCGGCAGTTGAGCGTCTCGGCGCGATTCGACTCATCGCCCACTGTAACACCCCCCATTCTAGGCGGCTAGAATGGGGTGATCAAGCTGATGCGCCGCGTACAGAAGACTAGCGGCAATATCATCCGGCTGGAGATAGGGGTAGTCTGCTAGGATTTGCTCGGGCGTCTCGCCAGCGGCGAGGAGTTCGAGTACGTCGTTGACGCGGATGCGCATTCCCCGGATGCAGGGACGTCCTCCACATTGCTCTCGATCAATTGTGATACGGGCTAAGAGATCCGATTCGCGCATTATCGCTCTCCCACAGGTATATATTGGGCCATAAATGAAAAATACGTCGGCTGGTTTCGGCCGTCCAGAGGAGAGAGTTTGGCGAACTAACTTGTGATTAGCCACCGCCGGCGTTACCAATCGCGATCTCCCTCAACATTTCCTTGGCTCCTTCGATTGTAAACGGAGGATCGCGGAAATGAATCACGGCGTGGCAGTTTGGACAAACAGGCCGTAGGTCTTCGATCGGATCGACTTCATAGTCTTCGCCAATCTGGGAAATAGGACGTAGGGTCTCATCTAGCTGTCGACCGTAATGTGGCGGCATCTACCCGACTAAAACCCCATCTGCTGATCAATGCCGGAACTGACACTGTCCGTTAGGTCGAGTAGTGTCCAGTACACGTCAGGCCGCCGTCACTGGCTCGGCTGAACGATTCCGCTTCCCTCGCGAATCACTAGGACCCTGTTGGCGGACAGATCTGCAAAGCGCTCGACCAGACCGCTCGGCCAGAATATTTCCAGCCGATCTACAGTAGTGCACTCGCCCAGGCCGAAGTGGACCCTCAAGTCGTTCTGCGATAGATAGCTCGAACCGCTCCGCACCTCATTGACCTGCGTCACGTCCCCGCAGCGGAGTTTTATCCGCGTGCCGATGCCGTCCCGGTTGCTTTTGGTGCCTTCCGTCCGGACTATCAGATAGTTGTTTTGATCTCCACCGTCGTTGCGCAGCAGCGTTGGGAGGTCGTTGAGCTCCAAGACGAATATGTCGAGGTCGCCGTCCTCGTCGTAGTCCCCGAAAGCAGCGCCTCTGCTTACCTTCTCGATTTGCAAGCCCGCGCCCGAGGTCAGGGACACCTCGGCAAAGGTGCCATCCCCCATATTCTCGAATAGCTGATTGGTCTGGGCATAGCTAACTCCTAAGTTCGCCCTGTCGACCTGCGGATAGACATGGCCGTTGGCGACGAAAAGATCCTTGTCGCCGTCGTTGTCGTAGTCGAAGAACTCGGTGCCCCAGGCGAGGAACTGGAAGCTTGCCAACCCCACTCCCGCATCGAAAGTGAGATCCGAGAAAAACCGCCCTCCGTCGTTGTGATACAGGGTGTTTGTCTCTTCCCAGAAGTTGGTGACCAGTATGTCCAGATACGCGTCGTTGTCGTAGTCCCCGAAGGCGATGCCCATGCATCCCTGTGGCTGGCCATCCTCGCCGTATGCCGCACCCTTCATCCAAGCCACGTCGGCAAAGGTTCCGTCGCCCCTGTTCTCGTAGAGATAGTTGGGGCCCGTATCGTTGGCCACGTAAACATCCGAATCGCCGTCATTGTCGTAGTCTCCCGCAACTACACCGAGTCCGTACAGCATGTCGCGATCTACAAGACCGGCTGCGGCAGTCGCATTGGAAAAGACGCCCTCGCCCTCGTTGCGGTAGAATACGTCTGCCTCCCCCCGCATCCCGTGCGGTCCGAAATGGACGGTCAATCCGCGCCACTCGTGCCTCCTGTCGGGAGTGGTTTCCATGAAATGATCGAAATCGACGTAGTTCGCCACGTACAGGTCGAGATCGCCATCGCGGTCGGAGTCGAAGAAAGCACATCCGGTGCTGAATGCCTCAGCTCCGAAGACTCCGGCGCGCTGCGCGACATCGGCAAAGGCCCCATCTCCCCGATTTTCGTACAGCGCGTTGCTGCCGTAGTTGGTCACGTAGAGGTCCGCATCCCCGTCGTTGTCGTAATCGGCCACGGCGCAGCCCATTCCCCAACCGGTGTCCCCGAGACCCGATTCTTCTGTGGCGTTCCAAAACGTCGCGCCCTCGTTGCGGTAGAGGGCATTGCGCGGACGATCCCGGCCGGGAAATCCTCCCACTCTCGACCCGTTCAACACGTACAGATCCAGGTCCCCGTCCCGGTCGGAGTCGAAGAAGGCCGACCCCCCAATGAAGGCATCGACCACGTACTGCTGTTCGCCATCACCGGAGACGTTCATCAAGACGACGCCGACCTCGGCCGCGACATCGACAAACTGTACGTGGGTGTCGAGCACGGGCCCGTCGGCGGCCTGCAAGGGACCACAGGGGGAAATCGAGATGAGAAAAAAGAGCCCAGAGGTGTAGAGGCGGCGAGCCATCCGGTGTCAGCTCACGGTCCGTTCTCGTCTGTCGGCTCCAGTCGGCGAGCGATCTTGAACTGCTCATCCGCTTCGCGGTACCGGCCCGTTTTCAGGTAGGCGTCGCCGAGACGGCGATGGTATTCGGCATTGGCCGGGTCGAGAGCAATGGCGAGCTTGTACTCGTTGATGGCGCTGATGTCCCGTCCCTGTCTGGAATACTGCACAGCGAGCTCAAAGTGGAACTGCGGATTGTCGGGGACCAGGGCGACGCTGCGTTCGAGTTCGGGGATGTTGCCTTCGCGCTGCTTGCGGAATATCTGCATCTCCCTCTCGCCCTCTTGGCGATTCCCTTGCTTGAAATAGGCGTTGGCGAGACCGAAATGCGCTTCTGTGTTGAAGTAGTCTAGTTCGATGGCCTTCTCATACTCCGCTATCGCCTCTTCGGTCCTTCCGGTCCGGGCATACACAGCTCCGAGGGCGTAGTGGAAGAGGGCGTTGTTCGGCTCGCGCTCAATTGCCTGCTTGTACTGGTCGACAGCCTCCTCGTATTTCCGGGTTCTGGAGTAAATCATACCGAGGCGATAGCGCGTGTACGCAAGGTCGGGATCCACCGTCAGGGTCTTTCTGTACTGCGTCGCGGCTTCCTCGTACTTACGCTGCCGCTCATAGGCCATACCGAGGTTGTGCTGGAACCAGCCGTTTTCGGGGGCCAACTCAACCGCCTTGCGGTGTTCCTTTACGGCGGCCGCGAGTTTGTCCTGATCTACCATGGCCGCTCCCAAGGGCACGTGTGACTGTTCGGTATAGACCAGCCCCAGCTTGTCGTGCGCATCTGCACGCCGGGGGTCGAGTCGCAGGGTTGCGGCAAATGCGTCTGCCGCTTCACCCAGTCTGCCGATGGCCATGTACGCATTTCCGAGGACGTAGTGGATCGGCGGTTCATTCTCGACCAGCTTTGCAGCCTGCTGCAGTTCTTCTATCGCTTTGGCGTATTCCTGTTCCCGAAGATAGATGGCTCCAAGTCGATAGCGGGAGGGGCCGTAGTCGGACTTGAGCCGGAGTACCGTCTTGAAGTGCTCGGCCGCTGCCGCCGGTTTTCCCTCCTGCGAGTAGATCATGCCGAGCCCGTGATGAGCGAGGAAGTACGTCGGCTCGGATGCGATCGCTCTTTTGTAGGCATCCTTCGCTTTTTCGCGATCCCGGCGGATCAGGAAGATCTTGCCCAGCTTGTAGAGAGACGGCGCATAGTCGGGGTCGATCTCCAGTACTCGCTCGAATTCTGCCTCTGCCGCTCGGAATCTTTTCTGCAGCGCATAGACAAAACCGAGGCCATCGCGCGGGCGAATGTCAGTCGAGTCCATCTCGATCGCTTTCCTGTATTCCCGCTCGGCACTCTGGAAGTCACCGCTCTGCACATGGCGCAGACCAAGTTTGTAGTGGTGTTCACTCTGTCGGGCCACGAGTCCGTCGGACTCTTGGCTGAGAAGCGTCTGGGGGCATACCAAGTTGGCGACGCAGCCGACGGCGAATGCCACGCAGCCGACGAGCAGTCCGGTCCCAGGTGCAGTCCGACCGCAGTATTGCGGTCGCTTGAGGCCGCCACCGCGAGCTGTCCGTCGCCAGCATTGGCGACGCAACTCAGTGCTGGTCATGGTGAAAAAAACGAGTATCAATAGGCCACCGCAACGACGCCGCTGCTGGTCTCTTGCTCTGACTGCACGTCCACCACTAGCCGGTACAGATACAGCCCTGGCGGCACCAGCCCGTTCGAGTCGTCCCGGCCATCCCACACGTGGCTGTACTCACCTACTGGATCCTCCCCCTCATACACCCGCCTCACCAGCCGGCCCGACAGATCGTAGATCTCGATCGCTACTGGCACTGCTGAGGTCAACCGCAGCAGCTTGTACGATATGTTCACCACCTCATTCACCCCATCGCCGTTCGGCGTGAACGGATTCGGCGAGATCCGCGGCGCAAACACCAGCGATTCGCTCAGCGCCGTTCTCACCGACAAACGATCGCCTTCGATCTCATTGGTAGCATTGCCCGGCACGACCCGCTGCCGCACCTCGTGCGGCCTAGTCGTGTCGAACACCCTGCCTGCAAACAGGGTGCCCACTTCTCTCAGTATCGGAGCGGTGAACACCACCTCCACCAGCGCACCGCTATCCGTCTGCTCCAGCCGGCGCGGGAGCAGAACCTCAAACCCCAGACCGTCTTCGTGGATAGTCCACGAGAAATCCTCCTGATCAATGCCGGCTATGCGCAGCGAATCGACCGACACCACCCCCGAAGGCGTCGCGATCTCCACCCCGTCAAAACTGCTGTCGGTGGACCGGATCGTCGGACTGATGTAATACGTAAATTGAGTCGCTTTGCCCACTTGGGTCTCGGTTGGGTGAATTTCCCCTACCAAGCGGCGAACCAACGGCGGGACCGACGCCTTGAACTCTATGTAGTCGATCTTGCCCCCCTCTGCGACGGTGGGAGAGGCAAAATCCACTCTGATCTGGATGAACTTCCGCGGCCCGGGGGATGCAATAGGGATCCCGGGATGCTCGAACGCATACGGATTCGAATAGAAACTCCAGTGCTCCGTGTCGGGACGCACCCGGTCCTGCTCGTCTTCCGGTTTGAGGAAATCATCCAGTTTGTCGTACTGGCGCTTGTACTCCGTCAGACTCAGCTCGCCGCCCCCTTGGAGAAACCTGACGATGTCCTGCTGCTCGGGGCGGGTCTCCCAGAAAATGACCGGGTGCGGATCGGTACCGGCCCGGGTGCGGATCGCGACCTGGGCGTGGGGATCCTGCCGTCCCGACCAGCGGATCTCGCCTAGACTGGCGATGTCGTCCAGTTCGATGATGTCGGATTCATATGAGGCCTTCCTCACGTACCCCCCCCCGTACAGCTCGAAAGCGGCCAGCCCGATCTCCTTGGGCGTTTGCCGAAAGATCAGCAACTGCACAAAGTTGGTCGTCACGGGTCGATCGAGCATCACGCTGACTTCGGGTTCAGTATTGCCCTCTACCTCCACAACAGGTGGGAGATTCGGGACGTGTCCAATTATACCGTATCTCTCGTCGCTGACACCGATGACGAATTGCTCCAGGAAGTGATCCGACCGGTCCGCCAGAGGCCGCAGTCTCACCTCCTTGATGAAGAATCGTCCGCCTAGATCGAAATGCACTCTCAACGATGCACCAGGGTCGTTACAACAAGCGGCGCGAAACTCGAGGGTCGCTTGATCTATGGCCTTCCATGTGTGCGCCGTACTCGGATCCTGATCGACCAGCAGGTTTCCGACCGTCTGGTCGAAGTTGCCCCTACCAGCTTCCCGCTGCACGGCCACCCAGCCGTCTCTGCTCAACAGCGTTGCGGCGATATCCTCGTCTTCGGCGAAGAAATTGGGCTGCAGTACGCCCGCCTGTAGCGAGTCCGGGTCGAGGGCGTCCTCCAACTGCGAGTTTTCCGACCAGTCGAACTCCCTGAAGTCTATGCCGATCCCCTCCAAGCTATCCTTTTCCGCCTCGGAAAAGGGCGTGCCGATGCGGTAGAGGATCACGCCTGAAGCGTCGCGAGCATTGAGCGCGAGGGCAATTAAGACAAGCAGGAACATTCCCATCGTCATCTGGCAGAAAGAGTTGGCGGAAACGGATACCATTGAGCGGTCCGACGCCAAAATTGGCGTCGCAATGTCGAGCGCCCGTCGGATTGTGAATGTCTAGGCGCGGCTGGCTGAACTAGGTGCAAGGATACAACGAAAACCCGAACCTATCAAATCAAACTGGTTGGTCCACCTAGTGCTCTGCCAATTGACGGTAACGAGACCTGAGCCTGCGGCTGTGATCCGCGCCTTTCACTTTACCACCACCTGGTTCACCTTGACGCGCCGGGCCTTTCCCTGCGGCCCCTCGACGTCCAGCGTGACCACGAACTCGCCCGGTTCCTCGTACTGGTGAATCGGGTGCTGTTCGGTGGACGACTTGCCATCGCCGAAGTCCCACGACCACGATGTGATCTCTCCGCTGGACCGATCCGTGAAGGCGACCATCCGGCGATCCATGTCGATCACCGTAAAGGAGTATTCCGCCTCGAGCGGCTTGAGGTATTCCGGCTCCAGCGGCATCAATCGGAATGCGCACAGGTTCGAGGCGTCGCTGTCCATGCGCGTCTCGTGCGACAGGTTCCAGAATCCCTCGTATTCCGTGCGGTCTTCGTCGTAATCGAGGACCGACCAAGATAGGGCGATCAGGCTGTTCTCCTCCAGTTTCGACACGGCTGCCCGCTCCGGGCCATCGTACGGAGCGTAGTCGAAGGGCGTGATCCAGAACTCCAGCACGAGCTTGCCGCTCTCCCCTTCCTCGAAATCGTACGAGTACGCGTGATTGGCGTACGGCAACCGGCCGATCCACGGCTGGCACCCCCAGACGAACACCCAATCCCGTCCTTCCCCAGGGGGTGTGAAGATGTGGTAGTTCTGGGCGTGTACTCCCTTGAACAGGAAGTGGCTTTCCCACTCGTCGTCGATCTGGGGGTTGGCAATGTTCGGCCCGCCGGACCGGTCCGCGTCGATGGCAATCTCGAACAGATCGCCCCGCTTGTAATACATATTCCAGTAGTCGTCGTACGCCTCGTAGAGGAAATAGAGCCGATTCAGGCCCTTGACCCAACCGACGCGCACGGTGACGTCCAGGTCTTCGCGGTCGTGGTTGGTGAAGTTCCCCATGACCGTGTCGGAAAGCTGGTCGGTTCCGTATGCGTAGCTGTCGGGTACCATCGCCCAGTCGTCGGTCTGGCCGTCGATGCGGGGAATCATGTTGGCGGGAAACTGGAAGATCTTAAATTCCGTGTCGGTGCGCTGCAGAGCTTGAGAAGGTGAGATACTCAGCAGCGCGGCCGCTGCGAGTCCACATACTTGCTTGATCAAGTGTTCCCCCTTTCTAACGCGATAGACGGTGCGCTATGGATCCTTGAAAATCCCGATGCGGTGGTTGGCCATTGACAGAAATAACTCCTCTCCCTCGTGATACACTGGTAAATTGCTCGCTTGCTGATCGGGCATGTGGCATTCGGTGCAGCGGTCGCCCTGCGCTAGTTCGGGCGCTTCAGGGTGGGACTGCTCGTGACAGGTCAGGCACTTTCGCGAAAACATCGCGGTCTGGTCCGTCTCGTCTTCGTGTACATTGTGGCAGGTGGAGCACGTCATGCTGCCCGACTCTGCAAAACAGCGACTTTCCTGCAGGAACTGCACCTGCCCCCCGTGGACCGACAGTTGCTTCTGCTCCGCTTTCGTGTATATGCGATGCTCTGAGATTTCGTCTCCCGGACGGAATGATAGCGGCGGTGTTTTCGGAACGCCGTCCCCCGCATGGCACAGGGCGCAGGAAGAGATCTGTTGCGATCGACTCAGGCTGGCTGGGTTGACGATGTGCCGGCCCTCTTCTGCTGCCGGGTTCTGCTCGTGGAAAGCAATGTGTTGGGCACCAGGACCGTGGCACTTGGCGCAGCTGATGCCTACTTCGAAGCTGTCGGGATGAAATCGCAACCCTGTCGGCGAGCCTACCGGCATGGCCGTCGCGGCGTGGCACTCTATGCAGCGTCCGCCGATCGGTCGTTGGTACAGCATTCCCAGTCTTTTGTTCGGCAGATCCTCCCACCAAACGATCCAGTTTTCATATCCGGGCGCGAGCGTCCAAGTCTCTTCCGGGGTGAAGTACATCCCCGGCAGTTGGAACAGTCTGTCCCCCTCCCAAAACAGGTAGGTCTGCGCCCGCTCTCCAGAGCCCACCACGACCTCAAGGGGCTTGGTGAATGTCTCTGTCGTGTCCTTGGTGTACACAGCCGTCTGAAAAAACCCGCCCCTCCTCTCCTCCATCGCGAACTGCAGGTCTGGCAGCGGCGTGCGCGCGACGTGGCCTTCGCCGAAGTCGCCCATAACGGTCTCCTTGGTGGCGACCGTGGAAGTGAGGTAGTGCCCGGTCTTGACGTAGCTGTCGTAGATCGACTGATGACAGGGTCGGCAGGCTTCACTCGTGCTCGCCGCTCCCCGGAAAGCGTGAGGCGGGTCGACGGTCCCGTTTGCGAAATAGTTGAAGTACAGCAGGGCGAAGCTGCCTAGAACCGCGGCAACCACAACGGTCAAACTCCACGCCTTAACGCGCTTCATAGCAAGACTCCCCAATGACTGCCGGACGACCGATGCCGCTATTTCAGCAGCAGTAGTTTGCGCGAATCGACCTGCTCCCCTGCTTGCAGCTTGTAGATATACACGCCATTGGCCAGTTCACGTCCGTGTTTGTCCCGGCCGTCCCACGCGACCGAGTGATTCCCAGCATCCAGGACCGTGCGCAGCAACCTCCGGGCTTTCTGACCGGCGAGATTGTAGATCGTCAGTTCGACATCGCCTCGCGTAGGGACCGAAAACTCGATCGTAGTGTTGGGGTTGAAGGGATTGGGATAGTTCTGGTCCAGCCGGAACTCGTGGGGCACGGCGACTGGCTGCGCCACAGCCGTCGGCGTCGTCAGCGCCGTCAACGCCGCCAACACCTGAATCCGGGCCTCGTCCGCCAGCGTGCGGTCGCTCTCGCTCAGCCAATGGATCTCTTGGCCCGCCGCTTTTAGGACACTGGCCGGCAGACGCTCCAGCAACCTGCGCGCCTCCTCTACCGCCGGACTCTCCTGCGCCGCCTCCCGGATCGCCCGGTCCAGCATCGCGAAGTACTCGTAGTCCTGCACGCCTTCCCGCACGGCTTCGAGGTGTTTGCCGGCCGTCACCGAGTCCTCGGCGATAAACAAGGGCGCGTACGAATCCCTCGAGGCTAGATACTCGTTCCACGATGACGCCCCGCCCGTGTCGCCCATCGACCAGAAGTGCATCGCCGTGGCCCCATAGCGCCAGCTCGTCCACGCCGTAAGCCGGGCCGTGTACGGATCGAAAAGTCGAGTCGCCCACGCCGAATAGAACTCCAACCCGATTCCCTGATCCCGCTTCTGCACGTAGTAGTCGCGATAGTCCTGGCCCTCGTTGAGGAAGATCTGACGGTGCGGAGACAACACGTGGCACGCGTCGATCATCGCCTGATTTGCCTGGTCCATGTCCCGGTGGTTCGGATTCTCCCAGATGCGGACGCCTGTGCCCGCTGCGCGGATAGCCCTGGCCCACGCCAGAATAACCTCGTCGTGCCGCGGCTCGCGCGGCTCATCCACCAGCAGCAGCGCCAGTTGTTCCGGCTGCAACCCCTTCGCCACCATGTGTGCCGCCCAGAACGTCACCCACGCCTTCACCGCGGTCGTGAACTCCGGCGTGCCCATCGCCCACGACTCGAACTGCGTCCCCACTTTCGCAAACACTAGGTACTGGGCCGCGTCCGGCCACAACTCGATCCAGGCATCGAAGTGGTCGGTGTTGGGTGGTGCCGTCATCGCCCCCTGCGCATCGTGCGTACCCCGAGGCAGCGCCCAGGGTAGGCCCCACGGCGAATCGACGAGATGTTCGCGCAGGTGTTCGATGAGTGCCAACCGATTCTGCTCGGTCACCAAGCGGTGATGCCCCACCTGATCCGTATAGTCCCATCCGCCTAGGTGCAGCGACTGCTTCTCCGGGAAATCCAGGGGATACAGGTGCATGCGCAACGGAAATTTCCTGCCCCCGGACACGGACTCCGCGACGACCTCGCCCTCATACACGCCCGGCTCCACGTCCACCGGATGGAAGGTCAGCCACACCTGCCGCGTCATACCCGACGGCACGGTCACCGCATACAGATCGTTCTCGACAACAACCTCCGGCAGGGCCGCGGCCACCGGCACCCCCCTCCGGGTGTCCGTCCAAGCCACCTCGTGAACGGTCACATACGCCGGATTATCGCCGCCGGGCAGCCCGCTCAAGCGGAACAGCACCTGCATCGGTTCATCACTGCTGTTGCTCACATTGAACGCCGCGGCGCGGTATTCCCGCCGCATCAGGTGTACCTCAACGGCTAGTTCCCCCGCCGTGTCGGGCATGCCGACGAGGGGAAGCGGATCCCACAGATTCGAGCGCCAGAACGCGAGCGGCTCTAGGCCCCTGACGCGCCAGAGCCACGCCTGCGTGCGCAACACTCGTTCGTGCCACGGATTCAACGGCAGCACGGCCTGGAAATCATCCCCGAACGCTGTGCCGGCCTGCCCCAATGCCCCTTCCACGGCCGCAGCTCGCCCAGCACATCGCCCCGCGTCTCGACCGGGACACCTTCTTCTTCCGCCGCCCTCCTCAGCGCCTGAATGTCCCGCACTAGGCGCGTCCGAATCCCCGCTTGGATGCCGATCCGGCCCGCGTACGCCTTTAGGTCTGCGATAGCTGGCCCAAGCAACGGCTCATTCACCCACTCCGGCTCTCCGGCGTAAACCTCGATCTCGTCCACGAAGATGAACGGCTCGTTCCACACAATCAGGCTGACATAGCGGCCGTGCGTCCTCAGCCGATCCGTCCAGTACCAGTGCGTCCCGTACCCCGTCGCAATGGGCGAGTCGTGTTCCGAGCTCAGTCCCACCAGATCCCCAATCTCATGGAATTGCCTGTCTTCACCGGCCGTGAAAATCCGGATCGCCAGCGGCCACCTCACGTCCGCACGACCCGCTGCCGTATTGAACGAGACACCCCGTATCGGCTGCACCGCACCCAGGTCCAGCGTCACGATCACGGGATTCTTATCCTGCCAGCCCACGGTCGACAGTTGCGTCCAGAAACTCTCCTCCCCTCGATAGTACACCCCGTCCGTCAGTTGCCTGACATCGTCGGCGTCCGTGCAGTGTTCATAGTTCGGCGCTGGGTCCATGGTGTAGGTCGCCCCCAACGCAATGTTTTCGCCCGGGCGGTCCACCGGACCCGCCGCCGTGGCCTGCGTCCACGCCAGCCCCCCCATTAGCGACGCCATCGCTGCCAATGTCCATCTCATCCGTGGCACTCGCTATCTGATTCAGTGCTCGACCAAATCCGTCAACGCTGCTAACACCTGAATCCGCGCCTCGTCCGCCAGCGTGCGGTCCACTTTCTCGTTCAGCCAGTGAAAGCCACCCAGCAACTGGTCGGAGTCGACCTCCCCGTGGCCCGCCGCATCACAGACACTGGCCGGCAGACTCTCCAGCAACCGACGGGCCTCCTCTACCTCCGGGCCCGTCCTCCCCTCGGCAGACGCCTTCCGGATCGCTTGGTCCAACATGGCGAAGTACTCGTAGTCCTGCACCCCTTCCCGCGCCGCTTCGAGGTGTTTCCCGGCCGTCACCGAGTCCTCGTCGATGAACAGTGGCGAGTATGGAGTCTTGAGGGTGAGATACTCGTTCCACGATGACGCGCCACCCGTGTCGGTCAGCGACCACATGTAGATCGCCGTCGCTCCATAACGCCAACTCGTCCACGCCATGAGGCGGCCGGCGTACGGATCGAAGACCCGGCCCGTCCACGCCGCGTAGAACTCCAACCCGATCCCCTGATCGCGCTTCTTCACGTAGTAGTCGCGGTAGTCCTGACCCTGTCTCAGGAAGGTCGCGTAGTTCGGGCACAGGACGTGGCACGCATCGATCATCTCCTGATTCGCCCGGTCCATGTCCCGGTGGTTCGTATCCTCCCAGATGCGGATTCCCGTGTCCGCTGCGCGGATGGCCTTAGCCCACGCCAAGATGCGCTCGTCCATCCACGGCTCGTCAGGCTCATCCACCAACAGCAGTGCGAACTGCTCTGGCCGCAACCCCTTCGCCACCATGTGCTCCGCCCAGAAGGTCACCCACGCCTTCACCGCGGTCGCAAATTCCGGCGAACCCATCGCCCACGACTCGAAGTGATTGCCCACTTTCGCAAACACCAAGTACTGGGCCGCATCCGGCCACAACTCGATCCACGCATCGAAGTAGTCGGTGGAGGGTGGTGCCGTCATCGCCCCCCGCGCATCGTGCGTGCCCCGAGGCAGTGCCAGCTTGAGGGCCCACGGCGAGTCGACGAGATGTTCGCGCAGGTGCTCGATAATCGCCGGCCTGTTCTGCTCCGTCAGAAGGGGGAAGTGACCGACGCGGTCTGTGTAGTCCCATCCGCCAAGGTGAAGTGACTGCTTCTCGGGGAAGTCCAGAGGATACAGATGCATGCGCAGCGGAAACCGCTTGCCCCCAGGCACCGACGCCACGACGACCTCGCCCTCGTAGGTGCCCGGCGCAACGTCCACCGGATGGAAAGTCAGCCATACCTGCCGCGTCATGCCCGAGGGCACGGTCACTGCATACAGATCGTTCTCGGCAGCGACTTCGGGGAGGGCCGCGGCCACTGGCACTCCGCTCCGCGTGTCCGTCCAAGCTACTTCGTGAACGGTCACATACGCCGGATTGTCGCCGCCGGGCAGCCCGCTCAGGCGGAACGTCACCTGCACCAACTCGTCACTGCTGTTGCTCACATTGAACGCCGCGGCGCGGTACTCCTTCCGCATCAGATGCACCTCGACGACCAGTTCCGCCGTCGTGTCCGGCGTGCCGATGAGCGGCAGCGGATCCCACAGATTCGAGCGCCAGAACGTGAGCGGCTCCAAGCCTTTGGCGCGCCAGAGCCGCGCCTGCGTGCGCAACACCCGTTCGTGCCACGAGTTCAGCGGCAGCACCGCCTGGAAGTCATCCTCGAACGCGGTGGCCAGCCCCAACTCTCCTTCCACAGACGCCAGCTCGCCCAGCACATCGCCCTGCGTCTCGACCGGGACCCCTTCTTCCTCCGCCGCCGCTTTCAGGGCCTCAATGTCCCGCACGAGGCGCGTCCGAATCCCTTTCTGGATGGCGATCCGGCGCGCATACTCCTTCACGTCTGCAATGGCCGGCCCGGGCAGCGGCTCATGGACCCACTCCGGCTCTCCCGCATAGACCTCGATCTCGTCCACGAACGTGTACGGCTCGTTCCACACGACCAGACTGACATAGCGGCCGTGCGTCCGCAACCGGTCCGTCCAGTACCGATGCGTCCCGTACTGGGCAGCGCGCTGCTCGTTGAGATCGCGGAGGATTCTCTCGCGCAGTTCGGGAGTGACCTCCTTTTCCGGGTACCGATCCCGGTGGCGATCGAAATGGTCATATATCTCCGCATCAGTGAAACGCATGCCTTCCCTATCCCACATGGCATCGCTCGCCTTTGTCGGTACAAGCGGCCCGTGTTGTTCTGCGCTCAACTGCACCAAGTCCCCGATTTCATGGAACTCCCTGTCTTCACCTGCCACGAGGATGCGGATCGTCAGTGGCCACCTCACGTCCGCAAAACCCGCCGCCGTGTGGAACGATACCCCTCGTATCGGCTGCACCGCACCCAGATCCAGCGTCAGGATCGAGGGCGTCTTTTCCTGCCAGCCCACGGTCGATAGCTGCGCCCAGAAATAGCCCTCCGTGTACACCCCATCCGTCAGTTGCTCGCGATCACCGGGGTCCGAGCAAAGCCCGTAATTCGGCCGCGGCTCTATCGCGTAGGTCGCCCCCAGCGCGATGTTCTCGCTCGGACGGTCCGTCGGAATTGTCCCGGGTGCACTTGACGCCACCGCCGTGTCCTGAGCCCACGCCAGTGCCGCCATCAACAACGTCACCGCTGCCAAAACCCATTTCATCGTGTCCCTCGCTATCCGATGAGTACTTCTTCCCTCAAAACAAAAGAGGCTACTCCAAAACAATAAACCGATCGGCGCAACCTCTTTTTCTACAGCTATTTAAAATCTGGCGGGAACGTGTGGGAATCGAACCCACCCAGCGCAACTCTCGCTACGCCGCAACGGATTTGAAGTCCGCGACAGCCACCAGGCACGCATCCGCTCCCGCAATATCCTCGTCTGTATTACGCAGAAATATAGAATGACTTCCCCATAGCACCAACGAAATCTACGGTACTACTTTTTTCGCGCAGCTTCGGCCCGCGCCTTGCGCTCGGCCCGCTCGGCCGCCTTGCGCTCGGCCACCTCGGCCTCCGTCGGCAAGCGCCGCGCAGGCATTTCTGGATACACCAGAGGCAGGTCCCAGCGCAGGATTCGCAATGGGACGTCGCCCAAGTTCTCGATCTGCAATTCGAGATAGTCGTCGTCGCGCCGGACAATAGGCGTCTTGTCGTCGCGCCGACGATTGGGAAAGAAAACTCGATAGTAGGTCTTGCCGTCGAGTACCTCACCTTCGGGTCGGTCGCTCTGATAGGGGTAGTAGTTAAACGTCCCGCTGGGCTGGAAGCGCACACCTCGCTGATTGACCAAAAACGTGCGCGCACCAATATCGGCAATAAATGGCTTGAGCTGAGACTCTCCGCTCGACAGATAAACGGTGA
The DNA here is from genome assembly GCA_965116455.1 of Candidatus Latescibacterota bacterium. Lineage (GTDB taxonomy): Bacteria > Latescibacterota > UBA2968 > UBA8231 > UBA8231. The sequence continues at coordinate 4,808,323 of OZ220690.1, read as the reverse complement.
AGACCAAGCGACTGTAGAGCGTCAAGCCCCAACGGTCGTCGTACTCGTCGCGCAGGATGGGAAACTTGGAGTCGTAGATGACATCGACGACCCGGCGTATGTATTCGGCCCTCCAAGTGTTGAAGGCGCGTTTTTGCAGGGGATTGCGCGCATCAAAGGACGGATTTACGTAGATGAGATACTGCAAGTAGAGGCTGTTGATGTCCGTGCCATCTTCGGCCGGATAGGTGCCATCGACGTAGGAGTAGAGTAGCTGCTTGATGCGAAATTCGAGCTGCTCCTGCCCCAAGTCCTCGCGCTCAGCGCGCGCATAGGCGCGGGCGATCTCATAGGCGAAGGTGTGTAAGGCCGCCTGCACCAAGACGCCGTCGGCACCCCGATGGCTTCTATTTACAGTGCGCCATACTTCCTGCCCGACGCGCGCGAAAGGCCCTTCCGAATATTCCGGGCCGCAGCCGGTGACTGCCGCACACATCCAGCAAAGGAACAAGACCCTGCTTGGCATGAACTACCTCCGTCGAGGAGGGAGAGCATCTAGCGTCGCGCTATTCCTTGACGACCCAGAGCTTGACCGCTGCTGTTACCTCTGAGTGGAGGCGCACTTCGATATTGTAGACGCCCAATTCGCGGATGGGGTCTTCGAGGTGGATGGCGCGGCGATCTACCTCGTAGCCCTTTTCGTCGAGCAATTCGGCGACGTTTTGGGCGGTTACCGAACCGAAGAGGCGATCCTCCTCGCCGACCTTGACCTGCGCGGTGATCGATTCCGTCTCCAGCTTCTTGGCGAGGGCCTCGGCAGCGCGGCGGTCGCGCTCGGCTAGGGTCTCTTGCTGTTTGCGCCGAGACTCGAACTGGGCCATGTTGGCGGCAGAGGCGACCAAGGCCTCGTTGCGCGGAATCAGGAAATTGCGACCGTACCCGTTCTTTACCTCCACGACCTCTCCGGCCGAACCCAAGGTTTCAATGTCCTTTAACAGAATTACTTTCACGACTTGTCCTCCACTTCAATAGAAAACGGCGGTGTTGTCGGGCCTTACGCTTCTTCCTCCGTGGGGGCTGGGCGCAGCCTGCGCCAATCGAACCAAGTATCCAAAAGCCCCAATCCAGCCAAGAGCAGAAACGCCAACCCTGCGACAAAAAGAAGCCCTACGTAAAACAACAGCTCGACCAAAGGCGGCACCCTTTGACGCTGGGCGAAAAAGCGCAGCACCGCCACCCCTTGAACCCCGTAGATAATCCCCATCAATACGATTAGATTGAGGCCCAAATCGGCCAACAATCCATCGCCCAAAAGACTCAGCCCCAAGGCCGCGATCAATACCCAAATCAGCTCTTCCCAAGGCCGCCACAAAGACAGCGGCAGGGGCGCGGGCAGCGCTAGTTCCAGCCGTAAGGCCAAGCCCTGACTCAAGCGATACGCGACGACAAACGTCAAAAGCAAGGTAGCCATCTCAATGGCCGGCTGCACCCGCAGGACCGCGTCGATCATCGCGCGCATCGTCTGGCCGCCTTCGTCAACGGCCATCCCCAGGGCTTGGAACTGCTCCAAGACGGCGGCGGCGTGCTCTTCGCGCTGGGTGCCATCGCGCGCCTGAATTAACTGCCAAAGACACAAGCCCGCCGCTGGCGTGCAGGCCATGGCCATGACGCGACCATAGCTCTGCTGACGCTCTATCTGCAAAGCGGCGAGCAACCCCATAATGGGCACCAGCCCCAACGCAGCCCCTAGCCACATGGCGGTGCCCAAGCAAAGCAGGCCGATCAACGGCAGGACACCACGCGAGCCGTAGCGCAAACTGGCCAAAAGCGAAACGACCGCCAGCGCTATGCCCACCAGAATCAGCATCAGCGCGCGCCGACTCTAAGAGTCGTCGGACTCTTGGACGACGGCTTCTTCTGCTTCGGGCGAATCCTCTACCCCTTCTACTTCTTCTACCTCCACATCAGGGGCGTTGCGTTCAGGAGCCGCATTGCGGGCCTCGTCGTGGTCTCTTGGGCCGCGGGAGTCGCGGTACGGGCCACCACCTCGGTCCCTCGGACCGCGGGCAGGCCGGGCAAAAGCTTCTTCAAGGAAATTGTCGGCGGCTAGCTCGGGCACGTGGATAAACTCGCCTTCGACCGCAGTGACGAGGTAGCGCAGCACCACTTCGTCGAGCTTGAGCGTCTGCTCCAGCCCTTCAATCGCCGTCGGCTCGGCGAAAAACTGGTAGAGCACGTAGTAGCCTTGGAGCCGATTCTTCAGGCTGGACGAGGTATAGGCCAGACGCCGCAGACCCCAATTGTCGATCCGGACGACTTGTCCGCCATTTTCCTCGAGCAGAGCCTCGTATTTTTCGACGAGTTGATCGTATTGGCCCTCGTCGGCTTGGGGGTCCAAGATACATACGAGTTCGTAGTTTCTCATTGTATTGCGCTTTCTTGGTTCTGGTCTGAGGCACATCCCTCAGACGAAAAGCGGTGCCAGGACGAGAGATATCACCGACATCAGCTTGATGAGTATGTTTAGCGACGGCCCCGAAGTGTCCTTGAAGGGATCGCCGACCGTATCGCCGACGACGGCGGCTTTGTGGGGGTCAGAGCCCTTGCCTCCCAAGTGGCCTTCTTCGATCCATTTTTTGGCGTTGTCCCAAGCCCCACCGCTATTGGCCATCATCAGTGCCAACAGGACGCCGCTAACCGTCGCCCCAGCGAGCATGCCGCCCAAGGCGATGGGGCCGAGGCCGAAACCAACCGCGACCGGAGCCAATACCGCCAACAGGCCCGGTAGAATCATCTCGCGCAGTGCTGCCGTCGTGCTGATCTCCACGCAGCGCCGGGTATCGGGCTTGGCTTTGCCTTCCATCAGGCCCTCGATCTCGCGGAACTGACGCCGGACTTCCTCGACCATCTTGAAGGCGGCCTTGCCGACCGAGGTCATGGTAATGGAGGCCGCTAGGTAGGGAATCATCGCGCCAATAAAAAGCCCGCCGACGACAATCGGCGTAGTCACGTCAATGACGATCGGCTCACCGGTTGCAGTCTCAATAGCAGAGGAATAGGCCGAAAAAAGCGCCAGCGCCGTCAACGCCGCCGAACCAATGGCAAACCCTTTGCCCATGGCCGCGGTCGTGTTGCCGAGTGAGTCGAGACCATCGGTGATCTTGCGCGTGTCTTCGCCCAAGCCCGCCATTTCGGTAATGCCGCCGGCGTTGTCGGCGATGGGGCCATAGGCGTCAACCGACATGGTGATACCCACGGTGGCCAGCATGCCCACGGCGGCGATGCCAATCCCAAAAAGCCCGGCAAAGTGGAAGGCCAAGCCAATGGCGATGACGATGCCCAAGGTCGGCAGGACGACGCTCTCCATGCCTATGGCCAGACCGGAAATAATATTGGTCGCCACGCCGGTCTTGGAGGTTTCAGCGATGGTGCGGATGGGTTTGCCGCCGGTGTAGTACTCGGTAAAAAGGCCAATTGCAATCCCGGCCAGACAGCCCGCGCACAGTGCCCACACCGGCTGATTGGATAGGCCGATTGTCCCGGCGACCCACCAAGCACCCAAAATCATGAGTGCGGCTGCAACCCAAGTCGAGTAGCGCAATGCGGCACCGGGGTCGAAGTTCTGCAGTATCCGCACCATCAACACGCCTAGCAGCGACGCGACTATACCGATCGTGATGACGATCAGCGGGAAGCTCATTGCCGCAAGTTTCGCCTGGGTCGGATCGGAGATGTTGGGAGCGAGAGTGGCCAGCAGTGACGCGGACGCGGTGGCGGCGATAGCAATGGTAGCAATGACCGATCCGACGTACGATTCAAAGATATCGGCACCCATGCCAGCTACATCGCCGACGTTGTCGCCGACGTTGTCGGCGATAACGGCCGGATTGCGGGGATCGTCCTCGGGAATCCCCGCCTCTACTTTGCCCACCAAGTCGGCACCCACATCCGCGGTCTTGGTGAAGATGCCGCCGCCAACGCGCGCGAAAAGAGCAATCGAAGAGGCCCCCATAGCGAAGCCATTGATCGTGGATGCTTGGCTTATATCGTCCCAGACACCAATAGCGCTAGCCAGTGCGCCAATGCCGAAAAGTCCCAAGCCAGCCACGGCAAGCCCCATCACGGCACCCCCTGAAAAAGCGATGCTCAGCGCCGGCCCTTGGCCGTGTTGGTTGGCCGCTTGAGCGGTGCGAACATTGGCGTGACAGGCCGCCTTCATGCCGGTGTAACCGGCCAAAATGGAGCAAACGGCTCCCGCCAAGAAAGCGTACGCGGTATGGGTGCCGACGAAGGCAAAAAGGAGGACGAAAACGATGACGATAAACCCGGCGAGGATGGTGTACTCGCGCTTGAGAAAGGTCATAGCGCCCTCGTGGATAGCCTCTGAGATTTCCACCATCTCTGGAGTGCCCGCCGGAGACTTTTTGATGTAAAAGTATAGCAGGAACGAGCAAAGCAAACCGCCCAGGCCTATGAATGGCGCTGCGCTTGTCCAAATTTCCATATGCGTTTGTAACCCTCCCTCGGCTACGTTGCCTTTTAACCGTTGAACTTGTTCATGGCCGCCTCGATGCCTTCGGCGTAGTACATTTCGAGCGCCGCATTCCCGCGCTCAATCAGGTCTTCTACCTCGTCTGCGGGGGAAAACGGATCCAAGACGTAGTCGATGATGTCCGCGTCTGCAGGTGGGATGCCGATCCCTAGGCGCAGGCGCGGTACGGCTTCCGTGTTGAGCGCTTCGAGAACCGAAGCCAAACCATTGTGCCCGCCATCGCTGCCGCCACGGCGAAAGCGCAGGCGCCCGAGGTCGAGGAGAAAGTCGTCGAAGATGACCAATACGTCCTCGGGAGACACCTCCCATTGGGCGCAAAGGGCCGCTGCGGTGCGGCCGCTGCGGTTCATATAAGTCTGGGGCTTGGCCAAGAGCACTTCCCGACCGCCCAGCACCACTTGGCCTACTTGGCCCTGTAGGTCCGCTTGATGTTGCCAGTCCACACCACAGCGGGCCGCTAAGTGGTCTACTACCATAAAGCCTATGTTGTGCCGCGTTGACGCGTAGCGCGCACCGGGATTGCCCAAACCCAAGGCTACTTGCAAACCTACTCTTCGCCACCCCCGTCGCCTTCGCCGCCTTCGCCACCTTCTTCGCCCTCGCCACCTTCGCCTTCCTCTCCTTCGACCTCCTCTCCTTCGACCTCCTCGGCTTCTTCCTCTTCAGTGATCAAGCGCGGAGCCAAGACGTTGACAATCGTGCGGTCCGGATCGGTGGTAATGCGCGGCTCTTGTTCGACGAGATCGCTCACGTGCAGACTATCGCCGATGACCAGCGAAGAGATGTCAATCACCATCGCAGAGGGCATTTCCGAGACGACGCACTCCATTTCGATTGAAGTCAGCGCCTGCTGCAAGGCTCCACCCTCGTTGCGGACTCCTTCGGGCTCTCCCTCAGTCAGGATCGGAACATTGGCGCGCAGCGTCTCGCTCGGATCGATGCGCAAAAGGTCTAAGTGCAGCACATCGCCGCGGACCTTGTGGTATTGGATGTCGCGAATCAGGGCCTGCTCAGGGGCTCTGTCAGGCTCTTCGTGCTCAACCAAGATGATCGCGTTTTGCCCGCCTTTGCTCAGGATGCGCTCCAAGGCATGGGCATCCGTCTTGAAGGACTCAGTGGGCTGATTGTGGCCGTAGATCACCCCGGGCAACTGGCCCTGCAGGCGGCGTATCTGGCCCACCGGTCCCTTGCCCTGCTCTTGGCGGGACTGGACTTTGAGCGCGACCTGCTCGCGCGCTTGGATCTGTAGTGGAACTTGCGGCATCAGAACATCTCCTCAAAAGACTCAATCGAATATCAATGGCATAATGGCAGCCCGGCGAGGACTCGAACCTCGATAAACGGAACCAAAATCCGTTGTCCTACCAATTGAACGACCGGGCTACCTATCTTTATGCCTCGCACTCCCCAAGCTAGACCGGCTGACATAAAAAAGACCGGCAACCTTGCCTTTGCAGTGCGCTCTGCGCCTGAGAGGCGGTCTTCCGGTCGTCGAAGATACCGTAAACAGTGGAGCCGCTGCCCGACATGGACGTGGCGCGGGCACCAACTCGGTCCAGTTGAGAACGAAGTTCTGCGACGATGGGATAGGCGCGATCTACCGCGGGCGTGAAGTCGTTCTCCAGCACTTCAAATAACCTGTCGTGGTCAACGCACCCGCCGCTCAGGGAAACAATAAACTTAAAATAGGGAGAATTTTCTGTCAAGATGGAACCAAGTTGGCCATAAGCCCACGCCGTGCTGATCTCGACATCGGGGTACGCCAGCACGTAAAAGACCGCGCCCTCCCAGCTCAGACCTTCGAGGATCTCGCCCCGGCCTCTCATTAGAGCGGTGCCGCCCTCCACTAGAAAGGGAATGTCCGAGCCAAGGGTGGCAGCGATCTGGCGGAGGTCTGCGTTTGAGAATGGCTGGCCGTGGAGGCGATTGAGCGCTCGCAGGGCCGCGGCCGCGTCGGCACTCCCTCCGCCTAGGCCCGAGCCTATGGGTATGTTCTTTTCTAAGTGGATGTGTAACGACTGAACCGGGCAGTCGAGCCGAGCGCGAAAAGCATCTACTGCGCGGCACACCAGATTGTCTGGCTCGGTTGATAAGCTATCGAGGCTACAGGTCAACTGGTCGGAGGGAGCGGCTTCAAAGTACAAGACGTCCGCTAGATCCACGCATTGAGCCACGCTGAGAATATCGTGGTAGCCATCGGGGCGGCGACCGAGCACCTTAAGCCCCAAGTTTATTTTTGCGTATGCTTTTTCGACCAGCGGACTCGCCATCGCTGCACACCTTGACTGCATTTTACTATATTCTACACTCTAGCCTGTTACTTACGTGTCAGATTGGCATACTCTTGAGAGTCGATATGTTTCCAAAATTGATATCCGTGCTTCTCCTCTGTCTAAGCACCCAAGGCTGGGCGCAAACGAGCGCAGAGGACGACTTCAAAATGGCCCGCAACCTCTTCCGAGATGCCGGCGACTATGCCACTGCCGCCGGGCTGTTCGCCGATTTTGTTCGCAATTATCCCGACAGTCAGCAGCTAGCCGAGGCTCGACTGATGCTGGCGCGTGCGTACCGCCAAAGCGGCCGTTGCGACCTAGCGGTGCCGGCCTACGAGACGTTTTATCTCGAACATCCCGAGCACTTGAATGCTGCCGACGCCCGGCGCGAGCGAGCGGCCTGTCTGGCCGAGCAAGGTCAATACCTGTTGGCCGCTCGGTCATACGAAGAAGTGCAGCGTCGTTTCAGCACCAGCGAATTCGCCGCCAAAGACTTGATTGAGGCAGCGGTTAATTATACCCGCGCTGAAAATTTGCGGCAAGCCGAAGCTGTTTATGGACGTCTGTTGACCGACTACGCGACTTCTAAGCAAGCGCATTTGGCCCGCTATCGGCTGGCCCAGTTGCGCTTTGCCGCTGGTCGGGTCGAAGAGGCCCAGCAGCTACTCGGACAAATCGCCGCCGCGGCACCGCCGCCGCCTGAAGCCCCCAGCGCCCTACTGCTCGGAGGGCGCATCGCGCTCTTTATGGGCAACAGAGAAACCGCTGAGAAGCAATTCAAATCGTTAGCGCGGCGCTTTCCTAAAGCGGCGCAGACCGACAGCGCCTATCTAGATCGCGCAGACAATCTCTATCGATCGCGCCTCTTCAGCCAAGCTGGGGACGCCTATCAGCGCGCCTATAGCAAAATTGACGACCGCTCCCTCAAAGAACGCGCGCTCCTCGGGCTAGCCGATGCCCGCCGCCAGAGTCATCAGACGAGCAAAGCCATCGCCCATTACGAAGAGCTAAGCGCCTTGCTTCAACCCGGTCATCCCGCTTTCCTCCGGGCGCAGCTTGGCCGAGCCATCGCCCTAGGCCAAGCCGGACAATTCGCCCTCGCAGTGGGCCTGTTTCAAGGATTGATCCAGACCGGCGATAGCCCTGAAGCCATCAGTGCGCTGCGGGAGCTGGGCGTCCTCTACAAGGGGCGCCGCGAACACAGCCGCTCGATAACTTGGTATCGCCGCTACTTACAGGAAGCCACCGCCGCCCCCGATGCCGACGCCGTGCGCTTTGAACTCGCCGCCCTCTATGATTCAACCGGTTACTACGAAGGAGCCATCGCCCTCTATCGCCAGCTAGCTTCGGCCCAAGACGAGGTAGCAACCAAAGCGCAATTCGCCCTCGCCCAGACTTTTGAGCGAAGTGGACAGCCGCGCACGGCACTGCGCGAGTACACGGCCTTTCTCGAACTCTTTCCCGCGGACCGCCAGAGCGAGGAGGTGCGCCAGCGAATCGAATATCTGCGCGAGTTCTC